>NZ_JAKRFN010000059.1 GCF_022348085.1 Mycobacterium sp. PSTR-4-N | reverse complement strand
GATAGCGTCCCGTGGAGTGGTGGACTTCGGATCTGGCGTGGTTCACGCGTTGTGATCAACGAGTCATGTTGAACGCTAGGTGATTTGGTGTTGTTTGGCAAGTGCTGCCGCAGCGTGTTTGGCGGCAATGACGGCACGTAAATCGTCCATGGAGACATCGGAGAGATAGCGGCGGGTGACCTGCCACTCGTCGTGGGATTCGATGACCACCGCAGTCGCCAGCCGCAGGAACGCCGCCGGATTCGGAAAGATCTCCACGACATCAGCGCGGCGCTTGATCTCCTTGTTCAACCGTTCGATCGGGTTGTTCGACCAGATCTTCTGCCAATGCGCCTTCGGGAACGCGGTGAAGGCCAGCACGTCGGTCTTGGCCTCGGCCATCATCGCGGCCACCTTCGGGAAGCTGGCCGCCAAGGTATCGGCGACGCGGTCCCACTGGTCGGCGACCTCGGCGGGGTCGGTGTGGGCGAAGATGGTCTTGACCGCCGCGGTGACCGCCGGGGCGTGTTTGGCGGACACCGCGGTGTGCAGATTTCGCATGAAGTGCACTCGGCACCGCTGCCACGATGAGTTCGCGAACTGTTGTGCCACAGCCGATTTCAATCCAGCATGCGCATCAGAGATCACCAGGTGCACACCACTGAGCCCGCGGACCCTCAGCGAGGCGAGGAATTCGCGCCAGAACTCGTAGGACTCGCTGTCACCGACGGCGGTGCCCAGCACCTCGCGCGTGCCGTCGATGGACACCCCGGTGGCCACCACGAGCGCCTGAGAGACCACGTGCGCCCCGATGCGCACTTTGCAGAACGTGGCGTCGCAGAACACGTACGGGAACTCGGTGTGGGCCAGGCTGCGGGTACGAAACGCCTCGATCTCCTTGTCCAGGCCGGCGCAGATCCGTGAGACCTCCGACTTGGACACGCCGGTCTGCACACCCATCGCGCTCACCAGGTCATCGACGCTGCGCGTGGACACCCCGTGGACGTAGGCCTCCATGATCACCGCGTGCAGCGCCTTATCGATACGGCGGCGCCGTTCCAGCAGCGACGGGAAGAACGATCCGGCCCGCAGCTTGGGGATCTGCACCTCGACGTCACCGGCGGTGGTCGAGATGGTCTTGGGTCGGTGCCCGTTGCGGTGCACGGTGCGTCCGTCAGTCCGCTGATAGCGGCCGGCGCCGATGGCCGCCGTGGCCTCGGCCTCGATCAGCTGCTGCAACCCGGCGCGGATCAGCTCGGCGAACACCGCGCCGACATCGGCGGACTTGAGCGCATCGAGTTGGGCAAGCAGGGCAGAATGATCCTGGGTCATCGCGTGGTGTGTCTTCCTGTTGAGTCACTTGGTAGGTAACTCACTGACCACTACGCGATGGCCCACCCCAACAGCGTCAACGACACACCCAGCACCGTCGTCCCCGCCCCCCGAAACTCCACCACGCTAGGGGACTTATCC
>NZ_JAKRFN010000058.1 GCF_022348085.1 Mycobacterium sp. PSTR-4-N | reverse complement strand
GGGTTAGGCCACCGGCTTCGGGTGTTACCGACTTTCATGACGTGACGGGCGGTGTGTACAAGGCCCGGGAACGTATTCACCGCAGCGTTGCTGATCTGCGATTACTAGCGACTCCGACTTCACGGGGTCGAGTTGCAGACCCCGATCCGAACTGAGACCGGCTTTGAAAGGATTCGCTCCACCTCACGGCATCGCAGCCCTTTGTACCGGCCATTGTAGCATGTGTGAAGCCCTGGACATAAGGGGCATGATGACTTGACGTCATCCCCACCTTCCTCCGAGTTGACCCCGGCAGTCTCTCACGAGTCCCCACCATAACGTGCTGGCAACATGAGACAAGGGTTGCGCTCGTTGCGGGACTTAACCCAACATCTCACGACACGAGCTGACGACAGCCATGCACCACCTGCACACAGGCCACAAGGGAACTGATATCTCTACCAGCGTCCTGTGCATGTCAAACCCAGGTAAGGTTCTTCGCGTTGCATCGAATTAATCCACATGCTCCGCCGCTTGTGCGGGCCCCCGTCAATTCCTTTGAGTTTTAGCCTTGCGGCCGTACTCCCCAGGCGGGGTACTTAATGCGTTAGCTACGGCACGGATCCCAAGGAAGGAAACCCACACCTAGTACCCACCGTTTACGGCGTGGACTACCAGGGTATCTAATCCTGTTCGCTCCCCACGCTTTCGCTCCTCAGCGTCAGTTACTGCCCAGAGACCCGCCTTCGCCACCGGTGTTCCTCCTGATATCTGCGCATTCCACCGCTACACCAGGAATTCCAGTCTCCCCTGCAGTACTCCAGTCTGCCCGTATCGCCCGCACGCCCACAATTGAGTTGTGAGTTTTCACGAACAACGCGACAAACCACCTACGAGCTCTTTACGCCCAGTAATTCCGGACAACGCTCGGACCCTACGTATTACCGCGGCTGCTGGCACGTAGTTGGCCGGTCCTTCTTCTCCAGGTACCGTCAATCTCTCTTCGTCCCTGGCGAAAGAGGTTTACAACCCGAAGGCCGTCATCCCTCACGCGGCGTCGCTGCATCAGGCTTGCGCCCATTGTGCAATATTCCCCACTGCTGCCTCCCGTAGGAGTCTGGGCCGTATCTCAGTCCCAGTGTGGCCGGTCACCCTCTCAGGCCGGCTACCCGTCGTCGCCTTGGTAGGCCATTACCCCACCAACAAGCTGATAGGCCGCGGGCCCATCCCACACCGCAAAAGCTTTCCACCACAACACATGAATGCCGTGGTCCTATCCGGTATTAGACCCAGTTTCCCAGGCTTATCCCAAAGTGCAGGGCAGATCACCCACGTGTTACTCACCCGTTCGCCACTCGAGTACCCCGAAGGGCCTTTCCGTTCGACTTGCATGTGTTAAGCACGCCGCCAGCGTTCGTCCTGAGCCAGGATCAAACTCTCCAAACAAAAACCCCCAGGACCAAACCCGGGCAGAATTCGAATCAGAAAAATCCGATCACAAACAAAAGACACCAAAAACTGGCATCCAAAAAACATTGCGCCCCACAAACGGGAAAATCCGGGACACAACAAAAAAA
>NZ_JAKRFN010000057.1 GCF_022348085.1 Mycobacterium sp. PSTR-4-N | reverse complement strand
GGTTAGCTGGCTGTAGGTCGAGTCAAGGGGTGTGGAGGCCGTAGTGGGCCGACGTCCCGGGGCGGGGCGTGATTTCTGTGGTCGGTGGTGCTGCCGAGGGAGGGCAGGTGCCTGGCGCCCACGCTGACTTATGCAACCTCGGTATGGGTTATCTGGCGTCGTTCGGGCTGCCGTGGAGGCGAAGGGCCGGGTGCCAAGCTAACCTCGGCGTGACCGGTGAGGGCCCGCCATAGCGGATACGGCATCTGATCCGGCCCTTCGTCCCGCCCTTCTAGCGTGGCACTACCGACGAGGGTGGTGGAAGGGTTTGGTCGATCCTTTCGTGCTGAGCATGGGGGTTCTAGACCCAGCGGGTCGGCTCGTAGGTGGCGTGGTCGCGGACAAGTGCATGGGCGATGCGGTTAGCACGGTGGGCCAACGCGCAGGCGATGATGCCGCCGGGCTTGCCGCGATCTTTGAGCCCGCGGGCGTAGTTCTTGGCGGCCGGCTCGTTGAGCCACAGGCCGATGCCAAGGTCGATCAGGGCGCGGCGCAGTGCGACGCTGCCTTCGCGGCTGATACCGCCGTCGCGGCGTTTGTGGGCGGATTCGTAGTGCATCGGGGACAGCCCCGACGCGCGGTAGATCTGGCGGGGTCCCGGCCAGCGCTTCGGATCGCCAAGAGCAGCAGCGTAATTGGATACCCGTACCACTGCCCAGCCTGGCACCGAGGTCAACGTCGCATAGGGACTGCGCGGCAACAGTGATCCCAGCGCGGTCTCCGCGGACTGAATTTGATCGTCAAGATCGTCCAGCAACACCAGAT
Organism: Mycobacterium sp. PSTR-4-N; assembly: GCF_022348085.1. GTDB lineage: Bacteria > Actinomycetota > Actinomycetes > Mycobacteriales > Mycobacteriaceae > Mycobacterium. Next base: position 881 of record NZ_JAKRFN010000057.1, on the reverse strand, counting down.
CGGCGGCCAGTATCCGACGCGCGATCACGGCGTCGCGGGTCGGCAAGGCGTCGTGGGCCGCAGCGACCAGACGCTCGGCGACGGGGCGGCGTAGTTGCAGGTCGCGGGTCGCGGCGAAGCGGATCAACCGGTTGACCCCGAACCCGGCCAGGCGTGCCGGGTCGGTGAACTCAGCGGCCACCAGCCGGCCGATCTTGGTGCCCAGCACGTCAGGCAGAGCCAGTGTCAGCCCGGGAAAGGCCCGGTCGAGCTGGCCGAGCAGCTGATTCTTCGTCGCGGTACGCGTGGCGACCCGTCGGCTCCGATGCACTGCCCAGGCGCTGATCTCACCGATCACGACATCGCGATCGGTGATCGGACGTCCGTAGCCGGCCAGTACCAGTTCGGTGATCGCTTCCAGGTCGATGACGTCGGTCTTGATCCGGCGCCGCCCCTGCACGCGGCGCTGCTCAGCGACTTGAGCGGGGTTGAGCTCCAACACTTCCCACCCATCGGGCCATCGATGGTCGAGCACCGGTCGGTGATAGTGGCCGGCCGCCTCCACGCCCACCTTGACCTGCACCGCGGCAGGTGTGACAGCCATCGCGCGAGCAGTCGCGGCGGTCAGGCCCGATCCGGTCATCGCGAATTCCGACGGCGTGAGCAGCCGATGGCGAGCTGCATCGGTCACCGAAAGCACAGCTGAGGTCTTGCCGACATCGACGGCAACGACAATCGTGGACGACGTGACTGGAGCTACATGCGCAGACACAACGACACCTCCGGGGCGTGTCAGGAGGTCCGCGCGCGTCAACATACGGACCCCAAAGAGATCGGTTACAGATCCCTTCCTGACACCTCCGGAGGCATTTGAGAAGGACTAACTCGATCTATATCAGCGG
>NZ_JAKRFN010000056.1 GCF_022348085.1 Mycobacterium sp. PSTR-4-N | reverse complement strand
CCCGACCTCGAGCGACCCATCCCCGGCGCCCTGCGGTTGTACGTCGACCCCGTCAACGGCAACGACAGCTACAACGGATTCACCTGGTATCGAGCCTTCAAGACGATCCAGGCCGCGTGCAACGCCGCCACAATCGGCTCGGAAATCGTTCTGGCTCCGATGCCCCACGATGTCGGGGCGGGGGTGTCGGTGACGGGCGACAAACTGCTGACGATCATCGGGGCGAAGCCGCTTCGTCGGCGCCAGCACGCAGGTGTGTCTTCAACGACGGCGCAGGCGCATCTGTACTCGACGGCGGCCACGAAGCCCGACTTTTTCATCAAGGTCCTCGCCGACGGCAGCAACAATGCGTTCGGGTGGGCGTTCAAGAACCTCTACATCGACGGCGACACACTCGCTTTGGGCGGTGCCGGCATCCACGCCCTCAACGTCAACCGCGCCATCGTCGAGGACGTGTCGGGCCGCGTAGTGCTCGGGTCGACCAACACTGGCGACGACAACCGCTACCTCATCAAGAGCATCGCCCAGGGCTTCGCCGGCAACGACGCATCGTGGTGGACGCTCAAGAACGTTGTCACCTACGGCATGCGGGGCCTGTACGCCACCGACTCCAATTACTGGACGTTCATGGGTGTTTCGTTCATGGGCGTCACCAACGGCTCGTATAAGCCGGCCGGACCCTCCGTCTACATGTCGGGTTCGCAACCCAACCTGTCCGGGCTGCACGTCGAGGGCTGGGAAGACGGCGTGCACCTGTACAACTGCCGCGGCGCATTCGCTATCGGGCTGGCATCGGAGTGGTGCACCCGAGTGCTGAAGCTGACCAACTGCTACGACAGCCTCATCATGGTCAACAGCCGTGCGGGTGCCGGTGAGTCTGCGGTCCTCGACGAGAACGGCCGCAACAACACCATCATCGGCACCGACCGCGTGTACCGCACCGGCACCTCGGTCAGCGACATCCGCATCAGCAAGCGCGGCGTCACTCCCAATCAGCTGGCGGGCGGCTACCTCGGCACCGTCTATCACAGCCACCCCACCGTGCCGAACCCGTCGACGGAGCTGCTGCCGCACCTCGGCATGTTCGACGGTGCGCTGGCCGCGTCGGGGATCGTCGCTGATTACTGGGACGGGACGGCGTGGCAGACATGGGCCGTCGATACCCACGCGCTGCACCTGCTCAACGGTGTCGGCGTCACCATCGACGACACACACAAGAAGTGCCGGTTCCGGATGGGCAGCTTCGTCGCTGGCCAGCTCCCCACCCTGATCTTCGGCAGGTTGGCGCAGTCCAACGGCACGCTCGGGAACGTCACGGTCCGCACCTATACCGACTCCGGCCGCACCGTCATTGGCCAGGAGTACACCACGATCCTCGGCATGGAGACCGGCTCGGACACCGGCGCCCCCGCCCGTGTGCGTGGCTTCCAGTCATCGCTGGCGATCGAGTCCGGTTACTACGTTGAGGTGGAGTTCGACCTTGGGCTGACCACCGGCCAGACCGCCACGTTGCAGCGCCTTCACGCGTGGGGTGTGGACCCGTCCGGCGGCATGCGGGCATGCCGCATCCTCGACGGACGGCTAGCTCCGGAAGGTGTTGTCGCTGCCCGTGTTGGCGACTTCTACTTCGCGCACGGCACCAGCACCTCCGATACCACCAACACCGGCCTCTACCGGAAAGAAAGCGGTGACGGCACCACCACAGGGTGGACGCGCGCCACATTCGGGCCGACCCCGGTGGCTGCGTCGCTGAACTTCCCGTCCGTGTCAGCTGGTTCGTACCAGGACTTGACGATCGCCGTGCCCGGCGCAGTCGTCGGCGACTGCGTCACGCCTGGCATCCCCAACGCCGCCGTCATGGCGGGCATCATCTACTCGATGTGGGTGTCCGCGGCCGACACCGTCACAGTGCGCGCCACGAACGTCACAGCAGGCGCTTTGGACCCACCCACCGGCACGTTCAAGGCGGCGATCGTCCGATGA
>NZ_JAKRFN010000055.1 GCF_022348085.1 Mycobacterium sp. PSTR-4-N | reverse complement strand
AAGTATCGCTGCGATACCAGCAGTATCGTTACCGGTAGACGGCTGGCCTAGCAGCGCTGGTCACGACGCGCCTGGTGGCTCGGTCAATGCGGTCGCGGGTGTCGGCGGCTGTCGCGCGGTGGCCGCTGAAGGCCACGAGGTTGGCCAGCCAGATGTCGGAGATGATCCCAGCCACGTGCAGATCGGTAGGAGTGGGCTCGCCGCCCCTGAGCGTGCGGGCCAGCAGGATCTGGATCTCATCGGCCGCGCGGTCGAGTTCCGCGGCGGCGCGGGTATCTGCGACTGCGAAGGCCCGTGTCATGGCCGTCGTCAGCCATGGGTCGCGCTGCCAGCGGTCATGCAGATGTGCGGTGAGCCGTTCGAGCCGTTCCAGCGGTGTGCCCTCACCACTCGCCCAGTCCCCGGCCGAGTCGAGTCGACGGAACTCGCGCGTCAGCGCTGCCACCAGCAAGTGGGTTTTCGCCGGGAAATAGCGGTAAAGCGTGCCGACGGCGATGCCGACCCGCTCGGCAACTGTCCGCATCTGAACCGCCTCGTAACCACCCGCCGCGGCCACGACCAAAGCTGCATCAAGAATGGTCTCCCGGCGCCGTGCGGACGCGCGTGAACGCGACGCGTTAGCGGCTCGCTTCTCTGCAGCGACCGAGTTCGCTTCCGAAGGCGGGGTTTTCCCGTGGCTGCGCGCCTGAGGGACAGTCATGACGGCTCCGGGTCGAGGCCGCCGCGGCGCGAGAACTGCTCCAGAAGATCGCCGAAAGCGCTGACATCGCCGTGTGCGGCGAAGTGCTCAGGGCTGACGACAATGAACACTGCACTGGCGGTGAAGCGGGCGATCCCACCCTCACCCGTGCCTGTCGCCGTGACATGCAGCGCCCGCCCTTCACGAGAGACGATGTGGGCAGTAATCCGGTGGGTCTGATGCAGCGGCACCGGCCGCAAATATTCGACCGTCAGGGTGCGGGTCACCGCCGGGGTTCCGGCGATCCACAACGTGAAGCCCAGGACGTCATCACATGCCGCGGCCACTGCCCCGCCATGGGCCAGGCCCGGGGCCCCGATATGGCGCTCATCGAACGTCACATCGGTGTACACCGCGTCGCCGCTACGATGCACCACCAACCGCAGTCCGTGGGGGTTGTCCGGGCCGCAACCCATGCATGTCGTGGTGTGCGAGGGCAGCCGCTCGGGCGGCAACAGGCTTTCGGGCACCGTCACCCTCCAATACGATCGGTTTCGCTGCGCTACCGTTAGTACCACACTGCTAGACTGCCGTGACAGCATCGCGTGAAGATCGACCGCCGAGGTGAACGAGTGAGCGACAGTCAGGCAGTGCCCGTCCCTGACGACGACGTGGACCCTCGGCTCATCCGGTCACGCACCCGGCTGCTGGATGCTGCGGCAACGCTACTGAGCACCGGTGGGGTGGAAGCGGTCACTATCGATGCCGTCACCAAAGCATCCAAAGTGGCCCGAACCACGCTGTACCGCCACTTCCACAGTTCGTCGCATTTACTGGCAGCCACGTTCGAACGCCTACTTCCACAAGTGACCACTCCGGCACCGACCAGCGGACCCCTCCGTGAGCAGCTGATCGAATTGCTCAGCCGCCAAGCCGCCCTTTTCAACGACGCACCGCTGCATGTCACGACACTCGCGTGGCTCTCATTGGGGCCCACCGGCTCCAATGCCCAAGCGGAAGACCGCCACACATCCGGGGCGCTACGGACCCGAGTTGTCGATCAATATCGTCAACCATTTGACGCCGTACTCACCAGCCCAAAAGCTCAAGCCGAACTCAACGACTTCGACCAGGAACTGGCGCTTTGCCAACTCGTCGGACCACTCGCCTTCGCCCGAATGACCGGGCTTCGCACTATCACTCACAATGACTGCGCGAACATCGTCGATGACTTTCTCGCCGCCCACCGCAACACCGACAGCGACGCCATAAAATCGAACATCGCCACCAAGAAGACGGGCCGCCCGGCGCGCTCAGCTCGCTAGGCACAACGAAATCACAATGTCGAGCCGGCTGGTCTTCGGGCCCTTTTCGCCTCTCGCAAATCGCGTCGGTGATGGCATCGAAGGACCATTCGTCGCCATCATCGGCGAGGCCGTACGCTGGTTTCCGTTCCACAGCGAGGTGCGGAGACTCGCAGCAGGGTAGTGAGCTACCCGAAGTGCAGGT
>NZ_JAKRFN010000054.1 GCF_022348085.1 Mycobacterium sp. PSTR-4-N | reverse complement strand
AGTCTCCCACCTATCCTACACAAACCGTATCGAGCACCAATACCAAGTTGTAGTGAAGGTCCCGGGGTCTTTTCGTCCTGCCGCGCGTAACGAGCATCTTTACTCGTAATGCAATTTCGCCGAGTCTATGGTTGAGACAGTTGAGAAGTCGTTACGCCATTCGTGCAGGTCGGAACTTACCCGACAAGGAATTTCGCTACCTTAGGATGGTTATAGTTACCACCGCCGTTTACTGGGGCTTAAATTCTCCGCTTCACCCTTGAAGGGTTAACAGGTCCTCTTAACCTTCCAGCACCGGGCAGGCGTCAGTCCGTATACATCGTCTTGCGACTTCGCACGGACCTGTGTTTTTAGTAAACAGTCGCTTCTCACTGGTTTGTGCCACCCACTCACGCTCAGAACCGCGAGGGTTCGTCACGCCGTGTGGGTCCCCCTTCTCCCGAAGTTACGGGGGCATTTTGCCGAGTTCCTTAACCATAGTTCACTCGTACGCCTTGGTATTCTCTACCTGACCACCTGTGTTGGTTTGGGGTACGGGCCGTGTATGCGCTCGCTAGAGGCTTTTCTCGACAGCATAGGATCACCGAATTCGCCTCACTCGGCTATGCATCACCTCTCAGGATATATGCCAGACGGATTTGCCTATCTGACTCCCTACAGGTTTGCCCCAGTATTACCACTGACTGGTACGGCTACCTTCCTGCGTCACCCCATCGCTTGACTACTACCACCGAAGGTCCCGCGCAGCACCAGAAACCATCACCCCGAAGGGATCCGTGGATCTGGATTTGGGCGGTTAGTACCGGTGATTCATCAGGGACGCTCATACACGGGTACGGGAATATCAACCCGTTGTCCATCGACTACGCCTGTCGGCCTCGCCTTAGGTCCCGACTCACCCTGGGCGGACTGGCCTGGCCCAGGAACCCTTGGTCTTTCGGCGGGCAAGGTTCTCACTTGCCTTATCGCTACTCATGCCTGCATTCTCACTCCCACACCCTCCACCACTCGATCACTCGGCGGCTTCACCGGATGCAGGACGCTCCCCTACCCAGCGTATGAATACGCTGCCGCGGCTTCGGCGGTGTGCTTGAGCCCCGCTACATTATCGGCGCACAATCACTTGACCAGTGAGCTATTACGCACTCTTTCAAGGGTGGCTGCTTCTAAGCCAACCTCCTGGTTGTCTTCGCGACTGCACATCCTTTTCCACTTAGCACACGCTTAGGGGCCTTAGCCGGCGATCTGGGCTGTTTCCCTCTCGACGCACGGAGCTTATCCCCCGCCGTCTCACTGCCGCATTACACCGTGTCGGCATTCGGAGTTTGGCTGACGTCAGTAACCTTGTGAGGCCCATCGGCCATCCAGTAGCTCTACCTCCGACACGAACACTGCGACGCTGCACCTAAATGCATTTCGGGGAGAACCAGCTATCACGGAGTTTGATTGGCCTTTCACCCCTACCCACAACTCATCCCCTCAGTCTTCAACCTAAGTGGGTTCGGGCCTCCACGCGGTCTTACCCGCGCTTCACCCTGGCCATGGGTAGATCACTCCGCTTCGGGTCCAGAACACACCACTACACCACACACTGTTGTGTGGATACGCCCTATTCAGACTCGCTTTCGCTACGGCTACCCCACCCGGGTTAACCTCGCGACATGTCCCTGACTCGCAGGCTCATTCTTCAAAAGGCACGCCATCACCCCACAACAAAGTCGAAGGCTCTGACGGATTGTAAGCGCACGGTTTCAGGTACTCTTTCACTCCCCTCCCGGGGTACTTTTCACCATTCCCTCACGGTACTAATCCGCTATCGGTCACTGAGAAGTATTCAGGCTTACCGGGTGGTCCCGGCAGATTCACAGCAGATTCCACGGGCCCGCTGCTACTCGGGGAAAACATTTCACGAAAGCCGTCAGATTTTCGGATACGGGGCTCTCACCCTCTCCGGCAGGCCATCCCAGACCACTTCACCTAACCCCACGGTTGATCACTTTCGCTCCTCTCGGCGGAGAGAAGAAGAAACGCCCCACAACACCGCACACACAACCCCCGCCGGGTATCACATGCACACGGTTTAGCCATCCTCCGCTTTCGCTCGCCACTACTCACGGAATCACTATTGTTTTCTCTTCCTACGGGTACTGAGATGTTTCACTTCCCCGCGTTCCCTCCCAACGCCTATAGATTCAGCGCTGGGTAACACGACATCACTCGTGCTGGGTTTCCCCATTCGGACACCCTCGGATCCACGCTCGGTTGGCAGCTCCCCGAGGCATATCGCAGCCTCCCACGTCCTTCATCGGCTCTCAGTGCCAAGGCATCCACCATGCGCCCTTAAACACTTACAACACAAAACCAAAAAATGAGTCA
>NZ_JAKRFN010000053.1 GCF_022348085.1 Mycobacterium sp. PSTR-4-N | reverse complement strand
CGACGACCAAATCAAACTCCGCGGCATCCGCATCGAACCCACCGACATCGAAACAACCCTCACCACACACCCCACCATCACCACCACACGCGTCATCGTCCACAACCAACGACTCATCGCCTACTACGTGCCCAACGGAGCGCCGGCGCAGGAATCACTGCACGATTTCGCCGCACGCCTTCTGCCCTCGCACATGGTGCCGACGGATTTCGTTGCCATCGACGCGTTTCCCCTCACCCCGAGCGGGAAGCTCGACCGACGCGCCCTGCCCGATCCGACACCGGTCGCTGTCACCGGACGTGCTCCGAGCACCGACACCCAGCGTCAGCTGTGCGACCTCTTCGCCGCGGTTCTCGGCCGTGAAGTCGCCGACATCGATGCCGATTTCTTTGCTTCCGGCGGGCATTCGTTGTCGAGTATCCGGTTGATCAGCCGGGTGCGGTCGCAGTTCGGCGTCGAGCTGTCGCTGCGTGACGTGTTCGACCACCCCACCGTGGCCGGGTTGGCCGTCCTCGTCGACGGCGCACCGCCGCCGGGCCCGTTGCGCCCGGAGCTCGTCGCGCGCGAGCGGCCCGGGCTGGTCCCGGTGTCGGCTGCCCAGGAGCGCATGCTGATCGTCGATCAGTTGCCCGAAACCGGTGTCGCCTACAACTATCCGTTGGTGTTCACCGCCCCGGCCGCCTTCGACGTCGCCGCGTTCACCGCCGCGGTGGGTGACGTGGTGGCCCGCCACGAAACCCTGCGCACCGTGTTCACAGAACACGACACAGGATTCGCCCAAACCATCCTGCCCCCTGACACCCCCGCGGCCATCGAAATCGTCGACGAGGACGACGCACCTCTGGATGAGCTCATCGCGCAGGCCACCACACACCGGTTCGACCTGACCCGCGAAACACCCCTGCGCATCACACTGGTCACCCATTCCGACCACAGCACGACCGTCGTGCTGTTGCTGCACCACATCACCACCGACGAATGGTCCGACGCCCCGCTGCTCACCGACCTGCAGCAGGCCTACCGCGCCCGCCACGCCGGCCACCCACCCCGGTGGGAACCGCTGCCCGTCCAGTACGCCGATTACGCCCTGTGGCAACGGGATCTGCTCGAGCTGACCGCCGATGAGCACCTGCAGTTTTGGACCGACACCCTGCGCGACGCCCCCGACGAACTCGCCCTGCCCACCGACCGACCCCGCCCCGCGACCCCCACCGGCACCGGCGGTGCGGTGGAACTGGTACTCGAACCCGGCAGCGTCACAGCGTTGCGCGAGGTGGCCGCCGCAGAGCAGGTCAGCGTGCTGATGGTGCTGCACACCGCTGTCGCGCTCCTGCTGCACCGGCTGGGGGCCGGCACCGACATCGTCGTCGGCACCCCGGTCGCCGGCCGCGACGACGCCACTTTGAGTGACCTGGTCGGGTTGTTCGTCAACACCGTCGTGCTCCGCACCGATGTGTCGGGCAACCCCACCGTCGCCGACCTGCTCGGCCGTACCCGCAGCGCCGATCTGGCCGCGTTCGCCCACACCGACCTGCCCTTCGACCGCATCGTCGAAACCCTCAACCCACCCCGAATCCCCGGCCGCAATCCCCTGTTCAACGTCTTCATCGCCCACCACCGCGACACCGACGACGACACCACCCTGTTCGGGCTCCCTGTCCGCTGGCACGAACACACGGCGCAGACCGCCATGTTCGATCTGGGCGTGACGCTGACTGAACAACCCGACGGCACAGCGACACTCGTCGTCGAATACAGCGCCGATCTGTTCGACCGCGACACGGTGCACACCCTCGGCACCCGGCTGATGTCGGTCGTCGAGCAGATCGCCGGCAACCGCGACCGTCGCGCCGGTGACCTCGTCCTCGTCACGGCGGCCGAACGCCGCGCCCTCGCGACCCGCAACGACACTGCCCACCCGATTCCCGCGGCCACGCTGGGTGACCTCGTCCGCGCGCGCGTCGAGCAGGCACCCGAGGCTGTTGCGTTGTCCTTCGAGGGTGTCGAGGTGAGCTACGCCGAGCTCGACGCGTGGTCGGACCGCTTCGCCGCCCGGCTCCGTGACCGCGGCGCTGCACCAGGTGCGGTTGTGGGCATCCGCCTGCCCCGCAGTCTGGAACTCATCATCGCCCTGGTGGCCACCACCAAAACCGGCGCCGCGTTCCTGCCCCTGGATCCCGACTACCCCGCCGCGCGCCTGGACCAGATGATCACCGACGCCGCACCCGCCGTCATCGTCGACGACACCGCCGACATCTCGGCCGCACAACACGATCCACAACCCGCACCCCTGCCACCAGCACACCCCGACTCCGTGGCCTACGTGCTCTACACCTCAGGCACCACCGGCACGCCAAAAGGTGTGGTCATTCCCCACACCGCCATCGTCAACCGCATCGCGTGGCTACAGC
>NZ_JAKRFN010000052.1 GCF_022348085.1 Mycobacterium sp. PSTR-4-N | reverse complement strand
TGTCAATGGCCAAGTCGAAGTATCCGCTGGTGGCCAGATAAAAGTATCCGCCCCGTGCGGTAGTTCCTAGGTTGGCTTGGGCTGCTCCTTCCGGTGTTTGGCGTCCTTCATGCGGTAGGAGTCGCCGTCGGTGATGACGACGGTGGCGTGGTGCAGGAGCCGATCCAGGATGCTGACCGCGGTGGTCTGTTCGGGCAGGAAGCGTCCCCATTGCTCGAAGGGCCAGTGCGACCCGATGGCCAGTGATCGACGTTCGTAGGCGCCGGCGACGAGCCGGAACAGCAGCTGGGTGCCGGTGTCGTCGAGCGGGGCGAACCCGAGTTCGTCGAGGATGATCAGGTCGACCCGCAGCAGCGACTCGATGATCTTGCCGACGGTGTTGTCGGCCAGGCCGCGGTAGAGGGTTTCGACGAGGTCGGCGGCGGTGAAGTAACGCACCTTGAGTCCGGCGTGGATCGCCGCGGTCCCCAACCCGATCAGGGTGTGGGACTTTCCGGTGCCGGCCGGGCCGATGATCGCCAGGTTCTGTTGGGCGCGAATCCATTCCAGGCTCGACAGGTAGTCGAAAGTCTTCGGTGGGATCGAGGAGGCGGCCACGTCGAAGCTGTCCAACGTCTTCGGAACGGGGAACGCCGCGGCCTTGAGTCGGTTGACGATGTTGGAGGCGTCCCGTGCGGCGAGTTCGGTTTCGACCAGAGTCCGCAGCACCTCCTCAGGAGTCCAGCGTTGAGTCTTGGCGGTGATCAACACCTCCGGTGCGGTGCGCCGCACCGCGGCCAACTTCAACCGCCGCAACCCGGCGTCCAGATCGGCGGGCAGCGGTGGAACCGATGGCGGAGCAACGGGTTCGGCGTCGGTTATCGGCTGTTGAATCTTGGTCACGAGATCACCTCACCGTCGGCCACGGTGGGTGCGACCTTGTAGGCGTCCAAGGAGCGGGTCGGGGCGACCGGCAGGTCCAGGATGAGCGCGTCCCCGGCGGTGCGGGGCTGCGGTGTCCCGGTGCCGGCGGCCAGGATGGAGCGCACGTCGGCGGCCCGGAAGCGGCGGAAAGCCACCGCCCTGTGCAGTGCGGCGACCAGCGCCGCCTCGCCGTGGGCGGCACCCAGAGCGAGCAGGACCTCCAGCTCCGAGGCCAGTCGGGTGTTGCCGATCGCCGCGGCACCGACGAGGAATGCATCGGCATCGGCGCCGAGGTCGCAGAACCGCTTCTCCACGGTGGTCTTCGGGCGCGGACCGCGGTTGGGTGTCGGCCGGGGTCCGTCGTAGTGCTCGTCGAGGATCGACACACCACCGGGTGCGACGAGTTCGTGTTCGGCCACGATCACCCCGGTGGCGGACTCGAGCAGACAGATCGCGCCGTGGTCGACGACCACGGCCACCATCGATCCGATCAGTCGGGTGGGTACTGAGTATCGGGCCGACCCGTACCGGACACAGGACAGGCGGTCGACCTTGCGCAGCACCGACGGTGCCCCGATCTGCAGTCGTAGCGATGGGAGTGGCTGCAGCAGTACACGTTCCATCGCGAGTCGCTCGTCGGGGATCGCACAGATCTCCGAATGGGTCGCGGCGTTCACCTCCGTGCACCACGCGATCGCGGCGGCGTTCGCATCACGCAGCGTCACCGACGCGCCGGTGACTGCGGCCTCGGTCAACAACGGGACGGCCAGGTCCTCCTGGGCGTAGCCGCACAGGTTCTCCACGATGCCCTTGGACTGCGGGTCACTCGCGTGACAGAAGTCCGGGGCGAATCCGTAATGCGACGCCAGACGCACGTAATCCGGAGTCGGTACGACGACGTTGGCGACCACGCCGCCCTTGAGGCAGGCCATCCGGTCGGCCAGCACCCGCGCCGGGACCCCGCCGATCGCCGCGAATGTTTCGGCGATCAACGCCAGCGTGGTGGAAGCACGCTGGTCGGTGGCGAAGCGCACAAAACGCCACCTCGAGAACGCCAGCACCGCGCAGAACAGGAACAACCCCGGCGCGACTTGAGCCCAGTCGATGACCAGATACTCGCCGGGTTCCCACACCGCGGGACGGCGACCGCGGTGATTCTCACTGCGCCACAACGCTTTCGCTTCGGCGACGAGACGGCGGAAGTTGCGGTCAGAGCCGGTGTATCCGGCGGCTCGGGCTTTCGGGAGCAGCCGTTTGGCCGAGATGCGACCCTTCGACTTCTCCACGCGTTCGGCGACCAGATCAACCACCGAGTCGTAGTTGTGCGCACGTTCGGCCCGCGGCGGCGGTGGCACACCGGCCTGACCGGCCTCGAACCGGTCGACGATGTTCTTGACGGTCTTATGGGTGGTGCCGCACTTCTCAGCGGCGGCTCGGTAGGACCCGAGCTCGTAGTAGGCGGAAACGATATCCATGCGGTCCTTCGCAGACTTCAATGGAACTCCCCGATGGTGGCGGCGCTTGGTTGGCGCCTTCACCGTCACCGTCGGGGCCCGCAGTTCCTGATCGACACGACGAACACGGGGTGGATACTTTTACCTGGCCAAAAACGGATACCTCGACTTGACCACCAGTGGGTACTTTTTCATGGCCACGGACA
>NZ_JAKRFN010000051.1 GCF_022348085.1 Mycobacterium sp. PSTR-4-N | reverse complement strand
GGGGGCCGGGGGCGCCGCAGGGGCGGCGGGGGTGGGCGGCTGCGCAGCGGCGGGCGCCGATGGCCGGGGACCGGGTTTCGGACCGGGCTTGGCCGGTGCAGCTGCGCCGTTGCCGGCACTACCGTTGCCGGCGCTGCTACCGCTGCTCGCCGCTCCGGAGGTGGACTTGGAGCCGCCGAACGACTCCCTCAATCGGCGGGCGACGGGCGCCTCCACCGTGGACGATGCCGACTTGACGAACTCACCTTGTTCGCTCAGCCGAGCCAGAACTTGCTTACTGGTGACACCGAGTTCCTTCGCCAACTCGTGCACGCGGGCCTTACCTGCCACTACATCTCCTGTCTGAGAGGCGACAGCGGTGGTAGGCGCCGCGCCTCGGGTTAGCTATGACGCATGGTCATCGGGACTTCACGGTGTGCTCATGTTCTTCGCTACCTGTTCTCTTGCCCGGGGCGTCTCGAGCGTCTCGAATTCGGCGAAACGCTCGACCACCGCGGTGATGTCCGGTGAACCGGCGATCCGGAGCGCTCGGCCGAAGGCCCGCCGGCGAACCGCCTCGCGTAGACATCCTGGATCGGGATGCAGCCATGCACCCCGCCCCGGAAGACTCTTCGCCGCGTCAACGGTCACAGCCCTGGTGTCATTCCCAGAACCCTGCCCGCCGTGAACGGCGACGATCCGAAGCAGATCGACGGCCAACTCTCGTCGTCGGCATCCGATGCAGGTCCGCACCGGTCCCCCGGAGGGGGTGTCGCTGCTTTTCCGCATCCGAGCCGACGTCTCGCGCTGGATCACAGCTGAGTCTACCGTCACGACGTCGTCGAAAAGAAAATCGGTCCGCTGCAGCGCGCGGGGCGGCCGCTACTGCTGACCGTCCGCGCGGGCCGCGTCGGGCCGCCGGTCGGCGCGACCGGTGTCGGATGCCGCGTCGTCGCTGCGGATGTCGATGCGCCACCCGGTCAGCCGCGCCGCCAATCGTGCGTTCTGGCCTTCCTTGCCGATGGCCAGCGAGAGTTGGAAGTCCGGCACGATGACGCGCGCCGCCTTGGCCGCTTCGTCGATCACCGTCACCGACACGACCTTGGCCGGTGACAGCGCGTTGGCGACGAATTTCGCCGGGTCCGCGTCGTAGTCGATGATGTCGATCTTCTCGCCGGACAGTTCGCTCATCACATTGCGCACCCGCTGGCCCATCGGGCCGATGCAGGCGCCCTTGGCGTTGAGTCCGGGCGTCCTGGACGCCACCGCGATTTTGCTGCGGTGACCCGCCTCGCGTGCCACGGCCACGATGTCCACCGAACCGTCGGCGATCTCGGGAACCTCGAGGGAGAACAGCTTGCGGACCAGGTTCGGGTGGGTACGTGAGAGCGTGATCACCGGTTCCCGCGCCCCGCGAGACACCCCGACGACGTAGCACCGCAGCCGGTCGCCGTGTTCGTAGCTCTCGCCGGGCACCTGCTCGGCGGCGGGGATCACGCCCTCGGAGCCCTTGGTCTCGCTGCCGATCCGCACGACGACCAATCCGCGGGCGTTGGCTCTGGCGTCGCGTTGGATCACGCCGGCCACGATGTCGCCCTCGCGCGCAGAGAACTCGCCGTAGTTCTTCTCGTTCTCGGCGTCACGCAGGCGCTGCAGGATCACCTGCCGGGCCGTGGTCGCCGCGATCCGGCCGAAACCCTCGGGCGTGTCGTCCCATTCGTGGAGCACGTTGCCGTCGGCGTCGGTCTGCCGGGCCATCACCTTGACCACACCGGTCTTGCGGTCGACGTCGATGCGGGCGTCGGCCTCGTGCCCCTCGGTGTGCCGGTAGGCCGTCAGCAGTGCCGATTTGATGGTCTCGACGACCACATCGACAGAGATCCCCTTGTCGGCCTCGATCGCGTGCAGCGCGGCCATGTCGATGTTCATGGTTGACTGTGCCTTCCGGTCTGCCCCGCCAGCTCCAGCTCGCGCGGACTCGGTGGTGAGAATTCGACCTGCACAACAGCTTTGGTGATCTGCTCGCGCGCGACCTGACGTACCGACAGCGCGCGGCGGGGCCCTTCTCGCATCACGACGTCGACGGTCGCGCCGTGCAGCTCGCCCAGCCGGCCGGTGAGCGTGGAGCCGTCGGACAGGGTCAGCTCCACCATGCGGCCCTGGGCGCGGCGGTAGTGCGTGTCGGTGCTCAGCGGTCGGTCCACCCCTGGCGAGGTGACCTCCAGCACGTAGGCCTGCGTGTCGAGATCGTCGAGAATCCCCGAGGCGGTCCGGGACAGTTCGGCGATGGCGTCGAGGTCGAGCCCCTCGTCGCCGTCGGCGACCACCGTCACCCGGGGCGGGCGTGCCGCTGCATCTATGACGACGTCCTCGATGTCGTACCCGGCGCGCGCGAACTCCTCGGCGAGCAGATCGATCACCTGTCGCTGCGACGGCAATCCTGCGTACCGCTCCGCCACGGTGAGCTCCTCGTCTTGAGTTGTCTCTCGAACTGGTCGAACGGCACCCTACGATACGCCAGGCGGGCGATCCGAATAACGAAAGCGCCGCTTACGCGGGCCGTATCTGCTGCACCCGCCGCCATGTCGATCCCGGTCGACCCCGGCCTCGATGGCAGGATGTGGCACGTGCCGAGCCGCCCGCCGACCCTGCGCCGTCGTGAGGTGCTGGCCGGACTCGTCCTGCTGCCCGCCGTCGCGGCGGCCGCGTGCGGCGCACCGCCGCCTCCGCCGGAGCTCGACGACCTGACCACCGCGCTCGACCGGGCGCGGGCGGACAGCCGGCTCGCCGAGCAGGCCGCCGCCGCGGTG
>NZ_JAKRFN010000050.1 GCF_022348085.1 Mycobacterium sp. PSTR-4-N | reverse complement strand
ACCCGCGGTTCGGCGTCTCAGACGCTTGAGGGCGCGCAACTGCTTGAACCCGTTTCTCGATTGCTTGACTTGTGGCGAGGAGGATTGACAAAGAACAACTTTGACGAGAGCAGGCGAATCGTGGCCTCGGCGGCATGGAGTGGTTACGACATCGCTGTTGCGAGTTAGCTCCGCCTTCGATGCGGCATTGATCTGCCGCGTTCGGTGACGTAATCGGTCCAGTCGCGGGCGGCGAGTTTGGCCCAGGCGGCTGCGTTCTTGGTGGTGATCGCGAGCAGTTCGGCCAGCACGGGTGCGGGCATGTCGCTGGCGAGCTGGAAGAGCGCGGCTTTGCGATGTTCGTAGGGTTTCACCCCGACCGCGACGAGCTGGGTGCGGATGTTCTCGGTGGACAGGTGGGTGCCGGGAAGTCGGCCGGGGAACAGCCAGCCCGTATGGGATGGGGTGTAGCGGCTTTCGCATTGCTGCTCCAGATGCTCGCGGATGAGGTCGTCGAGTAGGGGAGGCATTTGGATGGGGATGGCGGCGAAGACGACATGCACGGCGTGATCGTCGGAGATCGAGATTTGGCTTGATCGCAGGGCGACGATGCGCGAAAGAGGTTGGGCGAACAACAATGTGAGCAGTCCCGCGATGCGGGTTTTGCGGCGGATTGTGTCGTCGTGCAGCAGCCGCCCGACGGCGGCCCACCGCTGGGAATCCGAGACGGTTACCGAGGGAGGTGACCGTGGCGGATCGGTGACCCTCAGTGTGGTGTTGATGCGGGATTGGCGTAGCCAGACGAGGAAGGCGTACTCGGCAGTGAGCGGCCTCCGGTGGAGCGCCTGGTAGCGCTCCAGCATCTCCTGTGTCGCTGTCGCCGGAGTGGCGTCGTGGGTGTGCAGAAACGCCATGAACTGAATCGCCACGCGGACGCGACGACGGCAGGCATCGGTCATCGATCTCGTCAGCCGGTTCTCGTGGGAGGCCTTGCGCATCTGGCGCAGTACATGCCAATGCGCGAATCGGCGAACGATGGCGGCGTCTTCGGCCGGAAGCTCGGCTACAACGTCCTCGAT
This sequence comes from Mycobacterium sp. PSTR-4-N, assembly GCF_022348085.1. GTDB lineage: Bacteria > Actinomycetota > Actinomycetes > Mycobacteriales > Mycobacteriaceae > Mycobacterium. Next base: position 2,194 of record NZ_JAKRFN010000050.1, on the reverse strand, counting down.
CCAGGGCAGCATCCGTTCGACGCGGATGTCGATCGGGCCCAGAACGCCGACCGCGACCAGGAGGCTGCGCAAGTAATCGTGGGCTCGGTCCGAGGGAAGATCGCTGAAGGTGTCGTGGCTGATTTCACGCGTTCCGCAGGCCATGTCGCGAAGGAGCTGCGGGCCGGTACCGGGCTTCTTTCGCAGCCACCAGAGCACCGTCTGTGGGCGGTCGGCGTTGATCAGTTCGTCGAACACGGGCCGTAGTCGGTGATGAATCGTGCCGCTGATCGGGTCGGTGAGCAGCTCGGTGAGGCGCTCGCGTAGGAAGCAGCGGGCGCATCGGTAGAACCCGTAGGGGTGTTCTTCGCGGCCGCATTCGCTGCAGGTGAAGATCGATGCGACACCGGCGCAGGAGGCGCACACGATGGCATCGTCGAGCTGCCACGCCAGTGGCCGCACGGTCTCACACCGCGGGCATTTCTCGGGGTGATAGTGCCGTCTGCGACGGCATGCGACACAGATGCGACGCCCGTGCGTCAGTGGGGTTAGCCGGATGGTGCTTGCACACTCCCAGCAGGCCCGCTGAGTCACTGGTTGTCGTGGGGGCGGCGGATGGTGGCGCGGATGGGTCGCAGGTCGCCGATGCCGGGTCCGCTGTCGTTGACCGCGGGCGCCTCACGGACTTGTTCGGCGACGAGCTCGAGCAGGTCGTTGGGCGTGCACGACAAGATGTCGCAGAGGGCGGCGAGCAGGTCGAGATTGATGCGCTGCGGGGGCTTGGTCGCGATCCGGTGCACCATCTGTCGGGAGATCTCCACGCCACGCTCGTGCAGCGGTGCGACAAGGTCGGTGGTGGCGAACATTCCGTTCTGGGCCATCAGCTGACGCAGGTTCCACCGCAGCACGGTCCTAGTGCTCATCTCCGCCTTCACCTGTCGTCGTGGATGATCCGTAGACGCGGCGCAGCGCCGCCTGCAGTGTTTTGGTCTTGAAGTCGTCGGACACCGAGGTATAGATCGCGGTGGTCGAGGCATACGAGTGCCCCACCTGTTCGGTGACGAACCGCTCCGGATAACCGAACTCGATCAGATGGGTGACATAGGAGTGCCGCAGGCAGTGCAAGGTGAGCTCGGCAGGCAGTCCCGCTTGCACCCGTGCGACGGCGAATCGCCTATCCATGGTCTTGGTCGCCACGCGCCGTCGACGCTCGGTCAGCCAGAGCTCTTGACGGTTCCCGGGGCTGAGGAGTGGGCGGCCGTGGTCGACCCATTGGCGCAGTCCGTCGATCACCCAGTCGAACTCCGGAACGGCGAGCACGGTGCGACGCCTGGGAGAGCTGCCGCGACGTGATTTGGCGTAGCGAACGTGGACGGCGCCGAACGTGCCCCAGGCCGGCATCCGCGAGTTCGGACGCAGGTCGGCGAGATCGAGATAGCACAGCTCGCGGCGGCGTAAACCGAAGGCGTAGGCCGTCTTGATCATCTGTGCGTCGCGCAGCGCCGCGAACGCGCCTTTGTTCCTGGACCGAGCGAGAACATCGACGCGATCATCGAGGAAATCGAACAATGTTTCCAGTTCGTCGTAGGTGAACGGGCGACGCGCGGGCTTGCCCTCGTAGTCGACCAGATGCGCGGCGGTGTTGTAGTCGTGACAGACCTGCGATGGGATCCGTCCGAACCTGTTCTCGCATTGCGCGATCCAACCGTAGCGGCTATCGAGTAGGTAGTCGCAGAACATCCGCAACGACATGTGATAGCCGCGAATGGTCGACGGTGCTTTGCGTTCCGGGCCCGACATCAAAGCGGCCGTGAAGTCTTCGACATCGCCGGCAGTCCAGTCCCACGGAGGCGCCCCGGCGAACTCTGCGAACCGCCGCACCAACGCCAGCCGCGGCTCGATCGTGGCCTCAGCAGCGAGTAGCCGAGACGCCTGTTGACGACCCCACCCAGACAGCATCGCTTCGAAGACTGCGCTGGCCTCGTCCAGGTGAACCACGCCCGAGGCAAGAACCAAGTGCGCCGACCCCGGAACGCTCACAAGAGAACCTCCATCTATCGTCAACTTAGAGTTGTCAATGACAACCGCAAGTTACCACACCTGCGAGCGAAATCCGTCTACCAGGAGGAACACGAAAGTGGTTCAATGAAGCGCATCCGGCGCTGGTCCCATGCGCCAGATATACGCGTCAACTTCAGGTTGATTCGCGACCTTC
>NZ_JAKRFN010000004.1 GCF_022348085.1 Mycobacterium sp. PSTR-4-N | reverse complement strand
CGCCGAGCAGGCCGCCGCCGCGGTGCGCGGCCGATCCGCGGCGACCCTGACCGAGATCGCCGCTCTGCGCACCGCGCATGCTCAGGCGTTGTCCGACGAGATCGTTCGCCTCACCGGCCAGGAGGCACCTGGCCCGGGCGTGACGGTGACGACGTCGGCGAGCCCGGCCGCGGGCGCCCCCGAGCCACCGCCGCCGAACGCCGACGACGTCGTCGGTGCGTTGCGCGCGTCGGCCGACAGCGCCTCGCACTCCGCGGCCGCGCTGTCCGGCTACCGCGCCGGGTTGCTGGCCTCGATCGCCGCAGCCTGCACGGCCGCCTACACCGTGGCCCTGGCCTCCCCCGGCGGTGACCGGTGACCTCTCCCACGCCGGCTCCGACCACCCGCCCCACCGATCCCGCGCTGGGCACGCTGTTCGACGCCGTCGCCGTCGAACACGCGACGATCTACGGATACGGCCTGGTCTCGGCGCACTCCACCCCGGAGGACAACAGCCTGGTCGCCGATGCGATGGCCGAACACCGCGCGCGGCGCGAAGCCGCGATGACGCTGCTCGAAGACGCCGGGGGCGCCGTCCCACTGCCGGCGGCGGGGTATTCGATGCCGTCGGAGGTCGACACTCCCACCCAGGCCGCGAAGCTCGCGGTGCGCATGGAGCAGGACGCCGCGACCGCGTGGCGGGCGGTCGTCGAGCAGGCGACCGACGAGACGGTGCGCGCGTTCGGCGTGGCCGCGATGCTGGAAACCGCGGTCACCGCCGCGCGGTGGCGCGGCGTCGCCGCGACGACACCGGTCACGGTGCCGTTTCCCGGCGGTACCGAGTGAGCCACTAGCGGATCGCGCCGAGGATCTCCTCGGTCGCCGACGCCGCGGGGACGTCGCGCTTGTCGCCGCTGAACCGGTCCCGCAGTTCCACGACGCCGTCGGCCCAGCCGCGGCCCACCACGACGATCCACGGCACGCCCAGCAACTCGGCGTCCTTGAACTTCACCCCCGGCGACGCGGTGCGGTCGTCGAGGAGCACGTCGACGCCGAGCCGATCCAGATCGGCGGCCAGCTCGGTCGCCCCGGCGCGCGCCTCGACGTCCTTGTTGGCGATCACCACGTGCACGTCGAACGGCGACACCGATGACGGCCACCGCAGCCCGAGCTCGTCGTGCTGCTGCTCGGCGATCACCGCCACCAGCCGCGACACCCCGATCCCGTAGCTGCCCATCGTCAGGCGCACCGGCTTGCCGTCCTCGCCGAGCACGTCGGCGGTGAACGCGTCGGCGTACTTGCGGCCGAGCTGGAAGACGTGGCCGATCTCGATCCCGCGGGCCGCCACCAGCGGGCCCGCGCCATCGGGCGAGGGATCCCCTTCGCGCACTTCGGCGGCCTCGATCGTGCCGTCGGCGACGAAATCCCGGCCCGCGACCAGATCGACGACGTGCTTGCCCTTCTCGTCCGCGCCGGTGATCCATGCGGTGCCGTCCACCACACGGGGATCGACGAGGTAGCGAACTCCGCTGGCCAGCAGGCCTTTCGGGCCGATGTAGCCCTTCTTCAAGAAGGGATACTTCGCGAAGTCCGCGTCGTCGAGCATCGCGAACTCGGCCGGCTCCAGCGCCGCGCCGAGGCGCTTCTCGTCGACCTCGCGGTCACCGGGCACGCCGACGGCCAGCAGCTCCCAGTCACCGCCGGGCACACGGGTTTTCATCAGCACGTTCTTCAACGTGTCCGCCGCGGTGACCGTGCGGCCCAGATCGGCGCTGTTGGCCCAGTCCACCAGCGTGGCGATCGTCGGGGTCTCTCCGGTCTCGTAGACGGTCGCCTCCGGCAGCCCGTCGAACGGGATCGACTCCGGGACAGCGGTGATGACGGCCTCCACGTTGGCGGCGTAGCCGGATTCCCGACAGCGCACGTAGGTGTCCTCGCCGACCTCACTCTCGGCCAGGAACTCCTCCGACGCGCTGCCGCCCATTGCGCCCGAGACCGCGGAGACGATCACGTAGCGCACGGCGAGACGGGCGAAGATCCGCTGATACGCCTCGCGGTGGGCGTGGTAGGCGTTCTTGAGTCCGTCGTCGTCGATGTCGAACGAGTACGAGTCCTTCATCAGGAACTCGCGCCCGCGCAGGATGCCGGCACGCGGGCGCGCCTCGTCGCGGTACTTGTTCTGGATCTGGAACAGGATGAGCGGGAAGTCCTTGTACGACGAGTACTCACCCTTGACCGTGAGGGTGAACATCTCCTCATGGGTGGGGCCGAGCAGGTAATCGTTGTCGCGCCGATCCTGCAGCCGGAACAGCGTGTCGCCGTATTCGGTCCAGCGGTTGGTCGTTTCGTACGGCGCCCGCGGCAGCAGCGCGGGGAACAGGATCTCCTGTCCCCCAATGGCGTTCATCTCCTCGCGGACGATCGCCTCGATCTTGCGGAGCACTCTGAGTCCGAGGGGCAGCCAGCTGTACAGCCCGGGGCCGACGGGCCGCACATAGCCGGCCCTGATCAGCAGCTTGTGGCTCGGCACTTCGGCGTCGGCCGGGTCGTCGCGCAGGGTGCGCAGGAACAGCTCGGACATGCGGGTGATCACAGCCGACCACCTTATGCGATGCCTAGAGCTCCCCCGCCTCCACAGCTTCCCTGGTCTCGCGGGCCCGGGCGATGTCGCGCGCGGAGTAGCCGATGAACAGCGCCGCGACACCGACGAGGATCGCGATCGCGGCCACCCACAGCAGCGCATACGTGTAGCCGTGGCCCAGCGCGTCGAGCTGCGCGGGCGTCATGTTCTTCACCGGGCCCGTGGTGCCACCCAGGTACAGGGTCCGGGACACCTGCACGGCCTGGACCACCACGAGAACCAGTGGGCCACCGAGGTTGAACACCATCAGCGTGACCGACGACAGCGAGCCGATCCGGCGGGCCGGCACGTTGGCCAGCAGGCACAGCGGCAGGATCACCGAGATCACGCCGATGCCGAGACCGCCGACCACCACGGGCACGAACAGATCCGGGAAGTACGGCACCGACCGGTCCAGCGTGGACCCGTAGAGCATGGCCAGCAGCACCAGCACGCCGCCGCCGAGGATCACCCAGCGCGGCGCGATGCGGGGTGCGACATAGGTGGCGATCACGTTTCCGACGACGAAGGCCGCCGCGAAGGGCAGGAAGCTGATGCCCGCCCGCAACGGCGAGTAACCGAGGACGTCCTGGACGAGCAGCCCGATCATCACCGACAGCGTCAGCATGACGCCGCCGGCCAGGAAGTACGCCACGAACGAGGCGACGCGGTGCCGGTTGTCGAAGATCGACAGCGGTACGAGCGGATTGTCGGCGCCGCGCTCGTCCAGCACGAAAGCGATGGAGAACACCACGGCGGCCACCGCGGCGCCGATCACCCACGGGTCGGCCCAACCCAGAGCCGGGCCCTGCGTGAACACCAGCACCGCCGACGTGCAGGCGAGTGTGGCCAGCAGCGCGCCGGTGATGTCGAGCTTGATCCGCTCGAGGTGGGTCTCGGCGAGCCGGAACACCGTGATCGCGATGATCACCAGCCCGATCGGCACGTTGACCAGGAACGCCAGGCGCCACGAGATACCCGTGACCGCACCACCGAGGACCAACCCCAGCACAGAGCCCAGCCCCTGCATGGCGGCGGAGACGGCCAGGGCCCGGTTGCGCGGCTCTCCGACGGCGTAGGTGGTGGCGATGAGCGCCAGACCCGTCGGGGCCGCCACCGCCGCGCCGATGCCCTGCAGCGCGCGGGCGATGACCAGCGTGGCTTCGTCATTGGCCAGCCCGCAGATCAGCGAGGCGATCGTGAACACCCCGACCCCGGACAGGAACGCCCGTTTGTGGCCGATGGCGTCACCGATGCGGCCGCCGAGCAGGAGCAGCCCGCCGAAGGCGAGCACGTAGGCGGTGATCACCCAGCTCTTGCCCGCATCGGAGAGACCGAGGTCGGCCTGCATGCGCGGCAGCGCCACGATCACGATGGTCCCGTCGAGGGTGGCCATCAGCTGCATGCCGGTGATCGCGACGATCGCGATGCCCAACGAGGACGCCAGCGGGGCCCGGGAGGACATGGTTCGCCACCCTACCGGTGGGCGATTTCGGCGTGCTCATCGTCGCTGGGCGCAGACGATCACGCCGAAACCGGTGTCGAGCTAAAGCTCTCTACTGCCCGATGTCGAGCTAGAGCTCTCCGGCGTCGATCGCGTCCTTGACTTCCTGCGCGTGCGCCACCTGCTCGGCCGTGTACCGGATGAACAGCGCCACCGCACCGACCACCACCGCGACGGCGGCCACCCACAGCAGGCCGTAGGTGTAGCCCTGGTCGAGAGCGTGCAGCTGCGCGGGGTTCATGTCCTTGACCGGGCCGTTGGTGCCGCCCAGGTACAGCGTGCGCGAGGTGATGACGGCCTGGATGATCGCGAGCACGACGGGTCCGCCCAGGTTCTGCAGCATCAGAGCGATCGCCGACACCGGACCGATCTGGTCGAAGCCGACCCCGGCGATCGCCGAGATCATCAGCGGGACCACGATCATGCCGATCCCGAAACCGCCGACGGTGATCGGCAGCACCAGGTTCGGGAAGTACGGGATGTTGGCGTCCAGGGTCGAGCCGTAGATCATCGCGGCCAGGACCAGCACGCCGCCGCCGATGACCAGGATGCGCGGCTGGAACTTCGACACCAGCGCCGAGGAGACCCCCAGGCCGATGCCCAGCGCGATGACGAACGGGATGAAGCCGATGCCCGCCCGCAGCGCGCTGTAGCCCATGATGTCCTGCACGTAGAGCCCGATGAGGACGGTCAGGGTGAACATCACGCCACCGGCGAGGAAGACCGCGGCGAAGGTGGCGACGCGGTTGCTCTCGCGGAACAACTCGAACGGCACGACGGGGTTCTCCGCGGTGCGCTCGACCCACAGGAAGGCCAGTCCGCAGCCCATGGCCACGATGCCGGAGCCGATCGTGATGGGTGACACCCAGCCGGCCTCGGGGCCCATCGAGAACGCGAACACCGCGGCGGTGCACCCCAGCGTCGCCAGCAGCGCGCCGGTGGCGTCGAGCTTGAGGCGCTCACGGTTGGTTTCGCGCAGTGTGGTGCGGGCCAGGTAGATCATCAGCAGCCCCACCGGCACGTTGACCAGGAACGCCAACCGCCACGAGACCTCGGTCAGGGCTCCGCCGACCACCAGGCCCGTCACCGAGCCGACACCGGTCATCGCGGCGAACACCGCGGTCGCGGCGTTGCGGGCCGGGCCCTTCGGGAACGTCGTGGCGATCAATGCGAGCGCGGTCGGTGAGGCGATCGCGGCGCCGACACCCTGCAGCAGGCGGGCGATCACCAGCGTGGCCTCGTCCCAGGCGATACCGCAGAGGATCGAGGCGATGGTGAACAGCGCCACGCCCACGATGAACGTCCGCTTGCGGCCGATGGTGTCGCCGAGGCGGCCACCCAGGAGCATCAGGCCGCCGAAGGTCAGCACGTAGGCCGTGATCACCCAGCTGCGACCGGCGTCGGAGAGGCTCAGCTCGTCCTGGATCTTGGGCAGGGCGACGATCGCGACCGTGCTGTCCATCGTGGCGAGCAGTTGCATACCGCCGATGGCGACGACGGCGGCGATGAACCGCCTCGACGGCATCCAGGCCGGAGTCTTGGGGAATCGCGAGCCGGCGGCTCCGTCCGCAGCCGCCCTGATCCGGGCCGGCGCGGCCCGATTGGCGCCCCGCTGTCCCTTGCCTTCAGCATCCCGAGAGATGGCGGCACGCTCTGCGTCATTGAGAGCCGTCATAACGAGTTACCTTACAGTACTCTTAATATCTCTTTAAGCCGCGAAGGCCGCCACAGCACCGATCACGATGATCGCAGGGGGTCGAATCCCCTCCGATCGGATGCGCTCGGGCGCCTCGGCGAGGGTCGACCGCAAACTCCGCTGCGCCGACGTCGTCCCGTGCTGCACCACAAGCACCGGTGTATCCGCAGGTCGGCCGCCTTCAAGGAGCACTTTCGCGAAAAGCTCGATGCGTTCGACGGCCATCAGCAAAACAATCGTGCCGTGCAGCGCGGCGAGCGCATCCCAATTCACTAACGATTCGGGGTGATCCGGCGCCACATGGCCGCTGACCACCACGAATTCGTGCGTCATCGCCCGGTGCGTGACCGGAACACCCGCCAGCGCGGGCACTGCTATGGCACTGGTCACACCGGGCACGATCGTCACCGGAATGCCGGCATCGGCACACGCGATCACCTCTTCGTAGCCGCGCGCGAACACGAACGGGTCGCCCCCCTTGAGGCGGACCACGAACTTGCCCTGCTTCGCCCGGTCGATGAGGACGTCGTTGATCGCGTCCTGGGCCATCGCACGGCCGTACGGGATCTTGGCGGCGTCGATGACCTCGACGTCCGGGGACAGCTCGGCGAGCAGGTCCTGCGGCGCGAGCCGATCGGCCACCACGACGTCGGCATGCGCGAGCAACCGGCGACCGCGCACGGTGATCAGCTCCGGGTCGCCCGGGCCTCCGCCGACGAGTGCCACCCCGCCGGCGACCACACCGGGTGCGTCGGCGGTGATCACACCTTGCTGCAACGCCTCGTGGATCGCCGAGCGGATGGCCGCCGACCGGCGGTGCTCACCGCCGGCCAGCACACCCACCGAGAGGCCCTCGTACTCGAACGTCGCCGGGGTGACGGCGGTGCCCTCCACTGCGATGTCGGCGCGCACGCAGAACACGCGGCGGCTTTCGGCCTCCGCGACGATGGCGGCATTGACGTCGGGATCATCGGTGGCCGCGATCACATACCACGCGCCGTCGAGATCCCCGTCACGAAAAGGCCGCAGCGTCAGCGTGATTCCGTCGATCGCTTCGACCGCGGGGGTGGCTTGCGTGGTGATGACGTGCACGTCGGCGCCGGAGGCCACCAGGAGGGGCAGGCGGCGCTGGGCGACCCCGCCGCCGCCCACCACGACGACCTTCTTGCCGGCCAGGCGCAGGCCCACCAGATAGGCGTTGTCGGTCACCCGGCGAGCTTAGAGTGTGCAGCCGCACGCACGAAGCGGGCGATCGCTTCGGGGTGGACCGCCGGATGGGTGTGCAGATAGCCCGCGTGCACCCCGCCCCGGACCACGCCGTCGTCGACCATCGCGCCCGCCCGCCCCCGGTACCGCCAGGCCGGCTGCCGCGTGGGCCCGTAATGCATTGCGGTGCGGTGGAATTCATGCCCGACGATCCGATCGCCGAGGTGATGAAGCGAGGAGTCGGCGACGGCCACGGCGTCGCGGTATCCGAGGGTGAGTGACGGCGTGAACGACGCAGAACCGCCGATCACGCCGCACATGGGATGCCCGTCGAGGTCGTCGGCCAGGTAGGTCAGTCCGGCGCACTCGGCCTGGATCGGGGCGCCCGAATGGGCCAGCGCGGCGATCTGCTCACGCACGGCGCGGTTCGCGGAGAGCTCGGGGCCGCACTCCTCCGGGAAACCGCCGGGGATGACGACGGCCGCGGTATGCGCGGGCAGCGGGTCGGTGAGGGGGTCGAAGGTGACGACGTCTGCGCCTGCCGCGCTGAGCAGTTCGGTGTGTTCGGCGTAGTTGAAGGTGAAGGCGCGGCCCGCGGCCAGGGCGACGGTCACGGGCGCCCCGGTGGGTTCGCCGATGTGCGGGGTCCATGGGTCGCCCCCGACGTCGCTGCGGGCGGCCGAGACGACGGCGGCGAGGTCGACGTGCCGAGCGACCAGGTCAGCCATCGCGTCGACGGCCGACCGGGCCCGCCCGCCGTGTTCGACCGCGGTGACCAGCCCAAGGTGGCGCGACGGGACCGCGAGCTCGTCGGTCCGCGGGACGGCGCCCAGCACGGCGATCCCGGCCTGCTCGCAGCCCTGCCGCAGCACCGCCTCATGGCGGGCCGACCCCACGCGGTTGAGGATCACGCCGACCAGGCGCACCGAACTGTCGAAGGTGGCGAAGCCGTGCACCAGCGCGCCGACGCTGTGGCTCTGACCGCGGGCGTCGACGACGAGGATCACCGGGGTCCCGAGCAATCCCGCCACGTGAGCGGTGGAGCCGCGGGCGGCCCCGGCGGCCGGGGCGTCGCTGATACGCCCGTCGAACATGCCCATCACGCCTTCGACGACCGCGATGTCGGCGTCGGCGCTGCCGTGACGGTAGAGCGGGCCGATGAGGTGGTCACCGACGAGCACGGGATCGAGGTTGCGGCCCGGCCGGCCCGCCGCCAGCCCGTGATAGCCCGGGTCGATGAAGTCGGGGCCGACCTTGAACGGCGCGACCGCGTGTCCGGCCCGCCGCAGCGCACCGATGAGCCCGGTCGCGATCGTCGTCTTCCCGCTGCCCGAAGACGGCGCGGCGATGACGATCCCCGGCGTGCTCACGACCCGGTTTCCCGGGCTACCACTCGATGCCCCGTTGGCCCTTGCGGCCCACGTCCATCGGGTGCTTGACCTTGGTCATCTCGGTGACCAGATCGGCGGCGTCCATCAACGCGGCCGGGGCGTCACGACCGGTGATCACCACGTGCTGGGTGCCCGGCCGCGACGCCAGCACATCGACGACCTCGGCCACGTCGATCCACCCCCACTTGAGCGGATAGGTGAACTCGTCGAGTACGTAGAAGTCGTGACGCTCGTCGGCGAGCCGGCGGGAGATCTCGGCCCAGCCCTCGGCAGCAGCGGCGGCGTGGTCGTCCTCGGTGCCCGCCTTGCGGGACCAGGACCAGCCCGAGCCCATCTTGTGCCACTCGACCGGTCCGCCGACGCCACGTTCGGAGTGCGCCCGGCCGAGCTCACGCAGCGCCGTCTCCTCCCCCACCTTCCACTTCGCACTCTTGACGAACTGGAACACCGCGATGTCGAAGCCCTGGTTCCAGGCCCGCAGCGCCATCCCGAAGGCCGCGGTGGACTTGCCCTTGCCCGCACCGGTGTGCACCGCGAGCAGCGGAGCATGGCGGCGAGCCCGCGTGGTCAAGCCGTCGCGGGGGACGGCCACGGGCTGACCCTGAGGCATCGCACTCCCTTCTCAGGCCGCGGCCTGCGTCTTGACCACGGCGGTCAGCGCGTCCGCGCGCAACTGGTCCAGCCGCACCGCGGGCGCCATCAGGCGCCGCGCCAGGTCCTGCGCCAAACCCAAACGGACATAGGACGTTTCGCAGTCCACGACGACGGCAGAGGCACCCTCGGCGACCAGCCGGGCCGCTGCGGCGGCAGTGCGGCCCAGCGGATCGGGTCCACCGGTGGCCCGGCCGTCGGTGAGCACCACCACCAGGCTGCGGCGTGCCCGGTCACGCGTCCGTTCCCGGACCACCATGTCGCGCGCGGCCAGCAGCCCCTGCGCCAACGGAGTCCGCCCGCCGGTGTCGAACCCCGCCAACCGCGTACTGGCGACGTAGACCGACGACGTGGGCGGCAACAGCACCCGGGCGTCCTGACCGCGGAACGTGATGACCGCGACCTTGTCTCGACGCGTATAGGCATCACGCAACAGCGACAGCGTGGCTCCGCTGACCGCGGACATCCGGTCTCGCGCGGCCATCGACCCCGACGCGTCGACGACGAAGATCACCAGGTTGCCCTCGCGGCCCTCACGCACCGCCCGCCGAAGGTCGTCGGGGGCCGGTCGCAGCCGGCCGCGTCCGCCATGCCGGGCGGCGGCTGCGAGCAACGTGCTGAACACGTGCATCCCGTGACCGGCCTGCGTGTCGGTGGTCGCGGCGACCACCGTGCCCGTGCGGTTGCGTGCCCGCGAACGGCGGCCGGGCGCTCCGTCGCCGACGCCGGGCACGACCAGGGCCTTGGTGCGAAACGCCGCCGAGGGTGCGGCGCTGGGCCGTGTCGGCGGCGGCGACGCCGCCTGGGGCGCTGCGTCGTCGGCACCGTCAGCCGACGGTGCGCCGCCACCCGGCGGGTCGGGGTCCGGTCGGGGATCCAAACCGGTGTCGGCCGCCTCGCCCGCCTGGGCCATCGCGTCGTCCAGTCGGCCCTCGTCGAGGCCCGGGTCGTCGAACGGATCGCGCCGGCGGCGGTGGGGCAACGCCAATTCCGCGGCGACCCGCACATCCTGCTCGGCGACCTCGGCGGCGCCGCGCCACGCGGCATGGGCGACCGCGGTGCGGGCCACGACCAGGTCGGCGCGCATCCCGTCGACGTCGAAGGCCGCGCACAGAGCGGCGATGCGCCGTAACTCACTGTCGGGCAACACCACATCGCTGATCCTGGCGCGGGCGTCGGCGATGTGACGGGCCAGCTCGGCGTCGGCGTCGGCGTAGCGTGCGGCGAACCCGCCGGGATCGGCCTCGTAGGCCAGTCGCTGGCGGATCACCTCGGCGCGGACATCGACGTCGCGGGAGGCGACCACGTCCACGGTGAGCCCGAAGCGGTCCAGCAATTGCGGACGCAGTTCTCCCTCTTCGGGATTCATGGTGCCGATCAGCACGAACCGCGCCTCGTGGCTGTGGGAGACCCCGTCGCGCTCGACGTGCACCCGGCCCATCGCCGCCGCGTCGAGCAGGACGTCGACGAGGTGGTCGTGCAGCAGGTTGACCTCGTCGACGTAGAGCACGCCGCGGTGCGCCCGCGCCAGCAGACCAGGCGAAAAGGCGTGTTCACCGTCGCGCAGCACCTTCTGCAGGTCCAGCGAGCCGACGACCCGGTCCTCGGTGGCGCCGATCGGCAGCTCGACGAGGTGCCCGCCGTCGTTGCCCGTGATGGCGAACGACTCGGTCAGCACCTGCGCCAGGCCGCGCACCGCAGTCGATTTCGCGGTGCCCTTCTCGCCGCGGATCAGCACACCACCGATATCGGGCCGCACCGCGCACAGCACCAGCGCCAGCTTGAGACGATCGTGTCCGACCAGAGCGCTGAACGGGTAGAGCTGCAGTCCCGTCACGGCTTGACCATCGGCACGTGCGGAATCCCGTCGTCGAGGAATTCATCCCCGTCGCGGACGAACCCGTGTCTGCCGTACATCTCCTCCAGATACGTCTGGGCGTTGATGTGGCAGGGGAAGTCGCCGACCTCGGCCAGCGCCGCGGTCAGCAATCGGGCAGTGTGCCCGTGCCCGCGGTCGGAGCGTTTGGTGCACACCCGACCGATGCGGAACGCCTTGTGCCCGGCCGGGTGCTCCTCCATCAGACGCAACGTCGAAATCACTTGTCCTTCAGCATTTTCCAGCCAGAAATGGCGAGTCTCGCTGAGCAGGTCCCGGCCGTCGAGCTCGGGATAGGGCGTCGCCTGCTCGACGACGAACACCTCGACGCGCAACTTGAGGAGTTCGTAGAGCGTGGCGGCGTCGAGATCCTTGGCCCAGCTGCGGCGCAACGCCGCGGTCATCGGAGCGACACCGTCAAACGGTCGCCGTCGTCGGAGTGTGCCCGGTACCCGCCGAGGACACCTCGGGCGCCGTGTCGGGCAGCGCGCCTGCGGGTTTGTCGAGCTTGAGCACCTCGGTGCCACGTGCCCAGATCTCTTCGAACAGCTTCGGTTCGGTGGAGAGCTTGGTCCCCAGCGAGGGGATCATCGCCTTGATGGTGGGCAGCCATCCCTGGTAGCGGTCGTCGAAGCACCGCGACATCACCTCGAGCATGGCGGGCACCGCGGTCGAGGCGCCCGGTGAGGCACCGAGCAAACCGGCGATACTGCCGTCGGCCGCCGAGAGCACGGTGGTGCCGAATTCGAGAACCCCGCCCTTGCCTTTGGCCTTGCGGATCACCTGCACGCGCTGCCCGGCGATGTCGAGCTCCCAATCCGAATTCCTCGCACTCGGCGCGAACTCCCGCAGCGCGTCGACCCGCGCCGATTCGCTGAGCAGCAGCTGGCCGATCAGGTAGCGCAGCAGCCCCATCTCGGTGAGCCCGACACCGAGCATCGAGACCAGGTTGTTCGGCTTGACCGACAGCGGCAGATCGGTGATCTTGCCCTGCTTGAGGAACTTCGGGGACCACCCGGCGAACGGCCCGAACAGCAGCCACGAACGGCCGTTGATCACCCGGGTGTCCAGGTGGGGCACCGACATCGGCGGCGCACCCAGCGGCGGCAGCCCGTACACCTTGGCCTGGTGGCGCGCGGTGAGATCCGGGTTGCCGCTGCGCAGCCACTGGCCGCCGACCGGGAATCCGCCGAAGCCCTTCGCCTCCTTGATGCCCGCCTTCTGCAGCAGCGGCAGCGCGCCGCCGCCGGCGCCGACGAACACGAAGCCGGCGTTGAACTTCCGCTTCTGACCGGTGCGACGGTTGACGACCTTGACGGTCCACCGTCCGTCCGAACCCTGATCGAGGTCGGTCACGTCGTGACCGAACAGGGTGGACATCCCCTTCTTGGCGCCGAACCCGATCAGCTGTCGCGACAGCGAGCCGAAGTCGACGTCGGTGCCGTCCTGGGTCCAGTTCAGACCGACGGGCTCGGAGAAGTCGCGCCGCTCGGCCATCAGCGGCAGCCGGCGCACGAACTCGTCGCGGTCGCCGATGAACTCCATCGTCGCGAACAACGGGTTGGTGACCAGCGCGTCGTAGCGGGCTTTGAGGTACTTCACGTTGTCCTCGCCCTGCACGAAACTCACGTGCGGGATCGGATTGAGGAAGCTGCGGACATCGGGCAGTACGCCGTTCTCCACGGCGTAGGTCCAGAACTGCCGCGACACCTGGAACTGCTCGTTGACGTTGACGGCCTTGGCGATGTCGATGCTGCCGTCCGGACGTGCCGGGGTGTAATTGAGTTCACACAGGGCCGAGTGGCCCGTGCCGGCGTTGTTCCACGGGTCGCTGCTCTCCGCGGCCGCGCCGTCGAGACGCTCGACCAGCGTCATCGACCAGTTCGGCTCCACCAGCCGCAGCAGCGCCGACAGGGTCGCGCTCATGATGCCCGCCCCTACCAGCAGGACGTCGGTCTTCTCCGCTTCAGACACCAACTCGATCGGCCCTTCGTGGTCGCGTCCCCGTTGCTCACGGCTTACCGGTGTTCAGGTTATCCCGCCGCGCGCGGCCGCAACCCTCCGACCACCTCGCCCACTATGGTGGCTCTCGTGTCCGGATGGCAGCCCGATGTTCTGTCCGGGTACTGGCAGATGACCTTCGCGCTGGGGCCCGACCCCGACGGGGAAGGCGATCTGGAAGCCACCCTGGTGCGCCGGGGCCCCGCCGATCCGACGGCTCGGCACGCGGTGCTGCTGGTGCACGGCTTCACCGACTACTTCTTCAACACCGAGCTCGCCGACCATCTGGCTGCCCGAGGTGTCGCGGTGTACGCGATAGACCTCCACAAATGCGGGCGCTCACACCGCGAGGGTCAGACCCCGCACTTCACCACCGACCTGGCCCGCTACGACACCGAGCTGGAGCGCGCGCTGGCGACGATCGGCGCCGAGACCGCGGCAGAGGTGCTTGTCTACGGCCATTCGGCGGGCGGGCTGGTGGTCACGCTGTGGCTGGATCGCCGTCGGCGGCGAAGCACACGGGCGCCCGTGTCGGGGCTGGTGCTCAACAGCCCCTGGTTCGACCTGCAGGGTCCGGCGATCCTGCGCTCGCCGCCGACCACGGCGGCATTGCGCACGCTGGGTCGGTGGCGTACCCGCACCGTGGTCCGGCGCCCGACCGCCGGCGGCTACGGCGCCACGCTGCACCGCGACTTCGCCGGCGACTTCGACTACGACCTGACGTGGAAACCCGTCGGCGGGTTCCCCGTGACGCTCGGCTGGATCCGGGCGATCCGCCGGGGCCATGCTCAGCTGCACCGCGGCCTCGACGTCGGAGTGCCGAACCTGATCCTGCGCTCGGACCGCAGCGTGCGCGAGGTGGCCGACAGTGAGCTCATCCAACGCGGGGACGCGGTGCTCGACGTCGCCCAGATCGCCCGCTGGGCCGGCTGTGTGGGCAACCGCACCAGTGTGGTGCCGATCGTCGACGCCAAGCACGACGTGTTCCTGTCGGTCACCGAACCCCGGCGCGCGGCCTATCGCGAGTTGGACCGCTGGCTCGACTGGCACTCAGAAGAGGGGGAGTTCCATGGCTGACTTCGACATCGCGATCATCGGCACCGGGTCCGGCAACAGCATCATCGACGAGCGCTACGTCGACAAGAAGGTCGCGATCTGCGAGCAGAGCCTGTTCGGCGGCACGTGCCTGAACGTGGGCTGCATCCCCACCAAGATGTTCGTCTACGCCGCCGGGGTGGCCGAACAGGTCCGGCAGGCAGCGACGTTCGGCATCGACGCGCACGTCGAGGCGGTGCGCTGGCCCGACATCGTCTCACGCGTGTTCGGCCGCATCGATCCGTTGGCCAGCAGCGGCGAGCAGTACCGGCGGGCCTCCCCCAACGTCGAGGTGTTCGGCAGCCACACACGTTTCGCCGAACCGAGAGGCACGAGCGGTTACCGGCTGCGCACCGACGACGGGGACGAGTTCACCGCTGAGCAGGTGGTGATCGCGGCGGGCGCACGGGCGACGGTCCCGCCGGCGATCGCCGATTGTGGGGTCGCCCATTACACCAGCGACACGATCATGCGGATCTCGGAACTACCCGAGCACATCGTCATCGTCGGGGGCGGTTATGTCGCAGCCGAATTCGCCCACATCTTCTCGTCACTGGGGTCACGGGTGACGATCGTGCTGCGCGGCACCACGATGCTGACCCACTGCGACGACACGATCTGCGAACGCTTCACCGACATCGCCGGCAAGAAGTGGGAGATCCGCAGCCGCCGCAACATCGTGGGTGGCTCGTCCGACGACTCCGGCGTGACGCTGACGCTCGACGACGGCGCCACGGTGCATGGCGACATCTTGCTCGTGGCCACCGGCCGAGTACCCAACGGCGACCTCCTCGACGCCCACCACGCCGGCGTGGACGTCGTCGACGGGCGCGTCACCGTCGACGAGTACCAGCGCACCACGGCGCGCAACGTCTTCGCCCTCGGCGACGTCAGCTCGCCCTTCCAACTCAAGCATGTCGCCAACCACGAGGCCCGGGTGGTCAAGCACAACCTGCTGCAGGACTGGGACGACACCGAGAACTTGATGCCCGCCAACCATCGCCACGTGCCGTCCGCGGTGTTCACCGACCCGCAGATCGCCAGTGTCGGATTGACCGAAAACGGCGCGCGCGCAGCGGGATACCGCATCCGATCCAAGGTGCAGGACTACAGCGACGTCGCCTACGGCTGGGCGATGGAGGACACCACCGGCTTCGCCAAGCTCATCGTCGACGACGACAGCGGACTGCTGCTCGGCGCCCACATCATGGGCCACCAGGCGTCCTCGATCATCCAGCCGGTCATTCAGGCGATGGCGTTCGACCTGCCCGCCCAGGAGGTGGCGCGCAGCCAGTACTGGATACACCCGGCGCTGCCCGAAGTGATCGAGAACGCGCTGCTGGCACTGTGCGGGGAGCCGCCGTGGCCGCCGTCGAGAAGGCACTAGGGGTACCTCAGGCGGCGCGCAGATAGCCACGATCGGCGGCGACGTCGACCAGCAGCCGGCGCAGCGCTCTGCGCCCCCGGTACACCCGCGACATCACGGTGCCGACAGGGATGTCGAGGATCTCGGCGATTTCGCGGTGCGGCAGCCCCTCCACATCGGCGTAGTAGACCGCGATCCGCTGTTCTTCACAGAGCCTGCCGAGTGCGTCTCGCACCTCATCGTCACCGAGCGCGGTCAGTGCCGCGAGTTCGGCCGACGGCAACCCCGTCGACGAGTGGGCGGCCTGCCCGGCGAGCTGAGCGTCGGTGACACCCTCGGAGAGCAGCTCGGCCGGCCGGCTCTGCGCACGACGATGCGAGGTGATCCACGTGTTGGTGAGGATCCGCAACAACCAGGCGCGGATGTTGGTGCCGTCCTCGTAGCGGTGGAATGCCGCGTACGCCTTCAGCATCGTCTCCTGCACGAGGTCTTCGGCGTCGGCGGTGGTGGCGGTGTAGCGGCGCGCCGCGCGGTAGAGGGTGTCCAGCAGGGGCAGCGCGTCTCGCTCGAAGCGGTCCAGGTGCGGATCTGCACTCTTCACGGTCGTCCTCCACATCGGTTGTCGGCCAGTATCTTCCGGCCCTGTGGAATCCACGCTAGAAGACCGGGGCGCCGTCGCCCCGGTCTTCATAGCGAACGCACAACATGTGTGTCGGATATGAAAGTCGTTCCTTCGGTTCAGTTTTCCGGCGATGATGGATGGCGCCGCTGCTGCACCGCCAGCGCGCCCGGCCCGGTGGCGACGAAGAGCAGCAAGATGAAGCAATAGAGCACTGCTGTCTCACCGCCATTGACGAGTGGCCAGAAACCGTCGGGAAAGTGCATCCAGAAGTACGCGACGGCCATCATGCCCGAGGCGACGAATGCGGCTGCCCGGGTGAACAGTCCGAGCGCGATGAGGCTGCCGAGCACCACCTCCAGGACGCCGGCCCACCACGCCGGCCAGGCGGCGAGCGGAACCGGCTCGCCTTGCGGCCAGCCGAACAGCTTCGCCAGTCCGTGCATCGCGAACAAGAGCGCGACGAGGATCCGAAACGCCCCCAGGGCTACCGCGGATTGGTTGTCGATGCGGCTGTCGAGCGTGCTGAGGCTCATGGTCAGCGTGTCCTTTCTCCGTTGTGCGCCCATCGTGACGGGTTCTGGCACCTGCACCGCTGAACTCATAGACGATTCATAGGCGGCGACGACGCAGCCGCCGGCGAAGTTATGAGGTGTCTATGAAGCCTGGTGACCTGCGCTCGGATGCCCGCGACAATGGAGCGATGACGTCTGCGCCGTTCGAGGCCAGGGGCCCGCGCCGCGCGATCCTGGGCACGTTGCCGCGCCTGTCGCGAGCCGACGGGTCGCCGATCCGCGTACTCCTGGTCGACGACGAACGTGCCCTGACGAACCTGGTTCGCATGGCGCTGAAGTACGAGGGGTGGGACATCGAGGTGGCTCACGACGCGGCGGAGGCGGTCGAGAAGTACCACACCTACTCCCCCGACCTCCTGGTGCTCGACATCATGCTCCCGGACATGGACGGGGTGAGCGTGCTCGCCGGACTGCGCAGCAGCGGGCCCTACATCCCGACGCTGTTCCTGACGGCCCGCGATTCGGTGCGCGACCGCGTCACCGGCCTGACCGCCGGTGGCGACGACTACATGACCAAGCCCTTCTCGCTGGAGGAACTCGTCGCGCGCCTGCGCGGCCTGGTGCGCCGCTCGGCCCATCTCAGTCCGCCCGACGACGAGACGCTGGTGGTCGGCGACCTCACTCTCGACGCCGCCAGCCGGGAGGTGACCCGTGCCGGGGAGCCGGTGAGCTTGACCTCCACCGAGTTCGAACTGCTCCGGCTGCTGATGCGCAATCCGCGGAAAGCGTTGTCGCGCAGCGACATCCTGCAGCAGGTATGGAACTACGACTTCGGCGGCCGGTCCAGCATCGTCGACCTCTATGTCTCGTATCTACGCAAGAAGATCGACGCGGATCGAGAACCGATGATCCACACGGTGCGGGGTATCGGATATCTGCTGCGGCCCGCGCCGTGATGACCGTCTGGCGGCGGTGGACCTTGCTCCGGCAACTCGCGGTCGGAGTGTGTGTGGTCGTGATGGCCGTCCTGGTGACGGTCGGCACCGCGTCGGTACTCAGCCTGCGCGCCTCGGTGCTGGGCATCATCGACGCACAGCTGGCCGGGGCCGCCGAGGGCGCCGTTCAATCGGTGGAGAAATACCGGGCGACGCCCGGCCCCGACGGGGCCCTGCCACCGCCCGCATCGATGAAACCGGTGACCCGCCTCATCGGCCAGGCTCCCGGCAACGTCGTGGTCCTGATGCGCGACGGCGTGGTCGTGGATTCCGCGTACTTCGGCGACGGTGACGCGCGAACCGCACCGGCCGAGGCCACCGCGGCGGTGACGAATCGGTCGTGGGCCGATCCCCGACCTCGCACCGTGGAGGTGCCAGGGCTGGGCTGGTACCGCATGGTGGGTAGATCGACGGGCCCCGACGAGATCGTGGTGACGGGGGTGTCGCGTGCTCCGGCGTGGGACGCCATGGTGCGCGAGACCGCGCTGGTGTCCGGGTTGACGGCCGTGGCCGTGTTGATCACCGCCGTGTGCACGGTCGCCGTCGTGCGGCTGGCGCTGCGGCCGCTGCGCCGGGTCGCCGCCACCGCCGCCGCGGTGGCCGACATGCCACTCGATGGTGACAACCACACCATCACTCCGCGTGTGGCCGCCGCCGAGACCGATCCGCGGACCGAGGTCGGGATGGTGGGGGTGACTCTGAACCGTCTGCTCGATCACGTGGAACGTTCCCTGGGCGACGTCGCGGCATCCAATCGGCGGATGCGACAGTTCATCACTGATGCCAGTCACGAGCTGCGCACGCCGCTCGCGGCGATTCACGGGTACGCCGAGCTCACCCGGCAAGACAGCGAAGTCTTGCCCGAGACCACGGAGTACTCGCTGGCCCGCATCGAATCCGAGGCGCAGCGGATGAGCGATCTGGTGAGCGATCTGCTGCTGCTCGCCCGGCTGGACGAGGGTCACGATCTCCAGGTCGCCGACGTCGACCTGACGGAGCTCGTCGTGGATGCGGTCAACGACGCCGCGGTGTCGGCGCCGACGCACCGTTGGCTGACCGGGGTGCCGGACGAGCCGGTGTGGGTACGCGCCGATCGCGCCCAGCTGCATCAGGCGTTGGCCAACCTGCTGTCCAACGCCCGGGTGCACACCCCGCCGGGCACCACCGTCAGCACCTCGATCACGACCGGCCGAAACGACGCGCCGTTCGCGGAGATGACGGTGGCCGACGACGGACCCGGCATCGACGCCGATCTGCTGCCACAGCTGTTCGGCCGCTTCGTGCGGGCCGACAAGTCCCGATCCCGGGAGACCGGAAGTTTCGGGTTGGGGTTGTCGATCGCTGCGTCCATCGTCGAATCACACGGCGGCACGATCAGCGCCGAATCCGACTCGCGTACAACGTCGTTCACCATCCGCCTGCCCGCCGCGATCGCCGCGGCGGACGCGCAGGAGGTCAGAACATCAGGCCCGCCGCCTGCGTCGTCGCGGCGGTGAACCGCCGCTGGACATCGGCCCAGTTGACGACGTTCCAGAATGCTTTGACGTAGTCGGCTTTGACGTTTCGGTACTGCAGGTAGTAGGCGTGCTCCCACATGTCGACCTGCAGTAGCGGGATGACGCCGAGCGGCACGTTGGCCTGCTGGTCGAACAGCTGGAACGTCAGCAGCTTGTCGCCGAGCGTGTCATACCCCAGCACCGCCCACCCGGAACCCTGTAATCCGTTGGCAGCAGCGGTGAACTGGGCGCGGAACGCATCGAACGAGCCGAATTGGTCGTCGAGGGCCGCCGCCAGTTCGCCGTTCGGCTTGTCGCCACCCTCCGGTGACAGGTTCTTCCACCAGATCGTGTGATTGACGTGCCCACCGAGGTGGAACGCGAGGTTCTTCTCGTGCAGGAAGATCTTGCCGTGATCGCCGGCGGCCCGCGCCTCCTCGAGTGCGGCGACTGCGTCGTTGACACCCTTGACGTAGGTCGCGTGGTGCTTGCTGTGGTGAATCTCGTTGATCTCACCGGAGATATGGGGCTCGAGCGCGCCGTAGTCGTAGTCCAGATCGGGCAGCGTGTACTCAGCCATGTGCATCCTCTCGTCGGTTTGGGTTCGCGCGCCGGCCCTTACCCGCCGGCCGTTCGGCCAAACACGCACGAAGCTGCTGGCCGACCACCACTATATCTGTCCACCTGTTCAGATGAGCACAGCTGTGTTATGGTCGCGGTGCGGGGCCGGCCGCGGCAGATGTCGATGCAGCACATCACACACCTGCCGCGGTGGGGCCCCGCGCCAGTTATCGAATACCGTTGCGCGACAACGAGTCAGGGAGCCGGGACGACGAAGCCCCAGGGCAGTTCCAGTCGATGGGCGGCAAGGAGTGCGGTGTCGGAGAGCACGTCCGCGATCGGACCATCGGCCACCACCGCGCCTCGGTCCATGATCACCGCGCGGCTGCACAGCTGCGCGGCATACGGCAGATCGTGCGTGACGATCATCATCGTGGCCTGCAACCGGGCAAGCGTCTGTGCCAGCTCCCGTCGTGCCACCGGGTCGAGGTTCGCCGACGGCTCGTCGAGCACCAGAACTTCTGGCTCACAGGCCAAAACGGTCGCCAGCGCAGCCCGCCGGCGTTGCCCGCCCGACATGTGGGCCGGGCTGCGCGCTGCCAGCTCGGACATCGACACCGCCTCCAGCGCCGCGGCCACCCGCGCCTCGAGCTCGGCGCCGCGCAGCCCGAAGTTCGCCGGGCCGAAGGCGACGTCCTGGGCGAGCGTCGGCATGAACAGCTGGTCGTCGGGGTCCTGGAACACCAGCCCCACACGACGCCGGATCTCGCGCAACGTCTTGCGCGTCACCGGCGTTCCACCGATCGCGACGCGTCCCTGCGATGCGCTCAGCACTCCGTTGAGGTGCAGCA
Organism: Mycobacterium sp. PSTR-4-N; assembly: GCF_022348085.1. Taxonomy (GTDB): domain Bacteria; phylum Actinomycetota; class Actinomycetes; order Mycobacteriales; family Mycobacteriaceae; genus Mycobacterium. The sequence continues at coordinate 342,465 of NZ_JAKRFN010000004.1, read as the reverse complement.
TCAGCGTGGTCTTGCCGGCCCCGTTCGGTCCGAGCAGTGCAACCCTCTCCCCGGGGGCGACATCGAGGTCGACACCGGACAACGCGGCGTGCCCGTCGGGGTAGGTGTAGTGCAGGTCCTCGACGTGAACCGCGGCGGTGTACGGAGACCGGCTCACCGGATGACCCATGCCGATGTCGCGACCGCCACCGCGGCCATGGCGGGCATGAGCGCGAACACCCACTGCCGCGACGACGCGGCGGCCGGGCACCCGGCACCCAGCGCCAGCGGCGGCACCCGCCCGTCGAAGCCTCGGGACAGCATCGCCAGATACACCCGCTCACCGCGTTCGTAGGAACGCAGGAACAACGCCCCGACCCCGGCGGCGGTCGCGCCGATCTGATGCAGCATGCGCGGTGAGTCACCGCGCGACACCCGGGCCAGTCGCATGCGCCGGATCTCGGCGGCGAGCACGTCGACGTAGCGGATCATCAGCGTCAGCATCGACACGATGACCGCGGGAACCCGCAGCCGGCTGAGCGCCACCGGCAGCTCACGCGCGGTCGTGGTGGCCGCTACGGTCAACGATGCGGCGACGCCGAGCGTGCCCTTGATCACGATCCCCCACGCCGCATACAGACCGGCCACCGACAGTGACAGTCCGCCGACGTTGACCTGCTCTCCGCCCTCGGCGAACGGCAACAGCACCGCCAGCACGACGAACGGCGCCTCGATCAGCATCCGGGGCAGCACCCAGCGCAGCGGGATTCTGGCGACCCACCACACCACCAGCACGATCAGCACGTAGACCCCGAAGGGCCAGAACAGTTCTCGGGGGGTCGCCACGACAGCGAGCACGAACGCGACCAGCGCGACGATCTTCACCTCGGCGGGAAGCCGATGCAACGGCGAGTCGCCGTCGCGGTACAGCGGATGCGCGTGACCGGCCCCCATGACGTCAGTCTTCGGCGGTGGGCGCCGAGGCCCGGCGCGACCGCGCGATCAACCAGAACGCACCGGAGGCGATGAGCACCGTCACCGCGACACCGGCGACACCGGCGACACCGCCGGTGCCGTCGCGTCCACCGATCGAGTAGTCGGCCAGCGGCGAGTGCGCGAGCCCGTGCTCGCCCGCGTGCTGGGCGATGCAGTCGCCCTGCAGCTGTTCCCCGTCGGCGGTCTCGACGACCTCACAGCCTTGCAGGGTGGCCGAATCCAGCCCGTCGGGGCTCGAGCTGGCCAGGTAGGACAGTCCGCCCGCGATCAGCAGTGTCGCCACGGCGAACGCAGCCCAGAAGCGCCATCCGCGCGCGCCGCTCATGCCGCCACCGTGGCAGGCGTGCGAGTGGACCTCAGGAGGTAGACCAGGTCCGGCCGGGCGCGCACCACGGCCATCACCGTCATGGCGGTGATGATGCCCTCCCCGATACCGATCAGGACGTGGGTGCCGAACATGTACGTCGCCACCGTGCTGAGCGAGGACGACCCCGCCCCGCCGAGCGCGTACTCCACCACGAAGCCCATTGCGGCGCACACGGTGCCCACGACCGCGGCGACGAAGGCGACCACGCCCACCAGCGGTACCGAGACCTGCGCGCGCAGCCGTCGCACGAGCCGGTAGGTCAGCACCGCGGTGCCGTAACCGGCCGCGACCCCGATCAGCGCCATGTTCGTGATGTTCGTACCCAGTGCCGTGACGCCGCCATCGGCGAACAGCAGGCTCTGCACCACGAGCACGATCGCCACACACAGCGCACCGGTGAACGGGCCGACGAGGATGGCTGCCAGCGCGCCCCCGAGGAGATGGCCGCTGACGCCGGGCAGGATCGGGAAATTGACCATCTGGACGGCGAAGATGAACGCGGCGACCAGGCCGGCCAGCGGTACGGTCCGCTCGTCGAGTTCTTCCCTGGCCCGCCACGCACAGACGCCGAGGGCGATCAGGGCCAGCACCCCGAACAACACCGAGACCGGGGCGTTGACGATGCCGTCGCTCATGTGCATCGCCTCATAGTGGACAGTCACATCGGCGAGCGTATGACCCATCTGATCATCTGTCTAGCTGATCAGATGAGCAGGCTTTTTCGCTCGGCGACCTGCCCGGACGGGCAGGTGGTCACCCCCGGATGCGGTCCCCGGCGGGATCGTGCAGCGGCCGCAGCGACACCGAGACCGGGTAGCGCCGGGAACCGACGCTGATCTCGTAGTCACCGGCGCGTACCCAGTCGGCAGCGACGACGGACCCGTCCGCCGCGCGCAGGTACGCCAGCCCCACGCACGCACCGGTCGTCTCGCCCCATGCCGCCGAGGTGGCCTGCCCGGCGACCACCCCGTCGCGCAGGATGAGCTCGCCACCCCACAGCATCGGTTCGTCGGACTCCACACGGAAGCCGGCCAGTTTGCGCGTCGGACCGCGGCGGCGCGCCTCTTCGACGGCGGCCCGACCCAGGAAGTCGATGTCGGTGCCCAGCTTGCAGGCGAACAGCAAGCCCGCCTCGACGGGGTTCTCGCTGGGCGACAGTTCCCGGCCGAAGGCGCGGTATCCCTTTTCCAGACGGAGCGACTCGAGGGCGTAGTACCCACCTCGCGCGACCTCGACGTCGGCGCCGACCCTCATCAGGTCCTCGTAGACGCCGACGGCGAACTCCGCCGGCACGTACAGCTCCCACCCGAGCTCGCCGACGTAGGTGATGCGGGTGGCGCGCACGGTCGCATACCCCAGCGACAGCATGCGGCTGGTCCCGAAGCCGAACGCGGCGTCGGACAGGTCAGCGTCGGTGAGCTGTGCGAGCAGCTCGCGCGAGCGCGGACCCATGACACCGAAGACCGCGTAGGCCGACGTGACGTCGACGATGTGCGCGTCGGTCACCGTATCGGGCAGGTTCCTGCGCACGTGGTCCTTGTCCCGCTCCGTGCTGGCCGCACCGCTGACGACGAGGAACTCCTCGGCGCCGGTGCGGGTCACCGTGACGTCGGCCTCGTAGGTGCCGCGCGCGTTGAGCATGCCGGTGTAGACGGCCCTGCCGATCGGCACGCCGACATCGGCGGTGCACAGCCACTGCAGCGCAGCCTCTGCGTCACGGCCGACGACGAGGTACTTCGAGAACGACGTCTGGTCGAACACCGTCACCGCATTGCGGGTGCTGCGCTGCTCGGCGGCCGACCAGGCCAGCCAATTCGGCATGCCCCAGGTGTATTCGATCACCGGCGCCTGCCCGTCCGGGGCGAAGAAGTTGGCCCGCTCCCAGCCCATCTTGCTGCCGAAGTTGGCTCCGGCAGCCTCAAGAAGGTGGTGTACCGGGGATCGCCGGAACGGGCGGGCCGTCGTCATCTCCCGGTTGGGCCAGGGGATCTCGTAGTGGATGCCGAGCACCTCGGCGACCCGGTCGTGCAGCCAGCGGTTGTTGCCGTTGAACGAGGCGAAACGGCGGATGTCGACGCCGGTGAGATCGGTGGTCGGGCTGCCCTCGACGATCCACTCCGCGAGTGCGCGACCGGCGCCGCCCGCGGTCGCGATGCCGACGGAATTGAAGCCGGCTCCGACGAAGAAGTTCCGGCACTGCGGCGCTTCCCCGAGGATGAACTGGTTGTCGGGGGTGAAGCTCTCGGGCCCGTTGTAGAACTTCTTGATGCCGGTGGTCTCGAGCGCCGGGATGCGCAGCAGCGCACTGTTCATCAGGATCTCGAAGTGCTCCCAGTCTTCGTCGAGGAGCTGGAACTCGAACGGGTACGGGATCGCATCGGGCGACACCCACGGTTTGGCCTCGGGTTCGAACCCGCCGATGACCAGACCACCGACCTCCTCCTTGAAGTACGTGTAGCCGTCCGGGTCACGCAGGATCGGCAGGTCGGGGTGCACCCCCGCGATCGGTTCGGAGACGACGTAGAAGTGCTCGGCCGAGTGCAGCGGCACATCGGCGCCGACCATCGCCGCCACCTGTTTGGCCCACTGCCCCGCACAGTTGACGACGATCTCGGCCTCGACGTCACCGGCGTCGGTGCGCACCCCGGTCACCGCGCCGTCGGCGGTCGTCACGTCGAGCACCCGGGTCTTCTCCACGATCCGGGCACCGCGCATCCGCGCTCCCTTGGCCAACGCGAAGGTCAGGTCGGTGGGATTGGCCTTGCCGTCGGCGGGCAGCCAGATCGCACCGACCAGGTCATCGGTCCGCATGACCGGGTAGCGCTCGGCGGCCTCCACGGGAGACAGGAGCTGACAGTCGAGATCGAATGCCGCCGCATTGGCTGCGGTGCGGCGCAGCTGCTCCATCCGGTTATCGGTGCGCGCCACCGTCACGCCTCCGCACTGCTTGTAGCCGGCGGACAGGCCCGTTTCGGCCTCGAGCTCGGCGTACAGCGCCGTGGAGTACTGCACGAGGCGCGTCATCCCCTCCGAGGCGCGCAGTTGCCCCACCAAACCCGCTGCGTGCCAGGTGGTTCCGCTGGAGAGCTGACCCTGTTCGATCAGCACCACGTCGGTCAGGCCCAGCTTCGTCAGGTGGTAGGCCACGCTGGTGCCGATCACTCCCCCGCCGATGATCACGGCGCGGGCGCGCGCGGGCAGGGACTTCGCGGAGGTCATGTCATCCTCGTGGGTCGTCGGCTGCTACCTGGTCGAGCAGCTCGTGATAGCCGGGACTGCAGAACTCGGCGACGGCCGCCTCATAGCGCTCCATCGCCCACTCCCAGAAGTCGAATTCGATTGCACTGGAGCCACTTTGAATGCACCCCCACAGCGTCCAACCGTACTTGGCGACGATTCCCTGCAGGTGGGCTCGCGCCGTCTTCGCCGGTCGCGGACTGCCGTAGTACTCGGTGACGAGCTCATCGAGCTGATCGAGAGACAGCCCGCATTCGCTCCAGATGTTGCCCAATTCGAAGCACGGGTCGTTGTTGCCCGAGTACTCGTAGTCGATCAGATGGATCCGGTCGCCGCACTCGATGAAGTTGCCGGCCAGCAGGTCGTTGTTGCACGGCACCAGCGTGTCCGCCCCGGCCGAGCCGGCGGCGAGGACCCGCCGCGCAGCAGCGAACGCCTCGGCGTGGTCGTGGTAGCCGGCGGGGATCGCGAACCCGTGCCTTCCGATGATCGCGAGGTAGGCCGGCTGCCGTTCGAACATGTCGAACCGGTTGACGAAGCGAGGCCCCTCATGCAGCGCGCGAACCGCGCGCGCCGCCTTGGCGATGACGCCGGGGCGTTGGAAATCGTTGTTGCACAGGGTTTTTCCGTCGATGTACCCGAGGAGGAGGACACCGAGGTCGGCCCGGTAGTCGAGCACCGGTGCGCCTACCCCGGCGCGGTGGGCGGCCACACTGTTGGCGTGCTCGCAGTCGCGGTCGATGTCGAGCAGATTGCCGGTGGTGTCGACACAGCGCGCCACGTAGATACCGTCGGCCGTGGTGATCTTGACGTTGCGATTGGTCAGGCCCCCGGAGAGGTCTTCGATCGTCCGCGCCCGGCCGGCCAGCACCGGAAGCTGCTCGAGCAGCCAGTCCAGGTGATCGTCGGACAGCGGTGACGACATCGCTTCACTCTACGACGTGACGATGCAAAGGTCTAGACCTAAGCAGGTCAGGTGGTATCGGCGCGCGACCTGACCCGGATCGTGGTGCGGTCCGAGCGGTGGAAATCGCGGGAGTACTCGACCGCAACACCGTTGTCGGCGAACGATGTTCGCACGATGAGCAGCAGCGGGCTGGCCGGTTCCACGCCCAGGATCGTGGCCTGCTCCGGCGTCGCCGACGTCGCCTCGATACGTTCGTCGGCCGACGACGGCCCGTGACCGTACCGGCGCATCAGCGCGTACAGCGAGCCGTCCAGATCGTGGCCCGGCAGGTCGGGGAACACTGCGGCGGGCAGATAGGCCTCCTCGTAGACGATCGGCTCACCGTTGGCCGTGCGGGCCCGCAGGATCTGGTGGACCTCATCGGTTCGGCGCAGTCCCAGTGCCCGACTCACGTCCGGCTGCGGCGGACCCGTGTGCACACCCAGCACCAGAGCACCGGGTTCGACCTCGATGCGGCGCATCTGCTCGGTGAAGCCGGGCAGGCTCGCGTGGTCGAATTCGATGCGCGGCGAGGTGACGAAGTTGCCACCGAAGCGGCCGCGGCGGCGGTCGATCAAGCCCTTGCTCTCAACAGCACCGAGCGCCTGACGCAACGTCATCCGACTACATCCGAGCGCGGTGGCGATCTCCACCTCCGGCGGCAGCTTGTCCCCGGGCACCAACCGTCCCGACGCGATCAGCCCCTGCAGCCAGGCCGCGATGCGCGCGTGCACCGGCCCGTCGTTCTTGCCGCCGAGCACCGGCCCCGGCGCCAGCGGCGGCTGGTCGATGCTCAGCACGCGCGTCACCCGTGCCTGGCCCCGATCCAGTGCAGCAGATCGTGCACGGTCTCGTCGTCGAGCCGATACCGCACCGATCTCCCGACGCGCTCGTTGCTCACCCACCCCTGCTGACGAAGCACGCGAAGCGCTTGCGACACCGCGTTCTCCGAGCGCTTCAGGGCGGCGGCCAGATCGCTGACGACGATCCCCGGCGATCGGTGCAGGCACAGCAGGATCTCGAGGCGGTGCGGATCGGACACCAGATCGAAGCGCTGCGCCCACCCCGCCGTGTCGACCTCGGCCAGCGCCGACGATGCGCGTTCGACGAGTTCGGCATCCTCCACACGTGCAATCTAGCGTCCTGGACACCCCCGGTGGCCGACATCCACGCCCTCAGCGCTTCGTCGCGGTGACGAGCAGGTACTCCGCGTCGTAGGCGGTGCGACCGGCCTCGTCACTGCGATTCCACGCCGTCAGGAACTCCAGGAAGTCGCGGTCGAGGGCGTCCACGCGCTCGGGGTGCTCGCGGGTGTTCCGGTATGCCGCGATGGTCGGGCCGTAGTTGCGCTTCCAGTACTCCCGGAACTCCAGCGGTGACGAGCAGTGGTCCATCCGCACGCTGCGCCGCCGCATCGACAGATCGGTGACACGATCACCGAACAGGGCGCGGACGTGGTCTTCACTGCCCCACAGGGGCGGCGGGCCGGCCCCGGGCGGGGGCGGTGGCGCGTACGGTTTCAACGTCGCGAACAGGTGCCCGATGAAGCCCTCGGGTGTCCAATTGATCAGGCCGATCCGGCCGCCGGGGCGCACCACACGAATCAGTTCGTCGGCAGTCGCCTGATGATGGGGCGCGAACATCGCACCGACACAGGACATCACGATGTCGAAGCTGTCGTCGGCGAACGGTAGCGCCTCGGCGTCGGCTTCCACCCACTCGACTGTCACGCCGCGCTCGCCCGCGATACGCCGGCCCTCCTCGAACAGCTCCGGTGTCAGGTCGCCGGCGGTGACGATGGCGCCTGTCGCCGCCGCCGGGATCGCGGCGTTGCCGGAGCCGGCGGCGACGTCGAGCACCCGGTCGCCGGCGGCCACGCCGCAGGCCGCGACGAGCTCGGCACCCAGCGTGGGGATGATGTCCGCGGCGACGGCGGGATAGTCGCCGGAGGCCCACAGCGCGCGGTGTCTGGCCTTGAGAGCCCGGTCGTCCGCCACGGCGTCGCGGTCTGTGCCACTGTTCGTCTCACCGGCCATCTCGCCCTACCTCCGTGCCGATGGTTTCACCTCCCCCGCTGGCCGTAGGTGGTTTCGGCGCTCCTGGGCTCAGTCCAGGAAGCCGTGCAGCAGGGCCGCCGATCCCCAGACATGGGCCGCCATCGTCTGCGCGGCGGTGTCGACGTCACCGGCGAGGATCGCCGCGACGATCGCCTCGTGCTGCTCGTCGGAGTGAGCGATGTTGCGTGCCAGTAGCGGGATGCAGTCGAGGAGTTCGTTGAGCCGCATCCGGTTCTGCGCCACCAGCGGCACCAGCGACGGCACTCCGGCCGCCTCGGCGATCGCGAGGTGCAGCCGTGAGTCGAGCCGCCGATAGTCGGCGGGATCGGCGCCGCGCACATCGATCAGCCTGCCGCGCAACGCCTCTCGCTCGGCCGCGCCCAGTCTGCGCTCGGCGGCCATGCGTGCCGCGCCGACTTCGAGGATCTCGCGCAACCGCAGCGCGTCGTCGATGTCGGCGCGGCGCAGTTCTACGTCCTCGGTGTGCGGCGCCGGCAACTCGTCAGCGAGAAATGTGCCGCCGTAGCGGCCGCGGCGCGACACCAGGTACCCCGCGTCGGCCAGGGATTTGATCGCCTCCCGGACGGTGTCGCGGCTGACGCCGAGCCGGGCGGCGAGCTCCCGCTCCGGGGGCAGCGACTGTCCTGGCGCCAGCACGCCGAGCCGGATCGTCTGCAGCAGGCGCTCCACCGTGTTCTCGAACGCGTTGAGCGGCCGCACCGGGCGCAGCAGCGCTGCGCCCGGGTCGGAGTCGTCCGCATCGGCCGTCATCGGGTGCCCTCTAGGGCATCACAGCGGGGTGACGTAGTGGCCGCTGATCCCGCCGTCGACGAGGAACGACGACGCGGTGATGAACGAGGCGTCGTCACTGGCGAGGAACGCCACCGCCGCGGCCAGTTCCTCGGGTTCGGCGAAGCGGCCGACGGGCACGTGCACGAGACGGCGTGCCGCCCGCTCGGGATCCTTGGCGAACAGCTCCTGCAGCAGCGGGGTGTTCACCGGTCCGGGGCACAGCGCATTGACCCGGATTCCCTGCCGGGCGTACTGGACCCCGAGCTCGCGCGACATCGCCAGCACCCCGCCCTTGGACGCGGTGTAGGAGATCTGCGATGTCGCCGAGCCCATCACCGCGACGAATGACGCCGTGTTGATGATCGAGCCCTTCTGCGCCGGAACCATGTGTCGCAGTGCGGCTTTGCAACAGAAGAACACCGACTTGAGGTTGATGTCCTGCACCCGCTGCCAGGCATCGATACCGGTGTTCTCGATCAGGTCGTCCTCGGGTGGGCTGATGCCGGCGTTGTTGAACGCGATGTCGACTCCGCCGTGCACCTCGAACGCCGTGTCGAAGAGCTTGTCCACCGCCACCTGGTCGGACACGTCGACCTGCACGAATGTCACGTTCATGTCGTTGGCCACGCTGCGGCCGGTGGCCTCGTCGAGATCGCCGATGACGATGATGGCACCCTCGGCCTGCATGCGTTTGGCCGTCGCCAGGCCGATGCCGCTGGCACCGCCGGTGATGACGGCGACCTTGCCCGCCAGACGCTGGGACAGATCCATCAGTGCTCCTCCTGAACAGCGATAAAGACGTTCTTGGTTTCGGTGAACGACAGGGGGGCGTCCGGCCCGAGCTCACGGCCCAGCCCGGATTGCTTGAAGCCGCCGAACGGCGTGCTGTAACGCACCGACGAGTGCGAGTTGACCGACAGGTTGCCCGATTCCACCGCGCGGGACACGCGCAGTGCCCGCGACAGATTCTCGGTCCAGATCGACCCGGACAGCCCGTAGGGACTGTCGTTGGCGAGGGTGATGGCGTCGGCCTCGTCGTCGAAGGGCAGGACGGTCACGACGGGGCCAAAGATCTCCTCTGTGACCGTGCGGTCGTCGCGTGTTGGTGTGAGAACCGTTGGCGGGAACCAGTATCCGGGGCCCGACGGGGCGTCGCCGCGGAACGCCACCGGTGCGTCGTCGGGTACGTAACCGGCCACCGACTCCCAGTGCTTCTTCGACACCAGCGGACCCATCTCGGTGCCCTCGGCACGGGGATCGCCCACGACGACACCCTTGACGGCGGGCTCGAGCAGCTCCATGAAGCGATCGAACACACTGCGCTGGACCAGGATCCGGCTGCGGGCGCAGCAGTCCTGACCCGAGTTGTCGAAGACGCCGTAGGGCGCGGTCGCCGCCGCGCGCTCGAGGTCGCAGTCGTCGAACACGATGTTCGCGCTCTTGCCGCCCAGTTCCAGCGTGACGCGCTTGACCTGGCGGGCCGCACCGGCCATCACCCGGGTACCGACCTCGGTGGATCCGGTGAACACGATCTTGCGCACGTCGGGATGGCTGACGAAGCGCTCCCCCACCACCGATCCGCGTCCCGGCAGCACCTGGAACAGATCCGCGGGCAGCCCCGCCTCCAGCGCGAGTTCACCGAGCCGGATCGTGGTGAGCGGCGTCCACTCGGCGGGCTTGACCAGCACCGCGTTCCCGGCCGCGAGGGCTGGGGCGAATCCCCACGACGCGATCGTCATCGGGAAGTTCCACGGCGTGATCACCCCGACCACGCCCAGCGGTTCGTTGAACGTGACGTCGAGTCCACCGGCGACGGGAATCTGCTTGCCGGACAACCGTTCCGGGCTGGCCGAGTAGTACTGCAGCACATCGCGGACGTGCCCTGCCTCCCATCGGGCGTTGCCGATGGGATGACCGGAGTTGGCGACCTCGAGCTGCGCCAACTCCTCGACGTGGGCGTCGACCACAGCGGCAAACGCCCGTAGCGCGGCCGCCCGCTCCGCCGGGGGCAGCTTCGCCCACGTCCGCTGCGCCGCGCCGGCCCGGGCCACCGCCTCGTCGACGCCGGCCTCGTCGGTGTGGGTGACGGTGCGCAGCACCTCCTCGGTGGCCGGGTTGATCACGTCACTGGTCTGGCTCATACGCTCACTTTCTGGGCTTTCTTGGCTGCATGGTCTGCGGCGGCGCCGACCAGGCCCCCGAACAGGCGCAGATCGTCCAGCCGCTCTTCCGGGTGCCACTGCACCGCGACCAGCCACCGGTCGGGATGGCGGCGCGGGTCCACCTCGATCGCCTCGATCACGCCGTCGGCGTCCGATGCGCTGACGATCAGGCCGTCACCGAGCCGGTCGATGGCCTGGTGGTGGTAGCACTGCGCTTCCGTGCTGGGACCGACGAGCGCGGCGACCTGGGTGCCGGGGACGGTGGTGATCGTCGATGTCGAGAACACCGCGTTGCCCTGCTGGTGCCGGGGGTGGCCGAGCACATCGGGCAGGTGCTGGTGCAGCGAGCCGCCGAGCGCGACGTTGAGCACCTGGGCCCCGCGGCAGATCCCCAGCACCGGCACGCCGCGGCGCAGGGCCGCATGCAGCAGGGCCAGCTCGAACGCGTCGCGGGTGCGGCTGTCCTCGGTCGGCTCGTCGGTGGCCGGGTGCCGGGTGCTGCCGTAGACCGCGGGGTCGACGTCGCGCCCGCCGGTGATGATCAATCCGTCCAGGCCGTCGAGAATGCGGTCGGCGATCGCATCGTCGACCGGTTGTGGCGGGAGCAGCGTCGAGATGCCGCCGGCGAGCCCGACGCCCTCGAAGTAGATGGCGGGCAGAAAGCTCGCCCGGACATCCCACACGCCGGTCTGAGCCTGCTGCAGATACGTGGTCAGCCCGATGACCGGCCTGACCTCAGAGGCGTTCAAAGCCGCGCACCCTTTCCCAATCGGTCACCGCGGCGTTGAAGGCCTTCAGCTCGACGCGCGCATAGTTCAGGTAGTGGTCGACGACGTCGTCGCCGAACGCCTCGCGGGCGATCGTCGAGTTGTCGAACAGCTCGACGGCCTCGGCGAGCGTCGTGGGTAGCCGTTCGGCGCCGCTGGTGTAAGCGTTGCCCTCCAACGGATCCGGCAGCTCGAGCTCGTTCTCGATGCCGTACAGGCCGCCGGCGATCAGAGCCGACACCGCCAGGTACTGGTTGACGTCACCGCCGGGCGCCCTGTTCTCCATCCGCATGCCGGCGCCGTGGCCGACCACGCGCAGCGCGCAGGTGCGGTTGTCGAATCCCCACGCGATCGCCGTCGGCGCGAAGCTGCCTTCGGCGAAGCGCTTGTAGGAGTTGATGTTCGGCGCGTAGCACAGGCTCAGCTCCCGCATCGTGGCGAGCTGGCCGGCGATGAAGCTGCGGAACAGCGGCGTCATCCCGTCCGCGGCGTCGGAGTCGGCGAACACGGCACCACCATCGTCGCCGCGCAGCGAGATGTGGATGTGGCAGCTGTTGCCCTCGCGCTCGTCGAACTTGGCCATGAACGTCAGGCTCTTGCCGTGCTGGTCGGCGATCTCCTTGGCGCCGTTGCGGTAGATCGTGTGGTTGTCGCAGGTGGACCGGGCGTGGTCGTAGCGGAAGCCGATCTCCTGCTGGCCCAGGTTGCACTCCCCTTTGACGCCCTCGCAGTACATGCCGGCGCCGTCCATGCCGAGCCGGATGTCGCGCAGCAGCGGTTCCATCCGCGTCGACGCGAGCATCGCGTAGTCGATGTTGTAGTCGGTGGCAGGAGTGAGGCCCTTGTAGCCGGCGGCCCAGGCGTCGCGGAAGGTGTCGTCGAACACCATGAACTCGAGTTCTGTGGCGGCGTAGGGCACCAGGCCGCGCTCGGCGAGGCGGTCGATCTGCCGGTTGAGGATGCTGCGCGGCGCCTGGGTGACCGGCCGGCCGTCGGTCCAGGACAGGTCGGCCATGACCAGCGCCGTGCCCGGCTGCCACGGGATCACGCGCAAGGTGTCGAAGTCCGGGGTCATCACCATGTCGCCGTAGCCGGTCTCCCAGCTCGAGATGGCATACCCGTCGACGGTGTTGTTGTCGACGTCGACGGCCAGCAGATAGTTGCAGCACTCGGCGCCGTGCTCGGCCACATCGTCGGCGAACAGCCGCGCCGAGATGCGTTTCCCGGTCAGCCGGCCCTGCATGTCGCAGAACGCGACGATCACGGTGTCGATCTCCCCCGCCTCGACCAACGCGTCCAACTCTGATCGCGACAGCATGCCTCGTGTGCCCATCGGTGTCCTTACGTTCGTCGCGCCCTCGTGTCCCACCGCGCTTCTCGCGCCCGAACACAGTCGCACAAAACTGCCTTCAAAGGTAGGACACCAGACCAATGGCGATCTATTGTCATGCTCGGCGCCGCCGCCGCGCCGATTCCCACACACAGGAGGTCCTGGAGTGCCTGAGGGTCATGAATATCTGAGCGACGACGAACGACATCTCGCCAAGCTCGGCTACGTCCAGGAACTGCAGCGTTCCTGGTCCGGTTTCTCCAACTTCGCGATCTCCTTCTCGATCATCTCGATCCTGGCCGGCTGCTTCACCTCGTTCGGGCTGGGCTGGAACAACGGTGGGCCCGCGTCGATCGCGTGGGGTTGGCCGGTGGTCGCGGTGTTCATCCTGCTCATCGGCTTGTGCATGTCCGAGCTGGTGTCGGCGTTCCCGACCTCCGGCGGGATCTACTGGTGGGCGGCCCGTCTCGGCGGCCCGAAAGCGGGCTTCTACACCGGCTGGCTCAATCTGATCGGCCTGATCGCGATCCTCGCCTCGGTCGCCTACGGGAGCGCGACGTTCCTGGACCTGACGATCTCGACGTTCAGCGAGAGCTGGGCGGCCGGTTACAGCCTGACCCGCGTGTTCGTGATGTTCCTGGTGATCCTCGTCGCCGTCGCGGTGATCAACATCTTCTCCTCGCACCTACTGGCCGTCATCAACAACATCTCGGTGTGGTGGCACGTGGCCGGCGCGATCGCGGTGGTCGCGATCCTGTGGCTGCTGCCGGAACGGCACGCGAGCCTCTCCGACGTCTTCGCCACGACGGTGAACAACACCGGGATGTTCGACGGCGACAAGGGTATCGGCTGGCTGCTGTTCGTGCTGCCCATCGCGGCGATCCTCACGCAATACACGATCACCGGATACGACGCGTCGGCACACCTGTCCGAGGAGACGCACAGCGCGGCCGACGCCGCCGCCAAGGGCATCTGGCGGTCGATCTTCTACTCGGCCATCGGCGGCTGGATCCTGCTGCTGAGCTTCCTGTTCGCGGTGCAGGACGTCGACGAGGTGACCGCGGGCGGCGGGCTGGTGCAGGTGATCTTCGCCCAGGCGCTCGACTCCAAGTGGATGGGCATCGTCCTGCTCATCTCGTGTGCGGGACAGCTCTTCTGCACCACCGCCTGCCAGACCAGCGCCTCCCGCATGCTCTTCGCGTTCAGCCGCGATCGCGCGGTGCCCGGCCATCAGCTGTGGGCCAAGATCAACGCCAAGCGGGTGCCCGCCAACGCGGTACTCGTCACCGCGGTGCTGGCTGCGGTCATCACACTGCCCGCCCTGGTCCCGGTCGACGTCAACGGCGCGCCCGCCCCCATCGCCTTCTACGCGGTGGTGTCGATCGGCGTCGTCGGCCTGTACCTGTGCTTCGCGGTGCCCATCTACTACCGCTGGAAGATGGGCGACGCGTTCGAGGTCGGGTCCTGGAACCTGCGCGGTCACCACCGCTGGATGGCGCCGTTGGCGCTGATCGAGATCATCGTCACCTCGATCATCGCGATGTTCCCCACCTCGATCGGCGGTGTGCCGTGGGGCGGCAGCTTCGAGTGGAAGTTCGTCAACTACACGCCGATCCTCGTCGGCGGCGTCCTCCTGCTGCTCTTCATCTACTGGCACGCCTCGGTGAAGAACTGGTTCACCGGGCCGGTCCGGCAGATCGACGAGACGGGTGGCCAGCTCGAAGGCGTCTCCTGAACCCGGCGCTCTCTGTGACGCGGATCTCGATCTTGATCGGTGAACGGCGTTTGACCCGCTGACGCGCGGGTAAACCCTCACATCGCCGCGCGCCGGAGCGTGGCCGCATCGCCTGAACGAGGAACGCCGACACGGAGTAGGGTCGAACACGTGTGTGGAGCCACCGGCGAGGTACGCCTCGACGGAACCAACCCAGATGTCCGCGCTGTCACCGCGATGGCCGAGGTCATGGTCCCGCGAGGTCCCGACGCCGCAGGCGTCTGGGCGCAGGGCCGGGTCGCGCTCGGTCATCGCCGACTGAAGATCATCGACCTCACCGAGGCGGGCGCGCAGCCGATGGTCGACAGCGAGCTCGGGCTGTCGATCGCCTGGAACGGCTGCATCTACAACTACGAGAGCCTGCGCGACGAACTGGCCGGCCACGGATACCGGTTCTACTCCCACAGCGACACCGAGGTGCTGATCAAGGCCTATCACCACTGGGGAGACCGGTTCGTCGACCGCCTCAAGGGCATGTTCGCGTTCGCGATCGCCGAACGCGACAGCGGGCGGGTGCTGCTGGGCCGCGACCGGCTCGGGATCAAACCCCTCTATCTGTCGGAGACGGCCCACCGGATCCGGTTCGCCTCCTCACTGCCCGCGCTGCTGGCCGGCGGCGATGTCGACACCCGCATCGATCCGATCGCGCTGCACCACTACATGACGTTCCACTCGGTGGTGCCCTCGCCCCGCACCATCCTGCGCGGGGTCACCAAACTCCCGCCGGCCACGCTGATGGCGATCGAACCGGACGGCACCCGCACCACCACCACGTACTGGGAACCCGACTTCAGCCGCCGCGACGATCGCGCCGATTGGTCCGAGAAGGACTGGGAGGACGCGGTTCTCGAGTCGCTGCGGGCCGCGGTCAAGCGTCGACTGGTCGCCGACGTGCCCGTCGGCTGCCTGCTCTCCGGCGGCGTGGACTCCAGCCTCATCGTGGGCCTGCTCGCCGAAGCCGGTCAGCAGGGCCTCGCGACGTTCTCGATCGGTTTCGAATCGGTCAACGGCGTCGCCGGCGACGAGTTCAAGTACAGCGACATCATCGCCCAGCGCTTCGGCACCGACCACCACCAGATCCGCATCGACACCGCCCGTATGCTGCCCGCACTCGACGGCGCGATCGGCGCGATGAGCGAACCGATGGTCAGCCACGACTGCGTGGCGTTCTACCTGCTCAGTCAGGAAGTGGCCAAGCACGTGAAGGTGGTGCAGTCCGGGCAGGGCGCCGACGAGGTCTTCGCCGGCTACCACTGGTATCCGCCGATGGGGGAACCTGCCGCCGCCTCACTGGAGGGCTCGGTGGCGAGCTACCGCGGCGCGTTCTTCGATCGGGACCGCGCCGGCTACGCAGAGCTGGTGTCCGCGGCCTACCTCGCCGACGGCGACCCGAGCGAGCAATTCGTCACCGAGCACTTCGCGCGCGCCGGCGCCGCGACGGGTGTGGACCGCGCGCTGCGTCTGGACACCACCGTGATGCTGGTCGACGACCCGGTCAAGCGGGTCGACAACATGACGATGGCCTGGGGGTTGGAAGGCCGGGTGCCCTTCCTCGACCACGACCTGGTGGAGCTGGCCGCCACCTGTCCGCCACAGCTCAAGACCGCCCACGAGGGTAAGGGCGTCCTGAAACAGGCTGCCCGCCAAGTCATTCCGTCCGAGGTCATCGACCGCCCGAAGGGTTACTTCCCGGTGCCGGCGCTGACTCACCTGGAGGGTCCCTACCTGGATCTGGTGCGCGATGCGCTCTACGCACCCGCAGCCAAGGAGCGTGGCCTGTTCCGGCCCGAGGCGGTCGAACGTCTCCTGGCCGACCCCAACGGCAGACTGACCCCGCTGCGCGGCAACGAACTGTGGCAGATCTCCCTTCTCGAACTATGGCTGCAGAAGCACGGGATCAACGGGCCGGCCGCATGACCAGCGTCGACAAGGCGGATCCGGCCGGGGAGCATTCCGAGGCCATCACGCTCGCGCTACACGAAGCGTCGCCGCCCGACATGGTCGACGCGATGGCCGACGACGTGGTGCTGGAACTGGGTTGGGGCCGACTCATCTTCGGGCAGACGTTCAGCGATCCCGCCCGGCTGGCGGACGTCCTGCGGGCGGAGGCGCACGGCCGGCGGGACATCTGCATCTATGCGCGAGAACCTCACGTGCTGGTATCGAAAGCACCTGCGGAATTGTTCATCGATCCCAGCCACACCTACCGTCTGCGTTTCTCCGACGCGGAGGACGACGCGCCTGCGCCCACCGGTTTCCGCGTGCGGACGTTGGAGAGCCGCGACGACGCCGACGAGATCAACCGGGTGTACGTGCGATGCGGCATGGTGCCCGCCCCCACCGACGTCATCTGGGCCAACCATCAAGACCAGGAGTCGGTCGACTACCTGGTCGCGGTCAGCGACGAAGACGGCAGCGTGCTGGGCACCGTCACCGGCGTCGACCACGCTGTCTTGTTCGCCGACCCCGAGGACGGGTCCAGCCTGTGGACCTTGGCGGTCGACCCGGCGGCAACGCTCCCCGGCGTCGGCGCGGCACTCACCCGCGCGCTCGCCTCGCTGTACCGCGATCGCGGGCGGGCCTACATGGACTTGTCGGTCACCCACGACAACAACGCCGCGATCGCGCTGTACGAGAAGCTCGGCTTCAGCCGGGTCCCGGTGATGGCGGTCAAACGCAAGAACGCCATCAACGAGCCGTTGTTCACCCATCCGCCGGAGACGGTCGACGACCTGAACCCGTATGCCCGCATCATCGCCGACGAGGCGATGCGCCGCGGCATCTGGGTCGAGGTGCTCGATGCCGAGGCCGGTGAGATGCGACTGTCGCACGGCGGGCGCAGCGTCGTCACCCGGGAGTCGTTGTCGGAGTACACCTCTGCGGTGGCGATGAGCCGCTGCGACGACAAGCGACTGACCAGAAGGATCGTGTCGGACGCCGGGATCGCCGTGCCGAAGGGCCGCCTCGCGACGTTCGACGCCGCCGACCACGAATTCCTTTCCGAGGTCGGCGATGTGGTGGTGAAGCCGACGCGCGGCGAGCAGGGCAAGGGCATCACCGTGGGGGTCGACGGGGACGAGGAACTGGACGCCGCGCTGGCCCGGGCGCGCGAGCAGCATCCCGAGGTGCTGATCGAACAGCGCGCCGAGGGTGACGATCTGCGGCTGGTCGTCATCGACAAGAAGGTCGTCGCGGCGGCGCTGAGGCTGCCGGCCGAGGTGACGGGCACCGGCAAGCACACCATCCGCGAACTGATCGAGACGCAGAGCCGTAGGCGCGCTGCCGCCACCGGCGGCGAGTCCCGGATTCCGATGGACGTCGTCACCGAGACCACGGTCCGGGAGGCCGGATACTCCTTCGACGACGTACTGGCCGAAGGTGAGCGGCTGCGGGTGCGGCGCACCGCGAACCTGCACCAGGGCGGCACCATCCACGACGTGACCGCGACCGTGCACCCGGAACTGTGCCGGGTCGCCGTCGCGGCGGCCGAGGCGATCGGCATCCCCGTCACCGGCATCGATCTGCTCGTACCCGACGTGACCCGGCCGGACTACGTGTTCATCGAGGCCAACGAGCGGCCGGGGCTGGCCAATCACGAACCCCAGCCCACCGCAGCAGCTTTCGTCGACTTCCTGTTCCCGGGTCAGCCCGGCCTACCACAGGCGTGGACGCCGGACGAGGCGGAGCGCTAGCCGCCGGTGCGCGTCACCAGCCGCCCACCCAACCGTCGAAGACGGCGTCCGGCTCGGCGTCTGGATCGACGGAGCGGCCCACCAGGAAGTCGAAATCGCAGCCGCGGTCGGCTTGTAGCACCCGGTCGACGTACATCGCCGCGTAACCGCGCCGATGCCGAACCGGCGGCGTCGAGTCCAGGCCGGCGCGACGCTCGGCGAGCTCCGCGTCGGTCAGCTCGACGTTCAGCAGACCAGCGTGCGCGTCGAGAGTGATGATGTCGCCGTCGCGGACCAGCCCCAGCGGACCGCCGGCCGCCGACTCCGGGCTGACGTGCAACACGCAGGTGCCGTACGCGGTTCCACTCATCCGGGCGTCGGAGATCCGCACCATGTCCGTGACACCTTGGCGGAGCAATTTGCTCGGGATCGGCAGCTGACCCCATTCGGGCATGCCCGGACCGCCGCGCGGCCCTGCATTGCGCAGCACCAGCACCGAGTCCGCGGTCACCTCGAGGTCGGGATCGTCGAAGCGCGCCAGCATGTCCCGCATGGTCTCGAACACCACCGCAGGGCCGCGGTGGACGAGTAGCTCGGGACTCGCGGCCGCGCACTTGATCACCGCACCGTCCGGGGCGAGGTTGCCACGCACGACGGCAAGGCCCTGGGGCGGCTGGAACGGCCGGTCCAGCGAGGTGATCACCGCGGTGTCGGCGGCCGGCTGGGCGGGCAGGTTGTCGGCGACCGTCTTGCCGGTGACGGTCAACACGTCGGTGTGCAACAACGACTCCAGCGACTTCATCACCGCCGGGATGCCGCCCGCGTGGAAGACCTGTTCCACGAGGTGCTCGCCCGCCGGTCGCACGTTCACCAGCAAGGGTGTGCGCGCCGACAATTCGTGGAAGCGGTCCAGCGTCAGCGCCACCCCGGCCCGCCCGGCGATCGCCAGCAGGTGCACGATCGCGTTGGTCGAGCCGCCGACCGCCAACATCACCGTGATGGCGTTGTCGAAGGCGTCGGCGGTGAGGACATGCGACGGGCGCACGCCCTCGGTGGCCAGCCCGACAGCTCGCGCGCCCACCTCCTCGGCCACCTGCATCCGCCGCGAGTCCATCGCCGGCACCGCCGCGGTGCCCGGCAGGGTCATGCCGAGCCCTTCGACGATGGTGGCCATCGTCGATGCCGTGCCCATCTCCGGGCAGTGGCCGCGCGACGGACCGGCGGCCGCCTCCAACCGCTCGTAGTCGGTCATCGACATCCGTCCCGCCCGGACGTCGTCGATGTACTCCCACAGGTCGGTTCCCACGCCGAGCTGCCTGCCCTCGAACACTGCGGGCGCGGCGGGCCCGCCGGTCAGCGCGATGGCCGGCACGTCAGCGCTCGCCGCACCCATCAGCTGAGCGGGCACGGTTTTGTCGCATCCGCCCAGCAACACCACCGCGTCGAAGGGATAGGCCCGGATCGATTCTTCGACGTCCATCGCCATCAGGTTGCGGAACAGCATCGTGGTCGGCTTCATCAGCTGCTCGCCGAGTGACATCGTCGGGAACTCGAGAGGGAAGCCGCCGGCGGCGAGCACCCCGCGCCGGACCGAATCGGCGAGACCGCGAAAGTGCATGTTGCAGTTGACGACTTCAGACCACGAATTGCAGATCCCGACGATCGGCCTGCCTTCGAACGCCATCCGGGAGAATCCCGATGCGCGCATCGCCGACCGGTGGACGAAGCCCGGGACGTTCTGGCCGGCGAACCATTTGGCGCTGCGCAGAGTCATCGGACGCGTGCGGCGTACGCGGTGATCTTGCGCAGCGCGGGTTGACGCGCGGCCCGGTATCCCACCCAGCGGCCCGGCCGCGTGGACATCAGCGTGCCCACCATCCGTTGCTGCCAGGGCACCCGGGCTCCGCCGACCGGGGCCCGGCCCGTGGCGATCGGGACACCAGCGGCGTCGGCGAGCGCCACCTTGGCCGCGTTGTGGCCGTTGGCGCCCATCACCCCGCCGCCCGGGTGCGTGCCCGAGCCGCATAGGTAGTAATTTCGCACCGGCGTCCGGTAATTCGCGAGCTCAGGCAACGGACGCGCACCGAACAGCTGATCCAGCATCATCGACCCGTGGAAGATGTTGCCGTCGGTGATCAGGTACTCGTTGTCGAGGTCGTCGGGGGTGATGATGACCCGATCGAGGATGTGGTCGCGAAGGTTCGGCGCATAGGTGAACAGATCCTCGAGCACCAGGTCGGCCCACTTCTCCTTCTCCGCGGCCCACGTGGTGCCGGTGAGTTCGGACGGCAGCTGCTGGATGCCGAGTGTCATGGTGTGCAGCCCCGCCGGTGCCAGTGAATCGTCGGTGACCGACTGGGTGACGGCCTCGATGACGAAGGTGCTCGGGAACGTGCCGCGTCGCTGCGCCTCGTAGGCCTCCTCGAAGGCTTCCCGGCTGGGACCGAGCAGCTGATGCCCGTGGTGTTGCGGGCCCTCGGAAGCGTCGGGGAACGGAAGGTACTGCGGCAGTTCGTCGATCAGCAGGTGGATTCGGGCCATGGACCCGCGGGTGTCGATGTTCTCGACGTCTCGCACCAACCGCGACGGAAGCACACCGGGTTCGAGAAGCTTCAGCAGCGAGCGTTTCGGGTCGGCGTTGGAGAACACCTGCGAAGCCGTCACGGTCGACCCGTCGGCCAGCCGCACCCCGGTGGCCACCCCGCGTTCGACGATGATCGTGTCGACCGGGGCGGAGGTCCGTATCGTCGCGCCGTGCGCGCGTGCCCCCGCCGCGAGAGCCTCGCTGATCGCGCCCATGCCACCCCGGGCGAGGCCGAATTGCCCGAAATTGCCGTTGAACTCGCCCCAGGAGTGGTGCCCGTAGGTGTAGGCGGTGCCGGGTGTCGAGGGACCGCCGAAGATGGACACCATCCCGAAGAACGTCAGCATGCTCTTGAGGCGTTCGTCCTCGAAGTACCGGTCCAGCAGGTCGCGCACCGACAGCAGGGTGAACTCGTCGAACAGCGTCTGCTCCCCCGCGGCTTCGAACGCGGCGAGCACCTCGGAGCGCTCTGGCGGGGACTGGAGCAGATACGGGGTGACCAGTCCCGCGAACCGTTGTAGCCGCACCCCGAAGTCGAGGAACGCCTGGGCGTCCTTCTTGTTGATCTTCTCGAGCTCGCGCAGCGTGCGGTCGGTCTCCTTCCACATCGTGAAGGACGTACCGTCACGGAACAGGCTGTACGACAGCGCATCTCCTTGATACAGGTCCAGACCGTACTTGGCCAGTTCCAGCTCGGCGATGATCTCCGGGCGCAGCAGACCAGCGATGAACGCACACGACGACCATTTCGAGCCCGGGATCAGTTCTTCGGTGACGCAGGCGCCGCCGACGATCTCGCGGGCTTCCAGTACCAGGACGCGCTTGCCGGCGCGCGCCAGGTAGTTCGCGGTGACCAGTCCGTTGTGGCCCGCGCCGATGATCACGGCGTCGTAATCGGTTGTGGTGGACATCTAATGCTCCTGCGGTTGTGCGGGTCGAGTGAGGACGGTGGTGACGCTGCTCGTCTCGACGAGTTCGTCGAACCGCGCCAGCACGGGTTTGAGCTCGGGTGCGTCGGCGAGAAGCTGTTGCCACCCGGGCCACGACGTCACCGTCATGACCTCGATGACATCGGCGCCGTCGGGTTCGGCGTCCTCGACGAGGTAGACGTCGAAGGAGAGCACCACGTCGAAGGCGAGACAGACCGGGCGGTCGAGTTCGGCGGAGAACCGCTCGAAGTCGGCCAGTGTCACGCCGGGGCGCAAGCGGAACATGTTGATCGCACTGACCGCCATGTCAGGCGCTCTCGCGATTGATCATCACGTGCTTGATCTCGGTGTACTCCTCGAGCGCGTAGACCGACATGTCCTTGCCGTTACCGGACTGCTTGAACCCGCCATGCGGCATCTCCGGCGTCACCGGCAGGTGATCGTTGACCCAGACGGTGCCGAACTGCAGCTCGCTGGAAGCGCTCATCGCGCGGCCGATGTCCTGGGTGAACACCGATGCGGCCAGCCCGTATTCGGTGTCGTTGGCTAGTGCGATGACGTCGTCGCTGTCGCCGAACCGGGTCACCGAGGTGACCGGGCCGAAGACCTCGGTACGTACGATCTCGTCGTCCTGGCGCGCACCCACGACCACGGTGGGGGCGGTGTAGAAGCCGGTGCCGGGGTTCTCGCCCTGGATCAGCTCGGTGTGTCCGGTCTGCTTCGCGCGCTCGACGAATCCCTCGACGCGGTCGCGGTGTTCGGCGGTGATCACCGGTCCCATGGCGGTGTTCTCATCGGCGATGTCGCCGAGATCGAGGGCCTTGACCGCCTTTTCGAGTCCTGAGACCAGTTCGTCGTGTACCGAGTCGTGCACGTAGATCCGCGAGGCCGCCATGCAGTCCTGTCCGGAGTTGCAGAACGCGCCCTCCATGATCTTGGCGACCGTGAGCGGGATGTCGGCGTCGGGATACACCAGCACCGGCGCCTTGCCGCCGAGCTCGAGGTGGAGCCGCTTGAGGTTGGTGTCCGCCGAGGCGCGCATGAGCGCCCGGCCGGTGTCGACGGAACCGGTCAGCGATGACATCCGCACCAGCGGGTGGGCGACCAGCCGGGCCCCGACATCCTCGCCGTCACCGGTGACGACGTTGAACACGCCGGCCGGGAACAAGTCGGCGGCCAGCTCCGCCAGGCGGAGCACGGAGAACGGGGTGTGCTCAGAAGGCTTGAGCACCAGGGTGTTTCCTGTCAGCAGCGCCGGGGAGATCTTCCAGATCGCCATCAGCAGCGGGTAGTTCCAGGGCGCGACCGAGCCGACCACACCCAGCGGGTCCCGCCGGATGATGCTGGTCTTACCCGCCACGAACTCCCCCGCCGCACGGCCCTCCATGGTGCGGGCGGCCCCGGCGAAGAACCGCAGGTGATCGGGGATCATCTCCATCTCCTCCAACGCCAGGCCGATCGGCTTGCCGACGTTGCGCGATTCGATCTCGGCGAGCGTGCGGGCGTCTTCTTCGACGCGGTCGGCGAGCTTGAGGAAGGCTCGGGCGCGTTCACCGGCAGGCGTGCGGGCCCAGTCCCCGAACGCGGCGTGGGCGGCGGCCACCGCGCGATCGACGTCGTCGACGGTTCCGTGGGCGATCTCGGCGAACGCCTCACCGGTGGCGGGTGCAGGCACCCGATCGACCGCGCCGCTCGACGACGGAGTCCAGTCGCCGTTGATGAACATCGTGCTGTGAAAAGTCATGTCGTACTCCGATTCTTCTCTGGGGAAAGGGGATTGTCGTTGTCAGCGGCGCCGGCGTTGGCGGCCGTGGTGAGGAATGCACGCACCGCGTCCTTGGACATCGGCTGCGCGGCAATGGACATGTGCACCATCACGCCTTCGATGACCACGTCGAGCAGTCGTGCGGTGGCGCGGTCGAAGTGCTGCGACAGGGCGTCCTCTGCGCGCTCCATCCACTGCTGGGTGATGCGCTTGTTGCCGGATCGTCGCACCGCGTCGCCGTAGAGCTCGTAGGTGACGGCGAGCTCGTTCGGGTTGGCGGCCAGGTCGTCGGTGACGGCCGAGACGATGCACTCGAGGAGATCGTCGTCGGCCCCGCAGGAGGCCAGCCGATCCTCGAACCGGGTCGCCAGCTTCTCGACATGGGTCTGGAAGGCCTGGTTGACGATGTCGTCGAGCGTCGCGAAGTGGTAGGTGATGGAGCCGAGCGGGACGTCGGCAGCCTCGGCGATGGCGCGGTGGGTGATACCGGCGACACCGTCGCGGGCCAGGACTGCCAATGCCGACTCCACGATGCGCTCCTTTCTGTCCGGGTCGTGACGACGTGCGCGGCGGGCTGCGGTGGCCATGGTCGCCTTCCGTTAAGAACAGGTGTACGTATCGGTGAGGACAAACGTACCCAACGATCCGCCGCCGCGCGCACCTTTAAGAACTTGCCCCTACATCGCCTCGGGGGCCGGCTCGTCCAACTGACGTTCATTGAGGGCTTTGCCGACGAGCTCATACCGCTCGGGTGCGACGAACCGCAGGTAGGCGCCGTAGGCCATCCCCGCGAAGAGTGCGACGAACACCAGCGAGACCATGACCGCCGCCATCGCGCCCTGCACACCCAGCAGGATGTCGAGGCTGTTGAGCGTCAGGACGAAGAAGGCGGCCAGCCCGATGACCGCCAGGATCGGCGCGATCACGGTGTTCCACCGGCGCTTGTCGACGTCGGACTTCCGGAAGAACACGAAGATCGCGACCCCGGCGACCAGCTGGGAGAAGATCACCCCGATGGTGCCGATCCCCGTCGCCCAGGTGAACAGGGTGGCGAACGGGTCCAGGCCGGCGACGGCGAACGCGACGATGACGATGCCCACCATCGCGCTCTGGACGATCGAGGCGACCCACGGCGTCTGGCGGCGCGGCAGTGTCCAGCCCAGCGGTTTCCACACCAGACCCTGGCGGCCCAGGGAGAACAGGTATCGCGAGACGTTGTTGTGGAAGGTCACGATCGCCGCGAATGTCGCTGTGACGATGAGGATCTGGAACAGAAGAGAGATGTTGTGGCCGATGATGGTGTCGCTGGCGGCGAAGATGAAGTTGCCGCCGGTGTCGGTCGCGATCGAGACCACCTTGTCCAGACCCAGTGCGTTCATGATGAGCCAGCCGGAGATCGCATAGAGGGTGCCCATGAACGCGATCGACAGATAGGTGGCCCGCGGGATCGTGCGGGCGGGGTCGCGTGCCTCCTCGCCGTAGATGGCCGATCCCTCGAAACCGATGAACGAGGCGTGGGCGAACATCAACGCCACCCCGAGTGCGCCGCCGAGCACGGCACTCGGCGCGAAGGGCTCCAGGGAGAACTCCGAGACCGGCTCATTGCCACCGAACAGGCTGCACACACTCAGCACGGTGATCATCGTGACCTCGAGGGTCATGAACACGCCGAGCACCTTGGCACCGGAGTGCACCCCTTGGACTCCCAGGCCGAGACACGCGAGCAGTCCGACGAATGCGTACACCCACCACGGAATGGCCACGCCGAGAACAGGATTGAGCAACTCGCTCGCGTAGTACCCGAATCCACCGTACAAGCCGGCTTGAATGGCGTTGTAGGCGAAGATGGCCAGCGAGGCCGAGCCCAGTCCGGTGATCCGGCCCAACCCCAGCGTGACGTAGGCGTAGAAGGCGCCGGCGTTGGTGACGTGGCGGCTCATCGCCACATAACCGACGGCGAAGATCATCAGCACGACCGCGGCGATCACGAACGCACCGGGCATGCCGATGCCGTTGCCCGCGCCGATGATGATCGGATAGAGCGCGACGACGACAGTCAGCGGCGATGCGGCGGCGATGATGTAGAAGAAGATGCTCGGAACCCCGAGGCTGTTCTTCTTCAGCCCGTGGTTGAGGCGTCGGCTCCCGGCCGGATCGGCGGCGGTCGGGTTGGCGGGCCGGCGCAGGCCGAGCCGCCGCTGGGGTGGCGACAGGGTGGGGATGTTCTCCATAATGGTCCGTCTCTCGTGATTCACGATGTCTGAATTGGGCACTTCGTGTCCAGGCGCCGAACCGGAAACGGTCGAACGCATCGGATGATCACTGTTCACCCCCTCAGATCCAGCGCGAGGTCGATGAGCAGATCTTCTTGGCCGCCCACCATCGAACGGCGGCCGGCTTCGACGAGCAGGTCGCGTGTGTCGACACCGACCTCGGCGGCGATGCGCTCGGCATGCAGCAGAAAGCTGGAGTACACCCCGGCGTACCCAAGGGTGAGGGTTTCCCGGTCGACCCGCACGGGGCGCTTCTGCAGCGGCCGGACCAGATCCTCGGCGGCGTCCATCATCGCGAACAGGTCGCAGCCGTGCGCCCAGCCGTGGAGTTCGGCGACCGCGACGAAAGCCTCGAGGGGGCAGTTCCCGGCACCGGCGCCCAGACCGGTCAGCGACGCGTCGACGCGGTGCACTCCTTCTTCCACTGCGACAACGGAATTGGCGACACCGAGCGCCAGGTTGTGATGAGCGTGCACCCCGATCGTCGTGGTGGGCGCGAGCACATCACGGTAGGCACGAACGCGGTCGCGCATGTCGGTCATCGTGAGCCGGCCACCGGAGTCGGTGACGTAGACGCACAGTGCGCCGGCCTCCTCCATGATCTTGGCCTGCGCGGCCAGATGATCGGGATCGGTGAGGTGGGACATCATCAGGAAACCCGCCACGTCGAGGCCGAGGCTGCGTGCGGTCGAGATGTGCTGGCGCGCGATGTCGGCTTCGGTGCAGTGGGTGGCGATCCGCACCGACGTGACGCCGACGTCGACAGCAGCGCGCAGATCGTCAAGCGTCCCGATACCGGGGATGAGCAGCGTGGTGAGCCGCGCGGTGCGGATGACGTTGGCGGCCGCCGCGATCCACTCGCGGTCCTCGTGCGCCCCGGCCCCGTAGGTGAGGCTGCCGCCGGCCAGGCCGTCACCGTGCGCGATCTCGATGGCGGCCACGCCCGCCTGATCCAGTGCGCGGGCGATGCGCCGGGTGTCGGACAGGCCCAGCGAGTGACCGACGGCGTGCATGCCGTCGCGCAACGTCACGTCCTGGACGTAGATCTCGGTGGGGCGATCGGTGTTCACCGTGCAACACTTTCGAACTGCCCCGCCATGACGGCCTGCTCGGCGACCCGGACCGCAGCGGCGGTCATGATGTCGAGATTGCCCGCATAGGCAGGCAGATAGTCCCCAGCACCCTCCACCTCGAGGAACACCGTCACCTGAGCCACGTCCACCGCCGTGTCGATGAGCCGTCGGCGCCGATCATGCTGCGGCACCGGCGAATACCGCACCTTCTGACGCAGCCGGTAGCCGGGAACGTACTGGGCCACCGCGTCGACCATGTCCCCCACCGCGCTGGCGATCACCGTCTCGTCGACAGCCGACACCAACGCGCTGACAGTGTCACGCATGATCATCGGCGGTTCCGCGGGATTGAGGATGATGATCGCCTTGCCGCGGGCCGCGCCGCCCACCGTCTCGAGCGCCCTCGCAGTCGTTTGCGTGAATTCGTCGATGTTGGCGCGGGTGCCGGGGCCCGCCGAGCGAGACGAGATGGAGGCCACGATCTCCGCGTAGTGCACCCGGGTCACCGACGACAGCGCACCCACGATCGGGACCGTCGCCTGGCCACCACAGGTCACCATGTTGAGGTTGCGCTGCCCGGTCAGGTCGGCCATGTTGACAGCTGGTACGACGAAGGGCCCGATGGCCGCCGGGGTCAGGTCCACGACCAGGCGACCGGTCGCGCTCAGCGCGGCGTCGTTGTGACGATGAGCTGCGGCGCTGGTGGCGTCGAAGACGACGTCGACGTCGTCGAAGGCAGGCATCGCCAGCAGTCCGTCCACCCCCGCCGCCGTCACCGGCACCCCGAGTGCGGCCGCGCGGGCCAGACCGTCGCTGTCCGGGTCGATCCCGACCATCGCGGCGATGTCGAGCATCTTCGATCTGCGCAGTTTGAACATCAGGTCGGTGCCGATGTTGCCCGAGCCGATGACGGCGGCGTGGTGTCCCATGTGTCTGCTCGTCGACTCAGTTGGCGAGTGCGGGACTGGCCGCGCGCGGTTGCGGGGAGACGACGACGTCCGGAGCGCTCGAGCGGGCGAGCTCGTTGAGAATCGCTGCGTGGCGCACCTTGTGGCGGATGAGTTCCTCGTGGAACTCGGGCCGCACCCAGCCGTTGTACATGACGGCTTCGGATTCGCCCGGCTCGATCTTGAAGTAGACAGGACCCGCGACGCGGGCGATGTCACCGGCCTCCCACAGCCGATTCATTCCGCCGAACGATTCGAACGTCTCGGCCCAGACGTCCAGCGGCACATCGACAGAGCGGCGGATCGCAGCGAGCATCGGGCGACTGAGGTCACCCACCGGATTCACGCTGTCTGCACCGAGATCCTGGAGTATCCGGATCGAGGCCGGGTTGGCATGTCCGGCGTAGACCGAGATCTTGAACTTGGCGTCGGCCGGGATGTGTCCGGCGTCGCGCGCCTTGTTCAGGATGTCGAGGACCCCTTCGTCCCACACCAGGACACCGCGGATGCCGGTGGAGAAGATCCGCAGGTAGTCGTCGAGCAAGTAGCGCACGTTGTCCAGACCGCGGACGCGGCGGCCGCCGGCCGTCCCCTCGGTACTCAGTGCCTGCCGGCCGAGATCCCACCCGGTACGCGGGCCGGGAACGGCGATGAGCTCGATGCGGTTCTCGGCGGCCAACGCGGCGACATCGCCGAGTTCACCGGTGGTGAGCAGCGTGGTGCCGCCGCCGAAGGCGATGACGCGGTGGATGAAGACGTCCTGCTTCGCGGCCTCGTCCAGCATCACCTGCAGCGTCGAAAGACGTTCTACACCAGAGAGTTCCAGTCGATACTGGCCGCCGTCGTCGAACGACTTGTTCGACGTGGCAAGCGAGTAGTCATCGGCCGACAGAAGGCCTTGGGACGCCAGGATGGCGGCCCCGTCGACCCTCGATGAGCGGCTGTCGGCTGCGGTGGGCATTGCGTCTCCTTCTCGAACCTGGATCGGTTATTGCGCCTTATTTCATTCAGTGAAACTGTTATGCGCTGAATGAAAATCTAACCCAGGCCCACCGCTCCGTCAACATGACGCACCATCGGCGTGCCGGCACTGGGCGCTGGTAACCTTCACTGGGTGAAAACCGAGGATCGTCCGGAGAAGAGCTCGACCCTGATCGGCGTCGAGCGCACGGCGCGGGTGCTCAGCGCGGTGGCCGACGCGAATGTCGGTAATCTGACCGAGATTTCGCGTCGGACCGAGCTCAACGAGGCCACGGTGCTGCGGTATCTGAACAGCCTCGCGGCACTGGGTTACATCGAGCGATTCAACGCCACCCAGTACCGGCTCGGCTGGGAGGTGTTCCGGCTGGGGCAGCGCGCGTTCTCCGGCCAGGTGCCCTCCGAGGTGGTCCTGCCGACCATGGAGCGGTTGATGCACGAGTTCAACGAGACCGTGAACTTCGCGGCGCACAAGGAGCGCAGCGTGGTCATCCTCGAGGTGGTCGAGGGTCGGCGCGCGGTCAAGAAGGTCAGCGATGTCGGGCAGTCCGATCCCTGGCATGCCTCCGCGCTGGGAAAGGCTCTTCTGGCCACCATGCCCGACAGTGTCTGGCGCGACATCGTCGCCTCGACGGGCCTTCCGGAGCTCACGCCCCACACGATCACCACCATGAAGAAGATGGACGCGGAGATCAAGGAGATCCGCAAGCAGGGGTTCGCGGTGGACCGCGAGGAGGCCGCGGAGGAGCTGACGTGCGTGGCCGCGGCGATCCCCACCTCCGACGGCGGTGCGTCGCGCTACGCACTCAGCATCAGCTTCCTGACGCACCGGTTGACCCCGGCGAGCCTCGAGCATGCCGGCGCCCAGGTGATCGCGGGGGCGCAGGAGATCGCCAAGAAGCTGCCGTGACGGCCTCGCAGGCGCCGGGCCGGTTCGACGGGCGAGCAGCCGTGGTCACCGGAGCGACATCGGGCATCGGGCCGGCGATCGCAGCGCGGCTGCATGCCGAGGGCGCGCGGCTCCTGGCCACCGGCCGTGACCGAAGGCGTGGCCGCGAGCTCGTCGAATCTCTGGGCGAGAGAATCGTTTTCGTCGCCGCGGATCTCACCGCCCCCGAGACCGCCGACCGGCTCGCGGACGCCTGTCTCGAGTCGTTCGGCGCATTGGATGTGCTCGTCAACAACGCGGGTCTCGACCACACCGGCGACTTCGCGACGAGCTCCATGGACTCCGTCCGCCGGGTGTTCGAGGTGAACACCTTCTCCACCATCGCGATGATGCAGAGCGCGGCGCGCGTCATGCGGTCCGGCGCGGCGATGGTCAACGTGACGTCGAGGCTGGCGACCGTCGGCGTGCCGACCATGGGGATCTACGCGGCGTCCAAGGGCGCGATTCACGCGTTGACGCGCTCGGTCGCGGTCGAACTCGCTCCGCGTGGAATTCGCGTCAACGACGTCGCGCCCGGGATGACCCGCACCCCCCTCTACGACGACTGGCTCGCCCGCATTCCAGGCCGGGAGACCACCGAGGCCGAGGTGTTGGCCGATATCCCGTTGCACCGCTTGGCAACTCCGGAGGATGTGGCGGCCGCCGTGGCCTACCTCGCCTCGGACGACGCACGGTATGTCACGGGGACCACGATCGCCGTGGACGGGGGCTACACCGCACGGTGACAGGCGCTCGCGGGCGTCACCAGGTGCTGGTGCGCATCACGATCTCGGCCGCGAGCTGCGCGGTCGAGTCGGCGGCCTGCTTGCGGCCCAGGAGATCGACGATCCGGTACTCCCCGTAGACGAAACGCTGACTCGCCTTCGCCACCGCCCGCGCCGCCGGGGTGCTCACCAATGCGGTCGTGTTGAGTTCGACCGGCGGACAGCTGTCGTCACGCACGGCGCCCGTCAGATCGGGCACCCGGGGATGACCGCGGTCGATGACGACGAGACCGATGAAGCGGTCCAGCCGCGTCGCGGCCAGCTCCCAGGCCAGTTCACCCCCGAGCCTGTCCCCCACCAGCAGCGCCCACCGCACGTCGAGCTTGTCCAGGATGTCGATCACCGACTTCGCCGTGAGCCGGGGGTCGGGCCCGATGACCACCGTGCGCAACGACGCGGTGTGCAGCCGCTGGCACACGGCTTCGTATGCGGCGGGCGCTTTCTGGGCGGCGCCGAGCAACACCACGACCGAGCCGTTCTCGGGACCGGCGACCTCGACGGGCACCCCGACGCCGTCGACGGTGATCATGGGAGCGGGCATTGCGCCACGCTACCGTCCACACCTGAGTCGGCGGGCCGATTTGCCTGCGGTTGACCGATGCGTCATGCCGCCGCAGCGCGCTGGGCCTGCCGGTCGACCGTGTCCAGGAATGTCTGCGGCAACGTGCCCTCGGCCGGGATCGACGGATCGCGCGTCGGGAACGCGATCCCGAAAACCGCTGTGGCACCAAGGTTCTCGAACGAGAAGTAGACGGTGCTGTCGGCGCCGGCGAGGTGCATCGTCTGCTCGTAGACAAGAGCGTCGGTGCGGTCGGTCTGCAGGCGGGTGGTGGTCATCGGAATACCCGGATCGCTGGGAGCGAAAAATGTCTCGAAGGTCGCGCAGCGCTCGGCGGTGGCGGCGAGCCGAGCCAGATCGAGCGGCCACGTCAGCACCGTGATGACCATGCGCGCCCCGTTGTAGGCCGCCACGTATTCGGCGGCGCTGCCGGGCCCGCGCTCGGCCGTCGCCGCGATGTCCCGCGTCAAGCCGTCGGTGCAGCCCTCGGGCTTCGACAGCATCGGTGGTGGACCGCCCGCCCCGTCCGCCGCGCCGGGGTCCTTGTCGATGCGCTCGTAGTGCACACCGGGAGGGAAGTCGGCGGCGGTGAGCAGCGCCCGGTCCAGCCGTGCTCCCGGCCACGTCGCCGTCCCGGTCACCGTCGGCGCGCAGCCACCCACCAGCAACAGCGCGACCACAGTCGCGAAGCCGGCACGCCAGGTCATGGCATCAGGCTACCGACGCCTCAGACCTGCGTGAGGATCTCCGCGCCGGAGTCGGTGACCACCAGCGTGTGCTCGAACTGCGCGGTCCACTTCTTGTCGGTGGTCGCGACGGTCCAGTCGTCGTCCCAGATCTCGTAGTCCAGCGAGCCGAGGTTGATCATCGGTTCGATGGTGAACGTCATACCCGGCTCGATGACGGTCTGCACGGACGGCTGGTCGTAGTGCAGCACGACCAGGCCGTTGTGGAAGGTGGTTCCGATGCCGTGCCCGGTGAAGTCACGAACGACGTTGTAGCCGAACCGATTAGCGTAGGCCTCGATGACCCGCCCGATCACCGACAGGGCACGACCGGGCTTGACCGCCTTGATCGCACGCATGGTCGCCTCGTGGGTGCGCTCGACCAGCAACCGGTGCTCCTCGGACACGTTGCCGGCCAGGAACGTCGCGTTGGTGTCACCGTGCACGCCGTCGATGTAGGCGGTCACGTCGATGTTGACGATGTCGCCGTCCTCGAGCACCGTCGAATCCGGGATGCCGTGGCAGATGACCTCGTTGACCGAGGTGCAGCACGACTTCGGGTAGCCCTTGTAACCCAGCGTCGACGGGTACGCGCCGTGGTCGATCATGTACTCGTGAGCGATCCGGTCCAGCTGGTCGGTGGTCACCCCCGGTGCGACAGCCTCACCGGCGGCGGCGAGCGCACCGGCGGCGATCCGGCCGGCCACCCGCATCTTCTCGATCACCTCGGGCGTCTGCACCCATGGTTCGCTGCCCTCCTGCGCGGTCGGCTTCCACGCGTACTCGGGGCGGGGAATCGACGGGGGCACCGGCAGCGTCGGAGAGACGGTGCCGGGGCGCAGGGCGGTCCGGACAGACATGAGGTCGATGGTAGTCGCCGGGCTGGCCCTCGACGGTGCAGCGGTCAGCTGATCAGTGGCCACGCCGGGGCAAACCGACCCGCCACGATTTCTGCGGGCCGCGGATGTCGACCGACCCGCACACCACCTTGCCGGTCAGCACGACATGCGGATTGCCTTCCGCCGGCGCTTCTTTGCGGTGATCGGTCGCACTGCCGACGTTGACCTCGACGTCGTCGATGGAGGCACTCGCGCCGTCGGGCAGCCGCAGCTCCAGACCGCCGAACTTCATGTCGAGTTCGATGATCACGATCGGTCCGGCGAACCGCGCCCTGGTGAGGTCGAGCTCCACCGAGCCCATGCGGCGGTACAGCGCCAGCCGGGTCGGCACCACCCATTCGCCCTGCCGCTTGAGCGAGCCGAACACCCCGCGCAGCTCCACGCGGTCGGCGGCCGAGGCCACGATCGCGCCGGGGCCGGGCAGATCACCGACGAGGGCGTCGAGGTCGGACGGCAGCCGCGCCTGCGACACCATCGCCGAGCGCTCCTCGAACTCGGCGATGTCGATCAGGCCGAGCGCGACGGCGTTGTGCAGGCGGCGCAGAGTGCCGTTGCGGTCGGCATCGGAGATCCGCATCTCGATATCGGTCATGACGGTTCCACCGTACCGCCGGGCCGCCGCCCGTCAGGCCTGGTAGTCGGGCGGCAGAGAGTCCAGCATGCCCTTGAGCATGCGTACCGCGTACTCCGAGCTCCCGCCGCCGACGATCAGCGCCGAGAACGCCATGTCGCCGCGGTACCCGGTGAACCAGGAATGCGAGCCGCCGGCGAACTCGGCTTCCCCGGTCTTGCCCCGTACATCGCCCGCGCCCTGTAGGTCCTTGGCGGTTCCGTTGGTGACGACCAGTCGCATCATCGGCCGCAGGTTGTCGACCACGTCGGACGGAATCGGCTGCCGGTCGCCGCTGATCTCGGTTTCGCGCCCTTCGATCAGCTGCGGCACCGGGGTGTGACCGGCCGCGACGGTCGCGGCGGCCAGCGCCATGCCGAACGGACTGACAAGGACCTTGCCCTGGCCGAAGCCGTCCTCGGTGCGCTCGGTGAGATTGACCGTGGGCGGCACCGAGCCGCTGACGGTGGACAATCCGGCGATCTTGTAGTCCGGCCCGATGCCGTACTGGGACGCGGCCTGGGTGAGCCCACGCGGCGGCATGCGGCTGGCCAGTTCGGCGAACGTCGTGTTGCAGGAGCTGGCGAACGCCCGCGACATCGGGACGGTGCCCAGGTCGAATCCGCCGTAGTTGGGCACCGTGCGATGTCCGATGTCGAGGTGGCCCGGGCATCCGAGCAGCGTGTTCGGAGTGGCCATGTCGCGCTCGATCGCGGCGCCCGCGGTGACGATCTTGAACGTCGATCCCGGCGGGTAGAGACCCATCGTGGCGAGCGGGCCCTCCTGATCGGCGGCGCTGTTCTGGGCCACGGCGAGGATCTCGCCCGTCGACGGCTTGATGACCACGATCATGGCCTGTTTGCCGGTGACGTCCACGGCGTTCTGCGCCGCGTTCTGCACCGACCGGTCCAGGCTGATGGTGATCGACGGGGCGGGTGTACCCGCCACTTCGTTGAGCACGTCGACGTCCACGCCGTTCTGGTTGACCGTGACGACGCGCCACCCCGGCGCGCCGTCGAGTTCGTCGGAGACGGTCTTCTTCACCTCGTTGACCAGGGCCGGCGCGAAATGCTCGTCGGTGGGCACCATCTCGGGCTGGGGAGTGATCACCACTCCGGGTAGCGCGCCGATCGCGCCGGCGACGGCGTCGCGGTCGGCCTGGCGCAGTGTCATCAGGTTGAGCGGCCCGGCCGTCGAGCTGGCCTGCTCGGCGAGGCGCTGGGGATCGAGGGTGTTGTCGAAGCGGCGCAGTGCGTCGGCGACTGCCCGTGCGGTCGGCATCAGCTGCTCGCCGGCGGCTTTGGCGTCCAGCGCGAAGCCGTAGCGGAAGCCGGGCACCAGCACGGTGGTGCCGCTGCGCTCGTTGACCGATGCCCGCGGCGGAGCCTCGGCGCGCAGCGCCAGCGTCTGGTTCTCGCCGAGGCGCGGATGCAGGCCGGTGGCCGACCAGCGTACTTGCCAGCGGCCCTC
Organism: Mycobacterium sp. PSTR-4-N; assembly: GCF_022348085.1. Classification (GTDB taxonomy): domain Bacteria; phylum Actinomycetota; class Actinomycetes; order Mycobacteriales; family Mycobacteriaceae; genus Mycobacterium. The sequence goes on along the minus strand of NZ_JAKRFN010000004.1, from coordinate 307,862 downwards.
CTCGCGGATCATGTTGAGCTGCCCGTCGTAGGTCCAGCTCCGGTCCTTGGGCAGATGCCAGGTGTAGCGGTAGGTGATGCTGCCGGTGTCCTCGGCGTACTTGGCGCTCAGAATCTGGGCGTCGAGAGCCTTGGCCTGCAGACCTGCCCACGCTTCGTTGAGCGCTTCGCGGGCCGCGTCGGGATGGTCGGCCAGCGCGGCCGCGGCGCTGGTATCGCCGGTGGCCAGCGCCGCGAAGAACGCTTCGGCGGTGGGTTCGGGGCCGTCGGGTCGCGGTGTGCATGCGCTCAACGCCAGCACCACCGTCAGGACCGTGACGACGGCCGCCACACGCGATGTGATTGATGCGGAAGAGACTGTTGTGACCATTGGGACTGATGTTAAGAAGTCACGATCCGATATCGCTGCAGGCGCACCGCGGGATCACCGCCCAAACCGACGTTCGGGCGCACAAGTTCGAGAGAGATCGACCATTTCGTCGAATTCGGCGCGGGGATTACGCGCCCGCGGCGGGAGCCCGCACGACGAGCGGCGCGGCGGGAAAATACGCGGCCATCTCCGAACGCGAGGTCCGCAGCGCCGCCGTGCCGTAGCCCTGCTTGCGGTGGTCGGGGTGAATCCAGATCCGCACGTCCACCTCACCGCCGCACAGCTCACCGAACACCATGCCGACCTTGACCGTGCCGGCCTTGCCACCGCCGACCTCGGCGACCAGCCACGCCGCTTCCTCGGCCGCGACCCGGGCCACGGCGTCGCGGATCTCGTCGGCCAGCTCGCGCGGCGGCGAGTCCGTGCCGTCGCCGGCAGCGCGGACGTCACCGGTGCGGGCGGCGAAGATGTCGGCGTCGAGGTCCGCGCGGAACGGCCGCAGCCGCAGCCGGCGGGCCGACCCCGGCGCGTGCTCGACCGGGCTCTCCGAGACCTGACTCGTCAGGCTGTCCAGCTCCGCGGCGATCCGGCGCCGCGACACGCGGGTCAGCCGGTCGAAGGACAACCGCAGCACGGCCTCGGCCGCCTCGGCACTCGTGTCGAGCAGTTCCTCCAGCGCTTCGATCGCGGCGTCGTAGTCCTCGGACGCCACCACCGCGTCCAGCACGTCGTGGCGGCGCTCCAATGCGCGCACCATCGCATCGGCGATGATCGTCCGCTGCGCCGCGTCCTGGTCGGGCATCAATCCAGCAGCACCGTGGCGAAAGACGCGACTTCGGTGAACCCGATCCGCGCGTAGGTGGCCCGCGCGACCGTGTTGAAGCTGTTCACATACAGGCTCGCGATGCGCCCGCTCGCCACGACGGCCGCCGCGACGGTGGCGGTGCCCGCGGTTCCGATACCGCGGCCCCGCAGATCCGGATGCACCCACACGCCCTGGATCTGCCCCACGGCCGGCGACTGCGAACCCACCTCCGCCTTGTAGACGACCTGCCCCCGGTCGAAACGTGCCCATGCCCGGCCCGCCGCGATCAGTCCGGCGACCCGACGGCGGTACCCGCGGCCCCCGTCACCGATGCGGGGATCGATACCGACCTCGCCGATGAACATGTCGATCGCCGCGACCAGGTAGGCGTCGAGTTCGTCCATGCGCACCTGCCGGACCGCGGGATCGACTGCACAGGCCGGGGCGGTGGCGAGCGCCATCAGAGGCTGATGGGCTCGGACGTCGCGCGCCGGGCCCCAGACCGGCTCGAGCCGCTGCCACATCGGCAGCACCAGTTCCGCGCGCCCGACCAGCGACGAACACCTCCGCGACGTGCTCATCGCCTTGTCCGCGAACGCATTCAGATCACCGGCTGCACCGCGCAGCGGAATCAGATTGGCTCCGGCGTAGCAGAGGGATTCGCTGGCACGCCGCCTCGTCCACAGCTCGCCGCCGATGGCCGCCGGCTCGATGCCGTGTTCGGCGACCCGGGAGGCGACCATGCACGAGGCCACCGGATCGTCGTCGAGAACCTGCCGGACGGCGGTCATGTCCCGGATGTCGCGCACCACCGACACCCTTCGCTCGTCAACGAGGCGAAAAAGCGGAGGAGCCGACATCTGGACTCTTTCTGCGACGACCCTTGTGCAGCCCTAACGGGACCTTGCGCTCAGCTTACGGTCACAACCGGTGAACCGCTGGCATCCTCGGAACCTTCCGACGTGTCCATGTCGGCCGCCAACCTCATGGCCTCCTCGATGAGCGTCTCGACGATCTGCGCCTCGGGCACCGTCTTGATCACCTCACCCTTGACGAAGATCTGGCCCTTGCCGTTGCCGGATGCCACCCCGAGGTCGGCCTCGCGTGCTTCGCCCGGTCCGTTGACCACACAGCCCATCACCGCGACACGCAGCGGAACGTCCATGCCTTCCAGGCCCGCGGTGACCTCGTTGGCGAGGGTGTAGACGTCGACCTGCGCACGACCGCACGACGGGCAGGACACGATCTCCAGTCCACGGGGCCGCAGGTTCAACGATTCGAGGATCTGATTGCCGACCTTGACCTCTTCGACCGGCGGCGCCGACAGCGACACCCGGATGGTGTCGCCGATCCCCTGGGACAGCAGCGCCCCGAAGGCGACGGCCGACTTGATCGTGCCCTGGAAAGCGGGCCCCGCTTCGGTGACACCGAGGTGCAGCGGATAGTCACACTGGGCGGCGAGCTGCTGGTAGGCCTCGACCATCACCACGGGATCGTTGTGCTTGACGCTGATCTTGATGTTGCCGAAGCCGTGCTCCTCGAACAGCGAGGCCTCCCACAGCGCGGACTCCACGAGCGCCTCGGGCGTCGCCTTGCCGTACTTCTGCAGGAACCGCTTGTCCAGGGAACCGGCGTTGACGCCGATGCGGATCGGGATGCCGGCATCGCCGGCGGCCTTGGCCACCTCGGCGACGCGCCCGTCGAATTCCTTGATGTTGCCAGGGTTCACCCGCACCGCAGCACACCCCGCGTCGATCGCGGCGAAGATGTACTTGGGCTGGAAATGGATGTCGGCGATCACCGGGATCTTCGACTTCTTCGCGATCGCCGGCAGCGCATCGGCGTCTTCCTGCCGAGGGCACGCCACCCGGACGATGTCGCACCCCGACGCGGTCAGCTCGGCGATCTGCTGCAGCGTGGCGTTGATGTCGTGGGTCTTGGTGGTGCACATGGACTGCACCGAGATCGGATGGTCACTGCCGACCCCGACATCACGCACCATCAACTGACGGGTGGGACGACGCGGGGCCAGAACGGGCGCCGGCGCGGCCGGCATTCCTAAACCGATGGAGGTCATCAGAGCTTTCCTATTGGAACAACCTGATCGGGTTGACCAGGTCGGCGGTCACGGTCAGCAGCATGTAGCCGACCACCAACACCAGCACCACGTAGGTGGCCGGCATCAGCTTGAGGTAGTTCACCGGTCCGGCGGCCACTTTGCCGCGCGCGGACCGGAACAGATTGCGCACCTTTTCATACAGTGCGATCGCGATGTGGCCACCGTCGAACGGCAGCAGCGGCACCAGGTTGACCGCGCCGAGCACGAAGTTCAGCTGAGCGAGGAAGAACCAGAACGCCACCCACAGCCCCGCCTCGACGGTGTCGCCACCGATGATGCTGGCTCCCACGACGCTGATCGGGGTTTCCGGGTCCCGTTCCCCACCGCCGATGGACTGCACGAGCGCCCCGACCTTGGTCGGGATCTTGGCCAGCGACTTGCCCAGCTCGACGGCCAGGTCCCCGGTGAACGCGAATGTCGCCGGTACCGCGGAGAGCGGGTTGTACTGCGTGGGACCGAAGCTGGCCGCCGCGACGCCGATGGTGCCGACCTGGGTGGGCGTCGGGTCCGCGCCGTCCTTGGCCACGAACCGCTGGCTCGGCGTGACGTCGACGGTGGTGACGAACTCGCGAGTCTGCCCGTTCTCGTCGCGTTGCACGGTGAGTTGGGTCGGACCGTTGAGTTTCCGGACGGCGGTGGACATCTCGTCGAAGTTGGCCACCGGGGTGCCACCGACGGCGACGATGACGTCACCGGCCTGGATGCCGGCCGCCGCGGCCGGACTGGCCGTCACACACTCCCCCAGGTTGCCCTGTGTCACTTCGTCTTTGACGCAGGCAGTCTGCCCCACCATCGCGTTGGTGGGCTGATGCAGGTTGGGCAGCCCCCAGACGACGGCGATCGCGTAGATCAGCACCAGGCCGATGACGAAGTTCATCCCCGGCCCGGCCGCGAGCACCGCGACGCGTTTCCACGTCTTCTGCCGGTACATCGCATACGGGCGATCCTCGGGGTCGAGCTCCTCGACCGAGGTCATGCCGGCGATGTCGCAGAAGCCGCCCAGCGGGACCGCCTTGACGCCGTACTCGGTGGAGCCCAGCCGGTTGGGGCGACGGGTGGACCACAGCGTGGGCCCGAAGCCGACGAAGTAGCGGCGCACCTTCATCCCGGTCGCGCGGGCGACCCACATGTGGCCGCACTCGTGCAGGGCCACCGACAGCAGGATGGCGAGTGCGAAGAGCACGATGCCGATCGCGAACATCATCTGGTGGGCCTCTACTCCTGCTAGTCCCTGCTACCTGCGAAATCGTGCTCGACGGCGCGACGGGCACGCATCCGCGCCCAGTCCTGCGCGTCGAGGACGTCATCCACGGTAGCTGGTTCGGCGGCCCACTGGTCGGCAGCGCGCAGCACGGCCTCGATGGTGCGCACGATCGCCGGGAATCCGATCCTGCCGTCGAGGAACGCCGCGGCGGCTTCCTCGTTGGCGGCGTTGTACACCGCGGTCAGGCAACCACCCCGCCGGCCGGCCTCACGGGCCAGCTGCACGGCGGGGAACACGTCGTCGTCGAGCGGCTCGAACTCCCAGGTCGACGCCGTGGTGAAGTCGCAGGCGGCGGCAGCTCCCGCGACGCGGGCCGGCCAACCCAATGCCAGGGCGATCGGTAGCTTCATGTCCGGCGGGCTGGCCTGCGCCAGCGTCGAGCCGTCGGTGAACGTGACCATCGAGTGCACGATCGACTGTGGATGGACCACCACCTGGATGCGGTCATAGTCGATGCCGAACAGCAGATGTGTCTCGATGAGCTCGAGCCCCTTGTTCACCAGCGACGCCGAATTCAGTGTGTTCATCGGTCCCATGGACCAGGTCGGATGGGCCCCCGCCTGCTCCGGGGTGACCGACTCGAGCTGCTCTGCCGACCAGCCGCGGAACGGACCGCCCGAGGCGGTGAGCACCAGCGCCGCCACTTCGTCGGGGGCGCCTCCGCGCAAACACTGCGCCAGCGCCGAGTGCTCGGAGTCCACCGGCACGATCTGGCCGGGCGCGGCGGCCTTGACCACCAGCGGACCTCCCGCCACCAGGGATTCCTTGTTGGCCAATGCCAGTCGCGCGCCGGTCTCCAGCGCCGCGAGCGTCGGCTGTAATCCCAGGGCACCGACGAGCGCGTTGAGTACGACGTCGGCCTCGGTCTCGCGCACCAGGCGGGTCACCGCGTCCGGCCCGCTGTGGGTGACGTCACCGAGCCTCTCCGCCGCGGCGGGATCGGCGACGGCGATGGTGGTGACCCCCGTGCGCGCCCGCTGCTCGGCGAGCAGATCCAGGTTGCCGCCGCCGGCGGCCAGCCCGACGACCTCGAACTGATCGGGGTTGGCGGCGATCACGTCGAGGGCCTGGGTGCCGATCGATCCGGTGCTGCCGAGGATCAGAACGCGTCGCGTCACGGGTTCATTGTGCCGTGCCGCAGACCGCACCCGGACCTGTGAGGTGACTGTGACGCAAGTGTGACGGGGGGCGTCCGCACCGATCCACATCGCGAACAGCGGTGAATAACCCGCGTCAGCCAAGGACGGGCACCGACGCCCGCCCCACCGAAGGGAACAAGTGATGATCACCGTAAAGCGCAAGACCGTCACCGCCGCGAGCCTGGCCGCCGTGGCCATCTTCGGAGCCGCCGCGTGCTCCAGCGAGGAGGCCGCCAGCACGGCGTCGTCGGCAACCAGCGCCGCCTCATCGGCCGTCGAATCGGCGACCGGCACATCGACCTCCCCGACCTCGAGCGCCGCCGCGGACCCGGCCGCCAACCTCATCGGATCGGGCTGCGCCGCCTACGCCGAGCAGGTGCCGTCCGGCCCGGGCTCGGTCGCCGGCATGGCAGCCGCACCGGTCACGGTCGCCGCGTCGAACAACCCGATGCTCAAGACGCTGACCCAGGCGCTGTCGGGCCAGCTCAACCCGAACGTCAACCTCGTCGACACCCTCAACGGCGGCGAGTTCACCGTCTTCGCCCCGACCGACGACGCGTTCGCCAAGATCGACCCGGCGACCATCGAAAAGCTCAAGACCGATTCCGACCTGCTGACGAGCATCCTCACCTACCACGTGGTGCCCGGCCAGGCCGCGCCCGACGCGGTCGCCGGCGAGCACAAGACCGTCCAGGGCGCGAACCTGACGGTGACCGGCGCCGGGAACGACCTGAAGGTCAACGACGCCGGGCTGGTCTGCGGCGGGGTGAAGACCGCCAACGCGACCGTCTACATGATCGACACCGTCCTGATGCCCCCGGCTGCCTGACCCGGCCACAACACCCCTGCAGACAGAAGGAGACACGTCATGAACACAGCACGACGCGCAGCAACCCTGGGTTTCACCGCCGCCGCCGCTGCCGGCCTGGTCCTGGGAACCGCCCCGTCGGCGGCCGCCCAGCCCGTCGGCCCCGGATGCGCGGCCTACGCCGCGGAGGTACCCACCGGGCCGGGCTCGGTCCAGGGCATGTCGATGGCCCCGGTGGCCGAAGCAGCCTCCAACAACCCGATGCTCAAGACGCTGACCGCAGCCGTCTCGGGTCAGCTCAATCCGCAGGTGAATCTCGTCGACACCCTCAACGGCGCCGAGTTCACGGTGTTCGCCCCGACAGACGAGGCGTTCGCCAAGATCGACCCGGCGACCATCGAGAAGCTCAAGACCGACGCCCCGCTGCTGACCAACATCCTCACCTACCACGTGGTGCCCGGCCAGGCCGATCCCGCGCAGGTGGTGGGCACCCACAAGACCGTGCAGGGCGCCGACCTGACAGTGACGGGCACGCCCGATCACCTGATGGTCAACAACGCCTCGGTCGTGTGCGGCGGCGTCAAGACCGCCAACGCGACCGTGTACCTCATCGACACGGTCCTGATGCCACCGGCAGCCTGACCCGTTCTCGGACCGGGCCCCTCGTCGTTTTCGGCGGGGGGCCCGGCTCGTTGACGGCACAGGGCCTGCGTCGTTCGGGACCGTCACCGATCCGTCAACCTCGTTTCGGCGTCGGCCGCAGCCGCACAGGGCAGCATCAAGACATGCCCGCCGTCCTGTGGTTTCGCCGCGATCTGCGGCTTGCCGACTCCCCCGCCCTCTTGGCCGCCGCGGACGAGGACGGCGACGTCCTCGCCTGCTACGTTCTCGACCCCCGGTTGGAGAAGTCCGCAGGCCCGCGCAGGCTGCGCTACCTCTACGACGCGCTTCGGGATCTCCAGGAGAGTCTCGACGGCCGCCTCCTGGTCACGCGCGGAGCGCCCCACACGCGAATCCCGCAGCTGGCCAACGCCGTCGGCGCGAGCGCAGTCCACGTGTCCGACGACTTCACGCCGTTCGGCCGCGCTCGTGACGAGAAGGTGCGTGACGCCCTCGGTGACGTCGATCTCGTCGCCACCGGATCGCCCTACCTGGTGTCCCCCGGGCGCGTCACCAAGGGCGACGGTGACCCGTACAAGGTGTTCACGCCGTTCTTCAACGCCTGGCGCAAGCACGGCTGGCGGGCGCCGGCCGACTCGAGCGCGACAAGCGCGAGCTGGATCGACCCCGGCGACGTCAAGGGCGCGAAGACGGTGACCATCCCGAAGGGTGACGCCGAGATCGACCTGCCGGCAGGTGAGAAGGCCGCTCACAGCCAATGGAAGGAATTCCTCTCCGACGGGGTGTCCGGCTATGCCGACGACCGCAACCGACCGGATCTCGCCGCCACCAGCAGGATGTCGGCCCACCTGAAGTTCGGCGCCATCCACCCCCGCACGATGGCCGCCGACCTCGGCCGGGGCAAGGGCGCCACGGCATATCTGCGGGAACTCGCCTTCCGCGACTTCTACGCGTCAGTGGTGTGGGAATGGCCGCGCAGCGTCTGGTGGAACTTCAACTCCGCGTTCGACGCGATGGAGGTGGACGAGGGCAAAGACGCACAGGGGGCGTTCGAGGCGTGGAAGGCGGGTCGTACCGGTTTCCCGATCGTCGACGCCGGGATGCGTCAGCTCGCCGAGAGCGGCTTCATGCACAACCGGGTCCGGATGATCGTGGCGTCGTTCCTGGTCAAGGATCTGCACCTGCCGTGGCAGTGGGGCGCCCGCTGGTTCTTGGAACAGCTGGTCGACGGCGACATGGCCAACAATCAGCACGGCTGGCAGTGGGCGGCGGGGTGCGGAACCGATGCGGCGCCGTACTTCCGGGTGTTCAATCCGACCACGCAGGGCTCGAAGTTCGACCCGGACGGCGAGTACATCCGGCGCTGGGTGCCCGAACTGGCCGACGTGGACAACGTGCACAAGCTCGACGGCGACCGGCCCGCCGACTATCCGGAGCCGATCGTCGATCACAGCCAGGAGCGCGCGGAGGCGCTGCGCCGCTACAGCAACCTCGGTTAACGCAGCTGGAGGCCCGCATCGATCGGCAGCGCGACGCCGGTGATGTAGCGCCCGGACGGGCCGCACAGGAACATGATCGCGTCGGTCACGCTGGCCGACTCCATCATCGGCAGCGTCATCAGCGGCATCTGGGACTCCCCGAACGACGGGTTCTCCGTGATGAACCCGGCCATCGCCTCGTTGAGCACCATCGGCGTCGCGACACCGCCGGGGTGTACGGAGTTGACCCGGATGTTGCGGGCGGCCAAAGAGGTGGCGAAGTGCCGCATCAAGCCGACCACGCCGTGCTTGGCCGCCGTGTAGCCCGCGGCGCCGTGGGTCATGGTGGCCAGGTCGGTGCTGACCGACTTCAGCCCGGCGGCCGAGCTCGTGATCACGATCGCCCCGCCGTCACTGTTGGCCAGCAGCGCCGGCAGCGCGGCGTCGACGGTGAAGTAGACGCCGTTGAGCATGATGTCGACAGCGTCGATGTAGGCGGTGATGTCGCGACCCTGCGCACCCGTGGCGGGCATGATGCCGGCGTTGGCGAGCACGAAGTCGCACCGCCCCAGCTCGTCGACGCCGCGCGCGACGACGGACTCCAGCCGGTCACGGTCCCGGACGTCGCAGCGCTCGGCGACGATGCGACGGCCCGTCTTCTCGACCAGCGCCACGGTCTCGGCGAGATCCTCCGGGGTCGCCATCGGGTAGGCCACGCTGTCGAGTTGCTCGCACACGTCGACCGCGATGACGTCGGCGCCCGCCTCGGCGAACCGGACCGCATGTTCGCGGCCCTGCCCGCGCGCGGCGCCGGTGACGAACACCACCCGGTCGGCGAAGGGCCGGTCCGACTGCTGGCTTGCCATGGACGGGCAGCCTACGGCCTGTGTCAGAATGGCCCCAACACCGAGACCAGAGGAGCAGCTGTGGCAAGCACCGAGGTGGAACGACACACAGGTGTCGACGTCGAGGACGTGCCGTCCGCCGAGTGGGGCTGGTCGAAGGAGAACCCCCGGCTGCAGCAGATCGGCGGACTCTTCGCAGGGGTGTTCCTGCTGCTGATGATGCACGGCAACCATCAGGGCCACGTCGAGGACTGGTTCCTGGTCGCCGGTGCGGCCCTGCTGTTCGGCTACGTCGCGCGCAGCTGGTACCTGCACCGCAACCGCGACACCCGCTAGCTCAGACGGCCAGCGGTAACGCGCCGGCGACCGGCGTCAACGTCTCCGGCAGTCCGGCGGCGGCACGGATCTCGGCGAATGCGCCCAGCAGCGCATCGGTGGCTTCGTGCGGATCGTCGAGCGTGCGGTCGTCGGTGAGCACCGAGATGGACAGCTGGTCCACATAGCTCCACACCGTGATGTTCATGCCGCTGCCCGCCACGATCGGGCCCACCGAATAGATCTCGCTGACCGTCGCACCGTGCACGAGGCCGCGTTCCCGCGGACCGGGCACGTTCGAGATCGTCAGATTCATCACCAGCGACGACTCCAGGCGCCGCGCCTGCTGCCGGAAGATGCGCGGCGTGGTCGCCGGCGGCAGGTAGGACAACCACGAGGGCAGCAGGGTGGGGCCGAGCAGCCTGTGGTTCTCCTTGGCGATCGCCGTGGCGGTGGCCGTCAACCGCACCCGCTCCAGCGGATCCGCGACGTGCACGGGCAACGACGGTGTGATGTAGGTGAATTCGTTCCCCATCACGCGGGTGGGAGACGTGTCGACGCTGACGGGTACGCCGGCGATGAGCGGCGCCTCGGCGGCGCCGTCATAGCGCAGCTGCAACCGGCGCAACGCACCCGCCGCCGTGGCGAGCACGATGTCGTTGAGCGTCACACCGAGATGGCGCGCCGTGTCCTTGACATCGGCGAGAGCCAGCGGCGCGGTGGCGAAGCGCCGCACCGGGGAGACGACGTGATTGATGAACGTCGGTGGCGGGGCGAAGTTGCGCGCCAAGTCGGGGTGGGGTCCGCGCTCACGGGCGCTGCGGCGGACGCGCGCGACGCCCGCCGCGGTCTCGCCCAACAGCCGTGGCACCCTGCGCAACCCGCGCACATGGTCGCGGCCCGCGGCGCGCAGTAGGTTGAGCGGGGCGGTCGAATCGGCTCGCGCCTCGGCGAGTGCGCCGCGCACGTCGGGCTCCTCCGCTCCGATCACCATCGCCATCTGATTCGCCGAGGCCATCCCGTCTGCGAGCACGTGATGCACTTTGTGGATCACCGCGATCTTGTTGTCCGGCAATCCTTCTGCCACGTACATCTCCCACAGCGGCCGCGAGCGGTCCAGCGGTGTGCCGGCGATCTCACCGATCAGCTCGTCGAGTTCGCGGCGCCCTCCCGGCGCACGAACCCGGGCGCGGCGGATGTGATAGTCGACGTCGATCTCGGCGTTCTGCACCCACATGGGGTGGTGCAACTTCAACGGGATGTCGACCAGCTGGCACCGTAGCGGCGCCAGCGCGTGCAACCGCGGCAGCGCCAGCTTCCGGAAGAGATCGAAATCGTAGCCGGGCACCCGGGACACATCGAGCACCCCGATCTTGAGGGTGTGCATGTGGATCTCGGGAGTCTCGCTGTAGAGCATCATGGCGTCCACACCGTTGAGCCGCTTCACTCACTCACCCGCCCTCACCCGCGAACCGTTGCCGGACCCCATACCCATTCCGTGCGATAACGGCACATCACGATAGCGTTCACCCCCGATGACACGTGTCGAGAAGAGCTGGATCGCCGAGCTGTTGACGTTCGATCGCCGCGACGGCGACGTCTTCGTCCTGACCGCGCCCGACTCCGGACCGGGGGTGTCCTTGTTCGGCGGGATGATCGCCGCGCAGGCACTGGCCGCCGCGGGCGCCACCGTCGATCCGGCCAAGCTGCCCCAGTCGCTGCACCTCTACTTCGTCCGCGGGGGCAGATACGGGGAGCAGGTCGAGTTCCGCGTGGAACGCACCCGGGACGGACGGTCCTTCGACACCCGGCGCGTCACCGCGGTACAGCACGATGCGGTCATCCTCGAGATGATCGCGTCGTTCCACATCCCCGAACCCGGGGCCGACGAGCAGCCTGTGACGGTGCTGACGCTGGACTTGGCCGACGCGCACCACGAGGTGGCGGGTCTGGAGTACACCGACCGGCTCGAGATCCGCACCGCCCGGAACTGCAGCCCACTTGCGCTGCCGCCGTTCTGGATTCGTTCTCGCACGCCGGTCGACGACGATCCGCTGCTGCGGGCCTGCACGCTGGCGTTCCTGTCCGATTTCGGTCCCGTGCCCGCGGCGCGGCCGTCGGGCGTGACGCTCCCCGCCGGCGCCGGCTTCGCCGCCAGCCTGGACCACTCGGTGTGGTTCCACCGGCCCTTCGTCCCGCATGACTGGCACCTGTACGACGTGGTCGCGCGCAACCACAACGACTCCCGCGGGCTGGTGATGGGCTCGCTCTACGACCGGAACGGGGTGCTCGTCGCCTCGACCACCCAGGAAGCGCTGTGGCGTCCCTGACGCAACCGGGTCCGGCGGGGCCGCTGTTTCGGTAGGTTCTACCGACGTGCCCACGCTGACGAACCGCCAGATCGTGCTGCGCCGCCGACCGCAGGGGCTCGTCGCTCCGGACGACACCGAACTCGTCGAAGGCACTGCGCCCACCCCCGCCGACGGCGAGGCGTTGGTGCGCACCACCTACGTCGGCATCGACGCCGCGGCGCGCACCTGGCTCGACGACCAACCGAGCTATCTGCCGCCGGTGGCGCTGGGTGAGGTGATCCGCGCCGCAGGCATCGGCGTGGTCGTCGAATCCCGTTGTCCGGCATATTCAGTCGGTGACGTGGTGACCACGCTGACCGGATTCTCGGAGTACACGATCGTGCGCGACGACCTGTTCACCACCCCGGTGCCGGGTCCCGGCGATCAGGTCGACCAGCGCGCGGTGATGTCGCTGTACGGGCCGACGGGCGCGACCGCATATTTCGGCATGACCGGCATCGGCAAGCCCGCGCCCGGGGAGACCGTCGTGGTGTCGGCGGCAGGCGGGGCAACCGGATCGGTGGCGGGTCAGATCGCGCGCATCGCCGGAGCCCGGGTGGTGGGCATCGCGGGAGGACCGCAGAAGTGCCGAGCAGTGGTCGAGGACTTCGGCTTCGACGCCTGCATCGACTACCGCACCGACGACCTCCCGACTGCGCTCAAGGCGCACTGTCCCCGCGGCGTCGACGTGTACTTCGACAACGTCGGCGGACCCATCCTCGACGCGGTGCTCGGCAGGCTCGCCCACAAGGCGCGGGTGGTGCTGTGCGGGGTCATCTCCAGCTATCTGACCGGCGAGCACCCGGGCCCGAGCAACTACGTCAACCTGCTCGCCAAGACCGCACTGATGCAGGGCTTCAACGCCCTGGACGAGTGGGGCCGATTCGACGAGGCATTCGCGGCGTTGCGGCGCTGGGATGCCGAAGGCCTACTCGTGCACCGCGAGCACGTCTACGAGGGCATCGAGTCCTGCGTCGACGCACTCAACGGGCTGTTCACCGGCGCGAACATCGGCAAGACCCTGGTCCGTCTCAGCTGACTCAGCCCTGCGCCGCCAGCTGGCCGCAGGCCGCGGCGATCTCCCGGCCGCGTGTATCGCGCACCGTGCACGAGACCCCACGCTCCCGCACGCGGCGCACGAACTCCCGCTCCGCGGGCTTCGGGCTGGCATCCCATTTGCTGCCCGGCGTCGGGTTCAGCGGGATCAGGTTGACGTGTGCCAGCGGACCCAACGCGCCGTGCAGCTTCTTGCCGAGCAGATCGGCCCGCCACGGCTGGTCGTTGACGTCGCGGATCAGCGCGTACTCGATCGACACGCGCCGCCCGGTCGCGTCGGCGTAGTAGCGTGCGGCGTCGAGCGCCTCGCTGACCTTCCAGCGGTTGTTCACCGGCACCAGGGTGTCGCGCAGCTCGTCGTCGGGGGTGTGCAACGACAGCGCGAGCGTGACGTTGAGCTTCTCGTCGGCGAGCTTGCGGATCGCCGGGGCCAGCCCGACGGTCGACACCGTCACCGACCGCGCCGAGATGCCGAAGCCCTCCGGCACGGGTGCGGTGATCTTCCGGACGGCGGCGACGACGCGGTTGTAGTTGGCCAGCGGCTCGCCCATGCCCATGAACACGATGTTGGACAACCGTGAGCCGTCGCGCTCCCGCAGCTCGGCGGCCGCCGACCGGACCTGCTCGAGGATCTCGGCCGTCGACAGGTTGCGTTTGAGGCCGCCCTGCCCGGTCGCGCAGAACGGGCACGCCATCCCGCAGCCGGCCTGCGAGGAGATGCACACGGTGTTGCGGTCGGGGTAGCGCATCAGCACCGACTCGAACGTCGTCTGATCCGCCGCCCGCCACAGCACCTTGCGGGTCTCCCCCGCATCGCATTCGATCTCCCGGGCCGCGGCGAACAGTGTCGGGAACAGGGCCTCGCCCACCTGCTCACGCACCGCCGCCGGCAGGTCCGTCATCTGCGTCGGGTCGGCGATCAACCGGCCGAAGTACTGATTGGCCAACTGTTTGCCGCGAAATGCCGGCAACCCCAGCTCGGCGACCGCGGCCGCCCGGCCGCCGTCATCGAGATCGGCGAAGTGCCGCGGCGGCATCGCGCGACGCGGGGCATCGAAGACGAGGGGCAAAGGAGCCCCGGCAGAACCAGACATGACTGCAGCCAGTATCTCAGGCCAACAGGGTCAGGACGATCCATCCAGCCACCGCGGACGGCAGCATCGCGTCGATGCGGTCCATCAGACCGCCGTGACCGGGCAGCAGCGTGCCCATGTCCTTGATGCCGAGATCGCGCTTGATCTGCGATTCCACCAGGTCACCGAGCACTCCGGTGATCACCAGCATCACACCCAGCGGGACACCGACCCATGCCGGCTTGTCCAGCAGGAACGTGACGGACAACACCGCGGCGGCGGTGCCGAACACCAGCGATCCGCCGAGGCCTTCCCAGGATTTCTTGGGGCTGATCGCCGGCGCCATCAGGTGCTTGCCGAACAGCACGCCCGCGACATAGCCGCCGATGTCGGCGAACACGACCGTGGCGATCACCGTGAACACGCGCACGCCGCCGTGGTCGGCGAAGATCAGCAGCGCCGTGAACGCCGCGAACATCGGCACCCAGGTGGCCAGCAGCACGGACGCTGCGATGTCGCGGAGATAGTTGACGGGCTGGCTGCCCAGCCCCTGCCCGAGCAGTCGCCACACCATGGCGACGACGATCGTGCCGGCATAACCGCCCAGCAGTCCCGCCATGCCGAACGGCCACGTCAGCCAGATCATCGCCTGGCCGCCGACCAGCAGCGGGATCACTGGTAGCACGTAGCCGTGCTCGCGCAGGCGACGAATCACCTCGTGGGTGGCGATCGCAATGGCCGCCGCCAACAACGGCAACCACCAGATCGGCGCGAACAGCAGCGTGCCGATCGCCATCGCCCCGAGCACCACACCCACCGCGATCGCTGCGGGAAGGTTGCGTCCGGCGCGGGACTTCTTCTGGGTCGGCGCTGGATCGACCGGCTTGTCTGCCACGGGAGTCGGTTGCTGATCGGTCACCTCAGACCTCCAGCAGCTCGCCTTCTTTGTGTTTGACCAGCTCGTCGATCTGGGTCGTGTATTGCGCCGTGGTCTTGTCGAGATCCTTCTCCGCCCGGGTGACCTCGTCCTCGCCCGCGTCGCCGTCCTTCTTGATCCGGCTCAGTTCCTCCATGGCCTTCCGGCGGATGTTGCGCACCGAGACCTTCGCGTCCTCACCCTTGGCCTTGGCCTGCTTGACCAGGTCACGGCGGCGCTCCTCGGTCAGCTGAGGAATCGCGACACGGATGACGTTGCCGTCGTTGGAGGGGTTGACGCCCAGGTCGGAGTTGCGGATCGCGTCCTCGATGTTGCGCAACTGGTTGGCCTCGTACGGCTTGATCACCACGAGCCGCGGTTCGGGGACGTTGATGCTCGACAGCTGCGTGATCGGGGTCGCGGAGCCGTAGTAGTCGATGCTGATCCGGTTGAACATGCCGGGGTTGGCCCGTCCGGTGCGGATCGCCCCCAGGTCGTCTCGGGCCACCGACACGGCCTTCTCCATCTTCTCCTCGGCATCGAAGAGCGTCTCGTCGATCACCTGAATCTTCTCCCGTCGCTTCGCTCGCCGATCACATCACCGATCACGAGGTGGTGACCAGTGTGCCGATCTTCTCACCTGCGACCGCGCGGGCGATATTGCCGTCGGTGAGCAGGTTGAACACCATGATCGGCATCTTGTTGTCCATACAGAGGCTGAACGCGGTCGCGTCCGCCACGGCCAGGCCGCGATCGATGACCTCGCGGTGCGTGATCGACGTCAACAGCGTGGCATCGGGATCGGTGCGCGGGTCGGCGGTGAACACCCCGTCGACCGCCTTGGCCATCAGCACGACATCCGCCCTGATCTCCAGGGCCCGTTGCGCGGCGGTGGTGTCGGTGGAGAAGTAGGGCAGTCCCATCCCGGCGCCGAAGATCACCACACGGCCCTTCTCCAGGTGCCGCTGCGCGCGCAGCGGGATGTAGGGCTCGGCGACCTGACCCATCGTGATCGCGGTCTGCACGCGTGTCTGGATACCTTCCTTCTCCAGGAAGTCCTGCAGCGCAAGGCTGTTCATCACGGTGCCGAGCATGCCCATGTAGTCGGAGCGGGTGCGCTCCATGCCCCGCTGCTGCAGCTGGGCACCGCGGAAGAAGTTGCCGCCGCCGATGACGACCGCCACCTGGACGCCGCTGCGCACCACCTCGGCGATCTGGCGGGCGACGAGCGCGACGACGTCGGGGTCGAGACCGACCTGCCCGCCGCCGAACATCTCACCGCCCAGCTTGAGCAGTACGCGGCTGTAAGCGGGCCTGATCGACGATGTCGGGCCCCCGTTGGCTGTGCCGTCCGCCATCCGACTCCTTCTCGCTCGCGCTTGGCCGCCCCCGAGAATGCCGCAGACGGCTCCCCCATCCTGCCTCATCGCAGGCCGCGCGCGTCGCTCAGGGGCGCCCGGGTGTGTCAGCCGGCGTGCGCGGTGAGAAGCCAGGCACCCACCGACTTGCGGCCGGGCGCCTCGTCGCGGATGTCGGCGCCCGCGAACGTCGCGAATCCGGCGGCGAAGGACTCCGGCACCTCGGCGTGGATGCGGGCGGGGCGAATGTCGTCGATCGTCCAGTACCGGGCGACGACGTCGCGCAGCTCGGGCTCGGTGACGGCGTTGACCGGACCGCCCTCGGGCATCGCGGCCCGGTCGAAGACGAGCACGACGTACGTCGCGCCGGGCGCCGCGGCGCGCACGATCGACTGCTGGTAGCCGTCGCGCAGCTCCACCGGCATCGAGTGGAACAGTGTCGAGTCGATGATCGTGCCGAATCGGCCGTCATAGCCGGTGAACGCGCTGATGTCGGCGACCTCGAAGGTCGCGTTGCCCAGCCCGCGGCGGGCGGCATCGGCTCGTGCCAGGTCGATGGCGGTCCGCGACTGGTCCAGTCCGACGACGGTGAAGCCGCGTTCGGCGAGGTACATCGACACCGCCGCCTCGCCGCACCCGGCGTCGAGCACGTCACCGTGACAGATGCCGGCGTCGATCAGCGCGCGGATCTCGGGCTGCGGCTCGCCGATGCTCCACGGCGGCCGAGTGCCTGTGCCCATCTCCTCGGCTTCGCCGCGGTAGGCGGCGTCGAACATCGCGTCACTGGGATTCGTCATACCATCTTTGGTATCAATGAGATTGATATGCGTCAAGATGGTTGACATGGGCGAGCGCGACGGCACCCCGCTGGGCTACCTGCTGCACCGGTTGGCGTCCGCGTTGCGCGCCGACGTCACGAGTGCGGTGCTCGAGCCCTTGGATCTGAGCTTCCCGCAGTACATCTGCATGCGGCTGCTGTCGCGACAGCCCGGACGGTCCAACGCCGAACTGGCCCGCGACGTGATGGTGTCTCCCCAGGCGATGAACATGGTGGTGCGGAGCCTGCAGGAACGTGGTCTGGTCTCGCGGCCCGCGGCGGTCGCGTCGGGCCGCGCGCTGCCCGCCGAGTTGACCCGTCAGGGGCGGGCCCTGCTCGCGCGCACCGATGACGGAATTCGGGACGCCGAGCAGCGGGTGCTGGGCTCGCTGTCGGAGCGTGACCGCCGCGAGTTGCGGCGCATCCTGACCGCACTGACCTGACCTGGTCACTCTTTCCGGTCAGGATTCCATCGCGCGCTCCGCCACGGGCAGTCCGCTGTGGTTCATGTGGCACGACTTGGGCGGTGACGGCGGCAGGTCCAGCGCCGGGTTGCCGTCGAAGAACCCGATCGGCTTCAGATGGAAGCCCGCATACGCACACGGCATCACCGGCCAGTCCTCCGGCCGGACCACGTGGTGCGCCCCCAGCGTGTACCAGAGCACCACGTCGGTGTTCTCCAGCGGCGCGTCGTCGGCGATGAACTCCGGCAGACCCTGCATGTCCGCTGACTGATACATGTAGTCACCCGCGGCGAACATCTCCGTGGGGTCGTAGCGCGTCACCCAGAGGTTGTGCTGAACGAACCGGGCACGGTCGTAGATGTAGGAACCCTCCTGCACCATCACCGGCACGATGTCCTTGGGCACCAGCTTGTAGGCCACCGGGCTGCCCAGTTCGTTGACCTTCGCCGGGTTGGTGACCTTCCAGTACCGCCCCGTCGACCAGTTCCAGTCGCGCGCCCCGTCGGCCTCCGACGCCACGAGCGTGTCCCGCACGATCCACGCGTTGTGGTGCGGATTGAGCTCCGGATCCGGTTCCGGTATCGAATCCACCTCGTAGACACTGTTGTTCGACCCGTCGACGCTCATGTCGAGCCGAAAGTTGAAGAAATGCTGGTGATTCGGGCCGTAGATGCCGGGGGCGACCATCTTGCCCCAGCGCGGCGTCTCCCCGTCGGGAACGGCCCCGGTGGTCAGCACACCGGAGAGCTTCACCTCGACCTCGATCGAGGCGTCGTTGTACAGGTACCAGAAGAAGCCGTACTCGTAGTTGCCCACGGTGCAGATCATCGAGATCACCAGCCGGCGGGACCGTCGGACCTCGACCTCTTCGGTGCGGAAGTCGGTGTGCTTCCACGAGATCCCGTAATCCTCCTCGTGCATGCAGATCGCATTCGGGATCGTCACCGCGTTGCCGCTCGAATCATTGACCGTGCCGTCGAAGTAGAAGATCTCGCCCAGGCAGTCACATCCCAGCGTCAGCGGATTGGCCGAGAACCCCATCCCGACTTCGCCCATGTCGAAAACGTTCTTGTTCCAGTGCGTCGGCGACGTGTCCCCATACGGCACCACCATCTCCGACAGCGATGCGCGGTAGAGGATCGGTCGGGTGACGCCGCGGTCGGTGTAGGTCACCTCGTGCAGGGTGACGCCCTCACGTGGATTGAAGCCGATGCGCAGCGACCATTTCTGCCAGGTGACGTTCCAGCCGTCGACGGTGAAACTGGGCCCGTCGGGCTGGGTGATCTCGATCGGCTTCACGTCGTCGCGGAACTGCGTGAACGCCGGTCGGTTGTTCGCATCGAACATGAACTTCTCGGAGTAGTTGCCTGCCGTCGGCGGTAACGGCACCACCCCGTGGTCCTCCACGTCGAGCACCGTCATGGCGTCGAGGTCGAACGTGACGATCAACCCCTCGACCGGGCGGGCGTAACCGTGCTCCGAGGGCGCGGCACGCATGAACGTCAGCGGCCGGCAGATCAGAGCCGAGTTGTCGTAATGGTCTGCGCTGCCGTAATAGCCGGCCGGCCACGGATCGATCATCGCCAGGCTGAAGTCGGTGACGCCGCGCTTGCGCATCGCGTCCTGCCAGCGCGGATCCTCTCGGACCTTCTCCTCCACCCCGGTCATGTGCTCGACGAGATAGGACGGGAAGCGGCCGGGCACGGGTGTCCACGTCTCGAGGAGCCGGGCGTCGAGGTTCACGACGGCCTCGTACACCATCTTGGCCGCGGCGTCGTACATCGTGACGAATGCACACCGTGGCACATCCGTGCCCGCGAAGGTCAGCGTCTCCGTCTTCGCCGGCTCCGCCAAGTAGATCATGACGAATTTCAGTGTCGGCGTGTCGTATTGACTCGAGCGCACGACAGCAGCCGCGGCTTCGATCTCGGCCCCGGTGAGCGGATCGAGCGGATACCGCCCGACGGTGTCGGCGGACTGGGTGCGGGTGTCCTCCAGTGTCATCAGACGCTACCTTCCGCCTTGTCCTTGTCGGTGAGGTCGAAGACCGCGAGGTGGGCCAACGAATCCTCTTGGGAGATCTTGTGCGCGGAACGCCTGCCGAAGACGTAGACGATCAGGCCGAGTGCGAACATGCCCACGCTGATGCCGCCGACCCAGGTCATCCAGGTCGCCGACGGCACGTCGATCCACGGCGTGACGAACGAGTAGTAGACGCCGCCGATGGTCCCCACGGTGCCCACGACGACGGCGATCCAGACGCCGGTCATACCGCCGGGGATTCGCCAGAATTGTTCTGCGGCATAGCGATCGGCGTACTTGCGCCGGGCGATCACGACCGGGAACAGGAAGAAGAATCCGGACAGCAGCCACACCGTGGACAACCCACCCTGCAGATAGATGGTGACGTTGGCCATGCTGCTCTGTGAGTACAGGCCCACCAGGATCAGCGACGAGATGACACCCTGGATCAGGATGGCTGTCACCGGATTACGGGTGCGTGGATTGAGATGGGTGAACAGCCGCGGCAGGTGCCGTTCCAGGCCGGAGACGAAGATCAGCCGGGAGTAGGCGACCTGATAGGTCATCAACGCCACGATGATGATGAACGCCAGCACGACCGCGCAGACCTCCATCAGACCGGGGAAGCCGGCCACATCCAGCATGCCGATCACCCCGGTGACCGGGTCGATCTCATCGCTGGGCAGGGCCATCATGGTGCCCAGCGTGGTCAGCAGGTAGATCGCGACCAGAGCGGCGGATCCCCACAGGATCATCTTCGGCCCGCTCTTGCGCACCGAGAGGAACTCGGCGCCCATGTTGTACGGGGTCTCCACACCGAGCAGATACAGCAGCACGGTGCCGTAGAGGAAGCCGGCGACGGCGAAGTTGGGGATCGTGGCCTCGGCCCAGCTGAACGGCGTGCCCGATCCGTTGTTGACCGCGAAGAGAAGGCCGCAGATGAAGATCGTCAGGGTCAGGATGCCGTACACCACGAAGACGATGTTCATGATCTTCTGATTCGCAGCCAGTTTCGCGAGGGCGAGCCCGATCACCGTCCAGAGGATCACCAGCTGCAAGATGATGCTCGTGGTCAGGCCGAGTTCGGCATGGAACGCGAGCAACAGGAACTGCAACACGACCGCCGGCGACGACGCGGCGTTGAGGATCACCGGTACCCACGACAGATAGCCGCCGATGAAGCCCCACGTCTCCCCCATGGTGCGGGTGGCCCAGATGTACACACCACCTTGGCCGGGCCAGAGGTTTCCCAACTCCACGACCGCCATACCGGCCGGGATCAGGAACGTCAGGATCCCCAGCACCCACATCGGGATCGCCGTCCAGCCGCCCGCGGCCATCACCGACGACCCGGTGACCCAGCAGATGATGAACACGTAGGCCGCCGTCAGGCCGAACGTCGTCATCACCTTGGGCAGGATCTGTTCGGGTACCAGCTCCGTGGTCATCAGCGCGTCGCGCCCCTGGGGTGGCGCGGGTTCGGTCTGCGTCATAGGTTGTCTCCCAACTCAGTTGACGATCTGTCCGTCTTTCATGCGGACGACACGGCTCGCTTCGTCGGCCACCGTGGGGTCATGGGTGCTGGCGACCACGGTGACGCCCATGGTCGAGCAGAGCTCGCGCAGCATGCGCACGACGGTCTCGCCGGTGCGGTGATCGAGGTTCGCCGTCGGTTCGTCGGCCAGTACGAGGGCCGGGTTGCTGATCAGCGAGCGGGCGATCGCGGTGCGTTGCTGCTCGCCGCCCGACATCTTGGTCGGCTGATGGTGGATCCGGTGACCGAGACCGACCAGCTCGAGCAGCTCGACCGCCCGCCGGCGCAGCGCGTCGCGATCGTAGGGTTCGAACATCAGTGGCAGCTCGACGTTCTCGACCGCCGACAGAAACGGGATCAGGTTGTAGCTCTGGAAGATGAAGCCGACCTTGTCGTGCCGCAGCGCGGCGAATTGGCTTTCTGTCAGGGCGGCGGTGTCCTGGCCCGCGACGGTCACGGACCCTTTCGTCGGCCTGTCGAGGCCGCCGATGATGTTGAGCAGCGTGGACTTTCCACTACCGCTGGGGCCCATCAGGCACACGAACTCGCCCGGCATGACGGTGAGGTCGGCCGCCATCAACGCCTTGACGACCTCGTCGCCGAGTTTGTGCAGTTTCCAGACATCCGAGATCTCGATGACGGGCGCAGGTGCGGGGGCGGGCGCGGATGCGGTCATGTCAGCTTCCTTCGGTCAACGAACGAATCGGAGGACGTGAGGCCGCCTTCCACGTCGGCACGATGCTGGTCGCCAGGGCGGCCACGATGCTGACGCCGACTGCGACCGCAGCGCCGACTGCCGATCCGGCCACCGACACACCGGTGCCGACCACCCCGGCCACGGCCAGGGCCACCCCTGTCAGCGCCGCCAGCAGCGCCCCGGCGACGGCACCCACCACCGCGGCGATCGCAGGTTCGACGAGGAGGGCGGCGACGACCGGTGGGCGAGGCACCCCGTTGGCGCCGAGCACGCCGAGCTCCCGGGTGCGTTGCGTGACGGTTCTCGTGGTCGCCACCGCGACCTCGGCGACACCGACCAGCAGCACCGTGACGGCGATCAGCGTGACCGCGTGCCCGATCTCGTCGGCGTGCCCCAACACCGCTGACTGACTACGGATTCCGTCGCTCATGCCGAAGACGAGCACCACGAGGTACGCCCCGGTGGCGGTGGTCACGGCAGGCAGCACCATCTCCCGGACGCGGCGGCGGGCGGCGAGCCATCCGTAGGTCAAGCCCTTGGCGATCATCGCGCACCCAGCAGTTCGACAGGACGCTGCTGGAGCAGCCGGTGTACCGGCACCAGGGCTCCGACGATGGCCATGGCGGGCAGGAACATCGCGGTCATCGCGATGCCCTGCAGCCAGGACGTCACCGTGGCGATTCCCGGAATGACCAGCGCCACAGCGATTCCCGCGGCAGCAATACCCAACACATAAGCGGTCACGAACACGATTGCCGACTCGACCAGGAAGAAATACAGGACTTCGTCGGCGAGTCCGATACTCGACATGATGCCGAACTCTCGGCGCCGCTCGGTGACCGAGGCCAGAAACGACGACACCGCGATGACGAAGCCCAACCCGAGACCGACGGTCGAGATCAGGCCGAGCGTCGACCCGGTCACCTCGCCGGAGAACAGTGCCGAGAACTTCTGCTCGAAGGTCAGTGGGCCCGAGCCGCCGACGGTGTCGTAGATGAGTCCCGCACCCTTCGGGTCCGGTTGCACGGACGGATCGGCGGTGACCGGCAATCCCACCTCGGCGCCGAACGTCTGCGCCACATCACGGCGCTTCTCGGCTCCGGCAGGAGCCGAGACCACCCACCAACCGCCCTCTCCGACAATGGCTTTGGCCAGCGACGTAGCAACGACCACGGATTGACCGTCGCCGCCGGTCCGGACCAGCAGGCTCTGCCCCCCGATCGTGACACGGTCGCCGTCGGCCAGACCGAGACGCTCGGCCGCGCCGGAGGCCACCGACGCCTCGCCTGCGGCAACGTCGTCGCGACCGCGCAGGGACACCGGATGACCGCTCACCTCCGTCACCCCGGACAGCGTGCGGGTGACCGTCCATCCGGCGGGGACGTCGATGTCGGGCGCGGGACCGTTGGCGACGAGAGCCTCGACGTCGGGGTCGTAGCGCACACCGTCGGCGGGCACCACCCACAGGGCGCCGCCCGAGAGCACATCGGTGACCGAATCTTGGCCTGTGATCGCGAAACTCGCCGACACCGTGCGCACCACGGTCACGCATGCGATGGCCAGCGCGATGCCGAGCACCGACAACACGAAGCGTTCCGGCCGGCGCCGGATGGTGGCCAGCGCGAACCGGATGAGGCACATCACCGTGTTGTGCGAGCCGACGGGCAACCGTTCGGAGCGCATCACCGACGACGAATCGCCGACCTGCTTCGTCTCCACGAGACATGATGGTGGGAGCCACACGTAACACCCAGGGCCGCCAGTGGTGTCGTCGGTGTTAAAACGCCAGGGGCTCAGTTACAGCAGGGTGTCGCGAAGGCAACGGATTTCGTTGCCGACCCGTCACCCCGAGATCGTCGGCCACGGTCGCGCCTGCTCGAGTTCGTAGGCGAGCTCCAGCAGCCGGGCGTCGCGGCCCAGAGGTGCGGAGAACATCATGCCGACCGGCAACCCCGACGCCGACCGTGCCAACGGAAGCGAGATCGCCGGTTCCCCCGTCACGTTCTGCAGCGGCGTGAACGCCACCCAGTCGATGAGCCGCTCGATCACCTGCTGGTAATCAGCGGTCGGATCGAGATGCCCGATGCGCGGCGTGACGTCGGCGAGGGTCGGGGTCAGCAGCAGGTCGTAGGTGGCCTGAAGCCGCGCCGTGATTCGCCGGGTGCGGGCGAGCCGCACCAGCGCCGCGGGCAGGCGCGCCAGGTTGCGAGCAGCGTGCTGCTCCAGCCCGAGGGTGAGGCTGTCCAGCCGGGTGCGGTCGAACGTCTCACCGAAGGTGCGCCGACCACCGCGCACCAACGCGAACGCGAGGAACGACCAGTACAGCAGGAAGTCGTCGATGAAGCGTCGCGGTATCGGGTTGTCCACCACGGTGACTCGATGACCGAGCTCCTCGAGCAGTGCCGCGGTCTGCATCGTCAGTTCGGCGATCTCCGGTGCGGAGTTCCGCGCGATCGACTGCGTGCACACGGCGATGTGCAGGCGCTCGACACCCGGGGCGCGGACGTCGCCGACAGGCGGCAGCTTCGGGTGGGCGACGACGCGTTCCATCTCCCGGTAGAAGGCGGCGGTGTCGCGCACCGTCCGGGTGAGGACCCCGTTGTGCACGATCTGCAGCGGCATCTGACGCACATTGCGATCCAGCGGAAGCCGACCCCTGGAGGGTTTGAGGCCGACCAGGCCGTTGCACGCCGCAGGGATGCGGATGGAGCCGCCGCCGTCGTTGGCGTGCGCGATAGGGACGACACCCGCGGCGACGAACGCGCCCGAACCCGACGAGGAGGCGCCCGCGGTGTGGTCGGTGTGCCACGGGTTGCGCACCGCCCCCAGCCGCGGGTGCTCGGCTGAGGCGCTGAACCCGAACTCCGACAGCTGCGTCTTGCCGAGCGGGATCAACCCGGTGGCCAGGTACGGTTTCGCGAAGTCACCGTCGCTCCGCTCGACCCGGGCCTCCCACGCGTCGGCTCCCTCCCGGGTGGGCATGCCGGCCACCGCCACGTTGTCCTTGATGAACGAGGGCACGCCGTCGAAGTAGCCGCCGTAGGGGTAGGCCAGCCGGGCCCGCGTGCGCGCGCGGTCGAACGCCTCATAGGCCAGGCCGTTGAGCGCCGGATTGACGGCCTCCGTGCGTGCGATGGCGGCGTCGACCAGTTCGGCCGCCGAGACTTCGCCCGCGCGAAGGGCTTCCACGGCACCGACCGCGTCCAGCGTGCCCAGGGCGTCGTCGGTGAAGGCGTCGATGCGGGTCATGGCGCGACGGTACCAGAGCGTACCGATGGCTCAGGCCGTCACGAGGTCATCATTCGGCGCGCTGCAGCACCGCGCCCACGGTCATCGCCAGGATCTTCCAGTCCAACCACAGCGACCAGTTCTCGATGTAGAAGTTGTCCCATTCGGCGCGGTCGGCGATCGAGGTCTGGCCACGAAGGCCGTGCACCTGCGCCCACCCGGTCATCCCCGCCTTCACGCGGTGCCGGTCGCCGTATCGCGCGATCTGGGCGTTGAACAGGTCGACGTACTCGGGCCGCTCCGGGCGTGGGCCGACCAGACTCATCTCGCCCCGGATCACGTTGATCAGCTGCGGCAGCTCGTCGAGCGAGGTCGCACGCATGATCTTGCCGATCCGCGTGCGCCGGTCCTCCCCCTCGACGCCGCCGGGCGCGCTGTCCGCGCGTCGCTCGAACGAGGCGTCGGCCTCGCTCGGCGGCCGCATCGACCGGAACTTGAGGCAGTCGAAGACGCGCCCGTCACGGCCGACCCGGGCCTGGCCGAAGAAAATCGGCCCCGGCGAGCTCAAGCGCACCGCCAGCATCAGCGACAGGAACAGCGGTGAGATCAATACCAGCCCGATCGTCGCCACCAGGCGATCCGAGAAGTGCTTGACCGCGAACTGCCAGCCGCGCGGGTCCGTGCTGGGTACCGAGATCAGCGGAAGTCCGCCGATGTGGTCGATACTGGCATGCACGCCGATGGTGTCGAAGACCCGCGGCACGATCCACACGGCCAGTCCGCGCCGATGCGCGACCTTGACCGCCGCCGTGATGGCCTCGTCCCGGGTGCGGGAGAAGGCCACGATCAGACATCGGGCGTTGGTCCGGTCGATGGCGTCTTCGAGAGTGTCCAGCTTGCCGAGATACGGGATGCTTGCCGGCTTGTCGCGATCCACCCCCATGGACGGGAGGTCGTCGTCGATCAGGCCGATGGGCCGCAACCCGTAACCCGGGGTGACTTCCAGCCGCTCCACCACCTTCGCGGCGATCCTGCCGTTACCGACGATCAGCGTCGGCGAGATCATCTTGTCGCGGCGTATCAGGCGGGTTCGGGCGGCGAACCACAGCAGCCGCCCCAGGGGGATGAGCACCGCGGCGCAGACCCACACCTGGGCCACCGCAGTACTGCGCGATCCCTCGATGTCCGGATTGAGGACGAGCCCGGTCATCAGCAGCATCGCTGCGACCGCGGTGAGCGCTTCGATCTTCGGCAGCTCGTCGAGGAACGAACGGTTCAACGACCGTTTGTAGAGACCGCGGATGGCGAACAGCCCGACCACCGTGGGTGCGAAGAAACACATCATCTGCCACGGCGGCAGCTGCTGATGCCGGTAGTTGGCGACCGTCATGCCGATCGCGACCGCCGCCGACGCGGTCGTCAGATCGACCGCCATCGCGACGACGGGCGACCATGCTTTGCGGCGTCGGGCCGGGGAGACGCCGGACAGCATCCGCAGCTCAAACTGGCGGTCGACGGCATCAGTCTTTGCCGTTTGCGGAGCGTCGATCACACCGGTCATTGCTGACCTCCCCCGACTACGCATTGCTCCACAGGGAAAGATTAACTCTATAGCCGGTCTCATCGCGGGATTTGACCTGAACGTCAGCACTTAGCTGACCTCGACAACATCAGGAGAAACTTTGCTGATCCGGTCTAGTCAGCGGTCGCGGCAAAACAATGACGTCCACACTCGTCGCTGACGGCAACGGGCGGAACACGGCGTTATTGTCGTCAACGCCATTTGTCGTCTCATTTTTGCAATCGTGGCAAAGATCGGTCCGGGTTCGAGCGGTTGCCGTCGACGAGCAACTTCCGGTGCTGCAACATCGCCGAACATCGCCTACAACGCACACAGCCCCCGGAACAGGAGTTCCGGGGGCTGCGCGGTGACGCTGGGGTCAGGCCTGACCGACCTCGAACCGGACGAACCGGGTCACGGTCACGCCGGCATCGTCGAGCAGAGCCTTGACGGTCTTCTTGTTGTCGGACACCGACGGCTGGTCGAGCAGCACGACGTCCTTGTAGAAGCCGGTGACGCGACCCTCGACGATCTTGGGCAGCGCCTGTTCGGGCTTGCCCTCGGCCTTCGCGGTCTCTTCGGCGATGCGACGCTCGTTGGCGACGATGTCCTCGGGCACGTCCTCGCGGGTGAGGTACTTGGCCTTCAGCGCGGCGATCTGCAGGGCCACAGCGTGCGCGGCCGACTTGTCGTCGCCGGTGTACTCGACCAGCACACCGACGGCCGGCGGGAGGTCGGCAGCGCGCTTGTGCAGGTACGTCTCCACCTGGCCGTCGAAGTACGCCACGCGGCGCAGCTCCAACTTCTCGCCGATCTTCGCCGAGAGGTCGGCGATGACCTGCTCGACGGTGGTGTCGCCCGCCTGAGCGGCCTTGAGCGCATCGACGTCGGTCGCCTTGGCCGCGACGGCAGCCGCCACGATCTGGTCGGCGGCGGCCTGGAACTCGGCGTTCTTGGCGACGAAGTCGGTCTCGGAGTTGAGCTCGATCAACGCGCCGTCCTTGGCGGCCACCAGACCTTCGGCGGTCGCGCGCTCGGCGCGCTTGCCGACGTCCTTGGCGCCCTTGATGCGCAGCAGCTCCACAGCCTTGTCGAAATCGCCCTCGGCGTCGACGAGCGCGTTCTTGCTGTCCATCATTCCGGCGCCGGTCAGCTCCCGCAGGCGCTTGACGTCGGCAGCGGTGTAGTTAGCCATAGATGTGTTCCTAGGGGTTCTGTGCGGGGGTGGGTTCGGTCTGGATGTCGGCCTCGGGCGTTCCCGGCGCGGCACCGGCCGCGGTGGGCGACGCCGTCGCACCGGCGAGCAGCTCCTGCTCCCATTCGGCGAGCGGCTCGGCGCCCGCGCCGTCCTGGCCGGCCTCGGCCTTACCGGCACCCGAGCGGGCCTGCAGACCCTCGGCGACCGCGGAGGCGACGACCTTGGTCAGCAGCGCGGCCGAGCGGATCGCGTCGTCGTTGCCCGGGATCGGGTAGTCGACGAGGTCGGGATCGCAGTTGGTGTCGAGGATCGCGATGATCGGGATGTTCAGCTTGCGCGCCTCGGCGACGGCCAGGTGCTCCTTGTTGGTGTCGACGACCCAGATCGCCGACGGCACCTTCTGCATGTCGCGGATACCGCCGAGCGAGCGCTCGAGCTTGTTCTTCTCGCGGGTCAGCATCAGGATTTCCTTCTTGGTGCGACCCTCGAAGCCACCGGTCTGCTCCATCGCCTCGAGCTCCTTGAGGCGCTGCAGGCGCTTGTGCACGGTGGAGAAGTTGGTGAGCATGCCGCCGAGCCAGCGCTGGTTCACATACGGCATGCCGACGCGGGTGGCCTCTTCGGCGATCGATTCCTGCGCCTGCTTCTTGGTGCCGACGAACATGATGGAGCCGCCGTGGGCCACGGTCTCCTTGACGAATTCGTAGGCCTTGTCGATATAGGTCAGCGTCTGCTGCAGATCGATGATGTAGATGCCATTGCGGTCGGTGAAGATGAACCGCTTCATCTTGGGGTTCCAGCGCCGGGTCTGATGCCCGAAGTGGGTGCCGCTGTCGAGCAGCTGCTTCATGGTCACAACAGCCATGGTTGTCCGTACCTTTGAGTTGTCGGTTGTCGTCCGGCATCGGGTGAGCCGGACCCTGGCGACTGCTTCGATGCCGGACCCGAGTCATCGGGACCGCCCGGCATACAGGTGACGAACCGTGAGGTTCGTGCAGACGCGCGAAGTCAGCCCGCGCAAGCGAGCTGCGCAGAGAAGTTTACACGCTCGGAACGGGTGGTTTGACCACGCCGAGGCGCCATCCCCAACCGCTGAACTGGGGCTGGAATGCGGGCGTCTGCTCGGGTGCACTCTTCCGATGCGCATTCCGGCGGCTCTTCTGCTGTGCGTCTCGATCGCGGCCGGGGCGGCGCAGGCCCCCGCGACGGCAGACGGTACTCGTCTGGAGTGGCCGTTGCGGCCGCGCCCGGCGGTGGTGCGAGCGTTCGATGCGCCCGAACGCAACTGGCAGCGCGGGCATCGCGGCGTCGACCTCGCTGCTTCGGTGGCCCAAGTCGTCTACGCCGCGGCGGGCGGCACGGTGGTGTTCGCCGGGGAACTCGCGGGCCGGCCGGTGGTGTCGATCGCCCACCCGGGTGGCTTGCGCACCAGCTACGAGCCCGTGCAGGCGACGGTTCGCCCGGGTCAAACGGTCGGCGCGGGCGCTGCCATCGGTGCGCTGCAGCCAGGTCACGCGGGGTGCGCCTCGGCAGCGTGCCTGCATTGGGGCGCCATGTGGGGTCCCGCGGCGCGCGCCGACTACGTCGACCCGGTCGCGCTGGTGGCGACGACGCCGATCCGGCTCAAGCCGCTGCGGTGAGCATCATGCGCGGGGGTGCGCCTGGTCGTGCACCGCGCGGAGCCGGGCGACGGTGACGTGGGTGTAGAGCTGCGTGGTGGCCAGCGTCGAGTGGCCGAGCAGTTCCTGCACGACTCGCAGGTCGGCGCCGCCCTCGAGGAGGTGGGTGGCTGCGCTGTGCCGCAACCCGTGCGGGCCGATGTCCGGAGCACCGCTCACGGCGGCCATCGTCTGATGCACGACGGTGCGGGCCTGCCGGGGGTCGAGGCGGCCGCCGCGCGCCCCGAGCAGCAACGCCGGGCCCGACGCAGAGGTCGCCAGCGCCGGCCGCCCCTCGGACAGCCAGGACATCAGAGCCGTGTGCGCCGGACCGCCGTAGGGGACGGTGCGCTGCTTGTTTCCCTTGCCGAGCACCCGCAGCACCCGCCGAGAGGTGTCGATGTCGTCGATGTCGAGACCGCAGAGCTCGCTGACCCGCATGCCGGTGGCGTAGAGCATCTCCACGATCAGCCGGTCCCGCAGGGCGATCGGGTCGTTCTGCTCGGCACCGGAGCTCGCCGCATGCATCGCGTCGATCGCCTGATCCTGACGCAGCACCGACGGCAGCGTCCGGCGCGCCTTCGGCGCCTGCAGGCGCACCGACGGGTCCTCGTCGAGCAGGCCGCGGCGCGCCGCCCATGCGGTGAAGGTCTTGACCGCCGACGCCCGCCGGGCCAGCGTGGTCCGCGCCGCGCCCGCCGAGGCTTGCGCGGCCAGCCAGGAGCGCAGCACCGGCAGGGTCAACCCGCGCAGCCCCGTCCCGGGGTGACGACGGGTCAGGAAGTCGAACAGCGAGCGCAGGTCACCCAGGTACGCCCGCCGGGTGTGCTCGGAGCGGCCACGCTCCAGCGCCAGGTAGTTGTCGAATTCGGCGAGAATGGCCTCCACGCCGGTCACGGTGACATCGGACCGGCGCCGGCTCTACAGGACGCGCCGCAGCGTGTCCGGAGTGAGATCTGCCAGGCTGCGGTAGCCGTCGACGGCCATCGTCAGGTCGGTCTCGGCCAGCAGTGAGCGCAGCACGTGCACCAGACCTTCCTCGCCGCCGATGGCCAGGCCGTAGGTGTAGGGCCGGCCGACGCCGACCGCGGTGGCGCCCAGCGCGAGCGCCTTGACGATGTCGGTGCCGCTGCGGATGCCCGAATCGAACAGCACGGGCAACCCGTCAGCGGCGTCGACGACGTCGGGCAGGCAGTCGATCGCCGGTATGCCGCCGTTGGCCTGGCGGCCGCCGTGGGTCGAGCAGTAGATGCCGTCGACGCCGCCGTCTTTGGCCCGGCGCACGTCGTCGGGGTGACAGATTCCTTTCAGTACCAGCGGAAGGTCGGTCAGCGATCGCAGCCAGGGCAGGTCGTCCCAGGTCAACGGGTTACCGAACAGACCCACCCACTTCAGCACGGCAGCCTGCATGTTCTCCTCGGGCGGCTGGGCCAGGCCTGCTCGGAAGACGGGGTCGCTCATGTAGTTGGCCAGGCAGCGGCCGCGCAGTTGCGGGAAGTTCGACGTGGACAGGTCGCGGGGACGCCAGCCGGGAATCCAGGTGTCGAGCGTGACGATGATCGCCTTGTAGCCGGCCTTCTCGGCGCGGTGGACGAGGCTGGCGGCGAGATCCCGGTCGGTCGGGGTGTAGAGCTGGAAGAACCCGGGGGTGTCGCCGAACTCGGCAGCGACGTCTTCGAGGGGGTCTTCGGTGAGCGTCGACACCGCCATCGGCACGCCGGTGCGGGCCGCGGCTCGCGCGGCGGCGAGATCGCCGTGCCCGTCCTGGGCGCAGATCCCGATGACGCCGACGGGCGCCATGAACATCGGCGACGGCAGGCTCAGCCCGAACAGGTCGACGGAGAGATCGCGCTCCGTCGCGCCGACCAGCATGCGGGGCATGAGGCCCCAGCGGTCAAAGGCGGTGCGGTTGGCCCGCTGGGTGTTCTCGTCACCCGCGCCGCCCGCGACGTAGGACCAGATCGACGGCGGCATGGCGACTTCGGCCTTGGCCTCCCAGCCGGCGTAATCCATGGGCAGGGTCGGCTGCACGCCCGAGAGGCCCTGCAGATAGATCTCGTACTGGTAGTTGCCGAAGGTCATGGACCCACCCTGCCATCGGTCTGGGACGTCGGCCGTCGGTTTCGCTACCCGGCCTCTGCCGCGGCCAGTTCACGCTTCCATTCGCGGAACGTCTCCTCGGTGCGGCCGCGCCGCCAGTACCCGGAGATCGACGACGCCCATTTCGCGTCGATGCCGCGTTCCTTGCGGATGTAGGGCCGCAGGTTGTGCATGACCGCCTGCGCTTCGCCGTGGATGAACACCTGGACCTGTCCCGGCAGCCACGGCGCTTCCTTGACGGCGGTGATCAGTGGCGCATGATCGCCGGCCTGGTCCTCGAGCACGAGGTCGGCGCGGCCGCCGCGATACACCCAGCGGATGTCGACGCCGTCGGGCGCGGTCAGTTCGAGCATGTCCTCGGGGCCCGCCACCTCGATGATCGCTTGGCCAATCGCAGTGTCGGGCAACGCTTCCAATGCTGCGGCAATGGCAGGCAACCCCGCTTCGTCGCCGGCGAACAGGTACCAGTCGGCGGCCGGGTCGGGGGCGTAGGCACCGCTGGGCCCCATCACGAACAAGCGTTGACCCGGCTGCGCATTGGCGGCCCACGGACCCGCGACGCCGTGCTCGCCGTGAACGACGAAGTCGATGGTGATCTCGCGCCGCTCGGCGTCCGTCCGTCGCACGGTGTAGGTCCGGACGGTGGGCCGCTGCTCCGGCGGCAGCGCGGTGAAACTGTCGAGCGTCAGGGGTTGGTCGAGCGTGCTGACGTCCACCGCATCGTCTACGAACACCAATTTGACGTAGGCGTCGGTGTAGTCGTTCGGCGTGAACGTGTCGAAACCGTTGCCGCCGAGAATCACTCGCACGATGTGGGGACTGATCTGCTCGGTCCGCACCACCTCGAAGGTGTGCACCGGACGTCCTGCCACCTGACCGCCTTTCTGCGTTCATGTCGTGCGCCGGATGGCGCCCCCTCGACTATACGAGTGGTGCCGGCGACGCAGGGCCGTCCCTTCCGAATAACAGAGCAATCGCTCTGTTATGGTGTTGCCATGCCGAGGCCGCGGGTGCACGACCCCGACTCCGTGCTCGACGCCGTCGAGCGCCTGGTCAGCCGATCGGGGCCCCAAGCGGTGTCGATCCGCGCGGTCAGTGCGGCGATCGGGGTGTCCAATGGGGCGCTCTATCACACGTTCTCGTCGCGCAATGGGCTGATGGCCCAAGCATGGCTGCGGGCAGGCCGACGATTCCTGGCGGCGCAGACGACGCTCGTCGACAGCGCGCTGCAGCCGCACACCGGCGCCCCCGAGCCCGCGGTGGAGGCGGTGGTGGCCGCCGCCGACGCACCGATCACGTTCGCCGAACGCCATCCCGACTCGGCCGCGCTGCTGCTGCACGTACCCCGCGACGAGCTGTTGGCGGGAGCGCTGCCGGCCACGGTCGGCGATGCACTGCGCGACCTCGACACCGAGCTGATCGCGTTGATGGTGCGGCTGGCCGACGCGATGTGGAACCGCAGAGACGCCGCAGCCGTCGACGTCATCACCGCGTGCATCGTCGACCTGCCGACAGCCCTGGTGTTGCGTCGCGATCGTCTCGACTCCGCCACGGCGCGAGACCAACTGCGGGCCGCGGTGCGCGCCGTGTTGACCATTACCCCACCCGAGTACCGACGACCCGATAACCGAAAACAAGGACGACGACCATGAGCGTGACCATCACTTCCGACGACAGCATCGCGATCCTGGATCTGGGCGACGGCGAAAACCGTTTCTCTCCAGAGTTTCTGGATGACATCGACCAAGCCCTCGATCGAGCGCTGGCTGACGGCGCCCAGGCCCTCGTCACCACGGCCGGGGCGAAGTTCTATTCGAATGGCCTGGATCTCGAGTGGCTCGGTGCCCACAGCGATCAGGGGACGTGGTACGTCGGGCGGGTTCACCGCCTGCTGGCCCGCGTCCTCACACTGGAGGTGCCGACCGCAGCGGCCGTGGTCGGTCATGCGTTCGGTGCCGGAGCGATGCTGGCGCTGGCCCACGATTTCCGAGTGATGCGAACCGATCGCGGGTTCTTCTGCCTGCCGGAGGTCGACATCCGCATCCCGTTCCATCCCGGCATGGCGGCGCTGATCCAGGCCAAGCTGACGCCGGCGGCGGCCGTTGCCTCGATGACGACCGGACGCCGCTTCGGCGGGGCGGACGCTCACGCGTACGGCATCGTCGACTCCACCGCCGCTGAAGGTGAGGTGAGCGGCACTGCAGCGGATTTGCTGCGCCCGCTGGCGGGGAAGGACCGCGGGACGCTCGGAGCCATCAAGAACACGATGTTCGGATCGGTGGTGGACGCACTCCGTCAGGTGTGATCGTCCGCGGCATCCGGGCCGGCGTCCGGCCACCAGCGCGCCGCCGCCACGTCGACGATCCCGCGGCGCAGCGGGGTTCGCTCGTGATGCCACTGCGTCTGCGCTTCGATCATCAGGTGCGGGGGCAGGGTCCCGTTCGCGCGAACCACCCGCCACCAGGTCACCGCCGCGCCGTCGCGCGCCATCACGCCGCCCACGCCGCGCGGCCCACCGCGCTGCAGGTACTCGGCGATGTCGCCGTAGGTCATCACACGACCGGCCGGAATGCGGTCGACGACCTCGAGTACGGCTGCGGCGAACTGCTCGTGAGCGTCGTTCACCGGCGAAGCGTACTGCCGTAGTCTCCGAGCCGAGTCGGAGGCCGGGCAGGCACGTGCTCACCGGGATGGACGGCCGTGGCGGTTGGCGACGAAGGCATTTGTCACTGCAACTGAGACCCGTTGCGTCGCATGATTTTCCACTCGCCATCCTGCTGCGTGACCAGTCCACGGATGTCGAGCATGGTCAGCTGTCCGATCACCTCGGGCTCGGGCATACCGGCCGCCACGGCGATCTGATCCACCGACCGCGACCCTCGGCCGGGCAACGCCTCGTACACCACGAGCTCCTCAGCGCTCAGTCCGTCCACCTCGCCAGGCGGGCGCGGAAGCTCACCCGCGAACTCCCCGTAGTTGCCGACCAATTCGACGATTTCTTCGGCCCGCGTGACGAGATGAACTTCTTTGTCGTTCTTCAGCAACTCGTGACAGCCCACCGACGACGCCGACGTGATCGGCCCCGGAACCGCACACACGCTGCGACCCAGCGCTTTCGCCCACGCCGCGGTGTTGGCCGCCCCACTGCGAATCCCCGCTTCGACCACAACGGTCGCTCCCGACAGCGCGGCGATCAGCCGGTTGCGCGCCAGGAAGTGACGCCGGCAGGGCCTGCTACCGGGCGGATACTCGCTCACCACCACGCCGTGACGAGCCACCCGGTGCAACAACGCCGAATGCCCCGACGGATAGGGCACGTCGACCCCGGACGCCACCACCGCCACCGTCACCCCATCGCACGACAGCACCGCCCGGTGCGCCGCACCGTCGATGCCGTACGCCCCGCCCGACACCACGGCGACGTCACGCTCCACCAGACCGGCCGCCAGATCCGCCGCCGCGAACTCGCCGTAGTCAGTCGCCGCCCGGGTGCCGACCAAGGCTGCCGCCCGCGCGGGGACCTCGGCCAACGATGACGGGCCCAACACCCACAGCGCCAGCGGCGCATACCCCTGCGGCCTCTTGGCCTTCTCCACCCCGTCGAAACTGCCAAACGCCGTGACCGGCCACTCCTCGTCGTGCGGGGTCACCAACCGCCCGCCGAGACGGTCCAGCACCTCCAGATCCTCACGCGAACAGTCGATCCCGTGCCGGGCCTCCGTCGCGGCCAGCAACTTCGCATCCGGGAGATCGCGGCGGCGCACCCGCTCAGCCGCCTCTTCGACACCCATGGTTTCCACCAACGCAGCGATTCGCGGATTCGGCGCCTCGGCCACCCGAGACAGGTACGCCCAGGCCCGCCGCTCATCCTCGGTCATGACCGCTCCCCCACCTGCCGGTACGACAACGCCGCGACCACGTGCTCCCGAGACGGCGACACCGCACCTGCCAGATCGCCCAACGTCCACGCGACCCGCAGCGTGCGATCCATACCGCGGATGCTCAGCAGCCCGCGGTCCACGGCGGTCTTCAGCGGCTTCATCGCTTCTGCACCCAGCCGGTACCTTCGGCGCAGCAGAGCCCCGCTCACATCGGCGTTCGTGCTGACCCCGTGCGGCCGCCATCGCTCCTGGGCCGCCGCCCGGGCGGCCCACACCCGCTCCCGTACCGCCGACGTCGACTCGCCGGCGTCGTCGGCGAACGTCCCAGCCCGCGACGCATGCATCTCGACCCGCAGGTCCACCCGGTCCAGCAACGGACCCGACAGCCTGCTGCGGTAACGGCGCCGGTCCGCCGACGCGCACACGCAGTCGCGGGGATCGGGCGGCGCGCACGGGCACAGATTGGCAGCCAGCACGAGCTGGAACCGGCACGGGTAGCTCGCCACACCCTCCCGGCGGGCCAGGCGGATCACGCCGTCCTCCAACGGTGTTCGCAGCGCCTCGAGGGCGGAACTGTTGATCTCGGCGAACTCGTCGAGGAACAGCACACCGCGGTGCGCCCGGCTCACTGCGCCCGGCCGGGCCATGCCCGAACCGCCGCCGACGAGCGCGGCCACGCTGGAGGTGTGGTGTGGCGCGACGAACGGGGGCCGGGTGATCAGCGGGGCATCGCCGGTCAGCAGGCCGGCAACCGAGTGGATCGCGGTGACCTCGAGCGCCTCGGGCTGCGACAGCGGCGGCAACAATCCGGGCAGCCGCTGCGCCAGCATCGTCTTGCCCACCCCGGGCGGGCCCGTCATCACCAGGTTGTGGCCGCCCGCTGCGGCCACCTCGATGGCCCGACGCGCTTGCGGTTGGCCGACGACGTCGGCGAGGTCGACCGACACCTCCGGCGCCTGGTCGGGGTGGTCGATGCGAGCCTGCAAGTCGCCTTTGCCGGCCAGCCACGCATGCAGTTGGCCCAACGTGCTGACGCCCCATACGTCGACACCGTCGATCAGGCTGGCCTCCGCCAGGTTCTCGACCGGCACCACGACCGTCGGCCAGCCGTGGCGCTGGGCCGCCAGCACGGCGGGCAGTACGCCTTTGACCGGCCGCACGCGACCGTCGAGCGCCAACTCCCCCAGCAGGACCGCTTTCTCCAGTTTCGGCCACGTCTTCTTGCCTTCGGCCGCGAGCACTGCCGTGGCCAGAGCCAGGTCGTAGACCGACCCCATCTTCGGCAGCGTCGCCGGTGACAGCGCCAGCGTCAGCCTGGTCTGCGGCCAGCTGAACCCGCAGTTGTTGATCGCCGCGCGCACCCGGTCTCGGGATTCCTGCAGCGCGGCGTCGGCCAAGCCCACGAGGTGGACGCCGGGCAGACCGTTCGAGATGTCGGCCTCGATCTCGACGATGTGTCCCTCCACCCCACGCACGGCCACCGAGAACGCCCGCCCGAGCGCCATCACCCCACCCCCTGCAGGTGCGTGATCTCAGGAGCGCGGGTGCGGCCGAGCGTCACCGCGACGACGTCGATCCGCAGCTGCGCCCAGCTGCCGCCGCGTGCGGACAGCCACAGGCCCGCGAGGCGGCGCAGACGCTGCAGCTTCACCGGCGTCACGGCCGCCAGCGGCCCGCCGAACTGCTCGCCGGTGCGGGTCTTCACCTCGACGAACACCAGCGCCCGGGCGTCCTCGTCGGCAGCCACAACATCCAATTCGCCGTACCGGCATCGCCAGTTGCGGTCCAGAATCGTCAGCCCTAGCCCGCGCAGATGATCGACGGCGAGCTGCTCTCCCAGCGCCCCGATCTCGGCGCGACTGTGTGTCTTCGTCATGCCGCCACCCTGAACAGGCCCGCCGACACACCGGCCCCGCGTAGGGCCGTTCATCCCCAGAGCCGAATCCATCCACAGACCGGTTTCGGCAGCGTCAAAACCGGGGAACCGGAGAACCACCGTCGGCCCCGGAGGACACATCATGACCAGCAGCCCCGCGAATCTGCACGGCGTCGCACACCGCGCGACCGGCAGCGACGCCTTCGAATACGCAGCTCGCGCCGGGTTCGCCGCCAGTGGCGTGCTCCATCTTCTGGTCGCGTACATCATCGCGCAGCTGGCGTTCACCGGCGCGAGCGGCAACGCCGATCAGTCCGGCGCGCTGGCCACGCTGGCCGCGCAGTCCGGCGGCAAGATCGCGTTGTGGGTCGCCGCGGTTGGGCTGGCCGCTCTCGGCCTCTGGCGGGTGGCCGAAGCCATCATGGGCGCCAAACCTCGCGAGGCCGCGGGCCGCCGCGGGGACAACCCCGGGTGGAAGCGGGCGAAATCGCTCGCGATGGCCGTGGTGAACTTCGCGATCGCGTTCTCGGCCGCCAAGTTCGCAATGGGCAGCGGCCAGCAGAGCAGCCAGCAGAACGCGGGCATGTCGGCTCAGCTCATGCAGTCCGGCGGCGGCAAGCTACTGCTCATCGCGATCGGTATCTGCGTCATCGCCGTCGGCGGCTACCACGTGTACAAGGGCGCCTCCGAGAAGTTCCTCGACGAGTTGACGGTGTCCGGTGGACGCCTCGTCACCGCCACCGGCGTCGCCGGCTACGTCGCCAAGGGCCTGGTGCTCGGTGGTGCGGGCGTGCTGGTCATCATCGCGACGCTGCAGGCCGACCCCGCCAAGGCCAGCGGCCTCGACGCGGCGGTCAAAACACTGGGCCAGGCCCCGTTCGGCAAATTCCTGCTGATCCTGGCCGCACTCGGGATCGCCGCGTTCGGCGCCTACAGCTTCATCCGGAGCAAGTACAACCGCATGTGAGGCCCAGGTAAGGTCGCCCTTATGCGGCCGCTGATCGACCACCTGCGCCGGTTCGCGGACCGCACGGCCATCCTCACCGAGACAACGGAACTGACCTACGGACACCTCGCGGATCGCGTCGAATCGTGCGCACTGACGCTGCCGCGACTCCGCGCTCTCGTCCTGCTCGAGGTCGCCAACGACATCGAGACGCTGACGCACTATCTGGCGGCGCTGGCCGCCGGCCATGTCGTGCTGCCCGTGCCGGCCGGCGGCGACACCACCGCGCTGACCGCCACCTACCGGCCCGATGTCGTGATCGACCGGACCGGCGTCCATCTCCGCGACACCGGCGGACATGCGTTGCACCCGGATCTGATGCTGCTGATGTCGACCTCGGGCAGCACCGGCTCCCCGAAACTCGTGCGGCTCTCCCACACCAACGTCGTGTCCAACGCCCACGCCATCGCCGACTATCTCGGCATCGTCGACACCGACCGCGCTGCGACGACGCTGCCGATGTCGTACTGCTACGGACTCTCGGTGGTGCACAGCCATCTGCTCGTCGGAGCGGCACTCATCCTCACCGAGCTGTCGGTGTCCGAACAACCGTTCTGGGACCTGTTCGTGCGGCACCGCGGCACCACCTTCGCCGGCGTGCCCTACACGTTCGAACTTCTCGACCGGGCCGGCTTCGCCGACAGGGAACTGCCGCATCTGCGCTACCTGACGCAGGCCGGCGGACCGATGCCGCCCGAGCGCGTGCGACGCTACGCCGCGCTCGGACAGCGCCGCGGCTGGGAGCTGTTCGTCATGTACGGCGCGACCGAAGCCACCGCTCGAATGGCCTACCTGCCACCGCATCTGGCGCAGACGTATCCGCACGCCATCGGGGTCCCCATCCCGGGCGGCTCCCTGAGCCTGGAACCGCTCGACGGCTGGCCCGACGACGAGGCCGGCGAACTCACCTTCCGCGGACCGAACGTGATGATGGGATACGCCGAGCGGATCGAGGATCTGGCCGAAGGCCCCTCACTGCAGGAGCTGCGCACCGGAGACGTGGCCCGCCGCAGCGGGCCCGGGCTCTTCGAGATCGTCGGGCGGACAAGCCGATTTGCGAAGATGTACGGGCTCCGCGTCGACCTGCAGCGGCTCGAGCGGACGCTGGCCGAACGTGGCGTGACCGCCCTGTGCACCGATGCCGATGAGCGGCTCGTGGTCGTCGCAGAGGGCACCCACGATCCGGCCGACGTGCGCAGACTGGTCGCCGACACGGCCGCCGTGCCGGTGGGCGCGGTCGACGCCGTCGCCGTGCCCGAATTGCCGCTGCTGCCCTCCGGTAAGCCCGACTACCCGACGGCGCGCACCCTCGTCGCGCCCCGCGCGCAGACCGACGACGACATGACGGGCGTGTTCGCCGACGTGTTGCACCTGGACCCCGCTCACATTGCCGACGACGCCACGTTCGTCGACCTCGGCGGCAATTCCCTGACCTACGTGACGATGTCGGTGCGGCTGGAGCGGATACTCGGCCACCTGCCAGCCGACTGGCCACGGGTGCCGATCCGCGAACTCCGGCACCGGCCCGCGCCGCGGCCCCGCTGGTGGCGATCCTGGGGCAGCACGATCGAAACCAGTGTGGCGTTGCGTGCGCTGGCGATCATCCTAGTTGTCGCGTCGCATGCCGAGCTGTTCGAGATGTGGGGTGGCGCGCACATCCTGCTCGGCATCGCCGGATACAACTTCGCCCGGTTCTGCCTGACCCCGCTGCCCCGCGAGGTGCGCGTCCGCCACCTCGGCGCCACGATCGGATGGATCGCTGTGCCCGCCGTGGCGTGGATCGCCGTCGCACTGGTGCTGACCGACGACTATCACGCATCGAACCTGTTGCTGGCCAACAAGTTCCTCGGCCCGCACGACAGCATGACGGCGGGGCGGCTGTGGTTCGTCGAAGTGCTGGTGTGGACGTTGGTGGCGCTGGCCCTGCTGTTGTGGTCACCCGTGGCCGATCGGGCGGAACGGAGGTTCCCGTTCGCGTTCGCGGCAGTGTTCCTCGCTGGCGGTGTGGCGCTGCGCTATGACCTGCCGGGCTTCGGCCTGGGCCACGATGCGTGGTTCACGATGCTCGCGTTCTGGTTCTTCGCCATCGGTTGGGCGGCGGCGAAGGCGAGCACCGGCCTTCAGCGACTCGCGGTGACGGTGGTGTTGGTCGTCGGCGTACACGGCTATTTCGGCAACACCGTGCGAGAGACCCTGGTCACGACGGGGTTGGTGCTGTTGATCTGGCTGCCGGCGGTGCGGTGCCCCGCCGTGGTGGCCGCCGCGGCGGGTGTGATCGCTGAAGCGTCGCTCTACATCTATCTCACGCATTTCCAGGTGTATCCGCTGTTCGGCACCCACAAGCTCTACGGC
Organism: Mycobacterium sp. PSTR-4-N; assembly: GCF_022348085.1. Lineage (GTDB taxonomy): Bacteria > Actinomycetota > Actinomycetes > Mycobacteriales > Mycobacteriaceae > Mycobacterium. The sequence continues at coordinate 266,951 of NZ_JAKRFN010000004.1, read as the reverse complement.
GTGATCGCCTCCATCGTCATCGGCATCGCACTGACCGCGGTGATCACCCAGGTGCGGCAGCGGATGCGGGACCGTCGCGTCACGACGCGGAATCCGGCGCGGGCTCCCGCTCTGCGATGAGGCCCTCTTGGGTCAGCGTGGCGGCGATCACGCCGTCACGTCGTATGAGTGACGCCGTGACGACGCCCCGGCCCCGGGCGGCCGCCGGCGAGCGACATTCGAGCAGATTCCAGTCGTCGGCCCGCAGCTCGCGGTGAAACCACATCGACGAATCGGTGGTGCCGCTGCGGTGCGTGCGTGAGCGCATCGAGTGGCCGTGGACCTGCAGCGCCGGGTCGATCAGATAGACGTCGGTGACGTAGGCCGCGACCAGCGTGTGCAGCAGCGGATCGTCGCCGAGGTCCACATCGGCGCGCCACCACAGTCGCCGGACGAATTCGTCGCCGGCACCGGTGTCGACGATCCGCAGGTCGAGTTCGTCGAGCGGCATCGACGGTGCCGGGCCGGCAGGACCGGTGCGCGGCAACGTTTCCGGGTCGGCACCGACATCCGCGGTGCCGTGTTCGGGGCCGGGCAGCCCCGCCGCGAAGGACACCGTCGCCGTCGTCAGCAGCCGCCCGTCCTGGGTCGCATCCACGCGGCGGGACGCCGCCGTGCGGCCGTCGAACACCCGCTGCACCCGGTAGTCGACGGCGGCTCCGGCGTCCCCGCCTCGCAGGAACTGAAGGTGCAGCGCGGTCGGGGCCTTCGCGATCTCCACGGTGCGCGCCGCCGCGGCGAGACTCTGCGCGACCAGCTGACCGCCGTAGGAACGCTTGCCGTCCGGCCCGCTCGCCGGCCCGCGCCATCGGTCGTCGTCGAGGGCGGTGACATCGAGCAGCTCCAGCAGCCGGCTCACGCGACGGCTCCCGCCGCGCGCAGGGCGTCGATGCGCCTTGCGTCGAATCCCAGCCAGTCACCGAGCACGGTCGCGGTGTCGTCACCGAGCGCCGGCGCGACGGCCGGCGGCGGATACGTCCCGTCGATCGCCATCGGCACGCCCGTCGCGGCGTACCGGCCGATCCGAGGTTGCTGCAGCACGGTGAACAGCGGGTTGTCGGCGACGCGGTCCGCAGCCTCGGCGAACGTGCGGTAGCGCTCCCACAGCACCGACGTGTCGTCCAGTGCAGCCGTGATCTCCTCCCCGGTGTGACGGGCGAACCAGCCGGCGAACAGTGCGCTCAGCGCGTCCCGGTGCGCGTAGCGCTCGCCCTCGTCGGTGAAGTCGGCACCCAGCGAATCTGCAAGCGCAGCAACGTCATCGGCGGTTCCGGTGAGTGCGGTCAGGTCGCGGAAGTGCCGGTTGGTCAACGCCACCACCATGAACACGGAGCCGTCGCTGCCGGTGAAGTCCTGCCCGTAGGTGCCGTAGACGGCGTTGCCGATCCGCGCCCTCGACGTGCCGCAGACCATGGCCTCGGTGAGCAGGCTCAGGTTGCTCGCCGTGGCCAGCGCGACGTTCTCCAGCGGGATCGAGACGTGTTGTCCGGCACCGGTGCTGTCGCGGTGACGCAGCGCGGTCACCACTGCCAGCGCGGCGTAGAGCCCGCAGCTGACGTCCCAGGCCGGCAGCACGTGGTTGACCGGGGCCGCGGACTCCGGCGCGCCGGTCGCGAGCGGAAAGCCGATACCGGCGTTGACCGTGTAGTCGACCGCGGTGCCGCCGTCGGCACGGCCGGACACCTCGACCTGGATCAGGTCGGGTCGTCGTGCACGCAACGTCTCGTAGGCGTGCCAATCCCGGCCGGTGACGTTGGTGAGGAACACCCCGCTGTCGGTGATCAGCCGGGTCACGACGTCGCGCCCGTCCTGCGATCGCATGTCGACGGCCAGCGACCGCTTGCCCTTGTTCAGGCCGGCCCAGTAGATGCTCTCGCCGGCGTCGGTCAGCGGCCAGCGGTGGTAGTCGGCGGCGCCGCCGATCGGGTCGACGCGGACCACATCGGCGCCCAGCTGCGCGAGCGTCATCCCCGCCAGCGGTACCGCGACGAAGCTGGAGATCTCGACGATCCGCACCCCGGCCAACGGCCGTGTCGGGTCCACAGTCACAGTCACGGCGCCAAGTGTAGGGAGGGCTCAGATCAGCTCGATCGCCTCCGCGATCGAGGGCAGTACCCGGCTGGGGCGGAAGGGGTAGCGTTCGACGTCCTCGATCGTCGTCGAGCCGGTGAGCACCAGGATCGTCTCCAGTCCCGCCTCGATGCCGGCGACGACGTCGGTGTCCATCCGGTCCCCCACCATCACCGTGTTCTCCGAGTGGGCCTCGATCTGGTTGAGCGCGCTGCGGAACATCATCGGGTTGGGTTTGCCGACGAAGTAGGGCTCCCGGCCGGTCGCCTTGGTGATCATCGCGGCCACCGAGCCGGTGGCCGGCAGCGGCCCTTCGGCCGACGGGCCGCTGACGTCGGGGTTGGTCGCGATGAAGCGGGCGCCGCCGAGGATCAGCCGCACCGCCTTGGTGATCGCCTCGAAGGAATACGTGCGGGTCTCGCCCAGCACCACGAAGTCGGGCTCGACGTCGGTCATCGTGTAGCCGGCTTCGTGCAGCGCGGTGGTCAGGCCGGCCTCTCCGATGACGTATGCCGAGCCGCCGGGCAGTTGGTCGGCCAGGAACGTGGCGGTCGCCAGCGCCGATGTCCAGATCGCGGACTCGGGCACGGTGAGACCGGAGCGGGCCAACCGCGCCGCAAGATCTCGCGGGGTGAAGATCGAATTGTTGGTGAGAACCAGGAAGGGCCGCTCGCGGTCGGCGAGGGTCTGCAGGAATTCCGCGGCCCCGGGGAGCGCGTGTTCCTCACGGACCAGAACGCCGTCCATGTCGGTCAGCCAGCACTGCGGTGCGGTGCGCATGCCCCCAGTCTGTCAGGCGCGCGGCGTGTCCGGGCACGGGCCGGGAGAACGCTCAGCCGTGGCGTCGACGCCGCAGTCGCGGCAGCGCGCCGGCCAGATCGCGGTAGGTGCCGGTATCGAGGACCGCGGGCCAGGTGCTGCGACCGCCCCGGTGCTCCTTGTCCAGCCGATTGCCCAACCACCGCAGGCTCATCGGCACCGCGAACGGGTACAGAAGTAGGTGCTCGGCCAGCGGGTCGCGGTGATAGCGCACCGTCGCACCGCCCTCGGTGTAGCGGCGCACCAGACCGTCGACGTCGCCGACATCGACGATGCGGTCGTGCACACCCTGGATCACCAGGACCGGCATGCTCGGGATCGCCTGGCCGAGCCTGGTCATGTCGAAGATGTACCGCAGTTCGGGCAGGGCGAACAGTTCGTCGAAGCTGAGGTCGACGTAGTCGGAGATGTCCTTGTTGCGCAGCCGCCGGATCGCCGAGCCGGTCGACATCTCCTCGATCTCGCGCAGCAACGCCTTGCCTTCGTCGGTCGCGTGCGTGTCGACCACCGCGCGCGCCTCCGGGAACACATGGACCAGGGAGGCGATCATCAACGCGGCCAGGCCTGCCCAGGTGGTCGAATTCAACCGTCGCGCAACGTTTTCCGGATCGACGACGGGCGAGCCCAGCACGGCGCCGGCGATGTCGAGTTCAGGCGCGTAGTCCGCAGCCGCCTCGGCGGCCCACCCGGTGGCGAGCCCTCCGCCCGAATATCCCCACATCGCCATACGGGCGTCCGACGACAAGCCGAGTGCCTCGTGTGAGACAGCGGCACGCAGCCCGTCGAGCACGCGGAAGCCCGCCTCGTACGGAGCACCCCACATGCCCGCCAGCCCCTCGTGGTCGGGGATGGAGACCGCCCACCCGCGCGCGAGTGCCGCGGCGACGAACAGGAATTCGGCCTGCACCGACGCCCCGACCAGCCGCGAACCGAGGCGCAGCGCATACGACGGGAAGCAGCGCGCGGCGACGGCGTCGATGGCGCACTGATAGGACAGCAGCGGGCAGTTCTGAGGGTCCCGTCCCTTCGGCACCACGACCGTGGTCACCGCGGCCTCGGGCCGGCCGTGGGCGTCGGTGCTGCGGTACATCAGCTGGGTCGCTGCGCCACGGCGGATTCGGCCGAAGAACGCCAGCTGCACGCGGCGCGACCGCACGACCGTGCCCGGTGGCACGTCGGCGAGGCCCGGCGGCGGGTCGTAGAACGGGTCCTCGCCCGGCTCGGGCACTGACGACGTCGTGCCTGTTCGGCCCCCTGCGTCCTGCCCCACTTCCACGCCTACTCCGGCAGCCGCAGCTCGGGCTTGTCGACCTCTTCGATGTTGACGTCCTTGAACGTGATGACGCGGACCTGTTTGACGAACCGGGCGGGCCGGTACATGTCCCACACCCAGGCATCCCCGAGCCGCAGTTCGAAGTACACCTCGCCGTCGGCGTTGCGGGGCACCATCTCCACACTGTTGGCCAGGTAGAACCGCCGCTCCGTCTCCACGACATAGCTGAACTGCCCGACGATGTCCTTGTACTCCCGGTAGAGCGAGAGCTCCATCTCGGTTTCGTACTTCTCGAGATCCTCGGCACTCATCGGCTCAGCTGTCCTTCGCGTAGGTCGTACAACTCCGAGTCCACTGAACCCAGTGAACTCATCCTGTCAAAATCGTCTCGGCCGTCATCGTCGACCTGCCCCTCGGGTTCCCCCGATACGAGCCGTCGCACATTGATGAACGAATAGCGGTGTTGGGCCGAGGGCCCCAGCCGGGCCAGCGCGGCGCCGTGCGCCCGTGTGCTGTACCCCTTGTGCTCGGCGAAACCGTAGCCGGGAAGTTCATCGTCCATCGCGACCATCAGCCGATCGCGACTGACCTTGGCCAACACACTGGCGGCGGCGATGCAGGCCGCCGCGGCGTCTCCGCCGATCACCGGCAGGGAGGGCGTCGGCAGTCCGGGCACGCGGAAACCGTCGCTCAACACGTAGCCCGGGCGCACCGGCAGGCCGGCGACCGCCCGTCGCATTCCCTCGATGTTCGCCACGTGCACACCGCGGCGGTCGACCTCCACCGAGGGTATGAAGACCACGTGGTAGGCCAGCGCATACCGCTTGATCACCGGGAACAGCCGCTCGCGCTCGGCCTCGCCGAGCTTCTTGGAATCGTCGAGTGCGGCGAGGCTCTCCAACCTGTTGGGTCCGAGCACGCAGGCCGCCACCACCAATGGGCCCGCACAGGCGCCCCGGCCCACCTCGTCGACGCCGGCCACCGGACCGAGTCCGGCCCGGTAGAGCGCCGATTCGAGGGTGCGCAGACCAGACGACCTGCGGATCACCATCCTCGGAGGCCACGCCGGCACTGTCGAGCCTCCCGCTAACTCTGCGGATCCACCGAGTTCACACCGCCCCACCGCGACGGCGGCCAGGCGATGAAACGGGCCTTGCCGATCACGTTGTCGACGGGGATCGTTCCCGCCACCGGGTCGCCGGTGCACAGGATGCCGCGCTGCACGTCGGCCGGCTCGTTCGAGCAGTGTGCGCGCGAGTCCGCCGAGTGGGTGCGGTTGTCGCCCATCACCCACAGTCGCCCGTCGGGCACCGTCACCGGACCGAATTCGTTGCCCAGGCACGGGTACACCGCCGGGTCGGCGTTCATGGTGTTCGGATCGAGGTACGGCTCGTCGAGCTTCTTGCCGTCGACCGTCAGCCCGGTCGTCACCCGGCATTCGACGGTCTGACCGCCGACCGCGATGACGCGCTTGACGAGGTCGTTTTCGTCCGGCGGGACGAAGCCGATGAACGAGAGCGCATTCTGCACGGTGCGGATGGCCGGGTTCTCGGATCGGATCGACTTGTAGCCGATGCTCCAGTTGGGCGGCCCCTTGAACACGATGACGTCACCGGGTTCCGGTTGGGAGAACCGGTAGGTGAGCTTGTCGACCATGATGCGGTCGCCGACACACCCGTTGCAGCCGTGCAGCGTAGGCTCCATCGATTCCGAGGGAATCAGGTAGGGCCGCGCGATGAACGTCAGCATGACGTAGTAGAGCACCACCGCAACGGTGATCAGGATGGCTGCTTCGCGCAGCGCTCCGCGCTTCTTCTTCTCCGGCTTGTCCTCCGGATGGTCCCCGGCGGCCTCCGACTGGTCGATCGCCTCGTCGGCGGACGTGTCGTCGGTTTCGGGGGTGTCCCTGGGTCCGGTCACGAGATCAGCGTAGCCAGGAGCCGGCTCGACACCGCGCCGAGCACGGGCGGGCGAAGCGCTGTCAGCGCTTCTCCTTGATCTTGGCCTTCTTGCCGCGCAGCTCACGCAGGTAGTACAGCTTGGCCCGACGCACGTCACCGCGGGTGACGACGTCGATGTGGTCGATGTTGGGCGAGTGCACCGGGAAGGTGCGCTCCACGCCCACGCCGTAGCTCTCCTTGCGGACGGTGAAGGTCTCGCGGATCCCGCCGCCCTGGCGGCGGATCACGACACCCTTGAAGACCTGGATGCGTTCCTTGGAGCCCTCGATGACCTTGACGTGGACGTTGATCGTGTCACCGGGACCGAAATCCGGGACGTCGTCGCGCAGCGACGTCTGGTCGACGAAATCCAGCGTGTTCATCGGTCACACTTCCTCGGTGTCGGCGGCTGCTGGCGGCGTCGCGATGACGCGCGCAGAGCCTGGTGGTTCGGGCGTCTGGGGCCTGTCGTGCAGCGCGGCGACGGTGTGCCGGCCGTGCACAGACAACTGCCCAATCATGCCAGACGGAGCCGCGATCTCTGAAATCGGCGTCGCGGCTGGTGCACGGGTGGGTCCGTCGGGCGGCGGCCGATACTGACACGGTGATGACGCCGGGTTGGCGGCGGGCTTACCGAGCAATGCCCAGCGGGTACACAGCCGTTACGCTGAATGGTACGGGCGCGCCGAACGCTGGCCCGTTCACAGCATCAGGGCAGGCCCACATCCGGGAGGACGAGCGATGCGACGGCGGCCGTGGCGGCTGGCCAAGACCGCAGCCAGCATGGGTGTGGTGGCTGTGGCCCTCGGCGCCTGCCAGGCCGAGGTGTTCGGCTCGCAGGCGCGTCCGGACGGTCCGCAGCTGACGGTGATCGCCCCGGTGGGGACGGCCGCGGCGCTCCCCCAGCAGCCCGTCGATCAACCGCCGGCCGCTTTCCGCGGGCTCGCCGACCGCGAGCGCCAGGCGACCGCCACCGCCGCCGTCGAGGGTGCCGACATCACCGCAGCCGTGTTGGATCGCAACACCGGTGAACTCGTGACCAACGGCAATGACCGGCCGATCGCGATCGCCTCGGTGGTCAAGCTGTTCATCGCCGACGATCTCCTTCTTCAAGTGGCCAGGGGCCAGACGGCGCTCTCCGACGATGACCGCGAGATGCTCGACGTGATGCTGCGCTCGTCTGACGACAGCGCAGCCGAGGTGTTCTGGAACCGCAGCGGTGGCAGCGCGATCATCGATCGCGTGGTCGGCCGTTACGGACTGACCGCCACCCGCCCGCCCACCAACGGCAGGTGGTTCAACACGACGAGCACGGTGGTAGACCTGGTGCGCTACTACGACAAGCTGCTGGCAGGCAGAGGGGGGCTGCCTGGTGAGCAGGCCAGCGTCATCCTGTCCAACCTCGCTGCGTCGACGCCGACCGCCCCCGACGGCATGGTGCCCGGCGGGGTGTACCCCCAGCGGTTCGGCATTCCGGAGGGCCTGCCCGGCGACCCCGTTGCGGTCAAGCAGGGATGGATGTGTTGCGTCAACTCCGACTGGATGCACCTGTCCACCGGTGTGATCGGTCCCGACCGCCGCTACGTGATGGCGATCGGTTCGATGCAGTCCACCGATGCAGCGACCGCCCGCAAGACCATCACCGACGCGGTCCGGACGATGTTTCCGGACGGCCGGATATGACGACCCCGAGGAGAGATATGCAGAGCTGGTCCCGGCGCCGCGTGACGGCCCCCGTGCTGTGTGCCGCCGTGCTAGTCGCCGCCGGATGCCAGGCGCAGTCGCCCCCACCCCAACGCACCCAGCAGTCTGCGGTGGCGCCGCAGAGCAACTCGGTGCCGTTGCCCGCCGCTCCCCCGGCGCAGCCGTCGGCCGGGCTGGTCGATCTCGACGCCCGCATGCAGCGGGCCACCGATGATGCCGCGTCCGCCACCGGCGCCGCCATGACGGCCGTGGTGATGGACCGCACCACGGGGCAGGTGGTGTCCGACCGTGGCGACCAACGCTTCCCGATCGCCTCGGTGGTGAAGCTGTTCATCGCCGACGATCTGCTTCTGCAGGTGGCCGAGGGCAAGACCACCCTGTCGCCGAGCGACCGGCAGCAGCTCGACATCATGCTGCGCTCCTCCGATGACAGCGCCGCGCAGAACTTCTGGGATCGCAGCGGCGGCAACGCGATCATCGGGCGGGTGGTGGCCCGCTACGGATTGACCGGCACCACAGCGCCGTACAACGGGCATTGGGACGTGACGCAGAGTACGGCGAACGACCTCGTTCGCTACTACGCCAAGCTGCTCGACGGCAGTGGCGGGTTGCCGCCCGAGCAGGCCGACATCATCATGGGAAACCTGGCGAAGTCCACCCCGACCGGCACGGATGGATATCCGCAGCGCTTCGGCATCCCCGAGGGCCTCTACGCCGAGCCGGTCGCCGTCAAGCAGGGCTGGTTCTGCTGCTGGAACGGCGGCAATCAGCTCCATGTGTCCACAGGGGTGATCGGCGCCGACCGCCGGTACGTGATGGCGATCAGTTCACTCGATCCAACGAGCGAGGCAGCCGCGCGCCAGGACATCACCCAGGCCGTCAAGACGATGTTTCCCGGCGGCAGGATCTAGACGACCGTCACTGCAGCAGGTCGGGGCGCCGTTCCCGCGTGCGCTCGAGGCCCTGCTCGCGCCGCCACGCGGCGATGCGGGCGTGATCACCCGACCGCAACACCTCCGGTACCTCGAGATCGCGCCACACCGCGGGCCGGGTGTAGCTCGGGCCCTCGAGGAGCCCGCCAACCGACTCGGAATGCGAATCGTCGCGGTGCGACTCCGGATTGCCGAGAACCTCGGGCAGTAGCCGCAGCACGGCCTCGATCATGACCACGGTCGCGGATTCGCCGCCCGGCAGCACGTAGTCGCCGATGGACACTTCCTCGACCCGCATGCGCCGGGCCGCGTCGTCCATGACCCGCTGATCGATGCCCTCGTAGCGGCCGCAGGCGAAGACCAGATGCTTCTCGGCGCTCCAGCGCTGCGCCACCTTCTGGGTGAACAGCCGACCGGCCGGGCTCGGCACCACGAGAAGGGTGTCGGCAGAACAGATCTCGTCGAGCGCCTCGCCCCACACGGGGGCCCGCATCACCATGCCGGGCCCGCCACCGTAGGGGGCGTCGTCGACGGAGCGGTGGACGTCGTGGGTCCACCGCCGCAGATCGTGCACCGCCACGTCGACGATGCCGGCGTCGATCGCCCGTCCGGGCAGCGACTGCCGCAGCGGCTCGAGGAACTGCGGAAAGATCGAGACCACATCGATGCGCATGCCGGTGCCCCTCAGCTCAGGTCGAGCAGACCCTCGGGCGGGTCGATCACCACGGATTGCTCGGACAGCGACACCGAGATCACGATCGCGGACACGAACGGTACGAGCACCTCGGCTCCGTCGTCGCGCGTCACCGCCAGCAATTCGCCTGCGGCAGTGTGCAACACCTCTGCGACCCTGCCGACGACGGTGCCACCGACGGTCGAGACGGTGAGCCCTTCGAGCTGATGATCGTAGTACTCGTCCGGGTCCTCGATCGGGGGCAAGGTGGATGCGTCGACGAGGAACAGCGTGCCGCGCAACGCGTCGGCGGCGTCGCGGTCGGCCACGCCGTCGACGCGAATGAGGAGCCGATCGCCGTGGCTACGCACCGACTCGATCCGGTACTCACGCTCGGCTCCCCCGCGCGGCGCACGGCCGCGCAGGGTGGCGCCGGCGACGAATCGGCCCTCCGGGTCGTCGGTGCGGACGTCGACGGCGAGCTCGCCGGTCACGCCGTGCGCCTTGACCACACGCCCGACCACGAGGTCCATCTACTGGTCGGTGTCCACCACGTCGACGCGGATACCGCGGCCACCGATACCGGCCACCAGGGTACGCAGCGCGGTCGCGGTACGCCCGCCCCGCCCGATGACCTTGCCCAGGTCGTCGGGGTGCACGTGCACCTCGACGGTGCGACCCCGGCGGTTGGTCACCATGTCGACGCGAACATCATCGGGATTGTCGACGATCCCGCGCACCAAGTGCTCGACCGCGTCGACCACGACTGAACTCACGGTGTCGCTCAGCTTTCAGTGGCGCCGGCGACGGTGGCGTCCTCGCCCTCGGCCGCGGCCTCGGACTTGTCCGCCGATCCGGACGGATCAGCGGTCGCCTCGACGTCGGAGGCTTCCTTCTTGGCGGCCGGAGCCTTCTTCTTCTTGGGCGTGGTGGCCTCGGTGGACGGGGCGCCGTCGGCCTCGGACAGTGCGGCGTTGAACAGGTCCAGCTTGGACGGCTTGGGCTCCTTGACCTTCAGCGTGCCCTCGGCGCCGGGCAGACCCTTGAACTTCTGCCAGTCACCGGTGATCTTGAGCAGCGCGAGCACGGGCTCGGTGGGCTGAGCGCCCACACCCAGCCAGTACTGGGCGCGCTCGGTATCGACCTCGATGAGGCTCGGGTCTTCCTTGGGGTGGTACCGGCCGATCACCTCGATGGCGCGACCATCACGGCGGGTGCGCGCGTCGGCGACGATGATGCGGTACTGCGGATTGCGGATCTTGCCCAGACGGGTCAGCTTGATCTTGACAGCCATGAAGAACTACTCCTGTGGTTTGCCACGCTGCAATTCGGCGATGCGGGCGGACTGCCCGATCCGGTTTTGCCTCACGTGTGTGACTGCCGCGGGGCCTGAGTCCCGGACAGACAGCCGCCCATTGTGCCAGAGCGCTGGGCGGGAACAGAAATCGTCACAGGAGCTTGTCGAAGCACTTCTCCTCGACCCGCTTGCTCATCCGCCACCCCTGCTCGGTGCGGATGAATTCGTCGACGTACCAGATCCCCACAAAGTAGACCTGACCGGAATCGCCGCCCATGACCATCGGGTTGAAACAGATCGCGCGCGATGTCGCGGTGTCGCCCGAGATGCGGATGTCGACGTTGCCCAGCATGTGGTAGTAGATCGGGAAGTTCGGCAGCACCTCCTTCAACCACGCCTTGACCTCGGGGAACCGACCCTCGATGCCGCCGGCGACGCTGTAGTCGATGTACGCGTCCGGGGTGAACACCGCGTCGAGGTCATCGAAGCGCTTCTGGTCGATCGCAGTCGAATAGTCGATCAGCAACTGTTGGATCTCCAGCCGATCGGAGATCTCCTCGAGGCTCAACATTCCTCGATTGAACACGATCGCGACATCCCGTTAGGCTCGGCCGCCATGATGAGGCTTCTCACATGCCTGGCGGTGATTCTGGTCGGCAGCGTGACGGCTCCCCACGCCGTCGCGACTCCGGTTGCCGGGGTGAGCCAGCCCGCCGGCAGTGTCCCGATCCCGGTCGGCCCGGCCGAAGCGTGGATCGTCGCCGACATGGACACCGGCGCAGTGCTGGCGGGCCGCGAGGAGAACACCCGGTTCGCGCCGGCGAGCACGATCAAAGTGCTGCTGGCGCTCACCGTGCTCGATGAACTGCCTCTCGACGCGACAGTCGTGGCCAATGAGCCCGACACCGCGGTCGAATGCAACTGCGCGGGCGTGACACCGGGCATGACCTACACCACCCGTCAGCTGCTCGAGGCGCTGCTGCTGGTGTCGGGCAACGACGCGGCCAACACGTTGGCGACCATGCTGGGCGGTCGCGACGTCGCCACGGCCAAGATGACCGCGAAGGCGGTCAGCATCGGCGCGCGCGGCACCACCGCCGGTTCACCGTCGGGCATCGACGGCCCCGGGATCGACATCTGGTCCACGCCCCACGACCTCGCCGTGATCTTCCGCGCCGCGATGGCCAACCCGGTGTTCGCCCAGCTCACCTCCCAGCCCACGGCCGTCTTCCCGACGGGCACCGGGGATGTCGTGCTGGTCAATCAGGACGAGCTGCTGCACCGCTACCCGGGCACGTTCGGCGGCAAGACCGGCTACACCGATCTCGCGCAGAAGACGTTCGTCGGCGGCGCCGAGCGTGGCGGCCGCCATCTGGTCGTGGCGCTGATGCACGGTCTGGTCAGGGAAGGCGGGCCGACCTACTGGGATCAGGCGGCTGCGCTCCTCGATTGGGGTTTCGCGCTGGGGCCGAACGCCGGTATCGCCACGCTCTAGCGGCGCCACTCGCGCCGAGACTGCGGGGAGATCGCATGTCGGCGCCGGTATGCGATCTCCCCGCAGTCTCGAGCGTCGCTACGGCGCGAAATCGCTACCCGACGGTGATCTGACCGAGTCCTCCCATGGGTAGCGTCGCTCCACGTGCGGCGTGGATTCGCGGGGTTGGTGTACGCCGTCAGTACGACGATGGTCGCGGTGACGGTCGTCGCGGCGCCGCAAGCCGTTGCTCAACCCGGCGCCGAACCCGCTGCAGCACAGGCACTTCCACAGGGGCCGGCGCAGGCCTGGCTGGTCGCCGATCTGGACACCGGCCGGGTGCTGGCCAGTCGCGATCCGTACGGCCGCTACGCACCCGCCAGCACCATCAAGGTCCTGCTGGCGATGGTGGTGCTCGATCACTTGCGGCCGGACAACTTCGCGCGGGCCAACTCGTCGCATGACGACGTCGAATGTTCCTGCGTCGGAATCGAACCCGGGCAGGCGTACACCACGACCCAGTTGCTCTCCGGACTACTGATGGTCTCGGGCAACGACGCGGCGAACATGCTCGCCGACATGCTCGGCGGGCAGCAGGCAGCGGTGGCAGCGATGAACCGTAAGGCCGCGCTCGTCGGTGCGCGCAGCACCCGGGCGTCGTCCCCGTCGGGCCTCGACGGGCCGGGCTGGGAGTCGATCACCACGCCGCACGATCTCGCGGTGATCCTGCGTGCGGCGCTGACGTACCCGCTCATCGCGACCATCATGCGATCGCCGACGGCGCCCTTTCCCGGCAAGACCCTGCACAACCAGAACGAACTGCTGAGCCGCTATCCCGGCGACATCGCCGGCAAGACCGGCTTCACCAATCTCGCCCGCAAGACCTACGTCGGTGCGGCCCAACGCGGCTCCCGGCGGTTGGTGGTCGTCCAGATGTACGGCAGCGGTGACCTCTACGGACAGGCGATCGACCTGTTCGACTACGGCTTCAGCCAGCCCTGAGTCGTCAATCCCCGGGCAGTTCGGCGAACGCCCGCACGGGAAACGTGCCGAACCCCACGATCGCCGGCGGGGCCGCCGTGAACCGGGCACCGCGCTGCGGCAGCGCCCCCAGGTTCGTGAGGTGCTCCACGACGTGCACTCCGGCCCCGAGCAGCATCGTGTGGGCCGGACGACTGCCGCCCGACTCGGTGTCGTCGATGTTGACCGAGTCGATGCCGACCAGCACCGCGCCGCTGTCGATGAGGTGTTGCGCCCCTTCCTCGTTCAGGAACGGCGCCCCCACCCCGTAGGCCGGCGTTGCGAAGTGACGATCCCAGCCCGTGTGCAGCAGCACGGCCGCACCCCGGACGTCCCGGTCGGCGAGATCGTCGACGGTGATCGCCCGAGCGTGGTCGGGATCGAGGTGAACCACTTCGGCGGGGATCCCGACGAGCGTCGAGAGGTCCAGACCGGCCAGGTCGGCGCCGTCGCCGTAGCGGTGGAACGGTGAATCGAGGTAGGTACCCGTGTTGCCGATCATCGTGATGAGGTCCATCGCGAATTCCGTTCCGGGCGCGTACTTCTCACGGGATTGTTCGCGCGTCAGATACGGACTGATCACAGGGGCGGGCAGTCCCGGATAGGTGATCAGGCCGGCGCGGATCGGATGACTGAGGTCGACGACGCGGCGTGTGGACACCGCGCCATCCTAGGACGGGCAGCGACGGAGCTACCCGCGGTAGACCTTTCCGCGCAGCACGACGAGCGTCGGATGGGCGAGCACGTCGGCACCGGTGCGGGGATCGTCGGCGTAGCAGACGAAATCGGCGGATGCCCCGTGCTCGAGGCCTGGCCGGCGCAGCCACTCCCTGGCGTCCCAGCACGCCGCGCCCAGCGCGTCGGTCGGCGTCATGCCGATCGCTTTGAGCGCATCCACCTCCTCGGCGATGCGGCCGTGCGCGACGGCGCTGCCCGCATCCGAGCCCGCGTAGATGGGCACACCGGCTTCCCGGGCCGCGGCGATACGCTCGCTGCACGTCGCATAGAGGGCGCGCATGTGCTGCGCATAGCGCGGGTACTTGTGCGCCGCGGCGGCGATGTCGGGGAAGTTCTCGATGTTGATCAGCGTCGGCACCAGCGCGGTGCCGTACTCGACCATCAGGTCGATGGTGTCCTCGGTGAGTCCCGTGCCGTGTTCGATGCAGTCGATGCCGGCGCGGATCAGGCCGGGTAGGGCGTCCTCGCTGAACACATGGGCGGTGACCCGGGCGCCGTTGGCGTGCGCGGCATCGATCGCCGCGTCCAGGACGTCGTCGGACCACAGCGGAGCCAGGTCGCCGGTGTCGCGGTCGATCCAGTCTCCGACGATCTTCACCCAGCCGTCCCCGCGACGCGCCTGTTCGGCCACCGCCGCGGGCAGCTGCGCTTCGTCGGCGAGCTCGGCGGCGAACCCCCGCTGGTAGCGCTTCGGCCGGGCGATGTGTCGCCCGGCCCGGATGATCCGCGGCAGGTCCTGGTGCTCGTCGAGAATGCGCGTGTCGGTGGGAGATCCGGCGTCGCGCAGGAGCAGCGCGCCGACCCCGCGCTCGACCTCGGCCTGTTGGATCGCCTCGTCCAGCGGGATCTCACCGTCCGGTCCCAACCCGACGTGGCAGTGGGCGTCGACGAGACCAGGCAGGATCCAGCCTCCATCAAACACGGTCTCGGCGCCCGCCACGGGTTCGGCGGACAGGAGCCCGCCCCGCCCACCCTCTTCGGGCGAGCCCTCATAGACGATCCACCACTCGACGGGTTCGCCGTCGGGCAGCCCACGCCCGCGGACGTGCAGCGCCGGCGCCATCAGTTCTTGGGGAACTTCAGCTTCGACAGGTCGATGCCGGCCAGACCCGGCGGGAGCTCGTCGAGTCCCTTCGGCATGTTGGACAGGTCGGGGAAACCGGCGGGCATTCCGGCGCCGAGCGGGTTTCGGTTCTTCGCCGGCGTGGGCCCGCGCCCGCCCTTCTTCTTGCCGGCCTGCTTGTTCTTGCCCTTGCCCGCCTTGCGAGTGTTCTTGCGGCCGAACGGCATTCCCATCTGCCCGGCCATCTGCGACATCATCTTGCGCGCATCGAAGAACCGATCCACCAGCTGGTTGACCTCGGCGACGGTCACCCCGGAGCCGTTGGCGATGCGCAGCCGCCGCGACGCGTTGATGATCTTCGGGTCGGCGCGCTCGGCCGGTGTCATGCCGCGGATGATGGCCTGCACCCGGTCCAGCTGGCTGTCGTCGACCGCGGCCAGGGCGTCTTTCATCTGCCCGGCACCGGGCAGCATGCCCAGCAGATTGCCGATCGGCCCCATCTTGCGGATCATCAGCATCTGCTCGAGGAAGTCCTCGAGGGTCAGCTCGCCACTGCCGATCTTGGCGGCGGTGGCCTCGGCCTGTTCAGCGTCGAAATGCTGCTCGGCCTGCTCGATGAGCGTGAGCACGTCGCCCATGCCGAGGATGCGGCTGGCCATCCGGTCGGGGTGGAAGACGTCGAAGTCCTCGAGCTTCTCGCCGCTGGACGCGAACAGGATCGGCACACCGGTGACCTCGCGCACCGACAGCGCAGCGCCACCACGAGCGTCGCCGTCGAGCTTGGTGAGCACGACGCCGGTGAAGCCGACACCCTCCCGGAAGGCATCGGCCGTGGTGACGGCGTCCTGACCGATCATCGCGTCGAGAACGAACAGCGTCTCGTCGGGCTGCACGGCGTCGCGGATCGCGGCGGCCTGACTCATCAGCTCTTCGTCGATACCCAGCCGGCCGGCGGTGTCGACGATGACGACGTCGTAGTGCTTGCTTTTGGCCTCTGCCAGACCGGCAGCGGCGACGGCCACCGGGTCGGCGGTGCCCTTGACCTCGGCGGCGCCGGGCGCGGTGCCCGGATGGGGGGCGAACACGCCCACCCTGGCCCGCTCACCGACGATCTGCAGCTGGTTGACCGCACCGGGGCGCTGCAGGTCGCAGGCCACCAGCAGCGGCGTGTGCCCCTGACCCTTCAGCCACCTGGCGAGCTTGCCGGCCAGTGTGGTCTTACCCGAACCCTGCAGGCCGGCCAGCATGATGACCGTCGGTGGGTTGCGTGCGAACGCGAGCTGGCGCGTCTGACCGCCGAGGATCGCGATGAGCTCCTCGTTGACGATCTTGACGACCTGCTGGGCCGGGTTGAGCGCGGCGGACACCTCGGCGCCCTTGGCACGATCCTTGATACGGGCGATGAACGCACGGACCACGGGCAGCGAGACATCGGCCTCGAGCAGTGCCAGGCGGATCTCGCGCGCGACGGCATCGATGTCGGCGTCGGTGAGCCGGCCCTTGCCGCGCAGGCCCGACAGGGCACCGGTCAACCGGTCGGACAGGGATTCAAACACCTCGCCAGCCTAACGGTCGGTGCGTTGCAGCGAGAAAGCCGCGCTGACCTCTGGTCGCCCCCGGTGCACACCCATTAGCGTATGAGCCATCCGACAAGCCCGCGGAGGTCCGATGACAGCTGTCGACTTGCCCTTGACCACCGCGCACCGGGACCCGTCCGGCCCGCTCGACCACGTCACCCACATCAGCCAGTGCACGCTGTGCGAGGCGCACTGCGGACTGCACGTCACCGTTGCCGACGGTCAGGTCACCCGTATCGAGGGCAATCCCGACGACGTGCTGTCGCACGGCTACATCTGCCCCAAGGCCACCGCGATGGGTGGATTGCATCACGACCCCGACCGGGTGCGGACACCGCTGCGCCGTGTCGGGGACCGGTTCGAACCGATCGGCTGGGACGCGGCGTTCGCCGAGATCGGGCGGCGGCTGAGGGCGGTGCGCGCCAGGAGCGGCAGCAACTCGCTGGGCATGTACCTCGGCAACCCGGCCGCGCACAGCTCCGGGGCGGCCTACGGCTTCCTGCTGAGCCGGGCGCTGCGTACGCCGAATTTCTTCACCGCGTCGTCGATCGACCAGATGCCACACGAATTCGCCGCGTGGAAGGTGTTCGGGTCCAACGCCCTGATCCCCGTCACCGACATCGACCGCACCCAGCGTTTGGTGATTCTGGGCGCCAACCCCGCCGTGTCCAACGGATCGTTGTCGATCATGCCCGGCGCCAAACGACGGATCCGGGCGATCCGCGACCGCGGGGGCACCGTCGTCGTGGTCGACCCGCGCCGCACCGAGACCGCGCGGCTGGCCGACCAGCACGTCGCGGTGCGCCCCGGCGGTGACCTGTTCCTGCTGCTCGGCATGCTGCACGTTCTGCTCGCCGAAAGGCTCTGCGACACAAGGGCTGTCGCTGAACAGTCGACGGGGATCGCCGAGCTGGCGGATCTGGTCGCCGACGCGACGCCGGAGGCGATGGCCCCGCGGGCGGGGGTGGACGCGGAGACGATCCAGACGCTCGCCCGCGAGCACGCGGCGGCGGAGTCGGCGGCGATCTACGCGCGCATCGGCATCTGTCAGCAGCCGACGGGCACGCTGGTCAGTTGGCTGGTGATGGTCATCAACACCGTGACGGGCAACCTCGACCGCGCGGGCGGCACCATGTTCACCACGCCCGTGGCGGACGTGCCGCGCCTGGCCAAGCGGATACCGTTCCGGCCCGGCCGTTTCACCGACCGATCGGGCCGCTACCGCTCGTTCCGCTCGGAGCTACCCGCAGTCGTCATGGCCGACGAGATCCTCACCCCTGGCCCCGGCCAGATCCGCGCGATGATCACCTATGCCGGTAACCCGGTCTCGTCGATCCCCCAGCGGGGCCGGCTCGACGATGCCCTGGAGTCGCTCGACCTGTATGTGGCGGTCGACATGTACATCACGGAGACCACCCGGCACGCCGACTTCATCCTGCCCCCGGTGTCACCGCTGGAGCGCGACGATGTCAGCCTGCTCACGCCGGTGTTCCAGGTGCGCAACACCGTTCGCTTTCAGCACCGCTCGTTCGACCCGCCGTCCGGCGGCCTCGAGGACTGGGAGATCCTGACCCGCTTGGCTCTCGAGTTGCTGCCGCGGCCGCTGCGGTCGCTGCCCGGCCCGCTGCGGTCGCGGGTGGTCTCGGCGATCAATCCGCTGCGACTGGCGGCGCTGGCCGTGGCCACCGGGCCGCACGGACGATTTCGTAAGGGCCGCAAGGGCATCACGATGCGTCAGATCCGCTCGAGCCCCGGCGGTGTCGATCTCGGACCGCTGCGCCCCCGGCTGCGTGAGGTGATCGCGACCAAGGACCGGCGTGTGCAGCTGGCACCGGTGGAGTTCGTCGCGGCGACGCAGGCGCATCTGCGCGACGGCGACGCGGCCGCAGCTGACGCCTATGACCTGCAGCTGATCGGCCGCCGGCAGTTGCGGAGCAACAACTCCTGGCTGCACAACGTCGCGACGATGACGGGCGGCAGCAACCGGTGCACGGTGCTGATGCATCCCGACGACGCGGCGGCCCGCGGCCTTGCCGACGGTGACACCGCGTGTATCGCCTCGCCCGTCGGCGAGATCGAGGTGCCGGTGGACGTGACAGACGACATTCGTGCCGGAACCGTTGCGATACCGCACGGTTGGGGCCATCAGGACACCGGGTGGCGCCACGCCAGGACGTTGGCGGGCGCCAACGTCAATGCCCTGCACGACCCGCATCTCGTCGATTCGTTCACCGGGACGGCGGCGGTCAACGGCACCTGGGTGTCGGTCACGGTCGCGCAGTGACCGTCTAGCTGGCTTCCTCGACGGCCGGTACCGGCGCGGGCAAGACGGCGAACAACTCCCGATCCAGCGTCTGCCGCACCGCGGCACTGTCCTGCGGCAGCACGACGCCGAAGGCGTCGACCACCGACGAGCCCAGCGTCGTCACCTTCGCCCACGCGATGTCCACGCCGTTGCGCTCGAACACCGCAGTCAGCGCGCTCAACAGTCCGGCGCGGTCGGTGGTGCGGATCTCGAGGACGGTGCGCCCGGCGTCGTCGGCGTCGTGCCACAGCACACGCGATGGCGCGGCGGGTGCGTGGATGGGCACTGCCGGACGGACCTCGCCGGCGCGGGCCGCCTGCGGATCACCCTTCTTCTCCAGTGACGAGGCCACGTCGAGATCCCCGTCGAGGGCGAGGATCAGCTGCTGGCGCAGCAGCTCTGCCGCCGGCGGCGAGCCGAAATGCGGCGAAACCACGAAGGTGTTGACCGCCGAACCGTTGTGACCGTTGACCGACGCCGAATGCACCCGGAGCGAATTCAGGGCGAGCACCCCGGCGGCCTTCGACAGCAGTCCCCGCCGGTCTGCCGCGATCATCGTGACGGTGAAGATGTGCGGACTGTCGCCGGGCGCGAGCTCCACCGCCACGCCCGGCTGACCCGCCATGTCCAGGAAGCGTGGATCGATCGGATCCGGTTGCGGCAGAGGCTCCCCCGCCATCACCAGCCGACACCGCCGGACCAGGTCACCCAGCAGGGAGGCCTTCCAGTCACCCCAGACACCGGGCCCGGTGGCCAGCGAATCAGCTTCGGCCAGGGCGTGCAGCAGCTCGAGCACCGTCAGGTCCCCGCCGATCGCCTCGACGACGGTGGAGATGGTGGCCGGGTCCTGCAGATCGCGCCGGGTCGCGGTGTGCGGCAGAAGCAGATGATGCCGCACGACCGCGGACAGGATCGTGATGTCCGACGGCCACAATCCGAGCCTCGTGCCGATCTGATGCGCGAGTTCGGCACCGATCACGCTGTGGTCCCCGCCGCGCCCCTTGCCGATGTCGTGGATCAGCGCACCGAGCACCAGTAGATCCGGTCGGGCGACGCGGGTCGTCAAAGCGCTTGCCCGCGAGACCGTTTCGACGAGATGACGGTCGACGGTCCAGATGTGCACGACGTCGCGGGGCGGCAGGTCGCGCACCGCGCCCCACTCGGGGAACAGCCGGCCCCACAGGCCCGTGCGGTCGAGCGCCTCGATCGTGGCGACCGCCGAGGGTCCGGCGGCGAGCATCACCAGCAGGTCCTTGAGCGCCTGCCGCGGCCATGGCGTGCGCAGTTCGGGCGCGGTCTCCACCAGACGACTCAGCGTCGACGCCGCCATGGGCAGACCGGTGGTCGCCGACGCGGCCGCCACCCGCAGGATCAGCCCGGGGTCGCGTTCGGGGCGGGCGTCGCGGGCGAGGATGACTTCGCCGTTGAACTCGATCACACCCTCGTCCAGCGGTCGGCGCACCGGGCGGCGCAGCGCCGACAGGCCGCGGCGCGGCAGCGCGTTGCCTGCCGTGCGGATGCCGGCATCGACGTAGTAGCTGACCGTGCGGGCGGCGTCGGAGAGCATCCGGGCCAGGTCGAATCGGTCGCCGATGCGCAGCGACGCCCCGATCTCGTCGGCGTGCTGGGCGAGCAGCAGCTCACGCCCGCGGCCCGCGACACGGTGCAGTTCTGTGCGCACGTTCAGCAGTGCCAGATGCGCCTCGCCGAGGGTTTCGGTGGGAGAGGCCAGCGATCGGCTGGGATAGACGTCGGCCAACTGTGCGATCGCCAAGGCGTTGAGTAGCTGAACGTCACGCAGGCCGCCGCGACCGCACTTGAGATCGGGTTCGGCGCGGTGTGCGATCTCACCGCTGCGATGCCAACGGGCACGTGTGTGCTCGACGAGTTCGGTGAAGCGCGAGCCGATTCCGGTGCGCCACTGCCGCCGTGCACCCCCGATCAGCAGCGCCGACAGGTCGGCGTCGCCGGCGATGTGCCGGGCCTCGAGCATCGCCAGCCCGGCCGAGATGTCCTCCGCGGCGACACGCAACGCCTCGGGCACCGTACGCACGCTGTGATCGAGGCGAATGTTGGCGTCCCACAACGGATACCACAGCAGCTCGGCGACCTCGCCGACGATGTCGGCGGGCATGTTGTCGTGCAGCAGCATCAGGTCGAGGTCGGAATACGGGAGGACCTCACCGCGGCCCAGACCCCCGGTGGCGACGATGGCGAACCCGCTGCTGGCGGTGATGCCGATGTCGTTGGCCTTGGTGGTGAGCCAGAAGTCGTAGAGATCGCGAAGGGCATTGCGCAGGGCAGCCGAGTCGAGTCGGGCTCCCCCGGCCCGCAGCTGCTCGACGGCTGCCGTCAGATCAGTTGCCGGACTTGACGATCCCGCCGCCGGACGCACCCAACGGGGTGCGCCGGCGGCGGGTCGCGGCTTCTGCTCTGTCATGAGTTGTCCTCCCGGCACGTGATGATCCAGCGCACCCGGCGCTGGCCGGGAGACGACTCGGTGTTCGACTTCTCTGTCAGAGAGCGTCGGCTCCCCTCTCGCCGGTGCGCACCCGCACCACGGTCTCGACCGGGCTCACCCAGACCTTGCCGTCACCGATCTTGCCGGTGCGGGCGGCTTGGACGATCACATCGACCACCTTGTCCACGGCAGCGTCGTCGACGACGACCTCGACGCGCACCTTCGGCACGAAGTCCACCGAGTACTCCGCCCCGCGGTACACCTCGGTGTGCCCCTTCTGCCGACCGTAGCCCTGAACTTCGCTGACGGTCATGCCGAGGATGCCTGTCTGTTCCAGACCGGTCTTGACATCTTCGAGGGTGAACGGCTTGACGATCGCAGTTATCAGCTTCATATCCCTTATCCCTCCACGCCTGGGTGACGACCGAGTGCCGAGCCCGCGCCGACCGATGCGAAGTCGTAGGCGGTTTCCGCGTGCTCCGACTCGTCAGCCCCGGTGGATTCATCCTCCTCGTTGAGCCGAAGTCCGACGGTGTACTTCACTATCAGAGCCAAGATAGCTGTCCCGATGGCCGAGTAGAGCAGAACCGCCCCCGCACCAACGGCCTGGCGCCACAGCTGATCGACGCCACCGCCGTAGAAGAGACCGGCGACACCCGCGCCGGTCTCGGGCGCGGCCACCAGCCCCACGAGCAGGGTGCCGACGATGCCGCCGACCAGGTGGACACCCACCACGTCGAGCGAGTCGTCATATCCCAGTTTGTATTTCAGGCCGACGGCGAGAGCACAGAGTGCACCTGCGACCACGCCGATGACGAGCGCGCCGACCACGTTCACCGACGAGCAGGAGGGGGTGATCGCGACCAGGCCGGCCACGATGCCCGAGGCGGCACCGAGCGAGGTGGCCTTGCCGTCGCGGATGCGCTCGGTGAGCAGCCAGGCCAGCATCGCCGCCGCGGTGGCCACCGTGGTGGTGACGAACGTCGACCCGGCGAGTCCGCCGGAGGACACCGCCGAACCCGCGTTGAAGCCGTACCAGCCGAACCACAGCAGGCCGGCGCCCAGCATCACGAACGGCAGGTTGTGCGGGCGCATCGGGGTGCCCGGCCAGCCGCGGCGCTTCCCCAGGATGATGGCCAGCACCAGACCGGCGGTACCCGCGTTGATGTGGACCGCGGTGCCACCGGCGAAGTCGACGGCGGCGAGCTTGTTGGCGATCCAGCCGCCCGTCTCCCCGGTGACGCCGTCGAACGCGAAGACCCAGTGTGCGACCGGGAAGTACACGACGGTGGCCCACAGCGCGGTGAACAGCAGCCACCCGCCGAACTTGATGCGGTCGGCGACCGCGCCGGAGATCAGCGCGACGGTGATGATCGCGAACATCAGCTGGAACGCGACGAACACCGTCGCCGGGATCGTGCCGACCAGCGGGATGTTCACCGCGTCCACGGCTTCCACGCCGGCAGCCGGATCGGCGACCACCGCTGCCGCAGCGTTGCCCCCGAGCAGACCCTTGAGCCCGAAGTACTGGGCGGGGTTGCCGAAGAGGTTGCCGACGTCATTGCCGAAGGCGATCGAGTAGCCGTAGAGCACCCACAGCACGGTGACGACACCCATGGCGGAGATGCTCATCATGATCATGTTGAGCACGCTCTTGGCGCGCACCATGCCGCCGTAGAAGAACGCCAGGCCGGGCGTCATCAGCAACACCAGCGCGGCGCTGGCGAGCATCCACGCGGTGTCACCGGTGTCCGGTAAACCCATCGTCGGGAATTGGTCCACTCGCAGATTCCTCCTTCGTCATGCCACAGCCGCGCGAAATGACGACCGTTGCCTGGGACATGACGACAATGCGCAGTGGTTGTTTCAGCAAAGACGCGCGGGTGTTTCGCCCGTGTGAACGGATGGGCCGGTCACGTTTCGCTGCTGTTACATCACGCGATTCAGGGCGTATCAGCCGAGGAGTGCGTCGACGAAGGCAGCCGGTTCGAACGGGGCGAGGTCGTCGGCACCCTCGCCCAGACCCACCAGTTTCACCGGGACCCCGAGCTCCTGCTGCACCCGGAACACGATGCCGCCCTTGGCGGTGCCGTCCAGTTTGGTGAGCACGACGCCGGTGATCTCGACGACCTCGGCGAACACCCTGGCCTGCGGCAGGCTGTTCTGACCGATCGTCGCGTCGAGGACGAGCAGCACCTCGTCGACCGCGGCACGCTTGCTCACCACACGCTTGACCTTGCCGAGCTCATCCATCAGACCGGTCTTGGTGTGCAGCCGGCCCGCGGTGTCGATCACCACGACGTCGGCACCCGAGGCGATCCCGGTGTCGACGGCGTCGAAGGCCACTGATGCCGGATCGGCCCCCTCGGGGCCGCGGACCACCTGCGCGCCCACCCGGGAGGCCCACGTCTCCAATTGATCCGCCGCGGCCGCACGGAACGTGTCGGCCGCGCCCAGGACCACGCGGCGGCCGTCGGCCACCAGCACGCGGGCCAGCTTGCCCACCGTGGTGGTCTTCCCGGTGCCGTTCACGCCGACGACCAGCAGCACCGACGGCTTGTCCTCGTGCGGCAGCGCTCTGATCGAGCGATCCAGATCGGTCTTGAGTTCGGTGATCAGCACATCACGCAGGACCGCGCGGGCGTCGGCCTCGGTCCGGACGTTGGCCGCGGCCATCCGGGAGCGCAGCGCGCTGACCACCGATTCGGTCACCACGGGGCCGAGATCGGCGATCAGCAGGGTGTCCTCGATCTCCTCCCAGGAGTCCTCGTCGAGGTCGCCACCGCCGAGCAGACCCAGCATGCTGCGGCCCAGCGTGTTCTGTGACTTCGCCAGGCGGCCGCGCAAGCGGTCCAACCGGCCCTCCGCCGGCGCGATGGCATCGATCTCCGGGGTGGTCTCGGGGGCCGGGGTCGCCTCGGGGGCCGGGGCAGGCGGCTCCTCGGGGACGACCACATCGGGCGCCGGGGCGGGCGGCGGGGCCGGCGCATCCATCCGCGGCTCCGGCGGGGCCTCGGTGACCGGGTCAGGCAGCCTGACGTCGGAGATGCGCCGTTTCGGTGCATCGCGCGGGATGGTGGCATCATCGCCGACGGCAGGTAGTCCGGTGGTGTCGATACGCTCGGGCGCCTTCGGAGGGCGCGGCGCCCGCTCGGGCGCCTTCTCAGGCGTCTCGGTGGGCGCTGACGCCGAGAACGTGATGCCCGAGGCGGCTTTGTAGCCGCCCGACCGATCGACAGGAGTGGCAGTGTCTCGAGCGGACAGGCTGATGCGACGCTTGCGGTACCGCACCAGGCCCACCACGAGCGCGACGAGCAGCAGAACGGCGATGACCGCTATAGCGATCCAGAGACCCTCACTCACCCGGCCATTGTCGCAGGGGCGTCGATCGGGCCACAGCCGGTGAGCGTCAACCCCGGCTCGGCGGTCCATCACCGCAAGCGCCGCCACATCGACGTCTGCCTCACCGAGGCGGTCGACTACCAGACGGTGACCACCGGCTTCGAGCGTTACCGACTGCCGTACAACGCGCTGACGCAGACCGACCTGCGCTCCATCGACCTGGGCACCGAATTCCTCGGCCGGCGCCTGAAGGCGCCGGTGCTGATCGGCGCGATGACCGGCGGCGCAAAGCTCTCCGGCATCATCAACCGCAACCTGGCCGCCGCGGCGCAGCAGCTGGGTATCGGCATGATGCTCGGATCGCAGCGGGTGATGGTCGACGACGAGGGCGCCGCGGCCAGCTTCGCGGTGCGCGAGGTGGCGCCCGA
The DNA here is from genome assembly GCF_022348085.1 of Mycobacterium sp. PSTR-4-N. GTDB lineage: Bacteria > Actinomycetota > Actinomycetes > Mycobacteriales > Mycobacteriaceae > Mycobacterium. The sequence goes on along the minus strand of NZ_JAKRFN010000004.1, from coordinate 241,796 downwards.
CGTGCTGGTCATCGGCAACATGGGGCTGGCCCAGGTGTCCCCGGACATGGTGCCCGGGCTGGCAGCCGCGCTGCGACGCGTCGGCGCCGACGCCGTCGCGGTGCACACCAACCCCCTGCAGGAAGCCATGCAGCACCAGGGCGACACTGACTTCTCCGGGTCTCTGGGCCGCCTCGGCGACGTCATCGGCGCGCTCGACTACCCGGTGATGATCAAGGAGGTCGGGCACGGCATCGGCGCCGTCGCCGCGGCCGAACTGACGCAGTACCCGGTCGCCGCCGTCGACGTCGCGGGTGCGGGCGGCACGTCGTGGGCGCGCATCGAGCAGTTCGTCCGCTACGGGGAGATCCGCCACCCCGCACTGGCCGAGTGGGGCATCCCGACCGCGCAGGCGCTGCGTGAGGTGCGCGAGGTGCTGCCGGGCATGCCGCTGGTCGCCTCGGGCGGGATTCGCACCGGCATGGACGCCGCCACAGCGCTCGCGATGGGCGCGCAGGTGGTCGCGATCGCGCGGCCGCTGCTGGCGCCCGCCATCGAATCGGTTGCCGCCGTGGTCGATTGGCTGGAGGTGTTCCTCGAGGAGCTGCTGATCTGCCTGCACGGCAGCGGCGCGGCCGATCTGGCGGCATTGCGCGCCGGCGGCGTCGTCGAACTCCTCTGACGCCCAAACCGACGTTTGGGCGGGAAAGTACGAGAAGAACGCGCCAGAACGTCGATCTCGGCGCGGGTCAGGCCGGGCTGGTGACCAGCTCCTGCCCCCGCATCCGCTGCGAGATGACGGTCGTGATGCCGTCGCCGCGCATCGTCACGCCGTAGAGGGCGTCGGCGACCTCCATCGTCGGCTTCTGGTGGGTGATGACGATCAGCTGGGAACGTTCACGCAGCTGCTCGAACAGACTGATCAACCGCCGCAGGTTGACGTCGTCGAGCGCGGCCTCCACCTCGTCCATCACATAGAACGGTGACGGGCGGGCCCGGAAGATCGCGACGAGCATCGCCACGGCCGTCAACGACTTCTCCCCACCCGACAGCAGCGAGAGCCGCTTGATCTTCTTGCCCGGCGGCCGCGCTTCGACCTCGATGCCGGTGGTCAGCATGTCGCTGGGATCGGTCAGCAGCAGCCGGCCTTCACCCCCGGGGAACAACGTCGAGAACACTTGAGAGAACTCGCGTTCCACATCGGTGTACGCCTCGGTGAAGACCTGCAGGATGCGGGCGTCGACCTCGGCGACCACGTCGAGCAGATCCTTGCGGGCGGCCTTGACGTCCTCGAGTTGCGTGGACAGGAAGTTGTAGCGTTCCTCCAGCGCGGCGAACTCCTCGAGCGCCAGCGGGTTGACCCGGCCCAGTTCGGCCAGCTCCCGCTCGGCCCTCTTGGCGCGCCGCTGCTGGGTCGGCCGGTCATACGGCATCGGCGCCGGCGCGGTCACCTGCTCACCGCGTTCACGGGCCTGCTCGTATTCGGCCATCTCCAGCTCGGAAGGGGGCAGCGCGACGTCGGGTCCGTACTCGGCGACCAGATCGGCCGCCGCCATCCCGAACTGCTCGAGGACCTGCGCCTCGAGCTGCTCGATGCGCAGGGCCGCCTGCGCCTTGGCGACCTCGTCGCGGTGCAGCGCGTCGGTGAGTGCAGAGATCCTCGCGGTGAGTTCGGAGACCTCGTCGCGGGCCGTGCCGAGCGCCGCCGCGCGGACCTGACGTTCGGCGGTGATCTCGTCGCGCACCCGCGACGCCACCCCTACCGCACTGCTCAGCCGCTGCGCGACCAGTCTTCCGGACTCCGCAACGACGGCCGCCACAGCGGCGGTCCGCACCCGCGCCTCCCGTGCATGCTGGGCACGCACCCGGGCCTCGCGTTCCGCCGACGCCGCTCGACGTAACGAATCCGCCCGTCCGCGAACAGCATTCGCGCGTTCCTCGGCGGTGCGCACTGCCAGGCGCGCTTCCACCTCGGCAGCCCGCGCGGCCTCGGCCGCAGCCGTCCATTCCTGGCGGTCGACGGGCTCGGCGTTGAACATCGGCTCCTGCTGGGCGTGATGCAGCCGGGTCTCGAGCTCGCTGAGCTCGGCGATGGTGCGGTTGCGTCCGGCCTCCAGCTCGTCGCGCTGGGTGATCAGCCGCTGCCATTCGTCGTCGGCAGTGCGGGCCTCCTGGCCCAGGCGGCCGAGCTGCTCGTAGATCGCCGAGATGGCCGCGTCCGACTCGTTGAGCGCAGCCAGCGCCTGCTCGGCGGCATCCTGCCGGCTCGCCTGCTCGGCGAGCGCGCCGGAGAGGGCGGCGGACAGTTCGGCGGTCTGACGTTCGGCATCGGCGAGTTCGGCACGCGACTTGTCCACTTCGGACTGGATTTCCAGCGTGCTCGGTTTGCGGTCCGAGCCGCCACTGACCCAGCCCGCGCCGACGAGGTCACCATCGGTGGTCACGGCACGCAGATCGGGTTGTGCCGCAACCATTTCCAATGCGGCACGCAGGTCGTCGACCACCGCGACCCCGGCGAGCATCGCCATCACCGCGCCTCGCAGCCGGGGCGCAGGCTCCACCACCTCGGCCGCCCACACCGCGCCGGCGGGCAGTGCGCCGCCGGCCTCCGACGACGTGTGCGGCCAGTCGCCGAGTACCAGTGCCGCCCGGCCGCCGTCGGAGTCCTTGAGGGCGCGCAAAGCACCTTCGGCGCTGCCGATCCCGTCGACGGCCAGCGCGTCGGCGGCCGCGCCCAGCACGGCAGCGATCGCTGCTTCATGGCCGGGCGCCACCTTGACCATCGCCGCCAGCGAGCCCAAAAGCCCGCCGCCGCTGTGGTTCTGCTGCAGCCAGGCAGCTCCGTCCTTGCGGTCGAGGCCGACGGAGAGCGCGTCGATGCGTGCCTGCAGCGAGGCGACCTGGCGCTCGCCGGCCCGTTCGGCGGCCTGCAGTTCAGCAACGCGTTCGTCAGCCAGGCGCAGGGCGGTCACGGTGCGGTCGTGGTGTTCGTCGAGGCCGACCTCACCGGCGTCGAGTTCGCTGACGCGAGCCTGCACCGTCTCGAACTCGGCCTGCGCCTGCTGGGCCCGAGCGGCCGCCTCGTCGATGCCTGCGCTCAGCCGTGCCACCGTCTCGTCGATGGACTCGACGCGGGTGCGCATGGTGTCGACCTGACCCGAGAGGCGCGCCAGGCCCTCCCGGCGATCGGCCTCGGCCCGCGCCGCGGCCATGTGGGCGCGTTCGGCCTCCGCCGCGGCATGCTCGCGTTCGGCGAGCTCGGCCCGCGCACCGTCGAGTCGTTCCCGCGATTCCTCGAGCCGCTCCAGCAGGGCGCGCTCCTGCTCGGCGATCTCATCGGCCTGCGCCTCGAGTTCGTCGGGGTCGGGTCCGCTGGACCGCTCCGGCTCGGCATCGAGGTACTGCGCGCGTTCGCTGGCGATGCGTACCGTGGCAGCCACCCGCTCGGCCAGCGCCGACAGCCGGAACCACCGCTGCTGCGCGGCGTCGGCCCGCTCGCTGAGTTCGGCCACCGCGCTCTCGTGAGCCTCCAATTCCAGCGTGCGCGTCTCCAGCCGCGCACTGAGTTCGTCGTGCTCGCGACGCAGCGTGGTCTCGGCGTGGTTGGTGTCGTCGAATTCGGACTTGCGGGTGACCAGATCGTCGGCGGCCAGCCGCAGCCGGGCGTCGCGCAGATCGGCCTGGATGGTTTGTGCACGCCGCGCCATCTCCGCCTGCCGGCCCAGAGGTTTGAGTTGACGCCGCAACTCGGTGGTGAGATCGGTGAGCCGGGCCAGGTTGGCGGCCATCGAATCGAGCTTGCGGACAGCTTTTTCCCGGCGCTTGCGGTGCTTGAGCACCCCGGCGGCTTCCTCGATGAACGCGCGCCGGTCCTCGGGGCGCGATTCGAGGATCTCCGAGAGCTTGCCCTGACCGACGATCACATGCATCTCGCGCCCGATGCCAGAGTCGCTCAGCAACTCCTGCACATCGGTCAAACGGCAACGGCTGCCGTTGATTTCGTATTCGCCGGCGCCGTCACGGAACATCCGCCGGGTGATCGACACCTCGGAGTACTCGATCGGCAACGCATTGTCGGAGTTGTCGATGGTCAGCGTCACCTCGGCACGCCCGAGCGGAGCGCGCGACGACGTGCCGGCGAAGATGACGTCTTCCATCTTGCCGCCGCGCAGCGTCTTGGCGCCCTGCTCACCCATCACCCAGGTCAGCGCGTCGACGACGTTGGACTTGCCGGAGCCGTTGGGGCCCACCACACAGGTGATGCCCGGCTCGAAGCGAAGAGTCGTCGGCGAAGCGAAGGACTTGAAGCCCTTCAGCGTCAGACTCTTCAGATGCATGACGCGTTACCCTACCGTCGCGGACCTCAGCGCTCGGTGAAGCCGGAGAGCGCGTCGGACGCTGCGGACCAGTCCGCGACGACGGTGTCCACGCGCCCCGGTGTGTCACCGTGTTCGAGCAGGTCGAGCAGCTTTTCGCAGGCCTCTCTCGGACCCTGCGCGACCACCTGGACGCGTCCGTCCGCCTTGTTCGCGGCGAAGCCGGTCAGCCCGAGTTCCAACGCGCGAGAGCGCGTCCACCAGCGGAAACCCACCCCCTGGACGTGTCCGTGCACCCAGGCGGTGAGGCGGACCTCACTCTCCCCCAACATCTTTGACCTCAAATGTCACTTCAGTACCTGACTTCAACGTGCGCCCCACTGTGCACACCGAATCGATGGCCCGCTCGACGACGGTGAGCAGCCGGACCTTATCGTCGGCCGAGAGGCTCGAGAGGTCGATCTCCAGCGACTCCGCCAGGTGCGGGTAGCGCTCCTGGTCGCGGTCGGCCGCGCCGGAGACCCGGATCGTGGTGCGGTAGTCGTCGCCCAGGCGGCGGCGCAGCGGCTGATCGCTGGACAACCCGCTACAGGCCGCCAGCGCGATCTTCATCAGTTCCCCCGGCGTGAAGACGCCCTCGACGTCTTCGGAGCCGATGAGTACTTCCGCGCCGCGCGTGCTGCGTCCCGTATAGCGCCGCACGCCGGTGCGCTCCACCCACAGTTCCGTCATTCCCCCATCTTTGCCCAAACCGACGTTCGGGCGGGAATATCCCCGTTCAGAGCGCCCATGCGTTGGTTTGGGCGGGGTTCAGCGGGCGCGCGGGCTGGGTTCAGCGGGCGCGCGGGCTGGGTTCAGCGGGCGCGCGGGCGGGGTTGGCAGCGGGGGCAGTAGCACGACGAGCGGTTCATGAACTTCTCCCGCCGCATGATCGCCCCGCACCGGCGGCACGGCTGGCCGTCGCGGCCGTAGGCATCCAGCGAGCGGTCGAAGTACCCCGACTCCCCGTTGACGTTGACATAGAGCGAATCGAACGAGGTGCCGCCCTGACCCAGCGCGTCGGTCATCACCGCGGTGGCCGCGTCGAGCACCTCGGCGAGCTTGGCCTTCGACAGTCCCGACGCCAACCGCGCTCCGTTGACCTTCGCCCGCCACAGCGCCTCGTCGGCGTAGATGTTGCCGATGCCGGAGACCACCGTCTGATCGAGCAGCTGCCGCTTGATCTCAGAATGCTTGCGGCGCAACACCGCAACCACACCATCGCGATCGAAGTCAGGATCGAGCGGATCCCGGGCGATGTGCGCCACGGGCACCGGGATCTCGGTCCCGTCGACAGTCACCATGTCGGCGAGCATCCAGCCGCCGAAGGTGCGCTGGTCGACGAAGCTCAGCGTGGTCCCGTCATCCAGGAGCACGGCGATGCGCAGATGGTTCTCGTTCGGCACGGCGCCGAGCAGCATCTGGCCACTCATGCCCAGGTGCACCACCACCGCAGATCCGTCGGAGAGCGTGAGCCACAGGTACTTCCCCCGTCGGCCGGTGCCCGTGATCGTCATGTCGAGCAGACGTGCGGTCAGGTCGGCCGGGCCCGCCTCGTGGCGGCGTACCGCGCGCGGATGATGCACGCGTACGGCGGAGACGGTCCTCCCGGTGACGTGCGCGGCCAATCCGCGGCGGACCACCTCGACTTCGGGGAGTTCAGGCATTCCGCTCTTCGCTGCGCACGCTTTCGGAGGTCAGCGCGTTCCACGCGGCCGCAGCGGCTTTGAGCTCGGCTTCTTTCTTGGTCTTGCCCACACCGTTGCCGTACTCCCGCTCGGCGACGATGACGGTGGCGGTGAACTCTTTGTCGTGATCGGGCCCGGTGGAGCTGACGACGTAGGACGGCGCGCCGAGGCCTCGTGCCGCCGTGAGCTCCTGCAGACTGCTCTTCCAGTCCAGGCCGGCACCCAACGTCGGTGCGGTGTCGAGCAACTCGCTGAACAGTCGCAGGATCACCTCACGGGCGATCACCGCGCCGTGCTCGAGATAGATTGCCCCCAATAGGGATTCGACACCATCGGCGAGGATGCTGGATTTGTCGGCGCCGCCGGAATTCTCCTCGCCCTTACCCAGCAGCAGGTAGCTGCCCAATCCCTTGTCCGAGAGCCGGCGTCCGACGTCGGCGAGCGCCTGGGTGTTGACGATGCTCGCCCGCAGCTTGGCCAGATCGCCTTCGGATCGTTCGGGGTGCCGGTGGTAGAGCTCCTCGGTGATGGTGAGCCCGAGCACCGAGTCGCCGAGGAACTCCAGTCGCTCGTTGGTCGGCAGCCCACCGTTCTCGTAGGAGTAGCTGCGGTGAGTCAGCGCAATGGTGAGCAGCTCCGGTGGCAGCCGTACGCCGAGGGCCTCGAGCAGCGGTTCGCGGTCGACCGTCACTGATCGTCTCCGGCCGGCTCGCGGAACTGAGCGAGTTTGGCCCACCGCGGATCGATCTGGTCGTGGTGGTGCCCGGGCTCGGCGTCGGCCATCCTGACCCCGCACTCCGGGCACAGGCCGGCACAGTCGGGCGTGCACACCGGGGAGAACGGCAGCGCGAGACCCACCGCGTCGATGATCGGCTGCTCTAGGTCGACGGTGTCGCTGCCGCCGTCGCGGCCGACCCGGGGAATCTCGTCCTCGTCGGTGGTGGCCTCGGTGGTGCTGTCGGGATAGGCGTACAGCTCGGTCAGGTCGATCGCGACATCGCCGGTGACCGGTGTGAGACAGCGGGCGCACTCACCGCGGGTGGGTCCGGCGACGGTGCCGGTGACCAGCACCCCCTCGGACACCGACTCCAACCTCAGGTCCATGTGCAGAGGCGCACCCTGCGGGACCGCGATGAGGTCCAGCCCGATCCGGAAGGGGCTCGGCACCGTCTCGTCGACGGTGATCATCGAGCCGGGCCGCCGGCCGAGGCGGGAGATGTCGATGATCAACGGCGACCGTGCCCCCCGGCGCGCCGCTTTGTCGTCGCCCGTCACCATGAGTGCATCGTAGACGCGCCGGCATCGGTCCAATACGCGCGTATGCCCGGAGCCGGCGGGGCGTCCGCTAGCGAGACACGTAGTCGTGCGTCCCGGCGGCGGTGCGCAGCTGGTGCCGGCCGCGGCCGACCGAACGGATGGTGCCGTTGAGGAAGTCCTCGAATTCGGCCAGCTTGCTGTCGACGTAGATGTCGCATTCGCCGCGCAGCCGGTCTGCCTCCGCATGCGCCGAATCGATCATCCGGGTGGCCTCGGCCGTCGCCGTCGCGACGATCTCGGTCTGGCTGACCAGGCGCTGCTGCTCCTTGATGCCTTCCTGCACGGCCTTCTCGTAGGCGAGGTTGCCGCTCTCGATCAGGCGGTCCGCCTCCGACTTGGCCCGTCCGGTGCTCGCCTCGTACTCGCGCTTGGCGGTGGCCGCGATCCGGGCGGCCTCCTCGCGGGCTTCACCGACCATGCGCTCGCTGTGCTGTCGCGCTTCGGCGACCATGCGGTCGGCCTGAGCCTTGGCATCGGCCAGCAGGCGGTCGGCCTCGGCGCGGGCATGGTTGACCATCGAGTCGGCCTCGGCGTTTGCCGTGGACACGGTCGATTCGGCATGGTCCTTGGCTTCGCGCAGCATCGCGTCACGCGCGTCGAGTACGTCCTGGGCGTCGTCGAGCTCGCCGGGGATCGCATCTTTGATGTCATCGATCAGTTCGAGAACGTCCCCGCGGGGCACGACGCAGCCGGCGGTCATCGGCACGCCGCGGGCCTCTTCGACGATGGCACCCAATTCGTCGAGCGCTTCAAAAACTCGGTACACGGCGACACCCTCCAGGCGTAGTTGTTAGTGACCAGTGTGCCTGGTGTTACGCCTGTGACTAAGCACTGCGGGCCGGTGTGTCGTCACCGGTTCACCGCAACGCGGCGCCGATCACGTCGCGCGCGCGGTCGAGCATGGACGCGAACGGGCCGATGACAAAGTTCCGCTTGGCCGATTCCACCCCCGGGTGCGGCCGCGTCGGTGCGATCGCCTCGGCAGCACGAACCGCGGCGACGAGGCTCTTGAGCTCGTTCTCGTCGAGATCCCGCTTGAGCTTGGTGAACTCCTCGGCCTCCTCGCGCTCGGCGTGCTCGAGCACCGCCTCGCGGAACGCGGTCAGTTCGGTGATGAACTCCTCGGACGCGATGTCCATCGACTCGAGCTCGGAGAGCTTCTCCTTGGCCTCGTGCTCCTCGTGCAGCCGGGCGTCGACGATCTCGTCGCCGGCCGCGCCGTCGGCACGTGCGCGCGGGTGCACGACCATCTCCTCGGCCGTCTCGTGCACGGCGAGCAGCTGGCGCAGTTCCACGAACGCCGTCTCACGGGCCTTCGGCTCCGAAGCGTGCAGCACCTCCTCGAACAAATCCTTGATCAGGTTGTGCTGGTCGCGCAGAAAAGCAACGACGTCGTCGGTCGATTGCACGAATGTCTCAACCACGGCAGATACCTCCGTCAGCGGGATGTGGCGCGCGGGCTGGCGCGCCTGCGCTGTCCCTACCCACCGACCGCGGCGCTAATCGCGCAACTTGGCCTGCAGTCGGGTGTTGACGGCCGCGGGCAGCAGATCGGCCACATCGCCGCCCAGGGTGGCGACCTCCTTGGCCAGCGACGACGACACGAACGAATACCGCGGTGCGGTGGCGACGAAGAACGTGTCGACGTCCGCGACGTGCTTGTTCATCTGCGCCATCTGCAGCTCGTATTCGAAGTCGGCGCCGGTGCGCAGCCCTTTGACGATCGCGGTCAAGCCGCGGTCCCTCGCGAAGTCGACCACCAGACCGCTACCCGATTCCGCCCGCAGATTCGGCAGATGCGCTGTCGATTCGGCGATCATCTCGATGCGTTCGTCGACGGTGAACATGCCCTTCTTCGCCGGGTTCACCAGCACCGCGACGACGACCTCGTCGAACTGGGCGGCGGCACGCTCGAAGATGTCGACGTGGCCCAGCGTCACCGGATCGAAGGATCCTGGGCAGACAGCTCCGCTCATGGACGACGACGCTAGCAGGGGGCGGACACACCGGGCCGCCGACGGCGCTCGCGGCCGACGCTACCGCCGAATGCCCGACCGCAGCCTCACCCAGTTGCCCGATGCGATCTTGTCCCGGCCCTCGCCGTCGAGGCCCGACTCCTCGAGGAACTTCCGCGCCGCCGCACCGGCGGTGGGCACGAACGGGTAATCGGCGGCGAACAGGATGCGGTCGACACCGACCACATCGAGGGACCACTGCAGGTATCGCTGGCTGAAAACGCCTCCGGGAGTGAGGAACACGTGATCGGCAAAGTACTCCGACACCGGTCGCTCGAGGCCCGCCACACGTGCCATCGGATCGATCCGGTCCAGGTAGAAAGCTACGACCTCGCCCCAGTGTCCGAGAATCACCTGCAGTCCGGGGAACCGGTCGAACACGCCGGCAAGGATCAGGCGCAGGAGTTGGACGCCGGCGTCGTAGTGCCAGCCGACCCCGTGGGTGGCGAAGGCGGCGTCGACGGAGTCGCCGAAACCCGAATAGTAGGCGTCCCGAACGGCTGCGGGCGGAGTCTGCGGATGCAGGTACAGCGGCGCGCGCAGCGCCTCAGCAGCCTCGAAGAGCGGCCAGAACCGCTGATGGTCCATCGGCTCGTCACGCACGCGGCTGAAGATCAGGGCACCGTGGAAACCCAGTGTGCGCACGGCACGGTCGAGTTCGGCTGCGGCGGCGTCGGCGTTCTGCGGGGCGAGCGTCGCGAATCCGTGCAACCGCTCGGGATGGCGCGACACCGCCTCGGCGAGCAGATCATTGGTGGGGCCCTGCAGAGCAACCGCCTCGGCGGTGTCGAGACTGAACAGACCAGGCGTGGTCAGCGACAACACCTGGACGTCCACGCCGCCGTCGTCCATCACGGCGAGCCGTTCGGAGTCGAGGGAGAGCAGCCGCCGGGCAACGGGGTCATCGTCGGCGTAGCGGGTCTGCGGGTCGCGCCACCGGTCGTCCTGCGCACGCCAGGCGCGCATCACGTCCGGGGTGACGTAGTGCTCCTCCAGGGCGACGATCGTCATGACGCTCTCCTCACGCTGAATCATGCTTGCACCGAACCGATTTCGAGACGGGTATCGCCATAGCGACGGGGGCGCTCGGCCGACCACCCGCTGGGCCAGGCGATCTCGGCGACGCCGGTAGGGCGTTCGACGACGACCACCGTGCCCGGCACCGCCCAGCCGTGGGCGAGCAGATCGGCCAGAAGCGCGTCCACCGCGGCGGTCGACACCTCATACGGCGGGTCGGCCAGCACCAGGTCGACGGGCCGGGGCGCCGGGCTCGTGACCACGCTCGCGACCGGCGCGCGCCGCACGTGCGCTCCCTGCGCGCCCAGGGCGGCGATGTTCTGCTCGATGACCGCGGCCGCTCGCGCGTCGGATTCCACGAACACCGCCGAGCGCGCCCCTCGCGAGAGCGCCTCGAGCCCCAGGGCGCCAGACCCCGCGTACAGGTCCAGAACGTCCAGGCCGTCGAAATCCACCCTCGCGGCGAGCATGTTGAACATCGACTCCCGCACCCGGTCGGTGGTCGGCCGCGTTCCGCGGCCGGACTTCTGCTGCGGCACCGTGATTCGGCGCCCGCCGTACGCCCCCGCGATGATCCGCGTCAGCTGGATTCCTCGGAGGAGTCGGCGCGACCCGGTGATCCGACCACCACCAGCAGATCCCCGCCCTCGACCTGCGCGGTGGCCGCGACCGCCACGCGAGTGACCGCACCGGCTTTGGGTGCGGTGATCGCGGCTTCCATCTTCATGGCCTCGATCGTCGCGATGGTCTGGCCGGCTTCGACGGTGTCCCCTTCGGCGACTCCGACGGTCACCACTCCGGCGAACGGCGCGGCGACATGGTCGGGATTGGTCCGGTCGGCCTTCTCGGCGGCCGGCACATCGCTGGCCACGCTGCGGTCTCGGACCACGACGGGGCGAAGCTGGCCGTTGATGATGCACATGACGGTGCGCATGCCCCGCTCGTCTGCCTCGGACACGGCTTCCAGGCCGATCAGCAGCTCAACACCGCGCTCCAGGGTCACGCGATGTTCGTCGCCGTGGCGCAGCCCGTAGAAGAACTGGTTGGCCGACAGGCTGGAGGTGTCACCGAACTGCTCGCGGTGCGCCTCGAATTCCTTGGTGGGGCCGGGGAACAACAGCCGGTTCAACGTCGCCTGCCGCTGCGGGCCTGCGTCGCTGAGCGCCTTCTCGTCCTCGGCGCTCAGCTCGGCCGCCGGCTTGGCTTCTGCCCGCCCGGCCAACGCCTTGGTGCGCAACGGCTCCGGCCAGCCGCCGGGCGGGTCGCCGAGTTCCCCGCGCAAGAAGCCGATGACGGAGTCGGGGATGTCGAAACGGTCGGGCTCGGCGGCGAATTCATCGGCGGTCACACCCGCGCCCACGAGCGCCAGGGCCAGGTCACCGACCACCTTCGACGACGGCGTCACCTTCACCAGCCGACCCAGGATCCGGTCGGCACCGGCGTATGCCGCCTCGATCTCTTCGAAGCGGTCTCCGAGACCCAGCGCGGTGGCCTGCTGCCGCAGGTTCGACAGCTGGCCGCCGGGGATCTCATGGGTGTACACCCGCCCCGTCGGGGTCGTGGGACCGGCTTTGGCGACGTCGAAGGGCGCGTACACCTTTCGCAGCGCCTCCCAGTAGGGCTCGAGCTCACAGACCGCCGCGAGTGACAACCCGCTGTCGTATTCGGTGTGCGCGGTCGCCGCCACGATGGAGCTCAGGGCCGGCTGGCTGGTGGTTCCCGCCAGCGGCGCCGAGGCACCGTCGACCGCGCTGGCGCCGGCCTGCCAGGCGGCCAGGTAGGTGGCCAGCTGTCCACCGGGGGTGTCGTGGGTGTGCACGTGCACCGGCAGATCGAAGCGACTGCGCAGGGCACGGACCAACATCGCGGCCGCCTGCGGTCGCAGCAGTCCGGCCATGTCCTTGATCGCGAGCACGTGTGCGCCTGCGTCGACGATCTGCTCCGCCAGCTTCAGGTAGTAGTCGAGGGTGTAGAGGTTCTCCCCCGGATCCGACAGGTCGCCGGTGTAGCTCATCGCGACTTCTGCGACGGCGGTGCCGGTTTCGCGTACGGCGTCGATGGCGGGCCGCATCGATTCCACGTTGTTGAGGGCGTCGAAGATCCGGTAGATGTCGATGCCCGTCGCAGTCGCCTCCTGCACGAACGCATGCGTCACCGACTCCGGGTAGGGCGTGTAGCCCACCGTGTTGCGGCCGCGAAGTAGCATCTGTAGGCAGATGTTGGGCACCGCCTCGCGCAACGCCGCCAGGCGCTCCCACGGGTCCTCTTTGAGGAACCGCAGCGCCACATCGTAGGTCGCGCCACCCCAGCATTCGATCGAGAGCAGCTGCGGAGTGAGCCGGGCGATGTAGGGCGCCACCATCAGCAGGCCCGACGTCCGGATACGGGTGGCCAGCAACGATTGGTGCGCATCCCGGAACGTGGTGTCGGTGACGCCCACCGACTTGGATTCGCGCATCCACCGCGCGAACCCCTCGGGTCCGACTTCGGTCAGCAGGTGCTTGCTGCCCCGTGGCGGCATCGTGTCGAGGTCGATCGCCGGCAGCTTGTCGTGCGGATAGACCGACGACGTGCGCGGCCCGTGCGGCTGGTTGACCGTGACGTCGGCCAGATAGTTGAGGATCTTGGTGCCGCGGTCGGCGGGAGACCGGGCGGTCAGCAGGTAGGGCCGTTCGTCGATGAACGACGTCGTGATGTGGCCGGCCCGGAAGTCGGGATCGTCGACGACGGCCTGCAGGAACGGAATGTTGGTCGACACCCCGCGCACCCGGAACTCGGCGAGCGCGCGATGCGCGCGGGCCACCGCGGTATCGAAATCCCTTCCGCGACAAGTCAGTTTGACGAGCATGGAGTCGAAGTGGGCACCGATCTCCGCGCCGAGTACGGCACCGCCATCCAGGCGGATACCGGCGCCACCCGGCGATCGGTAGGCCGTGATCCGGCCCGTGTCGGGCCGGAATCCGTTGGCGGGATCCTCGGTGGTGATGCGGCACTGCAGCGCGAATCCGCGGGGCGCGGTGAGCACGTCCTGGCCCAGCCCGAGATCGGCGAGCGTCTTGCCCGAGGCGATGCGCAGCTGGCTGGCCACCAGGTCGACGTCGGTGATCTCCTCGGTCACCGTGTGCTCCACCTGGATTCGCGGGTTGCACTCGATGAACACGTGGTGACCCCGCTCGTCGAGCAGGAACTCGACGGTGCCCGCGCACGAGTAGCCGATGCCACGGGCGAACGCGACGGCGTCGTCGCAGATCCGCTGGCGCAGCTCGGCCGGCATGTTCGGCGCCGGCGCCAGTTCGATCACCTTCTGGTGTCGACGCTGCACGCTGCAGTCGCGCTCGAACAGGTGCATGACGTTGCCGTCGTTGTCGGCGAGGATCTGCACCTCGATGTGGCGCGGGTTGAGCACCGCCTGCTCCAGGTACACCGTCGGATCGCCGAAGGCCGACTCGGCTTCCCGACTGGCGGCGTCGACGGCCTCGGCCAGCGCGTCGAAATCGGTGACCCGCCGCATGCCGCGGCCGCCGCCGCCCGACACGGCCTTGACGAACAGCGGGAACTCCATGTCGCGCGCTGCGGCGACGAGTTCGTCGACCGAGGACGACGGCGCCGACGACGACAGCACGGGGAGTCCGGCAGCCCGGGCGGCCTCGATGGCGCGTGCTTTGTTGCCCGTCAGCTCGAGGACATCGGCACTGGGCCCCACGAAGGTGACGCCGGCGGCCGCGCACGCCGCGGCCAATTCCGGGTTCTCCGAGAGGAATCCGTACCCGGGATAGACCGCATCGGCGCCGGCTTCGAGTGCGACCCGCATGATCTCGTCGACCGACAGATACGCCCGCACCGGGTGACCGGTCTCCCCGATCTGGTACGACTCGTCGGCCTTGAGCCGATGCAGGGAATTGCGGTCCTCGTAGGGGTACACCGCCACGGTGGCGATGCCCATCTCGTAGGCGGCGCGGAACGCCCGAATGGCGATTTCACCGCGATTGGCGACGAGAACTTTTGTTATCTGGCCGGGCACGGTTCACCTTAACCCGCACGCACAGGTCAGATGAGTGTCGACCAGTAGTTCCAGAACCGCTCGAGGATCAGCAGCACGACCGCGGTGAACCAGAGCGCGACCAGAGACCAGCGCCAGGTGTACACGGAGCGCACGAGCGCGTTCGAGCTGCGCTGCGGCTGCAGCGCGATCGAGGTGGCGACGATCAGGAGCGGGATCGTCACGCTCCACACCACCATGCAGTACGGGCACAGAGCCCCGATGCGGTACAGGCTCTGGAAGATCAGCCAGTGCACGAACACGGTGCCCAGCGCAGAGCCGACGGCCAACCCGGCCCAGTACCAGCGGGGCAGCGCGACCCGGGCGACGGCAAGCACTCCGGTGACCACCACGACGGAGAAGCCGACGATGCCGAGCAGAGGGTTGGGGAAGCCGAACACCGAGGCCTGCGGGGTGATCATCACCGACCCGCACGACAGCACCGGGTTGATGCTGCAGGACGGGACGTAGTCCGGGTTGATCAAGATCTCGATCTTCTCGATCGTCAGAGTCAGCGCGGACGCGAGCCCGATGACGCCGGCGATCAGGACCCACCACGCGCTGCGGCGCGACACCGCGACACCGCCCGGCCCGCCGGCCGACGGATCAGCCTGCTCGACCGGCCCTGCCGCGGTGACGGTCATGACGCGGGAACCGGTGACGTCGCAGGCGGGGCGGCTTCCAGGCCGGGCACGTCTCCGACGATGCTGCGGATCTTGTCGACGAACGCCTCGGGGGTGCTGGGCGAGTAGTCCTCACCGTTGATGCGGATGGTGGGCGTCGCCTTGATGCCCGCGGCGGCGGCCTGTCCCTTCACCATGTCGACGAAGCGACCCTTCGTGATGCACTCGGGCACGGTCCCGGCGGCGCCGGCCTGGCGGGCCACCTCGACGAGCCGGGCGTTGTCGGGGAACTGGGTCCCGGTCTCGCTGGGCTGCTGTGCGTAGAGCGCGGCGTGGAATCGGCGGAATGCGTCGTTGGAGTCCTCGGCCACGCAGTAGGCCGCTCCGCCGGAGCGTGACGAGTAGTTCTGGTTCTGCGGCCGGTCGAGGATGCTGACCATGTAGTAGTCGCCGGCGATGACTCCGCTGTCGATGAGCTTGTTGATCGTCGGCCCGATTTGCTGTTCGAAGTTCCGGCAGGCCGGGCACAGGAAGTCCTCATACATCGAGACCACTGCCTTGGGCTCGTCGGTGCCGTCCTTCTTGATCACGCTCGCCGAGGCGACCCGGATGGACTGCGTCTCGCCCGCCGTGGGTTGCTCGTCGGCGGACATCACGATGTAGAGCACCAACGCGACCGCGAACACGACCACGATCGAAGTGAGACCGACCTGGACGAGCAGGTTCCGCTTGCGGTCGGCTGCCTTCAGGTCGTATCGCGCGTTCTTCTTGGGTTTGGTGGCCACGGGACACAGAGTACCGGGGCGGGGTGGTGCGCCTCAGCCGACGCGGCTCAGGTGTGCCCGCATCGCCGAGATCACGTCGGCGGTGGCCGTGGCGCTGGCGCCGCCGAGGGTGAAGAAGTTCGCGAACCCGTGCACGACGGCGCCGTACTCCCGGTAGTCGACCGGTGTCCCGCCCGATCGGAGCGCCTCGGCGTAGTGCCGACCCTCGTCGCGCAGCGGGTCGAAACCGGCCGTTGCGATCAGGGCGGGGGCCAGGCCGGAGTGGTCGGCGGCGAGCAGCGGGGACACATCGGGGTGGTCACCCCCGACGGACGCCCCGTCGAGGAACCGGGCGGTGAACCAGTCCATGTCGCGCTGGGTGAGGAAGAACCCGTTGGCGAACAGGGTCCGCGACCGGGTCTGTGCGCCGTGGTCGGTGACGGGATACAGGAGCACCTGCAGCGTGGGCTGCGGCGCGCCGTCGGCGCGGGCGCGCAGCGTGACGACCGCCGACAGGTTGCCGCCCGCGCTGTCGCCGCCCACGGCCACCCGCTGCGGGTCGGCGCCGAGCGCTGCGGCGTTGTCCCTGGCCCAGAGGTACGCCGCGTAGGCATCGTCGGCTCCGGCCGGCGCCGTGTGCTCCGGCGCGAGCCGATAGTCCACCGACAGCACGTGAACCGCCCCGGATCGGCAGATCTCGCGGCAGAGGTCGTCGTGGGTGTCCAAGCTGCCGATGGCGTGGCCCCCGCCGTGGTAGAAGACCAGCAGGGGGGCGCCGGGTTCGGCGGCGCGGTAGTGCCGCGCCCGGATCGGTCCGACCGCCCCGCCGATCGTCAGGTCGCTCACCTGGGTCACCGGGATACGACGCCGGAAGCTCGCGGACAGCAGTTCGAGCTGGGTCCGCGCCGCGGTGACGTCTTCCCCGACGACCAGTCCGTCCAGGCCGAGCGCCTTCTGCCCGGCCAGCATGAGCTGCAGGGTGGTGTCGAGGGTGTTTCCGTCGATGGTGATGGAGCGGCCGCCGAGCATGGCCCGCTTCACGGGTTCGGGGATGTGCGGCAGTCCGCGCAGCGTCAGGCCCGCGATCGTGTTGGCGACGGTCTCACGACGACGGACGTGGGGCCGCCTCGTCGTGGTCAGCGTGTCGGTCATGCGGTGGGCCTTTCGCCGGCGGAACCTGATTGCGCGCAGGCCGACCGGCATGGCGCTGATTAGGTGGGGTAATACTGCGGCAATATAGTCAGTCACGCCCATTGCACGCCCACCCACTTCAGCAGAGAAGGTGACATGACTTCGGCGGCCGCAGTACCCACCGTCACGCTCAACGACGACAACACGATGCCGGTCATCGGTCTCGGCGTGGGAGAGCTGACGGATTCTGAGACCGAACGCTCGGTCCGGGCGGCGCTCGATGCCGGCTACCGGCTCATCGACACCGCCGCCGCGTACGGCAACGAGGCAGCGGTGGGCCGTGCCATCGCGGCATCGGGCGTGCCGCGCGACGAGGTGTTCGTCACGACGAAGCTGTCCCCCGAGGAGTTCGGTTTCCAGTCGTCGCAGGACGCGCTCAAGGCCAGCCTGCAGCGGCTCGGACTCGATTACGTCGATCTCTACCTGATCCACTGGCCGGCCGGCGAGCAGGGCAAGTACGTCGACAGCTGGGGCGGCATCATGAAGTCCAAGGAGGTCGGCGACACCCGCTCGATCGGTGTCTGCAACTTCAACGACCACCACCTCGACGACATCATCAGCCTGTCCTTCTTCACCCCGGCGGTGAACCAGATCGAGCTGCACCCCCTGCTCAACCAGGCCGAACTACGGGCGGTCAATGCCGGACACGGGATCGCCACCGAGGCCTACGGCCCGCTCGGCGTCGGCCGGCTGCTGGAGCATCCCGCCGTCGCGGATATCGCCGAAGCCCACGGCCGAACCCCGGCGCAGGTGCTGATCCGGTGGAGCATCCAGCTGGGCAACATCGTGATCCCTCGCTCGTCGTCGCCCGAGCGCATAGAGGCCAACATCGACGTGTTCGGCTTCGAGCTCACCGACGAGCAGATGGCCTCGCTGAACGGTCTCGACGACGGCACCCGGTTCCGCCCGGATCCCGAGTCGTACACGGGCGGCTAGCCCGATAGGGTGCCAGGCGTGACCAGGCCCTCGGTGCGTGCGCGACAGCTGCGCGGCGCCTTGGTCGGGTCGTGTTCGGCGGTGATGACGGCCGGCGCCCATGCCGCGGCCGGCGGTGGTGTCCCGCGGGGGCCCGCATTCGTCGTCGTCCTGCTGATCTGCCTCACGGCCGGCGCCCTGGCCACCTGCGTGCGCGCGGACCGCGGGGCGTACGCCGTGACCGCCGCCGCCCTGTGCGGCGCACAACTGTCGGGTCACGTCGCGCTCACGATGGCCGCCCACCACCACGGCACAGTCGGCTGGTCGATGGCCGCAGCACACCTCGGTGCTGCGCTGCTGCTGGCGGCCGCGATCACATCGGTCGAATTCCTCTACGCCGTCTGCGTTTCCGTCCTGTGCTGGGTGCGGTTGTTCGCATTGCGCGCACCACGACCGCCCGCACCGCGCATCCGGTATCGCGCAGCCATCGCGCGTCCCCGCCCCGTGCCCATCGGCGGGACGGGTATGCGGGCCCCGCCGGCCCCGTCGGCCTGCTAGCGGCCCCTCGCCGCGTCTTCACCTCCTCGTCGACACGCAGCGTGCGCTGCGTGTCCGTTGCGCGCTGATCCGTCGGCGCAGCTCCCCCTCTTCCGCGCGTCCACGCGCTGACCCGAAAGCATCGTTATGACCTTGTCCGACGACACCGTCGAACCCCTGTCCCCCACCGCCGGTCCATCCTCTGCCCGCCACGACTGGCGTCCGCTGCTGGTGCGCCTGCACTTCTATGCCGGCGTTCTCGTCGGTCCGTTCCTGATCGTCGCCGCGGTCACCGGAGCGCTCTACGCCCTGGCTCCCAGCATCGAGCGCGTCGTCTATCGCGACCTGTTGTCCGTCGACGAACGCCCTGCGATCCCCCTCGACGAGCAGGTGCAGCGCGCCCGCGCCGACCGCCCGGATCTCTCGGTCGCCTCCGTCCGCCCGGCGGCCTCCCCAGGTGACACCACCCGCGTCGCCTTCGCCGATCCGTCACTGCCGCAGGATCATTCACGCACGGTGTTCGTCGACCCCGGCACCGGCGCGGTTCTCGGCGAGCAAGTGACGTGGTTGGGTTATCTGCCCGTCAGCACGTGGCTTGACGGCCTTCACCGTCACCTCCATCTCGGCGAACCGGGACGCATCTACAGCGAGATCGCCGCGTCGTGGCTGTGGGTGGTGGCATTCGGCGGCACGGCGCTGTGGGTGAGCAAGGCCGTGCGGGACCGGCGCCGTGGGCGCCGCGGCCGTATCGTCAGCGTCGACGGCACGAGCACCGGACGGTCCCGCACGCTGAGCTGGCACGGGGCGACCGGTATCTGGCTGCTCGTCGGGCTGGTGTTCCTGTCCGCCACCGGCATCACCTGGTCCACGTACGCCGGCGCGCATGTCACCGAGATTCGTTCGGCCTTCGATTGGCAACGGCCGCAAGTGGATACGACGTCATGGGATCCGCACGCCGCACATCACGCCGGCGCGACTGCCGACGTCCACGCGTTCGACTACGCCGGTGTGGTGGCTGCCGCCGAGGCCCACGGCGTCCACGCACCCGTCGAGATCACGATGCCCGCCGAGGCGGGACAGGCCGCCACCGTGACCGAGACCGACGCGCCGTTCCGCCTGACCACCAACGCGGCCGCCGTGAACCCGGGTGACCTCTCGGTACCCAGCGTCGTCGACTACTGGCGGGACTATTCGACGATGGCGAACCTCGCCGACTGGGGCATCCGGGCGCACATGGGCTTCCTGTTCGGCCTGCTCAACCAGCTCGGGCTGCTGGCGGTCGCCGTGGGCCTGCTGACCGTCATAGTGCGCGGATACCGGATGTGGTGGCAGCGCAGGCCGACTCGTGGTTCGGCGTGGGCGCTCGGACGGCCACCCGCCCGGGGCGGTCTGCGCGCGGTGCACCCCGCGGTCGCCGCGCTGACCGTGGTGAGCGCGATCGCCGTGGGTTGGTTCCTGCCGCTGCTGGGCTGGACACTGGCCGGTTTCGTGGTGATCGACCTCGTCCTCGGCCTGCGCGCGCGCCGCACGATGCGGGACTCCCGTGCGTAGGCTGATCGGGTTGGCCCTGCTGATGGCCCTGCTGATGGTCCTGCCGATGGTTGTGGTGAGCGGCTGCGGCAGCTCTGCGCCTGACGAGAAGACCATGGCCTCGCAGGTGGCAATCAGCGATCAATGGGCCAGTGCCTCCGACACCGGGATGGCCGCTGTCTTCGGTGTTCTCACCAACACCGGCGATCGTGAGGTCCTTATCGTGGCCGCCGACTCGCCCGCCGCGGCCGATGTCGAACTGCACGAGGTGGTGCACGGGAGTGGCGGCGCCGGCATGATGCAGCCGAAGTCCGGCGGGTTCACGGTGCCCGCCGGTGGACGGCACGAGCTGGTTCCCGGCGGCGACCATCTGATGTTGATGCAGTTGCGGCAGCCGCTGCAACCCGGCACCGACGTCGGAATCACCGTGCGCTTCGCCGATGGTTCATCGCTGCCGATCACCGCCCAGGTCCGTGATTTCCCCGGCGGACAGGAGCCGTACCGACCCGGCGTGCACGGCAATGCTTGATCGACTGGCTGACCGACATGGCTGATCGACCCCGCGTCGATCGGCGGCGCCTCTTGGCCGGAGGCGCCGCCGTGGCGGCCACCGGGTCCGCCCTCGCAGGCCTCGGTGTCACCCACAAGGGAACGCACACAGAGGAATTCGGTGATGACCGCGAACCCTTTCACGGCCCACACCAAGCCGGCGTGGCCACCGCGCCGCAGGCGCACGCCGTCTTCGTCGCCCTCGATCTTCACCCCGGGCCGGCGCGCACCTCACGGGAGGCGCTCACGGCGGTGCTGAGACTGTGGACCTCCGATGCGGCCAGGCTCACCCGCGGCGAACCGGCGTTGGCCGACACCGAACCCGAGCTGGCGCTGCGGCCGGCCAGGCTGACGGTGACCGTCGGGCTGGGGCCCGCCGTGTTCGACCGGATCGGTGCCACGCGACTGCGGCCTGCCGGGGTCGCCCCGCTGCCGGCGTTCACCACCGATCACCTGCAGGCGCCCAGATGCGGCGGCGATCTGCTGCTGCAGATCTGCGCAGACGACCTGGTGTCGGTCGCCCACGCCTGCCGAGTCCTGCTCAAGAACGTCCGCAGCCTGGCCAGGCCGCGGTGGCGCCGGCACGGCTTCCGCTCCGCCCGGGGCGTCGGGCCGGACGGCGCCACGATGCGCAACCTGATGGGTCAGGTCGACGGCACCGTGAACCTGCGAACGCCGGCGGAACTCCAGCGCCACGTCTGGGATCCCGGTGTGGCACAGCCGTGGTTCGCCGGTGGCACCGTCGCCGTACTGCGGACGATTCGAGCGGAGCTGGACAGCTGGGACGAGCTGGACCGGATCAGCAAGGAGACAGCCGTCGGCCGCCGACTCGCCACCGGAGCACCTCTGACGGGTGAGCAGGAATTCGACGAACCCGACTTCGCGGCAGCGCCGAACGGCATCCCGGTGATCCCCCCGAATGCACACATCGCCCTGGCACGCGCTCACAGCGACGAGGAACATTTCCTGCGCCGGGGCTACAACTACGACGACAGCACCGGGGAATGCGGCCTGCTCTTCGCCGCCTATCAACGCGATCCGATGAAGCAGTTCGTGCCCGTCCAGCAGCGCCTGGCCGCCGCCGATGCACTCAACCCGTGGATCACGACCGTCGGGAGCGCGATCTTCGCGGTCCTGCCCGGTGTGCCGGTCGATGGATATCTGGGGCAGCCTCTCCTGGAGTCCTGACGTCGTGGCGTGAGCAAAGGCCCTAGCGCAACGCGGCGTCGCAGGGGTCCAATGGAGGCCGGGGCCCGGCGAGAGGAGTCGATGATGATCAGGCGTGCACTCATGACCGCGGGGTTGGTCGCGGCGACGGCAGCAGCGGCGCTGCTGCCGGTGTCGGCTCCGGCAACCTCGATCGCGCAGGAGCCATGGGACCCGGGATGCTGGGGTCCGTTCGCCTGGGGGTCGAACGACTGCGACTGGTCACCGACCACAGGCCCGAATTCGGGTGGGCCCTGGGATCCCTCGGTGACCGGCCCCGGCCAATTCAACCGTGCGGGAACCGGTTCCGGCTCGGCGTCCTGACCTCAGCCCGTCGGGCAGGTCGCGGCGGCATCACGGAGCACCGGTGCCGATGGCGCATCGACCGGTAACCCGTACCCGCGCAGGACAGCGATGAATTGCATGGCGTACTGGCAGTGGAACGCCACGTTCGGCGGCATCCACAGCGCGGGCTCCTTGTCTCCCTTGTCCTGATTGGCCTGCCCGTCGACCGCCAGCAGGTTGGCCGGATCGTTGGCGAACCGGCTGCGCAGATCCTCGGGCCAGCCGCGGGCCCCGAGATCCCAGGCCAGCGCAAGGGGCACGATGTGGTCGATCTGGACCGCGGCACCGATCTGGTTGCCGCGGGTGAACGCGACGACCGTGCTGGTGTACGGGTCGAGAAGGGTGCCGGTGGCCACCGCGGTGGGGCATCTCTTGATCGCGACGTAGGTCTTCTCGCTGAGGTCGCGGTCGAGGATGTCGTTACGGGTGTCGCAGCCGTTGTGCCCACCGGGAGCCGTGGTGTCGTCGCTCCACGATTCACCGAACGCGTCGCGGCGGTAATCGTGGCTGCGGATGCGTGCCGGGATCTCGGCGACACCGGCGAGAACATCCACCCCGGGCGCGACGGTGGGGATGTCGGCTTGGGCGATGAAGCGCGCCGGCCCGCGCGGTGACGTGCCGACCTGGACGGCGACGATGACGGCGAGCGCAGTGGCGACCGTGAGCCACAACAGGTGTCGGCGGGTCACGACATGTCCAGGTACTGGACCTGATCGGCGTCGACGAACGGCGCCGACAGCGTCGCCATCCCGGGATCCTGCGGATCGTCGTCGAAGACCTTCTCGCACAACTCTTTTGCCGCCTCGATGATCTCCCGGTGCGATGCCAGTGACAAGAATCGCAGGGTGATCGCGCGGCCGGACTGGTGCAGGCCGAGCACGTCGCCTTCGCTGCGCTCGAGCAGGTCGAGGTCGGCGAGGGCGAACCCGTCCAGGGTGCCGGCCACGGCCCTGAGGCGCTGACCCGCCTTCGAGGTCTCCGGCAAGTTGGTGGCCAGCAGGCACAGGCTGGGGTGCTGACCGCGCCCGATGCGGCCCCGCAGCTGATGCAGCTGGCTGATACCGAAGCGGTCGGCGTCCATCACCACCATGACCGTGGCGTTCGGCACGTCGACACCCACCTCGATCACCGTCGTGCACACCAGCACATCGATGTCCCCGGCGCGGAACGCCGACATCACGGCATCCTTGTCCTCGGCGGCGAGCCGGCCGTGCATCAAGCCGAGCCGCAACCCCGCCAGCGGGCCGTTCGCCAGGCGCTCGAACATCTGGACCACCGTGACCGGCGGCGGCCCACCCTGCCCCGAGTCCTTCCCGCCACCTTTGCCCGATGTGGCCGGCTTGTCGTTCTCATCGATGCGGGAGGCCACCACGTACGCCTGTCGACCGGCACCGACCTCTTCGACGACGCGCTGCCAGGCACGTGCCAGCCACGTCGGTTTCTCCTTCACGAAGATCGCGTTGGTGGTGATGGGTTGGCGACCCCGCGGCAGCTCCCGCAACGTCGACGTCTCGAGGTCTCCGTACACGGTCAGCGCCACGGTCCTCGGGATCGGTGTCGCCGTCATCACCAGAAGATGCGGTGTGATCCCCTCGGGAGCCTTGGCGCGCAATCGATCTCGCTGCTCGACGCCGAACCGGTGCTGTTCGTCGACCACCACCATGCCGAGGCGGTCGAACTCCACCGCGTCCTGCAACAACGCGTGCGTGCCGATCACGATGCCGGCGATCCCACCGGCGACCTCGCGGCGCGCATCGCGCTTCTGCTGCGCCGACATCGAACCGGTCAGCAATGTCACCGCGGTGGCCTGGTCGGCGGCGCCCAGTTCACCGGCCATCGCCAGCGGCCCCAGCATGGCGCGCATCGACTGGGCGTGCTGGGCGGCCAGTACCTCGGTCGGCGCCAGCAGCGCGCACTGATAACCGGCATCGATCATCTGCAGCATCGCCAGCAGTGCGACAACCGTTTTGCCGGAACCGACTTCGCCCTGCAGCATCCTGTTCATCGGGTGCGCCGCGGCCAACTCGGCGGAGATCACGTCGAGGACGTCGCGCTGCCCGGCAGTCAGGTCGAACGGCAGCTGTGCGGCCATCGCGGCGGCCAGTCCGTCGTCCCGCGGCGGGGCGGCGGGTCCTGTGCCACTCAGCTCGCTGTGCCGGCGCACCACGAGACCCCACTGCAGCCCGATCGCCTCGTCGTAGGTGAGCCGCTCGATCGCCCGTTCCCGGTCGCGGGTGTTCTCGGAGATGTGCACCGCCCGCAGCGCGTCGTCTTCGGACATCAGATCATGTTCTCGGACAACCCATTCCGGTAGCGGATCGGGTACCGGGTCGAGCACGGCGAGCATCTGTCGCATGCAGGCGTAGATGTCCCACGTCTGCACCTTCGACGTCGCCGGATAGATCGGGAAGTACTCCTTCTCGAACGCCGCGAGGACGTCGGTGCCGCCTGCGGCATCGGCGATCGCCGACAGGGATTTGGTGCCCCTGGCGGTGCCGTCGTCGCGAAGGATCAGAAACGCCGGGTGGGTGAGCTGCATGACGCCGCGGAAGTATCCGACCTCCCCGGACAACATCACCTTGGTGCCCTCCACCAGAGAATGCTTCAGATACTTGGCGTTGAAGAAGGTGGCGGTGACCTTCGGTCGGCGCTGCCCCAGCGTCACGACCAGGAATTCGCGCTTGGGTTGCCGGTTGGTCCACCGCACGGTGGCCTCGGTGATGACGTCGACGAACGTGACGTGCTCACCTTCTTCGAGGTCGAGCTCCTCCCCCTCGTCGCGCACACTCATCGCGTCGCTGTACTTGCGGGGGAAGTACCGCACCAGGTCGCCACAGGTGCGCAGACCCAGATGTTCCTCGAGCGGCTCGGCGGCCTTGCGGCCCAGCACGAAGTCGAGCCGATCACTCAGTGTCGCCACGTCATTCGACTCCGATCAGCAGCACGTCGCCGCCGTGGCCGGTGTGGAAACTGACCATGTCGGTTCCCGGGTGTTCGCGGTGGACGTGATCGCGAAGAACCTCGGCGGCACCGGGATCCACGCCGGCGCCGGTGAGCACCGTCACCAGTTCGCCGCCGGCGGCCAGCAGCAGGTCGATCAACCCCGAGCCGACGTCGATCACGCTGCGGCCCACGAGGACGACCTCGTCGCCGGCGATGCCGAGTCCGTCGCCGGGCCGGCACGCCCCGGCCCAGGTCAGGGCCTCCTCGGCGGCGACGCGCACCGAACCGTGGCGCGCGCCGGCCGCGGCCCTGGTCATCGTGTAACCGTCGTCGACGAGGCGGTGGCCCGGGTCATGGACGGCCAGCGCCGCCAGACCCTGCACCATCGATCCGGAGTACACCGGAACCATCGTGATGCCCCAGTCCGACGCGACGGCCCATCCGGCGAGCAGCTCCTCGGCGGCGACGTATCCGTTGGGCAACACCATGACCTGCTCGGCGCCGGTGTTGACGAGCGCGTGCAGCAGCTGGTGGGCGCTGACCGGTGATCCGGGTTCCGGGCGCAGGATCTGCGCTCCCTCGCTGGTGAACAACTCCTCGGCGCCGTCGCCGTCGACGACGGCCAGCACCGCGCGTTCCCGCGCCCACCCGCCCGCCGGATGACGGTCGGCGCCGCCGGTCAGCGAGGTGATCCGGATGCGACTCGGGACACCGACGGCCAGCCCGGCCTCGACGGCGGCGCCCGCATCGTCGACGTGGACGTGGACGGAGTACCGACCCGCCTCTGCGGCGGCCGCGATGGCGACGGATTCGCCGAGCTCGTCCAGACGGGCACGAAGCACCTCCACTGCGGCACGCTCGGCGCCGCTGAGCAAGTACATGACCTCGAACTGGGGAGTCGCAGCGCTGCGCGGGCGGGCCGGCTCGACCGCGCCTGCACCGACGGGTTCGGGGCGGTAACGCGGCCGCGGCTGCGCATGACCGGTGAGGGTGGTGGTCAGCGCGTCGAAGAGCACCAGGAGGCCACGGCCCCCGGCATCCACCACACCGGCGTCGGCGAGCACGTCGAGTTGGGTGGGGGTGCGGTCCAGTGCGGCGACGGCGGCCTGCGCGGCGGCGGCCACCACCTCGGACACGTCGGCTTTCTCGCCGTGACCCCGGTCATCGGCTTCGCGGGCGGCCGCATCGGCGGCGTCCTGCAACACCGAGGTGATGGTGCCGGGAACGGCTTCCCCCATCGACGTGACGACCAGGGTGACGGCGTGACGCAGCGCGGCGGCCAGGAGCGGGCCGTCGATGTCGGCGATGACGCGGTCCTCGGTGGCGGCAGCGGTGACATCGGCGATCGCACGCAGGATCTGCGACAGGATCACCCCGGAGTTGCCGCGTGCGCCGCGCAGCGCCCCGTCGGCCAGCGCGGCGGCCACGGCGGTGACGTCGTCGCTTGCGGCGCGCGAGTCGGCCTGCGCCCAGGCGGCGCGCATCGTGAACAGCATGTTGGTGCCGGTGTCGGCGTCGGCGACCGGAAAGACGTTCAGCGCGTTGATCTCGTCGGTGTGGCTGATCAGGTCCGAGACCGCGGTGTGGGCCCAGCGCCGCAGCGTCGACGCATCGAGCCGCCGAGCCGACATCCTCACCTCCGCACTGCCTGTACGCCGCTACGCCGATGCATGTGGCCGCCCGCGTCAGCCTAGCCACTGCGTCGGACAGGCAAGAGAGGGCGAGCTCACGCCTGTTGACAACCATCGGGACCGGTGGACGCCGTTTTGGCGAACCTCGGGGCGGCCCGGTAGTCTGATCGGGTTGTCGGGTCACCCGTCAGGTCGTTGACCCCCAAGCGCTGACTTACGAGGAGTTCTCACTATGGCTGCCGTGTGCGATATCTGCGGGAAGGGCCCCGGCTTCGGTAAGTCGGTGTCGCACTCCCATCGCCGGACGAGCCGCCGGTGGAATCCGAACATCCAGTCGGTGCGCGCGGTGGCCCGTCCGGGCGGGAACAAGCAGCGTGTCAACGTGTGCACGTCGTGCCTGAAGGCCGGCAAGGTCACCCGCGGCTGATCGGTCGCGGTCGTCGGCGTTTCACTGCGCCCGGCACGGGTAGCTCGCCGGTGACGGCCGAGCAGGGAGCCCGGCCAGGAAGGTGACGATCGCAGATGACGAACGCTCGAGCTGTTCGACCCGCTCTGGTCGCGGTGGCCGCGGCTCTCACCGCCGGATGGATGCTCACCGCGTGCGGTGACGACAGCAGCACCGATACCGACAGTTCGGTGGAGTCGTCGACGGAAACCACCGAGACGACGGACACCACGGACGGCGACAACACCATCGAGATTCCGTCGCCGAGCATCAGCATCCCCTCGCCCAGCCTGCCGGACGTGACTCTCAGCCCGGCACCCTGACGCGGCTCTCCGCGGTCAGGGCAGGCGCCAATCCACCGGCTCGCCGCCCATCTGCGCCAGCAGTTCGTTGGCGCGGCTGAAGGGGCGCGACCCGAAGAAACCCCGTGCCGCCGACAGCGGCGAGGGGTGGGCCGATTCGATGACGGCGGTGTCGCCGAGCATCGGCTTCAGCGTCGCGGCATCACGTCCCCACAGCACCGCCACCAGCGGGCGTCGCCGGGCGACCAGCGCCCGGATGGCGCACTCGGTGACGGCCTCCCAGCCTTTACCCCGGTGGGAGGCCGGCGTGCCGGGTCGTACGGTCAGCACCCTGTTCAACAACATCACGCCCTGCTCGGACCACGGCGTCAGATCACCGGTGCCGGGCGCCGGGTGGCCGAGGTCCTGCTGGTACTCGGTGTAGATGTTGGCCAGGCTGCGCGGCAGGGGGCGCACGTCAGGGGCGACGGAGAAGCTCAGTCCGACAGCGTGCCCGGGCGTCGGATAGGGGTCCTGTCCGACGATGAGCACGCGGACGTCCTCGAAGGGGTAGGTGAAGGCCCGCAACACCTGCTTCCCCGAGGGCAGATAGCTGTGCCCGGCAGCCAGTTCGGCGCGCAGGAACTCCCCCATCTCGGTGACGCGGGCGTGCACCGGCGCCAGGGCGCTCGCCCACGATTCGTCGACCAACTCCTGCAGTGGGCGTGCTGTCACGACAGGCCAACTTAGTGCCCGGGTGATTCACGCGTGCCAACGGGTTCGCTAGGTCCGATAGGACTGCCAGCCCGTGCTGCCGGCCCACGCGGCGCCGTCGACCGTGACCGTGCCCGGGCCGAATTGCGCTGCGGGAGCCTGCACCCGCCCGATGATCCGCCAGCCCGGCGGAGGCTCGGCCGGGAACGTGGCCACCAGCGCGTGATCTTCACCACCACCGAGCACCCACTGCCGAGCGTCGATGCCCGTGGCCTGCGCGGCCGGAAGAAGTGCGTCGAGATCGTCGCGCAGCATCGCGATGGAGAGGTCGATGTGCACCTCCGATGCGGCCGCGAGGTGCCCCAGATCGGCGAGCAGCCCGTCGGAGACATCGGTCATCGCCGTGGCACCCGCCCGGGCGGCGACGGCCCCCTGCCCGTAGGGCGGAGCCGGCACCAGGTGGCGGCGCCTCAAGTCTTCGAAAGCGTCGATGCCGTTGTGCCACAACACATATCCTGCGGCAGACCACCCGAGTTCGCCCGTCACCGCGACCACGTCGCCGGGATCGGCGCCACTGCGCAGCACGGGCGGGCGACCCTCGAGGTCGCCCAGCACCGTCACCGAGACCACCCACTGCGGGGCGGCGACCATGTCTCCGCCGACGATGCCGGCGCCCAGTCGCGCGGCCTCGTCCCACAGGCCGTCGGCCAACGCCACGGCATGTTCGGTTGCGGTGTCCCCGGGTGCGCCGAAACCGACGACGAACGCGGTGGCCCGGCCGCCCATGGCCTCGATGTCGGAAGCGTTCTGCGCGATGGCTTTTCGCCCGATGTCGTGAGGACTCGACCAGTCCAGCCGGAAGTGCCTGTCCTCGATCAGCATGTCGGTGCTCACCGCGGCCGCACCCCCGCAGGCCAGCACCGCGGCGTCGTCGCCGGGGCCGATGAGAACGAACGGCGGTTGTCGGCGGCCGGCGACCAGCCGCTCGATCACCGCGAACTCCCCGTCTCCTGCCAGCGTGCCGTCGCCCATGTCTGCACTCCTCGAGCTGTTGGATCGTGGCCTGAACGCTGGGCTCACCTGCGGTACCTTGAGGTCGCTACAGAGTTTATGCATCTGAGCACTGCCGTCGACGCCGCCGGTGTATGCGCAGACCGAACGGAGGGATCGAGGCGTGGTCGAGGCTTTCGTGCTCATCCAGACCGAGGTCGGCCGCGCCGAGATCGTCGCCAAACAGCTCGCCGGTCTGCCCGGTGTGCTCTCCTCGGAGTCGGTGACCGGACCCTACGACGTGATCGTGCGGGCAGGGGCCCCGACGTCGGCCGAGCTGACGTCCTCCGTCGTTCCGGCCGTACAGCAGGTGGCAGGCATCACCCGGACGTTGACGTGCCCGATCGCCGGTCCGATCACCGAGGTGGGCCGCCCGTAGAGTGTCGCCATGGCCAGCACCGCCGGCGACGGACCACCCCGCGCTGCGCTCATCGCAGCGATCGTGCTGGCTGTCGGTGCCGCGGTCGGCTTCCTGGCGTTCGCCGCGGTCACACAACACCGGCGGGCACCCACGCCTGTCGCGCTGTCGGCGGTGCCGGCCCCGCGCGCGGACGGCCCCGAATGTGCCGGCCTGATCGAGAAGCTGCCCGATCAGCTGGGCGACTACCGCCGCGCACCGCTGGTCGATCCCGCGCCGGCGGGGGCGGCGGCATGGCAACGCGACGACGGTGGCGAGCCGCTGGTGTTGCGGTGCGGCGTGCAACGTCCGGCCGATTTCGTGGTGGGTGCCCCGCTGACGGTGGTCGACGCGGTGTCGTGGTTCCGGGTGCAGGACTCCGGCCAGCCGTCAGACACCGATCGCGCGACCTGGTTCGCGGTGGACCGCCCCGTCTACGTGGCGCTCACGCTGCCGTCGGGTTCCGGTCCCGACGCCATCCAGACGGTGTCGACGGCCCTGGCCGAGACGTTGCCGGCGCGACCCGTGGATCCCGGTCCGGCAGCGTAGCGCTCAGCGCAGGCCCGTGCCGCGGGCGACCGCGGTGTCCACCATCGTGGCGAGCAGCGTCGGATAGTCGACGCCGCTGGCCGCCCACATGCGCGGATACATGGAGATCGTGGTGAAGCCCGGCATCGTGTTGATCTCGTTGATGACCGGGCCGTCGTCGGTGAGGAAGAAGTCGACCCGGGCCAGACCCTGGCAGTCGATGGCCTCGAAGGCGCGGATCGACAGGGCCCGGATCTCGTCGGCGACGTCGTCGTCCACCTTGGCCGGGACGTCGAGCTCGGCCGCATCGTCGAGGTACTTGGTCTCGAAGTCGTAGAAACCGTCGTCACGGCCGCGCACTCCGGCGACCCGGATCTCCCCGACGGTGCTGGCGTCGAGCCGACCGTCGGGGAACTCGAGGACGCCGCATTCCAGTTCACGGCCGACGACCGCGGCCTCGACGATCACCTTCGGATCGTGACGCCGCGCCAGCTCGATGGCGGCGGGAAGTCCGTCCCAGGACGTCACGCGGCTGACCCCGATCGACGAGCCGCCACGGGCCGGCTTGACGAAGACCGGCAGCCCGAGCCGCTCGCGGTCGGTCAGCGACACCGTGCCGTCCTGGGGCCGCAGCACGATCTGGTCGCCGATCGGCAGATCGGCGGCGGCCAGCAGCTTCTTGGTGAACTCCTTGTCCATGCCGACCGCGCTGGCCAGCACGCCGGCACCGACGTAGGGCACACCGGCCAGCTCCAGCAGACCCTGGATGGTGCCGTCCTCGCCGTAGGGCCCGTGCAGGACCGGGAACACCACGTCGACCGAGGCCAGCACCTCGCCGGCGGCCTCCCCCATCGACAGCAGCTGTCCGCGCCGGGCCGGATCGGGCGAGAGCGCGAGCGCGGTTCCGGACGTCTCGCTGACGCCGGGCAGGGTGCCGTCGGTGATGGCCAACCCCTCGGGGCGGCCATCGCCGAGCACCCACGACCCGTGCGGGGTGATGCCGACGGCGATCACCTCGAACCGCGCCGGATCGAGGTTGCGCAGGATGCTGCCTGCGGAGACACACGAGATCGCGTGCTCGGAACTCCGTCCGCCATAGACGACGGCAACGCGGGTGCGGGCAGTCACAGTCTGGAGAGGCTACCGCCCGCCTCCCCCGAGAGCCGACTCGATATCGGCCAGCAGGTCGTCGGTGTCCTCGATTCCACAGGAGATACGGGCGAACCCCTCGGGTACCGGGTCGCCCCACCGCGCCCTGCGGTCGACCGAGGTGTGCACGCCGCCGAAGCTGGTGGCGCCGACGAGCAGCGCGCTGCGGCGGACGAGGTCGTGGACCGCCTCGGCGTCGGCCAGTTCGACGGAGACGATGCCGCCGAAGCGACGCATCTGGCGGGTCGCGATGGCGTGTGACGGATCGTCGTGCAGACCCGGGTACCGCACGGAAGCCACGGCGGGGTGTGAGCGCAGCATCATGGCGAGAGCGGCGGCGTTCTGGCATTGCCGTTCGTAGCGCAGGCCCAACGTGCTCAGGCCCCGCAGCACCAGCCACGCCTCGAAGGCACCCAGGATGGGCCCGGCCAGCAGTCGCTCGCGCTGCAGCCGGTCGATCACGTCGGCCCGGTTGCCGGCGACGTAACCGGCGAGCAGATCATGATGTCCGGAAAGCGCTTTGGTGGCGCTGGCCACCACCAGGTCGGCGCCCAGGGCCAGCGGTTGCTGTCCCAACGGGGTCGCCGTCGTGTTGTCGACGAGGAGCAGAGCGCCGCGCGGTCGGCACTGCATCGCCAGGCGGTGCAGGTCCACGACGTCCAGGCCGGGGTTCGACGGTGTCTCGGCCAGGACCACGTCAGCGTCGCGGGCGGCGTCGCACATCTGCGCGCACGACGCCTGCACGACGGTGACGCCGCGAGGAGCGAGGTACTCGGTGGCATAGGCGCGCACCTGGTAGTAGCCGTCGGCCGGCACGACGAGCGTGCTGCCCGGCTCGGCCACCACGCGCAGTACCGACGTGATCGCCGCCATTCCGGAGCCGAAAGTCAGCGCCGCGGTGGCGCCTTCGAGCTGAGCCAGCGCCGATTCCAGCTGCCGCCACGTGGGGTTGTGTCGCCGGCCGTAGCTGTCCAGCGCATCGTCCTCGTCGACGCCGAGGTGATATGCCGCTGCCGGCACGGGCACCGGACCGACCGGTTCGCCCGGCACGTGTTCGCCGGCGATCGCTGCCAGGCTGCGTGTGGAGTCTCCGTACGCCTTGCCCGGATGTCCATAGGTCATGGGATCACTCCGGTTTCGTGGAGCGCCCGAGGAGCAGCGACACCGCGTCCTCGACCGACAGTCCCTTGTGGCACACGCCGTGGACGGCTTCGGTCAGCGGCATCTCGACGTCGTAACTCGCCGACAGCGCCAGCACCGACCGGCACGAGGTCACTCCTTCGGCGACGTGTCCGCCGGTGGCGGCCATCGCGGCCTCCATCGTGTCGCCCTGGCCCAGCCGCTCCCCGAAAGACCGGTTGCGCGACCGCGGGGACATGCAGGTGGCGACGAGATCTCCGATACCGGCAAGCCCGGCCAGCGTTGCCGGCTTGGCGCCCAATGCGATTCCGAGCCGCATGATCTCGGCCAGCCCGCGGGTGATGATCGCCGCCGCGGTGTTCTCCCCCAGCCCGGCGCCCGCCGCCATCCCGGACGCGAGGGCGATCACGTTCTTGCACGCTCCGCCGATCTCGGCACCGATCACATCGGCATTGGTGTACGGCCGGAAGTATCCGGTCGCCAGCGCTCGCTGCAACGCCACCGCGCGACCGGAGTCGCTGCACGCAATGACGGTGGCGGCGGGCTGCTCCGCGGCGACCTCACTGGCCAGATTGGGTCCGGTCACGACGGCGACGCGGGCGGGGTCGGCACCGGTCACCTGCACCACGACCTGGCTCATACGCATCAGCGTGTCCAGCTCGATGCCCTTGGCGAGGCTCACCAGAGTGGTGTCCGCGCCGAGGTGCGGGCACCACTGGGTCAGGTTGGCGCGCAGCGTCTGTGACGGCACGGCGAGCAGCACGGTGCACGCGCCGTCGAGCGCCTCCGCACAGTCGCCGGTGGCCCGGATCGAAGCCGGGAGATCGACGTCGACGTATCCGGGATTGCGGTGGGTCCGATTGATCTCGGCGGCCCGCTGCGGGTCGCGCGCCCACAACCTGACCCCGTTGCCGGCATCGGCCAGCACCTTCGCCAGGGCCGTACCCCACGCTCCCGCACCCATCACCGCAGCCTCGACCACGCCTGCAACACTAGCCGGGAATAACTGCTGGCAGGATGGCGCTCGTGCCCGGCATGAACACCTCTCCGGCCGCCGGCGCCCGAACCCCGGACGCGGGCGTCAGTGTGGTGATCGCGGTCAAGCGGCTGACCGCGGCCAAGACGCGCCTTGCCCCGGCGTTCCCGCCGGCCACGCGCGGCGGCATGGTGCTCGCGATGCTCGAGGACACGATCACCGCTGCGACGGCGGTGCCGGCGGTCCGGTCGGTCATCGTGGTGACTCCCGATGCCGATGCCGCTGCCGCTGCCGGCCGCCTGGGTGCGCTGGCCCTCGAAGATCCGACACCGGCCGGACATCGGGATCCGCTCAACAACGCGTTGGCCGCCGGTGAGACGCTCGCGCGCAGGAGTACTGCGAATGTGGTTGCCTTGCAAGGAGATCTGCCAGCGCTGCGGGATGCGGAGCTGGCCGAGGCGATCAGCGCGGCACGCGAGCACCGGCGCAGCTACGTGGCCGATCGCCACGGCACGGGGACCGCAGCACTGTTCGCGTTCGGCGTGCCGCTTCGCCCTCTGTTCGGGGCCGGATCGGCCGCCCGGCACCGCCGTTCGGGCGCGGTCGAATTGACCGGCGGCTGGCCCGGGCTGCGATGTGACATCGACACCGCGCAGGATCTGCTCGACGCCCGTCACCTGGGTGTCGGGTCGGCGACGTCGCAGGTGATCGGCGCGCTGCGGTGAACGGGTGTCCCTTCTGCTAGCCGCCGCGCCGGTGCATAGGGAATCATCGGGGCATGACCGAAGCGCAGACCCGGCCTGACACCGCCGACACCCCGGCGGACTCCACGGACCCCGCGGTGCCCGACACTGCACCCGAGGCGCCACCGGCCGCGACGTCACCGACGGTCGACAATCCGCTTCCCGAAGACCGTTACCTCAACCGTGAGTTGAGTTGGCTCGACTTCAATGCCCGCGTGCTGGCGTTGGCCGCCGATCCCTCACTGCCCTTGTTGGAACGCGCCAAGTTCCTGGCGATCTTCGCGTCCAACCTCGACGAGTTCTACATGGTGCGCGTCGCCGGTCTCAAGCGCCGCGACGAGATGGGGTTGTCGGTCCGCTCGGCCGACGGCCTGTCACCGCGCGAACAACTGCGCCGGATCAGCGAGCGCACCCAGCAGCTGGCGAGCCGCCACGCGCATGTCTTCCTCGACGCCGTGCGCCCGGCGCTGGCCGACGAAGGCATCGTGATCGTGACGTGGGCCGAACTCGACGACGACGAACGCGGCCGGCTCTCGACGTACTTCCACGAGCAGGTGTTCCCGGTCCTGACCCCGTTGGCGGTCGATCCCGCGCACCCGTTCCCGTTCGTCAGCGGTCTGAGCCTGAACCTCGCCATCACCGTCAAGCATCCCGACGGCGGACAGCATTTCGCACGAATCAAAGTGCCCGACAACGTGGATCGGTTCGTCGAGCTGGCCGCGCGGGAGGGCACGTCCGATGTCGCCCGGTTCCTGCCGATGGAAGAACTGATCGCCGCGTTCCTGCCGGTGCTGTTCCCCGGCCTGGAAATCGTGGAGCACCACGCCTTCCGGATCACCCGCAACGCCGACTTCGAGGTGGAGGAGGACCGCGACGAGGATCTGCTCAAAGCCCTCGAGCGGGAGCTCGCCCGCCGCAGGTTCGGCTCACCCGTGCGCCTCGAAGTCTCCGACGACATGACCGAAGGCATGCTCGAACTGCTGCTCCGCGAACTCGACGTCGCACCCGGGGACGTCGTGGAAGTGCCCGGACTGCTGGACCTCTCGTCGCTGTGGCAGGTCTACGGCGTTGACCGGCCGGCACTCAAGGACCGCCCGTTCGTGCCCGCCACACCGCCCGCATTCGGCGAACGTGAGACTCCCAAGAGCATTTTCGCGACGCTGCGCGACGGCGACGTGCTCGTCCACCATCCCTATGACTCGTTCTCGACCACCGTGCAACGCTTCATCGAGCAGGCGGCTGCCGATCCCAATGTGCTCGCGATCAAGCAGACGCTCTACCGCACCTCCGGTGACTCCCCGATCGTCAACGCGTTGATCGACGCCGCCGAGGCGGGCAAGCAGGTCGTGGCGTTGGTCGAGATCAAGGCCCGGTTCGACGAACAGGCCAACATCAAGTGGGCCCGTGCACTCGAACAGGCCGGCGTGCATGTGGTCTACGGGCTCATCGGGCTGAAGACCCATTGCAAGACATGCCTGGTGGTGCGGCGCGAGGGATCGATGATCCGCCGGTACTGCCACATCGGCACGGGCAACTACAACCCGAAGACCGCTCGGCTGTACGAGGACGTGGGTCTGCTGACGGCGGCCCCGGACATCGGTGCCGACCTCACCGACCTGTTCAATTCCCTGACCGGTTACTCCCGTAAGGAGTCATACCGCAATCTGCTGGTCGCCCCCTACGGGGTGCGGCGCGGCATCATCGAACGCATCGATCGCGAGATCGCGGCCACCCGTGACGGCGCGGAGGGCCGGATCCGCCTGAAGGCCAACGCATTGGTCGACGAGCAGGTCATCGACGCGCTCTATCGGGCCTCCCAGGCGGGGGTCCGGGTCGAGGTGGTGGTGCGTGGCATCTGTGCGCTGAAACCGGGCGGAGAGGGGTTCTCGGAGAACATCGTGGTGCGCTCGATCCTCGGTCGGTTCCTCGAGCATTCACGGATCATTCACTTCCGCGCCATCGACGAATACTGGATCGGCAGCGCCGACATGATGCATCGTAATCTCGATCGCCGCGTGGAGGTCATGGCGCAGGTCAAAGATCCGCGACTGACCTCGTCGCTGAACGACATCTTCGAATCCGCCCTGGATCCGCGGACGCGCTGCTGGGAACTCGGCGTCGACGGGAAGTGGACGGCATTGCCTCAGGAGGGACAGACGGTGCGGGATCACCAGGTGTCGATGATGGAAAGCCACCGCCATCAATAACCGGCCGATCCACCCGAGCAGGTTCGGCGCGTGAAGGCCGACCCCATCCTCGCCGCCGGCGCGGTGCTGTGGCGCCCGCACGAGTCCACAGGTGCTCCGGAGATCGCGGTCATCCACCGGCCGCGGTATGACGATTGGTCCCTGCCCAAGGGAAAACTCGAGCGCGGGGAGACCGAACCGGTCGCCGCGGTGCGAGAGATAGAGGAAGAGACGGGCTTCCGCGCACATCTCAGCCGC
Source organism: Mycobacterium sp. PSTR-4-N (assembly GCF_022348085.1). Classification (GTDB taxonomy): domain Bacteria; phylum Actinomycetota; class Actinomycetes; order Mycobacteriales; family Mycobacteriaceae; genus Mycobacterium. The sequence continues at coordinate 205,285 of NZ_JAKRFN010000004.1, read as the reverse complement.
AGGCTGACGACGGTCAGCTACCCCGTCAAAGACACGACGAAGAAAGTCCGGTACTGGGCCGCCCGCAGCGTCAGAGGTGAATTCGCGGCCAACGACGAAGTCGACGAACTGAAGTGGCTGCCCCTCGACCAAGCGATGAGCCAAGTGGATTACGCGCTGGATCGCAAAGTGCTGCGCCGCTTCGCCAAGCTGCCGGTCGACACCAGGACGATGCTCATCGTCCGGCACGCCACCGCGGGAAGTAAGAAGCGGTACTCCGGCGATGACCGCGAGCGCCCACTGGACAAACACGGCCGTGCCCAGGCGGAGTCGCTGGTGGATCTACTGCTGGCCTTCGGCGCCCGCGAGCTGTTCGCCGCCGACCGCGTCCGCTGCCAACAGACCCTCGGCCCTCTCGCCGAGGAACTGGGCGTTCCGGTGATCAGCGAAACCGCCTTGACCGCAGAGGCATACGCGGACAAACCGAAGAGGGGCCGCCAGCGCGTGCTGGAGATCGCCGAGACGGCGTCTCACCCCGTGATCTGCACGCAGGGTGAGGTCATCCCCGATCTGATCGCGTGGTGGTGCGAACGCGACGGTGTGCGTCCCGACAAGTCACGCAACCGCAAGGGCAGCACCTGGGTGCTGACCCTGGCCGGCGGACGGTTGGTCAGCGCCGACCACATCAGTTCACCGCTGGCATCGCACTAGCCAGACACACGACAACGCCGTGGGCATCGGCCCACGGCGTCATCGGTGAAGCTGCGTTGCTCTGACTACGGTGTCGGCGAAACCGGTTACTTGCGACCGCGCTTGGCCGGAGCCTTCTTGGCCGGAGCCTTCTTCGCGGGTGCGGCCTTCTTGGCCGGAGCCTTGGTCGCGGCCTTCTTGGCCGGAGCCTTCTTCGCAGGCGCTGCCTTCTTCGCGGCAGTGGCCTTCTTGGCCGGAGCCTTCTTGGCAGGCGCTGCCTTCTTCGCGGGTGCGGCCTTCTTGGCCGGAGCCTTGGTCGCGGCCTTCTTGGCGGGAGCCTTCGTCGCGGCCTTCTTGGCGGGAGCCTTCGTCGCGGCCTTCTTGGCCGGAGCCTTGGTCGCGGCCTTCTTGGCCGGAGCCTTCTTCGCCGCCTTGCGGGCAGTGCCGGAAGCGGTCACACCGCGCTTGACGGCGGGGCCTTCGGCCGGAAGCTTCTGCGCGCCGGAGACAACCGCTTTGAACTGGGCGCCGGGGCGGAACGCGGGAACGGACGTGGGCTTGACCTTCACCGTCTCACCCGTGCGCGGGTTGCGGGCGACACGGGCCGCGCGACGACGCTGCTCGAAGACACCGAAGCCGGTGATGGTCACGCTGTCACCCTTGTGCACGGCGCGCACGATGGTGTCGACGACGTTCTCCACCGCTGCGGTCGCTTGCCGACGATCCGAGCCCAATTTCTCCGTGAGTACGTCGATGAGCTCTGCCTTGTTCATGCAAAACCTCCGGGAACTGTGGTCCTCTTTGGACCGACTAGAGGACACGGTAAACCCAATGGCTGTTGATTTCCAAGAGCCACGCGCAATTTCAGGCCGAGTCAGCGAACTTTTTTCAATCCGCTTGGCCCCCTTTGTGTCCTACCGAGCCCCCGTAAAAGAGGATTGCAGAGCGGATATTTCACGCCCGCAGACCGCCACTCAGGTCGCCAGAGTGCGAGGTTTCCAGTCGGGCCGGTGCGCCTCGTAATCTTCGATCTGATCGAGTTTTCGCAGCGTAAGGCCTATATCGTCGAGACCCTCGAGCAGTCGCCATGCGGTGTAATCATCAATCTTGAACGGCACCACCATCGTTTCGGCGGCGACGGTTCGATCTTGAAGATTGACAGTGATTTCCGTACCCGGGCGCTGCTCGATGATCTTCCACAACAATTCCACATCGTCTTGTGCGACTTCGGCCGCCAGGAGTCCGGCCTTACCCGCGTTGCCCCGGAAAATATCGGCGAATCGTGACGAGATGACCACCCGGAAGCCGAAGTCCATCAGTGCCCAGACCGCGTGTTCGCGCGAGGAGCCGGTGCCGAAGTCCGGCCCCGCCACCAGAACCGAACCCCGGTCGAACGGCTGCTGATTGAGCACGAACGACGGATCGTTGCGCCAGGCGGCGAACAGCCCGTCTTCGAATCCCGTTCGGGTCACGCGTTTCAGATAGACCGCCGGGATGATCTGGTCGGTGTCGACATTGGTGCGGCGCAGGGGCACGCCGATCCCGGTGTGGGTGGTGAAAGCGTCCATGACAGCGTCTCCGATTCTCAGTGGGTGGTCGCGGGGATCAGATCGGCCGGGGACGACAGGGTCCCCCGAACAGCGGTCGCGGCGGCGACGGCCGGCGACACCAGATGTGTGCGACCACCTTTGCCCTGCCGGCCCTCGAAGTTCCGGTTCGACGTCGAGGCGCACCGCTCACCGGGAGCCAGCTGATCGGGGTTCATTCCCAGGCACATCGAGCAGCCCGCCTGACGCCAGTCCGCTCCGGCCGCGGTGAAGATCTCGCCCAGGCCTTCGGATTCGGCCTGTGCGCGAACCCGCATGGAGCCGGGCACGATCAGCATCCGCACCCCGTCGGCGACGGTGCGGCCGCGCAGCACATCGGCCACCACGCGCAGATCCTCGATCCGGCCGTTGGTGCACGAGCCGACGAACACGGCGTCGACGGCGATGTCGCGCATCGGGGTACCCGCCTCCAGGCCCATGTAAGCCAACGCTTTTTCGGCGGTCTCGCGCTGGGCGTCGTCGAACATCGATTCGGGATCGGGCACGGCGGCGGACAGCGGCACACCCTGGCCGGGGTTGGTGCCCCAGGTGACGAACGGGCTCAGCGTCGACGCGTCGATGTGGACCTCGGTGTCGAATTCCGCACCGTCGTCGGTTCGTAGCTGCCTCCACGCCGCGACCGCCTCGTCCCACGCGGCGCCTGTCGGTGCGTGCGGCCGACCCTGGAGGAACGCGAAAGTGGTGTCGTCGGGGGCCACCATGCCGGCGCGGGCGCCCGCTTCGATACTCATGTTGCAGATCGTCATCCGGCCCTCCATGGACAGCGAGGTGATGGCGCTGCCCCGGTATTCGATGACATGTCCCTGCCCGCCGCCGGTTCCGATCTCGGCGATCACCGCGAGGATGATGTCCTTGGCGCTGACTCCGGGTGGCAGCTCACCGTCGACGGTGACGGCCATGGTCTTGAACGGCCGCAACGGAAGTGTCTGGGTGGCCAGCACGTGTTCGACCTCGGAGGTGCCGATGCCCATGGCCAACGCGCCGAAGGCCCCGTGGGTGGAGGTGTGGCTGTCGCCGCACACGACCGTCATGCCGGGCTGCGTGAGACCCAACTGCGGCCCGATGATGTGGACGATGCCCTGTTCGGCATCGCCCATCGGATACAGGCGCACCCCGAATTCGGCGCAGTTGCGGCGCAACGTCTCCACTTGGGTCCGAGACACCGGGTCGGCGATCGGCTTGTCGATGTCGACGGTGGGCACGTTGTGGTCTTCGGTGGCGATCGTCAGGTCGGGCCGCCGCACCGGCCGGCCGGCCATCCGCAACCCGTCGAACGCCTGGGGACTGGTGACCTCATGCACGAGATGCAGATCGATGTAGATGAGGTCCGGCTCCCTGGCGTCACCCTCGCCACCGCCCGCGACGACGACGTGATCGCTCCACACCTTCTCGGCGAGAGTCCGCGGCTTGTTCGCCATGTCCATTGACTATCTCACAATCTGGGAAGCTAGTATCTCCTTGTGAGACAGGATAGCGGTATCGGCGTACTCGACAAAGCGGTGGCTGTCCTCCACGCCGTCGCCGAGTCTCCCTGCGGCCTGGCCGATCTGTGCGACCGCACCGCGATGCCCCGCGCGACCGCACACCGGCTGGCCGTCGGCCTGGAGACGCACCGGCTGCTCGCGCGCGATGCCGACGGGCAGTGGCGTCTGGGCCCCGCGCTGGCCGAGCTGGGCAGCCACGTCCGAGATCCACTGGTGTCGGCGGGCGCCGTGGTGCTCCCGCGCCTGCGGGAGCTCACCGGTGAGAGCGTGCAGCTCTATCGCCGGGACGGCACCGCACGCATCTGTGTCGCGGCGCTGGAACCGCCTGCAGGTCTTCGGGATACGGTGCCTGTCGGCGCGCGCCTGCCGATGACGGCCGGCTCAGGGGCCAAGGTGCTGCTCGCCTACGCCGACCCTGCCACCCAGCGCAGCGTGCTGGCCGACGCGGCGTTCACCGACCGCGCGCTGGCCGATGTGCGCAGGCGCGGGTGGGCGCAGAGCGCGGCAGAACGGGAGCCCGGCGTGGCGAGCGTGTCAGCTCCGGTACGCGACGGCCGCGGCGCGGTGATCGCCGCGGTGTCGGTGTCCGGACCGATCGACCGGATGGGGAAGCGTCCGGGCGCGCGCTGGGCAGCCGATCTGGTGGCCGCCGCCGACGCTCTGACCCGGCGGCTGTAGACCTGAGGCTGGCCACATGAAAAAACTCGCAGGTCTGTCGAAGACCTGCGAGCAGTTGTACCCCCGATGGGATTCGAACCCACGCTACCGCCGTGAGAGGGCGGCGTCCTAGGCCGCTAGACGACGGGGGCTAGAACTCGTTACGGACGGTCAGCATAGCTGAGGGACACAGTGCTGACCTAATCCGCTCGTTGGCTGGGGTACCAGGACTCGAACCTAGAATGGCTGAACCAGAATCAGCTGTGTTGCCAATTACACCATACCCCATTGGCAGCCCATCACCGCAGGTCACGGGCTATTTTGTGGCCCTGGCGCCGCGCGGTGGTGCCGCGTGACGCCGTCTTGTAGGCCGACGAGCACACTACCAAAGATTCTCGGGTGGTTTTTCCACCCCCGTCACCCGGCCGCCGCGGCGTGGTCCCGGCCGGCTCGTAGCCGGGCCAGCGCCCGGTCTCGCCCCAGCAGTTCCAGCGATTCGTACAGCGGCGGGCTCACCGACGAGCCCGTCACCGCGACGCGAACCGGCCCGAAGGCCTTCCGCGGCTTGAGGTCGAGCCCGTCGATCAGGGCGGCCTTGAGAGCCTCCTCGATGTGCGGGCTGTTCCAGTCCTCGAGCGGCTCGAGGGCGCGCAGCGCGGCGTCGAGGACGGGCACCGCCTCGGGCCGCAGTTCCTTGCCTGCCGACTTCTCGTCGAGCGCGAACGAGCCGTCGTCGAGGAATTTCAGAAGCCCCCAGGCATCGCCGAGAACCACGATGCGGGTCTGCACCAGCGCGGCCGCTTCGGTGAACGCGTCGTCGTCGAGCCCCGTGTCATGGCCGTGGGTGCGGAAGAACTCGCCGAGACGGCGGGTGAAGTCGTGCGGCTCGAGCATCCGGATGTGCTCGGCGTTGAGCGCATCGGCCTTCTTCTGGTCGAATCGAGCGGGGTTGGAGTTCACGTCGACGACGTCGAACGCGGCCACCATCTCGTCGATGTCGAACACGTCGCGATCGTCGGCAATCGACCACCCCAGCAGCGCAAGGTAGTTGAGCAGGCCCTCGGGCAGGAAGCCACGGTCGCGATGCAGGAACAGATTCGACTGCGGGTCCCGTTTGGACAGCTTCTTGTTGCCCTCACCCAGGACCGGCGGCAGGTGAGCGAAGCGAGGCGTGTCGTCGGCGATGCCCAGCCGCACGAGCGCTGCGTAGAGCGCCAGTTGCCGTGGCGTCGACGGCAGCAGATCCTCGCCACGCAGCACATGGGTGATCTTCATCAGCGCGTCGTCGACCGGATTGACCAACGTGTACAACGGTTCTCCGTTGCCTCTGGTCAGCGCGAAGTCCGGGATCGAGCCGGCGGGGAAGGTCGTCTCGCCGCGCACCAGGTCGTTCCAGGTCATGTCCTCGTCGGGCATCCGCAGCCGGATGACGGGGGAACGCCCCTCGGCACGCAGCGCCGCGCGCTGCTCGTCGGTCAGGTCGCGATCGAAGTTGTCGTACCCGAGCTTGGGATTGCGCCCCGCCGCGAGATGGCGGGCCTCGACCTCCTCGGCGGTGGAGAACGCCTCGTAGGCCTCCCCGGCAGCGAGCAGCCGCGCCAGCACATCGGCATAGAGCTCCCGGCGGCCGGACTGGCGGTAGGGCTCGTACGGTCCGCCGACTTCCGGGCCTTCGTCCCAGTCGAGCCCGAGCCAGCGCAGCGCGTCCAGCAGAGCCTGGTAGCTCTCCTCGCTGTCGCGCGCCGAGTCGGTGTCCTCGATGCGGAACACGAATGTGCCGCCCGTGTGACGGGCGTAAGCCCAGTTGAACAACGCGGTACGGATCAACCCGACATGGGGTGTGCCCGTCGGGGACGGACAGAACCTGACTCTGACATTCGACGGGGTCACGATTTTCCTTTGCGCACAACGGGATTGGTGAGGGTTCCGATGCCTTCGATGCTGACGCTGACGCTGTCCCCGTGCTCGAGCGGGCCGACGCCTTCAGGCGTTCCGGTCAAGATGAGATCCCCGGGAAGCAACGTCATCACCGCCGAGATCCACTCGATGATCGCGCCGATGTCGTGGATCATCAACGACGTTCGGCTGCGCTGTTTCACCTCACCGTTGACCTCGGTACGGATCTCGAGGTCCGAGGCGTCCACATCGGTGACGATCCAGGGACCGACGGGACAGAACGTGTCGTGGCCTTTGGCCCGCATCCACTGGCCGTCCTTCTTCTGCTGATCGCGCGCCGACACGTCATTGGCGATCGTGTACCCGAGGATGTTCTCCGCGGCGCGCGAGGCGGGGACGTCCTTGCACGGGCGACCGATGACGGCGGCCAGTTCGCCCTCGAAGTGCACCGGGTGCGCGTCGGCGGGGAGCTGGATCGCGGTGTTGGGGCCGATGATCGCGGTGTTGGGCTTGAGGAAGATGATCGGATCCTCGAACGTGCCACCGCCCATCTCCTCGATGTGCGCGGCGTAGTTCTTGCCCATGCACACGACCTTGCTGGCGAGGATCGGCGCGAGCAGGCGCACATCGGCCAGGGGCCACTGACGGCCGGTGAATGTCGGTGTGCCGAACGGATGCTCGGCGATCTCCCGGGCGATCGCCTCGCCCGGATCGTCGAGGGGATTGTCGATGGGTCCTTCGATGGAGACGAAAGCCACACCATCTGGGCTGGCGATTCGACCGAGACGCATGTCAGTCAGCCTAGCCGCAGCGTCCTGCGCATCCGCGCGTGCACAGGCGACCCTCAGCATTTCTCATCATGTGAGAAGTGAGTTCAACATTTTGAGATACCCGTGCCACCATGGCTCCCATGGACACCTCCGCGATCAGCACCGCGCGGCGCTGGTCGATGCTGATCGTCGCTCTGGCCGCCACGTTGTGCGCCAACGTGTTCATCAACGGCGTGGCCTTCCTCATACCGACCCTGCATCGTGAGCGCGGCCTCGATCTCGCGCAGGCCGGACTGATGTCCGCGCTGCCTAGCCTCGGGATGGTGGTCACCCTGATCGCCTGGGGATATGTGGTCGACCGGTTCGGCGAGCGCACGGTGTTGACGTTGGGCTCGACGTTGACCGCGGCCGCCGGCTTCGGTGCCGCGTCGGTGGACTCGCTGCCCGCGGTCGGGGCCTTCCTCTTCGTGGGTGGAATGGCGGCCGCGAGCAGCAACACCGCCAGCGGCCGTCTCGTGGTCGGCTGGTTCGACGCCGACAAACGCGGATTGGTGATGGGCATCCGACAGACCGCACAACCGCTGGGCGTGGGCGTGGGCGCCCTGGTGATCCCCCGGCTGGCCGAAGCCGGCGGGGTGTCGGGAGCGCTGCTGTTCCCGGCCTCTGTCTGCGCCGTCGCGGCCGCCGTGTGTGCCGTCGCGGTGCTGGATCCGCCGAGGCCGGCGCGGGCAGAAGCCAGCCAGAGCGATCTCGCCAACCCCTACCGGGGTTCCACGCTGCTCGTGCGCATCCACCTCACCTCACTGCTGCTGGTGGCACCACAGGCGATGGTGTGGACGTTCACGCTGGCGTGGTTGATCACCGACCGGGGGTGGTCGGCCGGCTCGGCCGGCGCGATGGTGACGATCGCTCAACTCCTCGGCGCCGGCGGTCGGATCGCGGCGGGCCGCTGGTCCGACTTCGTCCTGCGCCGTTCCGGGGACGTCCTGAGCTCACGGATGAGGCCCATCCGGACGATCGCCGCGGCCGCCGCGGTGTCGATGGGGTTGCTGGCCCTGACCGACTGGCTGGACTCCCCCGTCAGCATCGCGCTGATGGTCGTCGCGTCGGTGGTCACGGTGTCCGACAACGGGTTGGCCTTCACCGCGATCGCCGAGGTCGCGGGACCGTTCTGGAGCGGCCGGGCCCTCGGCACGCAGAACACCACCCAGCTGCTCACCGCCGGCGTCACCCCGCCGCTGTTCGGTGCCCTGATCGGCGCCGCCGGCTACCCCGCCGCCTTCGCCGTGTGCGCACTGATCCCGCTGCTGGCGATCCCGTCGGTACCCGCGACCGCACCGGCTCACGCAGAAGACTCGGCCTGACTCGACCGTGGCAGCAGCATCAGGGCAGCGGCCAGGAAACACAGCGCCCCGACGAACGTGCCGAGGTTGGCCAGCCATTCGTCTTCGGTGACACCGGTCTTGCGCACGAACGCGGCCCCTGCAGACACCGCGAACGCGACGCAGCCGATGAGATTGACCGCTGCGGCCGACCAGTCGCGGGATCGCAGCTCGAACAGCGCGCCGACAGCCAGCATGCCCAGGACCCCACTGACCAGAAACGCCGTGGACCCGAACACGTCGGGAACCCATACGTAGCGCCGCTCACTGGCGACGGCGTGCGCCCACACCGAGGCTCCGGTGCTGACGTTGAACAGCACCGTCCCGGCCAATTGCACCGCTGCACTTGACCATTCCGCGCGACCGGCGCGGTCACTGCGGAGCAGTTGAATCCAGGCGGCGGTGGTGAAGAACCAAGATCCGCAGAAGCACAGCAGGTTCGCCCCGCCCGCGCCCCACCACGCCGCGACGCCGGGCGCGGTGGCAACGGCGAACAGCGAGGAGCCGACGACGAAGAGCCAGCACTGCGCAGACAGCGTGGCCAGTCGCCGGATGGCTACAGCTTTCCGAGGATGCGCTCGCCGACCTGCGCGGTGGAGAGCGCTGCGTCACCGCGAGTCGCCAGATGTTCGGCCACCGCCGCGTCCACACGGGCCGCCGCATCGAGCTCACCGAGGTGGGCCAGCAGCAGCGACACGCTCATGATGGCCGCCGTCGGGTCCGCGATGCCCTGCCCCGCGATGTCGGGGGCGCTCCCGTGCACCGGCTCGAACATCGACGGATTGGTCAGCGTCGCATCGATGTTGCCGCTGGCGGCCAGCCCGATGCCGCCGCACACCGCCGCGGCGAGGTCGGTGATGATGTCGCCGAACAGGTTGTCGGTGACGATCACGTCGAACCGACCGGGGTCGGTGACCATGTGGATCGTCGCTGCGTCGACGTGCTGGTAGGCCACCTCGACGTCGGGGTATTCGGCCGCGACGCTCTGCACGGTGCGCCACCACAGCGAGCCGGCGTGCGTCAGCACGTTGTTCTTGTGCACCAGCGTCAGGTGTTTGCGGCGGCCCTGCGCGCGATGGAACGCATCGAGTACGACGCGGCGCACCCCATAGGCGGTGTTGACGCTGACCTCGGTCGCGATCTCGTGTGGGGTGTCGACGCGGATCGCACCGCCGTTGCCGGTGTAGGGCCCTTCGGTGCCCTCGCGCACGACGACGAAGTCGATGTCCGGATCGCCGGCCAGCGGACTGCGCACCCCGGGATAGAGCCGACCCGGGCGCAGGTTGACGTGGTGGTCGAGCTCGAAGCGGATGCGCAGCAGCAGGCCGCGCTCGAGCACCCCGCTGGGCACCGACGGATCGCCGATCGCGCCGAGCAGGATCGCGTTGTGCGCCTTGAGTTCATCGATCACCGACTCGGGCAGCACCTCGCCGGTCTTGTGGTATTGCCGGGCGCCGAGCTCGTATTCGGTCTTCTCCACCCCGGGCAGGACGGCGTCGAGCACCGTGAGCGCCTGGCCGATCACCTCCGGGCCGATCCCGTCGCCGCCGATCACCGCGAGTTTCACCGGAGCACTCATGTCAGGTCGACCACTTCCAATGTCGCAGCGTGGACGTCCCGGCCGATGGTGGCCAGGACGTCGTCGGGCACGTTCCGATCCAGGCGCAGCATGATCGTCGCGCCCTGTCCGTCGGCGTCCTGGCTGAGCTGGGCGGCCAGGATGTTCACCTCGGCGCCGCCGAGCAGCGTGCCGATCTTGCCGAGCGCACCGGGCTGATCGTCGTAGTTGATGATCAGGTTCACGCCTTCGGCGCGCAGATCCAGGTTGCGGCCATTGATCTGAACGATCTTCTCCACCTGCTGCGGGCCGGACAGTGCGCCGGCCACGTTGACCGTGCTGCCGTCGGCGGCGACCGCGCGGACGTCGACGACGCTGCGGTGGTTCGGGCTCTCGGATTCGGTGTCGATGGACGCCTCGACGCCCCGCTCGGCAGCCAGCGCAGGCGCGTTGACGAAGGTGACCGGATCCTCGATGACCGCCGAGAACAGGCCGCGCAACGCCGAGAGGCGCAGTACCTCGACCTCCTCACTGGCCAGCTCGCCGCGCACCTGCACGCACAGGTTCGTGGGCAGTTCCGCCGACAGCGCACCGACGAGCAGGCCGAGCTTGCGGACCAGATCCAGCCACGGCGCGACCTCTTCACCGACCGCACCGCCACCGACGTTGACGGCGTCCGGCACGAACTCACCGGCCAGCGCGAGCTTCACGCTGGCCGCCACATCGGTGCCGGCGCGGTCCTGGGCTTCGGCCGTCGACGCACCGAGGTGCGGCGTCACCACGACCTGGGGCAGTTCGAACAGCGGGCTGTCGGTGCACGGCTCGGTGGCGAACACGTCGAGGCCGGCACCGCGCACGTGGCCGCTGGTGATCGCGTCGGCGAGGGCCTGCTCGTCGATCAACCCGCCGCGCGCGGCGTTGACGATGATCACGCCCGGCTTCGTCTTGGCCAGCGCGTCCTTACCGATCAGCCCGGCCGTCTCCTTGGTCTTGGGCAGGTGCACCGAGATGAAGTCGGCGCGGCCGAGGAGCTCGTCGAGGGTGAGCAGTTCGATGCCGAGCTGCGCCGCGCGGGCGTGCGAGACGTAGGGGTCGTAGGCGGTGATGTGCGCGCCGAATGCGGCCAGGCGCTGGGCCACCAGCTGGCCGATCCGCCCCAGGCCGACGACACCGACCGTCTTACCGAAGATCTCGGTGCCGGAGAACGACGACCGCTTCCAGGTGTGCGCGCGCAGCGTGGCGTCGGCGGCCGGGATCTGACGGGCCGCCGACAGCAGCAGCGCCAGCGCGTGCTCGGCGGCGCTGTGGATGTTCGAGGTGGGGGCGTTCACCACCAGCACACCGCGGGCGGTGGCTGCGTCGACATCGACGTTGTCCAGTCCGACGCCGGCACGGGCGACGATCTTCAGCTTGGGTGCCGCGGCCATCACCTCGGCGTCGACGGTGGTGGCGGAGCGCACCAGCAGCGCGTCCGCGTCGACGACGGCGGCCAGCAGCTTCTCCCGGTCCGGGCCGTCGACCCAACGGACCTCTACCTGGTCGCCCAACGCTTCGACGGTCGAGGGGGCCAGCTTGTCGGCGATCAATACCACGGGCAGACTCACGAGGCCTCAGCCTAGTGGGCTCTAATGATCGGGTGGTGGGCGGGAGAAACTCGAGCGTGGACGTCACCGTCGTCGGAAGCGGTCCGAACGGGCTGGCGGCCGCCGTCATCTGTGCGCGCGCGGGCCTGTCGGTCCGAGTGATCGAGGCCCAACCCACCGCCGGTGGTGGCGCCCGCTCGGCGCCTGACCCCGAGTACCCCGGCGTCGTCCACGACATCTGCTCGGCCGTGCACCCGCTCGGGGTGGCCTCTCCGTTCTTCGCCGAGTTCGACCTCGCCGCACGTGGGGTACAGCTGCGCACGCCGGAGATCTCGTACGCGAACCCGTTGCCGGACCGGCCCGCTGCCGTCGCCTACCGCTCGCTGGAGCGCACCTGCGCAGAACTGGACGACGGCGCGTCCTGGCGCCGGCTGTTCGGCCCGCTGACCGAACACGTCGACGGCGTGCTCGGCTTCTTCCTCGGCGACAAGCGTTCACTGCCACCGGATCTCGTCACCACGGTGCGCACCGGGTTGCGGGTTCTGGCGATGGGTAGCCCCGCATGGGGACTGTTGCGCGGCGGGGATGCCCGGGCTCTGTTCACCGGGGTTGGCGTACATGCCATTTCGACGATGCCCTCACCTGTCAACAGCGGCGCGGGCTTGATGCTCGGGACGGTGGCGCACACCGCCGGCTGGCCGGTGCCCGTCGGCGGCACGCAGGCGATCGCCGATGCCCTGATCGCCGACCTGCAGGCCCACGGGGGCGACGTGGTGCTCGGCGAACCCGTCACCGCACCGCCCCGCGGGGTCGTCATCTGGGATACCGCGCCGACCGCACTGCTCGACATCTACGGCGACGCGGTACCGGCGCGTTATGCAAAAGCACTGCGGCGCTACACGTTCGGCCCTGGCGTCTGCAAGGTCGACTTCGTGCTCTCCGGCGAGATCCCCTGGCGCGACCCGCGCCTCGCCCAGGCGGGCACCCTGCACATGGGCGGTACGCGAGCGCAGATGGCGCTGGCCGAACGCGAGATCGCCGCAGGCCGCCACGCCGAGTGGCCGATGACACTGGCCGCGCTGCCGCACGTGGCCGATCCGTCCCGCGTCGACGACCAGGGCCGTCGGCCGCTGTGGACCTACGCTCATGTTCCCGCGAACTCGAGCGCAGACCTGACCGAGACGATCACCGGCCAGTTCGAGCGCGCCGCGCCCGGTTTCCGCGATCTGGTGCTCGCCGCGCGGTGCGTGCCCGCCGCCCGGATGGCCGCCCACAACGCGAACTACGTCGGTGGCGACATCATCGTCGGCAGCGCAACGTTGTTCGCGGCGATGGTGGGACCCACACTGCGGGCGAACCCATGGACCACGCCGATTCCCAAGGCCTACCTGTGCTCGTCGGCCACGCCGCCGGGGACGGGTGTGCACGGCATGGCGGGCTACTACGCGGCGCGCACGGTGTTGCGGCGCGAATTCGGCATCACGACCCTGCCGCAGCTGTCGCCCTGATCGTCGCCCCCAGTCCCCCAGACCCGCGCGTAGTCTCGCGTCATGACCAAGCTTGCAGTGATCTACTACTCGGCCACCGGACACGGCACCACGATGGCCAATCGCGTGGCCGCCACGGCGGAATCGGCGGGCGCCGAGGTGCGCCTGCGCCACATCGCCGAAACCCGCGACCCGGAATCCTTCGCCGAGAACCCCGCATGGACCGCCAATTACGAAGCGACAAAAGAACTTCCGGCCGCGACCGGCGACGACATCGTCTGGGCCGACGCGGTGATCTTCGGATCCCCCACCCGCTTCGGCAACACCGCCTCACAGTTTCGGGCCTTCATCGATTCTCTCGGCGGCCTGTGGGCCCAGGGCAAGCTCGCCGACAAGGTCTATGCCGGCTTCACCTCGTCACAGACCGCGCACGGCGGCCAGGAGACCACGCTGTTGACCCTTTACGTCACGCTGATGCACTTCGGCGGGATCATCGTCGCGCCCGGCTACACCGACGGAGTGAAGTTCGCCGACGGAAATCCCTATGGCGTGGGGCATGTGACAGGTCCCGAGAACCGCAACGAGTTGGACGAGGCCACCCTGGCCGCACTCGACCATCTGGCGCGTCGGGTGGTCAGCACCGCCGAGCGCCTCTCCTAGAGACACGAAAGTCGGTGCCGTTCACACAGAACGGCACCGACTTTCGGGGGCGAACCTAAGCGGTTTCGGTGATCGGGCGGTCGACCCAGCTCATCAGGTCACGCAGCTTCTTGCCGGTGACCTCGATCGGGTGCTCGGCGTTCTCCTTGCGGAGCTGCTCGAGTTCCTTGTTGCCACCCTCGACATTGGCGACGAGCCGCTTGACGAACGTGCCGTCCTGGATGTCCTTGAGGATGTCCTGCATCCGCTTCTTGGTGTCGGCGTCGATGACGCGCGGACCCGACAGGTAGCCGCCGAACTCCGCGGTGTCGGACACCGAGTAGTTCATCCGCGCGATGCCGCCCTCGTACATGAGGTCGACGATCAGCTTGAGCTCGTGCAGCACCTCGAAGTAGGCCATCTCGGGGGCGTAGCCGGCCTCGACCATGACCTCGAAGCCGGTCTTGACCAGTTCTTCGGTGCCGCCGCACAGCACGGCCTGCTCACCGAAGAGGTCGGTCTCGGTCTCCTCTTTGAAGGTGGTCTTGATGACGCCGGCGCGGGCACCGCCGATGGCCTTGGCGTAGGACAGCGCGAGCGCCTCACCCTCGCCCTTGGGGTCCTGATCGACGGCGATCAAGCAGGGCACGCCCTTGCCGTCGACGAACTGACGACGCACGAGGTGGCCCGGCCCCTTGGGCGCGACCATGCCGATCGTGACGTTGGCGGGAGGCTTGATCAGCCCGAAGTGGATGTTCAAGCCGTGGCCGAAGAACAGCGCATTGCCGTCTTCGAGGTTCGGCTCGATGTCATTCGTGAAGATCTCGGCCTGCGCGGTGTCGGGTGCCAACAGCATGATGACGTCGGCCCACTTGGCGACCTCAGCCGGGGTGTCCACCTCGAGGCCCTGCTCGGTGACCTTCTCGCGGGACTTCGACCCCTCCTTGAGGCCGACCTTCACCTGCACACCGGAGTCACGCAGGCTCAGCGAGTGCGCGTGCCCCTGGCTGCCGTAGCCGATGACGCCGACCTTGCGGCCCTGGATGATCGACAGGTCCGCGTCGTCGTCATAGAACATCTCAACTGCCATTGTCGTGAATCTTCTTTCTGCTCTTCGCTTGTCGTTGACTACTTGGTGCTGATACCGCGAGGGCCGCGGGACAGCGACACCACACCGGATTGGACGATCTCCCGGACCCCATAGGGCTCGAGCACCCGTAACAGCGCCTCGATCTTCTCAGGTGTCCCGGTGGCCTCGACCGTCAGTGACTCGTTGGAGACGTCGACGACCTTCGCGCGGAACAGGTTGACCGCCTCGATGACCTGACCGCGGGTGGCGGCGTCGGTGCGGACCTTGATGAGGGCGAGCTCGCGGGAGACGGAGGCCTCCTCGTCCTGCTCGACGATCTTGATCACGTTGATCAGCTTGTTGAGCTGTTTGGTGATCTGCTCCAACGGCGACTCCTCGACGTCGACCACGATGGTCATCCGCGAGAGGTCCTTGTGTTCGGTGGCGCCGACGGCCAGGGACTGGATGTTGTACCCGCGCCGCGAGAACAGCGATGCCACCCGGGCCAGGACGCCCGGTTTGTCCTCGACGAGCACCGACAGGGTGTGCGTGGTGGTCATCAGGCGTGTCCCTCTTCGTTGTCGAACAGCGGCCGAATCCCGCGCGCTGCCTGGATCTCGTCGTTGCTGGTGCCTGCGGCGACCATCGGCCACACCTGCGCGTCGGCGCCCACGACGAACTCGATGACCACCGGGCGGTCGTTGATCTCGCGCGCCTGGTTGATCACGTCTTCGACGTCCTCTTCGCGTTCACAGCGCAGCGCGACACAGCCCAGCGCCTCGGACAGCTTGACGAAATCCGGGATGCGACGGGTGTGTGTGGCCAAATCGGTTTGGCTGTAGCGCTCCTCGTAGAACAGGGTCTGCCACTGCCGCACCATGCCGAGGTTGCCGTTGTTGATCAGCGCGACCTTGATCGGCACACCTTCGATGGCGCAGGTGGCGAGCTCCTGATTCGTCATCTGGAAGCAGCCGTCGCCGTCGATGGCCCACACCTCGGTGTCGGGGCAGCCCATCTTCGCGCCCATCGCGGCGGGCACCGCGTAGCCCATCGTGCCCAGCCCACCGGAATTCAGCCAGGTCTTGGGCTTCTCGTACTTGATGAACTGCGCCGCCCACATCTGGTGCTGGCCCACGCCGGCCACGTAGATCGCGTCCGGGCCGGCGATCTTGCCCAGCGTCTCGATCACGTACTCCGGCGAGAGGCTGCCGTCGCTCTGCGGCCCGTAGCTCAGCGGGTACGTCGACTGGATTCCGCTGAGGTACTCCCGCCAGTTGTCCAGCGGTGTGGAGCCGAGGCCACCGTCCCGGCGCAGGGCGTCGATCAGGTCGGCGATGACGGCCTTCACGTCGCCCACGATCGGCACGTCGGCGTGCCGGTTCTTGCCGATCTCGGCGGGATCGATGTCAGCGTGGATCACCTTGGCTTCGGGCGCGAACGAATCCAGCTTGCCCGTCACGCGGTCGTCGAAGCGGGTGCCCAGGGCGATCAGCAGATCGCTGCGCTGCAGCGCCGCCACCGCTGCCACGGTGCCGTGCATGCCGGGCATGCCGAGGTTCTGCGGGTGGCTGTCGGGGAACGCGCCCCGCGCCATCAACGTGGTCACCACCGGGATACCGGTGAGCTCGGCCAGCGCCAGCAACTCCTCGGAGGCTTCGCCGCGGATGATGCCGCCGCCGACGTAGAGGACCGGCTTGCGTGCTGCCGCGATCAGCTTGGCGGCTTCCCGGATCTGCCGGTTGTGCGGTTTGGTGTTCGGCTTGTAGCCGGGCAGCTCGAATTTCGGCGGCCAGCTGAAGGTGCACTGGCCCTGCAGCACGTCCTTCGGGATGTCGACCAGCACGGGCCCCGGCCGACCGCTGGCAGCGATGTGGAACGCCTCGGCGATGACGCGGGCGATGTCGTCGCCGTTGCGGACCAGGAAGTTGTGCTTGGTCACGGGCATGGTGATGCCGGAGATGTCGGCTTCCTGGAAAGCGTCGGTGCCGATCAACCCGCGGCCGACCTGACCGGTGATGGCCACCACCGGAATCGAATCCATGTAGGCGTCGGCCAGCGGTGTAACCAGGTTGGTGGCGCCGGGGCCAGAGGTGGCCATGCACACCCCCACCCGCCCGGTCGCATGGGCGTAGCCGCTGGCGGCGTGGCCGCCGCCCTGCTCGTGCCGGACCAACACGTGGCGCAGCTTCACCGAGTCGTAGAGCGGGTCGTAGACGGGCAGCACCGCACCGCCGGGGATGCCGAAGATGACGTCGACATCGAGTTCCTCGAGTGCGCGGATGACGGCTTGTGCGCCGGTGAGCGCAACGGGCGCAACCTTTTTGGGCTGCGACGGAGTGGGGGCGGCGGTGCGGGTCCCGTTGGCCGGGGTCGCCGGCTGCTCAGGTGCTCGCGTGGTGGGTGCGCTCACGGTGTCCTCTGTGTCCTGTCCGGCCTGGTCTGGCTTGGGTAGATCTTCTCAAATCGGTGCTGGGGCAACAAAAAACCCCCGTCAGCCGGGAGGCTGAGCGAGGGTTGCGCGTCGATGCGGTGGTGCTATGCCCGGACCAGGGCTAGCGCGGCATCAACGCGCAACCCAATTACTACGAGCGAGCCCGGGATCTGCATAGCTCCCGACGGTAGCCCGCGAACCGGACTTCGGTCAAATTGCGGCGTGGGTGGGGATGGGATGATGGGACGCATGGCCTCCACGTCGTCGCCCGCCCCGGTCGTGATCCGCATCTCCCCCATGGCGCACCTCGCGGTCGTGCTCTTCGCGCTGGCTCTGCTGTCTATCGTGTTCGCCGGGCCCGGCTGCTTCGTCCTGTTGCTGTTGATCCCGGTCGCCCTGTCGATCGTGATCGCGCGCTACCGCACGGTCGCCGACCGGGACACCGTCACCGCGCGCACACTGTTCGGCACGCAGACGATGCGGTGGGAGGACATCGACGGACTGCGATTCGGCAAGAAAGCCTGGGCCCTGGCTCGGCGTTCCGACGGGACCGAGGTCTCGCTGCCCGCCGTCACGTTCGCCAGCCTGCCGGTGCTGACGGCCGCCAGCGGCGGGCGAGTGCCGAACCCGTACGACTAGCCCCTCAGGACAGCGGGTTCGCGCCGTTGAGCAGCACCCAGATCGCGACGCCTGCGCCGATGCCGAGAACGAGCGCGGCGAAGGAGCCGAGGAACGGGCGGCGGGCCCACCCGCGCCCAGCGTCCAGACCGTAGCGGCCGGGACCGGCGAGGATGATCGCTGCCACAGCCGCCACGAGCACGATCTGGTACTCGTGACCGTCGGTGAGGAAGGCCGACAGCCGCGCGTCGTTGTGGGCCTCGATCGCCTCGGCGAGTACCGCGTTGATCAGGTAGGCCAGCGCACCCGCGGCCGCCAGCGGAGTGAACAGGCCCAGCACCAGCAGGATGCCGGCGGCGATTTCCCCGCCGGCGGCGACGTAGCCGAGGACCTCCGCGTACCGGAAGCCCGCGTCGGCGATGTAGTCGCGGAACCCGCCCAGCCCGGGGCCGCCCCACAGCCCGAACATGTTCTGCAGCCCGTGCGCGACCAGCAGGACGCCGACGGAGACGCGCAGCACCAACAGGCCGAGGTCCTGGGTGCCGCGGCGGTCCCGCTCGCGGCGCTCATCGAGACTGCCGACCTCGGTCGGGGCGGCCGCGGGCGAGCCGTAGGAGCCGGCGGCCAAGCCCCCTCCCGGCTGGACGTACGGGAGGGGTTCGGCATCTCCCAGCAGTCCGAACGGTTGCTGATCAGCCGGTTTGGCGGTGTCGTAGCGCGGGATCGCCGTGGTCTCGAAGTCGCCGCCGTAGTGCGCCGAGGGCAGATCGTCCTCCGGGTCCACCAGACGTGCCGAGGCGGGCCGGCCGGCCGAGTCGGCGGGCCGCTGCCAGGGTTGTGAGTCATGCGGGCTGGTCACACCTGCCAGGGTAGGTGCTGCTCAAGTCGTGGCCGGGAATTCGCTCGGCGCGCCCGACCACGTGTTTTCTTCCTGGTTGCGGCTGCTCGACCCGGTCGGCGTCCAGGCGCCGTGGCGAGCACTGCGCAACGATCCGTAATCTGGCTCGCATGAGTCGACGCCGCGCATTGCGGGCAGCCACGGTGGTGGCCAGTGCTGCGCTGATCGGCATCACCGGCTGTGCGCGCTTCGATTCGGCCCAGTCGCAGCCCTTCACCACGGAACCTCGGATGGCGCCCGGCTCCGAGTCGACGCCGCCTCCACCGCCACCGCTGCCCGCCCAGCCGTTTCCCAAGCAGTGCCCGGCACCCGGGGTGATGCAGGGCTGCCTCGACAGCACCAGCGGACTGATCATGCTGCCGGACAGTCAGTCGGCACTGGTCGCCGAGCGGGTGACCGGGGAGGTCAAACAGGTCGCGACGAGGGTCGAGCCGTTCGTCAAGATGACGATTCCGGTCGACGCCAGCGGTGACGGCGGGCTGATGGACATCGTGCAGTCCCCGACCTACCAGCAGGACCGGTTGACCTACGCCTACATCAGCACCCCGACCGACAACCGCGTGGTTCGCATCGCCGACGGCGACGTGCCCAAGCCGATCCTGACCGGCATCCCCAAGGGCGCCACGGGCAACACCGGGTCCCTGATCTTCACCAGCCCCACCACGCTGATGGTGCAGACCGGCGACGCGGGCGATCCCGCGCTGGCCGCCGACCCCACGTCGCTGGCGGGCAAGCTGCTGCGCATCGAGCAACCCACCACGGTCAACCAGGCGCCCATCACCACCGCGCTGTCCGGCCTCGGGCCCGGGGGCGGCATGTGCATCGATCCGTCCGACGAATCGCTGTATGTCACCGACCGCACCCCGACCGCCGACCGGCTGCAGCGCATCACCAAGGACTCGAAGGTGTCCACGGTGTGGACCTGGCCGGACCGGCCGGGAGTGGCCGGGTGCGCCGCGCTCGACGGCACCGTTCTGGTGAATCTCGTCAACACCAAGCAGACCGTCGCAGTGCGCATGGCGCCGGACACCGGCGCGGTCACGGGCGACCCCGAGGTGGTGCGCCAGGATCAACACGGCCACGCCTGGGCACTGGAGGTCGCTCCCGACGGCAACATCTGGGGCGCCACCGTCAACAAGACCTCCGGCGACGCGCAGAAGCTCGACGACGTGGTGTTCCCGTTGTTCCCGCAGGGCGGCGGCTTCCCCCGGGCCAACGACGAGAAGACCTAGGCCGGCTCAGGCCTGGCTGGGCCCCGACCCCGGTAGACGCAGGATCAGGCGGGTGCCGCCCAGGGGGCTGTGCTCCAAAGCCGCTGTGCCACCGTGAATCTCGGCCTGCTGAGCAACCAGGGCGAGCCCCAGGCCGGAACCGGAACGCGACGCGGTCGACCCGCGGTGGAAGCGCTGGAACACGTCCTGGCGTTCCTCGTCGGGCACTCCGGATCCGTTGTCGTCCACCGCGATCTCCACGCCGTCGGCCGAGCTGATCACGCTGAGCTGCACGCGCGTCGCACCCCCGTGCTTGACGGCGTTGGCGATCGCGTTGTCGATCACCAATCGCAGGCCGGCGGGCATCCCCAGCATCAACACCGTCGTCGACGAGGCCAGGGTGACCTCCAGCCCCGGATAATTGTGCATGGCGTCGTGAGCGGCCCGGTCGAGCAGCTCGGCAACATCGAGGGGAACGAAGTCGGCCACGGTGGTCAGCTCGCCCTGGGCCAGCCGCTCGAGCGCGGACAGTGTCGCCTCGATCCTCGACTGCGTGCGCATGACGTCACCGATGACCTCGCGGCGCTGCTCGGGGCCGAGGTCGAGCGTCATCAACACCTCGAGGTTGGTGCGCATGGCCGTCAACGGGGTGCGCAACTCATGGGAGGCGACCGCCGCGAAGTCGCGCGCCGATTCCAGCGCCGCTCGGGTCCGCTGCTGTTCGTCGCCGATGCGGGCGAGCATGCCCTCCACCGCCTCGGAGATCTCGACGGCCTCCCACACCCCACGTACCTGCACCTCGTCGGGGTTGGACTGGGCGTTGATCGCGCGGGCCTGCTGGGCCAGCAGCCGGAACGGGTTCACCATGATCAACGCGATCACCCACCCCACGAGCAGCGTGGCCAGGATGACGCCGGTGCAGATCCAGAACACTCGCCAGTGCAACGAGTCGATCCGCGCCTTGGTCTCGGCCAGCGGCGCACCCAGCGCGATGGACGCGGTGCCGGTGGTGATCGTCCGGATGCGGTACGGGACACCGTCGATCGTCGCGTCGGAGTACCCATTGGACAGCTCGGGCAGCACGATGTCGGCAGGAATCGACACCACGACCGAGCCGATCCGCGCCGTGCGTACCAGCCCGCCCTCGGCCGGTTCGGGGCCCACGCCGTCCTGCGCGCTGCGAAGCAGGGTGTTCACATCACCCAGGCTGGACAGCGAGTCCAGCCGGCGGTCGAGCTGGTCGTACTGGTCGTTGGTGACCCCCACCCACACCCAGACGCCGAGGGTCAGCACCAGGATGATCACGCCGACCTGGGCCAGGATGACGATCGAGCGCAGCGACAGCAGCCGCAGCGGATGCGAGAGCAGCCGCAGTACGAGGTCCTGGGCGCGCTTCATCTGCAGCGTCAACTGCAGGCGGCCATGACCAGTTCACGCACGCGCGCGGCGTCGGCCTGGCCCTTGGTCGCCTTCATGACGGCGCCGACGATGGCCCCCGCGGCAGCCACCTTGCCGCCGCGGATCTTCTCGGCGATGTCGGGATTCGCGGCCAGCGCCTCGTCGACCGCGGATTGGATCAGCGAGTCGTCGCGGACCACGGCCAGTCCACGGTCGTTCATGACCTGCTCGGGTTCTCCCTCTCCCGCGAGCACACCCTCGACGACCTGGCGGGCCAGCTTCGTGGTCAGTGTGCCGTCATCGACGAGCTTGACCACTGCGGCCACCTGGGCGGGCGTGATGGGTAGCTCGTCGAGTTCGGCGCCGCGCTCGTTGGCCTTTTGCACCAGGAAGTTGCCCCACCACGCGCGGGCGGCTTCGCTGGACGCACCGTGCTCGACGGTGGCCGTGATCAGATCGAGCGCTCCGATGTTGACGAGATCGCGCATCACCTCGTCGGAAACACCCCAGTCCTGCTGAATGCGCTTGCGCGCCAACCAGGGAAGCTCTGGGATGGTGGCGCGCAACCGCTCGACGAGTTCGTCACTGGGGGCGACGGGTTCGAGATCGGGTTCGGGGAAATAGCGGTAGTCCTGCGCGGTCTCCTTGCTGCGGCCCGGCGAGGTGTAGCCGTCTTCGTGGAAGTGGCGGGTCTCCTGGGTGACTGTGCCGCCAGATCCCAGAACGGCTGCCTGCCTACGCATTTCGTAGCGAACCGCAACTTCCACGCTCTTGAGCGAGTTGACGTTCTTGGTTTCGGTGCGGGTACCGAACTCGGCTTGGCCGATGGGTTTGAGCGAGACGTTGGAGTCGCAGCGCATCGAGCCCTGATCCATCCGGACATCGGAAACGTCCAAGGCGCGCAACAGATCTCGCAATGCGGTCACGTACGCACGGGCGATCTCGGGGGCGCGGGCACCGGCGCCTTCGATCGGCTTGGTGACGATCTCGATCAGCGGCACACCGGAGCGGTTGTAATCGGCCAGCGAGGTCGTCGCGCCGGCGATGCGGCCGGTGTCGCTGCCCAGGTGGGTCAGCTTGCCGGTGTCCTCCTCCATGTGCGCACGCTCGATCTCCACGCGCCACGTGCTGCCGTCGTCGAGCGGTACGTCCAGGTGACCGTCGACGGCGATCGGCTCGTCGTACTGGCTGATCTGGTAGTTCTTGGGCTGGTCGGGATAGAAGTAGTTCTTGCGGGCGAACCGGCCCCACGGCGCGATCTGGCAGTTCAGCGCGAGGCCGATGCGGATGGCGGACTCGACCGCGGCCTCGTTGAGCACCGGCAGCGAGCCGGGCAACCCGAGGCAGACCGGGCACACCTGGGTGTTGGGTTCGCCCCCGAAGCGGTTCGGGCAGCCGCAGAACATCTTGGTCTGCGTCGAGAGCTCGACGTGCACCTCGAGGCCCAGCACCGGCTCGTAGGAGGCGATGACCTGGTCGTAATCCAGCAGCTCGGCGGTGTCGACAGACATGACCCCGATCCTAGTGGGTCACTTTTCCCCGGCGAACAGACGCGAACTCGAGCATTTTCCCCCGCGAGTCACTCGAGTTCATGTCTTCTCGGCGGAAAGAGCTCAGCCGAAGAACTCCGCGGCGTCGTCGTAGCGACTCTGCGGCACCAGCTTGAGTTGGCGCACGGCCTCCTCGAGTGGCACGCGGCCGATGTCCTGCCCACGCAGCGAGACCATCATGCCGTACTCACCGGCGTGGGCAGCGTCGGCGGCGTTGACGCCGAAGCGGGTGGCCAGCACGCGGTCGTAGGGCGTTGGGGTGCCGCCACGTTGGACGTGGCCCAGCACGGTCACGCGCACCTCCTTCTTGATGCGCTGCTCGACCTCGAGCGCCAACTGCTGCGCGACGCCGGTGAACCGCTCGTGACCGAACTCGTCCATGCCACCCTTGCGCAACTGCATGGTGCCCTCCGCGGGTTTCGCGCCCTCGGCGACAACGCAGATGAAGTGCGAATCTCCGCGCTGGAAGCGACGTTTGACCAGTCGGCACACTTCCTCGACGTCGAACGGCTGCTCGGGGATCAGCGTCATGTGCGCACCCGAGGCCATTCCGGCGTTCAACGCTATCCACCCCGCGTGCCTGCCCATCACCTCGACGAGCATGACGCGCTGATGCGACTCGGCCGTGCTGTGCAGCCGGTCGATGGCCTCGGTGGCGATCGTCAGCGCGGTGTCGTGCCCGAATGTCACGTCGGTGCAGTCGATGTCGTTGTCGATGGTCTTCGGAACCCCGACGACCGGCACGCCCTCCTGCGAGAGCCAGTGTGCGGCGGTCAGCGTGCCCTCCCCGCCGATGGGGATCAGCACGTCGATGCCGTTGTCCTCGAGCGTCTGCTTGATCTGGTCCAAGCCGGCGCGCAGCTTGTCGGGGTTGGTCCTGGCCGTGCCGAGCATCGTGCCGCCCTTGGCGAGCAGCCGGTCATTGCGGTCGTCGTTGGCCAGCTGGATGCGCCGGTCCTCGAGCAGTCCGCGCCACCCGTCCAGGAAGCCGACGACCGAGGACCCATACCGCGCGTCGCAGGTCCGCACGACCGCCCTGATCACCGCGTTCAGTCCTGGGCAGTCACCGCCGCCGGTCAGTACTCCGATGCGCATGGTCACCATCCTCCCCTGTCACAGCGCAGTCGGCAGAGCACCCCGGGCAACTTCATAGGCCGCACCCACTCGGTAGAGCCGGTCGTCGGCCAGCGCCGGCGCCATGATCTGCAGTCCCACCGGCAGGTTGTCGTCGCTCGACAGCCCCGAGGGCACCGACATCCCGCAGTGGCCGGCCAGATTCAGCGGAAGCGTGCACAGGTCGAACAGGTACATCGACAGCGGGTCGTCGACCTTCTCGCCCAGGGCGAAGGCCGTGGACGGTGTGGTCGGCGTCACCAAGACATCGACCTTCTGATACGCCTCGTCGAGATCGCGCGCGATCAGCGTGCGAACCTTCTGCGCTTGGTTGTAGTAAGCGTCGTAGTAGCCGGCCGAGAGCGCGTAAGCGCCGATCATGATGCGACGCTTGACTTCTGGGCCGAAGCCGGCCGCCCGGGTCAGCGCCATCACCTCTTCGGCGCTGTGGGTTCCGTCGTCGCCGACGCGCAGCCCGTAACGCATGCCGTCGAACTTCGCGAGGTTGGACGACACCTCCGACGGCAGGATCAGGTAGTAGGCCGGCAGCGAGTAGTCGAAGTGCGGGCAGTCCACCTCGGTGATCTCAGCGCCGAGCGCGCTGAGCTGGTCGACGGCCGCGGTGAACGACTCGAGCACGCCGGGCTGGTAGCCCTCACCGCTGCGCAGCTGCTTGACCACACCGATGCGCACGCCCGAGAGATCACCGGCCGCTCCGGCCCGCGCCGCGGCGACGACGTCGGGCACCTCGGCGTCGATCGACGTCGAGTCGAGCGGATCGTGGCCTGCGATGACCTGGTGCAGCAGCGCGGTGTCCAGCACGGTGCGGGCGCACGGGCCGCCCTGGTCGAGGGACGACGCACACG
Source organism: Mycobacterium sp. PSTR-4-N (assembly GCF_022348085.1). Lineage (GTDB taxonomy): Bacteria > Actinomycetota > Actinomycetes > Mycobacteriales > Mycobacteriaceae > Mycobacterium. Next base: position 180,399 of record NZ_JAKRFN010000004.1, on the reverse strand, counting down.
CGATGAGTCCGTACCGCGACACCGTGCCGTAGGTCGGCTTCACCCCGACGGTGGCGGTCAGCGCGGCGGGCTGGCGGATCGATCCGCCGGTGTCGGAGCCGATGGCCAGCGGGGCCTGGAACGCAGCCAGAGCGGCGGCGCTGCCACCGCCGGAACCGCCGGGCACCCGCTCGATGTCCCACGGGTTGCGGGTCGGTCCATAAGCCGAGTTCTCGGTCGAGCTGCCCATCGCGAACTCGTCCATGTTGGTCTTGCCGAGGATCGGGATGCCGGCGGCACGCAGCCGGGCGGTGACCGTCGCGTCGTACGGGGACGTCCACCCTTCGAGGATCTTCGATCCGCAGGTGGTGGGCATGTCCGCGGTGGTGAACACGTCCTTGAGTGCCAGCGGGACACCGGCCAGCGGCGAGGGGAGCTCCTCACCGGCCGACACGGCTCTGTCGATCTCGGCCGCGGCGGCCAGGGCCTGCTCCCCCGCGACGTGCAGGAACGCGTGGTAGTCACCGTCAGTGGCGGCGATCTGGTCCAGGCAGGCCCGCGTCGCCTCGACCGAGGACACCTCCCCGGTGGCGATCTTGCCGGCCAGCGTGGCGGCGTCGAGCCGGATCAGATCGGTGGAGGTCATTCGGGCTCCCCCAGGATGCGCGGCACCGCGAAGCGCCCGTCTGCGGCGCTGGGCGCCTCGGCCAGCGCCTGCTCCTGCGTGAGGCACGGCTGCGGTTCGTCGGCTCGGAAGACGTTCACGCTCGCGAGCGGGTTGTCGGTGGCGGCGACGCCGGTGACGTCGACCGCCTGGATCTGGCTGACGTGGCCGAGGATGGCGTCGAGCTGACCGGCGAAACCACTCAGTTCCTCGTCGGTCAGGGCCAGACGGGCCAGCCGCGCCAAGTGCGCTACCTCGTCTCGGGAGATCTGGGACACGACCACGAAGCCTAGTTCACCGTGGCACCGGCGCTTCCGTCCGAGTCGCCGCTGCCCAGGAGTCCGTGACACAGTGTTGCGCGTGCCGTCGTATCTGCTGCGCGTCGAGCTGGAGGACCGCCCGGGCCGCCTCGGTTCGCTGGCCGTGGCCCTGGGGTCCGTCGGCGCCGACATCCTGTCGCTCGACGTGGTCGAGCGCGGGTCCGGCTATGCCGTCGACGATCTGGTGGTCGAGCTCCCTCCGGGCGCCATGCCCGACATGCTGATCACCGCGGCGGAGAAAATCAACGGCGTCTACGTCGACAGCATCCGGCCGCACACCGGGCTGCTCGAAGCGCATCGAGAGCTCGAGCTGATCGATCACGTGGCCGCCGCGGACGGCAAGGACCGCCGTCTGCAGGTGTTGGTGGACGAGGCACCCAAGGTGTTGCGGGTCGGATGGTGCACGGTGACACGCCTCACCGAGCAGGGGCCGCACCGCGTGGTTGGTAGCTCCGGGGCACCCGAGACGCAGGCTGCGCAGACGCCGTGGCTGCCGCTGACCGCTCCGACGGCCCTGGACGGCCACGCGGACTGGGTGCCCCAGGTGTGGCGGGACATGGACACGACGCTGGCCGCGGCGCCGCTCGGCGACAGCCACACCGCGATCGTGCTCGGCCGCCCCGGGGGCCCCGAGTTCCGTCCCAGCGAGGTCGCGCGGCTCGGTTACCTCGCCGGCATCGTCGCGACGATCCTGCGTTAGGTCTCGGGCTGCACGGCCTCCGACACCGCATCGGGACCATCGGCGAGCAGCCGCCGGAACCCGTCTTCGTCCAGCACGGGGACCCCGAGCTCGATGGCCTTGTCGTATTTCGATCCCGGGGCGTCGCCGGCGACCACGTACGCCGTCTTCTTCGACACCGAGCTGGCGGCCTTGCCGCCGCGCGCGATGATCGCTTCCTTCGCGTCGTCGCGACTGAACCCGGTCAGTGAGCCGGTGACGACGATCGACAGACCCTCGAGCGTGCGCTCGATGCTGGCGTCACGCTCGTCCTCCATCCGCACACCGGCGGCCCGCCACTTGTCGACGATCGCGCGATGCCAATCGACGGTGAACCAGTCGGTGACCGCGGCGGCGATCGTCGGGCCGACGCCTTCGGTGGCCGCCAGCTGTTCCTCCGATGCCGACGTGATCGCCTCGAGGCTGCCGAACTCGGTGGCCAGCGCGCGCGCCGCGGTCGGGCCGACGTGCCGGATGGACAGCGCCACCAGCACCCGCCACAGCGGTTGCGCCTTGGCCTTGTCCAGATTCGCCAACAGTCGCTTGCCGTTCGCCGACACCTGGCCGGCCTTGGTGGTGAACAACTCCGTGCGCAGCAGGTCCTGCGCGGTCAGCCCGAACAGATCCCCCTCGTCGGTGATCACCCCGGCCGCCAGCAGGGCGGTCGCGGCTTCGTAGCCCAGTCCCTCTATGTCGAAGGCGCCGCGACCGGCGACGTGGAACACCCGCTCGCGCAGTTGCGCCGGGCAGGACCGCGAATTCGGGCAGCGGATGTCGGCGTCACCTTCTTTGGCCGGCGCCAGCTCGGTACCGCACTCGGGGCAGTGCGTCGGCATGGTGAACTCGCGCTCGGAGCCGTCGCGCAGATCCACCACGGGGCCGAGCACCTCGGGGATCACGTCGCCGGCTTTGCGGATCACCACCGTGTCGCCGATCAGCACGCCTTTGCGTTTGACCTCCGACCCGTTGTGCAGCGTGGCCAGCCCGACCGTCGACCCCGCGACCTTGACCGGCTCCATGTAGGCGAACGGCGTCACCCGGCCGGTGCGGCCCACGTTGACGCGGATGTCGAGGAGTTTGGTGGTCGCCTCTTCCGGCGGGTACTTGTAGGCCACCGCCCAGCGGGGTGCGCGCGACGTCGCCCCCAGTCGGCGTTGCAGCGCCACCGCGTCCACCTTGACCACCACGCCGTCGATCTCGTGCTCGACGTCATGGCGGTGCTCACCCCAGTAGGCGATGCGTTGGGTGGCCGCGTCCAGACCCCTGACCTGCGCGGTGTGCTCGGACACCGGGAGCCCCCACGCACCGAGGGCGCGGTAGGCGTCGTGCAGCGTGGCGAACGGAAAACCGCCCGGGCTCTCGATGTGTCCCAATCCGTGGCAGATCATCCGCAGCCGGCGCTTCGCCGTGACCGCCGGATTCTTCTGGCGCAGCGAGCCCGCGGCGCTGTTGCGCGGATTGGCGAACGGCGGCTTGCCCTCGGCCACCAGGCCTGCGTTGAGCTCCTCGAAGTCGGTCACCCGGAAGAACACCTCACCACGCACCTCGAGCACCGGAGGGACCGGGAATTCGTCTGTGGGAGTGAGTGTTTCGGGGATGTCTTCGATGGTGCGCGCGTTGAGCGTGACGTCCTCGCCGGTGCGACCGTCGCCCCGGGTGGCCGCGCGGACGAGCCTACCCTCGCGATAGACGAGCGCGAGTGCCACACCGTCGATCTTGAGCTCACACAGGTATTGGGCATCCGGGCCGATCTCGTTCGCGATGCGCGCCGCCCAGGCGGCCAACTCGTCGGGGTCGAAGACGTTGTCCAGGCTGAGCATCCGCTCGAGGTGCTCGGCCGGGGTGAAGTCGGTCGCGAATCCGGCGCCACCGACGAGCTGGGTCGGCGAGTCGGGCGTGCGGAGCTCGGGGTGCTCCTCCTCCAGAGCCTGCAGGCGACGCAGCATGGTGTCGAACTCGGCGTCGGAGATGACCGGTGCATCGCGCACGTAGTAACGGAACTGATGCTCGCGCACCTCGTCGGCGAGGTCTTGCCAGCGCCGACGCACTTCGGCATCCGGGGCGTCGTCGGCCTGCTCGGCCAGCACTGCCTCGGGATTGGGCGACGCCTCAGGACTCACCCCCGCAGGCTATCGAAACCGACCGACACCTCCGTCCGGGACCGCTGGCTACGCTGCATGGTGGCGTCCTACAAATTGATGACGCAGCTCGACGAAGACCGACCCGGCGCGACCCGGACATGATTCGATCGGAGACACCATGAGCTTCTCGAGCCCCTTCCCCGAAGTCGACATCCCCACCGCGAGCGTCTACGACTACCTGTTCTCGGGACTGACAGGCCCCGACGCCGAGCACCTGGATCGGGTCGCCTTGATCGACTCCACGACAGGCCGGCAGACCAGCTATCGCGAAATGGTCGCGCGCATCGACTCATTCGCGGGTGCTCTCGCTGCCAGGGGGTTGGGCGTCGGCGACGTCGTCGGGCTGTTGGCCCCCAACAGCTCGGCGTTCGCGGTGGCGTTCCACGGCATCCTGCGCGCCGGAGTCACCGCGACGACCATCAACGCGCTGTTCACCGCGAAGGACATCGCCAAGCAGCTGACCGACTCCCGGGCGGCCATGCTGATCACGGTGTCCGCGCTGGCTCCGCAGGCCGCCGAGGCCGTCGCGATGGTCGGGCTGGACGCCGAGAACCTGGTGGTGCTCGACGGGCCGGGCCGGGCCGCCGACGGCCACCCGAACGCCGTCGAGCTGCTTGACGGCAACCCTGCACCTCCGGAGGTGACGTTCGCGCCATCGTCGCATCTGGCCGCGCTGCCCTACAGCTCCGGGACGACGGGCAACCCCAAGGGCGTGATGCTGACGCACCGCAACCTGGTGGCCAACGTGGCGCAGATCCGACCGCTGCACGGCATGGTGCCCGACGACGTGGTGCTGGCGGTGTTGCCGTTCTTCCACATCTACGGGATGACGGTGCTGCTCAACGCCGCGCTGCATGCGCGCGCCCGCCTGGTCATCATGCCGAGCTTCGACCTCGCGAAGTTCCTGGGCAACATCGCCGAGCACCGAGCCACGATCGCGTTCATCGCGCCGCCGGTGGCTGTCGCACTGGCCAAGCACCCGATGGTCGACGAACACGACCTGTCGTCTCTGAAGGTGGTGATGTCGGGGGCGGCTCCCTTGGACGCCGACCTCGGTCGCGCCGTCGCCGAGCGGCTGGGCTGCCGGGTGGTGCAGGGCTACGGGATGAGCGAGCTCAGCCCCGTCAGCCACATCACCCCCTTCGACGCGGGCAAGCACGACATGCACGTCGATGCGCCTTTGAGTTCGGTGGGCTGGACGGTGTCGAACGCGGTGTCCAAGATCGTCGACCCCGAGACGGGCGACGACATCAACCCGCCCGAGGAAGGCCTCAGCGCGACCGGCGAACTGTGGTTCAAGGGCCCCAACGTGATGGCCGGATACCTCAACAACGACGACGCCACTCGTTCCACCATCGACGACGAGGGCTGGCTGCACACCGGTGACCTCGCCCAGGTGGACGCCCACGGTTGCGTCTACATCGTCGACCGGCTCAAAGAGCTCATCAAGTACAAGGGGTACCAGGTGCCCCCCGCCGAGTTGGAGGCCGTGCTGCTCGGCCACCCCGGCATCGCCGACGCGGCGGTGATCGGGGTGCCGGACGACGAGGGTGAAGAGGTGCCCAAGGCCTACGTGGTGAAGCAGCCCGACGCGGAGCTCACCGAGGACGAGGTCATCGAGTTCGTCGCCGGCCAGGTCGCGCCCTACAAGAAGGTACGTCGGGTCCAGTTCATCGACGCCATACCGAAATCGGCGTCGGGCAAGATCCTGCGCAAGGATCTGCGCACGGTCTGAGAGCTACAAGCACCACCCCTAGGCGGAGTCCGGGTCCTCGGCCAGACCGTCGGCGACCTTCTGTGCCGTCTCCACCGCACGCCGGGCCCAATCGACCGTGGCGCCGGCGAGCCCGCACGCGGGGGTGACACCCACGCGGTCGCGCAGCACGCTCCGCGGGAAGCCGAGCCGATCGGTCACCGCGGCCACCGTCGCTGCCACCTCCTCGACCGCGGGGCGGGTGGCGGGCGCGAGCGCGGACACGGCGCCGAGCAGCACCGTCCGACCCGATTCCAGGAACTCCCCCACGCCGTCGAGATCCGTCGCGGTCAGCGTCGAGACGTCCACCATGACAGCGTTGATCGTGCTGCGCTGCAACACCTTCCACGGGACACCGGCGGCGCAGCAGTGCACCGCGACCTCGCCGCCCACGCCGGCGACACACTCGTCGAGCAGACCGGTGACCACCGCATCGTCCACCGGGTGGACCGGGTTGAGGCTGCTCACCCCGCTCAACCGCCCGGCCAGCGCCGCGGGCAGCGTGGGCTCGTCGAATTGCACGACGACCGTCGTCTGCAGTCGCCGCTCCAGCTCGGCACGGTGCACCGCCACGCCCTCGACCAGCGAGGCGGTGAGATCCCGCACGGCGCCGGCGTCGGTGATCGCCCGGTGTCCGCCGCCCAGTTCCAGATGCGCCGCCAGTGTCACCGGCCCGGGCGCCTGCACCTTGACCATCCGGTCGCCGCCGCGCAAACCCGCCTTCTCCCAAGCCTCTTCGAGCGCGTCGACGTCCTCGTCGAGCAGGCTCACCGCGCGGCGCGTCACTGAACTACGCCCCGCCGCGATGCGGTAGCCGCGGGGCACGGTGTCCAGCGCGATGTCCACCAGCAGCGCACCGGCGCGACCAATCAGGTCCGCGCCCACGCCCCGGGCCGGCAACTCGACCAGATGCGGCAACCGATGAAGCTCGCCCACCACCACCTCGGCTGCCTCGCGGGCCGAGGTACCCGGCCACGATCCGATCCCCGTCGCAGTGGCGTAAGCAGTCACTCGCCCGACGATAGGCGACGCACTACTGTCGGGGCATGACGGGCCGTGTGCTGCTGTGCGCGCTGGCGATCGCCGTTTCCGGCTGCACACAGACGGTCCCGGGCCTGGCCACCCGGCCGCCACCCGCCATCGACGAGGACTCCCGGTCGCCGGTCGATGTCGACACCGTGCTGCTCGACCGGTCGCAGATGCAGGCCCTCAGCGGCGCGGGCGCGGACCTCACCGAGATACCCGGCACGGAAAGCAAAGTGCCGGTGGACATTCCGACCGATCAAGGCTTTCTTCCCGACGTGTTCGCCCGGGATCTACCCCAGGAGTGTGACTGGCTCTTCGCCGAGACCGAGGTGTTCGGTCCTGACGTCGAGGAGTTCCACAAGACCACCTATCAAAGTCCCCGGCGGGGCGGCCTGCTCTCGCAGGCCGCTGCCGGCTACCGCGACACTGCGACGGCGGCGGCCGCGCTGACCGACCTGACCCGGCAGATCTCCGCCTGCAGCGGCACCGAGCAGGGCCCTGCGCTGGTCGGCGAGGTGGCCGCGACCGGCGATGCGGTGCGCATCCGGCCGGGCGCCTGCGGCCGCAACTATCGGGTGAAGTCGGCCGTGCTGATCGAGGTGACGTTCTGCTCGTTCCCCGATTCGGTGCCCGACCTCGTGATGACGAACATCGCCGACAACGTGCCGGGCTGACACAGGGCTAGGGCAGGACCGGGGCGGGGTGCGGGAGTGGGTGGGCACCCTGGGGGCGCAACCCGTCGAAGATGATCGCGAGGTAGCGCCGCCAGAGGGCAGGTGGCGGATCGGCGACGTTCTCGACCGCATGGACGGGCGCGCACATGAGCAGGAACACGTCGGCTTCGGTGATGTCGGAGCGAATGACTCCCGCCTCGTGCGCGTGCCTGACGAGTACGGCGAGGCTCTCGTGCAGCTCGGTGCGCGCTCGGACCACTCGGCGATCGTTGTCGCTGGCGGTCTGCAGGAATGTCAGGTCGTGTTGGCGTCGCTGATCCGCGGCGACGGTGAGGAATTCGAGCAGGGCCTCACCGGGGTCGGCAGCGTCGGCGAGTTCCCTTGCCGTGCAGGACAACACGTTGATGTGATGGCAGACGATCGAGGCGATCAGGTCCTCTTTGGTGGCGAAGTGCCGGAACACGGTGCCCTTGGCCACCCCGGCGGCCGCGGCGATGTCGGCGACAGAGGCGGTGTGCCCTTTATCGGCGAACACCTTTTCGGCTGCCGCCAACAGCGACGCGCGATTGCGGGTCGCGTCGGCGCGTTGGGGACGGGCGGGCGACGACATGGCCCCAGGGTACCAAGTTGACCACTCGGTCATCTTCTGCCAGGGTGACAACATGACCGCGTGGTCATGTTCATCGGATGACGAGGAGACCCTCATGCAGATCCACGGCGCCACCGCCCTGGTGACCGGCGCGAACCGCGGCCTCGGCCGCGCCTTCGCCGTCGAACTACTCCGCCGCGGAGCGACGGTCTACGCCGGCGCCCGACATCCCGAGCTCGTCGACGTTCCGGGCGTCCGCGCCCTGCGCCTCGACATCACCGACGCCACCCAGGTCAGCGCCGCAGCCGACCTCGCCGGCGACGTCGACCTCCTGATCAACAACGCCGCCGACACCGCCGGCGGCAATCTGATCACCGGCGACCTGCGCGCGATCAGATCCGTGATGGACACCAACTACCACGGCACGCTGGCGATGATCCGCGCATTCGCCCCCGTCCTGGCCCGCAACGGAGGCGGCGCGATCCTCAACGTGCTGTCCGCGGCCGCGTGGACCACTGTGGACGGCAACGCCGCCTACGCTGCCTCGAAGTCGGCCGAGTGGGGTCTGACGAACAACGTGCGCATGGAACTCGCCGCGCAGGGAACGCATGTCGCAGCGTTGATTCCGGGCCTGATCGGCACGCAGACGCTGTTCGACTTCGCCGAACGACAGGGAATCGAGTTCGGCGAGGGCGCCGTCATCGACCCGGCCGATCTCGTCAGCGTGGCCCTCGACGGGCTCGAAGCGGGTGAGGTGGAGATCTTCGACGCGCTCGGCCGCAAGGCCAAGGAGTCCCTGTCCGGGCCCCCGACCAGCTTTCCGTTCGCGGTGTGACCGTCACGTCTCCAGGCGCGACTCCTCGAGATCGATGTCACGCAGGATCCGGTTGAAGGCCTCGTTGGAGAGCTCGCCCCGGCGCCGCATCGCCAGCAGCTCGCTGCGCTGCGCCGCCAGGACCGAACGCACCATGTCCTGATACGTCCGCGACCGCTCCTCGTAGTCACCGGCCTCGTCGCCGGCCAACCTCGCCTCGAACCGCTGTGTCCGGTATTCGTACAGGCCCCGCATGCGCTCGGCGGTATCGGCACGCGTCCACTGCTCATCGGCCAGCTCGTCGATACGCTCGATCGCCGCGCGGGCGGCCGCTAGACGCGCGCGATCCTCCTCGGCGGTCTCGGGGTCGGCGGTGCGATCCAGCCGGTCGATCAGCGCCGGCAGCGTCAGCCCCTGCACCACCAGGGTGAAGAAGATGACCGCGAAGGTGAGGAACAGGATCAACTCTCGGTGCGGGAACGCGCCGCCGTCGGCTGTCTGCGCCGGCACCGCCAACGCCACGGCCAGCGACACGGCACCTCGCATCCCGCTCCACGCCAACACGATTCGCCATGATGCGGGCGAGCGTCGCGCACGCTGCCGGGGTCTTCGGTCGAGCACCCGGATCAGATACGGCACGGTGAAGAACCACAGGAAGCGGCTGGCCACCACGGCGGCGATGACGGCCGCCGCATACCCCGCCAGCGCGGCGAAGCGATACTCGTGCAGACCGGACACGATCGCGTGCAGCTGCAGACCGATCAGCGCGAACAACGTGGCGTTGATCAGGAAATCGACGATGTCCCAGACGAAGTAGCCCTGCAACCGGGGCCGGGCCTCGAGCACTTCCGGGCTGCGGATCGCCATGACGATGCCGGCGGTGACGACCGCCAGCACGGCCGACGCCCCGGCCGCCTCGGCGGGCAGGAACGCCGCGTAGCCGGTGAGCAGTGAGATCGTGACACTGATCTGCGCGTCGTAGATGCGGGCGCGGACCCAGCCCGACAGCCAGCCCACCACGAAACCGATCGCGATGCCACCGAGCGCACCGGCCACGAAGCTCAGGCCCGCGTCGGCCAGCGAGAACCCACCCGCGACCGTCGCGGCGATCGCCACCCGGAACGCCACGAGTGCGGTCGCGTCGTTGAACAGTCCCTCCCCCTCGATGCTGCTGATCAACCGGCGGGGCGCACCGAGTCGACGCATGATCGTGGCCGCGGCGACGGGGTCGGTGGGCGACACGATCGCACCGAGCACGAACGCGGCCTCCCACGGCATTCCGGGAATCACGGCGTGGGCCGCGCAGGCCACGATGACCATCGTGACGACGACGAGAGCCACCGCGCTGAGGGTGAGACTGCGCAGCCCCGTGCGGAAATCACCGAAGTTGGCGTAGATCGCCGACTTGTAGAGCAGCGGGGGCAGAAACAGCGCCAACACCAGATCCGGTTCCAGGCTGATGTCCGGCAGGCCGGGAATGAACCCGGCCAGGGCGCCGCCGAGCACCAGCGGTATCGGATAGGGCACCGACAGCCGGCATGCGAGCGCACCCAGGGCCGCGACGGCCATCAACAGTGCGGTGATCAGCACCTCGGCATGGTCCACGTCGACACCCTCACGCCACGGCGCACACCTGTCAATCGGTGTCAGCTGCAGTACACGTCGCGATGCACTGGCAGCGGTCGGTCAGCGCGCCTCGGCGATCGTGGCGCTACCCAGCACCTCGTCCCCCTCGGGGTCCGGCCGATAGAGCACCAGCGTTTGTCCCGGCGCCACCCCACGCAGCGGGCTGCGCAGCGCCACGACGACGGCGCCGTCACGGACGTGAGCCACGGCGTCGGCCGTGCCGCCGTGGGCGCGCACCTGCACGGTGCACTCCACCGGACCGTCGGGGGCGGCTCCCGAGGTGAACACCGGCCGCTCACCGAGCAGCGAGTGCACCTCGAGGTCGGCGACGTCACCGACGTAGACGGTGCCGGTGTCCGCGTCGATACCCGTCACGTAACGCGGTCGGCCGTCCGGACCGGGACCGGGGATGCCGAGGCCCTTGCGCTGACCGATCGTGAAGCCGTGCACACCGTCGTGTTCGGCCAGCACAGCACCGGTGGTGTCGACCACCGCGCCCCGGCGCACGCCGATTCGAGCGCCCAGGAATGCCCGCGTGTCTCCGGACGGGATGAAGCAGATGTCGTGGCTGTCGGCCTTGTCGGCGACCGACAGTCCCCGGCGCGCGGCCTCCTCGCGGATCTGCGCCTTGGGGGTGTCCCCGATCGGGAACACCGCGTGCCGCAGCTGCTCGGCGGTCAGCACCGCCAGCACGTAGGACTGGTCCTTGTCGTGATCGACCGCCCGGCGCAGCCGACCGTCGGACAGCCGCGCATAGTGGCCGGTGGCCAGCGCGTCGAAACCCAATGCCAGAGCGCGAGAAGCCAACGCGGAGAACTTGATTCGCTCGTTGCAGCGTACGCACGGGTTGGGCGTCTCGCCCCGCGCATAGGACTCGACGAAGTCGTCGATGACGTCTTCTTTGAAGCGGTCGGCGAAATCCCAGACATAGAACGGGATGTCGAGCACGTCCGCGACCCGGCGGGCGTCACCGGCGTCTTCCTTCGAACAACATCCGCGCGAGCCGGTGCGCAGTGTGCCGGGCGCGGACGAGAGCGCCAGGTGCACGCCCGTCACGTCGTGTCCGGCGTCGACCATCCGCGCCGCCGCCACCGAGGAGTCGACGCCACCGCTCATCGCGACCAGAACCCGCATGGCTACGCCCGTCCCGCCGCACTCGCCAGGGCCGCCTGGCGCGCGCGCTCCACAGCGGCCGGGAGCACGGCCAGCACCGCATCGATGTCGTCGTCGGTGCTGGTGTGCCCCAGGGAGAACCGCAGCGAACCGCGTGCGCTGGCGGGATCGGCCCCCATCGCGGTCAGCACATGCGAGGGTTGCGCCACCCCGGCTGTGCACGCCGACCCGGTGGAGCACTCGATCCCCTTGGCGTCCAACAGCATCAGCAGTGAGTCACCCTCACACCCGCGGAATGTGAAGTGGGTGTTCCCGGGCAACCGGCCGGCACCCGCCGGGCCGTTGAGGTCGACGTCGTCGATGGTCGCGAGTACGCGGTCGATCATCCGGTCCCGCAGGGCACGCACCCGGGCGGCCGTGGCGTCCATCGTCTCGACGGCGTCGCGGGCAGCGGCCGCCATACCGGCCACCCCGGCGACGTCCTGGGTGCCGGATCGCACGTCGCGTTCCTGGCCACCGCCGTGCAACTGAGAAACGCAGGCGGTGTCCCGCCGCAGCAGAAGCGCACCCACACCGGTGGGGCCGCCGAACTTGTGGGCGGTGAGGCTCATCGCCGACAGACCGGATGCGGCGAAGTCGACGGGGATCTGACCGACGGCCTGCACCGCGTCACTGTGCATCGGGACAGCGGCGGCCGCGCACACGGCGGCCAGTTCGGCGATCGGCATGATGGTGCCGACTTCGTTGTTGGCCCACATCACCGACACCAGGGCGACGTCGGCGGGATCGCCGATCGCGGCGCGCAACGCCTCCGCCGAGACCACTCCGTGCCGATCGACCGGCACCCAGGTCACCTCTGCCCCTTCGTGGTCGACCAACCATTCCACGGCATCGAGCACCGCGTGGTGTTCGATCGGGGTCGTGACGATCCGGCGGCGGGCGGGGTCGGCGTCGCGGCGGGCCCAGTAGATGCCTTTGACGGCGAGGTTGTCGCTCTCGGTACCGCCGGCGGTGAAGATCACCTCCGAGGGGCGCGCACCCAGCAGGCCGGCCAGCGTCTCCCGAGACTCCTCCAGCCGGCGCCGCGCCAGGCGGCCCGATCCGTGCAGCGAGGACGCGTTCCCGACCGAGGTCAGCGCAGAGCTCATCGCCTCGATGGCGGCCGGGCGCATCGGGGTGGTGGCAGCGTGGTCGAGATACACCGCGGACGCAATCACAACGCTCCACAATAGCCGCGACGGTGCCCTCGGCCGTATTCGAGAGGTCAGGCCGCCAGGGCGTGACCCTCTCCGCGGACGCCGATCGCAGAGGCGTTCGTCCCCCGCACCGCGGCCTCGCACCGGGCTGCCAGGTCGCGGCGATCGACACCCGGCAGCTGCAACGATTCGACGCGGACGTGCACGACGGTGCGCTGCGCCGTGACGAGCCTGCGGATCGAGGTGAGCAGGCTGTCGTCACCGATGTAGGCCGCCGCCGTCGACGCGCGGCCGTCGCGATGGTGATAGCTCAGCCGCAACGGTTGCACCGGCCGGCCCGCGTCGATCGCGGCCTGGAACATCGCCGGCCGGAATGGCCCATAGGCCAGGCCACACCACGTCGTGCCCTCGGGGAACGCCACCACGGTGCGGCCCGCGCGCAGCCGCTCGGCGACCGCGTTCACCACCTCGGGCAGTCGGCGCAGGTTGTCCCGTTCGATGGGGATCACCTTCATCAACCGGGCGAGTGCGCCGAGTCCGGGCCAGCCGATCATCTCCGCCTTGGCGACGAAGGCGCCCGGCATGACGGCGCCGATCGCGAAGACGTCGACCCAGGACACGTGCCCGCTGACGACGAGCACCCCGGGTACGTTGCGAATCGGTCCGCCGGACACAGTGATCCGGATGCCCAGGCAGCGCAGCACGACGCGGCAGTAGCGGCGCTGCAGGTGCGCGCGGCCGGGCAGCGGCACCGCGAGCAGCGGCAGTGTCGGCAGCAGGACCACCGTCAGCGTGGCGCGGAGCGCAACACGGAAGACGACGGCAGCGCGTCGACTCGCCGTGGCGCCGCCCGCGGAGATACAGGTCGGGCCGCACGACGCGGCGGGCAGCCAGGCATGTGGGCGGGCGCTCACGACGCGGTCACTGTCGCCGTCGCGGCGCCCGCCGAGCGCAGCCGGGTGAGATAGCGCACGTCGGCACGGCGTTTGTCCAGCAAGGCGGGGAAGTCCCCGACCCCGAAGTCCGGGTCGTGGGCCGGTTCGCCGCACACCTGGGCGCCCAGCCGCAGGTATCCGCGCATCAGCGGCGGCACGGACACGCGCGCGGGCGGGGCGATGTCGTCGAGGGTGCGGCCGTCGACGACCACCGGTCGGTAGGGGCGCACGGTCAGGTCGTGCGGTGCGCGGTGCCGGCGCATCACGAAGTCGCGGACGCCGCGCAGATGGGCGCCGGCGGGTTCGACGCCGGCCGGATCGGCGACCGGCACCGAGACACAGCCGGTCACGTAGTCGTAGCCGCTGTGGTCCAGGTAGGCCAGGATGCCTGCCCACATCATCAGCACGACAGCGCCGTTGCGGTGCCCGTCGCGCACGACAGCGCGGCCCATCTCGACCAGCGACGGCCGCAGCGCGTCGAGGGCCGAGACGTCGAATTCGGTCGCGGTGTACAGGCCGCCGGCGGCGATGGCCCCCGGCGGAGGCAGCATGCGGTAGCAGCCGACCAGCTCGCCGGTGCGGTCCTCCCGAACCAGCAGGTGGTCGCAGTACTCGTCGAAGCGGTCGACATCCAGTCCGTCCGAGCGGCCATTTCCGCCGTCGACGAGCGCAAAACCGGGCTCGGAGGTGAACACGTCGTGGCGCAGCCGCTGGGCCGCCTCGATCGAGTCGTCGTCACGGCACAGCAGAAGCGAATAGCGGGGCGTCGGGCCGGTCGGCGCATTGGTGTCGTCGGGGGCGTCCTGGGTGGAGATGAGTACAGAAGCAGTGCTCATGGTCAGCACGGTCGCTCAGGCGATCAGCGCGATGGCAAGCGATGCGTGACGTGTTCATGAGCGGTGGGTGACGGTTCGGGTGCACGTCCCCGAGACAGCGAACGGCCCCCGCCGGATGGCGGGGGCCGTTCGGTGTGCCTCGCGGCGATCAGCCCTTGCGGGCCTTGATGGCCTCGGTCAGCTGCGGGGTGACCTTGAACAGGTCACCGACGATGCCGAGATCGGCGATCTCGAAGATCGGCGCCTCTTCGTCCTTGTTCACCGCGACGATCGTCTTCGACGTCTGCATGCCGGCGCGGTGCTGGATGGCTCCGGAGATACCGAGCGCGATGTAGAGCTGCGGCGACACGGTCTTGCCGGTCTGGCCCACCTGGAACTGGCCCGGGTAGTAGCCGCTGTCGACCGCCGCACGGGAGGCACCGACGGCACCGCCGAGCGAGTCGGCGAGCTCTTCGACGACGTTGAAGTTCTCCGCGCTGCCGACACCACGGCCGCCGGAGACGACGACGGTCGCCTCGGTGAGCTCCGGGCGGTCACCCGCGACAGCGGGCTCGCGCTTGGTGATCTTGGTTGCGTTCTCCGCGGGTGCGGGGACCTCGACGCTGACGACCTCACCGGCGCCGTCGGACGGCGCGGCCTCGATCGAGCCCGGACGAACGGTGATCACCGGGGTGTCGCCGACGGCCTCGGCCTCCACGGTGTATGCGCCGCCGAAGATCGAGTGGATACCGACGCCGCCCTCACGCACCTCCACGACATCGTTGAGGATGCCCGCGCCGATGCGCGCGGCCAGGCGCCCGGCGATCTCCTTGCCGTCCGCGCTGGAGGCGAGGATGACCGCAGCCGGCGATGCGGACTCGGCCAGCGAGGCGAGCACGTCGACGTACGGGGTGATCAGGTAGTTCTCGGCGTCGTCCGATTCGGCGACGTAGATCTTCGCGGCACCGGCCGCTTTGAGCCCGTCGACGAGCCCGTCGGCGGTGCCGGGCTTGCCCACCACGACCGCGGAGGGCTCGCCCAGGGTGCGGGCGGCGGTGATCAGTTCGGAGGTGACCTTCTTCAGCGCACCTTCAGCGTGCTCGACGAGCACCAGTACTTCAGCCATGAGATTCGTTGCCTCTGAGTCTTTCGGTGATGGAAGGGGGAAGTGTTCGGGGTCTACTAGACGATCTGCTTAGACGATCTTTTGAGCGACCAGGTACTCGGCGATCTTGGTGCCGCCTTCGCCTTCGTCGGTGACCTTCTCGCCCGCGGTCTTGGGCGGCTTCGGCGTCGACGAGCGCACCTTCGACCCGGCGTTGGCGACCCCGACCTCATCGGACTCGACGCCGATCTCGGCGAGTGTCAGCTTCGTCACTTCCTTCTTCTTGGCGGCCATGATGCCCTTGAAGGACGGGAAGCGGGGCTCGTTGATCTTCTCGTTGACGCTGACCACGGCGGGCAGGGTCGCCTCGAGGGTGAACACGCCGTCATCGGTCTCGCGCTCACCGGTGACCTTGCCGCCTTCGACGGTGAGCTTGCGCACGTGCGTCAGCTGCGGCAGACCGAGGTACTCGGCGATGATCGCCGGCACGGCGCCGCCGGTTCCGTCGGTGGCCTCGTTACCCGCGATGACCAGCTCGGTGCCCTCGATGGTGCCCAGCGCGCGGGCCAGCGCCCACCCGGTCTGCACCATGTCCGAACCGTGCAGGCCCTCGTCGACGAGGTGCACCGCCTTGTCGGCGCCCATGGACAGTGCCTTGCGGATCGCCTCGGTGGCGCGCTCGGGGCCGGCGGTGAGCACCGTCACCGTGCTGTCGCCACCTTCGCGTTCCTTGATCAACAGCGCCTCCTCGACGGCGCGCTCGTTGATCTCGTCGAGCACGGCGTCGGCGGCTTCGCGGTCGAGGGTCCAGTCACCCTCGGACAGCTTGCGCTCGGACCAGGTGTCGGGGACCTGCTTGATCAGAACCACGATGTTCGTCATGAGTTCGTCCTTCTCGAAGGGGCCGGTGACCGGCCCGCCTTATCACGTTTGGAGCTCTCACCCCCATGTTACCAGCGGGTAACTTAAGGCGGTTCGCAAAAACACCATAGCTGGTCGAAGTGTGCGATCTCGCCCGCCCGGGTGCGACGAACTATTCGTCATCGCCCGGTTACGGGTTAGCCTGCCTTCCGATGAGCACACATGTGACCACCTCCGAGGTGGGTGAGCCGCCGGCCGACGCGCCCATGGCGCTGACCGGCGAGCGAACCGTGCCCGACGTTGCCGAGGAGAACTACTGGTTCCGCCGTCATGAGATCGTCTACCGCGATCTGGTCGACAGGCTGGCCGACCGCTTCGCCGATGCCGAGGTGCTGGAGGCCGGGTGTGGCGAAGGTTACGGTGCCGATCTGATCGCCGGCGTCGCGCGCCGGGTCATCGGCCTGGATTACGACGAGTACGCCGTCTCCCACGTGCGGGCCCGCTACCCCCGCGTCGACATGCGCCACGGCAACCTGGCCGAGCTGCCACTGCCCGACGAGTCCGTCGACATCGTGGTCAACTTCCAGGTGATCGAACATTTGTGGGACCAGGGTCAGTTCGTCGCCGAATGCCGCCGGGTGCTCCGGCCGGGCGGCCTGCTGCTGATGTCGACGCCGAACAGGATCACCTTCTCCCCCGGCCGCGACACTCCGGTCAATCCGTTCCACACGCGCGAGCTCGACGCCACGGAGCTGACGGAACTGCTCACCGGCGCGGGTCTGCGGGTGGACGGTCTCTACGGCGTGCACCACGGTGCTCGGCTGCGCGAACTGGACGCACGCCACGGCGGGTCGATCATCGATGCGCAGATCACTCGGGCACTGTCCGATGCGCCGTGGCCGGCAGACCTGCTCGCCGACATCGCCTCGATCACGATCGAGGACTTCGACATCGACCGCGACACCGATCGAGACATCGATGAGAGCCTCGATCTGGTCGCGATCGCGGTACGGCCGTGACCTCGGGGCGGCCCTCGGCCGAGCCGGTGCCCGGACTGTTCACCTTCGTCCTCCACACCCACCTGCCGTGGCTGGCGCATCACGGCCGTTGGCCGGTCGGTGAAGAGTGGCTCTACCAGTCGTGGTCGGCGGCCTATCTGCCACTGGTGCGGGTGCTGCGCACCCTGGCCGCCGAGAATCGGAGCCACCTTCTGACCCTCGGCGTCACCCCCGTCGTCGCCGCGCAGCTCGACGATCCGTACTGCCTGCAGGGCATGCACCACTGGGTGGCCAACTGGCGGCTGCGGGCTCGCGAGGCCGCGACGATGCGCACCCCGACCGGGCCGTCCCCCGCTTCTGCGCCAGAAGCATTGCGGCGCTTCGGGTCCCGCGAGCTCGCCGAGGCGGACCGGGAGCTCGCCGAGTTCGAGACCCTGTGGCGACACGGCGGCAGCCCGGTGCTGCGTGAGTTGATCGACGGCGACGTCATCGAACTGCTGGGCGGCCCGTTGGCCCACCCGTTCCAGCCGCTGCTCACCCCGCGGCTGCGGGACTTCGCTCTGCGCGAGGGCCTCGCCGATGCGGACCAACGCTTCGCACACCGGCCGGCAGGCATCTGGGCGCCCGAATGCGCCTACGCCCCCGGCATGGAAAACGACTACGCCGCAGCCGGAGTCGGCCACTTCATGGTCGACGGCCCGTCACTGCACGGGGACACGGCGCTGGGGCGACCGATCGCCGATTCTCCGGTCGTGGCGTTCGGCCGCGACCTGACCGTGAGTTACCGCGTGTGGTCGCCGCGCTCGGGTTACCCGGGTCACGCCGCCTATCGCGACTTCCACACCTACGACCACGCCACCGGGCTCAAACCCGCACGGGTCACGGGACGCAACGTGCCCTCGGAGGAGAAGGCCCCCTACGACCCGGAGCGCGCCGCTGCCGCCGTCGACGTCCACGTCGCCGATTTCGTCGCGACAGTGCGGGAGCGGCTGATCAGCGAGAGCGCGCGCATCGGGCGGCCCGCCCACGTCATCGCGGCGTTCGACACCGAGCTGTTCGGGCACTGGTGGTACGAGGGCCCGCAGTGGCTCGAGCAGGTGCTGCGCGCGCTGCCGGCTGCGGGCATCCAGGTCGGCACCCTGGCCGACGCACTGGCCGCCGGGTATGTCGGCCAGCCGGTCGAATTGCCGCCCAGCTCTTGGGGTTCGGGCAAGGATTGGCAGGTGTGGTCGGGTGAGCAGGTGGCCGATCTGGTGCGATTGAACACCGAGGTCGTCGACACCGCACTGACCACTGTGGACAAGGCGCTGGCACATTCGGCAGCGCGCGGTGCGCCGGGCCCGCGCATGTTCGTCGCCGACCAGATCCTGCGGGAGACACTGCTGACGGTGTCCAGCGACTGGCCGTTCATGGTCAGCAAGGACTCGGCGGCCGACTACGCGCGCTACCGAGCGCACCTGCACGCCCACGCCACCCGCGAGATCGCCGACGCCCTGGCCGCGGGTCGCACCGAGCACGCGCAGCGGCTCGCCGCCGGCTGGAACCGCGCCGACGGCCTGTTCGGCGCGCTGGACGCGCGCCGACTCCCGAGCCCGTGACGATGAGAATCCTTCTGGTGTCGTGGGAGTACCCGCCGGTCGTCATCGGTGGCCTGGGCCGTCACGTCCACCACCTGGCGACCGAACTCGTCGCCGCCGGCCACGACGTCGTCGTACTGAGCCGCAGGCCCACCGGCACCGATCCGGCCACCCATCCGACCACCGACGAGGTCAGCGACGGCGTGCGCGTGATCGCCGCCGCCGAGGATCCCCACGAATTCGCCTTCGCCACCGACATGATGGCGTGGACCCTGGCCATGGGCCATGCGATGGTGCGCGCCGGCCTCACCCTCGGCGACTGGCGACCCGACGTCGTCCACGGTCACGACTGGTTGGTCGCCCATCCCGCCGTCGCGCTGGCCCAGCACTTCGACGTGCCGTTGGTGTCCACGATCCACGCCACCGAGGCGGGCCGACACTCGGGCTGGGTCAGCGGTGCGGTCAGCCGGCAGGTGCATGCACTGGAATCCTGGCTGGTGGGTGAATCCGATTCGCTCATCACGTGTTCGGAGTCGATGCGTGAAGAGATCACCGCGCTGTTCGGTCCCGGCCTCTGCGAGATCACCGTGATACGCAACGGAATCGACACCGCCGGTTGGCCTTTCGCCGCCCGCCGGCCACGTACCGGCGCCGCCGAGTTGCTCTACTTCGGCCGGCTCGAATACGAGAAGGGCGTACACGACGCGATCGCCGCCCTGCCCCGCGTTCGTCGCACCCATCCCGGCACCACGCTGACCATCGCCGGGGACGGCACCCAGCTGGCGTTCCTGACCGAGCAGGCCCGCAGACACCGCGTGCTCAAGGCCGTCGACTTCGTCGGCCTCGTCGACCACGAACAACTCCTGGCGCTGCTTCACCGCGCCGACATCGCGTTGCTGCCGTCGCGCTACGAGCCGTTCGGCATCGTCGCGTTGGAGGCTGCCGCGGCCGGTGCACCCCTGGTGGTGTCCACGGCGGGCGGCCTCGGGGAGGCGGTCGGCCACGGCACCACGGGCCAGACGTTCCCGCCGGGCGACGTCGCCGCGCTGGCGGCCGCCGTGCGCACAGTCCTCGACGATCCCGACGCCGCTCAGCGCCATGCGACCGCCGCGCGTGAGCGACTCACCTCCGACTTCGCGTGGGCGACCGTCGCCGCCGAGACCGCACAGGTGTATCTCGGCGCCAAACGCGGCGAACGCCGTCCGCAACCGCGCCGACCGGTCGCCGAACTGGCGCTGCCCGAGCGACACCTGGAGGGCTAGCGGCGGCGTCTGTTTGCCCGCTTCCTCGACCGCCTCGTGCCTCGCCGCCCTTCGTCAGCGGGCGGCGTCTGATTGCCCGCTTCCTCGACCGCCTCGTGCCTCGCCGCCCTTCGTCAGCGGGCGGCCTTCTTCCGTTCGATGTCCGCCAGCGCAGCCGCCAGCTCGGCACGCTGGGCAGCGGACGTCTCCCAGGACGTCTTGCGGTTCTTGACCACCTTGGCCGGCGCTCCCACCGCGATCGAGAAATCCGGGATGTCGCCGCGGACCACCGCATGCGAGCCGAGCACGCACCCGCGCCCGATCGTGGTGTTGCGCAGCACGCTGACCTTGACCCCGACCCACGTGTCCGGGCCGATGCGCACCGGACCCTTGATGATGCCCTGGTCCTTGATCGGCAACTCGATGCTGTCCATCCGGTGGTCGAAATCGCAGATGTAGCACCAATCGGCCATCAGCACCGAATCCCCGAGCTCGATGTCGAGGTAGGTGTTGATGACGTTGTCGCGTCCGAGCACCACCTTGTCACCGATCCGCAGCGAACCCTCATGGCAGCGGATGGTGTTCTTGTCACCGATGTGCACCCACCGGCCGATCTCCATCTGCGACAACTCGGGGGTGGCCTGGATCTCGACGTCCTTGCCGAGGAACACCATTCCGCGGGTGATGATGTGCGGGTTGGCGAGCTTGAACTTCAGCAGACGCCAGTACCGGACCAGATACCACGGCGTGTATGCGCGGTTGGCGAGCACCCATTTGAGCGACGCCACGGTGAGGAAGTTCGCCTGGCGAGGATCCCGCAGCCGCGATCCACGCCAGCGCTTGTGCAGCGGCGCACCCCACATCGTCGTCATGGCCGGAAAGCCTACGCGAGGAGAGGACCCCGAAGCGGTTACCCTCACGGGGGCTCTCGGTCCACCGCAACCAGGCCCACCGGCGATAATGTCCACCGGCGACCAGAAGGGAACCCGTGCTCCGGCGAATCATCGTGCTGGCCAGCGCCGTGCTCGTCGCCGCAGCGGCGGCAGGTTGCGGAAACACCGATTCCTGGGTCGACGCCAGCGCCGCGTCCGGCTGGGCCGCGCAGTACGCCGACGCCGCCAACCGGAGTTCCGTCGCTCGCGCGGGTGCCGACACGCTGCGGCTGGAATGGGTGCGATCGGTCAAGGGCGAGCTCGCCGCGCAAGCCGCACTCGGCTCGGGCGACTACCTCGCCGTGAACGCGCAGACCGCCGGCGGCTGTTCGCTGATGGTCTGGGAGACCGACAACCGGGCGCGCCAGCGGTGGTGCACCCGCCTCTGGCAGGGCGGCGGCCTGTCCAGTCCTCTTTTCGACGGCTTCGACAACCTCTACGTCGGTCAGCCCGGCGCGGTGCTGTCGTTCCCGCCGACACAGTGGATCCGCTGGCGTCAACCCGTGATCGGCATGCCGACCACGATGCGCTTCCTCGATCCGGGCCGGCTGCTGGTGATCACCCACCTCGGTCAGGTGCTGGTGTTCGACGCGCACCGGGGAACGGTCGCGGGTAGCTCGCTGGACCTGGTGGCCGGCCTGGATCCCCGCGACTCCGAACGTGGCCTGCAGGACTGCCGGCTCGGCGGACCGGAGTGTCCCGTCGCGGCCGCACCGGCCTATTCCGAGTCCTCCGGGTCCTCCGGCACCATCGTGCTGACCCTGTGGCAACCCGGCGCCGAGGCGCCCGAACTGGTGGGGCTGCGCTACCGGCCCGGTCAGACGCCGCTGATCACCCGGGAATGGACCAGCGACGCCGTCGGCGGCGGTCCGCTGGGCAGCCCGGTGTTCTCACCGGACGGCAACACCGTCTACATCAACGGCCGCGACGAGCGGCTGTGGGCAATCAACGGCGAAGACGGTTCGGTGAAATGGTCGCAGCCGCTGGACTACCTCGCGCAGACCCCACCCTCGGTGACGCCCGAGGGGTTGATCCTGGCCGGCGGAGGGCCGGGTGCGAGATTGACCGCCATCCGCGACACCGGCGACGGGCCGGAGCAGCTGTGGCGTCGTGACGACACCGCTCCGTTGACCACCAGCAGCGTCGCCGGCGTGGGATACACGGTCGCCCCGGACGCGGACGGGATGGCGCTCATCGTGTTCGATCTCGGCGACGGCCACACGCTGCACTCCTACCGCCTGCCGGGCGCCACCGGGTGGCCCGTCGGGGTGTCAGTGGGCCACGACCGCCGGGTCGTGACCGCGACCAGCGACGGCCGGGTCTACGGTTTCGCGCCGGCGTGACACCGGTATTCCTTTAAGAGTTCTTACAGCGACTTCACAGCGCGGTAACCGGCGCTGGCCCAGAATGGGGCCTGACCACATCACGATCAGGGGAGGCGCGAGGCATGTCGGAGTTCCTGAGCACCGTCAACGGATACGTCTGGAGCAACGCCCTCGTCTATCTCTGCCTGGCCGCCGGCGTGTACTTCTCGATCCGATCCCGCTTCGTCCAGGTCCGTCAGGTACCGGAGATGGTGCGGTTGATGCTCAAGGGCGAGAAGTCGCCGTCGGGAGTGTCGAGTTTCCAGGCGCTGACCATCTCCCTGGCCGGCCGCGTGGGCACCGGCAACATCGCCGGCGTCGCCACCGCCATCGCGTTCGGCGGGCCAGGGGCGATGTTCTGGATGTGGTTGGTCGCCTTCCTCGGCGCGTCGACGTCCTACGTGGAATGCACGCTCGGCCAGATCTACAAGGATCGCGACAAGATCACCGGCGAGTATCGCGGCGGACCGGCCTACTACTTCAGCCGCGCTTTCGCCCACACCGCCGCGGCGCCGGCCATGAAGGTCTACGGCTACGTCTTCGCTGCGGTCACGATCCTGGCGATGGGCCTTCTCCTGCCCAGTGTGCAGTCCAATTCGATGGCCTCGGCGATGAACTCGGCGTGGGGGTTCTCGAAGTGGTGGGTCGCCGTCGGAACGGTGATCGTGCTGGCGTTCGTCATCATCGGCGGGGTGAAGCGAATCGCCACGTTCGCCTCCATCGTGGTGCCGTTCATGGCTGTCGTCTACATCGTGTTGGCGCTGATCATCGTGCTGCTCAACGCCGGTGAGATCCCCGGTGTGCTGAACCTGATCTTCTCCAGCGCCTTCGGCATCGACTCGGCATTCGGGGCCATTCTGGGCGCGGCGGTGATGTGGGGCGTCAAGCGCGGCATCTACTCCAACGAGGCCGGCCAGGGCACCGGGCCGCACGCGGCTGCGGCCGCCGAGGTGTCCCACCCGGCCAAGCAGGGCCTCGTGCAGGCCTTCGCCGTCTACATCGACACGCTGTTCATCTGCTCGGCGACCGGGTTCTTGATCCTGTCCACCGGGGCCTACCGGGTGTTCGAAGGGGAAAGCGCCGACGGTGCGGTGCTACGCGAGGGCGGCACGGTGCTGGCGGCCGACGCGGAGGTGGGGCCCGCTTTCGCTCAAGCCGGTTTCGACACCCTGTGGGGCGGGGCGGGCGCCAGCTTCATCGCGATCTCGCTGGCGTTCTTCTGCATCACCACGATCATCGCCTACTACTACATGGCCGAGACCAATCTGCGCTTCGTGCTCGGCAGGTTCGCCCCGAGGGAGGTGCCCTTCATCCGCGGCACCGTCGGCACCAACACGACGATGCTGCTGCAGGCGCTGATCCTCGTGTCGGTCACGATCGGTGCGATCTCCACCGCGTCGGATGCCTGGGTGCTCGGCGACATCGGAGTCGGGCTGATGGCATGGCTGAACATCGTCGGCATCATCGTGTTGCAGCAGCCGGCCTACAAGGCGCTGTGGGACTACGAGAAACAGAAGAAGCAAGGCCTCGATCCGGTGTTCGACCCGGTGAGCCTCGGAATCAGCGGCGCCACGTTCTGGGAGAACTACGATCCCGTCGAGGCTCGCGGCGAGCGAACGGATGCGACCCTCTAGGCGTCGAGCGGGCTCAGCTCATCATCGTGGCGACCGCCGAGCGCGGCACCGTCGCCTGCAGCGCGCCCCCGGCACCGGCCATAATCTCGCCCTGGCCGAAGAAGAAGATGATCGAGTCGTCGGTCAGGGCGAACTCCGAATACTTGGCCGGATCGAGCCCGTCGGATGCGCTGATCGGAGAATCGACGCCCAGTTGACGGGAGATCTCCGACTGCACGATCGGGAAGATCACGTCCAGGGGCCGGGTGTCGGGCTTGAACAGCGACTCGAAGGTGAGCGGCGCCTTCTCGGCGACGTCCCAGTTGAACGATTTGTACCAGGTCTGCGGGTGAGCGCCGCCGACGTTCTCGTACACCTCGAACACGACGCTGCGGGTGCCGCCGTCATCGGGACCGCTCCGATACGCGGTGCCCTTGGCGTCGAGAACGTACGGCAGGTTCCACGAGCCGGGCATCTCGGCGACGTTGACGAATCCGTCCCTGGTCTGTGTCAGGTAGCCGATGAGAGCCTGTTGATCGGGATAGTCGGCCGGGAACGTGAAGTCGAGGGTGTAGGTGGGGTTGTTCACCTGCACGGTGCACACCTGCTGCGCATCGATCGTGCCGCCCAGGTCGGCGCACGCCGGCTCCGCAGCGGCGGCCGGGGTCGCGGCCGCGCCGGCGAGCACAGCGGCGGCCAGCAGGGCGGCGGCGGTAACGCGCATCGTCAACAGAATCCTCATCGTCGGCGCCGCGGTCGCGTCGGCGCATCGGTATACAACTGGTGCGATCACCGCCAGGGTACGTGAGCGGTCATCGTGACGGACGACATATGAATGCCGTTGCCCGGCTTGCCGGCCCGGAACCGAGGCGGGTGATCACGACCGACGCGTGGTGCGCCCCGCGCAGGCGCAGCCGCCTGCGCAGCGCGTCGGGATCGACGTCGACGCCGCGCACCAGGATCTCGACCACCCCCACTGCGCGCGCCGAAAGGTGCTGGCGCAGGTGACGTTCATTGAAGGCGAGCTGCTCGAGCACCTCGAATCCGCGTACCCCGTCGGGCAGCCGGTCACCGGAGAGGTACGCGATGTCGGGGTCGATCTGCCAGAGCCCGTGCCGCGCCGCGTAGTGACGCACGAGGCCGGCGCGCACGACTGCCCCGTCCGGGTCGACGAGCCAGCGACCGACCGGCGCGACCCCGCAGTCGTCGGGGTCGGTGTCGACGATCTGCTCGCCCGTGTCGAGGATCGTCGCGCGCCGGCGCACCCCGGCGTCGGTCAGACCGCACGACCACAGGCAGGCCTCCCGCACACTGCCGGCGAGCGAGGTGATCTCGATCTCGCCGGTGAAACCCATCTGCGCGACCGCCACGAAATCGATTCCGGGAGCGCACTTCACCGCGTAGTCGCGGCCTGCCAGTGCCGCGAGCAGATCGTCCAGCCGCGGCTGGTAGGCGCGAGGGTCGAAGCGGCGTGCTGATCCGCTACGCCGCGCCGGATCGGCGAGTACCACTGCATCGCTGGACACGGGATGCAGCACATCGGCGAGACAGAGCGCGACATCGGAACCGGCGTTGTGCCGCGCCATGGCCAACCGCACCGGATCAAGATCGCTCCCCATCACGAACGCGGCCGAATTCGCAAGGGCCACCAGCTCGGAACCGATCGAGCAGGTGGCGTCGTGCACCACCGTGCCGGCGAGGCGCCGTGCCCGATGCGCAGCGACTGCGCCCGCGGTGGCCTGCTGCAGCGCCTCGTCGGTGAACAACCACTGCTCGGCGCCGTCGAACTTGGCCGCCGCCTTGCGCCGCAGCCGCACCGTCTCCACCAGGACCGTGGCCTGCTCACCGAATCGTGTTCGCGCCCTTGCCACGTCGGCGACGAGTGTGGCGGCGCTCAGGTCGAGCCGGTCGACCTCGGCGAGCGCCTGCCGTCCGGTCTCGGTGCGCAGGAAGCGCACATCGTCGAGGCCGAACGCTACGACGACGCGCCGCCCGGCTTGACCCCCGTCACCATCACGTTGTAGAACCAGCCCTTCGGCACGACCCGCCGCCAGAGGTTGGAGTCCACCCACGACAGCGTCGTCCAGCTGTTGAACGCGAATTTCGCCCAGCCCCAACCGAGGCGACCGGGCGGGACGGCCGCCTCGAAGGTCCGGACGGGCCACCCGAGCATCGCGGCGGTGAATTCCTCACTGGCCGTGCGCACATCGACGGCACCGGCGTTGACCGCCATCCGCTCGAGGTCGCCCGGGTCGAACGTGTGCAGATCGACGACGGCCTCCAGAGCCGCGGCCCGGGACGATTCGTCGAGCTCGGCCTGCGGGCGACGCCAGTCGGACAGCATCGGGAGCTTCGTGACGTTGGTGGCGATCCGCCACGTCAACGTCGACAATTCGCGGGCGTAGCGGTTGCCCACCGTGGTCGGCTCACCGGCGAACACGAAGCGGCCGCCCGGCTTGAGCACCCGCACCACCTCCCGCAGGGACAGCTCGACGTCGGGGATGTGGTGCAGCACGGCATGTCCGACGACGAGGTCGAACGTGTCGTCCGGATACGGAATCCCCTCGGCGTCGGCGACCCGTCCGTCGATGTCGAGCCCGAGGGACCGGCCGTTGCGGGTGGCCACCTTCACCATGCCCGGGGACAGGTCGGTCACCGAACCGCGCCGGGCGACCCCGGCCTGGATCAGGTTGAGCAGGAAGAACCCCGTGCCGCAGCCCAGCTCGAGTGCGCGGTCATACGGCAGCTGCCGCTGCACGTCGTCGGGCACCGCGGCGTCGAAGCGGCCGCGCGCGTAGTCGACGCAGCGCTGGTCGTAGGAGATCGACCACTTCTCGTCGTAGGTCTCGGCCTCCCAGTCGTGGTAGAGGACCTGGGCCAGTTTCGAGTCGTGCATCGCGGCTTCGACCTGCTCTTTGGTCGCGCGCGGTTGCGGAGCGGGGTCGGCGACACCAGAGGTCGACGCCGCGGGAGCGCCGGTTTCCTTCGTTTCCGTCATGCCGGGCAGCCTAACGCTCCGCGCACCCGGTCGGTCACGGCCGGTCGAAGGCGGCCTTGGCCGCAGCCAGCACGTCAGGGGCGTAGTCGAGGAAGCGGCGCGCCCGCGTCACGGCCGCGTCGTACACGCCGTCCGGCGCCACCAGTTCGTCGACCAGGCCCATCTCGAGCGCTTCCCGCGCGTCGAGGAAGCGTCCCGTCATCACCAGGTCCTTGGCCTTGCTGGGACCGACTGCGGCCGCCAGGCGAGCCGCACCGTCGCCGGCCGGGACCATCCCGGCCAGGATCTCCGTCGCCCCGAACTTCGCGTTGTCGCCGCTGATCCGCCAATCGGCGGCCAACGCGAGGCTCAGGCCCGCCCCCAGGGCATAACCGGTGACGGCGGCGATCGTCGGGCGCGGGACCGCGGCGAGCGCCTCGACCGCGATCTGGCACAGCCGGGCGGCCGACGCGGCCTCCGCTGTGTTCAGGGTCTGTAGCTCGGACATGTCCTCGCCGGCGGAGAAGATCTCGTGGCCGCCGAACACGATGATCGCCGCGAGGTCGGAGCGCTCCCCCAGCTCCACAGCGGCCTCGGCGATCTCCCGGTAGACCTGGCGGGTCAGGGCGTTGGTCGGCGGACGTGACAGCAGCAGCGTCGCGAGGCGGGGCTCGTCTGCATCGGTGTGGACGCTGATGAACTCCCTCACGGCTGCGGCGTGGCGTCGCTGTGGCCCTGCGGGGCGCGCCGATTGCGTGCGGCGTTGTAGCGGTCGCTGTTGAAGAACTCGATCTCCCAGTTGCCGCCCGGCTTCGCTGTCAGTGACGGCTCCACCGCGGTGATCTGCCGCTCGACGGCCAACACCTCGGCCATGGTTCGGCCGGCCAGCGCGTCGAGCTGTGTCCACGTCGGCGGGAGCAGGAAGCTGCGGCCGTCGGCGAAGTCGTCGAGCGCGGCCTGCGGAGTCACCCAGTCCGCTTTGTCGGTCTCGGTGTTGTCCCCGTCGGCACGCTGCCCCTCAGGAAGCGCGCCGACGAAGAAGTACGTGTCGTAGCGGCGGGTGCGCTCTTCCTTCGGCGTCACCCAGTTGGCCCACGGCCGGAGCAGATCCGAACGCAGGACGAGCTTCTCGTCGCGGAGGAACTCGCCGAACGACAACTGCTTGCTCTCCAGCGCGGCCCGCTGTTCGCGGTAGACCGAGGCGTCGTCGACGAGCAGGTCGGGATCGTCGGCCGAGCCCGCGAACAACACCCCGGACTCCTCGAACGTCTCCCGCGCGGCCGCGCACACCAGGGCTTCGGCGAGCTCGGTGTCGACGCCGAACCGCTGCGCCCACCAGCTCGGCTCGGGTCCGTGCCAGGCGATGTCGGCGTTGCGGTCGCGATCGTCGACTCCACCGCCGGGAAACACCATCACCCCGGCAACGAAGTCCATCGCCGCGTGGCGACGCATCAGGAAGACTTCGATTCCCTGTGCGATCCCCTGGCCCTTGTCGCGCACCAGCATCACGGTCGCCGCAGGCCGCGGCACCAGCGGATCGTCGGACCGGGTCTGCGAACTCATGAACGCCTCCTGTGGGCGGCTCGGCTGCGCGTGCGGCGCGCGAAATAGCGCCCGTCGATCAGATCCAGCGCGATCGACTGGCCGAACGCGGCCGACAGGTTCTCGGCGGTCAGCACATCGGTCAGCAGGCCCGCCGCGACCACCTCGCCCTCGGACAGGATCAGGCAGTGCGAGAAGCCGGGTGGGATCTCCTCGACGTGGTGGGTGACCAACACCATCGCGGGCGCGTCGGGGTCCAGTGCGAGATCGCTCAACCGTGCCACGAGCTCCTCGCGGCCGCCGAGGTCCAGCCCGGCGGCGGGCTCGTCGAGCAGCAGCAGCTCGGGGTCGGTCATCAACGCGCGCGCGATCAGCACCCGTTTGCGCTCGCCTTCCGACAGCGTGCCGTAGGTGCGGTCGGACAGATGCTCGCCCCCGACGCTTTCGAGCATGTCGAGAGCCTGGGCGTAGTCGACGTCGTCGTAGCGCTCCCGCCAGCGGCCGAGCACCGCGTAGCCCGCCGACACGACGAGGTCCCGCACGATCTCGTCGTCGGGGACCCGCTGGGCTAGGGAGGCGCTGCTCAGCCCGATCCGGGCGCGCAGCTCCGACATGTCCACCCGCCCGAGCCGCTCCCCCAGGATGTGGGCGGTGCCCGACGACGGATGTTCCATCGCGGCGGCGATGCGCAGCAACGACGTCTTTCCCGCTCCGTTCGGGCCGACGATCACCCAGCGTTCGTCGAGCTCCACCGACCAGGTGACGGGCCCGACGAGCAGTCGGCCGTTGCGCCGCAACGTGACCTCTGCGAAGTCGATGAGCAGGTCTTGATCGGCTGCTGGTTCTTCATCTTCGGGGTCGGCTGGCACCCGCCCATCGTAGTCAGCCCGCGGGGCCGGACCTGAGCCCAGCCGCCGACGGCGAGGAGCCGCTGCGGGACCAGACGCACGAAGAGTTGCACCAGAGGCCCGATCCCGAACGCGTAGGCCACCGTCCCGACGCCCACCGTCCCGCCGAGAAGCCAGCCGAGCGTCAACACGGTGACCTCGATCGTGGTGCGGACCAGACGCACCGAACGTCCGGTGGCGACGACGAGTCCGGTCATCAACCCGTCCCGCGGGCCGGGCCCGAGGCCGGCGCCGATGTAGAGGACCGTGCTCATCGCGTTGAGCACCACTGCCGCGACCATCAGCGCCGCGCGCGCCGGAAGTGACTGCGGCGTCGCGATCAGCGACAGTGCGACGTCGACGGTCACGGCGATGACGACCACGTTGGCGACGGTGCCGATGCCGGGCCGGTTGCGCAGCGGTATCCACGCCAGCAGCACGGCCACCCCGACCACCGCCGACGCGGTACCGATCGTCATCCCGGTCCGCAGCGCCAGCCCCTGGTGGAACACGTCCCAGGGGTCCAGTCCGAGGCCGGCGCGCACCATCATCGCCATCGACGTGCCGTACCCGGTGAGCCCGGCGAGCAGCACGGCACCCCGCACCGCTCCCCGGCCGATCGCGGTCACGCGTGATCGGGGAAGTGCATGCGGATCGCATCCAGTTCGGTGCGCACCCGGCGGGCGTCGGCATCACGCTCGTCGAGCGCGCCGCCGATCGACGGTGAGTAGTACAGATCAGCCAGCCGGAGGGCCAGTCGAGAAATCCAGGGAGCCATGACGCCATCATCTGGCCCGACTGGCTTGCTCATCAATAGCCAGTTGGGCAATACTGGCCTCAATGACTGCGTCGATGACTGCCAGATCGCTCAATGTGGACCTCTTGTGCCGTGAACTGGGTAACTGGCGCACATCCAGTCGCACCGGGCCGGCATATCACGGCCTGGCCGACGCCATCCGGCTACTGATCGTGGACGGCCGCATCCCGATCGGGGCGCGGTTGCCCAGCGAGCGCGCGCTGGCCGAAGCCCTGCGCGTCTCCCGGACCACGGTGACCACGGCCTACACCCAGCTGCGCGAGGACGGCTACCTCAACGCACGGCAGGGTGCGCGCAGCACGACCGCTCTGCCGGTGACTCCGGCACCGCCCTCGCTGACCATCCCGACCGCCAACCTCGCCGCCGCGACACTCGCCGCTCCCGCCGCCGTCGTCTCGCAGGCATACTCCGAAGCGACCCAACTGGTCACGCCCTACCTACGCGACATCGGCATCGAACTGCGCGGCGTGCCGCCCCTGCGCGAAGCCATCGCCGAGAGGTACTGCGCCAGAGGGCTTCTGACCGAACCGGACGAGATCATGGTGACCACCGGTGCCCTGCACGCCATCGGGCTCATCCTGGCCACCTACACCCAGCCCGACGATCGCGTGCTCGTCGAACAGCCGACCTACCACGGTGGCCTTGCGGCGATGGCGACCCGCGGCGTGCGGCCGGTGCCGGTCGCGATGACATCCACCGGCTGGGAGCTCGACGCGGTGGACGCGGCGATCCGGCAACTGGTGCCGAGCCTGGCCTACCTGATCCCCGACAACCACAACCCGACCGGGCTGACGCTGCCACCTGCGGGCCGGCGTCGACTCGCGCAGATCATCGCCGACACCCGCACTCGCACGATCATCGACGAGACCATCACGGACATGTGGCTCGACGAGCAGGTCCCGGCCCCGTTTGCCGCGTCGCTGACGGCCGGCCGCGATCTGGTGCTGACCGTCGGCTCCATGTCGAAGTCGTTCTGGGGAGGCCTGCGCATCGGCTGGATCCGTGCGGAGCGCACCACGTTGGCGACGGTCGCCGCGCTGCGGCCGGCAGTCGACATGGGCACTCCGGTGTTCGAACAGCTGGCTGCGGCAAGGCTTTTGGCTGCAGAGAACGATGTGCTGCCGGAGCGACGGGAGATTTTGCGGGCGCGGCGCACGCTGCTGCTCGAGCTGCTGGCCGAGCATCTGCCCGATTGGCGGCCGGCGCCCGGGACGGGGGGAATGTCGGTGTGGGTGCGGCTGCCCGCGCCGATGAGTTCGGCACTCTCGGCGGCGGCGTCCCGAATGGGACTGGAGATTCCGCCCGGACCTCGCTTCGGTGTCGACGGCACGCTCGAGCGGTTCATCCGGGTGCCCTACACGTTGCCCGACGACCAGCTCGTCGAGTCGATCACGCTGCTGGCGCGAGCCTGGCGCACGGTGACGGGCTCGGCGCCGGTCGAACCGGCCGCCGTCATCGTGTGAGCTCCCGGTCGGGTGGCTCAGTCCGGGATCTCGACCCGACGAAAAACCCCGTCGAGGGCATCCGCAGCCTCGATCTCGCCACGAGTGATGCCGAGGATGAACAGCACCGTATCCAGGTAGGGATGGCTCAGCGAGGCGTCGGCCACTTCGCGCAGTGCCGGCTTGGCGTTGAACGCCACCCCGAGTCCGGCGGCGGTCAGCATGTCGATGTCGTTGGCGCCGTCCCCGACCGCCACCGTCTGCTCCATCGGCACCCCGAACGCAGCGGCGAAGTCCCGCAACGCTTTTGCCTTCCCCGGCCGGTCCACCACCGTGCCGGTGACGCGCCCGGTCAGCACGCCGTCGACGATCTCGAGGTGGTTGGCTGCGACGAAATCGAGCATCAGATCCTCGGCGAGCGGTTCGATGACCTGCCGGAAACCGCCGGAGACGACGCCGCAGTGGTAGCCGAGCCGGCGCAGGGTGCGCAGCGTGGTGCGGGCACCCGGGGTGAGCTCGATCTGGTCGGCGACCTCGTCGACCACGCCCGCGGGCAGTCCGGCCAGCGTCGCGACCCGCTCGCGCAGCGACTCCTCGAAGTCCAGTTCGCCACGCATCGCGGCCTCGGTGATCTCGGCGACCTTCGCCTCGACACCGGCGCGCGCAGCCAGCATCTCGATCACCTCGCCCTGGATCAACGTCGAGTCCACGTCGAAGACGATCAGCCGCTTGGCCCGCCGGGAGAGGCTGGAATCCTCGACGGCGATGTCGACGCTCTCGTCGACGGCCACCCGGGCCAGCACCGCCTGCAGTTCGGCGTAGCGACCGGCGGGCACGGACACACGCAACTCCAGGCCGGTCACCGGGTAGTCGGAGACGCCGCGGATGAAGTCGATGTTCACGCCGAGTGCGGCGGCCTCCCGGGCCACCACGCCGAACGCCTGGGCGGTGATCGGTCGGCCGAGCACCACGATCGTGTGCGTGGAGGGCTCTCGCAGCACGGGCAGACCATCACTGCTCTCGATCGTGACCTCGAGCCCGACCTCGTGAATCGCTGCCCTGACTTCGTCGCGCAGCTGCGCTGTGGCAGCCACCTCGGCGGTGGCGGCGACCAGAACGCCCAGTGTCAGCCGGCCGCGGATGACGACCTGTTCGACGTTGAGGAGCTCGACCCGGTGCCGCGACAGCACCTCGAACAGGGCCGACGTCACACCCGGCTGGTCGCGTCCGGTCACCGTGATCAACAGCGACGCACGATTGCGCGACGCAGCTACGCTACCGATGCGCGTTCACCCCCGAGTGCCACTCGCCTCTGCGTGCGCTCAGGTGCGGACTTCGGCATCGTCGAGCCGCGTCACGTCGCCGTCCTCTGGACCGTGCGCCCGCCCGACGTGGGCTTCACGCCGCATGCGCTCCACCATGTGCGGGTAGTGCAGCTCGAACGCGGGCCGCTCGGAGCGGATGCGGGGCAGCTCGGTGAAGTTGTGCCGCGGCGGCGGGCAGCTGGTGGCCCACTCCAAGGAGTTGCCGTAGCCCCACGGGTCGTCGACCATCACCGGCTCGCCGTAGCGCCAGCTCTTGAAGATGTTCCACAGGAACGGCAGCGTCGACAGGCCCAGGATGAACGCACCGATGGTCGAGACGATGTTCAGCGTGGTGAACCCGTCGCTGGGCAGGTAGTCGGCGTACCGGCGCGGCATGCCCTCGTCGCCCAGCCAGTGCTGCACCAGGAACGTGGTGTGGAAGCCGATGAACGTGAGCCAGAAGTGCACCTTGCCCAGCCGCTCGTCGAGCAGACGGCCGGTCATCTTCGGGAACCAGAAGTAGATGCCGGCGTAGGTCGCGAACACGATGGTGCCGAACAGCACGTAGTGGAAGTGCGCGATCACGAAGTAGCTGTCGGTGACGTGGAAGTCCAGCGGCGGGCTGGCCAGCAGCACACCCGACAGTCCGCCCAGCAGGAACGTGACGATGAATCCGACCGAGAACAGCATCGGTGTCTCGAAGGTCAACTGCCCCTTCCACATCGTGCCGATCCAGTTGAAGAACTTGATGCCCGTGGGCACGGCGATCAGGAACGTCATGAACGAGAAGAACGGCAGCAGCACCGCGCCGGTCGCGTACATGTGGTGCGCCCAGACGGCCACCGACAACGCCGCGATCCCCAGAGTGGCGTAGATCAGCGTGGTGTAGCCGAAGATCGGCTTGCGCGAGAACACCGGGAAGATCTCGCTGACGATGCCGAAGAACGGCAGCGCGATGATGTACACCTCGGGGTGACCGAAGAACCAGAACAGGTGTTGCCACAGCAGGACGCCGCCGTTGGCGGGGTCGTAGACGTGGGCGCCGAGATGGCGGTCGGCCGCGAGACCGAAGAGTGCCGCGGTCAGCAGCGGGAAGGCCAGCAGCACCAGGATCGACGTCACCAGGATGTTCCAGGTGAAGATCGGCATCCGGAACATCGTCATACCCGGGGCGCGCATGCACACCACGGTGGTGATCATGTTGACGGCACCGAGGATCGTGCCCAGACCGCCGACGGCCAGGCCCATGATCCACAGGTCGCCGCCCGCGCCGGGCGAGTGGATCGAGTCGGTCAGCGGCGAGTACGCCGTCCAGCCGAAGTCCGCGGCGCCGCCAGGGGTGATGAAGCCGGCGATCGCGATCATGGCGCCGAAGAGGAACAGCCAGAACGAGAACGCGTTCAGACGCGGGAACGCGACGTCAGGGGCGCCGATCTGCAGCGGCAGCACCAGATTGGCGAAGCCGAACACGATGGGGGTTGCGTAGAACAGCAGCATCACCGTGCCGTGCATGGTGAACAGCTGGTTGTACTGCTCGTTGGACAGGAACTGCAGACCCGGCACCGCGAGCTCGGTGCGGATGAACAGCGCCATCAACCCACCGATGAGGAAGAACGCGAAGCACGCGACGCAGTACATGATGCCGATCAGCTTGTGATCGGTGGTCGTGACCAGCTTGTAGATCAGGTTGCCTTTGGGCCCGATACGCGACGGGAAAGGACGCCGTGCCTCGAGTTCTCCGATTGGGGGCGCTTCGGCTACCAATTGGTCCTCCAACCTTCCTGACGCACCGGGACGGCACAGGCTTGCCGACACGCTTTCCCGGTGAAGTTCGACCGCAATCCTAACCCCCGAACCCGACAGAAGTCGGGGTGGTCCTACAAACTGTCGTAATCACGTCAGCAGCGGTGACGCCGACCCGTGTGACCAGCATCGGGAGTCCCCGCGCCAGACGCCGGTGTTACCGTCGGCGTCGTGTCGATGGCCGTGTCGCTGGCAGCAGCGTGGACCCGCCGGTGCGGCGCGCTCCGCCTGCCCGTGATCGCACTCGGCGCGGCGGTGGCGACTGCCCTGTCCGGGTGCGGCCAATCGGACCAGCCGGCCGGACCGGCAGCAGGTGCGACGTCGATCGTCACCAGCACCACCCGCATCGCCGGCGCAGGAGTGCTCGGCAATGACCGGCGGCCGGACGAGTCGTGCGCGCCGGAGCCGGCACCGCTCGACGACGGCCCGCCCGAACGTCAGGTGCGCAACGCCACCGGACACGCCATCACTCCCCCGATCCCGGACACCACGACGGTGGTGGCGGACCCTCAGCGCATCGTCGCGCTCGCCGGCGATCAGCTCGATGCCCTCTGCGCCCTGGGGCTGCAGTCCCGCATCGTCGCAGCCGCCCTGCCCGATGGCTCCGACGATCAACCGTCCTATCTCGGCACCGTGATCCACGAGCTGCCTGCCGCCGGCAGCCGCACCGATCCCGATCTCGACGCGGTGCGCGGGGCGCGCCCCGACCTGATCCTCGGCTCGGTGGGCCTCACACCCGAGTCCCATCCGGCCCTCGCTCAGATCGCGCCGACCGTGTTCACCGGTCCGCCCGGGGTGGCCTGGAAGGACGACCTGCGCACCGTCGGAGCCGCGACCGGCCGCCTCGAGGCCGCCAACCGGCTCGTCGAGGACTTCGACCGCCAGGCCGACCGGGTGGGCGCCGACAGCGACGCGGTGCACTTCCAGGCGTCGGTGGTGCAGTTCACCGACACCACCATGCGCGTGTTCGGCACGGACAACTTCCCGGCCAGCGTGCTCGCCGATGTCGGCGTCGATCGGCCTCCGACGCAACGCTTTTCCGACAAGCCCTACGTCGAGGTGGGGATCACCGACACCGACCTCGCGGACTCCCCGGACTTCTCCGCCGCCGACGGCGACATCGTCTACGTCTCGTTCGCCACCGCCGAGGCGCGGGAACGAGCCCACGAGGTGATGACCAGCGATGCGTGGAAGAAGTTGTCGGCCAACCGCGACAACCGCATCTACGCCGTCAACAACGAGGTCTGGCAGACGGGCCAGGGCATCGTCGCGGCCCGCGGCATCATGGCCGACCTCCGGCTGGTCAACGCGCCGATCAACTGACCCGGTCGCGGTGCCGCGACTGTTGACCGAACTGGTTGGGTTCGAGCGCTCCGTCGGGCAGCACCAGCTCGCCGGAGTCGATACGGCGGCGTAGATACGCGAACGTCTGAGCGGTCTGGGCGAACAGGTGCTCCCCCGCGCGCAATGCCGGACGTTGCGCGGCGCCCGCGTCGGCGAACTGAGGAAGCGGGGCGACGACGGTGTCGTAGTCGACGTTGAAGAACAGCGGGAAGGAGTAGCGCTCCTCGGCGACGCGCCGCACGCGATGGCTGGTGGCCACGAACGCTCCGTTGGTCCACAGTTCGAGCAGGTCACCGATGTTGACCACGTAGGTGCCCTCGATCGGCGGCACGTCGATCCACTCGCCGCTGCCGTTCTGCACCTCCAGGCCCGGCGCTGTCGGTTTGAGCAGCGTGAAGCATTCGTAGTCGGTGTGCGCACCGATCCCGGGGGCGTCGCTGGCGTCGGGGTTGAACGGGTAGTGCACCAGGCGTAGTTGGCTCGGGGGTTTGGTGGCGTGGCGGGAGAAGACGTCGGGGTCCTCCCCCAGGGCCACTGCGAACGCCCGGAGCAGCCGATGCCCGACGGCCATGATCGCGTCGTAGTAGGCCGTCACCGCCTCCGCGAAGCCCGGTGCCGCGGGCCAGGTGTTCGGCCCGAGCATCGGATTTCCGCGCAGGTGGTCGGGGTCGTCGGCGGGGAGGTCGAGCGCGGTGTCGAACGCCTCCTTGTAGTCGCCGACCCCGGTTTCGACTCCCTCCTCGCCGACCGGGACGTATCCGCGGTGGCACCGGGACAGGCCGATGTAGCTGCGCATCTTGTCCTCGAGAGGAAGGGCGAAGAACGTCTTCGTCGCGGCCAGCAGCTGCTCGAACAGGTCCTCGTCGATGCCGGACCCGCTGATGTAGAAGAAGCCGGTGACGCGGGCGGCGGCCCCGATCTCGGCCGCGACCCGCTCCCGGTCGGCGGGCTCGTTCGAGCTCAGACCCCTGATGTCGATGACGGGTATCGACGTGAAAGACCCCGAGGCGCTCACTGCACTGGTCACGGTGTGATGGCTCCTTCTCGTGCGGTGATCGTCCAGCACACACCGTCGGCGACGACGTGGTCCTCGTGGCATTGCCAGGCCTGCATCCGGTTCGCATCCGCGACCACCGCACCGGCGGCGGTCGCCCACCCGATCAGGTCGCCCACGCGCACCGCAACGGCGCGCTGCGGACCGGCAGACAGGAACAGCGCGCCGGCGGGTTCGACGGGCCCGACTTCGCGCACCCAGTGTTCGGTGTAGCGTTCGTGAACACCGGTCTCGACGAGTGTGGTTCCCTCCCAACGCATCCGGCCGTCGTCCGGCAGGCCGTTCGGGTGGGTGTCGACGTCGCGGCGCCAGCTGAAGACGTCTGCGCTCTGCGAAAGGGTGCCAGCGAATCCGCGGGTGTCCACATACCCCGTCGGCCCCTGCAGCCACAGCACGTCGGTCGAGGTGTCCGGCGGTCCGTCGGCCGGCACGAGCAGCACGCGTCGCCACAATCCGATGCAGTCGCGGGCCGACACCGCGGTCATCGGGCGTCGTCCCACCGTGACCGAAGACTGCTCATGCCCGCCGTTGTCGGTGTGCCGATCGCCCTCACCCGGGCGACCCCGCCGTCCGGGTACGCCTGCACCCGCAGCGCGCAGACGTCGTCGACGGCGATCGCGAATCGATGCCGGGCATCAGCGGCCAGCGGTGTGCGGGCCAACACCGGGACGTCGAAGGGCACCATCGCCCAGCCGTCGCGGCCCGGCCGGTGACGCGTTGCGAGCACCGACACTTCACGGGAGGCGTTGAACACGAACCACGAGGTGTCGATCTCCAGCCGGCGCAGGTCCGCCGGTACCGCGAACGAGATCAGGACGGCGTCGTGTGTCTCCGGGCCGACGTCACGGCGCCGCCGGGTCTCCCACCCGTCGCCCATCGTGCGGGGACGGTCCGGCCGGATGAGTGCGCAGGCATCCGAATAGAAGCTGTCGCTGGACCATTCGACGCGACCACCCTGCTCCAGCCCGGACACCTCGACGCTGACATCACGGAAGTCGGCCGGGTCAGGCAGGACCTCACCGTAGACACGGACACGGGCCACCCCGCCGTCGGAGGCGAGCCGCAACCGGATGTGCGTCCACCGTCTGCGATCCGTGACAGTCAGGAGGTTCGTCGAATCCGGTTCCAGCGCAGTCCATTCCGTCACCGAGATCCACTCCACGGTGGCCGCGGTCGGGTCGTCGGCGAGGCCGAGCACGCAGGCGTCCACGCGGCACGCGGTCGGGTGGTTGCCCGAGAAGAACCGGGTGTCGACGTCGACGGCGCGTACGACACCGGCCGCACCGAGCCGGATGACGACCCAATCACCGTCGGGTCCGGCGTGCCGACGTGTCTCCCATCCGTCGACCACTTCGCCACGCAGGTCGTAGGTGCCGGGCAGGAACGCGGGTTCGGCCGGATCGAGGAGACGTTCTTTGACGCCGAACGATTCGTCGCTCGCAGCGACGACACTGCCGCCGAGGATGCGGGACGCGAGGTCGATCCCGTTCTGTGCGGTCACGAGCCGAGCCCCAGCGCCACGGACAGCGGCCAGTGGCTGCGCGCGTTGGCCGGCCCGGGCGCGTACACGCCGGCCTTGCTGGTCGACAGCCCCAGTCCGACGACCGCCTGGGCCAGCGCGACCGCCGCTGCGACTCCGTCGACGGCGGGCACTCCGGCGTCCGCGGAGATCGCGGCGGTCACCCCCGCCATGCCCGCACAGCCGAGGCAGATCACGTCGGCGCCGTCCTCGGTCACTGCGCGTACCGCTTCGGCGACGATTGCCCGGACCGCGCCTTCGGGGTCGGCGTCCACCTCCGCGGTACCCAGACCGCAGGCCCGCACGGAGGCGCAGTGCGCGTCGAGGCCGGCCAGCAGCAGCCGGTCCTGGATCGGGGCGATCGATCGGGTGAGCGTCGTGACGACCGTGAACCGGCGCCCGATCAAGTGGGCCACGTGGGCTGCGCATTCGGCGATGTCGAACACCGGGACGGTCAGCATCTCGGCCAGTGCGTCGCGGCCGTGCTCGCCGAATCCCGCGAGCACGACGGCGTCGAAATCGAACTCCCCCGCCTCCTGCAGAGTCGCGACAGCATCCATCACCGCGACCGCCGACAGGTAGCTCTCGGCCGCCGAATCGATCGCGCTCGCACCAAACGAAGCGCTGCGGCAGACGATCTCGGTGCCCGGACGGGCGGCCGCGGACGCTGCCGATGCGATCTCGGCGCCCATCGACGCCGATGTGTTGGGGTTGAGCACGAGCAGTCTCATGCGGCCACCCCGGTGGCGTCGTAGACCTGCCTGCCCGCCACCCATGTCGCGAGAACTCGGCCGCGCAGCATCATGCCGTCGTAGGGCGTCAGCGGGTGCCGGTGCCGCAGCTCTGCCGCTGTCACGGCCTCGGTCGCGTCGGGGTCGAACGCGCACAGGTCCGCCCGGGCACCGTGGGTGATGGCGCCCCGGTCGGTCCAGCCCGCGAGCCGCGCGGGCCGTTCCGACATCCACTGGCTCAGTTCGGTCAGACCGACACCGCGCCGCACAGCCTCCGTCCAGACCGCGCGGGGGCTCACCTGCAGCGAGCTGATGCCTCCGAACGCGGCGCCGAAGTCCCCCGCTCCCTTGAGGTCCGGCGCGCAAGGCGAGTGATCGGAGACCACCATGTCGAGTGTTCCGTCGACCAGGGCGGCCCACAGCGCGTCGCGGTCGTCGCCGGATCGGATCGGTGGACACGCCGCGAACTGGGTCGCGCCGGCGGGGATCTCGTCGGCGGTGAAGGTCAGATAGTGCGGGCACGTCTCAGCGGTGACGCAGACACCGGCCGCCTTGGCAGCGGCCAGAATTCCGACCGCCTGCGCACTCGACACGTGCACGATGTGGATGTGGGCTCCGGTGTCGCGTGCCACGGCGACCGCGAGCTCGACGGCGCCGGCCTCGGCGGCCGCCGGACGTGACGCCAGGAACGACCGATAGGACCGCCCGGACGCGGGCCCGCACCCCGCCAAGACGTCGTGGTCTTCGGCGTGTACCAGCAACACCGAGCCGAGATCGGCGATCTCCCGGCCGGCGGCGGTGAACTGCTCCGGCGTGAGGTGACCGAAGTGGGGGTTGCCGGAGTCGGCGAGGAAACACTTGAAGCCGCGCACTCCGGCGTCGGCGAGACTCCCCAACATACCGAGGTTGTCGGGCACCACCCCGCCCCAGTACGCGACCGCAACCTCGCATCGACCCTGCGCCACTTCCCTTTTCGCCTCCAGTGCGGCAACGGTGGTGGTGACCGGCAGCGAGTCCAGCGGCATGTCCACCAGCGTCGTGATACCGGCTCGCGCAGCGGTCTCGGTCGCGGTGGCGAAACCCTCCCAGTCGGGCCCCGGCTCGCTGACGTGCACATGGGTGTCGACGAAGCCGGGTAGCAACACGGCACTCTCGGGCACGGTGACGTCGGCGCGCGCATCGTAGGCGGTGTCGCGAGCACCGACACCGACGATGAACCCGCGCGCCACGGCCACCGCCGCCGGCCGAAGGGTGCCGCCGATCAGCGCCCGGTCGGCCCGCAGCACCAGATCGATCACCGCGCGAACCGCTCGTCGAAGTGCTGCGTCATCTCCGGCCAGACGTGCGGGTCGTGGCCGGGGATCAGCGGATAACCCTTCTCCTCGGCCAGTCGCTTGAGTCGCCGGATCGGCTCCACCGTGTCTTCGGGTTGGACGTCGATGAAACCTCCGACGGGCAGCTCGTTCTCGATGTTCTCGGTCAGATCTGCCGCGTCGAAGGCAAAGACATATCCTGCGGGCCGCCCGGCCTCGCAGACGGTCTCGTCGAGTTCCACGACGAAGCTCTGATGCCCCGGGGTGTGCCCGTAGGTGGGCACCGCGGTGATCCCGGGGGCGATGTCGGCCTCTCCGTCGGCGAGGTGCCAGTCGATCGACGGATCGTCGAAGTCCACCCGGAAGATCGCATGCCGTTCAGGCTCTGGATGACCGGACAACCCGTAGTCCAGCTCCCGTCGCTGGGCGTGCACCGGCACCCTGCCGGCGAACAGCTTCAGTCCACCGGCGTGATCGGTGTGCAGGTGCGACACCGCCACCACCCGGATGTCGTCGACGTCGACTCCGATGCCGGACAACGACTCTTCGATCGGCTCCCCGGGTCCGGGCAGGATGGGCTGGTATTCGACACTCGGGTAGTAGCGCCGCCGCAGGTATGGGTCGCGGATCAGCGCCGTGTTGAACCCGG
This sequence comes from Mycobacterium sp. PSTR-4-N, assembly GCF_022348085.1. Taxonomy (GTDB): domain Bacteria; phylum Actinomycetota; class Actinomycetes; order Mycobacteriales; family Mycobacteriaceae; genus Mycobacterium. The sequence continues at coordinate 138,963 of NZ_JAKRFN010000004.1, read as the reverse complement.
TGTCGAGCAGGACCCAGCCACCGTCGGTCTGCAGCAACACACCGGGAACCGGCTCCCGCAGCCTGATGTCCGATGGTGCGCCGTGCACCGACACCGACTTCGGCAGGTCTTCCCACCCCAGGGTGAGCAGGACGATCCGCCGGACCCCGCTGCGCTGCGTCAGCGTTGCCATCAGCCCACCGACAGTGCCGCCAGGCGCAGCGAATTGGGGTTCGTCACGACGTGGGCCGCTTCGACGCCCTTGAGCCACGGCTGGGCCACCATGAAGTCGTTGACGTCGGCGACGTTGAGCCAGCAGCCCGTCTTCACCGCTTCCTCACCCGCGGTGGAGAAATCGGCGTCCGATCCGGTGGGCAAGCCCTTGGCCAGCGCATCGGTGATCCCGGGTGAGGAGCATCCGAAGAAGTTCAGACCACCGTCGGCGTCCCAGGAGATGTGGCCCCACGTGTAGGGCGATGGCGCGTCGGGCCACCCGAGGTAGGTCATGATCTCGGGGCCGGCCTGGCCGTCACCGCCGATCCACCCGTAGATCTCCGAGGTCGGGTAGGCCTGCACCTTGGCAGTCAGACCGGCTGCGGCCAGCTGGGTTTGGAGCAGGTTGCTGATCAGCTGGTTGTCCGGGTTGGACGAGTCGTAGCCGATGGTGACGGCCTTCTGGTCGGCGGACAGGCCTGCCGCGATGCCGGACAGTACCGACGGATCGTGGGCCACCGACTGCTTGGCGTACTGCGCAGCCATGATGTTCGGCGGGTAGATCTGCTCGGCTTTCTTTCCGCGGCCGAAATAGGTCTGCTTGACCAATTCGTCGACGTCCACGGCCTGCATCACGGCGTTGCGGTTCTTCGCGTCGGTCATCATCCCCTTCTTGGGGTTGATGTAGACGAAGTTCGACATCATGGTCGGCAGCGAGTAGTTCGTATAGGACTTGTTGTCGAGGTAGGACTGCACGGCCGACGAGGGCAGATCGTGCAGGATCGCGGCGAGCTGACCGTTGTTGAACTGCAGCTGCTGCGCCGAAACGTCGGTGATCACAGGGATGTCGACCTTCTCGAAGTACGGCTTCGTGCCCCAGTAGTCCGCGAAGGCGGTCAGCTCGTACTTCGAACCGACCTCGGCGGCGGTCAGCGTGTACGGGCCGGTACCCAGGTCGTGGGTGGTGAGGTAGCCCTGCGCGTTGTCGGCACCGGCATTCTTCTGCAGCCCTTCGGGACTCAGCATCCTCGGGCCGTACGGGCAGGCCAGGTAGTCGAGGAACGCCGAGTTGGGTGCCTTGAGCGTGACGGTGACGTCGTAGTCGCCCTGGGTGGTGACCGATTCGATGTCGGCGACCATGTACGCGGGTCCCTGGTTGACCGCGGCCCGCCGGTCGAAGGAGGCCTTGACCGCCGCGGACGTGAACGGCGTCCCGTCGTGGAACTTCACGCCCTGGCGCAGCTTGAAGGTGTAGACCCGGTTGTCGGGTGAGGCCGTCCACTCGGTCGCCAGCAGCGGCTCGAACTCGGGCTTCTCGGTGCCGGCCTTGTACTGCAACAGACCTTCGTAGGTGTTGGTGGTCAGCAGCAGACCTTGGCCGGCGTAGAAGATGTCCGGGTCTGGGGGCTGGCCCGGGTCCTGCAGGAACGACAGATGCAGCACCTTGTCGGTCGGCGCCGCACTGGACACACCGCTTCCGGAATCCGAACCCCCGCAGGCACTCAGGGTCAGCACGAGCGCGGCCAGGGCGGCGCCGAACTTCAGACGTCGGCTCATCGTGCCGCTCCTTCCAGAACAGGTGTCGCCGCGCCGATTCCGGCGAAGGCGTCGAGGATTTCCTCGGTGGTGCGCATGGCACCGGTCTGCAGGTACTCCATCGCGTCGAGCGCTGCGTCGTGGCGGTACTGCGTCGAGCCGCCGACGCAGTCGGTCACCACGCGCACGTAGAAATCGCGCTGGTGGGCGTCGGCGAACGTGTAGTGCACACAGACGTCGGTGAGGCCGCCGATGAGGATCAGCGTGTCGGCCTTGAGCCCGGAGAGCACGATCTCGAACTCCGTTCCGATGAAGCCGGAGTAGCGCCGTTTGACGATGTGGAACTCGTGGTTGGGCCCGTCGAGGTCGGGCAGCAGCGCGGGGTGCAGCGGAGTGCCCGGGCGGCCGTCCACGCAGTGCTCACCCTCCACACCGTCGAGTTCCCGGCCGAAATCGATACCGCTGGGCCGGTGCACCTCCTGGAAGAACACGATGGGGATGCCCGCCGCACGGGCGGCGTCGATCATGCGTTGGGCGCGGGCGACGCGGTCGTCGTAGCCGGGCATGTGTTCGATGCCCACCTCCTCGGCGGGCATACCGCCGGCTTCCTGCATGTCGACGACGACGAGCACGGGATTGCCCACGATCAGTGGCTGTTTCGGCACCTATCCTCCTGTGACTGCGATGCGGGGGTCTGCGGCGGCCTGGAGCAGGTCCACGGCCGTGTTGATGACGACGTAGAGGGCGCCGAGCATGAGCGTGACGCCGGCGATGGCGGGAAAGTCCGCGACGGGGATGCTCTGGGCGATGTACTGCCCGATGCCCGGCCAGCCGAACACCTGCTCGACGACCAGAACGCCGGAGAACATCAGGCCGACTTGCAATCCCGTCATCGACAATGCGGCACCGACGCTGTTGCGCAGCACGTGGCGGGCCATGATCTGGGTTTCCGACAGACCCTTGGCGCGCGCCGTCCGGGCGTAGTCGCTGTCGATGTCGTCGAGCAGGCTACTGCGCAGCACCCGTCCGATGGCCACCGCGGGCCCGAGCGCTATGACGACGGCCGGCAGTAGGAGGTGGTGCAGCGCGTCGCCGACGACGTCGAACCGGCCGTGCAGGAGTCCGTCGACTGTGAGAAGCCCGGTCGGTCCGTCCGGGAGGTCGGCCAGCCCGGTCCGGCCGTTGGCCGGCACCCATCCGAGCGTCTTGTAGAACACCAGCAGCCCGAGAATGCCGAGCAGGAACATCGGCGCCGACGAGCTGGTGAACAGGACAGCGCGCAACACCTGCGCGCCAGGCCATTTCAGCGTGGTACTGAACGCGAGAAGGGCGGCGAGCACCAGCGCGATCACCAGACCGTACATCGCCAGTTCCAGCGTCGCGGGGAAGAACGTGCCGAGATCGGACAGCACGGGGTGCCTGGTCCGATAGGACGTGCCGAGGTCACCGGTCGCAGCGCCCGTCAGATAGTTCCAGAACTGTACGAGCACAGGGTCGTTGAGGCCCAGCGCCTCCCGGCGCGCAGCGACGGCCGCACCGGATGCCTGCGCCCCCAGCTGCGCCTTCACCGGGTCCAGCGGCGAGATGTGCTGGAGCAGGAACATCACCCCGGTCAACGCGATCAGGATGGCGAACATCGCACCCACTCGTGTCATCACGAACGTCTTCATGCGCGGTCCTTCATCAGGTTGCGCAGGCAGTCGCCTGCGATGTTCCCCACGAGAGCCAGCACCAGCACGGAGAGGCCCGGCATCACCGGGATCCACCACTGCTGCAGGAAGTAGCTGAGGTTGCGCGCGGAGTCGGCGCCCAATTCGGGCGCCGGTGCGGCCTGCCCGAGCCCGAGGAAGGACAGCGCAGCCAGGGTCAGGATCAACGTGCCGATGTCGAGGCTCGCGGCGACCAGACCATTGGGCAGCGCGCCGGGCAGTAGGTGCCGGATGGCCAGCCGAATCGGGTTGACCCCGGCCAGTTTTGCGGCCTCCACGTGCGGGCGGGCCGCCAACCGTGCCACTTCTCCGCGGATGAGCCGTGCATAGAAGGGCCACCACACGATCGACACCGCGATCAACGTGTGGACGAACCCCGGTCCGAGCGCGGCGACCACGGCGATCGCGAGCACCGGCGCAGGCAGTGAGAGGAAGGCGTCCGTGATGCGCATCAGCACGGTGTCGAGCCAGCCGCCTGCCGCGCCGGCGATCAGGCCGATCAGCCCGCCGATGAACAACCCGACGGCGACGACGACCAGGGCGGCGAACCAGCTGGACCGCGCGCCGTAGAGCACCCGGGACAGGATGTCGCGGCCGATGCTGTCGGTGCCCAGCAGGAACCCGTCGGTGCCCGGCGGCTGCAGCGGCATACTCACGGGCAGCAGTGGGTCGTGCGGGGCGAGCACCGGCACCGCCACTGCGACGATCGTGACGACGAAGATCGAGGCGAATCCGATCCAGTTCAGCAGGGGCAGCGTCGATGTCGGCATGCGTAGCAGGCGCGTGAGACGCCGGGAGCGAACCGGGGCCATCGGGACCGCCAACGCCATCAGTCGGCCCTCCGTTCGATGCAGGCCACGCGGTGTGCGCTGCCGGGGCGGCCCTCGAGCCGGACGTCGAGGCCGGGGTCGGCGCATGCATCGATGGAGATCGGGCAGCGCGGGTGGAACGCGCAGCCATCCGGCGGCGCCAGCGGGCTGGCGGGTTCGCCTGACAGCGATCGCAATTCGCGGCCGAGATCGGGAATCGAGGCGACCAGCGCCTGGGTGTAGGGATGGGCGGGCCGATTGATCACCTGATCCGCGTAGCCGATCTCGACGATCCGGCCCAGGTACATCACCGCGATGCGATCGGCGACGACACGCGCCACCGCCAAGTCGTGGGTGACGAACAGCACCGACATGTTCAGGGAGCGACGGAGATCGGCGATCAGGTTCAGCACCGACGCGGCGAGGGAGACGTCGAGCGCGCTGGTCGGCTCGTCGCACAGCAGTACCGACGGCGGGATCACGGTGGCCCGCGCCAGCGCGACGCGCTGCCGCTGCCCGCCGGAGAGCTGACCGGCCCGGGCGGTGGCGATGTCGGCCGGTAGCCCGACGCGTTCGAGCACCTCGGTCACCGCAGCGCGGCGCTGGGCGCGGGAACTCCTGCGGATCCGCTCGCCGATGATCTCACCGACCGACAGCCACGGCGTCAGCGATGCGCCGGCGTCCTGGAACACCATTTGGGGGCGTTGCCCGTCCGGTAGCGCCACGGTGCCCGAGGTCGCCTTCTCGAGACCGGCGATCACCCGCAGCAGCGTCGACTTGCCCGAGCCGCTCTCCCCGACCAGCGCCACCGATTCGCCGTGCGCGACCCGGAGCGAAACCCCGCGTAGCGCTTGGAGTTTGCCCGCTCCGGAGGTGCGATCGAGCCAGCGTCGTGCGACGGTGAAGGTCTTGGTGACGTCGCGCAGGTCCACGGCGGGAGGTCCGTCCTCGCCCGAGAGCACCTCTGCTGCGGCAGCATCGGCGCCGGGTTCGACGGGTGTCCGATAATGCTCGGCGACGTCGGCGGGGGTGCGCACGCAGGCACTGACCCGTCCCGGGCCGATCGCGACGGGATCCGGCGGAGTCTGCTCGCATTCCGGCGCGGCGAGAACGCAGCGGGGCACGAACGCGCAACCCGGCAGTGGATCGGCAGCGCTGGGCACCGAGCCCGCCAGCGCCGCCAGTGTGCGGTCTCGCGCGGTGTGCAGCGTCAGCCGGGAGCCGAGCAGGCCTGCGGTGTAGGGATGCGCGGGGCTGGCGAGAACATCTGCGGTGGGCCCGATCTCGGCGATGCGTCCCGCGTAGAGCACCGCGATCCGGTCGGCGATCTGCGCGGCGACACCGAGATCGTGGGTGATCAGGACGATGCTGCAGCCGATCTCGTCGCGCAACCGCTGCAGCAGGGCCAGCACCTGCGCCTGCACGGTGACGTCGAGGGCGGTGGTGGGTTCGTCGGCGATGACGAGCTCGGGATCGCCGGCGATCGCGATCGCGATCATCACGCGCTGCCGCAGACCACCCGACAGCTCATGTGGGTAGGCGCGCATCCGGGACTTCGGGTCGGGAATCCCGACGGCGGTCAACAGCCGCAACGCCTCGGCGGGGCTGCCTGCGACCTCTTCGACCTGTTTACCGATGCGCATCGTCGGGTTCAGCGACGTCATCGGATCCTGGAACACCGCACCGAGATCGAGACGGCGCACTTTCCGCAGGTTCTTGGCGTCGAACCCGGGCGTTCCGGGCAGCATGTCCGACCCGGCGACGCGGACCCGGCCGCCGACCCGGGCACCGTCGGCGAGCAACCCGAGCATGCTGAAGCCGAGCACACTCTTGCCCGATCCCGATTCACCGACCAACCCGACGATCTCACCCGGTGCGATCGCCAACGACACACCTCGCAAGGCGTGGATGTCGCGGCCCCGGCGGGAGAACGTGACGTGCAGGTCAGCGACCGTGGCCACCGGGGTTCCCGTCGCCGACGCGTCCGGGACCGCCGCCGTGTCGGCAACGGTGGATGCGGTGGTGCCCACGTGGACGCTCCTGAGGTCTCGGGTGGTGAATGTGAGCGCGGCGGGCTGCTCGTCGATGTGCGGCCGGCCTGTCGATCGACAGTTTTCTCGGACTGGACGCCCGGTGGGTGTCGCTGGCGTAACCAATTGACGGCCGAGGTAACCGATGGGTGTCCCGTGTTTCTATCGTGTGACAGATATGAACCGCAGTACCGAACCGGCGGGCCATGAGACACGATGAAGCCATGCCGCTGACCCGCGCGGGACGACCCCGGCTGCAGGCCCAGCGCCGCCCTGGTGTCACCGCTCGCGACGAAATCCTCGATGCCGCAGGCGAATTGTTCACCACGCAGGGCTACGCGGGGACCTCGACGCGCCACATCGCCGAATCCGTCGGCATCCGGCAGGCGTCGCTGTACCACTACTTCAAGACCAAAGACGACATCCTGTGCGCGCTGCTAAGCCAGACCGTCTCCCCCACGCTGTCGATCATTCCCGTCCTGCGTGAGGCGGAACCCGCGATGACCGAGGCTCAGCAGCTGCACGCGCTGGCGGTCTTCGACGGCGGAGCGCTCCTCAGCGGACGTTGGAACCTGGGCGCCCTCTATCTGCTGCCCGAGCTGCGCGACGCGCGCCTGGAACCCTTCTACTCAGAACGGGAGCGGCTGCGCCGGCACTACCTCGAGTTGAGCATGACCATCCTCGCCGGCACCGGCGTCGATCCGGCAGCCGCCGACCTGCCGTTCCGACTGGTCGAATCCCTGGTCAACATGTGGTCCACGCCCGAGGGGACGGCCCGGCAACGGCTCCCCGGCCACGTCGCCGACGCCTGTCTGAGAGTTCTCGGCGTGGCCGACCCGACCGCGTTGCACGACCGCACCCGAGAGGCACTGACCGCCGCCAACCGGTGACGATTCTCACCGAGAGGTATGCGCATGGATGAATACGGGGCATTCTCGACGTTGAAGTGCTCGGCCCGCGGCGCGGGCCGCTCATGCAGTGAAGACGAGAAGAGGATGACACTTTGACCACCGTTTCCGCATACGCAGCCACCTCGGCCACCGAGCCGCTCACCAAGACCACGATCACCCGGCGCGACGTCGGCCCGCACGACGTCGCCTTCGACATCCACTTCGCCGGGATCTGCCACTCCGACATCCACACCGTCAAAGCCGAGTGGGGACAGCCGAACTACCCCGTCGTCCCGGGTCACGAGATCGCCGGTGTGGTGACCGAGGTCGGTTCCGAGGTCACCAAGTACAAGGTCGGGGACCACGTCGGCGTCGGCTGTTTCGTCGATTCCTGTCGCGAGTGCGAGAACTGCAAGGAAGGCCTCGAGCAGTACTGCACCGGCACCGGCATGGTCGGCACCTACAACGCCGTCGGCCGTGACGGCGAGCCCACCCAGGGTGGCTACAGCGGCGCGATCGTCGTCGACGAGAACTACGTGCTGCGGATTCCCGACTCCATTCCGCTGGACAAGGCCGCACCCCTGCTCTGCGCGGGCATCACGCTGTTCAGCCCGCTGCGCCACTGGGAGGCCGGCCCCGGCAAGAACGTCGCGATCATCGGTCTCGGCGGCCTCGGCCACATGGGCGTGAAGCTCGCCAAGGCGATGGGCGCTCACGTCACCGTGCTGAGCCAGTCGCTGAAGAAGATGGAGGACGGTCTGCGCCTCGGCGCCGACGAGTACTACGCGACCAGCGACAACGACACCTTCAAAGCCCTGCGGGGCAAGTTCGACCTGATCCTCAACACGGTGTCGGCGAATCTCGACCTCGGCGCCTACCTAGGCCTGCTCAAGCGCGACGGCACGCTGGTCGAGCTCGGGATGCCCGAGCGGCCCATGGAGGTTCCGCCGTTCCCGCTCGCCGGCATGCGTCGCAGCCTGTCCGGTTCCATGATCGGTGGCATCCCCGAGACCCAGGAGATGCTCGACTTCTGCGCCGAGCACGACGTCACCCCGGAGATCGAGGTCATCGAGCCCGAGTACGTCAACGAGGCATACGAGCGCGTGCTCGCCAGCGACGTGCGCTACCGGTTCGTCATCGACACCTCGACGCTCAGGTAGGTCGAGTCCGTCAGTTCGGCCGCTCGTCGGTGTTCACCCCGGCGAGCGGCCAACCGGCCGCCGCCAACCGCGCGGCCACGCGTGCGACGTTCTCCGGTCCCGCATCGTGATGGGTGACATCGGAGATGAACGTGGCGATCACGTCACGCTCGAGTGGCCCCTCCGGGTGTGGGGTCTCGGTGATGTGACTGATCACCTGCCCGATCTGCTCTTCGGTGAGCGGTGTCGCCCGCAACAGCGCCAACAGCGGCACGCGGTCGGGCCCCGGCACACCTGTCGGGTAACCCGCGCGAAGCCAGTTCAGGATCGAATTCAGCAACGACGTGGCGGTCACCGCTTCATTCTGATTCGCCCCGCTGCGCCGCGCCATGTCCGAAGGTCACCTGTGTGCTCGCTGGGTGCTGTGTAAACACTTCATTTCCCAGGTTGTCGCGTGGTCTATACAGTGCGACGCTGTCGTTCGGTCCGCCTGCGGGCGGGCCGTTCTCGCACTGATCACGTATCCAGGAGACGCGATGGCCACCGAATCCGCAGCTGAACCCGCTGCAGTCACCACCGCTGCGCCCGCGGGGTTGAAGAAGGGCGCGATCGGCATGGTCGCGGTCATCTTCATGGCGGTCGCCAACGCCGCACCGATCACCGCCATGACCGGAAACGTGCCGATCGCCGTCGGTTTCGGCAACGGTCTCGGCGCACCGGCCGGCTTCCTGTTCGCCACGATCGCCCTGACACTGTTCGCCCTCGGTTATGTGGCGATGGCCAAACACATCACCACCACCGGCGCGTTCTATGGCTTCATCTCCCACGGCCTCGGGCAGGTGTGGGGTATGGCCAGCGGCTTCTTGGCGACCTTCGCCTACGTGGTGTTCGAAGGCTCCCTGATCGGCGGTTGTGCCTATTTTGCCAACGACGCCGTGAACACCATTGTGGGAGTTGACATTCCGTGGCTGGTGTTCGCGATCGCCGCGATCGTGGTCATCGGGGTGCTGTGCCACTTCCACATCAGCCTCACCGCCGCGATCCTCGGGGTCACCCTGGTGTCCGAAGTTCTGATCCTGTTCGCGCTGGCGTTCACCGTGATCGCCAAGGGCGGCGGACCCGACGGGTTCATGCTCGATCAGACCGTGCTGCTCAACAATGCGTTCGAGAGCCTGCCCGAGGGTGCTTTCGGCACGGCCGCGGCCGCCGGCTCGATGGCGATCGGTCTGTTCTTCGCATTCTGGTCCTGGGTGGGTTTCGAGACCACCGCCGTCTACGGCGAGGAATCGCGCAACCCGAAGAAGATCATCCCGCGCGCCACGCTGATCGCGGTGATCGGACTGGGCCTGTTCTACACGTTCATCTCCGCGATGGTGCTGGCCGGCAACGGTGCGAAGACGTCGGTCGAGGCGTCGATCAGCTCGTCGCCGCTCGATCTGTTCTTCAACCTGGTGCATGCCAATCTCGGCGGATTCCTGCTCGATGTGTACAAGATCCTGTTGGTGATCGGCTCGTTCGCCTGTGCGTTGGCCTTCCACAACGCAGCGTCGCGGTACCTGTTCGCCCTCGGCCGCGAGATCCCGGTCAACGCGGTCAAGTCCACCCTCGGCGCCGCGCACCCCAAACACGGCTCTCCCTACATCTCCTCGGCGGTGCAGAGCGTGATCACGCTGGTGATCGTCCTGCTGTTCGCGGTGTTCACCGCCGTGCAGGTGCCCGACGCCGATGGCGTGCCGGTCGACACCCCGACGCTGGTGCCGTACGTCAACATCTACGGCCTCCTCGCCCTGATCGGCACCGCGGCGATCCTGCTGGTGCAGGCCATCTGCTCGATCGCGGTGATCTGGTACTTCTGGGTGCGAAAGACCCACCGCGGCAACGTGATCACCACCCTGGTCTGCCCCTTGCTCGGCGGCGTCGCGATGGCGTATGTCGTGTGGCTGCTGTGGGACAACCGGGCCTTCGCGGCCGGGTACGCGGCGAACTCACTGGTGTTCAAGAACGCGCCGTTCTTCATCCTCGCGGTGTTCGTGATCGGCATCGCGTACGCGCTGTGGTTGCGTTATGCGAAGCCCGACACCTACGCCGAGATCGGACGCACGGTCATGGAGGACGCCCACGAGCGCAGCTAGGCGCGTGCAGCGGCGCGCGTCAATGCTCGGATGACGCTGTTGTGGGCCAGTGTCACCTTGAAGGCGTTCTGACTCAACGGCTCCGCGCCCGCCACGGCGGCGCGCGCGGCCGCCGCGAACACCTCGGGTCCCGGCGGATTGCCCACCAGTTCCGCCTCGGCCGCCGGCACCCGCCACGGGGTGGCCGCGACGCCGCCCAGCACCACCGCCGCCGATCGGATCACCCCGTCGACGACGTCGAGGCCCGCTGCGACCGACACCAGCGCGAACGCATAGCTGTGGCGATCGCGGACCTTGAGATACCAACTGTGCCTGCCGAATTCGCTGGCGGGTACCTCGACTGCGGTGATCAGCTCGTCCGGCGCCACAGTGGTGTCGCGCTGCGGCCGGTCGCCGGGCAGGGCGAAGAAGTCGCCGATCGGAATCGACCGCGAACCCGAGGACCCGGTGACGTGGACGACGGCATCCAGCGCGGCGAGCGCGACCGCCATGTCGGACGGATGCACGGCGATGCACGACGCACCTGACGCCGCCGCGGCGCCGAAGATCGCGTGTTCACGATGAAACCCGTCCACGGCGGCGCAGCCCGTCCCCGGGTCGCGCTTGTTGCAGCCGCGCAACTCCGGGTTCATGAAGTAGGGGCAGCGCGTGCGCTGCATCAGGTTCCCACCGACCGTGGCCATGTTGCGGATCTGCGTGGTCGCTCCCGACAAAATGGCCTGCGAGAGCATGGGATACGACGCCCGCACCAGCGGGTCGTTGGCGACCGCGCTGTTGGACACCCCCGAGCCGATGTGCACACCACCCGACTCGGTGGCGTACAGCGAATCGAGGGCCAGGGAACCGACATCGACGAGCGCGTCGGGATGTTCGACCCCGGTTTTCATCAGATCGAGCAGGTTCGTACCGCCCGCGTAGTAGCGCGCACCGCCGGCAGCGCGCCCGACCGCGTCGTCCAGCGTCACCGCGCGGTGGTAGGTGAAGGTCAGCATGGCTGCCCGTGCACGCTGCTGATCGCGGCGACGATGTTCGCATACGCGCCGCACCGACAGATGTTGCCCGCCATCCGCTCCCGGATCTCGGCCTCCGTCAGCCGGGGCGGGCCCGACACCACGTCCTCGTGCGGTCCCTCGAAAGACGCCGCCGACAGATCACCCGAGGCGTACTCGCGCAGCACCGCCCGCGACGAACACAGCTGACCCGGTGTGCAGTACCCGCACTGGAAGCCGTCGTGGTCGATGAACGCCTGCTGCAACGGGTCCAGGGTGTCCCCGTCGGCGATCCCCTCGACCGTGTCGACTTCTGCGCCGTCGATGGAAACGGCCAGCGTCAGGCAGCTCAACACCCGGCGGCCCTTCACCTCGACCGTGCACGCGCCACAGAGGCCGTGATCGCACCCCTTCTTCGTCCCGGTCAGCAGCAACCGTTCCCGCAGCACGTCGAGCAGGGTCGAGCGGATGTCGATGTCGATCTCGTGCGGCGCACCGTTGACGGTGAGCTGGACACGATGCGCACAGGTGCTCACAGCTGTCCTTCCGTACCGAATTCCATCAGGTCCTCCACGACGATGGGTAGGGAGCGCAACCGTTTTCCGGTGGCATGGTGGATGGCGTTGGCGATGGCGGCGGGCACCCCGCACGCGCCGATCTCCCCGATGCCGCGCACACCGATCGGATCGAGCTCGTGATCGGGATGCTCGAGGAAGGTGATGTCGAATTCCGGTCGATCGGCGTGGGTGGGTACGTAGTACTCGCCCAGGGGCGCTCCGGTCATGGGGTCGTGCGGTACCTGTTCGAGCAGCGCCATGCCCAGCCCGAAGGTGATGCCGCCCATCACCTGGTTGGCCGCCAGCTTCGGGTTGAGCACGCGCCCGCAGTCCATCACCGCCACCCAGCGGGTCACCGTCGCCCGACCCAGCGCTTCGTCGACCTCGACTTCGCAGAAGTGCGCACCGAAGGACTGCGAGACCGCGCCACCGTCCGGTGCGCCGTCGCTCGTCGCCGTGAAGGTGAGTTCTGCTGCCAGCTCGGGGGTGACGTTGTCGGTGGGGAATGCCCGACCGCCCAGCCGGCGCGTCCATTCCAAGGCCGCGGCGTACACAGCAGAGCCGACGGTGGCCGTCGTCTGCGACGCCCCGCTGTAGGGGGCGTCGGGGAAGAACGAATCGCCGGAATGAAAGCTCACCCGATCCAGCGGCAGGCCTGTGGTGTCGGCGGCGACCTGGGTCATGACGGTGCGCACGCCGGTGCCCACCTCGTGAGTGGCGGCGCTGAACCGCACATGCCCGTCGGGAAGCGTCTGCACCCGACAGCTCGCCGGCATGCGCCGGCCCGGATAGGTCGCCGTGGCCATCCCCCATCCGATCGGAAGTCCGTTGCGCGTCAACGATCGCGGTGCTGACGGTCGGTCGTCCCACCCGAACCGGCGCGCCCCGGTCCGGTAGCACTGTGCGAGATCGGCGGCCGACCACGGCTTTCCGTTGGTCTGGTCACGATCGGTCACATGCGCGATCCGCAGGTACAGCGGGTCCTGGTTCGTCGCGGCGGCGAGCTCGTCCATCGCGACCTCGAGAGCGAACAGGCCGGGTGCCTCACCCGGCCCGCGCATGAAGCACGGGGTGGGCGCGTTGATGCGGGCGACGGTGTGAGACACACTCATTCGTGGTGAGCGGTACAGCAGCCGAGTGGACAGACCGGCGGGCTCGCAGAAGTGCGCAACGGTAGAGGTCTCGGTCAGGGTGTGGTGTTCGGTGCTGGTGATGGCGCCGGCGTCGTCGGCCACCAGCCTCACCGTTTGTTCGGTGCGCGGCCGATGACCGGTCGAGGTGTACATCTGATCGCGGGTCAGCACCAGTTTGACCGGCCGGCCGATCTCACGCGCTGCCACCGCGCACAGCACCACGTGCATCCACAAGAAGCTCTTGCTGCCGAACGCACCACCGACCAGCGGCGAGAGAATCCGAACCCGATCCTCGGCGATCCCCAGATAGGCCGCAACCGCGCGTCGTTCGCCGGTGATCCATCGGGTGCTGTCGTGCAGGACGAGGTCCTCACCCTCCCACCTGGCGACCGTCGCCGACAGCTCGATCGGATAGTGGGTGTTGATCGGGGTGCGGTAGGTGGACTCGACTCGGACGCCGGCGGGTTCGTCCGCCGGACCCCGGTGGTCCTGCAACTTCTCCTCGTCGAGCTTCACGAAGTGGTCTGGCCGGTAGACGCCGTGCCGGACGGGGCCGTCGTCGGGGACGCCCGGCTCGGCCAGCACCTGCCGGGCGCTCAGCTGGGCGGGCGACACCTCGTAGTCGAAGCTCATCAACGACGCGGCGTAGGTGGCGTTCTCCGGTGAGTCGGCCACCACCATCGCCAGGTGCTGGCCCACGTGCTGAACCGTCAGATCCGACAGCGGCGGGCGGCGCTCCAGCGGCAGATCCCACGTCATGTCCTTCGGAATCGATTGCAATCGAGGACAATTGAGCGGCGTCAGCACGAAGATGGTCCCCGGCGCGTTCGCGGCCCTGGCGGCCGCGGCGGCCATCGACTCGGCGGTTACGCGGCCATGCGCAATCGTGGCCTGCACCAGGACCGCGAAAGTGGGGTCGTCGACGGGAGTGTCCGCGGTGTAGCGCGCCGCGCCCGTCACCTTCTGCCTTCCTTCGACTCGCGACACGGGTTGACCGATCGATCGCTGCATGGCCACCAGTCTCGTGCATTCGGTCACGGGATGCGTAGATGCTGACCGGACATCACACTTACCGCTGGCACCCAGACCGCAGCGACCACGCCGATGTCGGCTCGATGTCAGAATGTCAGACCATGGGCGCTCTGAGGATCGCGATCGCCGACGACGACGTGCTGCTGCGCGAGGGGCTGGCCAGCCTGCTCCAACGCTCGGGCCTGGAGGTCGTCGGCCAGGCAGGAGACGCGTCGGCTCTTCTCGGGCTGGTCCGCACCGAGGAGCCCGACCTGGTGCTCGTCGACATCCGGATGCCGCCCACCCACACGACGGAGGGGCTTGATGCCGCGCGGGTGATCCGCGAGGAGGCACCAGGGATCGGCATCGTCGTGCTCTCGGCGCATGTCGACGTCGACCACGCCATGGAACTGCTGGCCGGTGGCCACGCGATCGGGTACTTGCTCAAGACTCGCGTCACCGACGTCGACGACTTCATCGACACCGTGCACCGTGTCGCCAACGGCGCATCGGTGGTCGATCCGGCGTTGGTGGCCGAGCTGGTCGGTGCGCGTAAGCGCAACGACCCGCTGGCCGCGTTGAGCGCCCGCGAACGCGAGGTCCTCACACTGATGGCCGAGGGCCTGTCCAACGGCGGTATCGGCCGCCGTCTGTGGGTCACCGAGGGCACCGTCGAAAAGCACGTCCGCAGCATCCTGACCAAACTCGACCTGCCCGAGACCGGTGACGACCACCGCCGCGTCCGCGCGGTGATCCTCTACCTGGAATCCCGCTGACCCACGCGGCCCAGCATGGTGAGCACCGCCGTCGGCGAGAGCGCCAGTTTGGGAAGGAACCCCAGCGCGGGGCTCGCCTCGATCAGGTCGGCGAAATCCTGCTCGTCGTGGGTCGAGGTGAGGATGACCGCGGTGCCGGAAAGCCGCTCGGCGACGTCGAATCCGCTGTCGGCGCCCAGGTTCACATCGACCAGAGCAACATCGGGGTGGAGCGCGTCAGCCTTCTCGACCGCTTCCTGCGCGCCGGCCGCCGTCCCGACCACGACGAAAGCGGCGCGCTCCAACATGGCACGTGCGGCGTCGCGGAATGACGAGCTGTCATCGACGATCAAACAGCGCACACCGGTCATCCCTCTAGTGTGCCTACGCGCGCTCGCGTCGGCATTCCGGTTAACGGGAATCCTTGCCACTACGATCGGCCGGTGACCTGGCGTTCGCTCACTACCACGCTGCTGTCCGTGGTGGTGCGACCCACAGCCCGTCCGCTCGGGGCGGGCATCGTGGTGGCCTGCGCGTTCCTCGTCGCCGAGGTTCTCGCCGTCGTCGCGCTCAAACGGGTTGCGCCCATGAACGCTTTCGGGGCCCTACTGCTGCTGGGTGTGTTGGTCGTCTCCGCAGGTTGGGGTTTCGGCCTCGCCGTCGCGACGTCGTTCGCGAGCGCGGCGGTGTACGCCTATCTGCATCTCGAGGGCCGCGACAGCCTCGCGCCCGCGGTGGCGATCTTCCTGACGCTGGCACTGCTCACCAACGCGCTGGTCGGGCAGGCGCGGGTGCGGGCAGCCGAGGCCGAGCAACGCCGGCGGCAGGCCGACAGCCTCGCTGCGCAGCAGGCCGCGCTGCGTCGCGTCGCCACCCTGGTCGCGCGCGGCGCCGATCCCCCGGAAGTCTTCGGAGTCGCGGTCACCGAGCTGGCGCGAAGCCTGGCCGTCGATCAGGTCACACTGCTGAGATTCGAACCCGACGACACCTGCGTGGTGCTCGCCGCATGCGACCGGCCCGGGAAACCCAGTCTGTCGCCGGGCGAGCGGCTCCCCATGGCCGGGGACAGCGTCAGCACCAGGATTCGCCGGCTAAGCGCACCGGCCCGGATCGAGGACTACGACGAGGCGACCGGCCCGATCGCGAACCGGTTGCGCGCCCTGTGGGTGCGGTCGGCCACGGGCGTTCCGTTGATCGTGGACGGCGCAGTGCGCGGCGCGCTGCTGGTGGGGTGTCTGGATTCCGAGGCGATCGCTGCGGACCTCGACGCCCATGTCGGCGACTTCGCCGATCTCATCTCCACCGCCATCGCCAACGCTGAAACGCGGGCGGCGCTGACCGCGTCGCGGGCCCGGCTCGTCGCGGCGGCCGACGAGGCACGCCGCGGCTTCGAGCGCGACCTCCACGACGGCGCCCAACAGCGAATCGTGTCGCTGAGCTTGCAGCTGCGCGCCGCTGAGGCGGCCGCCGGCACCGACGACCTCCGCGATCAGCTGTCCGCAGCGGTGGCCGGCCTGGCAGACCTCTACTCGGACCTGCAGGAGCTGTCCCGCGGAATGCATCCCGCCGTTCTCTCCAAAGGCGGACTACCGGCTGCGCTCAAGGCGCTGGCACGCCGCTCGACCGTGCCGGTCGAGCTGACCGTCGAGGTGGACCGCAGGCTGCCCGAGTCCGTGGAGGTGGCGGCGTATTACCTCGCGGCAGAGGCGCTGACCAATGCCGCCAAGCACGCGCAGGCCGAGGTGGTCACCATCGAGGCCAGGCTCGAGGACCGGGCGCTGCGCCTGTCGGTCTGCGACGACGGCATCGGTGGCGCCGCCGCCGGGGCCGGCTCGGGTCTGATGGGTTTACGAGACCGCGTCGAGGCCCTCTCGGGCTCGCTCACCCTGACGAGCCCGCCAGGCGAGGGCACCCGCATCACCGCGACCATCCCGGTTGCCGAGCCCGCGCTGTCGTAGCGGGCGTTCTAGAAGTCCCAGTCCTCGTCCTCGGTGACCACGGCCTTGCCGATCACGTAGCTGCTGCCCGACCCGGAGAAGAAGTCGTGGTTTTCGTCGGCGTTGGGGCTCAGCGCCGACAGGATCGCCGGGTTGACGTCGGTCTCGTCGCGCGGGAACAGCGCCTCGTAGCCCAGGTTCATCAACGCCTTGTTGGCGTTGTACCGCAGGAACTTCTTGACGTCCTCGGTCAGCCCGACCTCGTCGTAGAGATCCTGGGTGTACTCGACCTCGTTGTCATACAGCTCGAACAGCAGCTCGTAGGTGTAGTCCTTGAGCTCCTGGCGGGTGTTCTCGTCGGTCAACGCCAGACCGCGCTGGAACTTGTAGCCGATGTAGTAGCCGTGCACGGCCTCGTCGCGGATGATCAGCCGGATCATGTCGGCGGTGTTGGTGAGCTTGGCCCGGCTGCTCCAGTACATCGGCAGGTAGAACCCGGAGTAGAACAGGAAGCTCTCGAGCAGGGTGGAGGCCACCTTGCGCTTCAGCGGCTCGTCGCCCTTGTAGTAGCGCATGACGATCTCCGCCTTGCGCTGGAGGTTTGGGTTCTCCTCGGACCAGCGGAACGCGTCGTCGATGTCCGCGGTCGAGCACAGCGTCGAGAAGATGTTGGAGTAGCTGCGGGCGTGCACCGACTCCATGAACGCGATGTTGGTGTACACCGCCTCCTCGTGCGGCGTGAGCGCGTCGGGGATGAGGCTCACCGCGCCGACGGTGCCCTGGATCGTGTCGAGCAGAGTCAGTCCGGTGAAGACCCGCATCGTGAGCTGCTTCTCGTGGGCCGTCAGCGTGTTCCACGACGGGATGTCATTGGACACGGGCACCTTCTCAGGCAGCCAGAAATTGCCGGTGAGGCGCTCCCACACCTCGGCGTCCTTCTCGTCCTGCAGGCGGTTCCAGTTGATCGCGGAGACACGGTCGATCAGCTTCATTCCCTCGGACACCTGGACCCCATTTCGCCGGATTTCACCTGTGTGAGCTGTTCTACAGGCCGCCACCGACAGTACAACTTGTTGGGTCGCAAAACGGGTTCCGACGCCACATCTTGTGGTGGCGTGTCGCATCCTCACCTCGGGGACGCCATCGGTCATTAGGCTCACCGCCATGTCATCGGGCGCGCCGCCACAGGAGGTGCGGTTCTGCCGCAGTGCGGACGGCACCCGCATCGCGTACGCAATACACGGCAGCGGCCCACCGCTGCTGCTCACCACGTGCTGGCTCAGTCACCTGGAGTTCGACTGGGAGAGCCCGGTGTGGCAGCACTTCCTGCGGGATCTGGGCAGTATCGCGACGGTCATACGCTATGACGAGCGCGGCTTCGGCATGTCGGACTGGAACGTCACCGACTTCAGTCTGCCCACCCGCGTCGCCGATCTGGCGGCCGTCATCGACGCGGCGGAGGTACCGCGCTGCGCCATGATCGGGATGTCGCAGGGCGGTCCGGTGGCCATCGCCTACACCGCGGACAACCCGGACCGCGTGAGCCGCCTCATCCTCTACGGCACCTATGGCGTGGCACGCCGTGACGATGAGGCCGTCGACCTGGAACACGCTTTTCAGCAATTGATCAAAGTGGGGTGGGCGCGGCCCGAGAGTACGTTCCGCCGGGTCTTCACCGACCTGATGATCCCGGGCGCGTCACCAGTTCAGGCCGGTTGGCTCGACGACCTGCAGGCGCGGGCGACCTCGACGGAGAATGCGATGCGTTCGCGCGCGGCTCGCGCGGAGGTGGACGTGGGTGCGCACTTGAGCCGGATCACCGCGCCGACGCTGGTGGTCCACGCTCGGGGCGACCGCATGAACCCGTTCGCCGATGGGCGGGAGCTGGCGGCGCGGATCAGCGGTGCGCGGCTCGTCGCGCTCGACAGCGCCAACCACATCACCCTCGCCGACGAGCCCGCCTGGGAGGTCTTCGTCACCGAAGTCACCGCGTTCCTCGCCGGTGAGGGCCTGCACCCACCCAGCTCGCCTGCCGCCCTGCAGACTCTGACCAGCCGCGAGCTCGAGGTCCTGCGCCTGGTGAGTCAGGGCCGGGACAACGCGGAAGTCGCCGCCGCCATGGCCCTGTCGATCCGCACGGTCGAGCGTCACCTGACCAGCGTCTACACGAAGTTGGGCGTGGCGGGCAGGTCCGCCCGCGCGGCCGCCGTCGCCCGCCTGCTCAGCCGTTGACCTGCGTGCCGGCCGCCATCGTCGCCGCCGAACACCCACCCGAAGTCGGCGGTCGACACCGATTCCGCGACACCCACGAATTCCTAACGTTCCCTGTGTCAGCACACCGCTCACAAGGGAGACGAGATGAACACCGACCGCAAAGCCGCACTGACGGTGACCACCGGACTGGAGGACCCCGAAAAGGTGACCGTCGCCTTCCTGGTCGCCGTCGGCGCCGCGGAGTCCGGGCGCCCCACCATGATGTTCCTGGCCAAAGAGGCCGTCCGGCTGGTGGTGGCGGGCGTTGCCGTCGCCACGGCCTGTGAGGGATGCCCGCCGCTGTCAGAGCTGATCGAGCGCTATCGCAGCGCCGGCGGGCGCTACCTGGTGTGTCCGCTGTGCATCAACGCCAAGAAGCTGGACCCGGCCACCTTCATCGAGGGTGCAGAGGCCGGTGGAACTGTGCAGCTGTGGGAGTGGATCGGCGATGGGGCAACGACATTCAGCTTTTGAAGCGATGCGGCGCCGACGTCGCCGTGGCCGTCCGCGCCGCGCTGCTGAGCGGCCGCCCTCAGGCGACCTGTTCCCGCCGCGTGACGCCTTCGTGCAGCGGCAGATCCGGGTCGATCCGGATGCCCAGCACCTCGCAGGTGCCGTTGATCGAGCCGAGCATGATCGTGGTCAGATAGTCGACGAACGTCTCCGCAGGCAGCCGTCGCGGCGTGTCCTGCTGGGCGCCCAGCCACCAGTCCGTCGCCGACGCAGCGGCCCCGAACGTGGCGAATGCGGCCAGCTCGAACGCCGCACCGTCGAGCTCCATGTCCTGCAGCTCGTGGCTGAACATGTCGGCCATCGCCAGCGTGATGTCGCGGCCCTCGTTCACCGCGCGGATCGCCGATTCGCTTTCGGCGAACCGGCTCTGCATCAGGAACCGGATCACGTTCGGGTGTTCGTCGACCAGCCGCACGTACTGCTCCACGGCCCGGCGGATGATGGTGTGCGCCGGGTCGGTCGAGACGTTGATCGACGGGAAGATGGCCGACCACAACATGTCCCGCATGCGCTGCCCGATCGCCTGGAACAGATCCGATTTGTCGGTGAAGTGCCGGTAGATCTTCGGCTTGGCCGTGCCCGCCTCTTCGGCGATCTCCCGCAGCGACACCTCGGGGCCCTGTCGGTCGATCGCCCGGAACGCGGCGTCGACGATCTCGGACCGCACCTTCTTGCGGTGTTCGCGCCAGCGTTCACTGCGGGCGTCCACCTTGACGCCCGGCTCTTCGGCTGCGCGCCCTCGTGGCCCTCGTCGCACGCGGTCACTCTACCCGGTGTAATACGGCTGACCTGCCCTGACCGCGCGACGCGGCGCGGGCGTCACGAACACATCATCACGGCCGTGCCGCGCGGCGAGCCCCGGAATCGGTACTATCTCGAGCGACAGCCGCGCAACGAGACGAGAGATATGACGCAGCGATACGACCTGGTCATCGCAGGCGGGGGGCCGTCCGGATCGGCAGCCGCATGGCAGGCCGCCCAGACCGGAGCGAACGTGGTGGTGCTCGACAAGGCACAGTTCCCGCGGGCCAAACCGTGTGGTGACGGCCTGACCGCGCGCGCCGTGAGCTACCTGCAGAAGATGGGACTGGCCGACGAGGTGGCCACCTACCACCGGGTCAACAGGGTGACCGTCTACAGCCCCAGCCGCTGGGAACTGTCGTTCCCGACCCGGCCCGGTATGCCCAACCACGGACACACCGTCAGCCGCGAGCACCTCGACACGACGCTGCTCAAGCACGCCGAATCCGCCGGGGCCGAGGTGCGCCAAGGCGCAGAGGTGGCCGGGCCGGAGGTCGACGCCAACGGACGCGTCATCGGCGTGGTTCTCAAGAGCGGCGAGAAGGTCTACGGCGACGCGGTGATCGCCGCCGACGGCGCCTACTCCCCCATCAAGCGAGCGCTGAAGATCGACTCCGAGTACAACGGCTATTCGGCGATCGCGATCCGCTCGGAGATGCCGGCCAACCGCGCGGACTCCGACAGCCTCGACATCTATCTCAAGCTGCAGTTCCAAGGTGACCAGCTGCCCGGATACGGCTGGGTCTTCCCGATGGGCAACGGAATCTTCAACATCGGCCTGGGCTACGTCAACAGCTACAAGAACTGGCAGTCGATCAACGCGACGCAGTTCCTCGGCGACTTCCTGCGCACGCTGCCCCGCGAATGGGACCTGCCGCCCATCGAGGAGCTGAAGAAGAACAAGAGCGTGCGCGCCTGGCGGCTGCCCATGGGCTTCACGGCGTGGCCGGCGTGGCGCCCGGGAGTGCTGTTCACCGGCGACTCGCTGGGCGCAGGCAAGCCCGCCTCCGGCGCTGGCATCTCCAAAGCGCTGGAATCCGGACTCGCAGCCGGTGAGTGCGCGATCGCCGCGCTGACCAACGGCGGCCCGGACGACTTCACCAACTACGGCCAGCGCATGGAAGCCGCATGGGGCCGGGAGTACAAGCGTGGCAGGTACTTCCACAAACTCGCGGGAATCCCCGCGGTCGCCAACAACGGCATCAAGCTGATCGACAACGCCTTCTTCCGCGACCGGATGCTCAAGGCTCTGTACAAGAAGGCCCAGGGCCCCCAGCACACCTACTGAAACCACCCCGCCGCAACGTCGGCGCCCCGCCGGGTGTTGGAGTGACAGTCCACACCCGGCGGTGTGGTTTTCACCAGCAGGCACCCTCTCGACCCCGCGATCACTAGACTCCCCGGCGTGCGGCCCGCGAACAGCCTGGCGAACGGCGTCGTCGGCCGCGCCGCCGCGACGCGCACCGCACTGTGGGCACTCACGGGCGTTCTGCTCGGATATCTGGCCGTGATCGCCGCCTGGCCGCAACTGCGCGAACGGTTGCCGACGGGGATTCGCTGGTTCGGGGCACCGAACTCCGCGGTCACCATCGGGATCGTCGTCACGGTCATGATCCTGCTCGGCCTGACACTCGCCCGCCGCTCGCCGGGCCGGCGGTCGGACGCTCCGGTCGCCATCGTCGCAGCGCTGGCGGTCGGCACGGCCGTCCTGGGCATCGCCTCCTACTGGCGCTGCCAGGACGATCAACATCCCGACGTCTTCACCCCACTGCTGTGGACGGCCGCCCTGGTCAAAGGAGGCGATCCCGCCCGCAGCCTGAGCGGCGGCAGCTGCCCCTCTCCTATGCCGGTGGCTCTCAACATCGCCCAGATCTCCGCTCTGGCAGCGCTGTTCATGTCGATCGTCGGCGTCGCGATGGCGCTGTTCCGGTCCCGATTCGACCGCCTCCGAGTGCGTCTGGCGCGCTCGGTCACCGTGGTGGTCGGACTCGACGAGGACTCGCTACCTCTGGTGCGGGCGGTGGCGCACACGGTGCGACGGGGCCGCGTGCCGGTGGTCATCACCGACAACGACGACAGCGACCTCGCCGCGCTCGCGCGCGCCGCCGGCGCCCGCGTGCTCGCCGTTGCTGTCGACCAGCCCGAACCGCTTGTCGCACTGCCCCTCTGGCACAAGATCGACCGGCTCTACCTGCTGGGGCCGGATCCGTCGACGAACCTCCTGCGGTTGCGGTGGATCACCGCGCACGGCGGGGACGAGCGGCAGCGAATCCCGTTGATCGTCCGGATCGACGACCCGTGGCAAGCCGCGGCGTGGCGAGCCCAGCACTTCGGCGGCGCGCACAACCGCTGGGCGGCGGACACCGTCGGAATCTACGAGGTGACCGCACGCCGCCTTCTCGACCGCATCCTCACGGGTGCCCGCGTGCAACGACTACTGGTGTGTGGCTCGTCGCAGCTGACCACCGCGCTCTGCGCCGACATGCTCACCCGGCGACTGGAACTCGAGTACCGCGGCCGCGGACACCTCCCCGACCTGCACGTGGTCACCGGCGATGCGATCCAGCACCGACGCGACTACGAATTCACCTGCGACCAACTGGGCCATCCCGACCGAGCCTCGGACGTCATCGCCGTCGATGCCGACCCCACCTTCGACACGGTGAGCGAACTGATCGCCGGCGGCGATCCGACGACGACAGCCCTGGTGTTCGTCGACAGCGCCGAGCACACCTCGACGGCCACCCGGATCGCAGCACGCCTGCCCGACACCGTGATCCACGTGCACAACCCTCTGGCCGACGCCACCCAGGAACGGGTCGCGGTCGTCGGGCGCCTCTACACCTACCGACTCAGCCTCGACCTTCCCGGCGGTCAGGCGCACGACGCCTGGGAACGTGCCGCGGCGTTGATCCACGACCGCTACGTCGGCGATGCCGGCACCGGAGCCACCGCGGTTCCGTGGAACCGACTCGACGAGTTCTATCGCGAATCGAATCGTCGACAGGTGCGCAACGCGTTGTGGATCGTCGAGAAGATCGGGGGGCACACCTGGAACTGCTGGGGACACCCGTTCGACGGCGTGACACCGGCCGAGCTGAAGGGCCGGCCACCTGCAGAGCAGTTGCGTCGCCTGGGTTTCGACCGACCCACGGCCGAGGCGATGGCGCGTGCCGAACACGAGGACTGGTGCCGGTACTACCGCGGCCACGGCTGGCGGTTCGGAACGCGCCGTGACGACCGCACCAAGGTGCACGACAAACTCATCGACTGGTCGCAGGTCTCGTCCGAGCCCGCACTGCTCGACGACGCGTTGCGCAGTTTGGCCGCGACGCTGATCACGTTGCGGGAACTGGGATATCGCTCCCTCCCGGCGCCCGCAGCGGGCTGGGCGCCGTATCGCAGAACCGGCGCGGTGCTCGCCGAGCAGCGCCCGGCCGGATGGACGTGGACCGCACCCGACGGATCGACGTTGACGGCGCAGGCCGGGGACTGGGAAGTGCGCGAGGAATCGGGTGGTGCGCCCTGGTCGGTGCGTGACGACATCTTCCACGCCACCCACCGCCACCTCGGTGGGCGACGCTGGCGCCGCACCGGCACCGTACTCGCTCGGCCCGCGCGCGACGGCGAGGCCGTCGAGACCCTGGAGGGGTCGATCACCGCACCCGGCCAGTCATGGCTCGTGCAGGGTGACCACGGCGACGTCTGGGCGGTGCCCGGCGACGAGTTCCGGCGTCGCTACGAGCCGGTGACTCAGGACAGGTCGAACGCGGCAGGGAAATGATCGGGCTGCACCTGCCGTGCCGCAGCGGCCACTCCGATCCGGGACAGTTGTGCGAGGTTGCGCGGATTGTCCATCGCGTACAGCTCGTCGCAGGCGGCCTCATCCAGGTTCAGCCCGAGATTGGCTCTGAGCCACTGCGACTCGAGAGCCACCTCGTAACGCAGATAGCTGATCATGTCGGGGCCACCGCCGAGCCGATCGTCGCGCAGATCCCCGACTTCGCCGTCGATCGACCACGCCGTCGGACTCGATGACATCCATTGCAGCACAGCCTGTCCCAGCCAGTTCGCGTCCGCCATGATGGACAGCATCGACTGCGCGGCCAGGACGACCGCCGGCATGTCCATGACGTCGGTGGCCGGCATCTGCACCGGGCGCAGTCCGGTGCCCGCGGACACCAGCAGCAGCCTGTCGGCGCCGAACGGCCACGACAATCCGTAGCCGCCGCACGTCGCGAGCATCAGCATCTGCAGCGCGGGGTTGTTGTAGGGACTCACCCCGCCGTCGACGAAGGCTCCGGAGGTGCCCGGCGCGATGTGCAGCAACTCCGGTTCGAAATAGTGCGGCGCGGCGGTGCTCGCGCGAACGATGTTGCGCAGCAAGAAATCCTGGTTCGGATAGCTGCCATCGTCGCCGGCGAAATACCTGCCCCGCGGGCTGTTGTGCAGGAGCCACGGACTGCCCGTGTCCAGCCGTTTGGTCATCACCATGAGCCCGGTGCGCACCTCGTCACCGCCGAGCGTGACGTCACCGAAGTGCCGGTCCAGGGCGTCGAGCAGCGGCTCTTTCGGGAACTTCGCACCGAGCAGCCCGAAGCGCAGCAGGCCTTTGTCGAACACCTTGTCGCCCAACGAGCGGTACAGCTCGACCAGCTCGTCGACCGCGAAGCCGAGCGCCAGCCCCGTCGCGATGATCGAGCCGGTCGACGTCCCGCCGATCAGGTCGAAGTAGTCGGACAGCCGGAAATCAGGATCGCCGCCATGACGGTCGCGCAGGATCTCCTCGATGCGGGCGAGGTAGCCGAGCGTCAACGCGCCGCGGATGCCGCCGCCGTCGAGGGCGAGGATGCGCTTGGGTCCATCGCCGAGGAGGTGCTCGTCGCGCGTGCGGTGCTGCATGGTCACCTCTCAGTCCGGTGCGATCGGGAGATCAGGGCATCCGGGCATGTAGTCGATGTCCGGTGACACCCACTCGTTCCATTGCCTGTGGCTCATGTTCGCGGTGAGCTTGGCGCACAGATCGTTCGGCGAGGCGGAAGCGGTGTGCACCCGTATGGTGGCGTCGTTGCTCGCGGTCGCGAAGCCGGCACCGTCGGGGTTGTACGCAACGCTGGTGACCCGTTGTTGATGACCGCCATAAGGATCTGCCAACTGACGACCGGTCGCGACATCCCAGAGCCGGGCGGTGGTGTCTGCGCTACCGGTGATCAACCGGGAGCCGTCGGGGCTGAAGGCGAGGTCGAGCACCTCGTCGGTGTGCCCGGCGAGGGGTTCCCCGATGGTCTCCCCGGTGCCCGGGTTCCATCTGCGGACCGTGGTGTCGTCGCTCGCGGACACGAGCAGGGTTCCGTCGCCGTTGAACACGAGTCTGCCCACCCTGTTCGTGTGGCCCTCCAACGTCACCTGCGACGACTGCTCGTCCCCGCCGATCGGCAACACGTACACGCTGTATTCGGACCTGCGGCTGGTTGCCGCGCGATCCCATGCCGGTGACAAGGTGATCGCTTCGATGTCGGGGATCGCCTCTCCGATTCGTTCACCGGAACCGGCGTCCATCACGCTGGCGTTGCCGGCCCAGTCGAGCACGCTGAGCCGACTTCCGTGCTGGTTGAACTGCAATGTCCGCACGGATGCCCTCTCGCTGGTCTCGAACCGTCCGACCTGCTGCCGCGACCCCAGATTCCACACCACGACCGTTCCGCTGTCGCCACCGGCCGCGAGCAGGGTGCTGTCCGGGCTGAAAGCCAACGCGTACAACGGGACTCCGACATCGAGGGGTCGGCCCAGCAGCTGATGGCTGACGGGATCCCACAGCCGGACGGTGCCGTCCTCGCTCGCGCTGGCCAGGAATTCGCCGTCGGGGCTGTAGCCGATGTCGCGAACTGCGGCGGTGTGCCCCAGCAGCGGTTGGCTTTTCATCGGGTCCCAGATGCGCACCGTGCCGTCGCGGCTGGCGCTGGCGATGTGTCGACCGTCGGGGCTGAAGCGGATACCCCAGACTCTGCCTTCGTGGCCGAACAGGGCGTTCCATTCGAATGCCCCGGTCTCGGCGTCCCACAACCGCAGTGAGGAGTCGGCGCTGCCGGTGGCCAGCACCTGGCTGTCGGGACTGAACGACACCGCCGTCACCGAGTTGAAGTGACCTTCCATCGGTTCACCGACAGGTTCGCGCGTCTGGGCATCCCAGAGCATGAGTGAATCGCCGCCGCTGGCGAACCGACGGCCGTCGGGCCGAAATGCCACATCGTTGACCAAGCCCCCGGCGTCGATTCGTGGCCCCACCGCCGTTCCTGTCGCGGCGTCCCACATCTGCAGGGTGCCGTCCTCACTTCCGGAGAGCAGTTGGCGGCCGTCGGGGCTGAATGCGAGCGCACTCACGTACTCGCCATGCCCGCTCGGGATTTCGCGTACTGCGGAACCGCTGGCCGTATCGATGATCTGGATCACCCGATTCTCGCCCACGGTGGCGAACCGATCACCGTCCGAGGTGAACGCGATCGTGGTGAGAATCTCGGTGTCGCTGTCGATCTCGTGTGTCAGTGACAAGCCGTCCGCTGCGAAGATGCGTATGGTCCCGGCCCCGTCGACCGTCACCAGGGAATCACCGTCCGGGCTGTAGGCCACATGCGCCATGCCGGTGTGATCGGGCATCGGATCACCGATCGGCTGCCCGGAATCGGCATCCCAGACTCGCACGTATCCGTCGACCCCCGAAGCGGCGATGCGTCTGTTGTCGGGACTGTAGGAGACATCGACCATGAGCCCCTGTGCAGGGATGATCTTGGCGGTGTTGCCGTCCTGTTCGACGATGGTCGTCAGCGCATAGTCATCAGGTGTAGCCGCCAGCTCGCGTGCGACCAGCAGCTGCTGCAGTGCCCGGGTGTCGGTGCCCCCACGGGTGCCTTGCATCATCGCCAGGGCGTCGCTGGTCAACCGGGCACTCGTCGCTTCGCGGAACTGCCGCTGCGCTTCGTTGCTGGCGGAGTTCGCCCTAACGAAACCGATCGCGGCGATCACCGCGACGATGGCGGTGACCGCCACCACGGCACGCAGTACGCGGCTGCGCTTGCGCAGAGTTGCGGTGTGGCGCTCGGCCACCGCCTGCTGCTCCTGGGCGTAGCGGGCTCGTTCCTGGGCTGCGGCCAGCTCATCCTGACGGCGGCGCTCCTCGGCCTCGCGGCGTTGCGCCTCGCGCGCATGGGACGCATCGAGGTAGTCGTGGATCTC
This sequence comes from Mycobacterium sp. PSTR-4-N, assembly GCF_022348085.1. Classification (GTDB taxonomy): domain Bacteria; phylum Actinomycetota; class Actinomycetes; order Mycobacteriales; family Mycobacteriaceae; genus Mycobacterium. Next base: position 111,347 of record NZ_JAKRFN010000004.1, on the reverse strand, counting down.
GGCGAGTCGTTGCCTGAACTCCGGTTTGTTCGCCAGCACGGTGGCGTCTGCGAGCCGGGTGCCCTCCAGCAACCAGGCGGGGTCGTGTCCGCTCGTTCGCCAGGACTGGGCGCTGCGGATCACGTCGTCGGCGTCGCGCAGGTCCTTGTGCTCCTCGCGGAGCCAAGCCGCAAGCTGCCCCCACTGTCGCAGGAGGCTTTCCAGGGCGACCTCGACCACCGGGGTTCCACCACGAACGTCTTTGACCATCAACCGTTCTGCGACCATCGCGTCGATCAGCGGGCGGCTCTGCGGTGGCAGATCCGACACCTTCGCCACCCGCCGCATGGGCTGCCCGCTGTCGGGGTTGATCGTCGCGAGCCATGGGATGAACGCCTGCCGCAGGATCTGAAGTTGTCGGGTGCGCTCGTTCGGGTCACGCGACAGGACCTGGTCGATCTCGGTTTCCACCACGCGCAGCATCCCGCCCAGGCTGTCGTAGTGACTGGAGGTCAGTTCGCCTGTGCTCCCGTAGTCGGCGTAGAGGCGCGCGAGGGTCAACGCCAGCATCGGCAGGGTGTCTGCGCCGACTCCGGCGTCCGTCAGCAACCGATCCACCAGCTCGGGATCGATCCGTAAGGGCCGCCCGTTGCCGCTGGCGCGTTCCGCGGGTCCGACGATGACCTCTTTGAACTGGGTGGGCGGCATCGGTTTGAGTTCGTCGAACAGGGCGGTACCCAACCCGCTCAATTGCGGGTGCGTCTGCAGGGTCTCGAATCGGTCCGTGCGGATCGTGGCCGCGACGAGGAGCCCGAGGTCGGCGCGGTTGACGCTGTCGATCACCTGCCGCAGCAGAGCCAGGAACCTCTCCCCGCTGTCGCTGGTCTCGGCGTTGAACAGTTCTTCGGCCTGATCCAGCGGCAGCACCAGCGTGGGAGCCGAAGCGTCCCTGTCGTCACCGCGCTCGAGCAGTCTGTCGGCCGCGACCTGCCGAATCTCGGACACCCATTGCGCGACCGCAGCCGCATCGCCCGCTGCGCAGGCCGCCTTGATCTCACCGAGGCTGGGCGCTGAGAGACCGAGCTGGGCGCGGGTCGAGCAGATCGATGCCGCGAAGCCCGCGTCCCCGGAGAGCACGTCACGTTCGGGGCGCACGATGTCCATCACGACGAATCTGCGGTCTTCGCGCCGCAACCGCGGCAGCAGTCCGGCGCGCAGGAAGGACGACTTGCCGGTGCCCGACGGTCCCAGGACCACGAACAACGACGTCACGGCGGACAATCGCATACCGCGCAGGGTGTCCAGGGCGCGCACGATCTGGGCGTCGCGGCCGAAGAACACCGCTGCGTCGGCTTCGTCGAGCGGTTCCCATCCGCGGTAGGGCGCCCGGCCGGGATCCCCCGGTGGCGGCCACACGAACGAGTCCGCTCCGATGCCGGCGCCCCGGATTCCGTCGCGCAAGCGATAGAGCCCCGCGGTGGAGAACTCGACCGGGTCGCCGTCACCGACATCGATCGACGTCTTGGGCCCGTCGCCGAAAAGGTCGCAGCGTTGCCATTCTGACGTGAGGTCGTTCCCCGTGGACGGTTCGAGACGCACGACGAAGATCTGCTTGTTGAGATTCTCGGCGGTGCGGTATTCGACCTTGCACTCGTGGGAGGCTTCCCAGTTGCGCGAGAGCAGGCAGACGACCGCCTCACACCTGTTGTTAGCTTGCCGTAGCGCGTCTTTCCAGCGCGTGCCTGTCTGAAGACCTGTCTGGGCATCGACATCGAGAAAGATCTCGTTTGCCAGTGGGGGCGCCTGGTCGACCAGCCACTGCTTGAGTGCGATCGCCTCGCGGGTGTCTCGACTCGAATGACTGAGAAAGATGCGTGACACGTGCTCGCCCCCCCGACAGGATTTGACGTTCAGGTAAGGCTAGTGCAGTCGTCGTTGCTGCGATCGATGATCGAGGTGCGAAAGCTGGTCCTGTCGGGGTGCGGCGTTACCGTCGCGACATGGAGCAACGCATCAGCTTGATCACGCTCGGTGTCGACGATCTCGCGCGGGCCCGCCGGTTCTACGAAGACGGCCTGGGCTGGCAGCCCCACGACGCCCCCGAGGGCGTGGTGTTCTATCAGCTGCCCGGTATCGCGTTGGCGTTGTTCGGCCGCGCTGATCTCGCCGAGGACGCCCACCATCCCGTCGACGGCCGGTTCAGCGGCATCACCATTGCGATCAATCAGCGCTCCGAAGCCGACGTCGACGCCGTGCTCGAGCAGGCCGTCGCCGCGGGTGCGACGCTGCTCAAGCCGGCCGAACGAGTGATCTGGGGTGGCTACTCGGGCTACTTCGCCGACCCCGACGGGCACGTCTGGGAGGTGGCACTCAACCCGGCGTGGACGATCAACACCGACGGCACGCTGACGATCTAGCGCACCGAGGCACCGATGATCTCGTCCGCCACCCAGCGCGCGACGCCCTGCGGGTAGGGCGCCGAGAGCATCAGCACGAGGTGCTCGAAGCCGGCATCGACCGCTTCGACGATTGCTTTCCGGGTGTCCGCGGGGCGCTCGTAGGACACCGGCAACGCGATGGAGCGGCGAATCTCGGCCGGGTCCCTCCCGATGTCCGCGCAGTAGCGATCCAGCATCGCGCTACGGTCGGCGGCGTCGGCGATGTCACCGCCTGGAATGTTCCAGATGTCCGCGTGCTCGGCGACCACCCGCAGTGTCGCAGCGGCTCTGCCACCGATGACGATCGGCGGGTGGGGCCGCTGGACGGGCTTCGGGTTGCCGAACGCTCCGGTCACCCGGTGGTGGGCGCCGGCGAAGTCGAATGGGGCATCAGCGGTCCACAGCCGTCGCATCATGGCGCAGGCCTCGGCCAGGCTCGCCACCGCATCGTCGGCGTCTGAGTACGGCAGGCCGTGCGCGTCGTATTCACGCCGAGCGAGGGGGTGGCTGGGCCGCGAACCGGCGCCGATCCCGAAGTCGAGCCGCCCGGCGGACACCACGTCGACCGTCGTCGCGATTTTCGCGAGCATTGCCGGAGGCCGGAAGCGGTTGCTTGTCACGAGCAGCCCGACCCGTAATCGCTCGGTCTGCGCGGCAAGCGCCGACAACAGAGTCCATCCCTCGAAGATCGGGCCGTCGAGGCTGCCCGCGATCGGCAGGAGGTGGTCGAACAACCACGCCGAGGCGATGTCGGGCACGCCATCGGCCTCGAGCCACACCCGCAGTACGTCGCGGTAGTCGACCTGTTGCGGGGCGGTCATGAGTCCGAACTCTGGGTGCGACACGGCGTCGGTCCTTTGTCTCGTGGCCCGGTCGGGCTGGCATGATCGGAAACGGAACACTGTTCCCGTTCGAACGATACGGAGCGATGTTCCGTTTTCGCAACCCCGACGAGGGAGGGCCATGGCCGAGGCAGAGGGGCCACGCAAGCGGGCCGATGCGAGGCGCAACGAGCGCACCCTGCTCGACGCCGCCGCAGCGGCCTTCGTCGAGTCCGGCGTCGAGGCACCCGTGCGGGCCGTCGCCGCCCGCGCCGGTGTCGGCGTGGGCACCATCTACCGCCATTTCCCCACTCGGGCAGACCTGGTCATCGCCGTCTTCCGGCATCAGATGGAGGGCTGCGCTGTGGCGGGAAGCGCTCTGCTACAACAGCATTCGCCATATACGGCGCTGCAACTGTGGATCGACATGTTCGTCGACTTCCTCGTCACCAAGCACGGCCTGGCAGCGGCCCTGCAGTCGGACAACGCCCAGTTCGAGGCTCTGCACACCTATTTTCTCGACCGTCTACTGCCCGTCGCGACCCGACTGCTGGAGGAGGCAGCCGTCGCGGGCGAGATCCGGGCAGACGTCGATGCGTATGAATTCCTGAGGGGCGTCGGCAATTTGTGTGTCGGAGCGGAGAAGGATGAGCGGTATGACGCACGCCGGGTGGTCGGCTTGCTCGTCGCAGGCCTCACCGCGTCGCGCGCGCCGATGGTCTGAGTGCGCGCCCGACGTCAGCGACCCCGGCGGCCCGGCTTGCCGGGCTTGCCCGGCTTGACGGGCTTGTCGGGCTTGCGGGCGACCTTGCCCGCAGCGGCCCGCGCGGCTTGCTTGGCCAAGGTCTTCTCGCGCGCGGTCCGCTTGGGGGCCGGCTCCGTCTGACCGCGCGAGGAGCCCGGCTTGCGGCCGCGAACGACGCCGATGAAATCGTCGACGAGTGCCGATTGCGGCCCCTCGGGCACGGCGAGCGCGACGGCACAGGTGGGCGCGTCGGCGATGGGCCGGAAGGTGACGTCGCGGCGGTGGTGCAGCCGCGCCAGCGATTGCGGGACTATCAGCACGCCCGTTCCGGCGGCGACGAGTTCGATTGCCGCTGCGGTGTTCTCGGGTCGATGGGCGGCGGGGTCACCGGGTGCGTCGGGCCAGTCGACGACGTCGTCGTGAGGCACGAGCCGTGGTTCGTCGGCGAGGTCGGCGGCGGTGATCTCGTCCGCGGCGCTCAGCAGGTGATCCGCTGCGACGACGGCCACGGTGGTCTCCTCGTAGAGCGGAATGACCGCGAGCCCTACGGTGTCGGTGGGCAGGCGGAGCACCGCGACGTCGACGGCACCGGCGCGCACCGCGTCGGCGGCGTCGGCCGCGGGGATCGTCGTGAGCTCGAGCCGGACTCGCGGATGGCGCTGCGCCCACTTACGAGCCCATTTCGCCGGCGTCCCTCCTGGGACGTAACCGACGGTGAGCGAGGGCGGATGCACGGCCTCAGGCTACCGATACCCTGAGCGGCATGAGCAGGCCCAATTCGCAGTCGATGAAGCCCGCCACGGCGGCCAAGAAGTTGGACGTCTACCTGCCGGCGACGCCCGAGGACTTCCAGAGCAGCGCCATCACCCGCGACGAGCTCGCGGCGCTGCAGGCCGATCCACCGCCATGGCTGCAGGAGCTGCGCAAGAACGGCCCGCACCCGAAGAACCTGGTGGCGGCCAAGCTCGGTGTGTCGATCGCGGGGCTGGCCCGCGGCGGGGTCACCGAGGCGCTGACCACCGAGCAGATCGACGCGTTGCTGGCCGACAAGCCGGACTGGCTGGTGGCCGAACGCGAGAGCTACCAGAACGTGCTGCGCGAGGAACGACGGCTCAAGGCGTTGCGCGCGGAGCAGGCCGCCGGCGATTGACCGCCGAAAGTGAAGTGTCATACGCCCGTCGCGGCGTGTCGCGTATGACACCGCACTGTGGTCGGGCGTCAGCTACAGCATGCAGCTGACGCAACCTTCCACCTCAGTGCCCTCCAAGGCCATCTGCCGTAGCCGGATGTAGTAGAGCGTCTTGATCCCCTTGCGCCAGGCGTAGATCTGCGCCTTGTTCACATCGCGCGTGGTGGCGGTGTCCTTGAAGAACAGCGTCAGGCTCAGCCCCTGATCCACGTGCTGCGTGGCCGCGGCATAGGTGTCGATGATCTTCTCGTATCCGATCTCATAGGCATCCTGGTAGTACTCCAGGTTGTCGTTGGTCAGATACGGCGCCGGGTAGTAAACGCGACCGATCTTGCCTTCCTTGCGGATCTCGATCTTGCTCGCCACCGGGTGGATCGAGCTGGTCGAGTGGTTGATGTAGCTGATGGACCCGGTCGGCGGAACGGCCTGCAGATTCTGGTTGTAGATGCCGTGCTCCTGCACCGACTCCTTGAGCCGCTTCCAGTCGTCCTGGTTCGGGATCCGGATGCCGGCGTCGGCGAAGATCTGCCGCACCTTGTCGGTGGACGGCTCCCACACCTGGTCGGTGTACTTGTCGAAGAACTCCCCCGATGCGTACTTGGAGCGCTCGAACCCGCCGAACGCCCGACCCCGTTCGATCGCAATGCGATTCGATGCCCGCAGCGCGTGGTAGAGCACCGTGTAGAAGTACATGTTGGTGAAGTCCACGCCTTCTTCGGACCCGTAGAAGATCCGCTCGCGGGCCAGATACCCGTGCAGGTTCATCTGCCCCAGACCGATGGCGTGGGATTCGTTGTTGCCCTGTTCGATCGACGGCACCGACGTGATCGACGTCTGGTCGCTGACCGCGGTCAACGCGCGAATCGAGACCTCGATGGTCTGCGCGAAGTCCGGCGAATCCATGGCCTTGGCGATGTTCAGCGAGCCGAGGTTGCAGGAGATGTCCTTGCCGACCTTGGAATACGAGAGGTCGTCGTTGAACTCCGACGGCGTGGACACCTGCAGGATCTCCGAGCACAGGTTGCTGTGGGTGATCTTGCCGTCGATCGGGTTGGCCCGGTTCACCGTGTCCTCGTACATGATGTACGGGTAGCCGGATTCGAACTGGAGCTCGGCGAGGGTCTGGAAGAACTCGCGTGCCTTGATCTTGGTCTTGCGAATCCGCGCGTCGTCGACCATCTCGTAGTACTTCTCGGTCACCGAGATGTCGGCGAAACCGACGCCGTAGACCTTCTCCACGTCGTAGGGCGAGAAGAGGTACATGTCCTCGTTCTTCTTCGCCAGCTCGAACGTGATGTCGGGGATGACGACACCGAGCGACAGCGTCTTGATGCGGATCTTCTCGTCGGCGTTCTCGCGCTTGGTGTCGAGGAACCGGTAGATGTCGGGATGGTGGGCGTGCAGGTACACCGCACCGGCGCCCTGGCGGGCACCCAGCTGATTGGCGTAGGAGAACGAATCCTCGAGCAACTTCATGATCGGGATGACGCCCGAGCTCTGGTTCTCGATGTTCTTGATCGGCGCGCCGTGCTCGCGAATGTTGCTCAACAGCAACGCCACTCCGCCACCGCGCTTCGACAGCTGCAGTGCCGAGTTGATGGAGCGACCGATCGACTCCATGTTGTCCTCGATGCGCAGCAGGAAGCAGCTCACCGGCTCGCCGCGCTGCTTCTTGCCCGAGTTCAGGAACGTGGGGGTGGCCGGTTGGAAGCGGCCGTCCATGATCTCGTCGACCAGCTTCTCGGCCAGCGTGGTGTCGCCGGACGCCAGCGTCAGCGCCACCATCACCACACGGTCCTCGAAGCGCTCGAGGTAGCGCTTCCCGTCGAACGTCTTGAGCGTGTAGGAGGTGTAGTACTTGAACGCGCCCAGGAACGTCGGGAACCGGAACTTCTTGGCGTACGCGCGGTCCAGCAGCGTCTTGACGAAATTGCGCGAGTACTGGTCGAGCACCTCGCGCTCGTAGTACTCCTTCTCGATCAGGTAATCGAGCTTCTCGTCCTGACTGTGGAAGAACACCGTGTTCTGGTTGACGTGCTGCAGGAAGTACTCCCGCGCCGCCTGCACATCCTTGTCGAACTGGATCTTGCCGTCGGCGTCGTACAGATTGAGCATCGCGTTCAGGGCGTGGTAGTCCATCTCGCCCGGAAGCGCGTGCACGCCGGTGGTTACAGGTTCTGCAGCTGTGACGGTTGGTGGCACGTCTGGTCCTTCCAGAAGTCTTGTAATCCTGCGCGAACGGCGAACACATCGTCCGTCGTCCCCATGAGTTCGAACCTGTAGAGAAACGGGACGCCGCACTTACGTGAGACGACGACCCCGGCGTAACCGAATTCGGCGCCGAAATTGGTGTTACCCGCGGCGATGACGCCGCGGATCAACGACCGGTTGTGTTCGTTGTTGAGAAAAGCGATCACCTGTTTGGGGACGTATCCCCCGCAATCGGGATCGGGGCCGTTGGCGTGCCCGCCGCCATAGGTGGGCAAGACCAGCACGTACGGCTCGTCGACCTGGATGCGCTCCTTGAGAGGGATCCGGATGGCGGGCAGTTCCAGCTTCTGCACGAACCGATGCGTGTTCTCCGACACGCTCGAGAAGTAGACGAGGTTGCTCACGCCTCTGCTCCTCTCGGTCGATTCGTCGGACAGGGGTCTCTAGGCGGTGACGGCGGATGCGCCGGCGAGCGCCTTGATGCGGTCGGGACGGAACCCCGACCAGTGGTCGTTACCGGCCACGACGACCGGCGCCTGCAGGTAGCCGAGGGCCATCACATAGTCCCGCGCTTCCGAATCCACGCTGATGTCGACCACGTCGTAGGCCACGCCCGCCTTGTCGAGTGCCTTGTACGTGGCGTTGCACTGCACACAAGCCGGCTTGGTGTACACGGTGACAGTCATTTGCGGGCTCCCTCAGCGAAAGTTTTCATCAACAACGGGCGTTTTCCTGGTCACTACGCACCCCAGCCGGCCGGGCGATTCACCCTCCCTGGTCTCAACGTCGATCCGGGAGGGGAACTTCCCCCCGGAACCCCGCCGAGCGCAGATCGCGTCTCTCGTCGCTCTCCACCCTAGGGCACTAGATGTTGTGCCTCGTTAGTAGAGCACACACAAGATGATCGTAATAACACGTTTGGAATTTTGCCTGGTCACCGCGGTGTGTCGCGGCGATTCTGGCGTGTCGCAGATCACATGAAGGGCCTAGCGCATCCATGCGACAGGTCTACCAGCACCCACCGACAACACCGGCATTTCCGGAGCAAGGCCGACGACACTTCAGCAAACGACGCCGCCCGGCTTTGCATAGGGAGCAAAGCCGGGCGGCGTCGGTGACGTGTGACTCAGCCGATCTCGGCGACCAGCTTGCCGACGATGTCGCGCAATTTGGCCACGACCTCTGCACTCTCCCGCGGATGCTTGCCGTCGAGCGACGCCGCGGGCAGCGACAATTCGAGATCCTCCACGACGCGCGGCCCGGCGATCCCGAACGACTTGCGCGTCTCGTCGTGGGCCCACACGCCCCCGTACTGGCCCAGAGCGGCACCGATGACAGCGACCGGCTTGTCCTTGAGGGCGCCGTTGCCGTACGGCCGCGACAGCCAGTCGATCGCGTTCTTGAGCACGCCCGGGATGCTCCCGTTGTACTCGGGGGTGACGACCAGTGCCGCGTCCGCACCGGCCGCCGCCTCCCGCAGCGCCGCGACCGGCTCCGGCACCGGCACCGGCACCGACTCAGGCTCCGATGCACTGTCGATGTCCTCGTTGTAGAACGGCAGCTCGCCGAGACGATCGAACCGCTGCAGCGTGACCCCCTCGGGTGCCGTCTCGGCCGCCAGATCGGCCAGCTGCCGGTTGATCGACTCCTTCCGCAAGCTGCCCACCAGGACCAGAACCGTGCTCGGCGCCATGTCATCTCCTTTGAGTTCTCGGTGATCGTCGACCTCGATACTTGCGCAGTGTAACCGGACCACGGTCCGATTAATTCCCGCTGAGTTAGAGTTGCCAGGTGAGCGGCTCTGATGGGCTGACGACGCTGTCGGTCAGCGATTCCGGCCCCCCTGAGCGGGGTGACGCCGCGCGGAACCGCGCGTTGCTGCTGGATGCTGCACGTCGCCTGGTGGCCCAGCACGGCGCCGAGGCCGTCACCACCGACGACATCGCCGCGGCCGCCGGCGTCGGAAAGGGGACGCTGTTCCGCCGGTTCGGCAGTCGCGCCGGATTGATGATCGTGCTGCTCGACGAGGACGAGAAGGCCCAGCAGCAGGCCATCCTGTTCGGTCCGCCGCCGCTGGGTCCCGGCGCCGCCCCGCTGGACCGGTTGATCGCCTACGGCCGCGAACGGCTGTGCTTCGTCAACAGCCACCACGCCCTGCTCTCCGACGTCGGCCGGGACCCCCAGATGCGCTTCAACGCGCCGATGATGTTGCACCATCGCCACGTCCGCGTACTGCTCGAGGAGGCCGGCACCACCGGTGACCTCGACGCCCAGGCCACCGCGCTGCTGGCACTCCTCGACGCCGATTACGTCCGCCACGAAACCACCGACCGTGGCCGCACGCTGGACCAGCTGGGCGACTCATGGGAGACGCTGGCCCGCAAGATCTGCGGGACATGACCGTCCGGGGACGATCCGGTGGGTGGATTCTGCACGTGGACGCCGACCAGTTCCTCGCCTCGGTCGAACTGCAGCGCCGCCCCGACCTGGTCGGGCTGCCCGTCATCGTCGGGGGCAACGGCGATCCGACAGAGGCCCGCAAGGTGGTCACCTGCGCGTCGTACGAGGCGCGCGCGCACGGCGTGCGCGCGGGGATGCCGCTGCGGGTGGCGGCGCGACGCTGCCCCGGGGCCACGTTCCTGCCGTCCGATCCCGATGCCTACGACGCCGCCTCCGAGCGGCTGATGACCGCGCTTCGCGATCTCGGCCTCCCTGTCGAGGTGTGGGGTTGGGACGAGGCCTACGTCGACGCAGGGCAGGCCGACCCGTTCGCGCTGGCCCGACGCATCCAGGAGACGATCGCCGCCGAGACCGGGCTGACGTGTTCGGTCGGCATCAGCGACAACAAGCAGCGAGCCAAGGTGGCCACCGGCTTCGGCAAGCCCGGCGGGATCGCGGCACTCACCGACGAGAACTGGATGGCGACGATGGGCGACCGACCCGTCGACGCGCTGTGGGGCATCGGTCCCAAGACGGCCAAAAAGCTTGCTGCGATGGACATCACGACTGTCGCCGAGCTGGCGGCGACCGACGCCCAGGTTCTGACCGCGACCTTCGGCCCGACCACCGGCCTGTGGATCCTGCTCCTGGCCAAAGGCGGTGGCGACACGACGGTCAGTGCCGCCCCGTGGATACCGCGCTCCCGCAGTCATGTCGTCACCTTCTCCGAGGACCTCACCGATCGGTCCGACATGGCCGCCGCGATCACCGACCTCGCGCAGCAGACGCTGGCCGAGATCGTCGAGCAACAGCGGGTGGTGATCCGGGTGGCGGTGACGGTGCGGACCGCGACGTTCTACACCCGCACCAAGATCCGCACGCTGCCGGCACCGACCGTCGACTCCGACACCGTGGTCGCCACCGCGCTGGCCCTACTGGGCGACTTCGACCTCGAGCGCCCGGTGCGACTCCTCGGCGTCCGCCTGGAGCTGTCGATGAGCGACATGGCAACCGGCGGAGCCCCTGTCGGTGCCGGGAACTAGCGTCGGTTCCGATGTTGCAGACCGTCGCGGTTCGCGGATACCGCTCACTTCGAGATCTCGTACTGCCCCTGCGTCGGCTGACCGTCGTCACGGGCGCCAACGGCACCGGCAAGTCCTCGCTCTACCGGGCGCTGCGTCTGCTGGCCGACTGTGGTCGCGGCGAGGTGATCGGCTCCTTCGCCCGGGAGGGCGGCGTCGAATCGGCGCTGTGGGCCGGGCCTGAACATCTCGCCGGCGCGCGACGCACCGGCGCCGCCCAGGGTGGGCCGCGCACCCGCTCGGTGTCCATCGAACTGGGTTATGCCGCCGATGATTTCGGCTACCTGGTGGATTTCGGCCTGCCCCAGGCGGTCGATTCGGCGTTCACCCGCGACCCGGAGATCAAACGCGAGTTGGTCTTCGCCGGCCCGGTCGCCCGCCCGACCACGACACTGGTGCGTCGCGTGCGAGGGATGGTCGAGGTCGCCTCCGACGACAGTCGCGGCTTCGACGAACTGTCGCGTAACCTGCCCGCGCACCGTAGCGTGCTCGCCGAATGGGCCGGCGCCGCACCCGAACTCGTCATGGTTCGGGAACGGCTGCGGGACTGGCGGTTCTACGACGGTTTCCGCGCCGACGCCAACGCCCCCGCACGGCGGCCCCACGTGGGAACACGCACCCCCGTCCTCGCCGATGACGGCTCGGATCTGGCAGCGGCGATACAGACGATCGCGGAGACCGGCGTCGACGACCTCGATCACGCCGTCGCCGCCGCGTTCGACGGCGCGACGGTCTCGGTATCGGTCACCGACGGACTGTTCGACCTCCGTGTGCACCAACGCGGCATGCTCCGGCCGCTGCGCAGCGCCGAGATCTCCGATGGAACACTGCGTTTCCTTCTCTGGACAGCTGCGCTGTTGAGTCCGCAGCCGCCGTCGCTGATGGTGCTCAACGAACCCGAGACCTCACTGCACCCCGACCTGCTCCCCCCGCTTGCCGATTTGATCTGCGCAGCCGCCGCGACGACCCAGGTGATCGTCGTGACCCATTCCGCAGCACTTCGAGAGCGGCTCGCCGCGGCGTCGGTCGGCGAAGACGAGACCACCGAAATAGAACTCGTGAAGGACTGGGGCGAGACCACGATCGACGGCCAGGACCTGCTGACCACTCCGCCGTGGGACTGGGGGCGCCGCTGAGGCTCAGCGGCGCCGGGCCGGCGGCCGCAGCGCCCGGGTGAACAGCACGTTCACCCGTGTCATCGCAAACGCGTACGGACCGAAGAAGAATCGCTTGGCGAAGTACAGCGCGCGGATGTCCACCGACGTGTAGATCAGGTACTGGTTGCGCACCACGCCTCGCAGGATCTTGTCGGCCGCCTTCTCCGGTGACACCGCATGCCCGCCGAAGCGGTCTGTCCACCACTGCACCCGCGGATCCTCACGGTCCACGCCGACGATCTGAACCGACTGCACCAGAGGGGTTTTCACGGCGCCGGGCACCACCACGGACACACCGATACGGTGGCGCGCCAGGTCGAAGCGAAGCACCTCGGACAGGCCGCGCAAGCCGTACTTGCTGGCCGAGTACGCCGCGTGCCACGGCAGGGCCACCAGACCGGCCGCCGACGAGACGTTGACGAGGTGGCCACCGCGCCCGGCCGCCACCATCGGCGGCACGAATGTCTCGATGACGTGGATCGGCCCCATCAGGTTGACGTCGATCATCGACTTCCAGTGCTGATGGGTGAGCTTACTGACAGTGCCCCACGCGGATACACCCGCGATGTTCATCACGACGTCCATGGCGCCGTGCGCGGTGTGGATGTCGGTGGCGAACGCCGTGACCGCGTCGAGGTCGGTGATGTCGAGCGCGCGGTGCGCCGCGACGACCGCACCCAGCGCCCGGGCATCGGAGACGGTGGCGGCCAATCCGTCGGCATTGCGGTCGGTGAGGTAGAGCTCGGCGCCCTGGGCGGCCAGTTTCAGTGCGGTTGCGCGTCCGATTCCGCTCGCCGCACCGGTGAGCAGGCACCGCTTGCCGGCAAAACCGTCGCCGAATCCCATGGCACGGACCTTACCGGCGGAGTCGGCCTCACCGATCCGACAGGTCGTCTCCGCCCCACAGTCCGTGACGCCACAACCGCTCGGCGATCTCCACAGCGCGGCCCGGCTCCGTGTCGCGTCCGACGAAAGCACTGTCGCGAGCGAGCGTCATCGAAGTGACGGCGACCAACGTCCGCACCAGCGCGGTCAGATCGTCGGACACGGGCCGCCGCCCCGCATCCTGTTCGACCAGTCCGACGATCTTGTTGACGACGGTGTCCTGGAAGTCGTCCATGATCTCGCGGATCTGCGCGTCGGTGCTGCGGGCGAGGTTGCACGCACTCATGATCGGGTCGTTCGACGCGAACACCGCTGCGGCGTACCCGACCATTCGCTTGGCGAAGGCCGACGGCGACTCCCCCGGCTCGCGCGGAGCGAAGTCGTGGGTGAGCTGGTCCAGTTCGGCCATCGCCTCGGCCACGATCACGGCGAGCACGGCGTACTTGGAATCGAAGTAGAAGTAGAAGCCCGACCGAGCCACGCCGGCGCGCTCACTGATCGTACTGACGGACAGATCGGCGAACGACCGTTCCTGCAGCAGCTGACGCACCGCGGAGATGATGGCCTCCCGCTGGCGGTCACCGCGAGTTCGGCGGGGATCGCTGCTGACAGGATCGGCGGTCATGGCCAACAACCTTGGCATCGCGATGCGCAGGACACAAACTCCGCCAAACTTGACAGCCGTCAAGTGGGTCCGACAGGATGGTCTGCAGTGATATCGACCACAGTCACCCTCATTCAGGAGTGCCAGGATGCCGACGATCAGCGCCACCGAATACTGGATCGACCAGGCCAAACGACGTCTGAAGCCCACGCCCGTGACGATGCCGGGAATGGGTGCTGTCGAGAAACGCCTCAAGAACAAGGAATGGGACCGCTTCGTCTTCGCCGAGCCGCCGGCGGGTAGCGGGCTGAAGGCCATCACCGGCGACTCCGGCCTGCCGATCATCGGTCACATGATCGAGACGTTCCGCGGCGGACCGGATTTCATCGTCGAGCAGTACCGCAAGCACGGTCCGATCTTCTACTCGCAATCCCCGGCGCTGTCCGCGGTGATGGCCCTCGGCCCCGATGCCACCCAGGCCGTGTTCACCAACCGCAACAAGGACTTCTCCCAGCGGGCCTGGGACCCCATCATCGGACCGTTCTTCGACGGCGGGCTGATGCTGCTGGACTTCGACGAGCACCTGTTCCACCGCCGCATCATGCAGGAGGCGTTCACCCGCACCCGGCTCTCCGGCTACGTCCCCCACGTCGACTCGGTGGCCACGCGCGTACTGAGCAACGACTGGGTCGCCGACGACCCGCGTTTCCTGTTCTATCCCGCCATCAAGGAGCTCACCCTCGACATCGCGTCGGAGGTCTTCATGGGCCACCCCGCCGGCACCGACCGCGAACTGGTCACGACGATCAACCAGGCCTTCACCACCACCACCCGCGCCGGCAATGCGATCGTCCGCAAGCCGGTGCCCCCGCTGACCTGGTGGCGCGGCATCAAGGCACGCGAGACCCTCGAGCGCTACTTCACGAGCCGCATCGGTGAGAAGCGCCGCTCGGAGAGCACCGACATGTTCAGCGTGCTGTGCCATTCGCAGGACGAGGACGGCGCCAGCTTCACCGACGATCAGATCGTCAGCCACATGATCTTCCTGATGATGGCGGCCCACGACACGTCCACCTCGACGATGACCACGATGGCCTATCACCTGGCTGCCAACCCCGAGTGGCAGGATCGCTTGCGCGAGGAGTCGCAGCGCATCGGTGACGGCCCGCTCGACATCGAGGCGCTGGAGAAGCTCGAGACCTACGATCTGGTGGTCAACGAGTCACTGCGGATGCAGACACCGCTGCCGTTCAACTTCCGCCAGACCGTCCGCGACACCGAGCTGCTCGGCTTCTACCTGCCCGCCGACACCCCCGTGGTGACGTGGCCGTCGATCAATCACCGGCTGCCCGAGCTGTGGACCGATCCGGAGAAGTTCGACCCGGCGCGCTTCTCGGAGCCCCGCAACGAGCACAAGCGGCACCGCTACGCGTTCGCCCCGTTCGGCGGCGGTGCGCACAAGTGTATCGGCATGGTGTTCGGACAGTTGGAGATCAAGACCGTCATGCACCGGCTTCTCACCCGGTACCGTCTCGAGCTCCCCAAGTCCGGGTACACGCCGCGCTACGACTACGGCGGCATGCCCGTGCCCCTCGACGGGATGCCGATCGTGCTGCGCCCCCTGCGCTGAGCCCGTCCCGTCAGGCCAGAAGGCGGTTCGCGCAGGCGACGACGGCCCGCAGGGCCGACTGCACGGGATCTGGTGCCACGCCCAGAGCCCACTCGACGCGGGTGCCGTTGCCGCCCTGGATGAACGTTGCGATGTCGCTGCCCGCGGCGCGCTGGTGGAACGCGGTCATCTCCACCGCGACGCCGCGCTCGTGGAGCATGGCGGTCAGCGCCGCGACGGGACCGCAAGCGCTCGCCTGCGCGGTCGCTATGCGGTCGCCCAGCGCCAGGGTGGCCCGGTAGGTCTGTGCCTGTGGTCCCCACCGGGTCGAAGGGCGGTCCGCCTCGGCGCAGGCCCACTGGCCCAG
This sequence comes from Mycobacterium sp. PSTR-4-N, assembly GCF_022348085.1. GTDB lineage: Bacteria > Actinomycetota > Actinomycetes > Mycobacteriales > Mycobacteriaceae > Mycobacterium. The sequence goes on along the minus strand of NZ_JAKRFN010000004.1, from coordinate 95,821 downwards.
CCGGACCGGGCCGGTTGTCGGCGCGAACTCCGCGACGAAGTCGTCGTAGCTGCGGTTGTCTGCGCTGGTGCGCAGCGGCGCTGGAACGCGACCCGCCACGTGGGCGGCGAACGAGGACGCGTCGCGCGGTGCGATCGTGGCGATCGGAGAGTTCATGATGTGCCGGCCTTGTGGTCGAGGAGAGCGACCGACGAACGAGCAACGACCCACAGCGGGGGGTCGGTCTGGATCAGACCCCGCTGCGGGTTGCTACTACGAGTCGTTTCGGCACGTCGGCGATAGTAGCCCGGTGCGCTGCGCAGCGGCAAGCAGTATGAAGTCGGAGTTTGCCGTACCAGGTTCTGCCGCAACGTCGGCGAAATGCGCACCGCGAAATTACATACCGGCCATCCCAGGGATGGCGGTTATTCACACCGACGGTGAAAATCCGACTAGCAGAACGCATTAGCGTGTCCCAGCTCGACGACGGCCCAGCATCGGCGTCGCGTGCAGTAAACATCCTCGGACATGGCAGCAAAGTCAATTACCTACGCAATTATCAGAATGCCATTTGCTTGCAGAGGAGGTGCCGTCATGGAGCCACAGGGTCTGATGCACAATGGGCCCAATGTTGTGGTCGCAGACGCTGCTTCTCGTCGCGGCCGGCATCCTCGGCGGACTCACGGGGAGCATCGCTGGTCTGGCCTCGGTGGCCACCTATCCCGCGCTTCTGGTTGCAGGGCTGCCCCCGGTGACCGCCAACGTCACCAACACCGTCGCCCTGGTGTTCAACGGCATCGGGTCGATCCTGGGGTCGCGCCCCGAACTGGCGGGTCAACGCCGGCGCGTGACCCGACTGCTGCCGTGTGCGGTGCTCGGAGGTGTGGCCGGGGCGGTGTTACTGCTCTCCACACCAGCCGAGGGATTCGAGAAAGTGGTGCCGTTGCTGCTGGGCATCGCGTCACTGGCCATCCTGGCCCCGAGGAGACCTTCCTCGGACATGGGGACTGCCGCCCCTGGCCGCACGTCCCGCAGATTCGCCGAAGCCGTTGCCGTCGGCGGGATCTGCATCTACGGCGGATATTTCGGTGCAGCGGCCGGAGTGCTGCTACTCGCGATGCTGTTGCGTTCCGGCGCAGCGAATCTGGCCCACGCCAACGCCACCAAGAACGTCGTGCTCGGCGCGGCCAACCTCAGCGCCGCGGTGATCTTCGCGTGCGTGGCCCCGGTGCAGTGGACGGCGGTCGCGGCGCTGGGTCTGGGATGCCTTGTCGGGTCCCGCCTGGGTCCCGTCGTCGTCCGTCATGCACCTCAGACACCGATGCGGGTGGTCATCGGGGTGGCGGGCCTCGCCTTGACGATCAAGCTCGGCCTCGACGCCTACTAGCCGCCGGCGATCACAGGAACACGTTGTCGCCCTGGGTGACTCGAGTGCCCAACCGGATGAGGTTCTCCGCCGAGGTGTGCAACCGTTCGCCGGCTTCGGCGCTGGCCCTGCCGGCCAGGTACCGCGACCAGGTGCCCTCGATCACGATGCCCAGTTTGAAGCACGCCATCGCGACATACCAGTCGAGCTTCTCGGTTGTCCTGCCGCCGGCGTCGCGATAGGCGCCCAGCAGCTCGCCGCGACTCGGCAGGCCGCCGAGGTCGGCCAGCGCCGCGCCGGCCTGGATCGGGTTCGGACCGTCCGGCCAGCACACCAGCAGCCAGCCCAGATCCAGCAGCGGGTCGCCGATCGTGCACATCTCCCAGTCGATGAACGCCGCCAGTTCGGGCTTCTCGCGACGCAACAACACGTTGTTCAGATGGCAGTCGCCGTGCATCACGCCCGGCTCCGTCTCGGGCGGCAGGTTGGCCGTCAGCCACTGCGCGAGTCCGGCCACCGAGGGGAACGACTCCGGTGCGTACCGTTCGTGGCGGTAGCTCTCGAGCAGCCGCATGAACTGCGGAACCTGCCTGGCGACAAACGAACCCGGCCGTTTCAGCTCCCCCAGCGGGCTGCCGTGCCACGGCACCCGGCCCAGCTGCGCCAGGCTCGCCGCATAGGACAGGCCGACGTCGTGCCGCATGGTCGCATCACGCACGTAGGCCTCGTCGACGTCCGTACCGGGATTGAATCCGTCGACGCACTCCATCAGGTAGAACACCACCCCGAGGACGTCGAGATCGTGGCAGCCGGCGATCAATTCGGGATGAGGGACCGGTGACCCGGCGAGCGTGCCGAGCACCGCGATCTCGCGCCGCATGGTGTCGTCACTGGTCGGCCGGGGATGCTCGGGCGGGCGCCGCAGCACCATCGGACGCCCGTCGACCGTCAGCCGTACCACGATGTTCTGCGAGCCACCGGTCAGCGGTGCGACGTCGTCGACGGTGGACCCGAGCCCGATCCGGCGGACCCAGGCTTGCACCGCGGCGACGTCGGCGGCGGAGAGCATCACCTCGACTGGCATGCACGCCATAGTGGCAGGTGCGGCGCCCGCAGATCCGGACCTTCGACCAATCAAGAACGCGCCGCGTGACGTCGGTGGTGACGGGATCGAGCAGCTCGTCGGAACGGACGGCAGGCATCGTGCGGGCGCGGCGGATCTCGTCGATGACACCATTCGGTAAGGGTTGCCGGCGCTGGCCGCCGGTAGGTTGGGCGCCATGACCACGCAGGGCGAGAAGGCTGCCGGCGGGGTCGCCGCCGCCGCGGTGGCGGTCGGGGTGGCGCAGTTGGTCGGCGCAGCGTTCGGCCCGCAGGCCGACGTCCGCACGGCCGTCGGCTCCTCGGTCATCGAGAGGACGCCCGGCCCGCTCAAGGAATGGGCCATCCAGACTTTCGGCACGGCGGACAAGCTTTTCCTGACCGTCGCCGTGCTCGTCGTCGTCGCGGCGCTCGCCGTCATCGCGGGCATCGTGGAGACCCCGCGACGCCCCTGGGGCAGCGCGATGATTGTCGCCGCGGGCGTTCTCGGCTGCGCGGCGGTGCTGTCGCGACCGAACGCCGGCGCCCTCGACATCGTGCCCACGGTGGTGGGTGCCGCTTGCGGCGTGGCTGTGCTGCGGTTCCTGACGTCCCGCCGCTTCACGGGCCGCGACGGCGAGGGCTCCGGGGACACCCCCGACACGGGGAGGCGCCGCTCGCTGATCACGCTCGGGCTGCTGGTCGCGGGCGCGGCCAGCGGTGTCGCAGGAGTGGTGATCACCCGTCTGGCGTCATCGGTGTCGGGAGACCGCAACTCCTTCGCGCTCCCCCGCGTCGACAAGGCCGCCGCGCCGATCCCTCCTGACGTGCAGCCTCCCGATATCGCTCTGCCGTCGTTCGTCACCCGCAACGACGAGTTCTACCGCATCGACACCGCGCTGACCGTGCCGCAGCTCAGTCGCGAGGCGTGGAAGCTGCGCATCCACGGCATGGTCGACCGCGAGGTCACCGTCGACTTCGCCGATCTGGAGCGCTTCGACGTCGTCGAACGCGTGGTCACCCTGACGTGCGTGTCGAATCCGGTGGGCGGTGAACTGATCTCGAACGCCGTGTGGACCGGCTACCGCGTCGCCGATCTGCTGGCCGAGGCCGGTGTGCGACCCGACGCCGACATGGTGTTGTCGACGTCGGTGGACGGCTGGACGGCCGGCACCCCGGTCGAGGCGCTGACCGCCGACGACGCCCTGCTGGCGATCGGCATGAACGGGCAGCCGCTGCCCATCGAGCACGGCTACCCGGCGCGACTCGTGGTGCCCGGCCTCTACGGCTATGTGTCGGCGACGAAGTGGGTCGTCGACCTCGAACTCACCCGATTCGACCGCGCCGAGGCGTACTGGACCAAGTTGGGGTGGGCGGCACGCGGACCGATCAAGACCGAGTCGCGCATCGACATTCCGCGCGCCGGCGCGGATGTCACGGCCGGACCGAATCGGTTCGGCGGCGTGGCGTGGGCGCAGGACCGCGGCGTGCGGGCCGTCGAGGTCAAGATGGACGACGGCGATTGGCAGCAGGCCACGCTCGGTGCCGCGTACTCCGGCGACACCTGGCGGCTGTGGACCTTCGACTGGCAGGCCACCCCGGGATTCCACACCATCACCGTGCGGGCCACCGACAACAGCGGCTACACCCAGACGCCCGATCGCGCCGACCCGGTGCCCGACGGTGCCACGGGCTGGCATTCGATCACGTTCAACGTGAAGTGACCCCGTTGTCGGACCCTCGTGCCAGTGTGGCTGCGTGGTCGTGACAGAGGGCGTGCTCCTGGTCGATGTCGCGCAGGCGTCCGCCGACGTGGCGGCCTCGTCATCGCGGCTGGCCAAACGCGCGCGGATCGCCGAGCTGCTGAGCCGGGCCGGGAACTCCGACACGGTGGCCGTGGTGGTGTCGTGGTTGTCCGGCGAACTCACACAACGCCAGATCGGCGTCGGGTGGGCGGCGCTGCGGGCGTTGCCGGCTCCCGCCGCTGCGCCGGTGCTGACGGTGGCCGAGGTGGAGGCCACGTTCACCACGATCGGCACCACTGCCGGGAAGGGATCGCAAGCGCGTCGCGCGGAGTTGCTGCACGGGCTGTTCTCCGCCGCCACCGACGTCGAGCAGGCGTTCTTGCGCCGCCTGCTCGGCGGGGAACTGCGTCAGGGCGCTCTGATCGGGGTGATGGTCGACGCGGTCGCCGCGGCCTCCGACATACCCGTTGCCACAGTGCGCCGCGCCGCGATGCTCAGCGGTGATCTGCCGTCGGTGGCCGCCGCAGCCCTGTCCGAAGGGCGGTCCGCGCTCGAGGAGTTCACATTGCGGGTCGGCACTCCGGTCGGCCCCATGCTCGCGCAGACCGCGACCGACGTCACCGATGCACTGGCGCGGCTGGGCGGCACCGCGATCTTCGAGGCGAAACTCGACGGTGCCCGCGTGCAGATCCACCGTGACGGCGAACGGGTGTCGATCTTCACCCGCAGCCTCGACGACGTGACGTCACGCCTTCCCGAAGTCGTCGACGCGGTGCTGGCCCTGCCGGTGACCGACCTGATCGCCGACGCGGAGGCCATTGCGCTCAAACCCGACGGGCGGCCGCAGCGATTCCAGGTCACCGCGTCGCGGTTCGGGCGCCGGGCCGGCTCAGGCCCGCACGAGCAGCAACTCTCGGTGTTCTTCTTCGATCTGCTGCGTGCCGACGGAACCGACCTGCTGGACCGCCCCGCGCACGAGCGCATTGCGGTCATGGACGCTGTCGTGCCGCCTGGTCACCGAGTCGACCGGCTGGTGACAACCGATCCCGTTGAGGCGCAGCGCTTCCTGGACGCCACCCTGGCGGCGGGCCATGAAGGTGTCATGGCGAAGTCCCTCGAGGCCGCCTACGAAGCCGGGCGCCGCGGCGCCGGCTGGCTGAAGATCAAGCCGGTGCACACCCTCGATCTGGTCGTGCTGGCCGTGGAATGGGGTTCGGGGCGGCGCACCGGCAAGCTGTCGAACATCCATCTCGGCGCCCGGGACGAGGCAACGGGCGAGCTGGCGATGTTGGGCAAGACCTTCAAGGGCATGACCGACGAGATGTTGGCCTGGCAGACCGAGAGATTCCTGTCGCTGGCCGACGGTCCGACCGACGGATATGTGGTCAAGCTGCGCCCGGAGCAGGTCGTCGAGATCGCGTTCGACGGCATTCAGACCTCGACCCGCTACCCCGCGGGAATGGCCCTGCGCTTCGCCCGGGTGGTGCGCTACCGCGACGACAAGACCGCGCAGGAGGCCGACACCGTCGCGACCGTGCGTGCGTTCCACGAGCGCGCCGGGTGACCGTCCGTCTCCGACGGGGATAAACCGGGGTTCGGCCGCGAGTCCGGCTCATCCGGTGCGACGATCGACACGTTCAGTAATGCCTCTTGCGAGGGGGGCGAGCCGACGAGGGAGGGATGGGCAGGCTGATGGCCACACCGACCGCTGCACCATGGGACCGCATCGAAGAATCCGACGGGGACATCACCTACGTCCGCACCGACAAGGATCTGCCGCCGGTCGCGATCATCGACCGCTCGCCGATCACCACGACACACAAGATCGTCTTCGCAGTGGTGGCCGTCCTGGCTGCGGTCGCATGGGCGATGATCGCGTTCTTCCGCGGCGAAACGGTGAACGCGGTCTGGTTCGTCATCGCCGCGGTCTGCACCTATGTGATCGGCTACCGGTTCTACGCACGCCTGATCGAGATGAAGGTGGTGCGGCCACGCGATGACATCGCCGCGCCGGCAGAGGTTTTCGAGAACGGTACCGACTACCTGCCCACGGATCGGCGGGTGCTCTACGGCCACCACTTCGCCGCGATCGCCGGAGCGGGCCCGCTCGTGGGGCCCGTGCTGGCCACGCAGATGGGCTATCTGCCCGGCGCGATCTGGATCATCATCGGCGCGGTCGTCGCCGGTTGTGTCCAGGACTACCTGGTGCTGTCGATCTCCGTGCGCCGCCGCGGCCGTTCTCTCGGCCAGATGGCCCGCGACGAACTCGGCGTGGTCGGCGGCATCGCCGCGATCGTGGGCGTGCTGGTGATCATGGTGATCCTGCTGGCCGTGCTGGCACTCGTGGTGGTAGGCGCCCTGGCCGAGAGTCCGTGGGGGGTGTTCTCGATCGCGATGACGATTCCGATCGCGATCTTCATGGGCCTCTATCTGCGTTTCCTGCGCCCCGGCCGGGTCTCGGAGGTGTCGGTGATCGGCGTCGCCCTGCTGCTGCTCGCTGTCGTCTCCGGCGGTTGGGTGGCCGAAACATCGTGGGGTGTCGAGTGGTTCACGCTGTCGAAGGTCGCGCTGTCGTGGTGCATCATCCTGTACGGACTGGCCGCATCGGTCCTGCCGGTGTGGCTGCTGCTAGCCCCCCGTGACTACCTGTCGACGTTCATGAAGGTCGGCACCATCGCGTTGCTTGCGGTGGGCATCCTGCTCGCCCGCCCGGTGATGGAGGCCCCCGCGATCTCGTCGTTCGCCGCCAGCGGCTCAGGGCCGGTGTTCGCCGGTTCGCTGTTCCCCTTCCTGTTCATCACGATCGCCTGCGGCGCCCTGTCGGGGTTCCATGCGCTGATCTCGTCGGGCACCACACCCAAGCTCCTCGAGAAGGAAAGCCAGATGCGGCTGATCGGGTACGGCGGCATGCTGACCGAATCGTTCGTCGCGATAATGGCGCTGATCACCGCGGCGATCATCAACCAGCACCTGTACTTCACGATGAACGCCCCGACCGCGTCCACCGGCACCACCGCCCAGAGCGCAGCCGACTACGTCAACGGGCTCGGGCTCTCCGGTGCGCCGATCAGTGCCCAGGAGATCTCGGATGCCGCGCGCAGCGTCGGCGAGGAGACGATTGTGTCCCGCACCGGCGGCGCACCCACCCTGGCGTTCGGCATGTCCGAGGTGCTGCACAAGGTCTTCGGCGGAACCGGGCTCAAGGCCTTCTGGTACCACTTCGCGATCATGTTCGAAGCATTGTTCATCCTCACCACAGTCGATGCGGGCACCCGGGTCGCGCGCTTCATGCTCTCCGACGGACTGGGCAACCTGGGTGGGCCGTTGAAGAAATTCCGCAACCCGAGCTGGCGCGTCGGCGCGTGGGGGTGCAGCATCGTCGTCGTCGCCGCCTGGGGCAGCATCCTGCTGATGGGTGTCACCGATCCGCTGGGCGGGATCAACACGCTGTTCCCACTGTTCGGAATCGCCAACCAGCTGTTGGCCGCGATCGCACTGACGGTCGTCACTGTGGTCGTCATCAAGCGTGGATTGGTGAAATGGGCCTGGATTCCGGGTGTTCCGCTGATGTGGGACCTCATCGTGACGATGACGGCGTCCTGGCAGAAGATCTTCTCCGGGGACCCCAAAGTGGGTTACTGGACGCAGCACTTCGCATACCGCAACGCCAGGGAGGCCGGCGAGACGTCGTTCGGCGCCGCCAAGAACGCCGACCAACTCGACGCCGTCATCCGCAACACGTTCATCCAGGGCACATTGTCGATCGTCTTCGCGGCGCTGGTGATCATCGTGTTCGTCGCCGGCGTGGTGGTCGCGCTGCGGGCGATCCGCGGGCATGGTGCGCCGCTGACCGAGGACGAGCCGGTACCGTCGCGGATCTTCGCGCCCTCGGGGATGTTCGCCACGACCGCCGAGAAGGAGGTGCAGAAGCAATGGGACGCCGTGGCAAAGGAACACTCCGGGCACTCCGCCACATCAGCTGGTACTGGCAGTCACTGATGGGTGACAACCACTACCAGCGCTACGTCGAACACCGGGCGCGGCGGCACGCCGGTGAGGCCGTGATGTCGGAACGCGAATACTGGCGACACCGGCATGCGGCGGCCGACGCCGATCCCGGCGCGCGCTGCTGCTGACATCTGCCCGGACAGCGCGTCAGCCCTGCGCACGGTAGGCCGCGACCACCGGTGCCAGCTCGTCGGGCGTTGCGCCGTGCATGATCACCGCGTCGGCACCGTAGTCGAACTCCGCGCGGACCCGGGTAGCGCACTGTTGCGCCGAACCCGTCGCGGCGGGCTCCAACCACTCGTCGGGAATGAGCGTCGCGATGTGTTCGATCTGGTCGGCAGTGGCCTTGTGGTCGATGCCGCCGGCCACCGACTGCACCACGGCGTCAGCGCGGAAGCGTTGCAGCACAGCCGGATCCCATTCGTTGGTGCGGACCAGCAGGTCGCCGTATCCCTGGAGATAGGTCGCCAGGCGTGCCACGGTCTTCTTCAGCCGCAGCTCCTCGGGCAGGTGATCGCCGACGGTGGCGAGGCACGACCAGACGCGCACCTGCCCGGGATCCCGGCCGGCCTGCTCGGCTGCGTCCTTGACGATGCGGACCGCTCGCTGCAGCGTCCGAGGCGTGAAATAGGTGTGAAGGATGACGTCGTCGAATCGGCGTCCGCCCAACGCCAGCGTCTGCGGACCGAAAGCGACGAGCGCCAACCGGATGTCTTCGTGGAAATCGCCGTCGAGGTAGAGCACCGGGTACTGCCCGATCGGCCCGTGATGGCCGATGATGGCCTCGCCGCGCCACAGCCTGCGCATCACCTGCGCGAAGTCCTCCATCTGCGCGGTGGTCACCGCGGGAACTCCGAAACCCTGGTAGATGGCCGCGATCCCGCGCCCGATGCCGAGGGTGAACCTGCCGCCGGAGAGCCGGTGCATCGTCGTCGCCCACGATCCGGTGATCAACGGGTGCCGAGTGTTGTGGTTGGTCGCCGCCGTTGCGATCTGCATGCGCTCGGTCACCGCCAGCGCTGCACCGGTCAGCGAGGCGGCCTCCTTGGTGTTCCACCGTTCGGAGAGGAACGCGGTGCCGACGCCGAGCGCCTCGCCCTGCCGCGCTTCCTCGAGGAGGCTCGCCGGTCCGTCGCCTCCTGCGCCGGCCAACAGGTAGCACCCCAGCTCGTCGAGCACCCGGTCCATGGCACGACCATACAACTTCTCGGCATGTGTTCACTCGACCGCCGGTGCGGTCTAGAGTCCACATCATGTCAGAGCCGACGTCAGAGCCGATCCACTTCAGCGTTCCCGGGGCCGTCGACGCCATCGCCGCAGCCATCGGCGATCGCGAATTCATCGTTCAGGGCGACCGGCGGTTCACCTACACGCAGATCGCCGAACGGTCGAACCGGCTGGCCCGCTATCTCCACGGGCAGGGATTGGGGTGCCACACCGAGCGCTCGGGCCTGGCCGGCCACGAGGTGGGACAGGACCTGCTCGGCATCTACGCCCACAACGGCTCCGAATACGTCGAAGGCATGCTCGGTGCGTGGCGGGCCCGCGTGGCCCCGTTCAACGTGAACTACCGCTACGTCACGAGCGAACTGCAGTACCTGCTCTCGGACGCGGGCGCCACCGCGATGCTCTACCACGCCGCCTTCGCCCCGCGCCTGGCCGAGGTACTCCCCGACCTGCCCTCGGTGAAGGTGCTCATTCAGATCGCCGACGACTCCGGCAACCAATTGCTGCCCGGCGCAGTGGATTACGAGTCGATCGTGGCCGACGGCCCGGCCGATCCCCCACCGGTCGAACCGTCCCCCGACGACCTCTACGTGCTCTACACCGGCGGCACCACCGGAATGCCCAAGGGTGTGCTGTGGCGCTCCCACGACATCTTCATGGCGTCGTTCGGCGGGCGCAGCCTCTACACCGGCGAGACCGCGACCAGTTACGACGACCTGGCCGCGCGATGCGCCGAATCGCCGGGGACCAAACTGCTGGTGCTGCCGCCGCTGATGCACGGCGCCGCGCAGTGGGCCGTGATGACGTCACTGACCATGGGCCAGACCGTGGTCTTCTCGGCGGTCACCGATCACCTCGACGTCGACGACGTCGTGCGCACCATCGAGCGCGAGAAGGTGCTGACGGTGACCGTGGTCGGCGACGCGATGGCGCGGCCACTGGCGGAGGCATTCGAACGCACCGACGCCGATCTGTCCTCCCTCGCCGTGGTGGCCAGCGGTGGCGCCCGGCTGACGCCGACCGCCAAGCAGCGTTTGATCGACACCAAACCGGGCCTGATGGTGGTCGACAGCGTGGGGTCCTCGGAGACCGGCGCGCAGATGACCCACATGTCGGCACCCGGCGCGGTGTCGACGGGCACCTTCACCGCGGGACCCGACACTCTCGTCGCCGCAGAGGATCTCGGCTCGATCCTCGAACCGGGCCACGACGGCATCGGCTGGCTGGCGCAGCGCGGCTACGTCCCTCTCGGCTACAAGGGCGATGCGACGAAGACGGCGGCCACGTTTCCGGTCATCGCCGGTGTGCGCTACTCCGTGCCGGGCGATCGGGCCCGCCACCTCGCCGATGGCGTGATCGAACTGCTCGGCCGGGACTCGGTGACCATCAATTCCGGTGGGGAGAAGATCTTCGCCGAGGAAGTGGAGTCCGCGGTCGCGTCGCATCCCGCCGTCGCCGACGTCGTCGTGGCGAGCAGGCCGAGTGACCGATGGGGGCAGGAGGTGGTCGCCGTCGTCGCGCTGGCCGACGGTGTCGAGGCGACCGCCCAGGAACTCATCGACCACGCCGGTACGGTGCTCGCCCGCTACAAATTGCCGAAGGCGGTGGTGTTCCGGCCGGTCATCGAGCGCAGCCCGGCCGGCAAGGCCGACTATCGCTGGGCCCGCGAGCAGGCGAGCAGCGAAAGCTGAACTGGCGCAACCTTTTCCACACACAGCAGCGGTGCGCCGCCTGAAGTCAGGCGACGCACCGCTGGTGTGACGAGATCAGGCGACGTCGCAGGCCGAGCCGTCGAGCAGGCACAGATCCTGATTGGCGCCGAGCAGGCCGCCGGACTGCGCACCCGTAAAGCTCAACAGGTTGCTCTGCGCGCTGTCCTCGCCGTAGGGCGTGTAGAAGTCGTAGTCCGCCAACCCCTTCGACGCGTTGTAGATGTTGGGCAGCGGGATCGTCCCGAACAAGGTGCGCAGTTCGTAGCGCGTCTTGTCGCCGTCCGGGTCGGGCATCGAGTAGTACCCCTCACCGAACGGGGAGTTGCCCATGTACTTCATGTTGAAGATGGAACCGACCGGCGGCACCTCGCCCTTACCGGTGCCGACCCCGTTGACCGAGCTGTTCACGTCGGTCACCAAGATCGCCTTGGAGTAGCCGCGGGAGATGTCCCACTGGGTGCTGACATCGGCATCGACGGTTCCGATCTTGACGCCCTTGGAGTAGACGTCGAACTGCTGGTAGCCCTGGACGATGACCTCGCGCGGCGGCAGGCCGTTCACCCCGGTGTAGATGATGTCCGACGTCGGTTTGAAGGTGTAGTCACCGACCGTGTATTCATCCCGGTCCGGCTCGTCGGAGGCGTTGAAGTTCAGCGGCAGCTCGTCGACGACCTGGCCCTTGCGGGTCTGCGAGATGAGCAGTGTCTTGGTGATGTCCTTGCCCTCCTGCGGCTTGGAGTAGTACAGCGCGTAGGAGAACTCGTCCTTCCAGTAGATGATGTTGTACACGGTTCCCACCGGCGGGATGTCGCCGGCGTTGACGCCGGAAGCCCCGTCGGTGGACGTGACGATGATCGCCTCACTGGTGGTGCCCCAGAAGTCCGACGTCACGGTCGCTACGCCGTCGAACGTGCCCATCAGCTCGTCCGTGCCTTCTTTGTAGACGCCGAACTTCTGCGTGCCCTGGATTGCGTTGAACAGTGGTTCGTATCCCACGAATCCGGTGAAGTTCAACGTGTCGTCGGTGACCGGCTTGATGTAGTAGCCGTCCTGAGTGTGGATCGGCCGGTTGATTCCCTCGTAGTCGGTGAGGAAATCGGCTCCGCTGTAATTGATCCGGAACGGGTCGGGGTTCATCCGGAACGACCCGAAGCGGGTGATGTACTTGTACGTCACCACGTCCTTGCCGTCTTGGGCGAGCGCCGAGTACTGCGTGCCCCCACGGCCGTTGGTGACGACCGCGAAGATCGAACCGTCCGGCGGGATGTCCTTGTTGTCGACGCCTTGCTCGTAGCCCTCGGCGACGTTCTTGACGTCGAGGACGACGATCTGCAGCGACCGGTTGCCCGAACCGATGTCGTTGTTCATGGCGACCAGACCGCTGATGGTGGCCACCGTGTCGCCCGTCGTGGGATCGACGAGATCGAAGTCCTGCTTGCCCTGCAGGACGCCCGGGAACGCCGGCACCATCGTGTACTTGCCGTAGAACGAGGTGATCGTGGGCTCGCCCACTGGACGAACCTCGAGGCCGTTCCACACCATGGTCGGATCGCTCTGCTGGGCCTGCGAGTCGAGTTCGCGGCGTGAGGCCGCCGCGACCAGCCACGCGAACGGGGAGTTCGCGCCGGGGGCGGCCGGCGAGTTACCGGTGAACACGTCGAGGAAGCGCTTGAACAGCGTTGCGAGCGGGCCCTGGGACACGGTCGTGGTCGACGCCTCTTCGGTGTCCGCGGCGACCTCGGTGGTCGTCTTCGCCACGGTGTCTGCGGTCGAGACCGTGACCAGCGTCTTGGGTGTCGTCGCCGCCTCCGGGGCGTCGACGGTGATCGATGACAGCAGCCCCTTCAGGCCCTTGGTGTCCTTGGTGGTCTTCGACGGCGACACCTCGTCGGTGTCAGTGGGCGTATCGCTGTCGCCACCGGTCGAGGCGCCGGCATCGGCGGGCTTCCAGGACCAGCGCGGCTTCTTCGTCGGTGTCGTCGCCGAGTCGTCGTCCCCGGGGGTCGCGGTCTCGTCGTTGGAGGGCACCTGCGGGGTGTCGGACGGTTGCTCGGTCTCGGTACCCGGCTTCGGCTTGTGACCGCCGAACAGGTTCGACCAGACGTCCTTCAGGTCCTTCTTGCCGGACCCCTTGTCCGCGTCGGTGTCGTCGTCGGCCCCCTTGCCGCTTCCGGTGTTCTTGGCGACCTTGTCACTCTTGTCGCTCTTGGCGTCCTTGTCGCTCTTGGCCGTGACCTTGGTTGCCTCGTTGCCCGAGGCGCCGCCGGTGGTCTGGCTTCCGCCGGTGTCTGATGTCGATCCCGAGTCCGCGGAGTCCGCATAGGCGACCCCTTGGCCCGCGAAGACCGCGGCACCCACACCCAGGGCGACCGCCAGGCCTCCGATACGACCGACGTAACAACCAGCGTTCATTGCTCTCCCCAGGGGCTACACAGCGACTTGTGACCGAAACTATACAAATTGCGGACCGCTTCCACAGCCCTTTCCAGCGTGAGCCAGAAAACTTTCATTTTTTTGCTGAACGACGAACGACAACCGCCTCGCCCACCGTCGGTCAGCTGACCTTTCTCGGCAGGTCGAAGGTGTCGTACACGTAGGACAGGTCGTTCTGGATCCGCTCGGCGCTCAACCCGAAACGGTCCGGCGCGTGCTGGTGCTTGCTCTTGTACGAGCGTTGCTTCTCCGCCTGGGCGCGCACCTCGGCCAGGAACGACGCGGTTGGCTCGATCTCGGCGAACTCGCAGATGCGCTCGATCGTCGGCTCCAGGTTGTGGATCAGGTCGGGATAGCGCACCACGCAGAGGTTCTTCTCCGGGATCCGGCCGGACACATAGGCGTCGTGGAACACCTTCAACATCGCGCAGGACGCCTGGTAGAGGTTCTCCACCCAGCGCTGCTGGTCCTCGGCCGAGGTACGGTTGAACGCGTCGTAGCCGTTCTCCAGCACACTCGCGATCAACGACATCCCCGACGGGATGACCTCGACCGGGTCGCGCACGATGTAGATGAGCTTGGCATCCGGATAGCGCTCGAGGACCTCGTCGAGGCGGAAGGTCAGCATGCTCGTCTTGGCGAGGATGCGACGATCGTTCTTGTAGTAGAGATTCCTTCGCCAGAGCTCCTCGTAGTAACGGAAGAAGCGTTCCCGTTCCTGGGGTGCCGCCCCGTCGATCCCGAAGCAGCGCCGGGACAGGTCACTGCCCCAGGTGTCCTGCCAGGCCAGGAAATACGCCCAGGCGAAGGGGCCGTCGAGGGTGTGGAAGAACCATGCCGGGTCGTCGGTTTCGATGCCGCGCAGACTCGTGTCGTGCACATCCGACGGGTGATACCGCGCCGGAGAGAGCCGGTCCAGCTTCGGCACGATCCGACCGAGCAACTTTCGCGCGGTGATCGCGGGAAACAGCATTTCCCAGAGCTCGAACGCGGACAATCCGCCATTGCTCAGCAGGAAGCGGTGCAGGAACGTGGTGCCACTGCGCGGGTTGCCGATGATGAAGATCGGGCGATCGAGCGGTTCGTCCTTGTAGCGCGGGAACACCACGCGATCCAGGCGCATGGTCACCGCCGAGATGCCGCCCCGCAGTTGCAGGACCGCGAAAGTACCGAGCGGCCGCAGCCACAACCCGAACGTCTTGTTGATGACCCGGTAGACGCGCAGGTACCGCTCCATTCAGCCCTCCCACACGGCTGCGGCACCCACGATGGTGAAACCGGCGGCGGCACTGGCCATCACGATCTTGTCGCCCGGCTCGACCGTGCCGTGCTCGAGGCGGTATTCGAGCGCCAACGCCCACGCGGTACTCGCGGTGTTGCCGAACAGTGAGTGGGTGTGCACACACGCCTGGGGGCGTGCCCCGAGTTCGGTGAACACCCTCTCGAGCACCGCCTCACTGGGCTGATGCAACGCGTAGTGGTCGATCTCCTCCGAGGACCAGCCGAGCTCGCCGAGCATCTCGCGAAGCGCGGGCGGCACGTGGACCGACAACGCGAACAGTTCCTTGGACTTCGAGGTGAAGTGGCCGTCGATCGGGGTCTTGCACAGGTCGTAGTGCTCACACAGGGTCTTGTGGAAGATGCCTTCCAGCCGAGCACTTCCGCCCTGCAGCGGTTCCCGCGACACGACCAGCGCGGCAGCGGCGTTTCCGAGCGTCAGCCCGGCCGCGAACACGGCCACGTCCTGCAACGACCCCATGTCATAGGCGATGCGGTCACGAGTCAGCTCACCCGCGCAGATGAGCGCAGTGTTCATCTCCGGATGCAGTGCGAAATACCCGGCGACGGTGTGCATCGCCTCGATCAGGCCGGCACACGCGCAGGTCACGTCGACGGCGTGCAAGGGGCGGGCGCCCAGCATCCCCGCGACCTCGGCAGCCGTCGCCGGCTCGAAATTGCCGCGGGCGATGCCGCCGTACACCACGAGATCGAGATCGGTCGCCGACACTCCGGTGCGCTGCAGGCACGCCTGTGCAGCCTGCGTTGCAAACTCGGCCGGCATCAGCGTTGTGCTCTGATCCAGGTAGCGCGTCTTGGTGTTGCACCGGTCGAACACGTAGCGGATGGTTTGCTCCACCGAGTCCCACTCCGCGGCCGGACCTGAGAATTCGTTGCGAACGAGAGCGAGGACCTCGTCGTTGTCCATCGCGGTTTCCGGCAGCACGGTGGCGGGCCGCGAGAAGTAAAGAGTTGGAAGCGTCATGAGCCGATCCCCCTGTTCAGTGGTGGCGCGATCGTTGCGTGAGCAGGTCATAACCTATGAGCCACGGGGCGGCTCCGCAATCGCAGCACACGAAACATAGCGTTTCGCTACTGCGCATTGGAAGCTACCCCGCCGTTCGACACCTGTCAGCGCTTTGGGCAAGTCTGTGGATTCGGCACGACCTTCTACCAGGCCGCTCCTAGCTATCCCCCGACGCGGCCCTTTATATTGACAGTTCCGTCATATTTTTTCCTGGGCAGAGATTAGCTGATGATTTCCTGTGTGGGGCGCGAATCGTCATCAGTGTTTTCCTGCCGATCATGTTTCCGCTACCGGCCAGCAACATCGGTCAGCGCGCCGATAGCCTGAGCGCGTGCGCTGGATCATCGACGGGATGAACGTGATCGGCGCCAGCCCGGACGGTTGGTGGCGGGACCGGCACGCAGCGATGGTGAGGCTGGTGCACGCGCTCGAACGATGGGCGGAAGCCGACGACGTCGAGGTGACCGTGGTGTTCGAACAGCCGCCGCGTCCGCCGATCGGCTCCGCGGTGGTCACCGTCGCTCATGCGCCCGCGGCAGCACCCGATTCCGCGGACGACGAGATCCTCAGGGTGATCCGCGACGACGACCGCCCCGACGATCTCGTGGTCGTCACGTCCGACCGCGGCTTGGCCGATCGGGTCCGCTGCGCCGGGGCCACCGTGGCACCTCCCCGACACCTGCGCACGCTCCTGCAGCAATGGTGATTCTCGGCGATCACTCGATCACACCGCGACCCGCCAGGTGGTCGATCAGCGGGGCCGCCGCTGCGGTGAGGTGCTCGGCCATCGCGGCGCGGGCCTGCTCCTGGTCGTGGGCGGCGAGGGCGGCCAGCACGCGCCGGTGATGCCGATTCGACTCCTCCGGCCAGCCGCCGACCGCGGGAAACACCGCTTCGGGTGCATACCGGGTGATCTGCGACATCAGCTGCGCCAGTTTCGGCGAATGCGCGGCGACGTTGATCGCGCGGTGGAACTCGTGATTGCACCGGACCGCGCGTTCACCATCGCCGGCGGCGTACGCCGCCTCCAGATCGGCCTGCACCGCGGCCAGGTCGGCCAACGCGGCATCGGTGATCGCGCCGGCTGCGCGGGCGGCCAGTTCTCCTCCGATGAAGGCCTGCACCTCCGCGACATCGGTGATGTCTCGCCGGGTGACCCGTCGGATGACGAAGCCGCGCCGCGGTTGTTGATCGAGCAGACCTTCGGCCTTCAGCTCGAACAGCGCCTCACGCACGGGGGTCACGCTGATGCCGAGTTCGGCGGCGAGTTGATCGAGACGCACGTAGCTTCCTGCGGCGTACGTCCCGTCGAAGATCCTGCGTCGCACCACCGCCGCCACATCGTCGGCGAGTTGCGGCCTGCTCGCGAAGTCGGGTGCGCTCACGGTCACACCCGGTAATCGGCGAGCAGCCGCTTGCTGATGATGTTCTTCTGGATCTCGCTGGTGCCCTCGCCGATCAACAGGAACGGTGCGTCGCGCATGAGCCGTTCGATCTCGTACTCGCTCGAGTACCCGTAGCCGCCGTGGATCCGGAAGCTCTGTTGAGTGACCTCGGCGCACATCTCGCTGGTGAAGTACTTCGCCATACCGGCCGCCACGTCGTTGCGGTCACCGGAGTCCTTGAGGCGCGCCGCGTTGACCATCATCAGATGGGCCGCTTCGACTTTGGTGGCCATCTCGGCCAGCGCGAAAGCGATCGCCTGATGCTCGGCGATCGGTTTGCCGAAGGTGCTGCGCTGCTGTGCGTAGCGGACCGCGAGTTCAAATGCGCGGATTCCGACGCCGCACGCACGGGCGGAGACGTTGACGCGGCCGATCTCGACGCCGTCCATCATCTGGAAGAACCCCTGCCCGGGAGCCTCGCCGAGGATGTCGGTCGCCTCGGCGCGATAGCCGTCGAAGATCAGCTCCGTGGTGTCGATGCCCTTGTAGCCGAGCTTGTTCAGCTTGCCGGGAATGGTGAGGCCGGGCACCACTTCGCCGAAGCCGGCGGGCTTTTCGATCAGGAAGGCGGTCAGATTGCGATGTGGGCGCTCCGCCCCCTCGTCGGTGCGCACCAGCGCGGCGACCAGCGTGGAGCTGGCCCCGTTGGTCAGCCACATCTTCTGTCCGTCGATCGTGTAGGTGCCGTCGCCGTTGTCGACGGCCCTGGTCCGGATCGCCGCCACATCGGAGCCCAGTTCGGGCTCCGACATCGAGAACGCACCGCGGGTCTGACCGGTTGCCATGCGGGGCAGGAGATTTCGCTTCTGCGCCTCGGTGCCGTGCTGGCGGATCATGTAGGCGACGATGAAGTGTGTGTTGATCACGCCGGACACGCTCATCCAGCCGCGGGCCAGTTCCTCGACGCACAGCGCATAGGTCAGCAGCGATTCGCCGAGACCGCCGTACTGCTCGGGAATCATCAGCCCGAACAATCCCATGTCCCGCATGCCGTCGACGATGGCCTGCGGATAGGTGTCGGAATGCTCGAGCTCCTGAGCCGCCGGAATGACCTCTCTGTCGACGAATGTCCGTACTGTCGAGACGATCTCGGTCTGGAACTCGGTCAGCCCCAGGGTTTGCGCCAGTCTGGTCAAGGCATCGTCCTTTGAACGACGGTGATCCTTTCGAAGACGGCCGCCATGCCCTGCCCACCGCCGATGCACATGGTCACCAACCCGTACCGACCGCCGCGCCGCTCCAGTTCCCGGGCCAGCGTCGCGAGCATCCGACCGCCGGTGGCGCCGACCGGATGTCCGAGGGAGATGCCCGATCCGTGGACGTTCGTCCGATCGGCATCGCCGGCACTGAACTCCCATTCGCGCATACATGCCAGCGCCTGGGCGGCGAACGCCTCGTTCAGCTCGATGAGGTCCACATCCGCCAGCCTCAGCCCGGCTTTGGCGAGCGCCTCGCGGGTCGCCGGCACGGGGCCGATGCCCATCACTTCGGGACCGACGCCGGCGACCGCCCACGACTTCAGCGTGACCAGCGGGGTGAGGCCGAGCTGCTCGGCCTTGTCTGCGGTGGTGACCAGACACATCGACGCCGCGTCGTTCTGTCCGCTCGAATTACCTGCTGTCACAGTCGCTTCCGGGTCTGAGGCAGCAAGGATCGGCCGGAGCTGGGCCAGCTTGTCGACAGAGGTGTCGGCTCTGGGGTGTTCGTCGGTGTCGATGACCTGCGGACCGCCACGGGAGGTGACGGTCACCGGGATGATGGTCTGCGCGAGCAGGCCCTCCGCGCGGGCCGCGACCGCGCGCTGGTGTGAGCGCACCGCGAGCTCGTCCTGTTCCCGGCGCCCGATTCCGTATCGCCGGCGCAGATTCTCGGCGGTCTCGAGCATGCCGCCGGGCACGGGATGATGCTTGCCGCCCGCGGTCGTCCTGCCTCGCACCAGGGCGTCGTGCACCGTCACGCCGCCACGGGCGCCACCCCAGCGCATGTCGGTGGAGTGGAAGACCGCGTTGCTCATCGACTCCGCCCCGCCGGCCACCACCAGATCGTGGTCGCCGGCGCCGACCTGTTGACAGGCCTGGATCACCGCTTGGAGACCGCTTCCGCAGCGCCGGTCGATCTGCATGCCCGGCACGGTCACCGGAAGACCGGCGTCGAGGGCGATGACGCGACCGATCGCCGGTGCTTCCATGGACGGATAGCAGTGTCCGACGATGACGTCGTCGATCGCATCGGAGGGCACACCGGTGCGCGCGAGCAGGCCCTGCAACGCCGCGACCCCGAGGTCGACCGCTGTCAGCGATGCGAACATGCCGCCGTAGCGACCAATGGGTGTGCGCACTGGCTCGCAGATCACCGCGTCGCGCATCACAGGTGGCGGCCGCCGGTCACTTCGAGAACCGTTCCGGTCATGTAGGAGGACAGATCGCTGGCCAGGAACAGCGCGACGCCTGCGACCTCGTCGGGCTCGCCCGCCCGGCCCATCGGCACTTCGGCCACTTTCGAGTCCCAGATGTGTTGCGGCATGGCCTCGGTCATCGCCGACCGGATCAGCCCGGGTTGGATCGCGTTGACCCGCACCCCCAGATAGGCGAGTTCTTTCGCCGCAGCCTTCGTCATCCCGACGATGCCCGCCTTGGCCGCGGAGTAATTCGTCTGACCGATCATGCCGACCTTGCCCGAGATCGACGACATGTTCACGATCGCTCCGCGCTTGTTCTCCCGCATCACCGCCGAGGCGGCCCGGAGCCCGTTCCACGTGCCTTTGAGGTGCACGGCGATCACTTGGTCGAACTGCTCCTCGGTCATCTTGCGCATGGTCGCGTCGCGGGTGATGCCCGCGTTGTTGACCATCACGTCCAGGCCCCCGAACTGCTCGACCGCGGCCGCCACCAATGCGTCGACCTGCTCGGCGCGGGTGACGTCGCACTGCACCGCACGGGCCACCTCTGCCCCGCCGAGTGCATCGGCCGCGGCCTGCGTCGCGTCGAGATTCACGTCGCCGAGCACCACGCGGGCCCCCTCATCGACGAAACGCCGGGCGATCGCCAGACCCAGCCCCTGTGCGCCGCCGGTGATCACGGCGACCCGCCCGTTCAGTAATCCCATGTGCCCATCCTCACGTCGTCGGACTTCGAGGCGATATCGTATTTCATATATCAAATTACCGATGCGACCCGAGGAGACCCATGACGAGCGCCGAGGTGAATGACGAAGACTTCCGCGAGATCCTGGCGCAGACGCGTCATTTCGTGCGGACCGTGGTCGTGCCCCGCGAGCAGGAGATCCTGACCGAGGATCGGGTGCCCGACGACCTTCGCGAGCAAGCCAAGAAGATGGGCCTGTTCGGTTACGCCATCCCCCAGAAGTGGGGCGGCCTCGGCCTCGACCTGAGTCAGGATGTCGAGCTCGCCATGGAGCTCGGCTACACATCGCTGGCGTTGCGGTCCATGTTCGGCACCAACAACGGCATCGCAGGACAGGTGCTGGTCGGTTACGGCACCGACGAGCAGAAGTCCGCCTGGCTGGCACCGATCGCAGCGGGCGACGTCGTCGCGTCGTTCGCGTTGACCGAGCCCGGCGCAGGATCGAACCCGGCGGGCTTGCGCACCAAGGCAACTCGCGACGGCAGCGGTCCGGATTCGGGGTGGATCATCAACGGCGCCAAGCAGTACATCACCAATGCCCCGACCGCGGACCTGTTCATCACCTTCGCCCGCACGCGTCCCGCCGACGAGCAGGGCGCCGGTATCGCGGTGTTCCTGGTTCCCGCCGACGCGCCCGGCGTGACGGTCGGCGCAAAGGACAAGAAGATGGGACAGGAGGGCGCTTGGACCGCCGACGTCACTTTCTCCGATGTGCGGGTGGGCCACACCGCGCTGGTCGGGGGTACCGAGGACGTCGGCTACCGAGCGGCGCTGTCGTCGCTGGCCAGGGGCCGGGTCCACATCGCGGCGCTCGCGGTGGGCACCGCCATGCGCGCCCTCGACGAATCCGTCGCCTACGCCGCGACCGCGACCCAGGGCGGCACACCGATCGGCGAGTTCCAGCTCGTGCAGGCCATGCTCGCCGATCAG
Organism: Mycobacterium sp. PSTR-4-N; assembly: GCF_022348085.1. Classification (GTDB taxonomy): domain Bacteria; phylum Actinomycetota; class Actinomycetes; order Mycobacteriales; family Mycobacteriaceae; genus Mycobacterium. The sequence continues at coordinate 74,448 of NZ_JAKRFN010000004.1, read as the reverse complement.
TACACCGGAGTCATGGCAGGCCGGGCCATGGTCCGCGATGCCGCCCGGCTGTGGATGAGCGGCGAGGACCGCCGGCTGGCGCCTTCGGCGGTCAAGTTGTTCTGCACCGAGATGGTGGGCCGCGTGGCCGACCTCGCCGTCCAGATCCACGGCGGCGCGGGTTACATGCGGGACGTGCCGGTGGAGCGGATCTACCGCGACGTGCGGTTGCTCAGGCTCTACGAGGGCACCAGCGAGATCCAGCGGCTCATCGTCGGCGGCGGCCTCGTCCGAGCGGCCACTGCAGGCCGCCGCTGATCAGCCGACGAAGCGCACGATGGACTCGGCGATCGCGGCGGGTTTCTCGGAGCCCTCGATCTCCACGGTGACCGCGAGCGCGGCCTGCACCGCGTTGTCGAGTTGGTTGACCGTCGAGATCTGCGCCCGCGCGCGCAAGCGTGCGCCCACTCGCACCGGAGTGATGAACCGGACCTTGTTGTAGCCGTAGTTGATCGCCATCGCCACGTTGTCGACGGTGTAGAGCTGGTGGGTGAAGTGCGGCAGCAGCGAGAGTGTCAGCAGCCCGTGCGCGATGGTCCCGCCGAAGGGCCCGCCGGCCGCGCGTTCCGGGTCCACGTGGATCCATTGGTGATCGTCGGTGGCGTCGGCGAACAGATCCACCCGGCTCTGCGTGATCTCGAGCCATTCGGTGGGTCCGAGCTGCGACCCCTCCGCCGCGACGAACTCAGCCAGATCCTTGAACTTCTTCACCCTGCGTCTCCTTCGACCCCGTAGCCCTGATGGCGCTCCTCACAGTGCCACAGCACGGTCGCGCGGCACCGCGTCGGATCGCTGCCGCCGAATTCTGTCAGCTCGTGCCGATGATTGGTTCTCATCGTGGTGGAATTGCACAATGCCGTCGGTGATTTCGTTTTCTGGATTGTTCACGCGCTAATTCATCAAATCGACGCGGGACCGACTGCAGTTCTGTCGCTTATGTCAATAATTGGTGCGGCGATATCCCGTCGCCATCGCCATTTGCGGATTTGGCAAACAGCCCTACCGAGCGGAATCGATCCGCTGACCGCTCGGCTCAGCTCCCCCGCGGCGCCGTACGCGCGCGGACAGAGGTTTCGCGCAACGCTCGGGCCTCAGACCGGCACCAGATGGCGAGCCGCGTTGCCGACCGGGGTCGAACCACCCCGAAACGGCCGCGTTACTGGACGGTAACCGCACTGACGGCGTCGTCAGCGTCACGAGGCCCACCGGCGAATCGCCCCCGGCTCGGCGAAAAGAGCAAAGGAGGCGACGGCCGACGTCCCGGTCTGTTGCGATCGAAACCAGATCGGCCCAAAGTTCGCCGTGGCAACCGTATGACGTCCTGACCTGCGCCGACTCCGCTTCGAACAATTGCCGAGCGCGGCCGCGTCACGATCGTTACCTGATCGTGACCTTTACCGGAATCGGATTGTTTGGATGACTTCATCCGGCTAGCTGGAATTTGGCTGTGTGAGAGCGAGATACTCGAGAATGAACGTGTTTTAACGCGTTCTGCGCAGTACCCGCCCCCGCCATTGCGCCGCCTGACGAATGGATCGAAATGACCCAACCCGACTTTGCCTTTGCTGACTTCGATGCCGACCAGCTCGACGCCAGTCCGCGCTATTGGGACCCCGTCACCGAGTGCACCGTCGTCTACGCGCGGCCCTCGACCGAACCCGAGTTGTGGTCCGACTTCATCGCCGGGGCCGCACGCAGCTATCAACAACACGGCATCGGTGCGGCCATCGACACGCCCGCCTTGCGCCGCGGCGACGACACCGCCCTATTCGCCGCATGCGTCAATCAGCGTGGCAGAGTTGTTGGCGGACTCCGCGCAAAGGGGCCCTATAGGTCGATAGCCGAATGCCACGCCGTCGAGGAATGGGCGGGGCAGGACGGAGAGGAGGCGGTGCGGAAAATGGTTGCTGACCGCCTGCCGTTCGGGGTGGCCGAGATGAAGACCGCGTGGGTCGCCGACGACCCCGAGCTGAGCCGCCGACTCACCACCAGCATCGCCCGCACCCCCCTGCACGCGATGGACCTGCTCGGCATCCAATTCGTCGTCGCGACGGCGGCGTCCTATGTGCTGAAGCGGTGGCTCACCTCGGGAGGCGTGCTGGCCGCGAAGATCCCCCCGACGCCCTACCCGGACATTCGGTATCAGACCAGGATCGCCTGGTGGGACCGCCTCACGTTCGCCAATCACGCCCAACCACGGCAGCTGGCCGCCTTCCTGGCCGACAAGCGGGCCATGACGCCCGGTTCCGACCTCATCGACGACACGGCGCAGCGGCGGCTGGGATGAGTGAGCCCACCGCTGCGGTCTACACGGTGTCGGTGCTCGACCCCACCGACCCCGAGGACTCCGAGCGGTGGACTGCGCTGCGCGACGATCCACGCATCGAGATGGTGGACACGATCTCCGCACAGCGGGCCGAGCTCGCGGCGGTGCGCCCCGCCCCTCCCACCGAGGTCGCCGACGAAGCCGATCGCTGGGCGTACTACCCGTGGCGGCGCGTGCTCGTCCGCGTCCTGGGCCCCCGCGCGTACCGCCTGCTGCGCTTGGACCGCAATCGCAATCTGATCACCGGCGACGACATGACCACGCTGGGCCGGCTGCGGATCGGCGTCGTGGGCCTCAGCGTCGGGCATGCGATCGCGCACACGCTCGCCACCCAGGGGTTGTGCGGTGAACTGCGTCTCGCCGACTTCGACGCGATCGACGTCTCGAATCTGAACCGCGTACCGGCCACCCTCCTCGACGTCGGAGTGAACAAAGCGGTGGTGTGCGCGAGGCGCCTCGCCGAACTCGACCCCTACCTCCCCGTCGTCGTGGAGCCGAACGGACTGACGACGGAAACCGTCGACGCGTTTCTCGACGGGCTCGATGTCCTCGTCGAAGAATGCGACTCCCTGGACGCCAAGGTGCTCGTCCGGGGCGCGGCGCGGGCGCGGGGCATTCCCGTGCTGATGGCCACCAGCAGCGGCGGCCTGCTGGACGTCGAACGCTTCGACCTCGAACCCGACCGACCGCTGCTGCACGGACTGCTGGGCGACCTCGCGGAGATGGATGCCGACGCGCTGGCCGGCCTGAGCACCAAGGAGAAGGTGCCGCGGGTCCTGCGCATCATCGACGCCTCCGGACTGCCGTCGCGGATGGCGGCCTCACTGCTCGAGGTGGGCACAACGCTGACGACGTGGCCGCAGCTGTCCTCGGAGGTCGCCGTCGGCGCCGCGTCGGTGGCCGAGGCGGTACGACGGATCGGACTCGGCGAACCACTGGCCTCGGGCAGGGTCAAGGTGGATGTTCCCGCGCTGCTCGATCAGGTCGGTGAACCCCGCCTCGCCCTCCCGAGCGTCGCCGACGAGCGGCCCGGCGATCAGGCCCCACCGGTCACAGCGGACGGTGCGGTCATCGACGTGGTCGCGGCGGCAGCACGGCGGGCCCCGTCCGGCGGAAACACGCAACCCTGGATCGTCGAGAAGCGCGCCGGGGCCGCGGATCGCTGCCTGGACATCCATCTGGATCCGAACCTCACCTCGGCCATGGACGTCGGATTCCGCGGCAGCGCGGTGGCTGTCGGCGCGGCGACCTTCAACGCGCGGGTGGCCGCCGCGGCGCGGGGAGTCGGTGTGCGCGTGGACTTCCGAATCGGCGATGAGCGCTTCCCGCTGAGCGCCGTGGTCACACTCGACGACACCGAACCCGACCCCGCGCTGGCCGGGCTCTACCCCGCGATGATGCGGCGGGAGACCAATCGACGCCTCGGCACCCGCATCGAGCTCGACGACACCGTCGTCGCCGACCTGCACGCGGCGGCTGACCGCGAGGGCGCGCGGGTCTGTCTGTTGACCGATCCGCCCGACATCGAACGTGCGGCCACGATCCTCGCCGCAGCCGACCGCATCCGCTATCTCACGCCGCATCTGCACGCGCAGATGATCGACGAGTTGCGGTGGCCCGGCGATCCGTCGCCGGACACCGGGATCGAGGTGCGCAGCCTCGAACTCGACGACGCCGACGTCGTTCTCCTCGACATCCTGCGCCGGGGCGACGTGATGGCGAATCTGGCGGCGTGGAATGCCGGCACCGCGCTCGGCGACGACAGCCGCACGAAGGTCGCCGCGGCCGCAGGTGTGGCAATCATCACCGTTGACGGGCACACGCTCACCGACTACGCCCGCGCCGGGGCGGCGGTGGAATCGGTGTGGATACGCGCCCAGCAGCACGGATTAGCCGTCCAGCCGGTCTCCCCGGCCTTCCTCTACGCCGCCGATGACGATGACTTCGCCGCGCTGTCGCCGCGCTTCGCGAAAGCGCTGGCTGACCTGCAATACACTTTTCGGACGTTGGTATCCGCGAATCCCGCTGAGTCACTGGCGTTGGTGCTGAGGTTGTCCCGGGCGCCGAGACCGTCGGTCGTCAGCCGGCGTCGCGGCGGGAAAGACAGCTCGGCACCGAACTGACGCGGATACGGAGAGGGTCGCTTGCCCGAGAGCCTGGACCTGGTGGTGACATCGGTCGCGACGCAACTCATGGGTGCCACGTCGGCGACGGCCAAAGAGGTGTGCCAGAACGTGCTGGCGGATCTGGTGGCGTACTTCGGCGTCGACGTCAGCTTCCTGCGGCGCAACGACCACACGATCCGGGCGTCCGTCCTCGTGGCCGAGTGGCCGGTGCGGCCCGGCATCCCGGACCCGGATCCGCTGGCCGTCGTGTACTTCACCGACGCCGATCCCGTCTTCGCCATGGCCGAGCACCAGAAGGAGCCCGTGGTCTTCCGGCCGGAACCGGCCACCGACGACTACCAACGCACGATCAACGAGGGCCGGCAGGTCGCGGCGACCTCGATGGCCTGCGTGCCGCTGCTCTCCGGCGAGGTGACGTCCGGAGTGCTGGGCTTCGTGAAGTTCGGCGACCGTAACTGGACAGAGGCCGAGCTCAACGCGCTCAAAGCGATCGCATCCCTGCTCGCACAGGTCCAGGCGCGCGTCGACGCCGAAGAGCAGCTGCGCTATCTCGCCGACCATGACGATCTGACCGGGCTCTTCAACCGGCGCGCTCTGCTCAGCCATTTGGACGCACGTCTGGCCGACGGTCAGCCCGGACCGGTGTCGGCCCTGTTCTTCGACCTCGACCGACTCAAGGCGATCAACGACTACCTGGGCCACACTGCGGGTGATTGGTTCATCAGGGTGCTCGCCGAGCGGCTCCGGCGCAGCGCCGACGGGCCCACCCTGATCGCGCGACTCGGCGGCGACGAGTTCGTCGTGGTGCCCGCCGATCCGATGGACGCAGATGCCGCAGAGGCGCTCGCAGTGCGGTTGCAGGCAGCCCTGCGGGAGCGGGTGTCCATCGACGGCGAGATGCTGACGCGCACCGTGAGCATCGGGGTCGCACTGGGGGTGCCCGGACACGACAGCACCTCCGATCTGCTGCGCCGGGCCGATCAGGCCGTGCTGACCGCGAAAAACTCTGGCGGCAACCAGGTTTCGGTGTTCACCGACGACATGTCGCTGGAGAACGAGTTCCGCAACGACATCGAGCTGCATCTGCAGACCGTGGTCGAAAGTGGTGCACTACTGCTGCACTATCTGCCCGAGATCGACATGAGGACCGGCGACATCGTCGCGATGGAAGCGCTGGTGCGCTGGCAGCACCCGACGCGGGGCCTGCTGACCCCCGATTCGTTCATCGGTGTGGCGGAGTCGATCAACATGGCCGGCGAACTGGGCCGGTGGGTGCTGCGTACCGCGTGCGCGGAGTTCGCGGCCTGGCGGTCCCGCGGCCACGGCGGAGAATCGGTGATGCGGATCAACGTGTCCCCCGTTCAGCTGGTCACCGACGGATTCGTGGAGACCGTCAAAGGCGCGATGGCGGACAACGGCCTGCCGCCGGGTTCGGTGTGCCTGGAGATCACCGAGACGGTGGTGGTCCAGGACATCGAGACGACGCGCATCACGCTCGCAGGCCTGAAAGAGGCCGGTGTCCTGGTCGCCATCGACGACTTCGGCACCGGGTACAGCGCCCTGTCGCAGTTGAAATCGCTGCCGGTCGACACCCTCAAGATCGACCGTAGCTTTGTGACCGAATTAGGTTCTGACCCAGGCGATCTGGCCATCGTGCGAGCCATCATCGCGCTGGCCGAGGCGTTCGGCCTCGAGTTGGTCGCCGAGGGGGTCGAAACCCAGGCCGCGGCGCTGACGCTGCTGCGCCACGGATGCCATCGCGCTCAAGGATTCCTGCTGTCGCGGCCGATCGCCGCCGGGCCGATGGAGTCTCTGCTGGCCAAGGGCCGCATCGACGTCTCCTTCTGAGCCGACGCAGAAACCGGCTCAGCCGTCGGTGAGCAACTCGACCCGGCCGAAGCGACTGGCCGAGCGGCCGACGAGGGCCACCGTTCCGGCCGGGCCGTCGGTCTGCACGGCCACCCCGGGCGGGCCGCACACCAGCACGCCGTGCCGGACGCGGACGGCCAGGGGGCCGTCCGCGGTGGCGAAGACCACCCCGACCACCGTCGAGTCGTCGAACACCAGTCGGTCGATGGCGTCGACCGGCTGTGCGACGAGGTCGCGCGCCTGGGCCTGTCCGGTCAACCAGGAGTCGAGTCCCCCGGGCTCGGCGACCGCGTCGGCCGGGACGTCGGCGGTGATCACGTCCACGATGTCACCGTCGGCGGACTGCACGCGGGTGGACGGCCACCCGTTGACTTGCGTGTAGAGGTACCCCGACGGCGAGGCGATGCACTCCCCTGTCCACCGTCGAAGCCTGCCGCCGTCGAACGGCGGGACCGTACGCCGCTTGCGCCCGTTGGACGCACTCTCCACGGGGCTGACGGCGCGGACCGCCAACTCGGGTTGGTGGGGCAATGCCTTGACGTCGATGTCGTCGATCAGCGCCGCGGTGTACGCCGAGGTGGCCGCGTCCCCGCGCAGCGTCTCGAACCAGGTCCGTGCGCGGCGCCGCTGCGCGACGATCAGGACGTCACCACCCCGGGCAGACGCAGCCAGCGCGCACAGCAGGCCCGCTGGGCCGACGTCGGTGCACACCACGTCGACCTCGTCCTGCCACACCACATCCGGATACACCGTTATCTGCCTTTGGTTTGCCGAGAGCGTCGGCGAGTCCACATTGTCCTGACAGCTGGGTCGCCACTAGCCGAGTGGGGCGTTGCGAGGATTCATCATCACTGCACGCGGCAACACGATCAACGTACCACCGGTCGCGCGCCGGCCGGCACGGCCGACGGCGGGCGGGTTCCTCACCTAACTAACTAGGTTTACTCTCTTGGCATGAACCTGACCTGGTCGCCCGCCGATCTCGCCTTCCGCGACGAGGTACGGTCCTTCCTCGACGAACGCCTCACCCCGCATCTGCGCCGCGCGGGCCGGCTGATGACCAGCGTGTACGCCGACCACGACGCCAGCATGGAGTGGCAGGCCATCCTGCACGAGAGGGGCTGGGCCGCCCCGGCATGGCCCGTCGCGTACGGCGGCTGCGACTGGACGCTGACGCAGCACTACATCTTCAGCAGGGAGTCGACACTCGCCGGTGCGCCGTCGCTGTCCCCGATGGGCATCCGCATGGTCGCTCACGCCATCATCGAGTTCGGCACGGACACCCAGAAGGACTACTTCCTGCCGCGAATCCTCACCGGCGAGGTGTTCTTCTGCCAGGGCTACTCGGAGCCGGAGGCTGGTTCGGACCTCGCCGCACTGTCGATGGCCGCCCGCGACGACGGCGAGCACCTGGTGTGCACGGGCAGCAAGATCTGGACCACCCATGCCCGGGAAGCCAACTGGATGTTCGCCCTGGTACGCACGTCCCGATCGGAGAAGAAGCAACGTGGCATCACGTTCGTGCTGATCGATCTGACGGCACCGGGAATCGAGATCCGGCCGCTGGTGATGACCTCCGGAGAAGAGGTGCAGAACCAGGTGTTCTTCGACGAGGTCCGGGTGCCCAAGACCAATGTCGTCGGTGCGATCGACGACGGCTGGACGGTGGCGAAGTATCTGCTGGAGTTCGAGCGGGGCGGCGGCGCGGCGGCGCCGGCCCTGCAGGTCATGGCCGAGAACATCGCCGCGGTCGCCGCCGAACAACCCGGACCGACCGGCGGGCGACTACTCGATCACCCGGCGTTCGCCCGCAAGCTCGCCGACGTCCGGATCCGCACCGATGTCCTGGAGATCCTCGAGTACCAGGTGCTCGCGGTGGTGGCTGCGGGCGGCAATCCGGGCGCCAAGTCCTCCATGCTCAAGGTGCTCAGCACCGAGTTGAGCCAGCACATCACCGAATTGGCCATGGAGGCAGCCGGACCCCGGGGGCGGGCGTATCAGCCGCACGCCGCGTGTCCGGGCGGTCCGATCGCCCACTTCGAGCCGCCGGCAGACGGCTACGTGTCCGGCGAGCCGTGGCAGGCGGTGGCTCCCCTGCGGTATCTCAACGATCGCGCCGGCTCGATCTACGCAGGCAGCAACGAGATCCAACGCAACATCCTGGCCAAAGCGGCGCTGGGACTGTAGAGGGGCTCGAGAGAGGCAGAGAATGGACTTCACGTTCGACGACGAGCAGCAGCTGTTGTGCACCGGCCTGACGCGGTTCCTGGCCACGCGTTACGATCTCGAAAAGAGCCGCGCTGCAGTCACATCCGGAGCAGGTTGGCAGCCCGAGATCTGGCGCGCATTCGCCCAGGAGTTGGGCATCCTGGGCGCCTTGTTGCCCGAGGACTGTGGCGGGATCGGCGGCGGTCCTGTCGAGATGATGTTGATCTGCGAGGCGCTGGGCCACGCGCTGGCGGTCGAGCCCTACGTCGACACCGCGGTGGTGGCGGCCGGGCTGCTGCGCCGCGCGGGTGGATCGACCGCTGCCGCCCTTCTCGACGGAATCGTCTCGGGGACAACGGTGGTCACGGTGGCAGCCACCGAACCGACGTCGGGTGAGCATTGGCAGGACGTATCGACCGTGGCGGAGTGCGAGGGAGACGGCTGGGTGCTGACGGGAACGAAGATCGTCTCGGTGAGCACGCCGCTGGCCGACAGCGTGCTCGTCACCGCGCGCACCTCGGGTGCCCGTGCCGACAGCGACGGTGTCTCGCTGTTCGTCGTCGACATCACCTCAGATCCCGACGGGTTGCAGATGCACCATTACCGCACGATCGACGACAGATACGCCTCGGACATCACGATGACGCGGGTGCGGGCCACGCTGCTGGGCGAGGAGGGTCGCGCCTGGCCGTCGCTCTCCCGGGCCCGTGACGAGGGAGCAGCCGCGGTGTGCGCCGAAGCGGTCGGCGCGATGCGCAAGGTCCTTGCCGACACGGTCGACTATGCCAAGCAGCGCACGCAGTTCGGGCAGCCGATTGGCTCGTTCCAGGTGCTGCAGCATCGGATGGTCGACATGTACATGGAGCTCGAGCAGGCTGCCGCCGCTGTCCATCTCGCGGTCCTGCATCTCGATGACGACGACGCCGCCACGCGCGCCAGGGCGGTCTCGGCGGCCAAGGCGACCGTGGGGCGCGCGGCCCGCTTCGTCGGCCAGCAGGCGGTCCAAGTGCACGGCGGCATGGGCATGACCGAGGAATTGGCGATAGGCCACTATTTCAAGCGGTTGACCGCCCTGCAGTTCGAGTTCGGCTCAACAGACTTCCACGTCGACCGGTATGCGGCGCTGACCACCTAACGGCGCGCGACGATCACCGGGGTGCGGGCGGACTGCACCACCTGGGTGCTCACCGAACCCAGCAGCATGCCGGCGAATCCGCCGCGGCCGTGACTGCCGACGACCACCAACTGGGCGGTCGCGGCCTCGTCGAGAAGCCGGCGAGCCGGCTGGTCTCGACAGACCACCCGGCGCACCGTGACGTCGGGGTAGCGCTCCTGCCAGCCCGCGAGCCGCTCGGCCAGCAGCATGTCCTCTTCCGGCTGCACCTCGGTCCAGGGCTGCGCGGGCAGTTCGTATCCCGCGTCGCTCCACGTGTGCACCGCCACGAGGTCGACACCGCGCCGCGACGCCTCGTCGAAGGCGATCTCGGTGGCGTGTTCGCTGGCCGGGGATCCGTCGATGCCCACCACCACCGGCGCCTCGTCCGGATGGGCGATGAGCGGATCTTCGTCGCGGATCACGGCCACCGGGCAGCGGGCGTGGTGCACCAGCCCCGTGCTGACCGATCCCAGAAGCCGCCGCTCCCAGGTGCCGAGCCCCCGGCTCCCGATCACGATCATCTCGGCGTCGGCGCTCAACTCGGCCAGCGCGGCCACGGGCTGACCGGAGAGGACCTTCTCGCCCAGTCCGCCCAGGCTCTCGCCGGCCGCCGCCCGCGCGACCGCGGAGGCGTCGTCCAGGATCGTGCGGGCCGCCTCCTGCTCGTCCTTCAAGAACGCCGGCGGAAGGGGAACCTGGACCCACGACTGCAGGCTCGCCGAGGGCAGTACGTGGGCCAGCGTCAGCGTCGCGCGGCGGCGCGCCGCGCTGCGCGCAGCCCAGTCGACGGCCGCCCTGGCCGCCGCGGAGCCGTCCACGCAGACGACGATGCCGAGCGACGCGGCGGGTTGGGACATGACAGGCGCCTCCTCAGCGAGCGGCGTCGGTGCAGGGTGTTCGCCGCTCTTGTCCCCGACGCTACCTGCGCCGATCCCGCCGTTCAGTGGTCTGCCGGCATCACGCAGAGGGTCGAAAGTCCCTCCCCGTTCAGCCGCGCTGCAGGTCGACCACGAGCGGACGGTGATCGGAGATCGCGACCGCCGGTGTCCGGCAGGCGCGCACCTGCAGACCGGGATCGTCGGTCAGGACATGGTCGAGCTGCTGGGTCGGCACGTCGGCGGGGAACGTCGCCGCCGAGGCGAGTGCCCGCAGCCCGGTGTGCCGCCGCACCGCCGCAGGCGACATGTTCAGATCACCGGTCACGATACGCGGCGCCGGCATTCCCTCGACGTCGCGCAGGAGCCGCCGCAGCTGTAGCCGATTCCATCCCGGCACGAAGGACAGATGCGTGTTGGCCACGGTGAGCGCGCCGAGCGGGGTGTCGAAGTGTCCGATCACCGCGGCTCTCGGCTCCTCGTGGATGATCTGCACACGGTTGGGTGCGCGCAGGTACATCGGGAATCGAACCGGGATTCGGGGCAGGCGCACCACCTGCCAGCTGGCGGCGGGATAGCGCGACAGCAGGGCGACTCCGTAGGCCGCGGTGCCCGGCTGCTCCTCCCCCGTGGCGGCCATCCACGTCGCCCCGGGCGTGCCCGAGATGGCGGCGACGAACCGGTGGCTGCGGGCACCCATGGCCTCGGCGGCCAGTGCTGTCAGATCGGCCATACCGGACCGCTGCTGCACCGAGTCCACCTCCTGCAGAGCGAGAATGTCGGCGTCCAACCCTGCGATGCAGTCGGCGAAGCGGTCCAGGTCAACACCGCCCCCCACGGTGCGCCCGTGGAGGATGTTGAAGGTCACCAACTTCATGGGTAGTCCACTACCCACCCTGCAGACGAAACCCACGGCGGTGCGAATGTCCCCTGATGACCTGCGTCACGCGTTGCGCCGTGCGGCGTCCGCGCTCAAAGCCGACGGGCCGCCGTTCGCGCTCGCCGGAAGTTTCGCGCTGTGGGCCCACGGCGCCCCCGAACCGACCCACGACGTGGATTTCGTGGTCGCCGAATCCGACGTCGAGGCGGCGGCCGCGGCGCTGGCAAACGCAGGGTTCGACATCCGGCGGCCTCCCGAGGACTGGTTGTTCAAAGCGGGGCTGAGCGTCGACGGGCCCGCCGTCGTCGACGTGCTGCACCAGATCAACCGGGTGCCCGTTGACAGCGGCATGATCGCAGGCGCACCGGTCCTCGATGTCTTCGCTCTGTCGATGCCGGTGCTCCCGCCGAGTGAGGTGATGCTGCAGAAGCTGCGCTCGCTGCACGAACACCACTGCGATTTCGCGAAGCTGCTTCCGGTGGCGCGAGGGGTTCGCGAGCAGCTCGACTGGGTCGCGCTGCGCGAACAGGTCGCGGACAACCCATTCGCGACGACGTTCCTCGATCTGTGCGCTCGGCTGGGGATCGACGAATCCACGCCGGACTCACAGCTGACGGGCAGCACGGACATGTTGTGCCAGAGGTACAGTCGCGCGGGCCCGGAATAGCCTCAGAAGACACGGACAAAGGCGGGCCATCGTGAAACGTCGCGCGGTCGTCCTGATCATCCTCGCGCTGCTGTGTGCGGGGTGCCTCGCCCATCGGCTCGCGGCCCGCCACGACGCGACCGCACCGTCGGCCGGCCTGACGGCGGCGACCACCACCCGGCTCGGGATCCCGTCCAGCGGCACCGTTCTCGCACTGCCCGGTGCCGATCTGCACGTCAAGAACGACATGGATGAAGAGTTCCGCGGAGTGTTCAGCACTGCGCCCTACACGATGAAAGTGGTCGACTACCCCCGCAACCTGGCACTGGATTCGATTCCCACCGGCGTCGCCAACCTCGACGCCGCGATTCGCGCCACCCCCGGCACCATCATCGTGCTGGCCTACAGCCAAGGGGCCCAGGTGGCCTCGGAGTGGATGCGCCAGCACGCTGCGGACCCGACGGCGCCGACGCCCGATCGCCTGACCTTCGTCCTGTTCGGGAACCCGCTGCGCGCCTCCGGAGGGTCGAAGGTGGGGGATCCGACGCTGCGCACCACCGGGCTCGCCACCCCGACCGACACACCCTGGCACGTCGTGGACGTGGCGCGCCGCTACGACGGTTACGCGGACTCGCCGAGCGACAAGAGCAACGCCGACGCGGTGCGCAACGCCGATCTGGGCAAGCTCTTCATCCACCCGCACTACGAGGGTGTCGATCTGAACGACCCGTCGCTGACCATCTGGCACCGCGGGAACACCACGTTCGTGCTGACCAACGGTGAGCCGCTGCTGCCGAAACCGGCCGCGCAGATCGAATCGGCCTATCGGCGCGAATGACTCACACCCCTGCGCAATCGGGAAGTGTTGTCCCCGTTGCCGATTGCGCGTACTGCCGCATCAGGCGCAGCGCCGTCGCGCGGTCCATCTCGGGATCGCGCGCCACGATGCGGTAGCCGAGATAGTCCTCCATCGCCATCAGGGTCATCGCGATGTCGCCGGCGGGCGCACCGAGGGTGAACACCCCAGCATCGGCGCCCGTGGTGAGCAGATCCCGGTAGAGGCCGACCTGGCGATGGTAGATGCCCTGGACGTCGCGGCGCTGATCCAGTTCGAAGCCCGCGGCGAGCACGGCTCGCCAGATGGCCCGCCATTCGGCGTCTTCGGGACCGTTCGGCAGGCCGGCCGCGATCGTCATCGCCAACTGCAGCGCCACGTCGTCGGTCAGGTCACCGAAGCGGCGACGCTGCTCGTAGAAACGCACGTCCGAGCGTAGGGCCAGCTGCGAGAGCAGCTCGGTCATGTCCTTGAAGTAGTACCGCACCGCATTGGTGGTCAGGCCGAGCTCGGCGGCCACGTCGGCCAGCTTGAGGGTGGCCAGATCATGGCGCTCGATCAGCGTGATCGCCGCGTCCATGATGTCGGCGCGCCGTTGCGCCTGCGTGTTCGGCCGCCCCATCCCGGCCACCTCCTCACTCGTGCCGCGAGGTCGATTCTGCCCTTCCTCTTGCGTGACGCCCGACACGGGCGCATAGTTCTTTTCCAATTCGGAAAACAACGGAGCGTGTCATGAGGGCAAGAGACCTCGGCGTCATCATCGGCGACCACCCCACCGGCGCCGACAACGCCATCACCGATGTGCCGGGCGTACGCGTCGGGCACGTCACCCTCGACGCCGAGGGGCCACCGGCCGTGCACACCGGCGTCACCGTCGTCGTCCCACACGACGACATCTGGACCGAACCCCTCTTCGCGGGGGCGCATCGCCTCAACGGCAGTGGTGAACTCACCGGGCTGGAATGGATCCGCGAGTCCGGCGAACTGACGACCGCCATCGGGCTGACCAACACCCACAGTGTCGGCGTCGTTCGCGACGAGCTGGTCGCCGCGCAGGTGCGCGCCCGCGGTGACGGTGTCTACTGGTCACTGCCCGTGGTCGGGGAAACCTATGACGGACTGCTCAACGACATCAACGGATTCCACGTCCGGCCCGAACACGCGCGCACTGCGTTGGAGAATGCGTCGGCGCAGCCACCGGCCGAAGGCAACGTGGGCGGCGGCACCGGGATGATCTGTCACGGCTTCAAGGGCGGCATCGGTACCTCGTCGCGCACGACCGACACCGCCGCGGGCCGATACACGGTCGGCGTCCTGGTGCAGGCCAACCACGGACGGCGAGAACGGCTGCGCATCAACGGCGTTCACATCGGCGAGCTGATCGGAACGGAGGCGGTGCCGCTGCCCGATCTGCCGCCCGGCTACGAACCCGGGTCGGGCTCGATCATCGTGATCGTCGCGACCGATGCCCCCCTGCTCCCCCATCAGTGCACACGAATGGCGCAGCGCGCCGCACTGGCCGTCGGTCGGCTCGGCGGCACGGGCGAGCAGTACAGCGGGGACCTCATGCTGGCCTTCTCGACGTCGAACCGCGGTATCCCCCCGTATGCCTGGGACGAGGACGTGAACACCGCCCGGACCGAGGTCGATGTCCGCATGGTCGCACCCCAGCTGATGACGCGACTGTTCGACCTGACGATCGACGCCACCGAAGAGGCCATCGTCAACGCGATGGTCGCCGCGACCACGATGACCGGCCGCAACGGGTTCACCGCCCACGCGATCGATCACGATCTGCTCCGCACCGCTATGTCCGCCTCTTCACCCCAGGAGACCCCGTGACCACCTCCACCACGCCTGAGACCCGGCGATTGACAGGACATCTCGGTCCGGTCGGCATCGTCTTCATGGTCGTCGCCGCGGCCGCCCCGCTGACCGTGATCGGCGGCAACATGCCGCTGGCGATGGGCCTGGGCAACGGCGCGGGTGCACCGGTCGGGTTCGTCATCGCCGCGCTCGTGCTGCTGGTGTTCAGCATCGGGTTCGTGACGATGACGCCCCATGTCCCCGAGGCCGGTGCGTTCTTCTCCTACGTCACGGTCGGGCTCGGCGAACGGATGGGCAAGGGCATCGCGGTGGTCGCGCTGATCGCCTACACCGCGATACAGATCGGCATCTACGGATACATCGGCTGGGCCATCGCCGACACGGTCGCACACTATGACGGCCCCGAGATCCCCTGGCCCGTCTACTCGTTCGCGATCCTGGCGATCGTCGCAGTCCTCGGCTACCGGCACATCGAGCTGAGCGCGAAGGTGCTCGGGGTGGCGCTGGCCCTCGAGATCGGCATCGTGGTCGTCCTCGACGTGGTGATGGTCGCCAAGCCCGGCCCGGCGGGCGTCACGTTCACCTCGTTCGATCCGGCGACGTTCACCCAGGGCACCATCGGGATCGCGATACTGTTCGCGCTCACCGGATTCATCGGATTCGAGGCGACGGCGGTGTTCCGGGACGAGGCGCGTGACCCCGAACGGACCATCCCCCGCGCCACGTACGCCGCGGTCGTCATCATCGGCGCGTTCTACGCGATCACCGTGTGGGCGTTCGTGGTGGCGTTGGGCCCCGACCAGGTGACCGGGGTGGCGCAGCGAACCCTCGACGGTGAGGGCAACATGCTCCTCGACACCACCGGCGACATGCTCGGCACCGTGGGCCGCGACATCGTCAACGTGCTGCTGCTGAGCAGCCTGTTCGCCTGCGTGTTGTCCTTCCACAACGTAATCGCGCGCTATCAGTTCGTGCTGGCGGGCAAGGGATTGCTGCCCGCGCGACTGGCGACCGTGCACGACGGCCATGCATCACCGTCGTTCTCGTCGCTCGTCCAGACCGCGACGGCCGCGATCATCGTCGCGGTTCTCGCGCTGCTCGGCATCGATCCGCTGGTCGGTGTCTTCGGGTCGATGGCCGGTGTCGCGACCGTCGGGATGGTCGTGCTGATGCTGACCACGTCGATCGCGGTGCTGGTGTTCTTCCTCCGCCACCGTGGCCGCGGCGGGATCGCGACGACGCGGATCGCGCCCGCGCTCGCCGTACTCGGGCTGCTGGCCAGCCTCTGGCTGGTGCTCTCGAACTTCACCCTGGTGACCGGTGGCAGCGTCATGCTGAGCACGGTGCTCGCCGCGATCCCGTTCGCGGGCCTGGTGATCGGCTTCCTGGCGTGGCGCCCGTCGCGGTCACTGGCGTGACCCGGCCGCCCCATCGACGATCATCAGCGCGACGTGCAGTGAGGTCATCGACTCCCCGTCGTCGAGATCGACACCCAGCGCGTCACGGATAGCGTCCAGGCGCTTGTACAGGGCCGGCCTGCTCATGTGCAGACGCTGGGCGAGCGCGGCCTTGTTGCCAGCCAACCGGAGGTACTCGCGCAGCACTGTCAGGTTGGGGGGTGTGCCCGCGGACTCCTCGGACAGCAGCGTCTTCAGCTCGGTCTCGGCGAACTGCTGGACCCGCCGGTCGTCGCGCAGCAGCGACAGCAGACCGCGGAGCCGGACGTCGGCGGCCCGGAAGTACGGCCGGGATCGATCCCCTTGCGCCAGAGCGACTTCGGCGATGTGCGCGGCCTCGGCCAGGCCCGACACGGCATCGGTGATCTGGTCGGCCGGCGGACCCAGCGCCAGCACCGACGCGCTCACCCCGTCGACGCGTCGCACCTGGTCGCGCAGCCGGCCACCCAGTGCTGCCAGTGCGCCGTCGACGTCGCGAGTGTCCTTCAACGCCAACACCATCACGACTTCGGCGTCGCCCTGGAGAGAGAACAATCCGGTGTGGCCGGCGGCCTTGACGGTGTGGGCGACGGCATCGAGTAAGGCGATGGCGCGCCGGTGACCGGCCACGGGATCCGACGACGGGGACGGCCGCCGGGCGCGCACCGTCGCCGGCAGGTACGCGGGAGCGCGCCGCAGACCCAGTGCCTGGGCGCGCACCGTCAGTTCGCGTTCGTCGGTGAGGCGGCCCCGCAGGACGTCGTCGATCAGTCCGCTCTGCGCCTGGTGCTGCAAGCCCGTCCGGTCCTGCTCGATCATCCGGTGCATGGCCAGCGCCGCGGCCGCCCGTTCGAGAACCATCTTGGTGCGGTGCTCGTCTGCCGGTGCGCGGGGCACCACGAGCCGGCCCCACTGCTGGGTGCGGGGTCCGACACCGGTGACCGCCCACGGTTCGGCGAGCTCGCTGCGCCCCGGGCTGCGGCGGGAGCGTCGCTCCCAGTTCTCGAGGAGATCGGCGGGAGTGCCCGCCGACATCGCGATCGCCTGGTGGGAAAGGTCTTCCAGCACAACGGGCTCGGCCAGGATCTGCGCCGCCGCGTCGACGATGCCACTGAGCGAGGCGCGCTTCATGGACAGCTCGGTGAAGGTTTCGTGGACGCGGCGGTCGAACGCCACCTCGTCGTACTGGTCGGCGACGATGCGGCGGTGCACCGCTTCGGTGATCTCGACGAACCGGACCGTGCGATGGAGCACGACCAGGGCGAGTGCGAGTTCCTCGGCGATGGCGCCGATCCCCTCCGGCAGTGCGGGCACCTGCGTGCCCACCTCCACGATGACGCCGAGGGCCCCCGCGTCGGCGAGGCCGCGCAGGTACCTGCGCGGGTGGCGGGCCAATGCCCGACCGGTGGTCAACACGAGCTCACCGCCCTGCAGCAGGCTCGACAGGTCGGCCAGGTCGCTACCGTGCACCCAGCGGATGGTTTCCGCCCACCGCTGGGCGCTGAGCACCTCGGGGTCCCCTCGTTGCACGGCGGGCAGGGCGACCACCTCACCCACGGTCAACGGCATTGACACAGTGTATTCGCACGGCCTCATTCGTTGACAGTGTGTATCGACGTCGGCGGCCTGGCGCGCGAAAGACTCTCGGTATGGCTGCGCAGATTTCGCATTGGGTCAACGGCGAGGTGTTCGAGGGTGCATCGGGTGCGTCAGCACCGGTGACGAATCCGGCGACCGGCCAGGTGACGGGTCAGGTGGCGTTGGCGTCCGAGGACGACGCCCGGGTCGTGATCGACGCCGCAGCCGCGGCGTTTCCCGCCTGGCGCGACACGAGCCTGGCCAAACGCACCCAGGTGCTGTTCCGGTTCCGTGAGCTGCTCAACGAGCGCAAGGGCGAACTGGCCGAGATCATCACCAGCGAGCACGGCAAGGTCGTCTCCGATGCGCTGGGCGAGGTGGCCCGCGGC
Source organism: Mycobacterium sp. PSTR-4-N (assembly GCF_022348085.1). Taxonomy (GTDB): domain Bacteria; phylum Actinomycetota; class Actinomycetes; order Mycobacteriales; family Mycobacteriaceae; genus Mycobacterium. The sequence continues at coordinate 56,258 of NZ_JAKRFN010000004.1, read as the reverse complement.
CAGGAAGTCGTCGAGTTCGCTTGCGGCATCCCCCATTTGCTCAAGGGCGGGTTCACCGAGAACGCGTCGACCAACATCGACGTGCACTCGATCCGTCAGCCCCTCGGCCCGGTCGGCATCATCTCCCCGTTCAACTTCCCCGCGATGGTCCCGATGTGGTTCTTCCCCGTCGCCATCGCCTGCGGCAACACCGTCGTGCTGAAGCCGTCCGAAAAGGATCCCTCGGCGTCGCTGTGGCTGGCGAAGCTGTGGACCGAGGCCGGTCTGCCCGCCGGTGTGTTCAACGTCCTGCAGGGCGACAAGACCGCCGTCGACGAGCTGCTCACCAACCCGAAGATCAAGAGCGTCTCGTTCGTCGGGTCGACCCCGATCGCGCAGTACGTCTATGCCACCGGCACCGCCGCCGGCAAGCGCGTGCAGGCTCTCGGCGGCGCGAAGAACCACGCGGTGATCCTGCCCGACGCCGATCTCGACCTGGCCGCCGACGCGATGGTCAACGCCGGCTTCGGCTCCGCGGGCGAGCGCTGCATGGCCATCTCCGCGTGCGTGGCGGTCGGCCCGATCGCCGACGATCTGGTGGCCAAGATCGCCGAGCGCGCCGCCACCATCAAGACCGGTGACGGCACACGCGATTCCGACATGGGTCCGCTGGTCACCAAGGCGCACCGCGACAAGGTCGCCTCCTACGTCGACGCGGGCGAAAGCGCCGGCGCCAAGGTCGTCCTCGACGGCCGCACCGTGACCGCTGACGGTGGGGAGGACGGGTTCTGGTTGGGCCCCACCCTGCTCGACAACGTCACCCCGGACATGAGCGTCTACACCGACGAGATCTTCGGCCCCGTGCTGTCGGTCGTGCGCGTCGAGACCTACGACGAGGCCCTCGACCTGATCAACAGCAACCCCTACGGCAACGGCACCGCGATCTTCACCAATGACGGCGGCGCAGCCCGGCGCTTCCAGAACGAGGTGGAGGTCGGCATGGTCGGCATCAACGTGCCCATCCCGGTTCCGATGGCGTACTACAGCTTCGGCGGCTGGAAGGCCTCCCTGTTCGGCGACAGCCACGCCCACGGCATGGACGGCGTGCAGTTCTTCACCCGCCAGAAGGCCATCACCACCCGCTGGCTGGACCCCAGCCACGGCGGCATCAACCTCGGCTTCCCCACCAACTAGCCCCGTCCCGCGAGCGCGCGCGTCTGCACACGACACACCGGCGTCAGCTGTGCAGTAGCGCGCGCTCGTGCCCTACCCAGAGAGCGCAGACAGCACCATGACGTCAACAGTGAGCGCCCTGCCCACCGGCGAAGACCTCGACACCGCGATCGCCCGCGGACAACGCGCCTACGATCTGGACCGCGCCCACGTCTTCCATTCCTGGTCGGCCCAGGCCCAGATCACGCCGATGACCGTGCTCGCGGCGCAGGGCTCGTACCTGTGGGACGGTGAGGGCAACCGGCTGCTGGATTTCTCCTCACAGCTGGTCAACACCAACATCGGCCACCAGCACCCCAAAGTCGTTGCCGCCATTGCCGAGCAAGCTGCGACGCTGTGCACGATCGCACCCCAGCACGTCAATGATGCGCGCTCCGAGGCCGCCCGGCTGGTCGCCGAGCGCACCCCCGGTGACCTGAACCGGATCTTCTTCACCAACGGCGGCGCCGACGCCGTCGAGCACGCGGTACGCATGGCCCGCCTGCACACCGGTCGCTACAAGGTGCTCTCCCGCTACCGCTCCTACCACGGCGGCACCGAGACCGCGATCAACCTGACCGGCGACCCGCGCCGCTGGCCCAACGACCATGGCAACGCCGGCATCGTCCACTTCACCGGACCGTTCCTGTACCGCTCGGCCTTCCACGCCGAGACCGAGGCCCAGGAGACCGAGCGTGCGCTCGAGCACCTGGACCGTCTGGTGCAGATGGAAGGTCCTTCGACGATCGCGGCGATCATCCTCGAGTCGATCCCCGGCACCGCCGGCATCATGGTGCCGCCGCCCGGGTACATGGCCGGCGTCCGCGACATCTGCGACCGCCACGGCATCGTGTTCATCGCCGACGAGGTGATGGCCGGTTTCGGCCGCACCGGTCGCTGGTTCGCAATCGACAACTTCGACGTCGTGCCCGACCTGATCACGTTCGCCAAAGGTGTCACCTCCGGCTACGTACCGCTCGGCGGCGTGGCGATCAACGAGGCCATCTACTCGACGTTCGCCGACCGCGCATACCCGGGCGGACTGACGTACTCGGGCCATCCGCTCGCGACCGCCTGCGCCGTGGCGACCATCACTGCGATGGAGGACGAGGGCATGGTCGGCAATGCGGCGCGCATCGGCACCGACGTGCTCGGCCCGGGACTTCGCGAATTGGCTGCGCGGCATCGCAGTGTCGGCGAGGTACGCGGTCTCGGGGTGTTCTGGGCGATCGAGCTGGTCGCCGACCAGAAGACCCGTGAACCGCTGGCTCCGTACGGTGGCTCCAGCCCGGCGATGGCCGCAGTACTCGGGGCGTGCAAGTCCGGGGGCCTGCTCCCGTTCGCGAACTTCAACCGCATTCATGCGGTACCCCCGTGCAACGTGACCGACGACGAGGTGACCGAGGGTCTGCGCATTCTCGACGCCGCATTGGACGTCGCCGACGAGTACGCGGGCTGAGAGCCGCCGCAGGAAGCGGATGCGTGCGCTGCGCAACGATTGCGGAGTGCAATAGTGGTACCCATGCAGCAGCCAGGGTCGTCGCGGTGGATCCCCATGCCCACTCGCCGGTCGTGGGTGCAATGGCTCGGGCAGAGTTCGGCCGCCATCGTGCCTCTGGCCGTGGTCGTCGGGGCGCTGACGGGCCTGGGCGCGGTCGGGTTTCGCGAGCTCATCACCGGCTTCACCAAGCTCTTCACCGGATTCGACGACTATTCCGCGATGGGGCGGATCGCCAGCCCGCACTGGCCGTTTTTGGGTATCTGGTTCCTTCTGGTGGTGCCGGTGATCGCCGGCGCCCTGTACGGACCGATCGTTCACCGATTCGCACCGGAAGCCCGGGGGCACGGTGTTCCGGAGGTCATGTACGCGGTCGCCCACCGCAACGGCCGGATCGCACCGCGGGTGACTCTGGTCAAGGCATTCGCATCGGCGTTGTGTATCGGCGGCGGCGGATCGGTGGGCCGGGAGGGCCCGATCGTGCAGATCGGGTCGGCGGCCGGGTCGACGGTGGCCCAGCTGCTGCGACTCCCGACCAGCAGGGTGCGCCTGCTGGTCGCCTGCGGGGCGGCAGCAGGCATCTCTGCCACGTTCAACGCGCCGCTGGCAGGCCCGTTCTTCGCGATGGAGTTGATCCTCCGCAACCTGGCTGCGGAGTCCTTCGGAGCAGTGTTGTTGTCCAGCGTGGTCGCCGACATCATCGGGCGCGCGATCATGGGCGACGAATCTTTCCTGTCATTGCCGAGTTTCGCGGTCCACAGTCCCGTCGAGTACCTCCTCTACGCGTCGCTGGGCGTGCTCGTCGGCGCTGTCGGGGTGTTGTTCAGCAAAGTGCTGTATCTGGTCGAGGACGTCTGCGACTGGTTGTGGCGCGGCCCGGAATGGGCGCGCCCTGCAGTGGGCGGCCTGCTGCTGGGAGGATTGCTGATCGCGCTTCCGCAGATGTACGGCGTGGGGTACCCGGTTCTCGAGCACGCCGTGCGGGGTGACTACGTCATCCCCATGCTGCTGATCCTGCTCGTGGGCAAGATGGTGGCCACCAGCCTGACGATCGGGATCGGCGGATCGGGTGGTGTGTTCGCACCGACGCTGTTCATCGGCGCCATGGCGGGCTCTGCCGTGGGGGAGGTCGCCCACACTCTGCTGCCGACGATCACCGAATCCGCCGGGGCGTACGGGCTGATCGGCATGGGGGCGGCGCTCGCCGGCGCCACCCGCGCGCCGATGACCGCGGTGATCATCCTGTTCGAGTTGACGGGTCAGTATTCGATCATCCTGCCTCTGATGGCGGCCGTGGCGATGGCCGCCGGCACCGGTCATCTGCTGTCGCGGGAGACGATCTACACGGCGAAACTGTGGCGGCGCGGCGTCGACCTGGACGCGCCGCTCAAAGACGCCCCCACCATCGTCGCCCGCGACGTCGTGCGGCCTGCGCCACCGGCTCTGGCCGAACACGCTTCGCTGGTCGAGGCAGCCACCGCGCTGGCGCAGACGCCGGTCGGCATGGTGCCCACCGTCGACGCCGAGGGCACGTACCGCGGATGCGTCACCGCCGAGGACGTCGCGGAAGCGCTCAACGACGAGGCACCCCCGTCGACGATCCGCGATCTGATCAACAGACCGCCGGATCTCGACGTCGAGGCCGACTCCACGCGGATCATCGCGGCGCTGTCCGGCCGGGGCGCCACCGGAGTGCCTGTGCTCAACGCCGAGCACACCGCGGTCATCGGCTGGATCACCTACGAAGCTCTGCTCACGGCCCTGCATCCGACGACGTCGTCACCGAGGAGCCCGGGCTGACGGCGCCCCGGTCGATGCGCTGCAACAACGCCGGGCCGGCAGGAACATGCCGCAGCACCGTCTGCGCCAGCCGGTCGCGTAACCGGTCGTCGTGCACCGAGACTCGACCTCCCAGGTCGCGCCACCCCGCGCCGCCCCACGCCGCTGCGACGGCCGCATCGGTCACGCCCAACCGCGCGCGGCGCCGGTCGACGATCGCCAGCACCAGCGCCGTCGCGGCGTGCACGCCATCGACCCACACCCCCATCGCGAGCACATCGCCCGTGGGGCGCCGGCCCGACAGTATCGACTGGGCCAGATGACGGGCACCGAGGACACGGGTCACGTTGATCGCCCAGCGGTCAGGATCATCGTCTCGGGCAACGGTTTTCAGAATCGCCTCGGGTGCGGCCAATAGAGCGGCACCCCACCCCGCACGCACGAGTTCGATGGCCCGGACGGCGCTCACTGTCGTCGACCTCCGGAGAGCGAGGAGTTCCCGGCCCGTGAATCTGCCAGCGCCAGAGAGGATTCGATCAACAGCGCGTGGACGAAGGCTTGCGGCAGGTTTCCGCGCATCTGTCGCTGGATGACGTCGTACTCCTCGGACAACAACCCCGGCGGACCACAGGCCGCGCGATTGCGCTCGAAGTACCGCACCGCCGAGACGACGTCACCCTGCTGATGCGCCGCCTGTGCCATCAGGAAACCGCAGAGAGCGAACGCGCCCTCCGCGTCGTGCAGCGGCCGCCCGTCGTGATGGAACCGGTAGACGAAGAAGTCGCGGGCAAGGTCGTCGGCGACCGCGGCGACCGTGGCGCGCGTGCGCGGGTGATCAGCGGGAATCGCTCCACGCAGCGCCGGCAGGAGCAGCGCCGCGTCGACGCGTGAGTCGTCGGGGGCACGCTGCCAGCGGCCACTGGGATGTCCGCAGTCGGCGGCGTCGGCCAGGATCGCGTCGGCCAGCACGTTCCATTCGGCGCCGTCGGTACGCGGCGCGCAGGCAGCCGCTGCGCGCAGTCCGCCTACGCACGCCAACCGGGATTGCGCCCAACGCCGCTGGTCGAGCTCCCAGATGCCGGCGTCCGGATCGCGCCATCGCTGCGCGATCGCCCGCGCGGCGGTGGACATGGCCTGATATCCGGCGGTGTCGAGGTGGTCGAAGCGGGCCGCGGCGGCGAGCAACTGCAGCGCCTCGCCGAAGGCGTCGAGCTGGAATTGCTTACCCGCGTGGTTGCCGACGATGTCGGCGCCGCCCGGATAGCCGGGCAGATTCAGTGCCTGCTCTGCCGGCAGGTTCCCGCCGTCCACCGTGTAGGCCGGGCGCAGATCCGGCCCGTCGTCGAGCAACCGGGCGCTGACGAACGCGACCGCCTCGTCGAGAAGCGGCAGCGGTTCGGCCACGGCGACCGCCATCCCCGCATAGCAGAGATCACGGATCCACACGTAGCGGTAGTCGTAGTCGCGTCCCGCGCGGGCCCGCTCGGGAAGACCGAGGGTGGCGGCCGCGGCCAGCCCCCCGCCGGGCGCCGTCATTCCGCGCAGCACGGCGTAAGACTGCCGGGTGTCCTCGACGGCGATTCCTCCGTTCAATGCGGGAACCGCTGTGTGCCAGGCTTCTTCGGTGCTGCGCCACAGGTGGTCGACGTCGGGCGGCGCAGGGAGCGCCACATCGGAGATCTCCACCACGATGTCGTGGTGAGCGCCTTCGGCGAGCGAGACGTCCGCGCACAGACCCTCCCCGTCGCGAAACCGCGCGTGCGGCAGACCGGTCACCCGGATCCGCAGATCTCCCGTCTCGGCGCACCACCTGCCGCCGGTCGTCGCCTGCACCTCACGCATGGTCTCGACACCGAAGCTCGCTGCCGGGAAGAGTTGTACCGCAACATCAGTGGGGCCGCGCACGGCCATGATCCGGCGCATCAGGATCAGGCGATGGGGGTCACCGGGATAGGCGAGCGCCTCCCGACACTCGGTGATGCCGTCGTCGGTCACCCACCGGGAGCGCCAGATCAACCCGGCACGTTCGTAATGACCGCCCCAGACGAACCGGGACGTCGGCGCGATCGTGAACACCCCACGGCCGCCGATGAGTTCGCTGAACACGGCGTCGTCGTGCCAGTGCGGCGCGCACAGCCACGAGATGTCACCGCGGGGCCCCACCAGCGCGCCGCGATGCCCGTCCGCGAGCAGTGCATACTCGCGCAGCACATGCGGACTCGGCCGGTCGGCCATCACTTGCTCCCACGGTCGCTGGAGGCCCGGCGCGGCACCCAGGCAGGTCCTTCGATGTGGTCGGCGTTGAACCACAGCAGAAGCGCGAAGTTGTAGGCGCTCAGGACGCCGTAGAGCAATGTGTCGCGCAGATCGAAGCCCATCGGGCTCGGGTGGCCGTGGACGGCCGCCACCGCCGACACCATCGTCAGGCCCAGCGCCGCCACCGCCGCCGCGGCGCTGAACCAGACTGCCGCCGAACGGTGGATCGCGCACACCAGGGCCGCGGCGCCCCAGACCACCAGGACCACCCCCTGGCTCGTGGTGATCAGGAGGCCCAGCAGGTCAGCCCCGCGTGGTGAGGTCGCACCCGCTGCGGCGAACGTCAGCGCCGCCACGCCCAGTGCCACGAGGACCGCACCCTGCGCGATCGGGAACGGCCGGCCCGAGCGGAAGTGTTCCGGGTCGAGTGAGACTCGCCGCAATGCATCTTTCAGTGCCATCGCAAGCCCCTCAGTGTCCCTGCGTGCCCGCCGCGACGGCGACGGACACCGCGGCGAGACCGGCAGCCGCGGTTGCGACGGGGTGACTGCGCAGCCACCAGGCGGGACTGTGCGGCAGCGAGCGGTCGTCGAACACACCGTGCGCTCCGAAGTCCTTCTCGTCGTCGACCGGGTGGAACAGGTTCCCGTCCTCGCGGTCCACCCGCTCGGTTGTCTGCTGGGATTCGATTCCGGTCTTGGCCAGGTATCGATCGAGCACTGGTGCGCACAGGCGCTGACCGATCAGGGTGGCCACGGTGCTGCCGCCCACCCAGTACTGCTTCTGGGCGGGATGATCCGCGGCGAAAGAGATCGCTCGAGCGCACACCTCGGGCTGGTAGACCGGCGCGACGGGCTGCGGGTGGCGCGGGAGCCGCGAACGGACCCAGGAGAACTGAGGGGTGTTGACCCCTGGCATCTGCACGACGGTCACGTGCACTCCGCTGTTGTCGTGCAGCAGCTCCGTGCGCAGGGACTCGGTGAACCCGTTGATGGCGTGTTTGGCTCCGCAGTACGCCGACTGCAGGGGCACCGACCGTTCCCCCAGTGCCGAGCCGACCTGGATGATCGCACCGCGATCACGCGGGCGCATGCGGCGCAGTGCCACCATCGTGCCGTGCACGAAACCCAGGTAACTGACGTCGGTGGCACGGCGGAATTCCTGGGGTTCGATCTCGTGGAAACGCGCGAAGATCGTGGCGAATGCGGCGTTGACCCACACGTCGATGGGCCCTAGGGTCCGCTCGATCTCGTCGGCCGCTGCATCGAGCGCATCGAAGTCGGTCACATCTGCGGGCACGACCAGTGGCGTGCCTCCGCAGCGTGCCACTTCGGCGGCCGCCGCCTCCAACCCGGCGTGTCCCCGCGCGATCAGGGCCACCCGCCAACCGCGGCGGCCGAACTCGCGTGCCGCGGCACGACCGATACCGGCGCTGGCCCCCGTCACGACGACGGTTCTCACGGGATCCCGGCCTGTCGTCGCACCGGTCATCCGCCCGACGGCTCTGAGCACTTCTTTTCTCATCGATCCTCCTCGTTGTCGAGTCCGCGATCCAGGGATGCCACCACCTTCAGCATCGAAAACGTGGGATGACACATTCACAGCAATTGTTGCGCCGATGTGATACTTGCGCATTAGCATCTATTGTCGACGCCACATCGACAGGCCGCAGCGGAGGGATCTCTGATGACCGGGACCTGCGAACAGCAGGTGAACACACCGAAAGCGACCGAAGACGACGATTATGCAGACGTCGTGGCTCTGGTGGAGGACTTGCGCGCCGCCTCACCGGATTCCCCGGAGTTCGTGAGCCTGCGCGAGCACATCGTCCGACGATGCCTGCCGCTGGCCGACCACGTCGCCGCCCGGTACCGAAACCGCGGGCAGGAGATGGAGGATCTGGTCCAGGTGGCGCGTGTCGGATTGGTCAACGCCGTCAACCGGTTCGATCCCTCGCGCGGTTCACCGTTCGTGGCCTTCGCGGTACCCACGATCATCGGCGAAGTGCGGCGCTACTTCCGCGACCGCACCTGGATGATGTCGGTACCCCGGCGGATCAAGGATCTCCACAGCGAAGCGGCGTCGGCGATGTCCGAGCTGACGCACACGTTGGGGCGCGCCCCGACCGCCAAAGAGATCGGCTCCTACCTGGGGGTCGGGGACGAGGAGGTGCGGGATGCGTTGATCGCCTACGAGGCCCGCAGTTTGCACTCGTTGGACAAACCGGCGGCCTTCTACGACGACGCGCCTCCCCTCGGGGAATCGATGGGAGAGGAGGATCCCCGGTTCGAGGCCGTCACCGACCGCGAGGCACTACGGCCCCTTCTCGGCGCTTTGCCCCCGCGGGAGAAGACCATCCTGATGCTGCGATTCTTCGAAGGGCGGACTCAGAGCGATATCGCGGGGGAACTGGGGATCTCGCAGATGCACGTCTCGCGCCTGCTGCAATCCACCCTCACGAAGCTTCGAGAGCAACTGGCCTGACGAAACGGCGGTCATGACGCCGCCTCACGCAGCGCCGCTGCGATCACCTGCACAGTGTGCAGAGGTCGCGGACCCGCCAGCAGTTCGTCGACCTGCGTCCGACAGCTGAACCCGTCCGCGACGACGACGGTGCCGGCGTCGGCCGAGCGGATCGCAGGCAGCAACTTGTCCTCGGCACACGCCACCGAGACGTCGTGATGACCACGCTCGAATCCGAAGTTGCCCGCCAGACCGCAGCATCCGGCGTCGAGGACATCGACGTCGACACCGGCGTCTTCGAGGAGCCTCTTCTCCTCGGTGTAATGCAGCACAGCGTGTTGGTGGCAGTGCGGTTGCACCATCGCCTGCCCGGACCGGTGCGGGATCTTCCAGTCAGGCGCCCGGCGGCTCAGCACCTCGCCGATCGTGTAGGTCTGTGCGGCCAATCGGTGCGCGTCCTCGTCCCCGGCGAGCAGATTCACCACATCCGCGCGGAAGACCGCGGCGCAACTGGGTTCGAGCACGACCACGGGAGTGCCGGCGCGCAGAGCCGGGGCCAGGATGCGCAGCGTCCGCCGCAGCACGGTCTTCGCCACACCGAGCTGGCCGGTCGAGATCCATGTGAGGCCGCAGCACACCGTACGCTGCGGGATCTGGACCTCGAAGCCTGCTGCTTCCAGCACAGCGACGGCGTCGCGGGCGATGTCTGGGTCGAAGTAGTTGGTGAAGGTGTCGGGCCACAACAGCACCGGCCCGCGCGGGGCCGGACGGTCAGCCGCGGTGTGACCGGCGAACCACCGGGTGAAGCGCGCAGCGGCGAACCTCGGCACGGCCCGCTGTTGATCGATGCCTCCGACCGCCTTCAGCGCCGTGCTGAGCCCGCGGGCCTGGGTCACTGCGTTGACCACACCCGGCATCGCCGAAGCGACTCGGGCCGCCGCCGGTATCCACCCCATCGAGTAGTGCGCCATCGGCCGCAGCCTGTGCCGGTAATGGTGGTGCAGGAACTCGGCCTTATAGCTCGCCATGTCGACGTTGACCGGGCAGTCGGACAGACATCCCTTGCAGGCCAGGCACAGATCGAGCGCATCGCGCACGTCGGTCGACCGCCACCCGTCGGTGATAACGTCGCCCTGCAACATCTCGAAGAGCAGCCGGGCCCGGCCTCGGGTCGAGTGCTCCTCCTCCCCCGTGGCGCGATAGCTCGGGCACATCACACCGTCGGCCTCACCACGGCATTTGCCCACGCCGACACAGCGATTGGCAGCCTGGCTGAAGCGGTGACCGTCCTCGGGGAACGCGAAGGAGGTCTTCGGCTCGATCGGCAGGTAGCCGGTTCCGAGCCGCAGGTTGTCGGTGATCTTCGCGGGCCGCACCACCTTGCCGGGATTCATCCGGTCACGCGGGTCGAACAGGTCTTTCATCTGTTCGAAGGCCTCGATGATGCGCTCGCCGAACATGATCGGCAGCAACTGCCCTCGGGCCTGGCCGTCTCCGTGCTCCCCGGACAGCGAGCCGCCGTAATCGACCACGAGATGTGCTGCGTCTGAGACGAAGCGCCGATAGTGGGCGATGCCGTCTGCGGTACGGAGATCGAACGGGATGCGGGTGTGTACGCAGCCCTGCCCGAAGTGGCCGTAGAGCGCTGCGTCGCCGTAGTCGTACCGGGCCAGCAGCGCGCGGAAGTCGCGGAGGTAATCGCCGAGGCGGTCGGGCGGGACCGCCGCGTCCTCCCAGCCGGCGTGGGTGGGCGGCCCTTGCGGCGGAAAGGCGGTGGCGCCCAGACCCGCTTCCCGGGCCGCCCAGATCTCCTCCTTGCGGGCCGGATCGTCGATCACCGCGGCGGTGACGTCGACCGCTCCGCGCAGGTCGTCGACCATGGTCTTCGACTTGTGATCGGCATCGTCTTGACTGGTCCCGTCGATCTGCACCATTAGCCAGGCCCGGCCCTCCGGCAGCTCGTCGAGCGTACGCTGCGCCAAGTGCTGGCTGTGCTCGAGATTCACCAGTCGATGGTCGATGCCCTCGAGAGCGGCAGGCCGGTGAGGCAGGATCGACGGCACCGCGTCCGCTGCGGCGGCGACGTCGGAGAAGCCCACGATGGTCAGCGTGCTCGCCGCGGGCACCGGCACCAGATCGATCTCGGCGCGCAGGACGGTCACCAACGTGCTCTCGCTGCCGACGAGTGCCTTGGCGAGCTGGAAGCCGTGCTCGGGCAGCAGCGAGTCCAGGTTGAAACCCGAGACACGACGCGGGATGTCGGGATAGCGGGCCCGGATCTCCTCGGCATGGCGGTCGACGATCTCTCTGAGCCCGCGGTAGATCTCGGCGCGGCGGCCACCGTCGGCGACGATGCGCTCGAACTCGTCGTCGCCGGTGTCCCCCACCCACATTCGCAGGCCGTCGTAGGTCAGTATCTCGAGCCTGCGCACCGAGTCCACCGTCTTCCCGTACGCCTGGGCCGTCGAGCCACAGGAGTTGTTGCCGATCATCCCGCCGATCGTGCAGTTGTAGTGGGTGGACGGCTTGGGCCCGACCATCAGCCCGTGCTCGCGCAGAACCGAATTGAGTCGGTCGAGCTTGATCCCGGGCTCCACGATCGCGGTTCGGGCGTCCGCATCGACCGAGTGCACCGCGGTGCAGTACTTGCTCCAATCGATCACGACCGCGGCGTTGCAACACTGGCCCGCCAAGCTGGTGCCGCCTCCCCGGGACAGCACCGGCACGTCGTGGTCACGGCACACCATCACCGCGTCCGCGGCGGCGTCCACCGATCGCGGCACCACGACTCCGATCGGAATCTGGCGGTAGTTGGACGAATCGGTGGAATAGGCGGCGCGAGAACCGGGGTCGAAACGGACCTCTCCGTCGACGCGGCTCTCGAGATCGCTCGCGAGGGCCTCGTAGGGCAGGACGGTCCGCTCATGGCGGGGCGTGGTGCTCGTCATGGTGTCTCCTGGTGCTCAGCGAACCCGGTAGGGCTCGGCGTCGGCGCTTTTGAACTCGAGTCCGTTACCGAGCACGGCAGGGTCCATTCGGACCTCTCCGCCGTCCGGCTGACCGGCCCCGTCGAAGAACATGTGCTCGATGCGTGTGTGGTCGTGAAACCATTCCAGGTGGCGGAAATTCGGCGTCGCGGCCGCGACCTGCAGATGCAGGTTGGGCGCGCAGTGCCCGGACACGTCGAGGTTGTGGGCGGCGGCCACGGCCGCCGCCCGCAGGAACTCGGTCACGCCGCCACATCTGGATGCGTCGACCTGCACACAGTCGACCGCACCGGCGGCGCACAGCCTGCGGACGTCGTAGAGGTCGTAACCGTATTCACCGGCCGCGACATCGGCGCCGACCGCATCCCGCACGGCCCGCAGTCCCTCCACATCGTCCGACGACACCGGCTCCTCGTACCACGTGACACCGAGGTCGGCTGCGGCCTGCCAGATCCGCACCGCCTGCTTTCGTCCGTAGGCCCCGTTGGCGTCGACGAACAGCTCGACATCGTCCCCGATGACAGCACGGGCGTGTGTCATGCGGTCGAGATCCCGGTTTTCACGACGGCCCCACGATTCGCCGATCTTGATCTTCACCCGCGGGATGCGCAGCTGCTCGGTCCAGAACGCCAGCTGGTCGCGCAATCGGCGGTCGTCGTAGGTGGTGAATCCCCCACTGCCGTAGACCGCGACGGTGTCGCGCACCGCACCGAGCAGGCGATAGAGCGGTACCCCCAACAGCCGTGCCTTGAGGTCCCACAGCGCGGTGTCCACGGCCGAGATCGCCTGCCCGGCCACTCCCGAGCGCCCGATGTTGCGCACCGCGCGCACCATCTCGCAGAACGTGCCCGTCACGTCCAGGGCATCGGAACCGCGTACGACGTCGGCCAAGGTGCCACGCACCATGTCCGCCACCACTGCGGCGCCGTAGGTCCATCCCAGTCCCGTACGAGACCCCGCCCGGACCGAGACGACGATGATCGTGGTCGAGTCCCAACTCAGCGTCCCGTCTGCCTCCGGGGCATCGGTGGGAACGGAATATGCTGCTGCGTCGATCGTTTCGACGTCCACACCTGATGTGTTCATTGCGCGCGGAGTGTCCACTCACCCGTTGCGGTGGGGCATGAACTCCTGCGCTTTGGTCTTGGCTCCCGTGATGATGAAACCCCAGCTGTCCTCATCGCCCTTGAGCACCGCGGCGGCCGCCGACTTGGCCTGCTCCCATTCCGCATGGGGTGGGATCGGCGGCATGTTCGGATCGGTGAACACGTCGAGGACTGTCGGACGGTCGGCCGACAACGCTCGACTCCACGCGCCGTTGAGCTCGTCCGGGTCCTTGATCGCCACCCCGTTGAACCCCAGGCTCCGAGCGAAGGCGGCGTAGTCGACGTCGGGAAGCGTCTGCGATTCGGCGAATTTCGGCGAGCCGCCCATCGCGCGCATCTCCCACGTCACCTGGTTGAGGTCGTTGTTGTGCAAGATCGCGACGATCAGGCGCGGATCGGACCATTCCTGCCAGTAGCGCGCAATGGTGATCAGTTCGGCCATCCCGTTCATCTGCATCGCGCCATCGCCTTCGAAAACGATCACGGGACGGTCCGGATGACCGAACTTGGCGCCGATGCCGTACGGGACCGCCGGGCCCATCGTGGCCAGCGTGCCGGACAGGGAGCCGCGAATATCCCGACGGAAGCGCAGCAGCCGCGCATACCAGTTGGCCGCGGAGCCGGAATCCGCCGCGACGATGGCGTTGTCGGGCAGTTGCGGCGAGAGCTCGGAGAACAATCGCAGGGGGTTCACAGGATGGGCTTTCACCATCGCCTCTTTGTGCATCGTCTCCCACCAGCGAGTGACGTTCGACTCGATCGTCTCGCGCCACGACCGGTCGGGTTTGCGCTCGAGCTTGGGGATCAGCGCCCTCAACGCCGCCTTGGCGTCGGAGACGATGTTGACCTCGTAGGGGTAACGCATCCCGATCATCTTCGGGTCGATGTCGATCTGCACCGCGCGTGCCTGGTCGAGTTCGGGCAGGAACTGCGTGTACGGGAAGCTCGACCCGATGGTGAGCAGCGTGTCGCAGTCGCGCATCATCTCATAACTCGGCCGGGTGCCGAGAAGGCCGATCGACCCGGTGACCCAGGGCAATTCGTCGGAGAGAACATCCTTTCCCAGCAGGGCCTTGGCGACGCCTGCGCCCAGCAATGCAGCGGCTTCGGCGATCTCGTCCTGTGCGCCGCGCGCCCCCGTGCCCACGAGGATCGCGACCTTGTCGCCGGCGTTGAGCACCTCGGCGGCGCGCGCGATGGCGGCGTCGTCCGGCGCCGGCGTGGGCCACTCGACACCGACGCTGGACGGCACCATCTTGAACGCGTGCGTCGGTGGTGAGTACTCGAGCTCTTGGACATCGGACGGGATGATGACCGCGGTGGGAGCACGCTCACTGAGCGCGATACGGATCGCCCGGTCCAACACGTTCGGCAGCTGCTCGGGCACCATCACCATCTGCACGTACTCACTGGCGACGTCCTTGAACAGACTGATCAGATCGACTTCTTGCTGATACGACCCACCCATCGCGCTGCGGTTCGTCTGGCCGACGATCGCCACCACGGGAACGTGATCGAGTTTCGCGTCGTAGAGACCGTTGAGAAGGTGAATGGCTCCCGGTCCCGACGTCGCCATGCAGACACCGACCCGGTCGGTGAACTTGGCGTAGCCGACGGCTTCGAACGCCGCCATCTCCTCGTGCCGGGCCTGAATGAACTGCGGTTGATTGTCGGCCCGACCGAACGCGCCGAGAATGCCGTTGATGCCGTCCCCCGGATAGCCGAAGACGCGCTCGACGTCCCAGGCCCGAAGGCGTTCCAGGACGTAGTCGGCGACGGTCTGGTGTGACATGTGCTTCTCCCGGATATCGAATGTGCGTGTGGACGTCAGCGGGCCGAACGCCCCGCGGCCGACTGCGGTACTACCCGCAATCGTTGCGTCTACACAATCAATAATCCGGGCACGTCGCGCCCGCCACGGCGCGGCTGATTGCAGTGGAGCCGCCGGTGAGCGAGAATGCCGCAATGACGACCGTTCCACCCGCCCGCGCACCACGCAAGACTGTGTTGTCCACCCAAGTGGACGGTGTTCTGCGGGCGTCACGCGCCCTGGTCGGGATCGCGGCCGAATCGTTGTCCGAGGTCGACGACGTCGTGACGGTGCCGCAGTTCCGTGTCCTGGTGCTGCTGCACACACGAGGTCCGATGAACCTGGCATCGGTGGCAGCCGAACTGGGGGTCAATCCGTCCAACGCCAGCCGGACATGTGACCGACTGATCAAGGCGCGCTTGCTCGACCGGCGGGAATCCGAAGTGGACCGGCGCAACATCACCCTCACCTTGAAACCGGCGGGTCGACGGTTGGTGGAAAAGGTCACCGAACATCGCCGTGGCGCGATCGAGCGGGTTCTTCGATCCATGAAAGCCAACGAGCGGCAGTCGGTGGCGGCCGCGCTGGCAATGTTCGCATCGGCGGCCGGCGAACCGGCGGAGGGCACGGCCATCAGCCTTCTGTGGCCCCCGGAGTCCGCCTGACGGTTCCGCGTTTATCCGTTGCCCACCGTGGAATCAGCCTCCACAGGCAACCACGACAGGGGCAGGGATGACTCGGGTGAATGACGTGACCGTCGTCGGCACCGGCCCCAACGGGCTCGCGGCCGCCGTCATCCTCGCTGCTGCCGGGCTGTCGGTGTCGGTCGTGGAGGCGCAACCGGTCGCAGGGGGCGGGGCACGCACCGAGACGCTCGATCTCGGTGTCCCCCTCCTCCACGATCTGTGCTCGGCGGTGCATCCCATGGCGGCCGCGTCGCCGTTCTTCCAGCAGTTCGGCCTCACCCGCCGCGTCGAACTGAACTATCCCGAGGTGTCGTTCGCCCATCCCCTCGACGACGGGCCCGCGGGCGTCGCCTACCGCGACCTCGACCGCACCGTGCGTGAGCTCTCCGACCACAACACCTCCGACGGTCGTCAGTACGCCGCCGTCATGCGCCCGCTGGTGGAGACGGTCAGCGTGGTGCGCGACATCGGATTGTCCGACCTGCGCCACCCGCCGGCGTCGGTGCTGTCCCGCGACGGAGTCGTGGGGGCCGGCGCGCTGGCCGGCCGGGCCGTCGAGCTCGGCACCAGGGCATGGCAGCTGCTCACCGATGCCGAGAGGTGCGGGGCGATGCTCAGTGGCGTTGGCGCGCACGCGAACACCCCGATTCCCTCGCTGGCCGGTGCCGCGACGGCCCTGCTCCTCGGGGCACTCGCCCACGCCCCCGGATGGCCCCTGCCCACCGGGGGCAGTCAGGCGATCACCGACGCGCTGATCGCCGATCTGCACAGCCGGGGAGTCAGCGTCACCTGTGATCGACCGATCACCGATACGTCGTCATTGCCCGATTCCCGCGCGTACGTGCTCGACGTCGCGCCCTGGACCCTGAACACCGTGTTCGGAGACCGGCTGCCCGGACACTATCGGCGGGCGCTGGCGCGGTTCACCCCCGGCAACGGCGTGGCGAAGGTGGATTTCGCTCTGCGCGAGCCGATTCCGTGGTCAGACGTCCGTCTGCGCGGCGCCGGAACGGTGCATCTCGGTGGCACCAGAGCGCAGATGAAGCGCGCCGAAGCGGACACCTCCTCGGGCCGCCACAGCCCCACGCCGATGATGCTGCTGAGCCAGCCGACGGTGGTGGACCCCACCCGACTGGGACCGGATGGGGAGCATCCTCTGTGGACGTACCTGCATGTGCCCAACGGCTCTCCGCGCGACATGACCGCCACGGCCACCGCCCAGATCGAACGTTTCGCACCGGGCTTCCGCGACGTGGTGATCGGCTCTCGCTGCATCCCCGCAGCCGACATGGCCCACCACAACGCCAACTACCGGGGTGGTGACATCGCGGCGGGCAAGGTGTCGATGTACCGAATGGCCGCTCGTCCGGTGGCCCGGTGGGATCCCTACCGGACACCTCTGGGCAACGTCTATCTGTGTTCGGCGGCGACCCCACCAGGCCCCGGCGTCCACGGCATGTGCGGCATGCATGCCGCCCGCAGAGTGCTTTCCCAGCAATTCGGCATTCGGCGCATGCCGGACATCGGTCCGCAGGCATGACGTCGTTGCGCTAGTACACACATTTCACCACCGCATGTTTATCCACCCCCGGCGAGGGTAGCGGGGGTGTCATCGCGGCGCGCCCGAGCGCGTCGCTCCGTGCGGCAGCGGCGGTGAGGAGCCAATGGTGGGTGTACGTCGGTGGATCGACCAGTGGCCCGTGTATCGGCAACTCACCGGGCCCGATCCGTTGGGGAAGGCCGCGGCCGCTCAATCGGCACACAGTGCGTCACTGCGACCGCGGACCGCGACCGCCGACCGCGTCGTCACGTCGGTGTGCCCCTATTGCGGTGTCGGTTGCTCTCAGAAGGTGTACGTCAAGGACGAGAAAGTGGTCCAGATCGAGGGCAACCCCGATTCGCCGGTCAGCCGCGGCCGACTGTGCCCGAAGGGCGCCGCCAGCCTCCAACTGACAACCGGTTCGTCGCGGCGCCACCAGGTGCTGTATCGACCGCCGCGCGCGGCGGATTGGCAGCCGATCTCACTCGACCGGGCGCTCGACATGGTGGCCGACCGGGTCATCGCGACGCGCCGGGAGACGTGGCAGGAACACGTCGACGGTAAGCGAACGGCCCGAACCATGGGCATCGCCAGCCTCGGCGGCGCGACGCTCGACAACGAGGAGAACTACCTCATCAAGAAGCTCTTCACCGCTCTGGGTGTGGTACAGATCGAGAACCAGGCTCGGGTCTGCCACAGCTCGACCGTGGTGGGGCTCGGCACGTCGTTCGGCCGCGGCGGAGCGACGACCTTCATGCAGGACCTGCAGCACGCCGACTGCATCATCATCGAGGGTTCCAACTTCGCCGAATGTCACCCCGTCGGATTCCAGTGGGTGATGGAGGGCAAAGCGCGCGGAGCCGTCGTGATCCACGTGGACCCGCGCTTCACCCGCACCAGCGCGCTGGCCGACCTCCACGTTCCGATCCGTGCGGGAACCGATGTCGCGTTTCTCGGCGGGATCATCAATCACGTTCTGGCCGAGGACAAGTACTTCCGCGAGTTCGTGATCAACTACACCAACGCCGCGACGATCGTCGACGACGAGTTCGCCGACACCGACGATCTGGACGGCCTGTTCTCCGGGTTCGAACCCGAGGCACGCAATTACAAGACCGCCGAGTGGCAGTACGAGGGAGTGCAGGTCGCGTCGGCGTCCGGTAAGCGCGGCCGCGGCTCCGGGGAAGCGCACGAGGAGGACGACGTCCGCGCGGCGGGCCGTGCCGAGCAACACGGGATGGGAGGGGCGGCGCTCGAGGGCAGCATCGATCGAGACGACACGCTGCAGCATCCGAGGTGCGTCTTCCAGATCCTCAAGCGCCACTACGCCCGCTACACCCCCGAGATGGTGCACCGCATCTGCGGCATCCCGCCGGAGACGTTCGCAGAAGTCTGCCGGCACTTGACCGAGAACTCCGGACCCGAGCGCACCAGTGAATTCGTGTACGCGGTCGGCTGGACGCAGCACAGCACCGGCAGTCAGTTCATCCGAGCGGCGTGCGTGTTGCAGTTGTTGCTGGGGAACATGGGCCGGCCCGGCGGGGGCATCCAGGCTCTCCGCGGCCACGCCAGCATCCAGGGTTCGAGCGACATCCCGACTCTGTTCAATCTGCTGCCCGGCTACATCCCCATGCCGTACGCAATGCCGGAACAGTCTCGTGCGCACTTCATCGACGAGAACGCCGCGCGAATCGGCTTCTGGGCGAACATGGATGACTACCTCGTCAGCCTGCTGAAAGCCTGGTGGGGGGACGCGGCGACTGCGGACAACGACTTCTGTTTCGACTATCTGCCCCGGCTCACCGGTTCCCACAGCACCTACGACACCGTGTTCGAGCAGTTGCAGGGTCGGTGTAAGGGGTACTTCCTGCTCGGCGAGAACCCCGCCGTCGGCTCCGCGAACGCCAAAATGCAACGACTCGGCATGGCCAATCTGGATTGGCTTGTGGTGCGCGACTTCTCGTTGATCGAGAGTGCCACCTGGTGGAAGGACGGACCAGAGACCGAATCGGGCGAGATCCGCACCGACGAGAACGACACCGAGGTGTTCTTCTTCCCAGCCGCGGCACACACCGAGAAGTCGGGCAGCTTCACCAACACCAATCGCCTGTTGCAGTGGCACGATCAAGCGGTCGAACCCGATGGCGATGCACGCAGCGACCTGTGGTTCATGTATCACCTGGGCCGCATCATCCGGCAGAAGCTGGCCGGCTCGACCGATCCGAAGGACCGTCCGATCCTCGATCTCACATGGGACTACCCGACCATCGGGGACACCGCCGAACCGGACGCCGACGCCGTACTGGCCGAGATCAACGGCTTCGACGAGCACGGCAACCCACTGGACAGCTACACGCAGCTGCGTGACGACGGTTCCACCTCGTGCGGCTGCTGGATCTACTGCGGCGTCCGCAAGGACGGAGTGAACCAGGCCGCCCGCCGCAAACCGCAGAGCGAGCAGGACTGGGTGGCGCTCGAATGGGCGTGGGCGTGGCCCGACAACCGGCGCATCATGTACAACCGGTGCTCGGCCAAACCCGATGGCACCCCTTGGAGTGAGCGCAAGAAGCTGGTGTGGTGGGACGCCGAGCAGCGCACGTGGACCGGGCTGGACGTCCCCGACCTGCAGGCGACGAAACCGCCGGACTACCGGCCGCCCGACGGCGCGACCGGAGTCGATGCGCTGTCCGGCATCGACCCCTTCATCATGCAGGCAGACGGTAAAGGCTGGCTCTACGTGCCGTCCGGGCTGGCCGACGGTCCCCTGCCCACCCACTACGAGCCCCAGGACTCACCGGTGCAGAACGCGCTGTACGCCCAACAGCGCAGCCCGGCGCGAATGGTCTTCTCCGATGCCCACAATCGGTACGCACCCGACGCCGGTGACGCGGGTTCGCGGGTGTACCCGTACGTGGCGACGACCTACCGACTCACCGAACAGTTCACCGCCGGCGGAATGTCACGCTGGACTCCTTATCTGGCGGAGCTGCAACCGGAGATGTTCTGCGAGGTGTCCCCGGAACTGGCCGCCGAACGCGGTTTGGTCAACGGCGAGTGGGCCACCATCGTCAGCCCACGGGCGGTGATCGAAGCGCGCGTTCTGGTCACCGATCGGATGACGCCGCTGCACGTTGCCGATCGCACCGTGCACCATGTGGGACTGCCCTATCACTGGGGGCCCAACGGCCTCAGTACCGGCGACGCCGCCAACGAGCTGTCTTCGATTGTGCTGGACCCGAATTCGCACATCCAGGAAGTCAAGGCCTTCACCGTGGACATCCGGCCCGGGCGGCGGCCACGCGGCGCCGAGGCCAACGCCATGGTCGCCGAGTATCAACGGCGCGCGGGCGTCACCGACAAAACCGGTACAGGAGTGTGACCATGGACATGCATCAGGGCCTCGACGCTGACGATCCGCCCCACGGTGGTGGTTACGACCAGCAGCAGCCGCGGATGGGGTTCTTCACCGACACCTCCGTCTGTATCGGGTGCAAGGCGTGCGAGGTGGCCTGCAAGGAGTGGAACCACGTACCCGACGACGGCCTGAACTTCACCGGGATGTCCTACGACAACACCGGTGGCCTGGGCGCCGACACCTGGCGGCACGTGGCGTTCATCGAACAGCGCAAGCCGCTGGGCGCTCAGGCAGACACCGCCGAAGTCGTCGACATCGGAATGCCGGCCTTCGCCAAACCCGGTGACGGCGACGGCCAGCGCAGCGAGTTCCGCTGGCTGATGTCATCGGATGTGTGCAAGCACTGCACCCATGCCGCGTGCCTGGACGTCTGCCCGACGGGTGCGTTGTTCCGCACCGAGTTCGACACCGTCGTGGTGCAGGAGGACATCTGCAACGGCTGCGGCTATTGCGTCCCCGCGTGCCCCTACGGCGTGATCGACCAGCGCAAGGACGACGGGAGGGTCTGGAAGTGCACGCTGTGCTACGACCGGCTCCACGACGGCATGGAACCGGCCTGCGCGAAGGCGTGCCCCACCGACTCGATCCAATTCGGCGAGTTGTCGGAACTGCGCGCCCGCGCACAGGATCGCGTCGACAAGCTCCATTCGGCAGGTATCGCCGACGCCCGACTGTACGGCGAGGATCCTGGTGATGGGGTCGGCGGCACCGGTGCGTTCTTCCTCTTGCTCGACAAGCCCGAGGTGTACGGTCTGCCGCCCGATCCGATCGTCACCACGCGCGACCTTCCCGCGATGTGGCGCAATGTCGCCATCGCGGCAACGGGCATGCTCGCCGGGCTGGCGGCGACGTTCCTGGGCGGACGCTGATGGACGATCGCCAGACCGGCATCCCGGCGGACACCTCGGCCCCGCCCGACCGTGCCGCGATCACCTGCGACGTCGGTCGATTGCCCAACCGCCGGCGTCGCCGGGGACGGGGCGAGAAGAAGATGGTGCCGGATGCGCACTTCGAGTCGTACTACGGCAAGCCGGTGTTGAACAAGCCGACCTGGGAAGCCCGTGACATCGCGGGATACCTGTTCCTCGGCGGATTGGCGGGCGGGTGCTCGGTTCTGGCCGCTGGTGCCGAGCTGTCCGGACGACCGAACATGGCTCGCGCCACGAAGTTCGGCGCGCTGGTCGCGATCAGCGGATCACTGGCGGCATTGATTCACGACCTCGGCCGGCCGGCCCGGTTCGTCCGGATGCTGCGGGTCTTCAAGCCCAGCTCGCCGATGAGTGTCGGATCGTGGATTCTGGCCACCTACGGCCCTCTCGCCGGCGCCGCCGCGGTCACCGACGCGCTTCGAGTGCTTCCGCGTATCGGCACGCTCGCCACGGTCGGCGCCGGTGTGGTCGGCCCTGCGGTGGCGTCCTACACCGCAGCGCTGATGTCGGACACCGCCGTGCCGACGTGGCATGACGGTCACCGGCAGATGCCGTTCGTGTTCGTCGGTTCGGCTGCCACCGCGGCAGGTGGCCTGGCGGTGCTGACCTCCCCGAGAAGTGAAGCCGGCCCGGCCAGACGCGCCCTGATGGCCGGTGCAGCAACGGAATTGATCGCCAGCGAGGTGATGAGCCGACGGATGGGTCTGTCGGCCGAACCATTGCACCGAGGACAGGCGGGCAGGCTCATGCGGGTCGCGAAGCTGCTCACCGTCGTCGGGGCAGCGCTCGGCGGCATCGGTGGTCGCCGATCGCGCGCGGCCGCAGTCGCCGGAGGCGCAGCCGCGCTGGCTGCCTCTGCCTGCACCCGGTTCGGCATCTTCCATGCCGGCGTCGCGTCGGCCGAGGACCCGAAATACACGGTTGTCCCGCAACGGAACCGGCTCGACCGACGGGACCGCTCCACGGTCTGAGCGCACGCCCTCCGCATCTCAGCGACGGTTGCGTACCGCCCCGATCGCCCATGCCGCCACTACCGCGGCTCCTGCGACCGTCAGCAGACGGTGGTTCTTCTCATCGGTGGCGGGTTCTGTTTCCTCGTCGCTCGGTGTCGAGGGTCGGTCGATGTCCGGATACGCCGTTCGCGCCCCCGCCCAGGCGGCGTCCTCGGTGACATAGTCGTTGGTGCTGTCGAGAACGACATCGGTCTCGCCGGCGGACTCCCGGTACCGCCAGCGCCATCGATCGCCGGAGGTCGGCGTCACCTCGATGCGCCGCGGTCTGCCGGCAGCTGCGTCCCCCGTGCGTGGTGTCCGGCGCAGCGCCGCCTTGACGTCGGCAACGGTGACATCGGCGAAGCCGCCCTGCACCCGCTGCAGGGCGCGGGCCAGGACGAAGGCGGCGAACGCGCTCACCAGCGGCACGGCGACCGCCGCGATGCGCAGCACCCAGACCACCGCCTCGATGGACAGGCCGAACCACTCGGCGATGACGTCGTCACCGCCCGCCATCACCAGCACCGCGAAGAAACTGAGCCCCGCGAAACCGACCGCCATCCGCACCGGGTGGTCGCGCGGGCGGTCCAGCAGCTGATGTGCGTCGGTGTCTTTCGTCGCCCACTGCTCGAGGAACGGCCAGGCATAGAGCAGTACGAAGGCGAGGCCGCCCAGCCCCGCACCTGGCCAGAACTGGGTGGGGATCAGGTGGCCGAAGACGTGCACATCGGCAGGCGGGAACAACCGGAGCGCACCGTCACCCCAGGCGACGTACCAGTCCGGCTGTGCGGGCACCGTCGACTGGGACGGATCGAAGGGTCCATAGATCCAGACCGGGTTGATCTGCGCCAGACCGCCCAGCGCGAACAGCACGGCCAGCACGGCCGCGAGAAGGCCGAGCGTGCGGATCGTGTAACTCGGCCACAGCCGGGAGCCGACGACATTACGCTCGGTCCTTCCCGGGGCGGGGAACTGAGAGTGCTTCTGCCGCACCAAGATCAGCAGATGCAACCCGATCAAGACGGCCAGCAGGGCGGGGACGACGAACACGTGCGCGGTGAACATCCGGGGAATCGTCTGTTCGGCCGGGAACTCCCCACCGAAGATCAGGAAGACGACCCAGGGACCGACGACGGGCAGCGACTCGACGACCGAGTAGATGATGCGCAAGCCGGTCCCGGACAGTTGATCGTCGGGCATCGAATAGCCGGTGAAACCGTTGACCAGGGCCAGCACCAGCATCGTCACACCGATCACCCAGTTGATCTCCCGGGGTCGGCGGAACGCGCCGGTGAAGAAGATCCGGCAGAGGTGCACGACGATCGCTCCGACGAAGATCAGTGCCGCCCAGTGGTGTGTCTGGCGCATCAACAGGCCTGCCCGGACGTCGAAGCTGAGCTCGAGCGCCGAGGAGAACGCCCCCGAGGTGGTCACCCCGTCCATCGGGGTGAATGCCCCGTGATAGGTGGTCTCGGCCGAGCTCGGGTCGAAGAACAGCGCGAGGAACACTCCGGTCAGGACCAGGACGACGAAGCTGTAGAGCGCGATCTCGCCGAACATGAAGGTCCAGTGGTCGGGAAAGATCTTGTTCAACGCCGTGCGCAGGGGCGACGCGACACGCAGTCGGCTGTCGAGGGTTCGGACGAGGCGGCGGGTGATCATGGCCTGCTCCAGTAGCCTGCGCCTGGCGGCCCGGTGAAATCATCTGTGCCGTAGAGGAACCCGTCCTCGTCGACGGCGATGGGCAGTCCGGGCAGCCCTCGCGCGGCTGGTCCCTGCACTGCTCGGCCACCCGAGAGGAGATCGAACACGGATTGGTGACACGGGCACAGCATCCGTCCCGTCGACTGCTCGTACATGCTGACCGGACAGCCGGCGTGGGTGCACAGCAGCGAGTAGGCGACGACACCGTCGACAGTTCCGCCCGGTGGTGGCGACATGAACCGTGATGGCGCGATCCGTACCACGAATGCCGGAACGTCACCCCCTTCTGTGTGACCTTCGGGGAAGACGGTGATCATGGTTTCGTCGGTGACGTCGTCGATGCGTACGGGACGCTTCTCGGCATCGACGAGGCGGATCGGGCCGGTGCGCCACACCGTTCTCCCCAGCTGTCGGGCCGGGTGTTCGCCCCGCGGCTGCATCAGCGACCGCAGCGGGAACAGCGCTGCCGCACCCAGTGAGGTGGCGGCCAGCGCCAGCAGCGCGAGCAGCCCACGCCGGTGCGGGTGAGCGATCTCGCTGAGTTGCTCGACCGCCGCGTCGGTCTGGCGGGGCGGCGAGGAGAACCCCTCGTGCTCTTCGACGTAACCTCCCTGGCCCGTCAGGTGACGCGCCCACACGGTCAGTCCGACTGCGATGCCGCCGAACCCCACGGCGAGTGCGCCGCCGAGCACCTGGGTGGACCAGTTCAGCGTGTACGCGGCGGCGAAGCAGATCGCGGCGGCCACCGAGACCCCGAACGACGCCACGATCGCGACGTGCGGCCGGTCGGTGTCCTTGTCGACCGGGCTCATCGGGATCTGCTCCCCAGTCGACGAGACACGATCAGCAGCAGGGGGATTCCGACTCCCAGCGCGAGCAGTCCCTCTGTCATCGGACCGATGCGGCCAAGGCTCGCGCCGCCCTTGTCGAGGTCCTCTCCCCTGTCGGCGAGCGTGCCCACGTAGGCGGCGATCGCGTCGACATCGCGCGGGTTCAGAACACTGGGCGGGAAGGCGGGCATGAAGCCCGGACCGACCCTGATCGCCTCCCCCACCTGGGTGGCAGTGGCTTTTCGGAGGTCCGGTGCGTGATGTCCGTCGGTCAGCGCACCTCCGGTGCCACCTGCCGAGTGACATGCTGCGCAGTTCTGGGCGAACAGCTTGCGGCCTCGTTGCACGTCGCGCGGCTCCACTCGGGGGATCGGCGGCCCGCCGGGGTGAAGATCGGCGAGATACCCGACCACAGCGTCGATCTGGTCCTGGCTCAGCTTCGCCTCCTGGTGTTCGGAACGGTAGGACTCCTGGGGGCCCAGCGGCATGCGGCCGGTGCCGAGTTGGAAGTCGACGGACGCGCTGCCGACATCGGCCAGCGAGGGACCGCGGTCCGTACCCTCGGCGGTCGGTCCGTGGCAGCCGGCGCAGGTCTGCGCGTAGAGGCTGCGTCCGACATCGTGGGTTCCCTGCGGCACTTCGGGTTTCGGCTCCGGTGGCGGTTGATACGACGAACACCCTGCGGTGAGTGCCACCGCCGCCAGGCACCGCGCCACGCGCGTCCATGTCGTCATGAGATCCCCTCGGGAACCGGGCCGGGACGCACCAGGACCTCGTCACGCGACGAGCCCCCGTCCATGCCTGTCAGCCAGCGACCGAAAGCATGCACGGCGAAACCCAGCAGGACGACATCCATCGGGATCCACATGACGAGCCCGGCGAGCTGTTGATCGGCCAACGGGTCGGCGGTGCCGTAGACCACCGACGGATACAGCGGTTGCGGCGCGAACGTCAGGACCGCTCCGAGCGCGGCGCTGGTCATCCCGACCCCGAACAGGAGGAGAAAACCGAGCGGTCCGGTGAGACGATGACGGTCGGGGCTGAGCACCGCGGCCCACAACATCCACGCGATCACCACGAACGACAGGTGCTCCACCGCGTGAACCACCTCGACGCGTTCGGCGAAGGCGAACATCGACGGCAGGTGCCACACCCAGAGGACGCCGGTGAACACCAGCCCGCCGGCCACGAGTCTGTGGGCCGGCCGACGCAGCCACCGCGCGAACGGCGCGGCTCGGTAGCGGTTGACGACACGGCGCAGCCGGCGCGGCAGGGCGAGAGACAGCGGCAGCGCTGCTCCCCCTGCGCCCAGCAGGGGGCCGACGACGACCACGAGCAGCATGTGCTGCGCCATGTGGCCGGCGAAGGAGCCGGCCGCGAACTCCGCGACCGGCGAACTGTCCGCAGCCCCGATGGCGGCCAGCCCGAGACCGAATCCGACAGCCCTCGGCACCGAGATGACGGCCCCCGTACCGCGGCGCTGCCACAGATTCTGTACACCGCACCCGTAGAGGGCCGCGAGCCCGCATAAGACGACGATCGTCGCCATCATCGACCACGCTTCACCGGGCTGCGCGGCGCTGTGAGCCAGCACGGCCTCGCGAGCTACGCCTGACATGGCGAGAACACCAACAGGGCGACACCGTCGAAGACGATGATCGCGGCGAACAGAAGGTTGGCCCACAGACCGATACCGGCCACCAGGTGAGCGCGTCCCGCGCGCTCGGTACTGATGTCGAGGTGGCTCGGGCCGGTGTGGCGTCGCATCCACCACGCTGCGCCCAATGAGGTGAGGCACACTGCCAGCGGGATCAGTGTCGACAGTGCGACCGCGATCTTCAGCGGCAGTTCGCCCACGGTCGAATGCCCACCGAGACAGACGGTTTCGGTCATCCCCCACGACGAACCCAGATGAACCGCCCATGCGACCGCCCCGCCGATCGCGGCGAACCACATCCACAGCGCACCCACCAACGGGCGCTTTCGATCAGTCGTCTCGGCCATCTAGAGCCGCCCCGACAGGTAGATGGTGAACAGGATCGCCACCCACACGAGGTCGACGAAGTGCCAATAGATCGCGGCCAGCCGTACCCGTTCGTGACGGCGGTAGCCGAAGCTGCCCCGCAGCGAGGCCGCCAGCAACCAGCCGACCATCAGCAGCCCGACGGTGACGTGCAAGCCGTGGAACCCGGTGATGGTGTAGAAGAACGAACCATAGACATTGGTGGTGAAGGTGAACTTCTCGAGTTTGCTCGAGTATTCGAGACCCTGCAGGATCAGGAAGGCCACTCCCATGATCAGGGTCGCGAGCAATCCGAGCCGCAGCCGCCAGAGCTGTCCCTTGCGGATGCCGCGCTCGGCCCACATCACCGGAAGACTGCTGGGCAGGAGGATCGCCGTCATGATCAACGGGCGTCTCAGCTCCGGTTGCTCGATCCCGCCCAGCGGCCACGTGTCCACCTGGAAACGCACGTAGAAGTAACTGGACAGCAACACCGCGAAGACGGTTGCCTCCGTGGTGACGAACATGACCATGCCCCACCAGCCGACGGTGCGCCCGGCCGGCGCTTCGGCGAGGAACGTCGACGGACGACTGATGGCGCTCTCGTGGACGGTCATCGACTGCCTCCCGAGACGCCGGCCTCACGGGGGCTGCGCTCCGGCGGCCACAGCCAACCGGCCAGCGTCAGGAACACCGCACCGATACCGACGATCGCCACCCAGTACCACGCGACGAGCATGCCGAGGAAGAACACGAGCAGGCCCACGGCGAGGAGGAACGGGCGGACCGACTCCTCGACGACCTCGATCGCTTGATCGAACGTGCCGTCCAATTCGGTGGTGGTCGCCGTCATCCGGGACTCGTCGAGGATCTGCTCGGGGTCCGGGTCGGCGATGGACTTCGCGGTGCGCTCGTCCCAGACCGGGTGCGCGCTGTAGACGCGCGGGAGCACGGCGAAGTTGTAGTGATCCGGCGGTGATGCGGTGGCCCATTCGAGGGTGTCGCCGTTCCACGGATCGGGCGGAGCCGGGGGCCCGTACCGGATCGCGTGGACCAGCACCCCGAGCAGGAGTGCCAGACCCAGCGCGAGAACTGCAGAACCGATGCTGGACAACAGATTCCACACATCCCAACCGAGATGCGGCCGATAGGTGTAGATGCGGCGCGGCATGCCGAGCAGCCCCGATACGTGCATGGGGAAGAACGTGAGATTCATGCCGATGAACACGAGCCAGAAAGCGAGCACCGCCGCCTTCTCGTGGTACATCCGCCCGGAGATCTTCGGCATCCAGTACAACAAACCGGCCATGATCGGGAACACGGCGCCGCCGAAGAGGACATAGTGGAAATGCGCCACGACGAAGTACGAGTCGGTGACCTGCTGATCGAAAGCGACGACCGCGAACATCACCCCGGTGACGCCGCCGAGGACGAACACCACGATGAACCCCACGGCGAACAACATCGGGGCGCGCAGTTTGATCTTGCCCTGCCACATCGTCGCCAACCACGCGAACATCTGGACCCCGGACGGGATGGTGATCAGCAGGCTCGCCGCGCTGAAGAAGCTCAGCGACAGCCGCGGCAGTCCGGTGGCGAACATGTGGTGCACCCACACGCCGAAGGACACGATGCCGATGGTCACGACGCTGAGCACGATCAGCGGGTAGCCGACGATGCCGCGCCGGGAGAACACCGGGATGATGGCCGAGACGATGCCGAGGGCCGGCATCACGATGATGTAGACGTCGGGATGCCCGAACAGCCAGAACAAGTGTTGCCACAGCAGAACGTTCCCGCCGTTGGCCGGATCGAAGAAGTGGCTGCCGAACCGACGATCCATGAACAGCAGGGCATTGGCCAGGTTCAGCGGCGGGAGAGCGAAGACCACCATCATCGACGTCGCCACCAGCGCCCAGACGAAGATCGGCACCCTGTTCATCGACATTCCGGGTGCGCGCATCTTGAGCGCGGTCACGATGAAGTTGATCGCCCCCGAGGTGGTGGAGATCCCGAGGAACAACAGACCCAGCGAGTACACGTCCAGACCCAGCCCCGGCGAGTAGGGCTCGGTGGTCAGCGGGACGTAGGCGAACCAGCCACCGTTGGGCCCGTTGCCGGCCAGCATGCTGGAGAACATCATCACGCCGGAGAACAAAAAGACCCAGTAACCGAACGCATTCAGGCGCGGAAATGCCATGTCCCGGGTGCCGAGCATGAGGGGGAAGAGCAGATTCCCGAACCCGAACAGCATGGGCGTGGCGAACAGGAAGATCATCGAGGTGCCGTGCATGGTGAAGAACTGGTTGAACACACCCGGCGGCACCAGGTCGGACTCCGGACGCGCGAGCTGGGCCCGCAACGACATCGCCAGCACGCCCGAGATGACGAAGAACGCCGAGGCGGTCACCAGGTACCGTCGGCCGACTCGCTTGTGGTCCACGGAGGTGAAGAACGTCTTCAGGGAATGTTGTTCGCCCCATTGCTTTTCGAGACGTTCGTCGATCTCCTCGCGGTCCGCGGTACGTTCGGTCAGCGGAGCGGCGGTCACGGCGCCTCCCTATCGGACGGCTGCAGCGAGCGCAGGTAGGCGATCAGATCCGGCATGTCGGCGGGCGCGACGGCCTGCGGCGGCATCTCGTTACCGGGCTTGGCTTGCTGCGGATCGGTGATCCACTGCCGCAGGTGCTCGTTGTCATTGGTCAGGGTGCCGGCGCCGATGCTCCAGCGGTCGCCGATGGTGGTCAGATCGGGCCCGACCACTCCGTCTGCCGGTGTCCCCCGAATGGAATGACAGGCAGCGCACCCGGTCTGGAGAAAAACCTGCTCGCCGCGCCGCTGCGCATCGGTCGTCGTCGTGGCCGGCGCCCCCGCCCAACGCAACCACGCGTCGAAATCGGCCCGTGGTTGCGCGACCACCATGAACGCCATGTGTGCGTGTTGCATCCCGCAGTACTCGGCGCATTGACCGCGATACGTACCGACCCGATCGGCGCGGAGCCACATCGTGTTGGTGCGTCCGGCGATGAGATCGGTCTTCGCCGACAGCTGCGGCACCCAGAAGCTGTGCAGGACGTCGTCGGTGCGCAGCTTGACCTCGACGTCGGTGTCGACGGGGATGTGGATCTCGTTGGCGGTGACGGCCGGCTGACCGGGATAGCGCACCTCCCACCACCACTGGTGCCCGATGACCTCGACCGTGATCGGCGGCGAGTCGGACGCGCCCGAGGGACGCTCACTCAGCGCCAGCGTGTCCCGCAGACCGAAGCCGTAGACCGTCGCCAGCACCACGAACGGCGCCACGGCGCCGGCGATCAGGACGAACGTCGTCGGGTTGGAGTGTTCGACGTCGCTCTTCCGTCGGCGGCGAGCCACCACGAGCACGACCCCGATCACCACGATCACGCAGACGACCGCGGCGATCCAGAACAGCAGCCACCAGAGTTGCTCGATGCGACGGGATGGCGGTCCGCCCGGATCCAGAGCGGACGGCGAGGAGTCCGAGCACGCGACGGCGAGCATCGTCGCAGCACCGACGGCCGCAGCCGTTACGGCACGCGCGCTCTTGCGCACGGCGCCCACGATCACCTCCTCGACGACGCGGGCCGATCTACCCCGGCAGATCGGAGGTAAACGCCGCCGCGCAACAATTTCCTGAGTGCAACGTTTCAGGCGATGGCCTCGGGGTAGCAGGCATTCGGTCGCGGGCAGCGTCGTGTCTTTCGGTGCCCGCTCGTGATGGTCGTCGCTCAGGAGGGTGGCATGGTGAGAGAATCGGTACCCGGCGGGTCGCCGCGGCGAGCCGTCGGGTGGTCGGCGGCGGCCTGCGCCGTCTCCGCCGCAACGATCGGACTGCTGGTGGCCCCGCCTGATCAGATGCAGGGTGACGCCGCTCGGTTGATGTACCTGCACGTGCCGGCGGCATGGACTGCCTACCTGTGCTACCTCCTCGTTCTCGTCGCATCGGCGCAATACCTGCGCACAGGCCACGATTCGTGGCACCGTCGTGCCCGAGTCGCCGCCGAGATCGGCGTGCCGCTCACCGCGTTGACCATCGCGCTCGGCAGCATCTGGGGTCGCGCCGTGTGGGGCGTGTGGTGGGCGTGGGACCCGCGCCTGGTGAGCACCGCGTTGCTGGGTGTGATCTATTGCGGATACCTGGCACTGCACCATCTCGGTGCCGACGAGCGGGGCCGCCGACGGGCCGCCTGGTGCGGCATCGTGTCCGCAGCGGTGATCCCCGTGGTTCACTTCTCGGTCGTGTGGTGGCGATCGCTGCACCAGCCGGCAACTCTGTTGGCCCCGTCGGCGAACCCGCCGATCGACGGGATGATGGCCGCGACCCTTGCCTTGGCCGTGGTCGCGTTCACCTTGGCCGCGACGTGGCTGGGTTTACGCCGCCTCGCTGCGCTCGACGGTCAGATCCGCGGCACCTCCGCGGTGGCCTCGGTGGCGCGATGACCGGTTGGACCGCGGTGCTGACCGGGCTGGCTCTCACGGCGGCGACGTTCGCAGCGCTCGTCGCGTTCACCCGGAAGCGACCGTGATGAGGCCGCGACCCGCGATGCTCGTCTTGCTTGCGGTCGCGGGCGCCGTTGTGGCGCTGTTGGTCACAGCCGGACTCTCCGGCACGCTGGTCTACTACAAGACACCGACAGAGGTCGCGCAGTCGACGGCCAACACAGGACACGCCGTCCGGCTGGGCGGTCGCGTGGTGCCCGGCACGCTTCACGAGAGCGCCGGCGAAGCACGGTTCCGGATCGCCGACGGGCACGGTGATGTCCCCGTCGTGGTGCACACGGCGTTGCCCGACACGTTTCGCGAGGGGCAGGATGCTGTCGTCGACGGCATCCTGGGTCAGGACGGGGTGCTGCGCGCTGACACCGTCGCGGTGAAACACTCCAACGAGTATCGCGCGCCGACTTCGGGCGTCCCGTCGGAGCCGCAGACGTGACCGGCGCGCTCGGCAACCTCTCGATCGGCGCCGGGCTGGCCGCGGCCCTCATCGCATGCATCCTGTGGTGGGCCGCTGCTCTGTCGGACAAGTACGTCAGAGCCGCCCGCTGGGCGACAGGCACGATGGTGCTGGCGGCGGCGCTGGGTCTGGGCGCGCTCGAATGGGCTTTGATCACCCACGATTTCAGTGTCGGATTCGTCGCCGAGAACGGTGGGCGTCATGTGCCGCTGTACTTCACGATCACCAGCGTGTGGTCGGCACTGGACGGCTCGATCATGCTGTGGGTGTTCGTCCTCAGCGCTGCGGCCGCGCTACTCGCGGCAGGAACCGGCCGGCGGCCGACGCGCGAACGTGCGTGGGCGCTGGCTGTCGTGACTCTCGTGGCGGTGTTCTTCTTCGCTCTGATCCTGTTCGCCGCCAATCCCTTCGAGCGAACGGGCGCTGTGCCGGCAGACGGCCCCGGCCCCAATCCGTTGTTGCGTGAGCATCCGGCGATGGGTGTGCATCCGCCTCTGCTCTATGCGGGGTATGTGGGCATGGTGGTTCCGTTCGGCCTCGCCGTGGCCGCGTTGATCACCGGTGGCAACGACGATGCCTGGCTTCGATCTGCCCGGCGCTGGGCGCTCGGTGCCTGGGTGCTGTTGACGGCCGGCATCGTGCTCGGCGCGTGGTGGTCGTATGCCGTGCTCGGCTGGGGCGGGTACTGGGCCTGGGATCCTGTCGAAAACGCTTCGCTGTTGCCGTGGCTGACCAGTACCGCGGCGTTGCACGTCACCATGGTCCGCCATCGATCCGATCGCCGCGGGTGGGCGGTCGCCCTGTTCTGCGCGACGTTCCTTCTCGTTCTGCTGGGCACGTTCCTCACCCGCTCCGGAGTGATCGCCAGCATCCACAGCTTCACCGAATCGCCGCTGGGCCCCATGCTTCTCGCGTTCACCATCCTGATCGCGGCGATCGTGACGGCGCTGTTGATCAGGGGCCCCGGTCACGATCCGCCGCCATCGGCACCGCCGTGGCGCTGGTGGGCGCGCGACACGGCACTTCTGTATCAGGCTGCGCTGCTGCTCACGATCACCGCCGTCGTCCTCGTCGGCACCCTCTATCCGCTGATCAGCCAACTGATGTCGGGCAGCCAGGCCGCCGTCGACACGGCGTATTTCACTCGCACGGCAGTCCCGCTCTTCCTCGCGGTCCTGCTCCTGATGGGTGTGTGGCAGCTGTCCACGACCGACGGCGGCCTCGCGTCGCGGACGCTGATCGTGCCCGTGTCGGCCGGCCTGCTCACGGTGGTCGTCGTCGGGATCTTCTGGCCGACAACGATGCTCGCGTTGACGACGTTCGGGCTGGCCGCGTTCGTGTCGGCCGGCGTTGTCACGACCGCACGACGAGGAGGCCGGGCCGGTCTGGCGGCACACCTGGGTGTCGCCGTGATCGCAATCGGTATCGCGGCGTCCGCATCCTACGGTCAGGCGAACACCGGGCAGCTGCGCCCCGGTGATGCGATCAGCGTGGGGGGCGTCACCGCCACGCTGACCGGCGTGGACCGCGAGGCCGGCCCGGACCGGACGACGGTGTCGGCCCGTCTGTCGCTCGCGGACGCGGGCGGATCATTCGGGGCGGCCGCCCCTCTGCTGCACCACTACCCGGGTCGCGACAGCACTGTCGGCGCGCCGGCCATCATCACCCGGCCGACCGGAGACGTCTACGTGACGCTGACGGCCGTCGATCCGGCCGGTCCGACGGCGACGGTACGACTCGCGGTCAACCCGTTCGTCTGGCTGTTGTGGTTGGGCGGGTTGATCGTCGCGGGCGCAGGTGCGACGGCGCTTCTGCAGAGCCGCCTCCGTGGTGAGGGCGGCTCCCCGAGTGCAGACGGCAGCGATGTCACACGTGAACCTGCCGGGGTGGGGTCATGACCGATCGCCGGGGCCGCAGAGTCGGCACGATGATCGGCGGTCTCGTTGCCGTCGTCGCGCTCGGCGCCGTGCTCGCAGCCGGCCTCGACCGGCCGGCGGGAACCGAAGGCACCTCGCTGCCGATAACCCAGCACCCCGACCGGCAGGCGCCGCCGCTGGCGGGGACGACACTGTCGGGTCAGGAGTTCCGCCTGGAGCAATATCGGGGCCAGATCGTCGTCCTCAACGTGATGGCATCGTGGTGTTCGCCCTGTCGCGACGAGGTTCCGCTCATCGCGCAGGCTGCTCGTGACTTCGCCGGTCAGGGCGTGGAGTTCGTCGGTATCGCGATGCGCGACGAGCCCGAATCCACCCGGGCCCTCCTCGCCGCGGCGGACGCCGAACACCTCACTGTCGTCGAGGATCCCGATGGTGTGTCGTCCATCGACCTCGGTGTGCGCGGCGTGCCCGAGACCTTCGTCGTCGACCGCTCCGGCATGCTGAGGTTGCACGCATTCGGTCCGATCACCGTCGACTGGCTCGATGAATGGGTGGCGCCCATGGTGCAGTCGTGACGCGCCGCCGTGGCTGGCTGACCGTGATGCTGCTCGCCGCCGCCGCAGTGGCGGTGATCGTCGCCACCTCCACCGGGTCAGACGCGCCGGATCCGGCCACCGAGGTGGCAGCATCGCTGACATGCCCGTCGTGCGCGGGTCAGTCGGTGGCGCAATCGGATTCCCCTGTCGCGGCCGGTATGCGGCAGGTGATCCGGGACCGGCTGGACACCGGAGAGACCCCGGAACAGGTGCGTGCGTGGTTCGCCGATCGCTACGGGTCCGACGTTCTCCGTGACGGAGGACGCGCCGCACGGGCCATGCTGTGGGTGTTGCCGATCCTCGGTGCCGCGGCGATCGCGGCGGCGGTCGTCGTGACCCGTCACCGACGACGAGACCGGGAGGTGGTCCCGGCGTCGCCGCGGAACATCGCACCCACGAGGGTGTTCGCGGTCGGAAGTGTCCTCGCCATGGCGATCGTCGCTGGTGTCATGGCCGCGTCGTGGTGGTCGCCGTGGCGGATCTCAGACCAGGGGGGATCCGCCGACGCCGCGGCCACTCGGGGCGAGCCCGCGGCGCAACTCGAGCATGCCTTCGCGCTCCTGAAAGCCGGACGCGCGGACGAGGCTGCGGCACTGGCCGCGCAGGCCAGGGCGCAAGCCCCGGACGATCCGGATGCACTACTGATCCTCGGACTGGCACAGCGAGTTTCAGCGCCCCGCGACGGGGAAGTGACTCTTGACCGCTTCCTCGCGATCGCCCCTCACCATCCGGCGGCCGCGGAGGTCCGTCGACTGTTGGGCGTCGGCACGATGCCCACCACACCACACGAGGAGGTTCCTTGGCCGCCCACTGGCTGACCGCACCGACCTGGGTGACCCCGGTCGTTACCCTGTCTGCGGTCACCATCATGGTAGCCGCGGTGGGCCGCGCCTCGTCACCTGCCGACGCCTGTCTCATCCGTCGGCGCCTTCCGGACGGCCGGTAGTCATGGCGTTGGTGCTGGCATTCGGACTCGTGTTGTTGATCAGCGTGTCACTGTCCGGACTGGCCGCTCGCACCGTGTTGTCGACCGCGCTGCTGTTCCTGGCTGCCGGAGCGCTGCTCGGGCCGGGCGGATTCGGCGTGGACGACATCCATGCCGACGACGAGATCGTGTCCGTACTGGCTGATCTGGCACTGTTCGTGGTGCTGTTCACCGACGGCCAACGCGCGTGTCTTCCCGCGCTGCGCGAGAACTGGCGATTGTCCGGGCGTGCGCTCGGTCTCGGCATGCCTCTGACGATGGTCGGTATCGCCGTGCCGGCGCACTTTCTGCTCGGACTGGATTGGACGACCTCCTTTCTCATCGGTGCGATCCTCTCCCCGACGGACCCGGTCTTCGCGTCGGCCCTCGTCGGGCGGGACGACGTGCCACTTCGGCTGCGCCGACTGCTCAACGTGGAGTCGGGCCTCAACGACGGCCTCGCGCTTCCGTTCGTGTTGATTTTTCTGGCCACCGCGCAGCACCAGGAAGCCGAATTGTGGAATGTCGGGACCGAATTGGTGTCGGGACTGGTGCTGGGGGCTGCCATCGCCGCGGCGGTGGCCTTGCTGTGGCGGCTGCCGGTGTTCTCGGCGGAGCCACGACTGCAGCCGTTGGGCCCGGCCGCGATCGCGATCGTCGTGTACGCGACATGCCATCTCACCCATGCCAACGCCTATCTGGCTGCATTCGCCGCCGGTTCCACACTGGCGACCATGCACGGAGCGGCGGCCGAGCGATTCGAACGCTTCGGTGATCTGGTCTCCGAGCTGGCCAAGTTCGCTGCGCTCATCGTCTTCGGGGCGCTGATCACGCCAGATCTGCTGTTCGGCCTCAGCTGGCGGGACTGGTTGGTGCCCGTCATCGCCATCCTGCTTGTACGGCCTGCCGCACTGCTGCTGTCGATGCTACGCACACGACTGCCGGCCCAAGAGCGCTGGACCGCAGCGTGGTTCGGCCCCAAGGGATTCGCGTCGGTGGTCTACGGCCTGCTGGTGCTACAGTCCGGCATCCCGGACGGGGAACGGGTTTTCGCGATCGTCGCAGCCACCATCGCGTTGTCGATCGTCCTGCACTCCACCACGGACGTACCTGTTGCGAAGATGCTCCACGTCGAACCGCCCACCGATCTGCCGGGTGGCGCGACCGACCCGCAACCCGAGACGGCGGACGCGCCGACGAAGTGATCTCAGGAGAATCGCGATGAGCAACGAGATTTTCGACGGCTGGCAACACCCTGCGTTCGCGGCGCTCAAGGCGCTGGCCCTGTTCATCACGGCCGCGGCCGCGTTCCGGTTCGGGCAGCGGCGCACGCTTGCGGAGTTCACTCCGTTCGACTGGGTGGCCGCCGTCGCGGTCGGTGCCATCGTCGGGCGGACGTCGACAGCCGCGGACACCTCGTTCGTCACCGGCGCGGCCGCACTGCTGACCCTCATCGCCGCACACGGGGTGGTGTCGCGCCTGCGGTTCTTCGACGGAATTCGCCGGCTCGTCGATCCGCCTGTGCGCGTACTGATCTCGGACGGCGAACTCGATCACCGCAACATGCGCCGCGCCGGATTGACACGCGCCGACATCGACGCCATCCTCCGGCAGCACGGGTTACGCGACCCGGCCGAGGTCGATCTCGCCCTCTTCGAAGCCAAGGGCTCGGTGTCGGTGTTCAGTGAGCGCAGGGCCTGACGTCGGCTCCTCAGCCGGTCGCGGTCATGCTGATCCGCGCCACCGGGATCGCTCGGCCGTTCTGAGCGGTGTCGGCGAGGATGTCGGCGCGCCACGGCTGGACCGACAGACTGTCGGCATACACCTTGATCCGATCCACGGCGTTCTCCCTGAAGATCCGTTCCTCCCGATCCGAGGACACTGCGACCACGAATGTGTTGACGGCGGGATGCTCGACGACATCGAGCAATGCATAGCGAGGACCGTGCACCGCAGAGCCCGGACCGACGCCGTCGAGCTGCTCCACGAGCACCACACGACGACCCCACAGATGCCTCAGCCGCGATTTGAGAAGCGGTACCAGTACATCGGCAATGCGCGGCGCGCCGAGTGCGCCGCGCAGGGCCCGCGACAGTGGTCGCGTCCTCGACGTGGTGACCTCCATCGTGCCTCCTTTCGCTCCTACGTCATTGCGACGCTTACCCCTGTTCGTTCTCTCCATGCGCGGCGCGCGCCCGGATCCGGTCGAGTGTGTCGTTGAGAAGCCGCGACACATGCACCTGGGAGATGTCGAGCCGACGTGCCGCCTCCCGCTGAGTGAGACCTTCGAAGAAGATCAATCGCAGGATCGACCTGCGCCGGTGGTCGAGTTCTGCGATCGCGCTGGCGACCGTCGCCATGTCGTCGACTCTGTCGAACCCGGGATCGTCGACTCCGTGGAGCGCTCCGACGGTGGCGCTCGCCTCCCCCGCCGCCGCGTCGACGGGTCCGTCGAGGGACACCGGGTGGTAGGCGGACGCCACGTCGAGTCCCTCGACCATGTCGTCGCCGTCGACGCCCAGTTCTGTGGCCACTTGTCTCGGGGTCGGCGTGGAGCCCAGCCGCTGGCACAGCACATCGCTCATCGCGCGCGAGCGAAGGTGCATCTCCTGTACCGCGCGGGGGACGTGGACCATCCAGCCGTGATCCCGGAAGTGCCGCAGCAGCTCTCCGCGAATCGTGGGGACGGCGAAGGCCAGGAAGTGCCCGCGGCCGGCCTCGAAGCGGTCCACCGCCTTGACCAGCCCCAGACGAGCCACCTGCATGAGGTCGTCGGCGGGTTCCCCACGGCCGACGAATCGGGAGGCGATGTTGTCGGCGACGGGGAGGCACGTCGTCACCACTCGGTTGCGCCACATCGCGCGCTGACCGGCGTTCTCGGCCTGCGAGAGCCGCGTGACGAGGTGGTCGATCTGCTCTGGTCTGACATGGCGGGGCCGGCCCGTCCGACGCGGCACCCGGCCGACTCGTGCAGATTTCTCGCTGCCGAGTGGCGAACCGACACGAGGAGTGTCGATGACGGTCAACGCGATCTTCCTCCGGTCGCTCGGATGTCATCGAACGAGTACCCCGGTAGACGACGCCGGCGCCGACTCGCCGCAATCGTTGCCGTTTTGCAATAAATGCTGTGAAGTGTCCATTGCGCGACGGCGGATGAATCGTTTTCGCCAGTCCGGGAACCCTCGTGTCGACAGCTGCAGAAGGAGATCGAATGCTCACCAACGTTTCCGTACGCACACCGGCCACCATCGCTGCCGCCGCGTTGACACTGCTGACCGGGTGCAGCGACGACGACGCTGCACTTCGGTCCCCCAACCGCGGAACCGGCTCGACGACCGAGGCCACCACTGTGGAGAACGCCTTCATCGTGCCCGCCTTCGTCCCCGGTCGCTGTGCCCTCCAACTGAATGCCGGCGCAGCGCTGCGGTTCACCGTCACCAACAACCGCGATGCGGAATCGGAGACGTTGCTCGCCGTCTCCACCGACTCTGCCCGTCAGGCCCGCGTTCCAGCCGACGCCGTCATACCACCGGAGTCGACGGTCGCCTACGGCCAGCCCGCCGGCCCGGACGCCTCGGGGACTCTGGCGCCGGTTCGCCTGGACGGGTTGGACCCCGGCCTGAAGCCGGCGAAGACCGCTGATGTGACGTTCTCGTTCGAGCGCGCGGGCGACATCACGATTCCGGTCCCGGTGAACGCCTGTCCTGTGCAGACCCCCTGATCAGCGCGACGCGGCGGCACCCCACGAATGCCGACGGATCATCTGCGCGCCGCTGGGTACAGATACCGGATGATCGTGAAGAGAATCGTCATGTCACTCGGTGCCGTCGCCATCATCGTCGGCGTCGTCGGTCTGCTGACCGGCGTGTCGATCGACCCGGAGGGTCGTAGCGTCAGCTGTGGGAGCGCCGTGGCCGCCGATCTGTCAGAAGCGCGTGCCCTGCAACCGGAAACCACCGAGAATGCCAGGATCGACGGCGAGCTGGTGGTACGCCCGGATTATGTGGCCCTGTGCCAGAAAGAACTCGAGGATCGCCGATTGGGGACTCTCTTTTTGTGCGGCCTGGGTGTGGTGGCGGTCGCGGTGCCAGCGGTCATGACACTGGCATCGCGACGCCGCACATCTGCGTGACGTGTTCGGTCAGTCGTCTCCGCGAGGGGGCGGATCGACCGACACACCCGAGGACTGATGCTCAGGACCGGCATCCGGGTGCTCGGCCGGCACCCTCTCGCGGAATCGGGCAGCCTCGCTGACCCCCTGCGGGCGACGCTCGACATCGTTGCCGCGGTAGGGACCCGGCTTGGGGCGGGGCTTTCCGCCCGGCAGAGCGAGCCGAAAGATGGTGCGATGCACCGTGAACCACTGCTTGCCGAACCGACCGGTGTTGTACGGCAACTCGTAGCGCTCGCAGATGTCCTTGACCTTCGGGGCGATCTCCGAGTATCGGCTGCTCGGCATGTCCGGGTACAGATGGTGCTCGACCTGGTAGCCGAGGTTCCCGCTGATCACGTGGAACAGCGGGCTGCCCTCGATGTTCGCCGCACCGACGAGCTGGCGGACATACCATCCGCCGCGCGTCTCGTCGGCGACTTCTTCCTCGCTGAACGTGTACGTCTGGTCGGGGAAATGACCGCAGAAGATGATCGCGTGTGCCCAGACGTTGCGGACGAGGTTGGCCACCGCGTCCGCGGCGAGGGTACGCAGGAAGGTGCTTTCGACCCCGGGCGCCACCCGGTCCAGCACGGCGGCGATGGCTGAGGCGCGACGGCCCTTGGACGCCTGGCGCACGCGACGGCCGATGCGGGAGGTCGCAGGCTGGTCGATCCGGTCGCGCAGCGCGAGCTTCGCCAACGCGAACGCGCCCGCACTGATCACCGGCCAGCCGATGTAGTCCTTGACGATCTGCTGGCGCGCCTTACCGGCGATGCTCTTGAAGTCGTCTTTGAGGTCGGCCATCGTCTTCTCGCCCCGCCACAGCGCCTCGACGTCGGTGTCGTGCAGCGCCACACCCCATTCGAACAGGATGGTGAGGAGGAGGTTGTAGAGCGGCTGCCCCAGATTCGCCTTGCGCCACTTCTGATTCGGGTCGATCCGCATGATCTCGTAGCCGAGATCCTTGTCCTTGCCCCGGATGTTGGTGAAGGTGTGATGGATGTAGTTGTGCGAGTGCTTCCAGGCCTCCGCGCTCGAGGCGGTGTCCCAGTCCCAGACCGAGGAATGGATGTCCGGATCGTTCATCCAATCCCATTGGCCGTGCATGATGTTGTGACCGAGTTCCATGTTCTCCAAGATCTTGGCCATGCTGAGACAGGCGGTGCCGAGCACCCAGGCGGTGCGCGATCGTGACGCCAGCAGCAGCACGCGTCCGGCCACCACGATCTGTCTCTGCACCGAGATCACGGTCTTGATGTACTGGCGGTCGCGGTCACCCAGTTCGGCGAAGACCTCGTCATGGATCGCGTCGAATTCCTTGGCGAGCTTCTCGAGCTCCTGCTCGGTCAGCCGCGAAAGCGGAGTCTCGATCGATGTGGTCACGTCAAATCCTTCCCATCACAATGCAACTTCGATATCGCCTTCGGGGGCATGAATGCAGATCCGCACGTCCTGCTCCGTCGGCTCCGTCACTTCCCCCGAGCGCAGATCGCGGATACGCCCCGACTTGAGCGTCCCCACGCACGTATGGCAGATGCCGATCCGGCATCCGTACGCGAGATTGAGGCCCGCCTGCTCGCCGGCCTCGAGAATCGGTGTCCCCCCATCACAGTCGACGGTCTCTTCGCTGTCGAGAAAGGTGATCTGACCGCCCTCTCCCTCACCGGCGTCGCCGCCGATCTTCGGCTGGAAGCGCTCGTAGTGCAGCCGGTCCGGGTCGCCGTGCTGCTCCCAGTGCTCGATGAGGTCGTCGAGCAGTCCTTCCGGACCCGAGCAGAAGGCCTCGCGGTCACGCCAATCCGGGCAGAGCTCGTCGAGGTCGGCCGCAGACATACGCCCCTGCTCGGACGTCAGCCGCAAGTCCAGCCGCATCGTGTCGTAGCGGCGGTCGAAGTCCTCGAGCACCGGCAGGAACATCACCTGCTCACGCTCGTGATCGGAGTGGATGACTACCGCATCGTTCAACGCACCGCGCCGATCCAGGCTGCGCAGCATGCTCATGATCGGGGTGATTCCGCTGCCGGCGCTGATGAAGAGCGTTTTCGCAGGCAGCGGGTCCGGCAGGATGAACACGCCTTCGATCTCACTGAGCCGCACGACCTCGCCGGGCTGGATCTTCTCCACCAGGTACGGCGAGACGACGCCCCCGTCCACCTTCTTCGGGGTGACGCTGATCAAGCCGTCCTCCGGGTGTGGGTCCGACGTGAGCGAATAGGCACGCCAGTGGTAGCGACCGTCGATCACCAAACCGAGCCGAACATATTGGCCGGGCTTGTGACCGGGCCATTCGTAGCCTGGACGGATCAACACGCTGGCCGCCTCGGAACCCTGCGGCTCGACGCGCTCGACCTTTCCGCGCAGCTCCTTGGTGGTCCACAGCGGGTTGACCATCTCCAGATAGTCATCCGGGCGCAACGGTTTGAAGAGATGAGTGATCGCCTTCAAGAACAATCGCCGTCCGCGCGGCACGACCGGCTGCGCGCCCCGTTCTGCCATTCCGTCCCCTTCGAGTGACGACCATCACGTCCGGCACCGGGGTTTCCCCGCGTCACGTATGCGAAACCTCGGGTACCGGAAAAGTCACACGCCCCCGATGCACCGCCGCAACGGTTGCCACGCGCGGTCGATGAACGGGCCGCGGGGCCCTCAGACCGCGAGGTGAGCGAACGACGCCTCGTCGCGATCCCTGACCCACGTCCGCGCCCGGAACACCGGGACGTTGCCCAACGGTGTGGCGATCCAGGCACGCTTGATGTCCTTGTTCCCGTCGGGCATCACGAACGAGACGGTGCCGAAGCCGCTGTCGCCGAGCTGGACGACATTGACGATCGAACCGACGGGCGGCACGTCCCCCTTTGCGATTCCCGCGACACCGTCGACGATGCCGGTGACGAGCACCGCCTCGCTGCGGATGCCGAAGAGGTCGCGCTGGGTCATCACGTGGGCATCGACGCGTCCGATGCGGGCGCCCTCGGCGCCGTGGACATCGAACTGCTGGTGGCCCTGGTACTGAATCTCCCTGGGCGGCAACCCGTTCACACCCACCGGCTGCAGCGCGGAGACCGGCACCAGCGTCAGGCCGCGGGCCACCGGTAGCGGTTGCGTCGACGGCGGCTCCGAGGAAGGTCTTGCCACTGACCCGCACCGTCCCCGGCCCGACCTGTTCGACGATGACGACGTCACCGGCCGGCGAGGGAAGCGACTGGTACAGCACGTAGTTGTCGTCGCCGCCTGCGTAGACGACGTTGTAGACAGAACCGACGGGCGGAGTCTGCCCGTCGCCGGTGCCCACGTCGACGCCGTCGTTGGCGGTCACGAGGATCGCTTGGGTGTATGTACCCAGAATGTCGGACGTGGTCGTGAACACGCCCTCGAAGGCACCCACCTGGGCGCCCTGTGCGTCATTGATCCCGAACATCTGGCGCCCTTGGACACTCGTGAACAGGGGTGCGATTCCGCTTGTGGCCGTGATGATTTCGGCGTCTGGGTCGGCGGGCGCGATGCGGTAGCCGTTGGTGAGTCGGACGGGTCTGTTGTCGAAGGTGTGGTCGGAGATGCCGACGGCGGCGTCGAACGTCACAGGCAGTGGGATGCTGCCGAACGGCGTCACGATCTCGAAGGAGACCACGTCTCCGGATGTCGTCGGCATCGCCGAGTAGGCCCAGCCGACCGGTCCGATCCTGAAGGTTGCGATCAGCGAGCCGACCGGGGGCACCTGCCCGGGCCCGGTGCCGACGTCGCTTCCCCCGTTGTCGGTGACCAGCAGCGATGTGTAGTTGTACCCGAGCCCGCGGCTGACCAGGGCGTCGAACTCGCCCATCGACGCTTTCGTCCGAGGGTCGACGATGTCGAACTTCTGTTGTCCCTGAAGAAGACTCGGAGCGCCGGGAAGGTAGGTCCACCGACCGTAGAAGGAGGTGATTTCCTCTTCGGAGTCCGGCACCAGGCTGTAGCCGTTGAGCTTCAGCTGGGGCGTTGCGGCGGTGGCGCTCGGCATGCCGATGTTGAGCACGGACGCTGCGGCCGCGAACCCGACCTCGAGGACGGACGTGAGAGCGAGGCTCACCACCCCCGGTGGCACATTCGGTGCGGCGCGCATCTGTGCACGAGTGACCGGTGGATCGGATGAGACGGTGACGGTTGCTGCTACCGCCTTCCCAGGGAGCCGATCCTTTGCCGAAGGCTCTGCCGCCCTGCGCTTTTCGCCCAGGACGGGCCGCGGCGTACGCGCAACGGCACGCACCCGCTGTCGCGGCGCGACGTCAGCCGGCTCGTCAGTCTGATGCTTGATGCCCTGACGCGCCTGCGCGCGTCGTTGCCGTGCTTCGCGGTGACGAGATCTGGACTTTTCGGCCTCGTTGCCGCGATCACGCACGCTCTCCTTTCGGAGCGTGCTTTTCTCCGCCGCCTGCGACGAGTCCTTTGATGAGGAGTCCGGCGCCGCTGACGCCATCGGGCAACTCGTCATGACCGCGGCGCCCACCCCGAAGAACACCGCCAGCGCGCCGACCCGTCCGACAACCCGCGAAGCATTCATCGCGTCCGAAAGTAGCCGGTCATCAGCTCACGCGCGCAGTTTCCAGAGCTCTGTTCCGGGGTTCGGGAGTTGTCGGTGGTCGCACGTATGTTCGAAATATGGATGAGGCGCGGGAGGCAGTGGCGGGGTTACGGGCCGCCGTGGATGCCGTGCTGGCCTGCGCCCTCGACCGATCCACCGCCGCGGACGTGGTGGAGCTGCTCGACGAGCTCGAAGCCGCGGGGTGCCGGTTGCCCGCGGCCCGGCATCGGGCGTTGGCGCGACTGCAGGTCGAGACCACCCCCCAGAAGATGGGCGCCAAGAGCTGGAAAGACGTCCTGGCGATCCGCTACCGCATCAGCGGTGCCGAAGCGCATCGCCGATTGACCGAAGCTGCGCTGCTCGCGCCGCGCCAATCGATGACCGGAGAACCGCTGCCGCCGGTATTGGAGGCAACCGCCGCTGCGCAAGCGGAAGGCCGGATCACGCCCGAGCATGTGGAGGTCATCCGGAAAGCGGTCAAGAAACTTCCCGGGTTCGTAGACACCGTGACGCGGGAGCAGTTCGAGGCTGACGTGGTGCGCATCGCCCGTGGTGCCGGCCCGAAGGCCACCGACGACGCA
This sequence comes from Mycobacterium sp. PSTR-4-N, assembly GCF_022348085.1. Classification (GTDB taxonomy): domain Bacteria; phylum Actinomycetota; class Actinomycetes; order Mycobacteriales; family Mycobacteriaceae; genus Mycobacterium. The sequence goes on along the minus strand of NZ_JAKRFN010000004.1, from coordinate 11,366 downwards.
GCAGAATTGGAGTTGTTCCTCCTCGATCAGGACGGGCCCGAACCCGACGACACTGAACGGGTCCGCAAACGATCCTTGAGTAGGGGGCGGCAGGGCCGGGATGGGATGACGGCGTGGCGGGCGGACCTGACCCCCGAAGCTGCGGCGGTGTGGGAGGCGATCTTCGCCAAATATGCCGCCCCGGGGATGTGCAACCCCGACGACGAGCAGCCGTGCACCTCCGGCACACCAAGCCAGGCGCAGATCGATGCTGATCACCGCAGCCTGGCCCAACGCCAGCACGACGCTCTGCTCGCAGTCGGGCGCATCGCCCTGATGAGCGGCGAGCTGGGCCAACTCAATGGGTTACCGGTGACGGTGATCGTGCGAACCACGCTGCAGGACCTGGAATCGCGCGCCGGGATCGGGACCACCGGCGGCGGTACCCGGCTCCCAATCCGCGACGTGATCCGGATGGGCGCCCACGCGAGCCACTATCTGGCGGTCTTCGACCGGGCCACCGGCTCCGCCCTCGATCTCTTCCGGACACGGCGGGTCGCCTCAGCGGCGCAACGGATCATGCTGATCGCCCGCGAGGGCGGCTGCACCAAACCCGGCTGCCCCGTCGGCGCCTACGGCTGCCAGGTCCACCACGTCACCACCGACTGGGCCCAAGGCGGGCTCACCAACATCGACGATCTGGGTCTGGCCTGCCCACCCGACAACCGCTCCGTCACCCCCGACGGTTGGACCACGTCGATGAACGCCCGCCACGACGTGGAATGGGCCCCACCGCCGAACCTCGACACCGGCCAAACCCGCGTCAACACCCACCACACCCCCGAACGACTCCTCCGACCACCAGACGAGGGAGACGAGGGAGACGAGGGGAACGGCGCTGCCGCGCACACCGATCCGATCGGCGAGACCGACGGGTGTGCCTCGCCGTCGAACGGCGACCCCTCAGAACCCGGCGGACCCGCACCACCCGACAACCAAGTCGCCTGAGGTTCGGGCACGCATAGCCGACGAGCACTGAGGCCGGGCGGTTGTCTCGTTGGGCCGAATGGCTCTCCCCGGCCGGCGGGGCACAGACCTTTGTGATCGCAGGGTGATGACTTCGGTCCCTGTTGAGGCCACAACCCCGGTCGGAGACTGGTGCCTACCTGCACATCAACCCGGACCCCACCGATCCGAGACAAGGGAGATGCGATGAAACGCGAACTGTACACATTCTTTTCGGGATCGTTTGCCGCGCTGGCGTACGCGCACGCTGCGTACGCGGTCGCCACATCACGCGGAATGATCGACGAACCTGTCTTTCTCGGTAGACGGTGGGGTGTCGGCTACATGTGGACCGAAGCCGCCGTCTATTCCGCAGTCAGCGTCGCTCTGGGGTACGCCGGATGGAGAAACCGGCCCCCGCAGCGACAGGATGATCCAGCGACAGCACCGGCTGTGGAGCACACGGCGACAGCAGAACCCCACCTCGTTTCGCAGTGACCCCCGCCAGATGACGGAGCCGTCTCGGTCGGGTGGCGATGTGGTGTCACGGAGTATGTGAGGAAGCGGTGTACTGACATCATCTGACGAGTGGCGCCGTACACCGTCAAGACGACGGACAGCAGACTGGCAGTTCGCCTCGCGGCGTTGGCATCCCTCGGTGCCGCGATCGTTCACGTCGCGGTCGTTCCCACGCACTGGCAGCAGTGGGCCCCTTCTGGCATCTTCTTCCTGTCCCTCGCGCTCTTCCAGGCGGCGTGGGCCTGGAAGGTGCTCGTGCACACGACCATTGCGCTACTGAGCGCCGGCGTCGTGGCGAACACCGGCGCGCTCGCCCTGTGGGCGATGTCGCGCACCGCGGGCGCCCCATTCGGTCCCAACGCCGGCCATGTCGAGCTGATCGCAGGCGCCGACGTATGCGCGGTCCTGCTCCAGCTGTACGTCGTGATGGGCGCCGGCTGGGTCTGGTACCGCGGTCTACGTGGGGCGCCCGTGCCCGCGTTGGCGAGTGCGGCCATCCTCGTCGGCGCTGTGGGTGTGGTCACGATGGCATCGACGGTGGGAGTGGCGTCCGGTCTGCAGCACGGCGACCATCACACCGGCGGCCATGCGCCGGCCGGCCGCGCAGGCAACCATCACGGCGACGTGCCCGACGCCGCGACTCCCCCGCCGGCACTACGTCAGACTCACACCCCCGTGGCCGAACCCCCGACCGTTCACCAAGTCCACGATCACGCGCACTGAGATCGCGGAAGGTCTGGCTACTCCGCCTCGCGGAAATACGGCTCGACTGTGCCGCTGAGCTTCACGACCATCGGATTACCGCGGCGATCTCTGGCAGTGGGGACCTCCACACGCACCCAGCCCTCGGCCACGTCGTACTCGTGCACGTTGGTCCTCTCGACACCGTTGAAGCGAATGCCAACGTCACGAGTGAGCACCTCTTCGTCGTAGAAGGGGCTGCGCGGGTCGATGGACAAATGATTCGGCGGGACGTCTGGGGTCTGATCCTCTGACATGGCCCAAGAACCTACGCGATCCCGCGAACACGGTCGTCGCCGCAGTGCAGCGCGATGGATGTCAGCGTCCCGAAATGAAACCGCGGTCGCGTCGTTCGAAAGTGGAGCTAAGGGGATTCGAACCCCATGAGGAACTGCGGAAATGCCTGCTGACCAGCACACGAGCGGTTCGCTACCTATCACCGGCGATCAGTCGCGACCAGCGGATATGCAAACCGGTGCTGTCACCGACAGCACGCCAGCCACTGGTCGCAGGTATGCCAGCCTGAAGGACGCCGCTGAGTACGTCGGCGTCACGACGAGGACCATCCGCACATGGATCAGCGAAGGGCTGATTACCGGCTACCGCATCAACCAACGACTAGTTCGCGTCGATCTCAACGAACTTGACCAGGCCATGGAACCGTTCGGCGGCAGCGCCTTGAACCAGCCCGTATCTCAGGAGTAACACCATGGCGCTTATCGGCTGGTTCCTCGCTGCGCTGTTCGTCGCTGAGTTCTGGTGGGCCATCCTCGCGATTGCCATCGTCACGCTGACGGTCGTTCTCGTCAGGCGGGCGAAGCGACGCCGCGACGCGGCCGCAGCCGCGCTGATCCGTCGCGCCGATCAGCAGCAGGCGTGGGCGCTGGCCGGCGATCCTCGCGGCACGTACGGGATTTGGCCGCCGGTGGAACCGCCCGTCACCGCCGTGCGTCCAACAGAGTGTGTGGATTCTTGAAGAGATTGACCACGAACTCGCTTCGGTGGCCGCGGCCCGTGCGTTCTACGGAGGGTCGATCGATCTAGTCGACCAGTTGCTCGACGAGCGGTTGGCCTTCACCCGACTTTTGCTGAGGCCCGGTGACCTTGCAGACTACGGTGGGCACAACGACCGAGACCATGCGTGGGGTCTACCAGGGAGATAGCAACTCCGGTACGAAGTTCGCTATCCCGAGCACCACAATCGCTGTCGCACCGAACGCACAGAGCATCCGATCCGTGTCTCTAGCCCGGGCTAGCAGGCACGACACGATCTGTCTGGCCGCCGTCGACCGGTGACCTATTACGCGCCTGCCTGAAGGAAGCTCAATGCACCGACCGGCTCGCGGGCCAGTTGAGCTTTTCGAAGTCCTGCCACGGTTCCAGATCCCCCGGCCATTTCACATCGACCTCGAGCGCGTTAACGAGCGGAATCGGCCAGGCTCTGGCCACTACAATCACCGATGAGTCAGATGCTGACGCGGTCGTTTGTCTGCAGCACTGGTCAAGGTTCAGTCAATGGGGAGGCGCGACCGGTGAACGCATCAACGTGGACAAGTGTTGGTTTGCTGATAGCAATCGGCATTACCGTGCTCATACTGATCGCCATCCGACTGTGGCGACACCTCGACCACACCGAGAATCTCGATATCGATTTCGCCGCGATCATGCAAGGTTCCGACGCCCGCATGGTGATTGTGCAACAGCAGATCGACAAAGCGTGCGAGTTCTTCCGACTTAAGCGACTGCGGGCCAAACGAGCCTCTGAGGGTGTCGTTCTCGGAACATTGCTCGCGAACGGCATTATCGGTGTGATCGGCGTTGTCGTCACTTTCAGCGATTGGTCGAATTTAGGCATCGTGTCCACCGCTCTTGCTGGCCTCGTCAGCGGGATTACGACGTGGGAAGCGCACAGCCGTAACCGCGATTTGTGGGTAGAGCGGACAGTGATCATGAGCAGGTTCGAGAGTCTGAGACGAGAAACGTATTACCGGTTGGCAGCCGGAGACGACCCCGACAAGGTTGCTGATCATGCGATGCAGCAGATCGAAGAGCTGCTCGGAAAGGACATGACTGAATGGGCATCTCTACGAGACCTGAAACCGGACAAGGAAAAGACAACCGATCTTCGTCACGGAGACGAAAGTCAACCGCAGAACTCCACTCCTTAGCAGTGTGTCGCAAGAGGCCATAATGCATTTCGGTTCAGCTCCCGTTTGAACGCTTCTCGCTAATGTATGACCCCGCGTACGATTCGTGCGCATGGGGGATGCAACACCGGGGTGTTATTTCGACCCGAGCGGCGAGCCAGGTAACCAATATCGGGACGGCCGCAAGTGGCGGGGTGGTACAACGCCGCTGGCCGAGCCGCGCAAGAGTCGGAGGGGCCTCTCTGTCGCTCTCGCAGTTGTCGCCGTGCCTCTGGCCTTCGTGGTGGGTTTCATGACCATGAGGTCCGCACTCGGAGACGACGTCAACTTCAGGTCGCACACTGCGAATGTCATCGCCACGTGTCAGAACGCAGTGCGCGAGAGTCTGCGCGACCCCGGCAGCGCCCGGTTCAGCGAGTGGATTGCACGGAAGTCAGACGGCGGCCGGCCGCCCAGCAACATGGAGATCGGCACTGACGATGAGCTGTATCTGGCGTCTGGCTCGGTCGACGCCAAGAACGGCTTCGGCGGCTACGCAGAAGATCTGTATTACACCTGCACCGCAGTGGTCAGTGAAGACGGTCAGATCCACGCACGGGCCGCCTCGGCACCGGATTTGCCCTGCCATGAACGCAGGCCGACATGCTAATGATCTGGCGGCCGACTGAGTTGCGAGCTTGAGCTAACAGCCGCGGCCCGCCCGCTCTACGACGGGTCGAGGACGCTCACCGACGAGCTGCTCGACGAACGATTAGCAGTGCGTGATGCGCAGTCCGACGCCGTTCCTGATGAAGGCACTCGCACTGATGTTCATCGCGAAACCGACCTGCGTCATCGCGTCAGGGGTTAGTTCGAGGATTCCCTCGACCTGCAAATTTACCTCCACGGTCGTAACGGGGAATTCAAATCTGTTGACATACCTATAGATCCACGGCCAGCGGGCGATCAGGGTGTCCGCCGCATCCACGGTTCGGAACTTGATATACAGATTATCGCCGTTGGAGTAGCGGATGTTGAGTTCGGACCCGTTCGGCGGACTGATGACATCAACAGGCTCTCCCTCCAAAATCCAGTCGTTGTCGATCAGCGACGTTCGTGGCTCATCGCCCTGCGGTGGCATCCGAATGTTGAGGAGTCGACGATCGTCGTCGTCGCGTGTGAACCACAGGAGGGGGTTGTCCTGCCAGACGAGGTCATAAGTGTTGTCGTAGTACGCGTTACCACCGGCAATCATCAGGACGTTGTGTTTCATCCAGTCGAAGCGACCGGCGACCTCGCCGGCGCGTTCCTTCGCCGTTTCCTTCATTTCTCGGCAATTGCTTACGGAGAACGCGCGCGCTTTGTTGTGATGATCGGAACAGAGCGCGATCATGCGGTCCGGGTCGTTGTGCTGCTCGACATGCCACTCGGGATCAAAGTGGTGGTACGTCAGGTAAGGATTGCCGCAATTACGGCCGCCGCTGACAGGCACTGGGCACCCGAACCCGACTTCTCGGCGCAACTGACGGCGCACGTCCACCGGTATGTAGCGGCTAATTCCGCCAGTAGCCATATATCGATCTCCGCCCCCGGTAGGGCATTGACCTTACAGCTGTGCGCCGTCCGAATTGATAAAATTGGTGATAGCCAACACGGCGGCGGCCCAACCGCGGTCCCAGTCATCTTCGGGGGCGCGGCGTGGCGCGAAGACGGTGCGTATCTGAGCGGCGACCTCCTCACCTGTTCGCCGTTCGATCCAGCTGGCCGCCATAGTCTGATGCTAGCTGGCGCTGCCCTGACCGAAGCTGTTGCGGACGGCCGCGGGCCCGTTGAGAACCGAGCAGAGCGGGTCAATCGGCGGGCCGTAGATCACGACGTCGCAGTCTCGACATGTCCATGTGGTGTGGCCGCCTCGGTGGGTGGTGCAGGCGAGGTGCCCGACGAGCACCTGTTGCGGACCGAGCGGGTGCAGGTTCAGGCAGCGCGTGGGTGCAACGGTGATCCAGCCGCGTCGCGACGGCACGACGTCACCGACTTCGGGCATGCTCGCGACGATAGACCGCCCGACGACGAAACCGCCCCCGGCCGAAGCCGGGGGCGGTTTCTGCGATGCGTTGCGTTACAGCGGGGGCAGATCCTGCCGCGGCCGTCGCTTCGGTTCCTCGCGCCGATCGCGCTGCTGCTCGCGGGCCAGCGAAACGATCATCGGGATGTAAACCAGCGCGCCGACTGCGTAGATGGCGAACCGAATCTGTTGTCGGAACGGGTATTCCTGATCCCACCAGCTCGCCACGGTGGCCTGACTGAGCACCAGGGAAAGTGCGCCGCACTTCACTGCGTAGATTAGACCGATCTTATTGCTGCTCCACCGCGATCGAAATATGTAGAGCGTGGTGAAAAACACGACAAGGATCGCCATGGTCAGCAGCGCGATGTTGGCCAAGGTGCGGTAGTTCGGGTCGAACCACACGTCAGAGAGCACCGTGACGGCGATCGCAATAATCACCATGATGTTGACCCACGCCAGGAACCGGTGCCGGCTCAGGAGTTGACGGATCACGGCCGCCCTTTCCACGCTGCTTGCAGCATTTCGGTCCAGCCGTTGAGCCGGATGTGGTTCAGCACAATGTCGCTGTTCTGCCGGGACGCCATCTGGTCGAGCGTCGCCTCGAGAGTGCGTGTCCGCGCCGCCTCGACCCGCTGGTCGTCTTCCTTGAGCTTCGCGGTCAGTTCCGCGACTTCCTGTCGATGCTTCGTCCACGGCCACATCACCATTACGTACCCGCCTTCCGCTCGGCGAGTTCCCGTACCGACTCCAAAAGATGCGCGGCGGTGAGCTCGACGGCGTTCTTTTCCGCGATGGTCTGGGCTTGGATGCGGATCGTTTCGCCGTTCGCTTTGTCGCGATCGTCAGCCTTGGCGATCCTCGCTTCGAGGGCCTCGACGATCTCGCGGTGGTGCCGGCCGGGAACCAGCCAGCCGCGGATGTAGGCGACGGCGTGGTAGGCAACGACGAGGATCAGGATGGTGACGACCCCGACGCCGTTCCAGGCTTCCGGCGTGAGCCCGGCGATCACGCGAGGGTGCCGCCGTGGTCCGTGTGCTCAACGGCTGCCGGTGCGGGCTCAACAGCCTTGGTGAAGGACGCAGTGCCCCCGCCGACCGGCGCCGATAGCACCGATGAGATCACCGAGGCCAGCGCCATACCGCCAGCGGTGGACGCCGCGGCGGCCCACGGCATGCCGATGATCTCGACGTGCTCGGCGACGACGGTGCTGCCAAGTTTCAGGATGCCGGCGCCGACGGCGAAGCCCTGGACAGCGGACTTGAATGCGCGCTCGGCGGCGTCCTTCCAGAAGGCGGGCGTGGTGAGAGTGGACATGGCGCAGCACCTTTCGAGTGGGCGTGTTGACGCAGGTCAGTGCTGCAGACGGCTTTACAGCAGGTTTCGAGTAGTAAGTCAGGCGGCGAGCATGTAGGCGTCGGTGCGGGCGCGCGCCCAGTTCTGGCCGGGCTCGAGGATGTAGCCGCCGTGGGTGGTCATGTTCATCAGGAATAGGGCGCCGCGGCTGATCGCGACTGCGGTCTCGATGACCTGCTGGGTCGGTTCGATACCGAAGTTCAGCAGTTCCATCAGCAGCGGTCCCGGCCGGCCTTGGACGATGTCGTAGATCGCGGTCTGCTTCTTCCCGGCGTCGTCGTCGGGGGTTTCGGTGTACATGTCCTTGTGCCGGCAGACGTAGGAGATCTTGTCCTGAACGGGGACGAAGTTGCCGCGGCCGTCGGGGACGACCAGAGGCATGCGCTCGGAGCTGATGCCGCGGGTGCCTTGCTTCGGCGGGTCGCCGACCCACGGTGCGACGACGTCGAGCGGACGGAACGGGGCCCCGTATTCGAGGGCGCCGATCCAGTACGGCAGGTGCGCGTGGAACTCGCCGTCGGCCGGGAAGACGTGCCGCAGCAGGAACAGGCTGACGACGATGTCGCCCTGGCTGAATCCGGAGATCCACCATGGCCGGCCGACCCACATGCGGGTGGGGTCGCGGAAGAACGAGCAGATCATGTCGACGCCGGACTGGTTGTTGAACGGGACGCGGCCGTTGTCGTACCAGGTCGGCTGCAACTGAACCTTGTGCTCGGCTTCGAGGCGGCGGCCGACTTCGACGGCGGGCCCGATCCACATGTCCGACAGGTGGCCTTCGACGCTGATCCACAGCGGCCGATTGTTCGGTGTCGGTACGCCGGGCGGCGCGGGGATGATCGAGCGCGGGATCAATCCCATCTGGACCTTTGTGGCCCAGTCGAATTCAGTGTCGAAGTCGGTGAACGGGCCGGGCCGTTTACCGAGGCGGACGAGCTCGTTGACCGCCGTCTTGTATCGGACGATCGCACGACCGAACTCAACGGTGTACTTATCGGTGTAACCGCCAGACCGCTTCTCGGGCAACAGTTCCTGGCCGTAGCTGTAGTTGTCGAGGACTTCCTTGGCGTCGGAGATCAGAACGTCGAAGTCCTCTGCGGCTTTCGCCGGTGACCATGCCATCAGACCCTCCTGAGCTTCATTGCGGCTGCGGTCTGTGGGCCGACGACGCCGTCGACGTAGAGATGGGAGCGGCGCTGGAATTCACGGACCGCGGCGTCGGTGAGCGGGCCGAAGTCGCCGTCGACCGGCAAGTGGCCGGCGTAGCCGGCGAACGCGTCGCGCAGTCGGCGCTGCAGCTCGCGCACCTGCGGGCCGGTGCTGCCCTGCGCGAGGATGCCGGTGAAGTACGGGCTCGTCGCCGGGTCGACCGGGGCGCCGCCGCCGGGGCCGACGGGAACGGGTGTGGGCAGCGGTGTGGGCGCGGCTCCGGCGAGGAACGCCTTGACGCGGCGGATGAGTTCGTCCCATGGGAAGTTCGGGCCGGGATCGTGGTGGCCACCGCCCCAGGTGCCGAGGTCCATGTGGCCGCAGATGCCGTCGCGACCCCACGGAATACCCTTTCCGCCAATGTATTCGGCCGGGATTTTGTATTTGCGGCACCACCAGGCGATGATCTTGGCCGCGGCGGTGAGCTCGGCGTCCTCGTTTTTCCCGTCGGAGGCGTCGGTCTCGAGCCACTTCCCGCGCGACCACGCGGAGTAGCTGCCGGCGAGGCAGATGTGGAAGCCGTATTTGTTCGCCCCGGCTGCCGCCCACGGGGCGTCGTCTTCGCCGACACTCTTGAGAGATTCGTGGTCGTCGTTGACGGCGTGGTAGCTGACCTTGCTCGCCGGGTTGGCGAGGTATGCGGCGAGGTCGCGCGCCGTCCGGCCGCCCTCCTGGGTGTGCACGACGATCCACCGCGGAGCGGGCAGCCCACGCGGGTGGTAACGGTTCGGCGACCACAGCGCGCCGGTGAACGGATCGTTGAGGGTCACGGTGCCTCCCGTGTTGGGTTGCGAGGGAGCAGGATTCGCTGCGGGCAGGGGTATAGGCGCGCTTTGCCGCGTGTGAACGTGGTCGGTGTGGTTGCCGTAGTCGTCGCCGAAGTAAGCGGTGGCGGTGACATCGCGGCCACCGGCGACGCCGACGCGGCGCCCGGTGTTCGGGTTCTGCCAGATGACCTGCTCGAGCGACCCGCGCACCGACAGCAGGTACTCCGCGAACCGCTGCATCTTGTCGACGGGTCCGGCCCAGTCGATGCCGCGGTTCTGCCGCTGCGGGTTACGCGCATATCCGGCTTCGACGCGGTCGGTCTCCTGGTGGCCGGCGTAAGTGCTGGCTTTTAATCCGAACGTGTTGGCGACGTCGTAGACCCATTGCGGGAAGCCGGTTGAGCCGTAAGTGATGCGCGTTCCGGTGGGGAGCCCGTAGGTCATGGTTTGTCCTTTCGGGCATGCCAACGACCCGCGCGCCGAGCGGCGGGCGGGTCGTTGGTCGGCGGGTTACATGTGCCAGTGCATGTGCTGCTCGATGATGCGAGCGAGCCTGCGGTCGATCCGTTCGCAGACGAGGTCTACGAGTGCGGCGCGACGGTGGGGCCACTTCGCCGACCCGTCGCCGATCCCGCCGATCTCGTGGCCGGGATGGTCGACCACGCGACGGTCTCCGAAGCAGACGGTGCAGATGTCTTCGGGCTGGCCCTCGCGGTTGTCAGGGTCGTCGAATCCGAACGCGTCGAGCCGGTCGTTCAGCGTCACGGCACCACCCAGTAGGTCGTGCTGCCGACGCGCTCGGGCGGGGTGAGTGCGGTGCCTTTGAGGTTCTTGAGGTCGACGGCGAAGTAGTTCGAGTGGACGCCGCTGCTTGGCTTGCCGGCGGGGAATGCGTACTTGTCGTACTTGCGGGCGACGTCGTCGACTTTGTACCCGGTGTTGGTGGGCGTTGGCTGGACTGGTGCGCCGTTGAACCGGTCTAGCTTCGGCGCCCCGTGCGCGGTACCACGGATCGGGTTGGCGAGCAGGACACACCGCAACCGCGACGGACTGGGCCGGCCGGGCTGACGGCCGTACGAATCGAGCCAGCGGGAGATGATGACTGAGCCGAGGCTGGCGCCCATGACGACGATGTCGTCGGTGTCTGGGTCGGCGAGCACGCGTTTGATGGTGTTGTTCAGGATGTCGGCCCCGCTCGGGACGGCGGTGCGGGTCGCCGCAACCTGGGTCGGGACCGGAACGTGGCGGCGGCCGTCGGTGACGGCGTAACGCTTGCACACCATTGCCATCGCAATCGGGGCGGCCAGCCGGACACCGGCCAGCCACGGTGGGACGGTGAGGACGACGGTGGCGCTCATGGTTGCCTCGCTTTCACGACGGGACGTCGAAGAACTCGGACAGGCCGAATCCGATCGCGGCGGCGATAATGGCGCCGAGGGCGCCGCCTGCGGCGATGGCGACCACGCAGCGAGTCATCGGACGATCGCCGCCTTGAACGTGCCGGTGGGTGGGTCCAAAGCGCCTGCTGTGACGTTCGTGGCGCGCACTGTGACGGTGTCGGCCGCGGACACCCACATCGAGTAGATGATGCCCGCCATG
>NZ_JAKRFN010000049.1 GCF_022348085.1 Mycobacterium sp. PSTR-4-N | reverse complement strand
AAGCGCTGGTGGCGTCGCCCCATCACGGTTGCCGCGACCACGGCGGCGTCCACTCGGCCGGCCATTTACATCGTCAGCAATGTCTATTTGCAAATGGACATGTAGATGGACACCGCATAGGGTGATGCCATGAATCTCCGCAAGCGGCGTCTTCCTGCACATGGCATCAGCTCTCCGGTCATCGCAGAGGATGCTTACTGGCAGCAACACAGTCAGTGGGGCGCTCCCACCGTCGACACCGCAGAGTTCGCAAAGCTGCTCGGCGTATCCATCGCGGCGTTTCACAAGCTGACAACCCGCGATCCCAATTTCCCGCAGCCGGCGATCCCGGGTCGACCAAAGCTGTGGACGAAGGTTCAGGCCTTCGAGTGCAAGCGGGTTCGGCGCCAGAATCGCGGAGCGCAGATTCCCCGGATCTACCACCAGGGCGACGGGCTGCAGCCGGCGATGTGGGTGGGCGCCGAACGACACGCACCTTACGACGCATACGGCAGCCCGAAACCCTGGATCGTGCATATTTGGCAGCCCGCCGACGACCGCGGGCCCGTAGCGGTGGCCTACGGCGACGTGATGACCACCGGGCGGGCCGCGCACTGGGCGCCCCGCCTCCTACAAGTCCTCGAATCAGTGACGGCTGTCGCGGTTGTGAGCGACGAGATGCGACCACTACCTGGGGAGGTGAGTCCGCCGGGCTGGCAGGCCGAATTGGCGGTCGCTGAGCGACAACACGGAGCCCCGCCCGGCACTGCCATTGTGGAAACTTGCGGATGGTTCGACCTCGCCAACCTCCTGCGGCTGAACTTGCCCTGGTGGCCAGCCGGTCTGCGCAGACTCGACGACATCCAGGCGTGGCGGCCGGGAGCCGCCCCGCAATCGGTTCGCCCCTCAGACCCGCTCTATGACCCGAACACCCTCAACCAGCTGCTCGCCGAAGCTGCCGACGATGCTGAGGCAGACCGCTGTCGCTCGGTCGTCGACGTCATCAACGCACGCCTGGAAGCTGGGATCTACGCCGCACCAGCGCATCCTGACGTGCCCGGAGGAGTCGAACGGCCGGGCCTGTTCCAGGCGGCATACCCCCGCAACCCCAACCCGACGTTGCTTGAGCCGCCCACACTCGGGGAGGTGTACCCACTGATGAACCTCCGGGTACCCAGTGAGGCTGCACGCCAGAAGGCGGTGGAACTGCTGTCTCACCGCAACGAGGTGCGCGAACTGGTCGGTATCACGGTGTGCACTTCGGAAGACGACGGACCCCTCGCCAGGGAATGGATTTCACGACTTAAGCCGTGCGAAGACCCACAGACCCTCGGCGCGATGTTTGCGCGGCGGACATTCACTGATGACCAACGAACGCAGCCCTGCCAATGGTGGTACGACCCACGGGCCGACTTCGGATGGATCGCCAAGACAACTGATGGCACATACCACGCCACCGTGGGAACACGGATGCCCGCCGATGGCCGACTGACCGCATTTGAGGTCGAAGCACGTTGGTGCGCAGCGTTTTACCGAGCAGCAGGGACGGTATGGCCCATGCCGCTCGGCGGAAGTGGTTACTACACCTGCGGTTATCGCGGTACGGGACCGGACAATCTCATTGCAGCCGTCTGCCAACTGCACGTTGCCGCCGACGCGTACCTGCCTGATAGCTCTGACACCCGCGGCGCGCCGGCGGCCCTCAAACAGCTCGTCCACACCAGAGAGGCGCCCCTGACTGTGGACGAATCCGAGCTGGCCGAAGTGATGGATTCGCTCGAAGCGGAGGACACCCAAAGAGGAACGCCGCGATGACCCCGCACAGCTCGCCGGCGGTCCTTCCCTCTGCGCATAGCGGTTCTGTGGTCACCGCCTTGACCGCCGCGACGTCGGCCGCCCACGTCGCCGTTGAGCACGCCCAGACGGTGGCCGACCAGATTTTCGGGCTCAGCGTGCTCTCGCTTCGCAAGCAGGGCTACAACGATCGGTTCATCGCCGACCGCCTGCGGGCAAGAGCTTGACCGCCGCGGTGCCGAGCTGTTGTTTCAGGTGCTCACCGAACGTGAAGAGAAGGCCTCGGTCGCCATCGCGTCGAATGAGAGCTTCTCGGGGTGGGCCAAGACGTTCACCGACCCACGGTTGTGCGCGGCGATCGTGGATCGGCTCACCTTCGGCGGCAACATCATCGAAACCGGCACCGACTCCTTCCGTCTCGCCCACACCCGCGCCAAGTCCGGTGCAGCAGGCGGCGACCGGTCAGTCGGCTAGCCGGGGGGTGGCCGATGAATCAACCCGCTGACCATCATCGACAGGGTCGTCCCCGTCGGATGGGGGGCGGGTTCGTACCCGCGTCGACAAGGCGATGCCGAAAATCACGATGATCGCCCCCACCGGTTGATTCCAGTGGAGATGCTCCCCGAGCAACGCGGCACCCAGCACCACCCCGACGATCGGCGTCAAATAGGTGACGCTGGCGCCGGCGGTCGCTCCCCACGCCGAAACGACGTTGGTGTTCCACACATAGGCCAAGCCGGTACCCACAACACCCAGCAACACCATGCTGATCACCACCGAGGCGCTCAGAACGACGCTGTCGCGCGCGATGAACGGTGCGAGCAGCATCATGATGACCCCACCAACGCCGACCTGCATCGTCGCCACCGTCAACGCTGGCAGACCCCGAGGGGCCACGTAACGACGCAGGTACACAAACGCCGCTCCGTAACTGGCGGTGGCCGCCAGACACCCCAGCTGCGCGGCCACCGACCCGCCGATGCGGCCATCCCACGGAGCCAGCACCACCACGACACCTCCAAAGCCCAACCCCAAACCCAACAGCCGGCGCCGAGTAGGCCGTTCATCGGGCAATGCCGCAATCGCCATCAGCATCGTCATCAGCGGGGTCGTCGCGTTGTAGATCGAGGCCAGACTCGATGCGATGAACTGCTCAGCCCACGCGAAGATCAAAAATGGTGCTACGCACAGCAGTACCGCCACGACCGTGACGTGCAACCAGACCCGATCCCACCCCGGCAACCGGGCTCTGGTCATCAGCGTCAAGACCAGCAGAGCCAGCGCTCCGCCGACCAGTCGCGCCAACACGACCTGGGCAGGTGACAAACCCTCCAAACCGACCTTGATGAACAGGAAGCTCGAACCCCACGCCGTAGCGAGCAACCCGAACTGCAACCACACTGGCACCGACAGACGACTGGACACAGCCGACGATCCTTCCGAACAAGCCCCACCCAGGCTGGCGGAAAACCGACCACACAGTCCAGCAGGAAAGAGCGACTCCCAAATTGGCGATCAAAAGAACACCCACGACGCCTCGCCTGACTCCGGACTTCGTGATCAAACGACTCCCGAATCAGCAGTCTGAATCACCCGAGGAAGACAAGTTGCGCGCCGACGTCCATTTGCGGTCGCTGTAAGAGCATGTGCTGCTGGCGGGTAGCTCCGACGACTTC
>NZ_JAKRFN010000048.1 GCF_022348085.1 Mycobacterium sp. PSTR-4-N | reverse complement strand
GCCGCCCCTGCCGCCCTGGCCGCCGGCGCCGCCCTGGCCGCCGGAGCCGCTGGCGCCGGCCTGTCCGTCCGTGCGGATGACGAAGAACATTCCGCCCGTCCCGGCCGCGCCGCCGAGGGAACCTCCTGCGCCGCCGGAACCGCCGTTGCCGCCTCGGCCGCCGTCAGTGCCCGGGCCAGTGCTGGTGTCGGGGCCCCTGCGGCCCTGGCCGCCCTGGCCGCCGGTGCCGCCGGTGCCGCCGGCCCCGCCGTTGCCGCCGAGGCCCATGAGCATGCTGCCGTTGCCGCCGTTACCGCCGGCGCCGCCCTGGCCACCTGCCTGGCCGTTTCCGCCGTCGAGCTGGGAGGCCGAGCCATTGGTGCCGACGATGCCTGTCTGGCCGATACCTCCGTCACCGCCGTCGCCGCCGCGTCCGAGGAAGGACATCTTGCCTGCGTTGCCGCCGTTGCCGCCGTCGCCGCCACCTTCGCCTCCGGCGCCGCCGTCGCCGCCGTTGCCGCTCATCCTGCCGCCGCGGCCTCCGTGGCCGCCGTCGCCGCCGTGATCGGATCCGAAACCTTCATCGGGGCTGTCGCCGCCGCGGCCGCCGGTGCCGCCCATGGCGAACAGGGCGAGCAGTCCGGCGTCTCCGCCGTCGCCGCCCCGGCCGCCGTAGGTGGCCTTGCCGCCGGTGCCACCCGCGCCGGCGTAGCCGCTCATCGAGAAGGTGCCGGTGTCGCCGCCTCGGCCACCGGCACCTGCGGTCTGGCCGTTGAGGATTGCGTTGCCGCCGACACCGCCGGCTCCGCCGTCGCCACGGAGGAGGCCGCCCGTTCCTCCTGCGCCGCCCGCGCCGCCGGTCGAGGCCCCGGTCGACGTGCCGCCCGCACCGCCGTTTCCACCGTCACCGTTCGCGCCGGCGGAGCCGCCGCGCCCCCCGCGCGATCCGTCGACCGTCGTGGCGCCGTCTCCGCCCTCGCCGCCATTGCCGCGGATCCGGCCGCCGGCGCCGCCGTCACCGCCGTCGCCGCCGTTGACCCCTACGACTCCGTTGCCGCCTGCTCCGCCGTCGCCGTAGGCACCGGCGGACCCGCCATTGCCGCCGTTGTAGCCGGCGCCGCCGTCGCCGAAGAAGCCGCCTCGGCCACCGTCGCACGCAGAGACACCGGTGCAGGTCTCGGACGTCCACGAGTAGCCGTCGCCGACGATGAGGCCGCCGTTGGGACGCTCGGCCGTGCCGTCGCCGAAGAGGACGACCTTGGGCTGACGCGGTGTCGCTGCGGTCGCCGTGGATCGCCAGAAAGGAGCGGGGTCTGCCGCGCTGTCATCCGCGGACGAGTTCAGGGTGTTGCGTCGTTCCGCGCGGCGCTCAGCTGCGTCGGAGATGCGTTCTGCACGTTCCTGTTTCGCGGCAGTACGTCGGTCGGCCGCAGTGGTCGACGCGCGGTCACGCGTCGTTGCCGAAGCACCTGACGTCGCAGAAGAAGCGTGACTGTCCGAAGATGCCGAGGTGCCCTCGTCGGCATGGGCAGCCGCCTGGGGCACGGTCAAGAACAGGGCAGTACCCATGCCCGCAGATGCGACGCCCGTGAGCAACCACCTCCGAACGGCGAAGCTCTCTGACCGTCGGTGCGCCCCAGTGGTCCGCCTCGGAAGAGAAGAAAGATCGCCGTGGTCGGCAGTGTTCGGCGCAGCATCAACGGACATAAAGACCCCCGAAATCATCAGTGAGTGGACGCCGTTGCGCGTGACCGGTACCGGTCGACGACGATCGCGCGTCCCGAACGCGGTCGACTTTACGGTGGCGAAAATTTCTTGTCAGCAAATTTGCGAAGAAACGGTAGGGGACAATCCGATCCGCAACCTACTTTATTTTCGTGCAATTTGACGTGGGGTTCCGGTCCGCTGAGCTCTGCGGCAAAGCCGTTTACCACTGACGGCAGGACGTGCTCTCGGTTGCGGTCGAAGTGCAGGGTGTCGCCTTCTTCCGCGCGGCAGTCGGCCGCATCGGAGATGAGAGAGCCTCGCAGTGTGGAAGTGGCTCTTTGCGGCGTTTCGTGCCGCAGGCATGGGCACTGCGTTGTTCCTGACCGCAACTCGGGCGACGTCGGCGAGCTGCGACCTTGGCCTGTATTTGGGCTGCAAGGGGCCTCCAGACCGAATCGTCACGGCCCGCGCGTGCGGCCCTCTCAAGGACGGTGTTCGAGGACCGTGGCGGTGATCGCGACACACCGTTGCATCGAAGAGCTGGTGGCGCGGGCACCCACGGCTGTCGCCCCACGGTGGTGAGGTGCTGGCCCCGGAATTGTTGACCGGCTGAGTTACGCGCCGCCCGGTGCCGTGACGATCCGCGGTCTCGCGTCGCTCCGGAGTCGTACCGCAGAAAACTGAGTTCAGTGAGACGACCGTTTCGCACCGAGTCGCTCGGGCAGGTTCCACCAGTGGCGCGTCGAGTTACAGGACAACGCTTTTGGTGTAGCTCGCAGATCTGTTAGCTGCACCGGCCGATCTGACTGTCGGGCCGCCCAGACTCGGCGTTACATGTAACTTGGTGGAATTACGGTGGGCGACCGAGTCGGCGAGTACCGAAGGCGGATGCGGGAGCGGGGCCTGCGGCCGCTGCAGGTCTGGGTGCCCGACGTGCGCACTGAGAGTTTTGCCGCTGAAGCGCCTCGTCAGGCTTCGTTGGTCGCGCGAGCGGACGAAAGCTTCGATGAAGAGGACTTCATCGAGGCGATCTCGACGCCATGGGACGAGGAGTGAACAGGGGGAGATTTGGACCGTAGCGGTGGGTGCATACGCGACCAAACCGCGTCCCGCCGTGATCGTGCAGGATGACCTCTCGATGCCACGAGTTCAGTAACTGTTGCTCCGATGTCCAGCACGCTGTTGGACGCACCCTTGATGCGGATCCGGATAGCCGGCGGCGACGGCGGCTATCAGGACTTCATCACGACAGTGACGTGATGATCGACAAGCTCACAACCGTCAAAAGGTCCAACGTCCACTCGTGAGTGGGTCTGCTGACAGCGGAACAGGTGGTCGAGGTCGAGCGAGCGATGATGGCAATCCTCGGCCTTGCTTGATAATCGAGACTGTTGGTCCGCAAGGAAATACGACGCACTTCAATGGCAGCCCTGTGTATTCGAATACTGCATGATCCATCCGGTGTGAGCTCAGGTGGAGGCGGGGCTCGGCGTGGCGGCGAGCGAACCGAATTGAGCGCGGAGCTGGGATCGGGTGTACTGCCGGTGTCGTCGTGGTCGCTGGAACCAAAGTCGTTGGGGCGGAGTGCAATACGGCGCACTCTACTTGACATAATGTGGCTTATCGGTAGAAGTTCCCGGCGCCAGGCACAGATCGCGCCACCTGCATCGGACGTCAGTGTCCGATCCAAGCCCCGTTCAGGGCAATCCGGAAAGCCGATCTCAATCGGACGTCAACGTCACCTGCTCGAGAACGATCTGACAACGCTACCCAAGGTCTCCGCCGCACACCTGACGGCGCACGTGCGCCGACGCACTCATTGATCCCGGGACCACCCGGCAGCGCGCCGAACCGGACGATTATCGACCTACAACTACCCGACACCGGCGGACGCCCACGGCCTCGAGACCCCCGCCCCCAGGCCCAATTCGTCACTGTGACGTTATTCACTGGTCCGGCTACGGCGTCTTCTGACGCTCCCACGGTCGCGTACCCAGCTGTCCGTTCTCATTGATTCTGGGGCATTCTCATTGAATCTGGGGTAAGTGCGTGTCTTTCTCATTGAATCTGGGGCACGAGGCTTAGCGTTTATGTGTGCTGACGTCGGCTGTTTCGGCTGGGCCAG
>NZ_JAKRFN010000047.1 GCF_022348085.1 Mycobacterium sp. PSTR-4-N | reverse complement strand
TGCCGCCAAACACGCTGCGGCAGCACTTGCCAAACAACACCAAATCACCTAGCGTTCAACATGACTCGTTGATCACAACGCGTGAACCACGCCAGATCCGAAGTCCACCACTCCACGGGACGCTATCCGCAGGGTTGGTATTCGGAGGACGAACAGATCGACGTGTTGGTAGCCCAGTGATGGGTGCTGTAGAGGCTAGTGCCGTCGATCCAGTCCGACTCGCCGGGCACAATCAGAACGTCGCCGTTGAACGTGCCCAGGATTTGGGCCGCGTAATCGACCGTGGTGGGCAACACGTACGCACGGTCGAAGAGACCGCCGGCAATCAGCAGCATTCCCGCATCGAGACGATTCGCTTCCTCGACCACGAGTGCAAGGACCTGCCTCGACCATTGGCGTAACGCAGCTCCGAATTCAGCATTGAGATCGACCCACGCGTGGTCGAGTTGCACCCCGCTCGCAACCATGATTTCCACGCCAAACTCCTCCCCTTTGCTGTTTATCATGCGGGTAGCTGATCCGAAAGATTGGAGACGAGGTGCTGGCTGAGTTCGCTCACCTCTCGCCGGGAAGCAAAGTCGAAGGACTGGCATTCGAAGCGGTCGTCGAGATCCTCGAGATCGCCTCAGCCGGTACCGGCGCCTTCGTCCGCTACCGGGACGAATTCGGTATCGGAGGAGTCGCGGCTGCTCTCCGCGGAGGAGATGAAGACGGTCCGATTGGTGGGTGGACGAGGTCCCACTCTTGCCGCTGATCCTGACCAGTTCTGGCTCGCGATCGAAGCCCTGCGTTTGCGGTATGCGGCCGCGCTCAACCCGTTGCTGGCCGTGTCGGCTTCCAACATCGAAGCGTTGCCACATCAGGTACAGGCGGTCTATGACTACATGCTCGCCGGGCACCCCAAACGGTTCCTGCTCGCCGACGACCCCGGTGCCGGCAAGACCATCATGGCGGGCCTGTTCATCAAAGAAGCGCTCGCGCGGGGGTGGATCCGGCGCTGTCTCATCGTGGTCCCCGGAAGTCTCGTCGAGCAGTGGCAGAACGAGCTGAGTCAGAAGTTCGCGCTCCAGTTTGAGATCTTCGAAAGCTCGCTCTTGCGCGACTTGGCCAACAAGTCGCTGAAAGATTTTCCCTTCCTCATTGTCCGCCTCGATCAGTTCAGCCGCAGCAGCGAACTGACCGCGCTAGCCGTCGACGGAGGGTACGACCTCGCCATCTTTGACGAGGCGCACAAGCTTTCCGTCAGCGCGTGGGGTAGCACCATCACCAAAACGAAGAGGTTCAAGCTGGCCGAAGCGATTCGTGACGCGGTCCCGAGCACGTTACTAATGACGGCGACTCCCCATAACGGCAAAGACGCCGACTACAGGCAGTTCCTCACGTTGCTCGGATCCGCGGATCAGCCCGTCATCGAGGATCCCGCGGGCAGCGGACTGATGCGCCGCCTGGTGAAAGAACAACTCGTCCATTTGGACGGGACGCCCCTGTTTCCCGAGCGCCGCGCAAGCACCTTGCCCTACCGCCTCAGCCCGGTTGAGAGCGGCCTCTATGAGGCGGTCAGCGAGTACGTGCGCGAGGAGATGAACAAGGTCTCCGACGACGACACCAGGCGCAATGTGGGTTTCGCGCTCGTGGTTCTCCAGCGCCGATTGGCGTCGTCTCCGCAGGCAATTCTGCGGTCGCTGACCCGTCGACGCGACCGGCTACGCGCGCAGGCGGACCAGGCGCACGCTGCCGAGGGGAAGCTCGCCGGCGCCCTCGCAGCGACACTCGGACTGGGTGACGACGATCCTGACGAGATGAGCAGCTCGAGGGCGGAGACCTATCAAGACGAGGTGGCCAGCGCAGCCACGAACGCTCGAACACCGGCGGAACTCGAGGCGGAGATCTTGGTGCTGGATCGGCTCGTCACACATGCTGAGGCCGTCTTTTCTGCCCGCGCTGACGCCAAGTGGGCTGCGCTTGCCGAGCTGCTCACGAGTGAAGCCATGTTCGACGCGGACGGACAGCGACGTAAGATCATTATCTTCTCCGAAAATCGCGACACCCTTGATTACCTCGAGGACCGCCTCGTCGAGCTGCTGGGAAGGACCGTCGACGTTCAGGTCATTCATGGAGCGATGTCATGGACCGATCGCCGCCGAGCACAGGCCAAGTTCATCGAGGAACCGAGCAGCTCCGTGCTCATCGCGACAGATGCCGCCGGTGAGGGAGTCAACCTGCAGGTCGCTCATTTGATGGTCAATTACGACGTGCCATGGAATCCGAATCGACTCGAACAACGCTTCGGGCGAATTCATCGGATCGGTCAGCGACACACCTGCCACCTGTGGAATCTGATCGCCGCTGACACGCGCGAAGGTGATGTGTTTCAGAAGCTGCTCGAAAAGGTGGAAGTGCAGCGGGAGGCGCTCGGCGACCAAGTGTTCGATGTTCTCGGCGAGGTACTGACCGAAATTAGCCTCAGCCAGTTGCTGCGCCGCGCGGTGGCCGGCGAGGCGCAGCATGACGAGATCGCTTCAGACCTCGACTCGGTTTCAGGACGCTTGAAAACGGCCGTTGAAAAGCGTGCCGCGTCGGTGAGCACGCTGACACCGCAGGAACTCGCAGCGCTTCGTCGTGAGATGGCAATCGCGAAGGCGTCGAGTTTCCAACCGGACGTAGTCCGCGACTTCGTGCTGCGGGCGGCGCCGCTTCTCCATGTCGAGGTCGGGATGCGCG
Source organism: Mycobacterium sp. PSTR-4-N (assembly GCF_022348085.1). Lineage (GTDB taxonomy): Bacteria > Actinomycetota > Actinomycetes > Mycobacteriales > Mycobacteriaceae > Mycobacterium. The sequence continues at coordinate 1,200 of NZ_JAKRFN010000047.1, read as the reverse complement.
GTGACGCATGGCAGGTCGCGTACGTGCCCACGCTGTTGCGGGATCAGTTCGGCACCTCTCTAATGGCCCGCTATGACAAAGTCGCGTTCGAGCACTCCGACAGTCTCGCTTTCGCGGCGGACCCACCCGAGTTGATGGCGCCCGGACATCCACTTGTCTCGGCTCTTGTGGACTCCATAAGCGAAGATTTCGGCTCTTCGCTACAACACGGGATTGTGTTGTCCGACAATCGTTCCAGCGAAGACTACGTGTTGTTGACCGTCGTCGCGGTTTCCGAAGGTGGCCCATCGACAGTCACGACCTACGCGGTGTCCGCCGGCGACGACCGGAACGAGGTGAGCCCTTCCCTCTACACCGACCTCGATGTCGAGGCGACGCCGCTGCCGCGGGAGGTCGCCGCGACCGAGGCAGCGGTCGCCCCGTTCAGCGACAATTCGAACCACAGCATCGCCGCCGTCGCCTACGTGCGTGGCACGGCGAGTCCAGCGACCGCCAGCTCCTGGCGTTCTGCGCGAGAGCAATTGCGCGAGGAATTGGAAACGCTGGGTCCTGATCCGGTCGGGGCATTACCCGGGCAGGGTTGGGATTTCACCACGGGCCATCAGGAGACGACTTTCTGGTCAGCAGCACCTCCAGGCGAGACGCGACGGAGGCGTGCCGAAAGGCACGTGGCCGCCAACGTTGGGAACGACTACCTAATTGTCCATATCTAAGGTGAGGGGATCGCCGACAACGTATATGTATCGGGGCGATTCCACTCAAACCAACAGCGCCTACTCAGCTAAACACCGACGCCGCGGAGAGCTGCGAGAGCTGCATTGGCAGGGGCGCCGGAAGCGCTGCTAGCCGAGGCTGAGCGAGAACGGATGCTCGCGAACGGAGGATCCCGAGCGTAGCCGCTTAACAACTCGCCGCTGAATTGCATAAGACGAGCGCGTCCGTGTCCGACACGTCTGGCGCGCAACGCAACTCAAAACGCCGACGGTAACCGCCACCACCTGTCATCGGCATGGTTTCGACCGATGCGGTGTCGGTGCCGGTGAGAACCCGGGGCCGCGCAGATACGTCGCCGGTGTCAATGGCCAAGTCGAAGTATCCGCTGGTGGCCAGATAAAAGTATCCGCCCCGTGCGGTAGTTCCTAGGTTGGCTTGGGCTGCTCCTTCCGGTGTTTGGCGTCCTTCATGCGGTAGGAGTCGCCG
>NZ_JAKRFN010000046.1 GCF_022348085.1 Mycobacterium sp. PSTR-4-N | reverse complement strand
TGTCCGTTCTCATTGAATCTGGGGCACATTTACTAGTCTGACCTGCATTGCCCCAGATTGGATGAGAATTTCGATCGCGACGTTTCTCATTGAATCTGGGGCTACCCTGCTTCCGCGCCCGGCTGCGAGCGCAGCAGGGTAGCCGGAATGGTCTCCTGTCGATTCCGTTGGCTCGGGTACGTCTTCGGTATAACTACTGTGATCGTGTCTCTCGTGACACACGATCATGATTCTGTGGTGCGCTCGCTCGTGTTGGTAGTTCGGGTGCCGGCTGCGGCCTTTGAGCACCTTGGCCACCGCCCGTTTTAGATTGTCATAGCGGATACGGGCCGGGACATCACCAAAGTGGTTGAACGCCAACACATGCCGATGCAGGAGCGCCTCCTGGCCCTGAGTGGTGAAGTTGCTCCGAGCTAGAGGGCGAACGCTCCGCCTTTGATGAGGATGAGGGCCCCGATTGTGATCAGTGCAACGGGCAGAACGATGTGGCCCCAGCGTGAGAGTGCTTTGGCGATGATCGGGTGGGAGGCGAAATATCGGCCGGCCGCGCACCAGATGGCCACACCGATGAGGAACACGATGATGTAAACACCGATGGTGGCGATCGTTGAGACGGCGAAGATCGGAACGTACACGCCGATGTTGTCGCCGCCGTTGGCGAAGGTGATGACTGCGACCTGCCAGGTGCCAGGCGTCAACAGTGTTGCGGGATCATCGGTCGGCGCCGGTTGGGTGCGGCGATCCCGCCAGGCCAGCCATGCCGCCCGCAGCCCCAACACGATGGGCAGCAGCCCGAAGTACGGCAGTGCGGCTGGAGGAAGCAGCGTGGCACCCAGGAGTGCGCCGCCGACCGAAACTGCCAAGATGGCGGTGAAGCCGAGGTACTGACCGGCGGTCACTCGGATGGCTGCGCCACGATGACCGGGCGCCTGGCCGAACATCACCGCGAGGACCACGATGTCGTCGATATTGGTGATGGCGAAGGTGGCGATCGCCTGAACGAGTGTGGCTGGGCTCAGCACGGCCAATGCGACCAGCTTCGAGTGAAATCCCACCGCATCGGGTGAGCCTACTGCTCAGCAGGCCCCGCGCTCCCGCGCACCAACGACCTCCAGTGGGGCGGAAATTCATGACGACTGCCGGGGTCAACGGACTTGACGAAATACATGCCTCCGGTGCCACGGAGGTGGCTCCTAGAGGTATCGACATACGTCATCGGCGCTGCATGATTCCGGGTCGACGCTTTCGGCGCCCTGCCGCAGCCGGGCGATGGTCTCGCGCAGTGCCACCAGTGCGCTGATCTGCTCGTCGAGGTCGGTCAGTCGGATGTCGAGCAGGTCGCGCACGTGCGTGCACGGCGCGTGGCCGCTGTCACGGATGTCGAGGATCTGCCGAATCTGGGCGAGGCTGAACCCGGCGGCCTGTCCCCGTCGGATGAAGCCGACCCGGGCGATCGTGTCGGCGGCATAGTCGCGATACCCCGCCGGGGAACGTTCGGCGGGCGGGAGCAGGCCTTCGTCTTCGTAGTAGCGCAGCGTCGCGGTGGTGGCCCCGGTCGCCTCGGCGAGCTTCCCGATTCTCACGATGTCTCCTCAGAACACTTGACCTTCAAGCCTACTTGAAGGTCAAGGATGGGTGCATGAGTCAGGGATTGGACCTCGCGGTCATCGGTTCCGGCGGCGCGGCGATGGCCGCGGCGATCCGCGCTACCGCGCTCGGCAAGTCCGTCGTCATGATCGAGCGCGGCATCTTCGGTGGCACGTGTGTCAACACCGGCTGCGTGCCGTCAAAGGCCCTGATCGCAGCGGCCGAGGCCCGGCATACCGCAGCCGACACTGCCCGGTTCCCGGGGATCGCCACCACGGCCGGCCCGGTGGACATGGCGGCCCTGATCGCCGGCACGCACGATCTGGTGGAGTCGCTGCGCTCAGAGAAGTACCTCAACGTGGCCGAATCGTATGGCTGGCAGCGCATTCAGGGCCAAGCGCGGTTCGCCGGAACCCCGGACGCGCCCGTCATCGAGGTCGGCGATGCCACCATCGAGGCCGAGCACTACCTGATCGCCACCGGCGCGAACCCAGTCATCCCGCCCGCATTCGAGGGCGTCGCCTACCTGACCTCGACCACCGCGATGGAAGTCACCGAGGTCCCGGAGTCGCTGCTGGTGATCGGCGGCGGCTACGTCGCGTTGGAGCAGGCGCAACTGTTCGCCCGGCTCGGGTCAACGGTGACGGTGCTGGTCCGCTCCACGCTGGCATCGAAGGAAGAGCCGGAAGTCGGCATGGCGCTGCTGGAGGTGTTCGCCGACGACGGCATCCGGGTGGTGCGCCGCGCCACGGTGAGCGAGGTCGAGCAGGCCGACGATCAGGTCACGGTCACCGCGACCATCACCGGCGGAACGCAGCAGTTCCGTGCCGCGAAAGTCCTCGTCGCCACCGGCCGCCGTCCGAACACCGACGGCCTGAATCTCGAAGCGGTGCAGGTCAAAACCGGCGAGAACAACGAGGTCGTGGTGAGCGACGGGCTGCAGTCGTCGAACCCACGGATCTGGGCGGCCGGCGACGTGACCGGGCACCGCGAGTTCGTCTACGTCGCCGCCCATCACGGCGCGATGGTCGCCGACAACATCTTCACCGACGCCGGCCGCAGGGTCGACTACCGCCATCTGCCCCGCGTGACGTTCACCAGCCCCGCGGTCGGTGCGGCCGGGACGACCGAGGCCGAGCTCCTCGCCGCCGGGACACGGTGCGACTGCCGGGTGCTGCCGCTAAAACATGTGCCGCGTGCGGTGGTCAACCGAGACACCCGCGGTTTCATCAAACTCGTCGCCGACGCCGGCACCGGCCGCATCCACGGCATCACCGCCGTCGCCAAGGATGCTGGCGAGATCGCCGCCGCCGCGGTCTACATCCTCGACGCCGCGATGACCGTCGACCAGGTCGCCGGGTCCTGGGCCCCGTATCTGACCATGGCCGAAGGCATCAAAATCGCCGCCCAGTCCTTCAGCGCCGATATGTCCCGACTGTCCTGCTGCGCATCCTGACGCATGGCTCACTCGAAAGGTTCCTGATGCCCAATTTCCTTGACCGCCTGACCATTCCGGAAGAGTCCGGGCTCGACCCGACGATGCTGGTGCCGTTGCTGCGGCTGCTCGCCGCCGGCGAGCCGGTCACCGTGGAGGCGCTCGCCGCGGCCGTCGGCCTCCCGGTTGACGAGGTGACCCGGCGTCTGGCCGCGGTACCCGACACCGAATACGACGAGCAGGGCCGCATCGTCGGCCAGGGCCTGACCCTGCGCCCGACCCGCCACCGATTCACCGTGGCCGGCCAAGAGCTCTACACCTGGTGCGCCCTGGACACCCTCATCTTTCCCACCATCCTGGACCGGCCCGCCAGCATCGAATCCGAATCACCCGTCAGCGGGCACCCGATCAGGGTCTCGGTCGGCGAAAACGGTGTCACCAGCGTGCAGCCCGAGACCGCGGTGGTCTCGCTGGTCAACCCCGACGACCTCACCTCGATCCGGTCCTCATTCTGCAACCAGGTGCACTACTTCACCTGCGCGCAGGACGCCGCGCCGTGGCTCGCCGAGCACCCCGAAGGTCAGATCGTCAGCGTCGCTGAGGCCCACCAACTCGGCGCAGCCCTGACCACACAAATCCTTACCCAGCTCCATACCCCGCCAACTGCCCACCCCGGCTGCTGCAGCTGACCAGCCGCACCCAACCTGATGAGGAGAAATCAATGAATCAACGTCCACGAAGAAATCCCGTGCTGCTGGGTGCGGCAGCGGTGCTGGTGACGGCCCTGTGTTGCGCCGCGCCAGTCCTGATCGCCGGCGGCGCGCTCGCCGCCGTGTGTGGACTGCTCGAGAATCCATGGGTCATCGGGGCAGCCGTCGCGCTGCTGCTGGCGGCTGTGGTCGCCTTCGCCCGCCGCGGTCAACGCGGCGATCACTGCTGTCCCGCCGACAGCCATTCACCCGCGACGCACACGCTCGACGACCTGACGAAAGGAAGCATCGACAATGTCTGAAACGCGTTCGTTTACACCCCACAGGTGGGCGGGCGTTACGGCTGTGATGCTGGCAGCGGGCGCGCTGACCGCGTGCGGCCAATCGGCCACAACCAGCAATCCGACCTCACCGCCACACGCCAACGCCACAACCCAGGCGACGGCGGCGACACTGACCACGGTGGACGGCAAAACCGTCGAACTGCCCGCTGCCGCCCCGACCGCGATCCTGTTCTTCTCCTACGGGTGCGGCGAATGCGTCGGCGGCGGTAAATCCCTGGCCGCTGCTCGGGCGGCCGTGGAGAAAGCCAGAGGCAGCGCCAAGTTCCTAGCCGTCGACATCGTCCCCACCGAGAAACCCGCCGATGTTCGCCACTTCCTGGACCAGATCGGCGGCACCAGCCTGCCCGCGGTCGTCGATACTAACGGGGCCCTGACCAGCCGCTACCAGGTGACCGCGCCGACCACCGCCCTCGTCATCGACCCGTCCGGGCAGATCAGCTACCGCGGCCACGCCCCGTCCCAGGATCAGATCCTGGCCGCCCTCGGCAGCAGCGCCGCACGGTGAACCTGCTCGCGCTCGCGTTTACCGCTGGCATGCTCGCCCCGGTCAACCCCTGCGGGTTCGCGCTGCTACCGGCGTGGATCACCGGCACCATCGCCACCGGCGGCACCGATGCGGTGCTCGTGCGGCTGGCCCGGGCACTGCGCACCGGGGCCGTCCTGACCATCGGGTTCACCGGCACCCTCACCCTCGCCGGTATCGCGATCAGTGCCGGTGCCCGGACCCTGGTGACGGCTGCTCCCTGGCTCGGGATCACGATCGGGCTCACCCTGGCCATCTTGGGCGGCTTCATGCTCACCGGCCGCACCATCGGTCTGCGTATGCCTGCCCGGACGCGTCATCGGCCGGACTCCCCAACAGCCGGTGGTGTGCTCGCGGCCGGAATCGGCTACGCCCTGGCGTCACTGTCCTGCACCTTCGGGGTACTGCTCGCGGTGATCGCCCAGGCCCAGGCCACCAGCGGATGGGGCGGTCTGCTGGCAGTGTTCACCGCATACACAGCCGGTGCCGCCACCATCTTGATGCTGGTCAGCGTCGGCACCGCCATCGCCGGCACGGCCCTGACCCGGCATCTGGGTATCCTCGCCCGCCACGGGACCCGCGTCACCGCCGTTGTCCTCATCGCCACCGGCGCCTACCTCGCGTGGTACTGGCTGCCCGCGGCCACCGGGCACACCGCCAGCGGCGGCAACCTGCTCACCGGCTGGTCGGCCACCGCGACCGGATGGCTGCAGGACCACGCCCTCCCGGCCAGCGTCATTGCCGCCTTCGCTGTGGTGGTCAGCGCGGTGGCCGCGT
>NZ_JAKRFN010000045.1 GCF_022348085.1 Mycobacterium sp. PSTR-4-N | reverse complement strand
TGCCGCCAAACACGCTGCGGCAGCACTTGCCAAACAACACCAAATCACCTAGCGTTCAACATGACTCGTTGATCACAACGCGTGAACCACGCCAGATCCGAAGTCCACCACTCCACGGGACGCTATCACTTCGACAACCGTGCCGGGTGGCCGTGGTTGTTGTGGCTGCGGCTCACAGATGCCGGCAGGACAATCGGTGCGGAACACGAGCCTGCGTATCGGCAAAGGCTCGACGAACTTCGTGCACACGGGGGAGAGGACCAAGCGATACCCGCGCGGTTACAACCGAGGTCCTGATTCTTTCTCCGACCGGTTCTCGACCAGCTCAACATCCGCCAGATCGCGAACGTGTTCCAGCCGTAAGATCGTGATTGTTCTCAGGGCCACCGCGGTGGGAAGCCGATGTCCAGTCTTTCCGTCTGCTTGTACCCCGCCCATGTGGGCACACCCGTTGGTTGACCGCGGTAGATTCCGCGCGCCGCGGCGATTACCCGGTCGTGCTGTGTTGGCCACTGCAGTTGAGAGGCAATGTTTTCGAGCGTCTTTCGATCCCGGTGCAGTACCCGGTGGACTATGGCCACTGCCGGCAGCGCGCTGCTCTTGTCGGTGTTGCACCGTGTGCAGGCGAGCACCAGATTGGCCAGGCCGTCGATTCCGACGAGCGACCAGGGCAACACATGGTCGATCGGATTGTTCGTCGGAAGGTGACTGCCGCAGTAGAAACAGTGCGGTCCGAAGGCGTCTTTGAACGGCTCGCGGATTGCCGACAACGTCAGGCGGTCACGACCGAACAGATGTCCGGCCACGTCGGGGACCTCAGCGTCGAGGAACCGATTCATGCGCCGAACGTCGTCAACCCACATGATCTCCAGCGCCGGTTTGAGCAGCACGGCCAGACGGGCCAGCCCGGAGGCGATGCCTGGCTTCAACACGATGGAGTCGTCGTGCGCACGCAGTATCTTGCGAGAGACGTTCTCGCCGAGGAACGAGTCGTCATAAAGAAACGGGTCGTTTGTGGCGGCGCCCGGAAGCTTCTGGAGTCGCCGTAGGGGTTGTTTGGCCAGCGCGATGACCACCGTGTCGATCGCGTCCGCGTAGGCATCGGGCGCCCGCATCATCGCCACCTCGAGCGAGAGCCCACTGTTTCCGATCCCGGCAGCCTCACGCAGGCGCTTCGTCGCATCGGTGATGCGGGCTCGGTTCCCCGTTCGGCGCTGAACGAGTTCCTGTCCTTCGAACGGGCGCACTTGGCGCCAATACAGCGCGATCACCCGGTGTGCGAGGTGGGCAATCGGTACCTGGAGTGTGTCATCAGGTCGATCCGGCAGATTTTCGATGCAGTACTCGATCAGAGCCATCAACAATGCCAGTTTGTAGGTGGCGTCACGTGCGCCCGTCTCGAGAATGGCGACCACTCGCTGCCCGAGCACCAGCGGATCGCTGACAGCATCGTCCATCGCGTAGCCCCCGTCGTCGTCAGACCTTCACTGTGCACCACTCAGGCATCGAGATACTGGAGGTCTAGCGTTATCGGCATGGGGTTGTTCAGTCACGAGGAAGTTCGGGAACCAGCCGACGACGGCAGTAGTGGCGGTGTCCAAAGGGTCCGAGCTGCTGACGTGGACGCATTCGGCGTCGAAGATCCCGTGGTCGTGGGTCCGGGGCCGCCGCCCGAGGACGGTTCGTGTGGGCAGTACGCGGTGCAGTTCCACGTGACGACATCCATGCTCGTCGGGTTGAAACGCATTGCCGATCGGCAGGGAGTCACGGTACCGGAGGTGTGCCGCCAAGTGATCGGTGTGTTTGTTTCTCAGCAGGAGGGCGAGTTGTCGGCGTTGCTTGCCGCTGAGACCGAGGCCGATGGTTACCGGCCGAGTTTGGGCGAGGCGTAGGCGCACCGAGGCAGCCCATGACTACTTCAGGTGTAACCGAGTTCCCGCAACGCCCCTCGCGCGCGGGCAGCGCATGACATGAGCCCGTCGTCGTCAAGGTCGTCCGTTCCCGTTCTCAGTCGAGGTTCAGCGACATAGCGGTCGGCGTCTTCGAACAGTTCCTGAAGTACGGGGAAGACAGGTTGGCCGAGAACCCGCTGCTCGTTCTTCACCATCCGGAGATAGGTGAGTTGGAAGACGGGCGCGCTGACGGATCGACGCAGGAAGCGGTCGATGAGATCGATATAGGAGTTGATGTCGGGTAGACCCGTATAGTCCGGCGTCACGGAATCACCTCTCGCTCACTCACTGACGGTCGAGTCGTGATCTGACTTCAGTTTCATCCTGGGTCGGGGATAGCCATTGCTCCGCGATCCCCATACTCGGACACGACCCCAATCACCCTCGAGAAGAACGGAACTGGAGCCCGTTACGAGTGCATCGATGCCGCCGAGGTCCTTGGCCCCCGTGGCATCGGCGAAGAACCTGTGCGACCGGTGCAGCCATTCGGCGCTTGTGCATTCAGAGAACGTCAGGTCGGCGGATCGGTAGCAGTGATGCTCGCCTGTTCGCGGCGGTCGATACGCGGGATGCTCGGGCGTCAGCACGGCGTCGAGGGTGAAGGTCAGCGCTGACGGTGTCTCGGTGATGGCCAAGACGAAGCTGTCTTCGAGATAGAACCCGTCGAGACCCGGAAACTTTTCGTAGTTGATCACGCTGGAAGCACCTCCAGCTCGTCGGGTCGTGGCCAGCGGGTGGGCGGCTCATTGGTCACCCAGGCGTACTCCAGTCCGGAAAGGTGGCCCCTGGTGACCCAGATGATGATCTCACCCTGATAGTCGACGCCCTCGGACACGAACGCCCGGGCGGGGAATGGTCCGTCGGGACAATCGAAGACCGGTGTCGAGTCCGGCACCTGAACGTCGCACACCCATGTCGTGCCGTGCGAGATCAGCGCCCGTGCGAGCTCGGCCTGTAGTGCGTCGGCATCGTAATGTCCTGTGGTGCTCACGATTGCGAGGATCAGCGCACGCTCCTTAACTGTCAGCGCGCTTTCAGTCATGGCCACAGCACTGGTCGCTACGTCGCCTCACGTCCCGTCCAATCTCGCCGCATTGACACGTTGCAAGAGATCGCTGACCGCTGTGCCGTACGCCGTCGGTTCCCACTCGTCATCGAGGTTGTCGATGAACTCATCACACAGGATCGACACGATCAACTCCGCGTCGCTGCGCGACACCGCGTCGGTGACCGCGAGTTTCTCGGACAGCGCTGGGTCACGACGACTCACGACGTCATGAAGCATCCGCCTCTCGTCATCGTGGAGGAACTTCAAGCTCACATCCACCGAACCGACCTTCCGCACGTCGATTTCATTCCGGGGTATCCGATCTGGCGTGTGCGCTCCAGATCGCGAGCTCGCCGCCCGGCATCGAGACGACGAGCGCCCCGCGGGGGCCCGATACGTTCCACGCCTCGTACTGGTCATCAGCCGGTACATGAATGAGGCTGCCGTCTTCGAAAGCCATCCTGAGCGCGCCGGAATCGTCGGCTATCGATTCAATGATGTCCAACCCCACCAACTGGCGGATTGGAGCGAAGGCCTCCGCAGGGTCTTCGTCCGGGGTCAAGGTGAAGGCTTCGCCGTCGCGACTCAACGTGAGAGGCGACGCCATCAGGGCGAAATAATCGTCTGAGAACGTCATGACGAGAGAGTTCTCGATGAGCACAGATTGCAGTTTCTTGCCGTCTAGTCCCAGATCCATCATGGCCGCTGATCTTTCGGAATAGGATTTGTAGCGTTGGGTTTCGCGGTGTGCGCACACGTGCCGAGTTGCTAGCTATCCGTCGGAAATTGTCGGGTCGATAGCTCATGCGCGATCTGTTCACCGTACGGAGTCAAATTGAGCCAGCAGCACCATGGCCACACGGTGGTGTCGTCGAACGCGTCGATGTAATAGCGCCCTACCCGAGAGATCGCTTGATCGATCGGCTCCAGCCACCGGACGAACCCGCGCTCGGCAGTGACGTCGCCGATCTCGAACAAGCCCTGCTCAACCACCTCGCGCATCAACTCTAGTGCGGCTTGTTGAATCCGCGATATCGGAGATCCAATCATGTGACGGGCCATCTCTCGGTGGACGTGATCAAGCGCGACCCAGTCGTAAGTTCCCAGCAGCAAGAGACTTTGATACGGGTTCGTCATATCGGGGCCCCTCTTCGCCCATCGGGCTGGTAGAGAAGGAGATCGTCGTGCTCGCGACGGCGACAGGCCTCAGCGAAGGCGATACTCGACTCTGAGTCGGTCGCGAAGCTTCGCGCTAGTTCGCCGCTGACGCGGTAGTACTCGTTGTAGTCGACGGCGCCATTGCTCACAGCTATCGCCAGATAGAACTCACCCGTGTGCAGATCGCTGCCGAAGGAGAAGCGACGGGAGATCGAGAAAGATGTCTCCGAGAAGCCGTCTTTCGTCATGGTCTCGAATTCTCGCGGGACGCGCGGGCGCGGTTCACGGCATCAATCCTTGCCAGGCGGCGCGGCGATTCGAGCGCGTGCGGCATCGAAGTATTTCACGATGCGATCGCGGACCCATAGGAGCGGCTCGCCATAGGCGTGATACTCGAGCCGTGCTTTCTCGATCACTTCGGCGATGGGACCAGCCGGCTGTTCAATGAACGTGGTCAGGAATTGCCAGCCGGGCGCGTTCAAGCCGAGCTGATTCGGAGCGTTGCTCGGCGCGATCATGGCGTTGGTTTCGCCCTCGCGCGAGGACTGATAGACCTGGATCCTGCAATCAGGGGAGCGATAGTAGACGACGTGGAGATCACGGCCTCCGCTGTCCGACTCATCGTCGACCTGGTCGAGCATGAAGCCACGGACCGCTAGGACGGGTCCGACGATGGCCTCGACTGCATCGGCGAACGCTGTCATCACCGGGGAGATCCTTCCTCTGACTTTCGACAATCGACTCAGACCGGTGTGCCACGATTCCACCCCGGCCGTTCGATCAACCGATCGTCCCGCTCACGTTCCCGGCACGATTGCGCGAATTCCGACGCTGCAAGCTGATCTGATGAGAAAACGTTGTACTCGTCGGGGTCCAGTTCGTAGTACTCCTCGTAGTTAAAGACTCCATTGCTCACAGGAATTGACAGATACTTTCGCCCAGAGCCGACCTCGACGCCAAGGGAGTACCGGTGGTGCGGTGAAAAATACGAATCGACATACACCGGCGGGTCCTCCTCAGCAACACTGACCGCTTCTGTAGAGCCTGCGGTCCGCTGCGGCAATGACCCTGCATGAATTTCGGGGACCGCGCGGGTGGCTCAACGCGGGCTGCCACGATCCGGTCCCGGTGGGAAAGCAAGGATGTCGTCGCGTTCTCGGCGACGGCAGGAGTCAGCGAACTCGGTGGCGGTCCTGCTGTCGACCGCAAACCGGTCGTATTGGTCGGCTGTCAGCCAGTAGTACTCGATGTAGTCGATCATGCTGTTCGACAGGGGAACGCCGAGGAAGTGTCGCTGGGTCGTCGTCTCACGGCCCAGCCAGTAGCGGCCGGTCTCCGAAAAATGGGTTTTCTCAAACCGCATGTGAATCATTGCTCCTGCGTTCTAGGCGCAACGTCCGATTGTGCCAGTGAAACGATTCGGCGGCGCAAAACGGTCCGGCGCTTGGATAGGGACCGGCGGTGAGTCCAGCACTTACTCAATCTGCTGCGGGACAAACGCTTTAGCAGATGTCTCTGTGCGGCGGAGAGCTGGTCGGCCTTCAGCGCCGGTAGACCCTGCTTTCACGACTCATCGCATAAGATATGTGTAGTAGTTGCCGATTGCCCTCAGCGCGCTCGTGGAGAGATCTGGATGTCTATGACGCATCTCAGCCTCAACAAAATCGCCTGCCTCATCCAGTGACAGGTTGGTCCAATCAGGTTCTATCGTCATGGCTTCATTCAGGATCTCTTGGACGAACGTTTTCATCAGTGCGGCTCGTGTTGAACCGAAATGTGTCTCGAACTCTGCGTCGTTCTTCCCGGATAGTGCCGCAGATAAATCTCAGTTGCCTCGCTCACGTCTGTTTGCTCGCTCAACGAATGCTCACCTCACCGTGAGAACACGCCTGTAGATAGGCTCGTGTCCGGGTCAAAATCTGAATTTGCTTGGTCACTCTCGGCTCAGGTTGAAACTTGAGAGGTCTCGGCCTCTACTCCACCCGACGCCGCATGCGACATTCAGGAATGCTCGTTTCGTCCGGAGTCTAGGTCGACGGCATGCCGACATTGACCAGCCTCTCGATTTCCTCCACCGGCGTCGCCATCAAGTGGCTGAAGATCGTTGCGCGTGGGGCGGATAGTGCCGCAGCCCCGGCGCTGCCCCGGATCGCAACGAACCCTTCCCGTATCTCGGTGACTTCGACTGACGGCGCAAAGCCCTTCTTGTAGAGATTGGTTCCCAACGCGCCCGACGCAAGATCGCTTCGTATGAGTGTTGCCCAATTCCAGATCAGGTATTTCTCCGCTGTCCGTGGCCATGAAAAAGTACCCACTGGTGGTCAAGTCGAGGTATCCGTTTTTGGCCAGGTAAAAGTATCCACCCCGTGTTCGTCGTGTCGATCAGGAACTGCGGGCCCCGACGGTGACGGTG
>NZ_JAKRFN010000044.1 GCF_022348085.1 Mycobacterium sp. PSTR-4-N | reverse complement strand
TCAGCGTGGGCGCCAGGCACCTGCCCTCCCTCGGCAGCACCACCGACCACAGAAATCACGCCCCGCCCCGGGACGTCGGCCCACTACGGCCTCCACACCCCTTGACTCGACCTACAGCCAGCTAACCGTTGATGCCCTCCAGCAGGATGCGATCGTCCTGCTGCGCCAGTAGTCGGCGGGCTTTTCGCCGGGTGATCAGGATGCCGATCACCGCCAACGCCCAGACCGTGTACTGAAGGGTCCACGCCAGCCGGAACGAGTCGAAGGACAGCCCGCCGGCGGCCTGCAGGATCATCCCCATCAGCTGCATGAGCACCAGCGAGGCCAGGAAGCCGCCCATGTTCACCATGCCCTGGGCGGTGCCGAGGGTATGGCTGGGGTTGAACGTCCTGGCGAAGTCGAAGCCCACCATCGATCCTGGCCCGCCGACGGAGATGACGACCACCAGGATCACCAGCAGCCACACCGGTGCCCGGTGGGGCAGCGCGAGCACCACGGTCCAGATCGCGGCGTTGCTCGCGATGATGCCGAGCACCAGACGCGAGCGACGGTGGGGAAATCGGCCGGTGAGGACGCCGATGACGAGCCCTGCAGCGATCGCGGCGACAACGGAGATCGTCAGCAGAGTGCCTGCTGCGGTGGGTGACAACCCCTGGGCGACGGTCAGGTAGGGCACTCCCCACATCAGGGCGAACACCGTCACGGAGAACTGCGTGCCCATGTGGGTGAAGAAGCCGAGCCGGGTGCCCGGCCGCAGCCAGACCGTCTTCACGCTCGCCAGGGTCTCCCGCACGTTCATCGCCTCGGCGCTGACCACCGTGCCGTCAGGCGCGTTCTTGACCAGCGCTGCGACCAGCACCAGGACGAGAGCGCCCAGTGCGGCGGCAGAGGTGTAGGCGGGCGTCCAGCCGGATGCGGAGAGCAGCGCGAGGAACGGTACCGCGCTGAGCACCTGTCCCAACTGGCCGCAGATTCCGGTCAATTGGGTCACCAGGGGCACCTGCCGTGCGGTGAACCACCGCGGGACCAGGCGCAGGACGGAGATGAACGTCATCGCGTCGCCGAGCCCCAGCACTGCGCGCGCCGCGATCGCGAGCGGAAGCGACGTCGTCAGCGCCAGCACCAACTGGCCGGTGGCCATCAGCGTCGCTCCGGCGAGTATGAGCGCTCGTGAGCCGTACCGGTCGAGCAACAGTCCCGCGGGGATCTGGGCACCGGCGTAGACGACCACCTGCAGCACGACGAACATCGAGAGGAGGCCGGGTCCGGCGGCGAACCGCTCGGAGGCGGGCAGGCCGGACACGCCCAGGGTGGTGCGATCGAGAACAGCCACGATGTAGGCGAGAAGCCCGGTCGCCCAAATGATCCAGGGGCGCACGCTGCAACCTCTCGGGGCGAATGACGACGGGGACGGATGGTTCGGCGGCGCCGGACCACCCGACCATGCTCTCCCATGACGCGGTGCCGATGCCAACCGCTTTCCCGGGGAGAAGCTGCTCGACTGCCGCACCGTGGGCAAACATGTTGGCTGAAGTCGCGCCGCCGCGTAATATTACTTGACGGTCAGTTCCTATCTCCGCAGATGAACCGGCATGAAAAGTTATCAGCCCAGTGCGATCGGAGGATCAGTCTACTTCGCTCAGACGGTAGTCAGGCGCGTTACAGTTGTCCATGCACTGCGGAGGCCACCGCCTGGTCGCTCACGGGTCAGTGTCAAGGGGGTGCCGCTGTGGCTGAATATCGACTCGAGGATCTGGCTCGGGAGTCCGGCGTCAGTGCGCGCAACATCCGCGCGTACCGCGAACGTGGATTGCTGGACCCGCCGCGCCGCGTGGGCCGCTCCGCCCTGTACGACGACTATCACCTCTCGCAGCTCAACACGATCAGCCAGCTGCTGCGCAAGGGATACAACTCGGCGCACATCGCCGAGTTCTTCACGAGCATGCGGGAGGGCGAAGACCTCGCCGACATCCTCGGCCTGCAACGAGCCGTGCTGGGTCCCGACACCGACGAGCACGACAACCCGATCCTTCCGATCGAGCCCGACGCTCCCGAAGCGCACACGCTGATCGCCCACGGCATGGCCGAGGTGAAGGGCCGCAAACTGGTCCTGACCGACACCGATGCCGGCGAGATCCTGGCCCGGTCGCACGACCACACGGTCTACGTGCGCACCCTTCTGCGGTTCATCGAGGCGGCCGACATCTCGGTGGAGGAACTGGCCGAAACCTTCGTGAACAGCTTGGTGGAGCTGTACCGGACCGAGGTCGGAGGGTCCTATCTCCCCAAGCCCGACGAGATGGGCCGGCTTCGCCAGATCGTCGAGGATTACCGTCTGCTCGCCAAGAAGGTGATGGCGTCCCGGTTCGATCTGACGACCCGGCGGCTGATGTCCTCCTCCGGGTCGGACTACACCGCAGGCATCCTCCTCACCGGCGTCTGGGAGCGGCCGACAGGCTGACCGTCTCGGCCATTCAACGAGACTTACTGATCAGTAAGATTCTGCAGCAAACACCTGTCCAGTCCGCGAATTGGGGACCATACAGTTCGCGCTCGACTGTCGAACCTGCCCGCCACGCCGGTACACCATCTGCGAACGGCGATTTTCAGATAACGATTGCATAACAATGCGGCTTTGAACTGCGCTTCTACCTTACTGAACCGTAACCACCCGCCAGCAGGACGTTTGTCCCGGAAGCCGACGGACCGTGTTCCGTCCCGCGTTACGCGTGATTCTGTTACCCGTGCGTAGAACTCGCCAGTAACCAATTCTCACGCCAAAATCGAGTCGTCTCTTATGACACTCTTAGTACGGCTGCAGTGTCCGCCGCAGCGCCTCACGAGTCCGAGGCGCAGTGGTCGAGACCAGCCGGATTCGACGCCGAATCGCCCTGGCCCACGACGCGGGCTCGCCTGCCGTCGACGACGAGCTGTCCGCCCCACCGAGGACCCACGAGCACCGAGCCACACCACGCGCGGCGCGCCGAGAAGGCCGCGCGACGTATCACTGAGGAGAACACACGACGTGACGATCAACGACCAGCACCGTGCGACCACTCGCTCCGATTCCGAGGGCGGGCGAAACGTCGACTCCCTGGCCGGGGCGCACGCGCTCGTCGATCGGCTGCACGCCGGTGAGTCCTACGCGGTCGCGTTCGGCGGCCAGGGTGGCCCCTGGCTGGAGAATCTGGAAGAGCTGGTGAACTCCGCCGGCATCGAGTCCGAGATCAGCCAGCTGGTCGCCGAGGCCGAGCTGCTGCTCGAGCCGCTGGCCCGCGAACTCGTGGTGGTCCGCCCCATCGGCTTCGAGCCGATGAAGTGGATCCGCGCGCTGGCCGCCGACGAGCCGCTGCCGTCGCTCAAGGACCTCACCACCGCCGCCATCTCCGGCCCCGGCATCCTGCTCACGCAGATGGCCGCCCAGCGCGCGCTCAAGCGTCAGGGACTGGATCTCGAGGGGCATCCGCCGGTCGCGATCGCCGGCCACTCGCAGGGCATCACCGCCGTCGAATCGCTCAAGGCGCACGGTGCGCGCGACGCCGAGCTGCTGGCCATCGGTCAGCTGATCGGCGCGGCGGGCTCGCTGGTGTCCCGCCGCCGCGGCATGGTCGGTCGCGGCGACAAGTCGCCGATGGTGTCGGTGACCAATGTCGACCCGGACCGCATCGCCGCACTTCTCGACGAGTTCGCCCAGGACGTGCGCACCGTCCTCGCGCCCGCGCTGTCCATCCGCAACGGCCGCCGATCCGTGGTGATCACCGGGACACCCGAGCAACTGGCCCGGTTCGAGCTCTACTGCGAGAAGATCACCGAGCGCGAAGAGGCCGAGCGCAAGAACAAGACCCGCGGCGGTGCGATCTTCCGCCCGGTGTTCAACCAGCTCAACGTCGAGGTCGGGTTCCACACCCCGCGGCTGGCCGACGGTGTCGATCTCGTCGAGGAGTGGGCGGCCCGTACCGGTCTGGATCGTGAGCTGACCCGCAAGCTGACCGAGCACATCTTCATCACGCCGGTCGATTGGGTCGCCGAGGTGGAGGGCCTCGCCGCGGCGGGCGCCAAGTGGATCGTCGACCTCGGCCCCAGTGACACCGTCACCCGGCTGACCGCCCCGGTGATCCGGGGTCTCGGCATCGGCATCGTCGCGGCCGCCACCCGCGCCGGCCAGCGCAGCCTGTTCACCGTCGGCGCCGCCCCGGACGTCGCCCCGGCCTGGTCGAGCTACGCGCCGACGCCGGTCACCCTGCCCGACGGCTCGGTCAAGGCGTCGACCAAGTTCACCCGCCTCACCGGCCGGTCGCCGATCCTGCTCGCCGGCATGACGCCCACCACCGTCGACGCGAAGATCGTCGCCGCTGCGGCCAACGCCGGGCACTGGGCTGAGCTGGCCGGTGGCGGCCAGGTCACCGAGGAGATCTTCGACGGTCGCATCCAGGAGCTGACGCAGCTGCTCGAGCCGGGCCGTGCCGTTCAGTTCAACTCGCTTTTCCTCGACCCCTACCTGTGGAAGCTGCAGGTCGGCGGCAAGCGCCTGGTGCAGAAGGCCCGCCAGTCCGGCGCGCCGATCGACGGTGTCGTCGTCACCGCGGGCATCCCCGATCTGGAAGAGGCCGTCGACCTCATCGAGGAGCTCAACACCGTCGGCATCACCCACGTCTGCTTCAAGCCCGGCACGGTCGACCAGATCAAGTCGGTCATCAAGATCGCCACCGAGGTGCCCACCCGCGACGTCATCGTGCACATCGAGGGCGGCCGCGCCGGTGGTCACCACTCGTGGGAGGACCTCGACGACCTGTTGCTGTCCACCTACGGGGAGCTGCGCAAGTACCGCAACATCACGATCTGCGTCGGCGGCGGCATCGGCACTCCCGAGCGCGCTGCCGACTACCTCTCCGGTGAGTGGGCCAAGGCCTACGGCTTCCCCGAGATGCCGGTCGACGGCATCCTCGTCGGCACCGCCGCGATGGCCACCAAGGAAGCCACGACCTCGCCCGCGGTCAAGCAGATGCTGGTCGAGACCACCGGTACCGACACCTGGGTGGGCGCCGGTCATGCCATCAACGGAATGGCCAGTGGCCGTAGCCAATTGGGCGCCGACATCCATGAGATCGACAACGCCGCCTCGCGGTGCGGTCGCCTGCTCGACGAGGTGGCCGGCGACGCCGACGCCGTCGCCGAGCGCCGTGACGAGATCATCGCCGCGATGGCCGGGACGGCCAAGCCGTACTTCGGCGACGTCGGCGACATGACCTACCTGCAGTGGCTGCAGCGCTACGTGGAGCTGGCCATCGGCGACGGCGACAGCACCGCCGACACCGCTGCCCCCGGGAGCCCCTGGCTGGCCGACACGTGGCGGGACCGGTTCGAGGAGATGCTCAAGCGCGCAGAGGCCCGGCTGTCGGAGAAGGACTTCGGTCCGATCGACACGCTCTTCGGTGCCGACGGTGCGGCTCTGCTCGAACAGCCGGAGCGGGCCATCGACGCACTGCTCACCCGCTACCCCGACGCCGAGGCGGTGCGGCTGCACCCCGCCGACGTGCCGTTCTTCGTGACGCTGTGCAAGAAGCCGGGTAAGCCGGTGAACTTCGTGCCGGTCATCGACAAGGACGTCCGCCGGTGGTGGCGCAGTGACTCGCTGTGGCAGGCCCATGACGCCCGCTACACCGCAGACCAGGTGTGCATCATCCCGGGCACGCAGGCAGTCGCGGGTATCACCCGCGTCGACGAGCCGGTCGGCGACCTGCTGGACCGATTCGAGAAGGAGATCGTCGACCGCGTGCTGGCCGCCGGCGAGCAGCCGGTGCCTGTCGTGTCGCGCCGCCAGGCGCGCGCCGACGTCGGTGGTCCGCTGGCTGTCGTCCTCGACTCGCCCGACGTCCTGTGGGCCGGTCGCACCGCCATCAACCCCGTGCACCGCATCGGTGCGCCCGGTGAGTGGCAGGTCAACGACGTGCCGGGCAAGCCGAGCGCGACGCATCCGAACACCGGTGCGCGCCTGGAGCTCGCGGCCGGCCAGGATCGGCGGGCAGGAGCGGAGCGACCGGGGGATGTCGCTGTCACGCTGAGCGTTCCGCTGTCCGACATCTGGATCGAGATCCGCTTCACCCTGCCCTCGACGACCGTCGACGGCGGTATGCCGATCGTCACCGTTGAGGACGCTTCTGCGGCCATGCGTGCCGTGCTCGCGATCGCCGCTGGTGTCGACGGCCCCGACGCGTTACCCCCGGTCACCGACAACACCGCGACCGTGACCGTGGAATGGGATCCGGAGAAGGTCGCCGATCACACGGGCGTGACCGCCACGTTCGGCGCTCCGCTGGCGCCGGGTCTCACCCTGGTGCCCGACGCTCTGGTGGGCCTGTGCTGGCCCGCGGTCTTCTCGGCCATCGGCTCCGCCCTCACCGAGGACGGCTTCCCCGTCGTCGAGGGTCTGCTCAGCCTGGTGCACCTCGATCACGCCGCGCACCTGCTGGCGCCGATGCCGACCACCACGTCCCAATTGACAGTCACCGCAACCACACTGGCGGCGACAGATACCGAGGTCGGCCGCGTGGTCCCGGTCGAGGTGTCGATCGCGGACTCCGACGGCACCGTTCTGGCGACTCTCGAGGAGCGCTTCGCCATCCGCGGCCGGACGGGTGCTGCCGAGCTGACCGATCCGCCGCGCGCCGGCGGAGCCATCACCGACAACGCCACCGACACCCCGCGCCGGCGCCGGCGTGACGTCGTCGTCACCGCGCCGGTCGACATGAGCGCGTTCGCGGTGGTCTCCGGCGACCACAACCCGATCCACACCGATCGGGCCGCCGCACTGCTGGCCGGTCTGAAAACCCCCATCGTGCACGGCATGTGGCTCTCGGCCGCCGCGCAGCACGCGGTCACCGCGACCGACGGCCGGGCCACCCCGCCCGCTCGTCTGGTCGGGTGGACGTCGCGCTTCCTCGGCATGGTGTTGCCGGGTGACGAGATCGAGTTCCGCGTCGACCGGGTCGGCATCGACCGTGGCGCCGAGATCATCGAGGTGTCGGCCAAGGTCTCGGGCGAATTGGTGATGGCTGCCACCGCGCAGCTGGCCGCGCCGAAGACCGTGTATGCCTTCCCCGGCCAGGGCATCCAGTCCAAGGGCATGGGCATGGACGTGCGTGCGCGTTCCAAGGCCGCCCGCAAGGTCTGGGACATCGCCGACAAGTTCACCCGCGAGACGCTGGGCTTCTCGGTGCTGCACGTGGTGCGCGACAACCCGACCAGCCTGATCGCCTCCGGTGTGCACTACCACCATCCCGAAGGCGTGCTGTACCTGACGCAGTTCACCCAGGTCGCGATGGCCACGGTCGCCGCGGCGCAGGTCGCCGAGATGCGCGAGCAGGGCGCGTTCGTCGAGGGCGCGATCGCCTGCGGTCACTCCGTCGGTGAGTACACCGCGCTGGCGTGCGTATCCGGCGTCTACGAACTTCCCGCGCTGCTCGAGGTGGTGTTCCACCGCGGGTCCAAGATGCACGACATCGTGCCGCGGGACGCGCAGGGTCGGTCGAATTACCGGTTGGCCGCCATCCGTCCGTCGCAGATCGATCTCGACGACGCCGACGTCAAGGACTTCGTTGCCGAGATCGCCGAGCGCACAGGAGAATTCCTGGAGATCGTGAACTTCAACCTGCGTGGTTCGCAGTATGCGATCGCGGGCACGGTCGCGGGTCTGGAAGCGCTCGAGGAAGAGGTCGAGCGGCGTCGCGAGATCAGCGGTGGCAAGCGGTCGTTCATCCTGGTGCCCGGTATCGACGTGCCGTTCCACTCCTCGGTGCTGCGGGTCGGTGTCGCCGACTTCCGCCGTGCGCTGGAGCGGGTCATGCCGGAACCCAGTGACGCCGAGCTGCTGGTCGGCCGCTACATCCCGAACCTGGTGCCGCGGCCGTTCACCCTCGACCGCGACTTCGTGCAGGAGATCCGCGATCTCGTGCCCGCCGAGCCGCTGGACGAGATTCTCGCCGACTACGACACCTGGCGTAACGAACGTCCGAATGCGTTGTGCCGCAAGATCGTCATCGAGCTGCTGGCCTGGCAGTTCGCCAGCCCGGTGCGCTGGATCGAGACCCAGGATCTGCTGTTCATCGAGGAGGCCGCGGGCGGCCTCGGGGTGGAGCGTTTCGTCGAGATCGGTGTGAAGAACGCGCCGACTGTCGCCGGGCTCGCCACGAACACGCTGAAGCTGCCCGAGTACTCGCACAACACCACCGAGGTGCTCAACGCCGAGCGGGACGCCGCGGTGCTGTTCGCGACCGACACCGATCCCGAACCCGAGATCGAGGACACGCCGCCTCCGCCGGCCTCCGCCGAACCGGCTGCAGCGCCGGTCGAGGCGGCCCCCGCGGCGCCGGCGCCCGCCGCCGCACCGACCGGCGGGC
>NZ_JAKRFN010000043.1 GCF_022348085.1 Mycobacterium sp. PSTR-4-N | reverse complement strand
CACGCTGGTCGGCATGTAGCGCCGGGTATTGCTCTGTTCGCTTTTCACCTCTCCTGGACCAGCACGTGAGGTGCGTCCTTAATGCCTCCTGGGTTGGTCTGACCGGGTCGCGGGTTTGTTGCTTTGGTGGGCCACCAGCTGGCTTCGCGTAGGAGTGTGGCGATGGCGGGCACGGTGAGGGTGCGCACGAGGAAGGTGTCGAGCAGCAGCCCGAAGCCGATGATGAGGCCGGCTTGGATCATGATGGCGACTGAGCCGACCATGAGGCCGAACATGCTGGCGGCGAATATGAGGCCAGCGGAGGTGATGACGGCTCCGGTGTTTGCCACGGTGCGCAGGACGCCGACGCGGATGTTGGTTCCGGATTCTTCGCGGAGCCGTGAGACGAGCAGCATGTTGTAGTCGGCGCCGACGGCGACGAGGATGATGAACGCCAGCAGCGGTACGGGCCAGGCGATTTCGTGGCCCAGTCCCCATTGGAAGACTACGACGCCGATGCCGAGTGATGCGAGGTAGTTGAGCACGACGGTGCCTAGTAGGTAGAGCGGTGCTAGGAGTGCGCGCAGTAGTAGGACCAGGATGACGCCGACGATGATGATGGTGGCGATGGCTAGTTGTGCGAAGTCGGCCCAGAGGAGTCGTTGGATATCGGAGTTGACGGCGGGGAAGCCGGCTACGGACACGGTGGCGTCGGCGAGTGACGTGTTGGGTCGTGCGGTGTTGGCGGTGTCGGTGATGCGGCTGGCGAGGTCCATGGCTTCAACGCTGTATGGGTCGTGGCTGCTTTCGATCATGAACCGCGCTGTTTTGCCGTCCGGTGAGAGGAATTGTTCGGCGACGTCGGTGAATTGCCGGTTCTCGAATGCGTTGGCGGGCAGGTAGAAACCGCTCGAGGAGTCGGAGTCGGCCGCTGCGCGCGAGGAGTTCTGTAGTTGGGTGGCGATCTGGCTCATGCCGGACAGCATTTCGATGTTGCTGTCGGCGAGGGTGCGGACGCCGGTGGCGAGTGCTTGGGCGCCGGAGGCCAGCTGTCCGATTCCGTCCTGCAATCGGCGGAGATTTGTGGTCAGGTCGGCGGGGTCACCCAGGGCTCCGAATGCCTTGTCCAGTGAGGCGACTGCGTTCTGGACGTTGGCGAGGGTGCCACCAACGGTGGCATTGGTGGCGGGATCGTAGCGGTCCCCGAGGTCGGCGATTTGGTTGAAGAATCCGTTGTCGCGCAGAGTGACCAGGATCTGGACCTGGTTGCGGATTTGGGCGCATTGTGGGGTGGTGGCGCACCAGGGTGAGGTGTTGAGGGCGCCGACGAGTGGGTCGAGTTGAGTGATTGCGTTTTGGGCTTGGTTGGCCAGCGGTCGTAGTCCTGGGCCGGATTGGATGGCTTGGTCGACGGCGGGGGCAGTGGCGGAAAGTTGTTGCAGCAGCGGCCGGAATTGGTTGACCTGAGTTCCTGCGGATTGGGCTTGGGTGAGGATTCCGGCTAGTGGTGTGAAGGCGGTGCGCACGGTGCTGTCGAGTTGGGCGAGGCCGTCGGCGAGCTGGTCGGCGCCGTCGGTGAGTTTGGTGAGGTCGTCCTTGCGGGAGTTGCCCTCGGCGACGGCGCCGGCCATTTTGTCGCCGATCTGGCCGTTCTGCCAGGCCAGTTCTGCTTGGTCGAGGCGCTCTCCGGTGGGGCGGGTGACTCCGGAAACCTTGGTGACGCCGGGGATCTGGGAGACGCGGGAGGCCATCTCGTCAAGATCGGCCAGTCCTTTGCCGGTCCGCATGTCGGTCGGATTTTCCACGACGAGGAATTCGCTGATGACGACGTCTTTGCGGAAGTGGCGGTCCAGCAGGTGGTAGCCCAGGTTGCTGGCCGTGGTGTCTGGTTGGCCCTTGCGGTCGTCGTAGCTGATTTTGATGGTTGCTGCCGCTGCCGACAGGGCGAGCAAGATGACCAGGCTGACGATGAGTAGTGGCACGGGACGGCGGACCACGGCGACGGCGACGCTGTTCCAGTAGCGGCGGGTGCGATCGGGTTTGGGTTCACCGATGCCGCGTTTGGCGGCTAGCGACAGCACCGGTGGCAGCAGGGTTACGGTGGCCAGAAATCCGAACAGTACGGCGATGGCACACGCGGGGCCAAGGGCGGCGAAGACGCTGAGCCGCGCGAAGACCATGGCCAGGAACGCGAGTGCGACGGTGGCGGCGGAGGCGAGGATGACGCGCCCGATGCTGGCGGTGGCGTGGATGACGGCCTGATCGGCGGGTACTTGGGCGCGGCGCTGTTCGTGGTATCGGCTGATCAGAAATACGGTGTAGTCGGTTCCCGCGCCGAGCAGGATCGCAGTCATGAAGGCGACGGTGAACTGGGAGACGGGCATGCCCATCTCGCCGAGGGCGGACAGCACGCCGCGCCCGACTGCCAGGCTCAACCCGATTACTAGCAGCGGTAACAGCGCGGTGAACACCGACCGGTAGACGATCAGCAGGATCAGGGCGATCACGCCCGCGGTAGCGATTGAGATCAGCAGCAGGTCGTGCTCGGCGGATGCGATCATGTCGCTGAAGGTTGCCGGTGGTCCCGTCACTTGCACAGTCGTGGTCGAGCCGGTGAAGACCTCGGCGGCGATGTTGCGCACCGCGTTTACCGATTCGGCGGCCGTGGGGTCTCCGAGGGTGCCGGTGACACCTACGGGCAGGTACCAAGCTTTGCGGTCGGCGCTGACTGCCTGGGCTTCGGTAATCGGATCGGACAGTAGGTCCTGCACCAGCAGGACGTGGTTGCCTTCGCCCTGCAACCGGCGCACGAGTTCGCCGTAGCGCTGCCGTGCAGTCGGAGTCAAGCCATTGGGGTCTTCCATGGCGACGAACACCATGGTTTTTGAGCCTTCTTCGCCGAAAGCGGCGCTCATGCGGTCAACCGTCTGCAAGGACGGCGCATCGCGAGGGATGAGGTCCACCGACTGTTGGCGCACCACGGTTTCTAGCTGGGGGAACAGCAACGCGAGGACGACCGCGGCGCCTAGCCATACCCCGATGACCAGCGCTTTGTGTCGGAGGGTGAATCGGGCTAGCGCTGCCAACCGTTCGCTGTACTCGCGGGTTTCGGCCGGGTTGGGGGATCCGTTGTCCCGCTGGCCACGGCGCGTGGCCTGGCCTGGGGAATCTGCAGTGCCGTCGGTCACTGGGCCTCCACTAGTAGCGAATCGTAGCGATACTATCGGTATCGCTACGCTACCGCATGTAGTGCAAGTGGTGGCGGGGCCGTCGTCGCCAGGCCGCGCAAAGCGCGCGGCTGGCGAAGGGGCCGGCGACCGCTATCGAGTCGGGACCGGGCCGACGGTCGCAGTGGGCAGAGGAATGATCGAACACTCAGTGGGTTTCTGGAAGCCAGGGCTGACGCTGTAAGTCGACGACACTGGCCTTGGATGCCGTTCAGGGTCTTGCTGTTGCTGTTCTCGGACGTTGGTCGTCGGGCGCACGCACGGCCACATCGCGTAGCGGGGCCGCTAGCTCTAGGTTTGCGCTTCGGTTGTGGCCGACTGGCCCGTGTTCTGCAGCAGCACGTAATTGCCTAGGCTGCCCAGGAAACCTGCGCAGTGCTGAACGAGTTCATCTGTGGTGAATTCCAGTTCTCCGTCGAGTCGGCGGCGCAAGACTTCGAATAGCCCTCCCACGCCCAAGGTCGAAGCCAAATGGGCAACCCCCACGGCAGAGTCGGCGATGTCGAGGTGAAGTCTGGCTTCGCGCAAGACAAGGTCGGTGAAACCTGCCATTAGTTCGCTGCGTAGCTCTCGGAGCAGCGGCTCGGTTGCAGATTCCACGAACAGGATCCGACCCAGCCGCGGGTCGTTGTCGATCATGCCGACCAGCCTGCGGATTGGCGCGTACGCCAATACCTCCGGTGGCTCGCCGGCATCGGGGATCGCGTCGACTATCACCTCCTGGAAGGTGGCATAGAGCTGCTGGTAGACAGCCCGCAGGAGTGCGTCTCGGTCGGAGAAGTGCTGGTAGAAGTACCGTGACGTGACACCCGATTCAGCGCAGACGGCAGTCACAGTGGCGGCGGCAACGCCGCGCGTGCCGATCAACTCCGTTGCGGCCTCGATGAGACGGGTGCGCCGGTTCCGGTGACGCTCCTCGGCGGACATTCCGCTATACACCCGCGCCGAAACCACGTGGATAGCTTGCCATCTAATTCTGACAAGGCTTAGAGTCAGATTGACAGCGCGTCCTTGGCGAATGGGAGAACAACATGAGCGACGATTCGTCCACACGGCCCACCGCACGGGTCGTCCCGAAGCCCCGCCGTGTTCGATTCGATATGCCTGCTGGGACCAGTCGGCAGCACTTCGTTGATGGCGACTTGGTGATGAGCCACTTTGTGTCCACCTTGTCGGCCACGTTCCCCGAAGGCGAAGACTTCTTTATCCGGTCAGTCCGCGAGTACCGGGACCACATCAGCGACGCTGACCTCAAGGAGGCGGTCAAGGGGTTTATCGCACAAGAGGCCACCCACCGACACCAGCATCGGCTGCTCAACGATCGGCTTCAAGCAATGGGCTATCCCACCGAGGGGATCGATCGGCATGTCAAGAAGCTGGTTGGCCGACTTGAGAAGCGTTTTTCTCCCAAGATGCGCCTGGCTGTGACGGCCGCCCTCGAGCACTACACGGCGACATTCGCCGAGATCATTCTCACCAGCGACGAAGCTCAAGAACTGATCGGCGACACCGAAGTGCGGCCTATTCTGCTCTGGCACGCACTGGAAGAATGCGAGCATAAGGCCGTTGCTTTCGATGTCTACGAGACGGTCGGTGGAAGCGAACGCACCAGGGTCTGGGGGATGCGGATCGCCAGCCTCCTCTTGTTCAGCGAGTTGGTCATCCAGACCACCCGCTCTCTGGCTGGTGACCGTTCCGCCTACAACCCGGTGCGCTTGCTGCGCAGCCTTCGAGCCTTCCGTCATAACCCGCTATTCAGCCCAGCAGCAATTGCGCGCTTTCGCTCCTACACCCGCGCCGGATTTCATCCCGACGACTGGGACAGCGCAGAAATCCTCGAACGCTGGACCAAGGAACTCTTCGACGCCGATGGTGGCCAGCAAGTGCGTAGTGGCGTCTAGCTCGACCAGAGCCCGGCACAGTTCAAAGTCGGCCTTAACCGAAGAACACTTCATGGGCTCCGCTTCGCGCGCTGTGAAGTCAAGATCGGTTCTGACTACTGGCCGATCGATGGTGCTCGACCAACGTCGCGACCTACAGGAGGTTCCGGCCGAGGAACTCGGTGACGGCGCAGCCGAAGGCGTCGTTGTCGTCGCCGGCGATCATGTGTCCGGTGCCGGATACGTCGACGGTCTCGGCGTGGGGAACCAGTTGCTTGAACTCGTCGACGGTGGCTTGGGAGACCACGTCGGACAAGAGGCCCCTTACGAGAAGTGTTGGGGCATTGACCCGTCGGGCTCCGTCGATCAGCAGGTGGCTGATTGCGTCGAATTGCTCCGTTCCCGTGGTCGATTCGTCGCGGAGAAAGTCGAAGTTGGAGTGAATGAATGCCGGGTCCCACCGCCAGATCCAGCGGCCGTCGTGACGCTGCCGTAGCACCTTGCGCAGGCCGTCGACGTTGGCCGGGCGCGAGCGATGGGGGTTGTACGCGGCGATCACCTCTGCGGCGTCAGAGAGGGTGCTAAAGCCATCGGGATGTGCGGCCATGAACGTCACCACGCGACGGGCGCCCTGGAATTCAAGTCGCGGGGTGACGTCGACCAGGACGACCGCCGCCCACGACGCCCCGGATGTCAACAGATGCGTGCCGAGCACGGTCATGCCCCCAAGGGATGCACCTACGACCGCAGGGGCGGTATAGGCGCTGAAGTGCTCGCGCACGGCGAGAAGATCGGTCGCGAGTCGCTCGATGTCGTACCTGCCGGCTGGGTCCCAGTCGCTGTCGCCGTGACCGCGGGTGTCGTAGGCGACGACTGTGTATCCGCATGCGTGGAGGCGACGCGCTGAAGTGCTCCACGCGTGCCGGTTCTGGCCGCCGCCGTGCAGGAGCAGCACGACGGGACGGGCGTCATCGTGGCCGTAGCAGTCCGCAGCCAGGGCGATCCCGTCCTGGGTTCGGACCCGATGCTGCACGGCGGAGGTCATGACACCTTCCTGGCGAGATCGTCGTCCGCCCGAAGCGTGGGCCCGGCAGCAAGCGCCTTCATAGTGCGTTGCCCGCGGCGTTCACGATCGTGACCGTGCCCTGGGCTACGCAGACGGCTTTGTCGCCGTTGCTAATGTCGATGCGCGCCACTCCACTGCGCTTGCCCAGCGACACGATGTCGGTGACGGCGACACACACACCGGTGGACACGGGTCGCAGCAGGTTTAGCTTGAATTCGGTGGTGGCGACCCATGATCCGGCCGGAATGACGGGGTAGAACACGACTCCGAGACAGTGGTCGACCATCGCCGATAGACATCCGCCGTGCAGGGTGCCGAAGGGTGTGAGCAGTTCGGCACGGGTTTCCATCTCTGCCACCAGCCGACCGGCGGCGAGTTCGGTGTGCCGAAAGCTCAGAAACCTCGACAGTCCACCTGCTGTGTTCGGCGATCTGAGCAGCTGGTCGGCGATCTGCTCATCGAAGTGCGCGAATGTCACTGCCACCACCATGCCCCTTTCTCCTGTCCGGTCATGGGTCGATCACCGTTCGAGCCCGCGAATCGTTTGAGCATGTCGCCGAATGCGCCGAGGTCGCCGTGCGCGGCGGAGTGCTCGATATCGACGGCGATGAAGAACCTGGCCGCGCGGTGATGCACACGACGCGTCGTCGAGGAGGGGCACGGGCTAGACCGGTGTGGTCCAAGTGATGGGCAGCGATGTGTAGCCGCGGATCGGTCCGGACCGCAGCCGCCGCGCCGATTCAAGATCGACCTCCCAGTCGGGCACCTTGTCCAACAGAGCATCCAGAGCGATGCGGGCCTCCATCCGCGCCAGTGCCGCGCCCAGACAGAAGTGGATGCCGCGACCGAAGGCGACCTGGTGCTCACTGGTGCGCTCGATGTCGAACACGTCAGGATCGGGGAAGGCGCGCTCGTCGCGGTTGGCCGACCCGAACAGCAGCAGCACCTTCTCACCTTGACGCATGGTCGTGTCGTGCAGTGTGACGTCGCGGGTCAGGGTTCGTGAAAGTCCCTGTGCCGGTGAGTCGTAGCGCAGCAACTCCTCAACTGCCGGCCCCAATAGTGTTCGATCGGCGGCCAGGCGTCGGCGGGTCTGCCGATGCTGGGCCAGCACGACCGCGGAGTTCCCCAGCAGATTGGTGGTGGTCTCGTAGCCCGCGACGAGCAGCAGCGCGCAGAAGCCGAGGACTTCCTCGTCGGTCAGTCTGATCCCGTCGACTGTGGCGTTCGCCAACGCCGACATCATGTCCTCGCGGGGGGTTTGGCGGCGGTCGGCGAGGAAGTCGGTGAAGTAGGCGTAGATCGAGGTGGCGGCGGTCAGTGCGTCGGTGGTTTGTCCGTGGTTGACGTCGACCTGGACCAGTTGGCTCGACCACAATCGGAACTGATCACGATCGGTGGCGGGAATGCCCAGTAGATCGGCGATCACCGCGGCGGGCAGGATCGCGGCGAAGTCGGTCACGAAGTCCGCCGAACCAGAGCCCTCGTCGAGGCGCTCGAACAACTCCGCGGCCATCTGTGTGATGGCGCCCTGCAGCCCGGCCACCCGCCGGGGAGTGAACGCCCGGCTCACCAGGGCACGCAACTGGTCGTGGCGCGGAGGGTCCATCACGATCATCATCGGCAGGAACGAGCCGATGAAGTCCGATCCCGGTGGGGTGGGGAAGATGCCGTCCACCGAGGAGTACGTGCCGTGATCCAGTGCTGCGGCCTGGACGTCGGCGTGCCGGCTCAACACCCAGGTATGGGATTCCTCGGCGCGGTACACCGGAGCCGTGTCACGCAACGACCGATACGTCGGATAGGGGTCGTTGAGAATCGAGGCGTCGAACGGGTCGTAACGAATTTGCACCGAGACCACCAAGACCTCCGACCACCAAAGTAACGACGGTTTAGACTCGCAGTCTAAACCGGCCGAACGGGACAGGGGGGCAATGCGCAAGATTCCACGTCAGATCTCTGACCGGCTTCCCGCCGCGGCGGACTTGTTCGCCGAGAAGGGGCTCAACGACTCCAAGATCGAAGACGTCGCCGCGGTGACCGGTGTGCCGAAAGCGACGCTGTACTACTACTTCGCCGGTAAAGAGGACATCCTTGCTTTCCTGCTCGAAGACCTCCTCAAGGACATCTTCGATGCTGTGACCGCGATCGTGCACACCGGCGGCACCGGTGCCGAACGCCTCGAACTCGTGATCCGCGCACAACTGCGGGCAATGGCGCAGCGGCCAGCGGTATGCCGTGCACTCATCGGCGAATTGGGACGAGCGGCCCGCATGCCGGCTATCGCCGAGATGATCAATACCGCCTACCAACAACCCGTCGAAACCCTGCTCATCGAAGGGGCCCGCGACGGATCCCTCGTCGCTCAGCCCGATGCGCGATCGACGTCGATTGCGCTGTTCGGCGCGGTCACCATCAATGCACTCATGTACCTGGTCACCGATAACCACCTCGACGAGACGGTGGTCGCCAGCACCCTCAGCGCCGTCATGTTCGACGGGCTGCGCCCGCGCACAGGAGACCAGTCATGAGCACCTACGGCCTGTCGGTTCTCGGCGCGGATCTGAAGTCACTGGCCCAGACCGCCCAGGCCGCTGATGCGGCCGGGTTCGACGCCGTATGGGCCTCGGAGTTCTATTCTCGGTCCGGATCGATCTCCATGGCCGCGATGGCCAACAGCACCCAGAACTGTCGGATCGGTTCCTCCATTCTCTACGGCGTCGGCCGAAGCCCCCTGGTGCTGGCCACCGAGGCGCGCGACCTCGACGAACTCTCCAACGGACGACTGGTACTCGGCATCGGCAACGGCACCAAACGGATGATGGGCGACTGGCACGGCGTGCCCGACACCTCCGCACCCGCCCTGCGGATGGAAGAACTCGTGATGCTGCTGCGCCGGATATGGAACCTGCATGAAGGCCCGATCCATCACGAGGGCCGTTTCTACAGAATGAATCTCACCCCGACCGGCGACGTGGGACCCTCCAGCAGGCCGATCCCGATCGTCACTGCCGGTGTCCGGCCCCGGATGTGCGAGGCGGCCGGGCGGGTGGCCGACGGCCTAGCCGGACATCCGCTGTTCACAACCACCTACGTCGAAGAGGTCGTCCGGCCCGCTATCGCCAGGGGCGCCGCGCACACCGGCCGCGACCCCAATGACGTGGAAATCATTTCCATGGTGATGTGCGCCATCCACGACGACGCCGAGGTCGCCAGGCGCGAACTGGCGCAGCAGATTGCGTTCTACTCCTCGGTCAAATCCTACGAGACGGTACTCGATGTGAACGGCTTCGCCAGCGAAGGCCGAGCCATCCGGCAAGCATTCGCCCAGCGCGATTTCCCGGCGATGTTCGCCGCTGTGTCCGAGGAGATGATCGACGCCATGGGTGTCGCCGGGACGGCGCACGAGGTCCGTGAACAATTGAGACGGTACAACGGCGTCCTCGACCACATCATGCTGTATTCACCATCGGTCGGCATCACTGCCGAACGCGTGCAACAAAACCTCGACAGCATCATCCGGGAATGCTCGCCCGCCTCGATGTCGCCAGGGCGGTCCTGTCCACGTTCAACCTGATCCACGTATTGCCGCCCAAGTCGACCCGTCGCAGTGTCCGCGGCCGGATTAGTGGGTCTGCCGCGCCGACCCCGCCGATGATTGCCTGACGCTGTTGACGATGTTGGCGTCGTCGGTGTCGGGGAGGTCATGGCGGACCACGCGTACCCGTCCTTGAGGTAGACAGGCCATGTAGCCGTGGCGCATGCCATAGAGCTCCCACGCTGTCTGTTCAGCGTCGGGATCGACATCGATGCGATGTCCGCGCGAGAAGCTCAGGTGTAGCCCTCCATCGTCGCTGGACCAGGCCTGGGTGCACAGTGCGCCGGCGAGGTTCAGCAGCGGGCGTTCGTGGGTCGCGATCCTGAGGGGGTCAATACGCACCGCCTCGATGGGGTAGGTGCCGACGGCAGGAAGCGTCAATAGTAGGGGGCAGGAGATGACGATTTCGTTGTAATCATCGAAATCCAGAACCAGGCCGCCGTGCAGCGAGAGGCGTTGTACGACA
>NZ_JAKRFN010000042.1 GCF_022348085.1 Mycobacterium sp. PSTR-4-N | reverse complement strand
TCCTGTTGAGTCACTTGGTAGGTAACTCACTGACCACTACGCGATGGCCCACCCCAACAGCGTCAACGACACACCCAGCACCGTCGTCCCCGCCCCCCGAAACTCCACCACGCTAGGGGACTTATCCGTCGAAGTTGTCGATGTATGCCACCGTGAGCCGCTTCATCGTCTCGGTCAGATCGGACATCCAGGGCTCGAATCGTGAACCGTGATCTCTCAATCCGCCGACCTCGGCCAATTGCTCACGAAGTAGGGATTCCACCAGAGCAAGGGTTTTGCGCTGGACGTCGATGAGAGCCGCCGACGAATTCTCCTCAGCGATATGACGATGCACATCCCACAGCTTCACCCAATCGTGCTGACCTTCGACAAGCACTTTTTCACGCGCGGACAGCGCTTCAGGCTCCTCGATCCGCCCCGCGTCCATGTTCTGAGCATAATGAGCCGGCGGTCACCACACCTTGAGGGTTTGCGAGTCGGACTCGCTTAATAGTTTCAGCACAACAGGGCGATGTGATCGCACCACGACATCCGGGAAGAGTGCCAGGAGCGCGCAGACGAAGGCCGACCTCTTCACATTCAACTCGTTGAGGAGATAGGGCTGACTGAGCTCTCCAGTTCGGCGGAGGTGTTCCCACGCCCGCACGATCATCCAGGCAGGAACGTGCTGCGGGCCGGTTGCAAGCCGCCCGGACCGTGCCGTCTCGACGTCAACGCCCTGCCGATCAACTGCGGCGATCCGATTGATCTGCTTGTTGGCGATCGTCTCGATCTCGTCCCCCGGCTGCACTGCTGCGGCGACCCGTTCATACAGATCGGAGTCCATCTCGATGATGTGTTGACCCTCGCTCATGGAATGTTCAGCCGCCGCGCCAGATCCGGTCCCCCGACCGCCCGCAGGAAGTCGGGGTCACCGCAAACGACGAGTTGGTCACGCGCACGGGACAATCCGACGTAGAGGCGTTCCCGGGAACGCTCGAACGCCGACTCCTCGTTGACTACGAGCACGACGGCGCGCCGCTCCAGACCTTTGAACCCGAGGACGTGTCCGTAGAAGACCTGATCGGCGTCCCAGAAGCTATCCCAGTAGGCAGCGCTACCTGCGGCTTGGCGTTCACGCTGCTCGGGGTGGCGGCTGCCGGTCGTGAGCAGGGCGACGTCCTCGGGTCGCCACCCCTCGTCGAGCAGCGCGTCGACCTCGTCGTCGCCGGCGTCCATCGCGTCATCGCGCGAGCAGGGTACGTACCTGACCGCCGGCCCCTCCCCACCGAGAAACCGCATCGGATGGTCGACCAGGGGCTGGAACGCGTTCGCGATCTGACGCGTGTTGCGCAGGTTGTGGTCGAGGATCAGCGGCACGAGCGGCACCGGCGGGGAGCCGTGCCGGTCGAACACGCGCTGCCCCTCGTCGGTGAACACATAGATGCCGCCGGTCTCGTCGTCTTTCAGCGCCGCTAGCAGCGGGTCCCACCACGCGTCTGCGAAGTCCTGCGCCTCATCGACGACGATCGAGTCGAACCGGTGCCCGGGCTCGAGTTGTGCTGCCAATTTGGCCATCTGGCGCGGTAGGTCATGCTCCCAGAACTGCACGGTCTCGTCGGTGCGTAGAGATTCGTCGGGGCCTTCCGGCGCACCCCACTTCTTCCCCAGGTCGTGGAACTCACCCACATAGGCGGGCTGCTGACGCCGGTTCCAGGCGCCGGTGATGCGCTCCAGATACGACGCGAGTCCGTGGGAGTAGCAGACGAGCGCGACGCGCTGGCCGTTGCGGGTAAGCCGGCGCGCCTGCTCCATCGCCAGGAAGGTCTTGCCGCTGCCGGCACCGCCGCGGATCTCCACCCGGTTGAGCAGCTTGATCGCGTCGAGGATGACCGACTGGTGTTCGGTGAGAATGTCTGCGGCGTCTTCGTTTTCGAGCGCTCGGGCGACGACGCTGCGTTGCGGCAGGCCGCGGCCGCTGAGTGCGTCGGCGAGTTCGGCGATGCCGTCGCGGGTGAGCAGGGGCCGATCGAGCTCCTGGCTGACGAGAATGTGGCGCAGTTTGGCGCCGATGTCGGGCAGGTCGGTGCGGTCGATCACTTTCCAGCGCGGACAGTCGGGCAGCGCGAAGCCCTCGGGTAGATCGGTGTTGGGCAGTACGACGACGTGGTCCCACCGCAACCGCTTCTTCTGGGTCCACAGTGGGTCCTTCTCGATGAAGTCACGCAGGGCGTAGCACGCTTCGCGCGCCTGGCGCACGGGGTTGATCTTGTGGATGTGACCGCCGCGGCGCTGCCACCACGTCTCCCCGTCGTGCCACACCTCGCCGCCTTTGACCTCGACACACACGATGCCCGCGCCTTCGATCGCAACGAGAAAGTCGACCTCGTGGTCCTTGAGATGGTCGGTGACCCGCTTGCCCGGGATCACGAGGTCACCGGGCTCGAGCTGATCGATGAGGGCCTGCCACACCTTGCGCTCGGCCCCGTTGGCCAGCCGTGGCGTCTCGGACGCGGTGATGGTCATGCGTCGCTCCCCCTCGAGTTGCTCCGATGGTAGCGAGGGCTTGAGACACCGATGTCGAGAAGCGGCTCCCGTGTCGCACCCCTTCCCTACACTGATGGAGCTCACGAGCGGACGACTGTTCGGGTACCTGGCCCGTCGTCCCGGCAACCGCGCAACACCGCACGGTGCCCCAGGGGAAGAGCCGGCACGCTCCGGCGTGCAAGCGGTGGACGCCCGGACGCGGCGTCGCCAGAGGGTCGAAAGATGCCGGACCACATCATCACTCCCACCGACGCCGCGGTGCGCCGGCACGTCGACGTGCTCTCCGTCCACATCCCGTGCGGCGGCATCCGAGGCCCCGTGCGACGCGGCGAACAGCCGCGCTGGCAGTCCTGCCGCTGCGAAGACAATCCCGTGCGCTGGGACGGCGTCGACGTATCGCGCGAGCACGACCTCTGCATCGTCTGCTTCCGCGCCACAGCCGGCGGTCCATCGCGCTGGGCGTGGCTGGCGTGCCAGGACTGCCGGGCCGTCAACGCAGAGATCGCCGAGGTGTCGGGATTCGCACCGTTGCGGCTCGGCCGGCACAGCCTGATGCACGGCGTCGGAGTTCGCGCCGACGCTCCGCCTCATGTCCGCGGCGAGGAGGTCGCGCGTCTGACGGAGTTCGCCCGCGGCGATGCGCGCCTGCGCGACTGGCGTCGCACCGAATACCCCAGGCTTGCCGCGCGCTTCGCTCCTCTCGCGGATGTCCCGGTAACGGTCTGGACGCGAGAGCATCCGGGCGGCCCGGAAGCTTCGCGGGATGCGTTCGACCGACTGCTCGGCCCAGTCCGGCCACTCTGACCGCGCAAACCGATCCGCCGAACCGTTCTGTCGCAGACAATGCAATCAACAGGGGTGAGCATGATCAACGACAACGACGGCGTACGCAGCGAGCACGAGGAGATGCCGTGACGCAGGCCGATGAGTCCGCCGACGCCGCGAGCGGCAAGCGTCCGGTCCCCACGTTCGGTCGTGGGATTCGCTTGCACGCGGGAACGACATCCAATCCGGTGACGGGGACGAGCGACGACTACTCGGCCTACGCCTATTACAGCCCCGAGGACGGTTTCTTCGAACTGAGCACGCATGACGACGGGCACTGGCCGGTCGACGCGTACCACCAGGCTCAGTGGGTGGAGGCCGACGACATAGCCGTCCTACTGAAAGCCCTGGGTGGGGACAGTGGCGGCGCAGACCCTGCCGAGCTGTTCGCTCAGCGCGTGCAGGACGGAAGCATCGGACTCAAAGAGGTTCCGAACTGGCTCTCGCGCAACGCCATCCCGCATTCCTCCGGGTCGAGATCCGTGAGCAATTCCTAGGGAGGGCGCCCCCGGATCGTGAAGAGCAGGAATTAGATCCGGCGAAACAGCTCGGCCGGTCGGCCTCGGCCGCCGCGGGTCACCGCGCCGGTCGCGACCAGCTGCGGTTCCATCGCCCGCCGGAACGAATCGCGTTGCAGCTCGCGTCCAGCGACGCGCTGGTGCACCAGCCACAGGTCGCGGATGGTGAACTCCTCACCGAGGAGGTCGTCCGGATCGGGCTGCTGGGCGTAGCGGCTCTGCAGATGCTCGACGGCGCGCGCGATGATGCTGACGTGGTCGTAGGGCAGGCGGCCTGGGGCGTCCACCGGCATCAAGCGGGTGTCGTCGGCGAACCTGCTCTCCAACCGGTCCGGTTGGACGACGTCGACGTGCGCGACAGAGAGCACCCAGCCGCGGTCGTCGCGGTCGGGCTCGTCGAAGACGTGCAGCTGCCGCGGATGCAGACCGGACACGTTGGCCTTGTCCCGCAGTGACCGCTCGACCGCGTCGGCGAGCCTCTCCCCCTCGTGCAGGAATGTTCCCGGCAGCCCCCACCCCCGGCGGTTCTCCCGACGCACTTGCAGCACGACCAGCCCGAGCCGCTCATCGAGCGCCAGCACCGCGGTGTCGACGGCCACCGACGGGCGGGGGTAGTCGGTCAGCGTCCGGCCGCTGCTGTCTCGGTAAGCGTTCATGTCAGGGGCTTAGCGTACAGTGACCTAATTAGCGCAGAATTGCTCTAATTCTGAGACGGGGGTGGTCTGACATGACATCACGAGATGATCGCATCGAAGGCGTGCTGCTGGCGACGGCGGCGGGTGACGCGCTCGGCGCGCCCTACGAATTCCAGCTTCCGCGCGGCCCGGAGCTCGACGTTGTGATGGCCGGCGGCGGTCCGTGGGAGCCTGGCGAGTGGACAGATGACACCGCGATGGCCATCGCCATCGCCGAGGTCGCTGCCACGGGAGCCGATCTACGTGAGGAGGCCGCCCAGGACGCCATCGTCACGCGGTGGCGCGGGTGGTCCCGGGGCGCGAAGGACGTCGGCATCCAGACCGGTTCGGTGCTGCGGTCGGCGACGATCGGTGACGTCATCACCGCCGAGCGGGCGCGCGCCGCGGCGGAGCACCTGCACCGTCGGAGCGGGCGCAGCGGGGGCAACGGATCGCTGATGCGGACCGCGCCGGTCGCGCTGGCCTACCTCGACGATGAGGACGCGTTGGTGCGGGCGGCTCGGTCGCTCAGCGTGCTGACGCACTATGACCCGGAGGCGGGTGACGCATGTGTGTTGTGGTGCAGCGCGATTCGTCACGCCGTGCTGACGGGCGAGCTGGATGTCCGCGTGGGGTTGCGCCACCTCGGCCCGCAGACCCGCGGTGTGTGGGCCGAGCGGCTCGAGGTCGCCGAGACGTCGCGGCCGGCGGACTTCCCGAACAACGGCTGGGTGGTGTCCGCGCTGCAGGCGGCGTGGTCGGCGATCGCGACGACGCCGGTACCCACCGACGATCCGGCGTCGGGTGTGTTCCGAGCCGATCATCTGCGCCTGTCGTTGGACGCGGCGGTGCGGGCGGGGTTCGACACCGACACCGTGGCCGCGATCGCCGGCGGATTGCTGGGTGCCGCGCATGGGGCGTCGGCGGTTCCGCTGGAATGGCGCGCGCAGCTGCACGGCTGGCCGGGTGCGTCGGCGCGGGACCTGGCGACGATGGCGCGGCTGATCGCGCGGGGCGGCAAGCCGGACCAGTTCGACCCGCGCTATCCGGGCTATCGGGTCGGCGCGTTGGTGGCGCACCCGTTCGACGATCAGGTCCTGCTGGGCGGCATCGGCGCGTTGCGCAATCTGCCCGACGGCGTCGACGCGGTGGTGTCGCTGTGCCGGATCGGTGACGACGACGTGCGCCGCGACATCCCGCACGTGGAGGTGCGGTTGATCGACCGGCCGGATGCCGATGACAACCCGCATCTGGAGTTCGTGCTGCTGGAGGCGGTGAGGGCGGTCGAGCGATTCCGCCGTGACGGCCGGACCGTGCTGGTGCATTGCGTCGAGGCGCTCAGTCGCACACCCAGCGTCGGGGCACTCTACGGCGCGCGGCTGCAGGGTGTTTCGCCCGAGGAGGCGCTGCAGGCCGTGCAGGGCGTGTTGCCGTCGGCAGCACCGAATCCTGCGTTCCGGGAAGCCTTGCGGCGCATAGTGCCTGAGAAGTTCTGATGTTCACGATGAAGAAGGGGGAACGATGACAGCTTCGACCTACGAGGGGTACGACATCATCGGCGATGTCCACGGTTGCGCCGACCAGCTCGAGGAGCTGCTGGCCGCGATGGACTACCGGCGGGCGGGCACGGGTGGTGAGTACCGACATGAGCGCCGGCAGGTAATCTTCGTCGGGGACCTGATCGACCGCGGCACCCAGCAATTGGAAACGCTGCGGTTAGTCGAGCAGATGGTCGATGCGGGCAGCGCGCAGATCGTGATGGGCAATCACGAGTTCAATGCGCTGGCCTATCACACGGAGTGGCCGCAAGGCAGTGGGAAGTTCCTACGTCCGCACGACGATCCCGACGACGAGCGGTCAGAGAAGAATGCCAGCCAACACAAGGCATTTCTCGAGCAGGTGACCGGTGCGGACCGCGACGAATATCTGGAATGGTTCACGACGCTGCCACTCTGGCTCGACCTGGGTGGTGTTCGGGTGGTTCATGCGTGCTGGCATGAGGGTTCAATGGCGGTGGTCGAGCAGCGATGCGGCTCCAACGCGCCGTTCGCGAACGTCGAGCACCTCGTCGCAGCCAGCGATCCGAAGGACGATCTCTACGAGGCAGTCGAGACACTGCTGAAGGGCCCAGAGATCAGTCTGGCGGCTCACGATCAGGAGCCGTACCGGGACAAGGACGGTCACGAGCGAGACAGTGCCCGGATGCAGTGGTGGAACAGCAGCGGACACACTCTGCGTGGTCTCGCGGAGATGGGTGGCAACTTCACCACGATGTCCGGTGAGCCGTATCCTGCGCTACCCGAGCTGGAG
Source organism: Mycobacterium sp. PSTR-4-N (assembly GCF_022348085.1). GTDB lineage: Bacteria > Actinomycetota > Actinomycetes > Mycobacteriales > Mycobacteriaceae > Mycobacterium. Next base: position 3,812 of record NZ_JAKRFN010000042.1, on the reverse strand, counting down.
GTCCCGGCCGACGAGCACACGTACACCTACACCGGCCAGATTCCGGTGTTCTATGGCCACTACTGGCGGCAGGGCCGCCCCGAGCACGGACTGGACTGGACCGACTACACCGCGTGTGTCGACTTCAGCGCGGTCAAGGGCGGGAAGCTGACGGCGTACCGGTGGTCGGGTGAGGAGAGGGTGCGCATCGAGAACTACTTCACTGAGGGTGGCGGCTCCGACCGCCGATGAGTGCATCGCCAACGATCGCAACACGCTTTTGCACCCGCGGTGCGCGGTCGAATTCTTTCGCTCAGGCCTAATCCCCTCTTGCAGTCGGCTTCCCGATCATGGTGCCGGCAGCTGAACGAGCTTGTCGCGCAAAGGATCGAGATGTTCCTGCGCCCAGGCGAGCACCTCATCCTCCTGGGAGAAGAGGATCACCTGATGCTTCGCGCTGAGCTCGTGAAGCAGTTCCATCACCGCGAGGGTGCGGGTGTTGTCGGACTGGGTAGTGACATCGTCGAAGATGAGTGGTGCAGTCTCGACACCGCCGGAGAGAACTTGCGAAAGTGTCACCCGCAGCAAGAGGTAAATCTGTTCGGAAGTGCCTAAAGACAGCCGATCCGCCTGCCGCACTTGACCGGTCTTCTCCGTCACCTGAATTGTCAGATCGGCCGGATCGACAGTGACATCACGGTACCGACCATTAGTCACCCGCGGGAGCCAAGGTCGCATTCGTTCTGCGAGAGCGGGTGCGATCGAGGCGTTCGCTCGTTCTTTGGCGTTTTCAAGCTCGCCGGCGGCCGCGTCGAGACATGACGCCAGCATCTCAACCTGAGACACCGCCCGCTCCGCGTCGGCCTCCTCTTCCACAGACTCAGCCACCGACCCAAGCGCGCTACCGAGGGCCTGGATCTTACCCTTGAGCTGTCCGTCGAGGTCGATCATCCTGTCGTAGAGAGCTTTTGCGTCCTCGACAAACGCGTTGAGATCCGGTGGCAGCGGCTCCTCTGGCTCGTCACCGGCTGTTGCAGTCAGCGCCGCGAGATCCGATTGCAGGTCGTGTATTTCGCGACCTCCAAGCAGCTGTTCGAGCAGAGCCACGTCCGTCTTCCGCTGGGTCAACCGCGCGCGCTTCGCGTCTTGCTCACTGATCCACCCACGCAGCTGTTCAACGGCCGTCTCAAGCGGCTCCGCCGTCAATCCGAGCGCGGCAGCGAGTTCGACCACCTCGCGTCCCTGAGCTTCGCGGATCGAAAGAGCCTGCTGGTGATTCGCTTCGAGCTGTAGCCGCTGGCTCCGCGCCTCGACGAGGTCTGCGCGACGAGCGGCTTGTTGGGCGATCTCAGCACGCTGCTTGCAAGCCTCGACATACTCGGTGAACTTTCGTAGTGTCTGGGCGACAATCTCGTTCGTGATCTCTAAAAGTCTCTCGTCACCGAGCAGGCTCGCAAGTGCCCGGACGCGCTCGTTGCGCGCGGCTTCAAACTCCCCAGCTTTGTCCGCGTGCTTCGACGCCGCTACCCGCGCCACGCCCGCGGCATCGATCTCGCGAGCGAGACGCTTCAAAACATCTGGATCAGCGTCGATGGATTCTGCCTCTACCTGAGCTCGCGCCGCACCAACGCGCTCCTGGTGCTGGCGAAGCGCGACCTCCTGAGCCATCACCCCGGCCTGAGCTTCCTGCGCCGACAGCGCCCCTGAAAGGAGGTCAACTTGTCTGCGGCTGGCAGCGATGACATCGTCAGCTGCCGATCGCTCAATAGCATGGAGCGCGGCCAACTCGAGCGCCATTGCCCTGTTTTCGACGGCCGCGTCGTAGTCGATCTTCGCCTGTCGATACCTAGCATCGAGCTGATCGACTTCGGTCCGCATGGCGGCTAACTGCGCAGTTCGCTGTTCCCTATCCTGCTGGAAAGCTGCGACCGCGGCCATGTCAACCTCAGGTGGCGATTGCGCAAGAACGTTAGCGAGAGTGCGCAACTCATCGGGAGAAAGTGTTGTCGAGGTAGAAGTATCGACAGAGGGCGGCGCGGTCTGCGCGTGGGTGTCGAGTGCTGTTTGCGCTTTGACTAGTTCACTATGGGCGTCGATAACGTCTTGACGCGGCTCGCGATCACCCTCCGGCGCTAGGGGCAATTCGTCGATTTGGGCTTGCAGCTCAGCCGCGGTAGGCCCCTCCCCTAGTGGCACCACATCGGTCCCGCGGTCGAACACCACCAGCGCGTTGGTAGCGGCTGCGACTTTGTCCTCATCGACAACCAGGTCCGCTTCGCTTGTTTCAGACACCCTGATGGACAGCGCTTCGGCTTTCTCGACACGGTCTCGCAGCTCATACACGCTCTGCCACTTGGCAAAACGTCCGGAGAGTTCGACCTTTGCCCGCGCCTTTTCCAGCGGCGCGACCAGCTTGTGCCGGTTTGCAATAGCTTCGAGGAGCTCGGAGAGATCGTCGCGTTGCATCTCCGCTAGCGATCGTGAGGCGTTCAGCGCAGCGCGAGCAGTGGCAAGCGGCTTCTTTCCGTGCGGCACTCCCACCCATTCAGCGCGCCGTTCCTTGAGCCATGCGAGCGCCGCGTCGGCCGTCGCATCCGCCGCTCCCGTCGATGCGGCCCTCTCCAGAAGCTCCTGAAGCTCGCCGGCGTCCTCGCGAACGCGAAGGATGTCTGCTTGGCCGGTGAAGATGGTCGACCGCGCCGACAGGCGATTGAGGCCCAGGAGACGGGTGCCATCCAAGCTTCCGTCCGTGAGCAATTCACTCTCGGGCGCTGCCCGGTCAGTCGATCCGTCGACAATCGTCCATTCACCCTTCGCCAGGTCCTGGGCGATCGTCAGTGTGCGGTTATCGTCGAGCGTGACGACAAGCCCCACAGCCCATTTCGAGCCGGACCACGGCTTGTGTCGGTTCTTGTACTCGGACTCGGCGGCGCTGCCTCTGCCCTTATACTTGCGCCGGCCGGAAAGGGCCGCATAGGTAGCGTTGAACCAACTGGATTTGCCTGCCTCATTAGGGCCATGCACAACGTTGAGACCCGGTGTGAATTGCAGCTTTTCGCCACGGAATGGGCCGAATGCGATTCCGATGACCTGGTCGATACGCACGCTTCACGCCCCCTGAAGCGAGGCATTGAGGGCGGCCAGTCCGAGCGCGGTGGTCTGATGCTGATGCAATTCAGTGGTGTTGGTGTACGCCATCGCTCGAAGGAATTCGGCGCGAGCGCTGCGGTCCGTCGGATCTACGGACGGCGTGGCGAAGCTCAGGGAATCAAGATCGAGCACGACTTCAGGCGGAAGATTCCGGTGCGGTCCGCTGAACCCCGGGAGTAGCACTCCGGGTGCGAGCATGCCGACCAGCCTCAAGAGCAGTGGACCTTCGGGCGCAAGTACGTCCTCAAGGGCATCCGCTAGCGCGTCGGTGTCTTCGATGTCCGTGACGTCGAGATCGATCAAGGATCCGGGTTGGCCGGGGAGATCAACCGGCCGGGCCGGCGCTTCGGGCTCCGCGCCGTTGATCAGCACAGCGAACCCTCCTGGCTCCCTCGGATCACGGACGAGGGTGGGGACGGCGAGCACTCTCCCGTTGCCGCCGGCCGTCCCGGCACGGATCAGCGCATGAGGTTCCGACACGTCGGGCAGCCGCGGGGCGGCCCCGCCGGGTGAGGTCCAGGCACTCACCCATACCGCCGGTTCGGCCGCGCAGGGTGGATAAGTCCCCTAGCGTGGTGGAGTTTCGGGGGGCGGGGACGACGGTGCTGGGTGTGTCGTTGACGCTGTTGGGGTGGGCCATCGCGTAGTGGTCAGTGAGTTACCTACCAAGTGACTCAACAGGA
>NZ_JAKRFN010000041.1 GCF_022348085.1 Mycobacterium sp. PSTR-4-N | reverse complement strand
CGGCCTGTGGGGCGCGGCGCTGGGTGCCACGCTGTGGCTCTCGGCGGCGGCCGCGGTGGTGTCGACGGTCGCAGCACTGCCGCTCGGCGTGCTGGCCGCGCGGCATCGCGACCGCGCGACCCGGGCGTTGGAGGGCGCGAGCTACGTTGCGCACGGGCTGCCGGCGATCGTGATCGCGATTTCGATGGTCTCGCTCGGGGTGTTGCTGCTACGGCCGATCTACCAGCGGGAACCGCTGCTCATCCTGGCGTACACGGTGTTGTTCGTACCCCTGGCCGTCGGGTCGGTGCGGGCGGCGGTCGAGTCGGCGCCGATCCGGCTGGAGGAGGTCGCGCGGTCGCTCGGCCGCGCGCCGGTGCGCGCGTTCGTCGCGGTGACGGCCCGGGTGGCGCTGCCCGGTATCGCGGCGGGAGCGGCGATGGTACTGCTGACGTGCATGAAGGAATTGCCGGTGACGCTGCTGCTGCATCCGACCGGAACGGACACGCTGGCCACCCGGTTGTGGGGGTACAGCTCGGTCAGCGACTACGCCGCCGCCGCGCCGTACGCGGCCGCCCTGCTGGTCTTCGCGGCTGTCCCGACCGCGCTGCTCGGCGTGTGGAGCGTGCGCGGTGACTGACGGGGTGGCCGCGCACGGCATCCAGAAGTTCTTCGGCACCCGGCGGGTGCTCGCCGGGGCCGATCTGGTGGTGCCGGACGGCACGATGACCGCGGTGCTCGGGCCGTCGGGTTGCGGCAAGACCACGCTGCTGCGCATCATCGCCGGCTTCACCGATCCCGATGCCGGCACGGTCCGGATCGCCGGTCAGCTGGTGGCGGGCGGGCCCGCGCCGGTGCCCGTGCATCGGCGCCGCGTCGGCCTGATGCCGCAGGAAGGTGCCCTGTTCCCGCATCTGAGCGTCGGCGGCAACATCGCGTTCGGGATGCCACGCGGCGAGCGGGTCGAGAAGTGGCTCGACGTGGTGGGACTCGAGGGGCTCGCCGACGCCCGGCCGCATGAGCTCTCCGGCGGACAGCAGCAGCGGGTGGCGCTGGCCCGCGCGCTGGCGGCCCGGCCGCGGGTGCTGCTGCTCGACGAGCCGTTCGCGGCACTCGACGCAGGGTTGCGCACCCGGGTGCGCGAGGACATCGCGACGATTCTGCGGGACACCGCGACGACGTCGGTGCTGGTCACCCATGACCAGACCGAGGCTCTGTCGCTGGCCGACTCGGTGGCCCTGCTGATCGACGGTTCGATCGCCCAGCACGGCAGCCCGGCCGAGCTGTACCGGTGTCCGGCCACGCTGGCGGCCGCCCGGTTCGTCGGTGCGACGGTGGAGCTGGCCGGCACCGCCTCCGCAGGCGTCGTGCACACCGCGCTCGGGGCGTTGCGCCCGCTCATGCGCGTCGCCGACGGTGCCGCGGTGGTGGTGTTGCGTCCCGAGCAGCTGCGGCTCGCGGCGGGGGGTCGCCCCGCCCGCGTCACGGCGTGCCGGTTCTACGGCTCGGACACCGCGATCGAGCTGCGGCTGCCGGACGGCTGCACGGTGCGGATGCGGGTGCCGGGCCGGGCCGATCTGGAGCAGGGGTCCGACGTCGGCGTCGAGGTGGGCGGGTCGGTGCTGGCCTATCCGTCACCAGCCGGTGGGCAGGGGGTGGCCCTCGGCGAAGCCGGCGGCTGACTGCACCCCGAGCACCACCTTCTCGTGCAGTTCGGGCAGCGTGCGCGCACCGACGTAGGTGCAGGTGCTGCGTACGCCCGAGGTGATGTGGTCGAGCAGGTCCTCGACGCCGCCGCGGGCGGGGTCGAGGTTCATCCGGGAGGTCGAGATGCCCTCCTCGAACAGGCCCTTGCGGGCACGGTCGAAGGCGCTGTCGGCCGCGGTGCGCGCGGCGACGGCACGCTTGGAGGCCATGCCGTAGCTCTCCTTGTACGGCTTGTCGTCGCGGTCGTGCAGCAGGTCGCCGGGGGATTCGTAGGTGCCGGCGAACCAGGAGCCGATCATCACGTTGGACGCGCCGGCGGCCAGCGCCAGCGCCACGTCCCGGGGATGGCGCACGCCGCCGTCGGCCCACACGTGCCCTCCGAGTTCCGCTGCCGCAGCGGCACATTCGACGACCGCGGAGAACTGCGGCCGGCCCACACCGGTCATCATCCGGGTGGTGCACATCGCGCCGGGACCGACGCCGACCTTCACGATCGAGGCGCCCGCGTTGATCAGGTCGCGGGTGCCCTCGGCGGAGACGACGTTGCCGGCGACCAGGGGCAGGCCCAGATCGAGCGCGGCGACGGCGGCGATCGCGTCGAGCATCTTGGCCTGATGGCCGTGGGCGGTGTCGATGACCAGCAGGTCGGCGCCCGCGTCGGCCAGGCCCCGCGCCTTGGCCGCGACGTCGCCGTTGATGCCGACGGCGGCGGCGATGCGCAGCCGACCCCGGTCGTCGAGAGCGGGGGTGTAGATGCCGGCGCGGACGGCGCCGGTGCGGGTGAGCACGCCGGCCAGGGCGCCGTCGGCGTCGGTGAGCACCGCGACGTCTGCGCCGGGTGCGTGGTCGAGCAGGTCGAAGACCTTGCGCGGGTCGGTGCCCACCGGCGCGGTGACGAAGTCCGAGATCGCGACGTCCCGCACCCTGGTGAAGCGGTCCACACCGCTGCACACCGATTCGGTGACGAGCCCGACCGGCCGGTTGTCGTCGAGGACGACCGCCGCGCCGTGGGCCCGCTTGTTGATCAGCGCGCACGCGTCGGAGACCGAGTCGTCGGGGGAGAGCGTGACCGGGGTGTCGACGACGGTGTCGCGGCTCTTGACGAAGTCGACGGTGTGCTGGACCGCCGAGAGCGGCAGGTCCTGGGGCAGCACCACGATTCCGCCGCGGCGAGCGACCGTCTCTGCCATCCGCCGGCCGGCGACCGCGGTCATGTTCGCGACCACGACCGGGATCGTGGTGCCGGAGCCGTCGACGGTGGACAGGTCGACGTCGAATCGCGAGGCGACCTGTGTGCGGCCCGGAACGATGAAGACGTCGTTGTAGGTCAGGTCGTACGGCGGCCGGTGGCCCTCGAGGAACTTCACGCCCGCGAGTCTAGTGGGGTCACCTCATCCGGCGAGCAGACGCGAACTCGAGCCCCAGGGGGCCTCAAACACTCGAGTTCGCGTCTGCTCGCGGGGAGAATCAGGCCTCGATCTGGCTGCGGTCCCCGCTCCACAGCGTGTGGAAGCGCTTGTCGCGGTCGGCGTCGATGCGGCCGTAGGTGTGTGCACCGAAGAAGTCGCGCAGCCCCTGGGTCAGGGCGGCGGGCAGCCGCTCGGTGCGCAGCGCGTCGTAGTAGGACAGCGCCGAGGCGAAGCCGGGGATCGGGATGCCGAGTTCGGTGGCCTTGACCACGACCCGGCGCCAGCTGTCGATACCCGACTCGATGGCCTCGCGGAAGTACGGCGCGGCGATCAGCGTCGCCAGCTCGGGATCCTCGTCGAACGCGTCGGTGATCCGGTTGAGAAACTTGGCGCGGATGATGCAGCCGCCGCGCCAGATCCGTGCCATGTCGCCGGGCTTGATGTCCCAGTCGTATTCGGCGCTGCCGGCCTGAATCTGGTTGAAGCCCTGGGCGTAGGCGATGATCTTCGATGCGTACAGAGCCTTGCTGACGTCGTCGACGAATTGTTTTGCGTCGGAGGGCTTCTCACCCAATTCGCCGGATGCCAACCCGGTGGTGGCCTTGCGCTGGGCGACAGATCCGGACAGCGCGCGGGCGAACACCGCCTCGGCGATGCCGGTGACCGGCACGCCCAGATCCAGCGCGGACTTGACCGTCCAGCGGCCGGTGCCCTTCTGCTCGGCCTCGTCGAGGATCACGTCGACCAGCGGCTTGCCCGTCGCGGCGTCGGTCTGGCGCAGCACGGTCGCGGTGATCTCGATCAGGAAGCTGTCCAGGTCGCCGGTGTTCCACTCGGCGAACACGTCGGCGATCTCGGGTGCGCTCATGCCGAGCCCGTCGCGCAGCAGCTGATAGGCCTCGCCGATGAGCTGCATGTCGGAGTACTCGATGCCGTTGTGCACCATCTTGACGAAGTGTCCGGCGCCGTCGGGGCCGATGTGGGTGCAGCACGGCACGCCGTCGACGTGGGCGGAGATCTCCTCGAGCAGCGGGCCCAGGCTCTTGTAGGACTCCGCGGGCCCGCCCGGCATGATCGACGGGCCGTTGAGTGCACCTTCCTCGCCGCCGCTGATGCCGGCGCCGACGAAGTGCAGACCGCGCTCCCGGATCGCCTTCTCCCGGCGAATGGTGTCCGTGTAGAGCGCATTGCCGCCGTCGATGATGATGTCGCCTTCTTCCATGGCGTCGGCGAGCTCGTTGATGACGGCGTCGGTGGGGTCACCGGCCTTGACCATGATGATCACGCGGCGCGGCTTCTCCAGCGCATCGAGGAACTCCTCGATCGTCTCGCTGCGCACGAACTTCCCTTCCGAGCCGTGCTCGGCGAGCAGCGCGTCGGTCTTGGCGGTGGTGCGGTTGTGCAGCGCGACGGTGTAGCCGTGGTGGGCGAAGTTGCGCGCCAGGTTCGACCCCATCACTGCAAGGCCGGTCACCCCGATCTGCGCGGTGCCGGTCGTCGAGCTAGCGGAGTCGGTCATGCAGGGCGCCTTTCGTTGTGCGGTTGTTGCGTGCAGTCGAGCAGATCATCATGCGGTGAACAGCCGGTGCAGCTCGGTGAGCCAGGGCACCGCCAGCGCGATCGTCGGTACGACGAGTACCGCCGCGGCGCACACGTAGGCACCGGCGGCCAGCGCGCGGCTGTTCGGGGCGCCGCCGAGACGTCGCACCCGCACCACCGTGGTCGGTCCGCCGGCGGCGAGCGCCCCTCGGGGGGTGTGCCCGGCGGCGCAGGCGACCAGCGCGCGCGCCAGGGGAGTGGGTCCGGTGCTGCGCACCGCGGCGTCGTCGGCGAGCGCCTCGATGAGCAGCCGCACCGCGTTGAGGGCGTGTCCGCTGCGCACGATGCGGGGGAAGGCAGCGTGCACCGCGGTGAACATCTCGAGCACCAGATCGTGCCGTGCGCGCAGGTGGGCCCGTTCGTGCGACAGGATCGCCGAGATCTCGTTGTCCGACAGCGTGTTCAGCGCGCCCTCGCTGACCACGACGCGGCTGCGCACCCCGGGCAGGCAGTAGGCCAGCGGCTGGGCGACGTCGAGGATGCGGATGCCGTGGGCGGGCATCGGGCGGGTGGGGTGGGCGCCGACGAGGTCGACGATCATCCGGTGGTGGGCGCGACGGCGTCGGGTGGCGATCGCCACCTGCAGGATCGAGCCGATCAGCCGCGCTCCGACGACGAGAGTGAGCGCAAAGACGACGACGTAGGCGGTCCACAGCGGCCAGCCGAGATCGTCGAGCGCGGTGACGATGGTGGCCGTCGGCCGGCCATCGGGTCCGGGCTCGAAGAGCCGGCTCGCGATCGCGATGCCCGCGGAGAAGAAGGACAGCACCGCGGCCAGGGCGATCGACTGCCACAGCACGATCGCCGCCCTCGGCGCCCGCAACGGCCACGTCGCGCGAGCCAGCAATGCAGGCACCGGCCCCGACAACATCAGGGCGACGATGGTGAAGGCCAGCGCGGACACGCTGTCAGTGTCTCTCAGCTGATGCCGTGATCGCCACTGGGTGTGTCTGCGCGGTGTTTGTCCTCGAGTTCGGCCAGGGCGCGGCGGAGCGCCGCAGCCTCATCGGCGCCGACGCGTTCGACGAAATGCACCAGTGCCGCCTCGCGGCTTCCGGAGTCGGCGGCCTGGTCGAGGGCGTCGACCATGAGGCCGGCGACGAGTTCGTCGCGACCATGGGTGGGCGCGTAGCGGTGGGCCCGGTCATCGCGGTGCTGGACGACGAGATTCTTCTTCGCCAGCCGCTGCAGCACGGTCATGATCGTCGTGTAGGCGAGGTCACGCTCGGACGACAGCGTCTCGTGGACCTGCCGCACGGTCTGCGGCTCACCCGCGGACCACAGGTGGTCCATCACGGAGCGCTCGAGCTCTCCGAGCCGAGTCAACTTGGGCATGGTCCTCTCTCCTACCGGCGGTGCCTGTGAGCGTACTACGGGATTACTACCGCGCGTCGTATCACGTGAGACGACGTCTTCGAGCGCAACGCCGCGACGGTCGACAGCGGTGCCGGGCGGTGTTGTGAGTCCGATCACAGCGGTGGCCTCCTGTGGAGTCATGATCCCTCGTGGTTATAGTAAGGCTAACCTAACTCAGGGAGGTTGCCGTGTCCGTTCTCGTCGACGATCCGCTGATCGCGAGCATGTCGATCAGGCGCCCGCTGCCGATCCATGCATCCAGCCGCCGGCTGCGCGCGCTGGATCCGGAATGCCCGCGCGTGCACGGGGTCGCGGTCATGGGCGACCTGTCGCGTCGCCGCTGGTGGCCGCTGGCCGAACTCTTCACGACCGACCGGCTGCCTCGCATGTACGCGGCCGGCCTCGCCGAGATCGCGAACCCGGCCACGGTCACCCAGCAACTGGCCGCGACATTCGCCCACGTCGTCGTCGGCCGGGTGATCCCGCTCCTGGCGTTGGAAGGCCGGGCCTGGGACACCGGACCGGAGAACCTCTGGGTGCACGTGGACTCCGAAGGCACGATCGACTGGGTGGGCGTGGCCGAGCCCACGCTGCGCGCTCTACCCGACGATCCGGCGTTCGCCGGCCGTCGCGCCGCGCGCAGGGACGGCATCGTCGCGCTGCCCAGCGAGGCCGCGCTGACCACCTGGGTCGCCCACCGCAGCCATCGCGCATTGGGCCCGCTGTTCACTCGCCTGTACGCAGCCAGCGACGGCACCACGCCGGTGTCGGCGATGTGGCATGCCGTCGGAGCCGCCGCCGTCAGCGCCGCGACCCAGATCCCGCTGCTCGCCGGCAGCAGCGAGGCGGTGAGCATGCGGCGCACGCAGGCTCTCCTCGACGCGCTGATGAGTTTCGGCCTGCCGGTCCGCGGCGGGCACCGGCCGATTCCGACGAAGGCCTTGCTGAATTAGGCAAGGCTTGCCTATATTGGTCGAGTACCACCCGGACCGCGCCGGAGTCCTGAGGGCTGCAGAGACCCCCGGTCCGACCACAGGACGGGCCCCACGCCGCACGGCGTGGGGCCCGTCCGCTTCGGCGCCGAGCGCGGCGTGTAGACACGATTCGTGATTGATCTTCCCGAAGGACTCGGTGACGGCTTCGACACGGTGCTCGGCCTGCGCTACGAGGAGATGTCCGCCGACGGCGGCCGCGCGACTCTCGAGATCACCGATGTCCTGTTGCAGCCCTGGGGCATCGTGCACGGCGGGGTGTACTGCGCGGTGATCGAGAGCATGGCCAGCGTGTCGGGCCATGTCTGGCTGACCCAGAACGGCGGCGGCTACGTCGTCGGCGTCAACAACAACACCGACTTCCTGCGCGCCATCCGATCGGGCACCGTGACGGCCACGTCGTCACCGATCCACCGAGGCCGGCGCCAGCAGCTGTGGGTGGTGACGATCACCGAGGGCAGCGGGGACAGCGGACGCCTGGTCGCCCGGGGCCAGGTGCGCCTGCAGAACATGACCGAGGAGTAGCCGGCAGCAGCCTGCGCCCGCGTGCGCTGCTGAGTGCGGCGGGTCGTGGCAGGATCGCCCTCTATGCGCCTGACACCGCATGAACAGGAGCGGTTGTTGATCTCCTATGCCGCCGAACTCGCCCGCCGCCGCCAGGCACGCGGACTGCGCCTGAACCACCCCGAGGCCGTCGCGGTGATCACCGACCACATCCTCGAGGGCGCTCGCGACGGACGCACCGTTGCCGAGCTCATGGTCAGCGGGCGCGCCGTGCTCGGCCGCGACGAGGTGATGGACGGCATTCCCGAGATGCTGCACGACGTCCAGGTCGAGGCCACCTTCCCCGACGGCACCAAGCTCGTCACCGTCCACGACCCGATCGCATGATCCCCGGCGAGATCGTCTTCGACGACGACGACATCGAACTCAATGCCGGTGCCGAGCGCCTCGAGCTCGACATCGTCAACACCGGCGACCGGCCGGTGCAAGTCGGCAGCCATGTCCATGTGCCACAGGCCAATTCGGCACTGGACTTCGACCGGGCCGCCGCCCATGGGCACCGGTTCGACATCCCGGCCGGCACCGCGATCCGCTTCGAACCCGGCATCGCCCAGCGCGTCAGCCTGGTACCGCTGCGCGGCACGCGCGAGGTGTACGGCCTGAGCCTGAACCCACCGGGCAGATTGGATCAGCCATGACGGCGCTGTCCCGCGCGCGCTACGCCGCGCTCTACGGTCCCACGGCAGGGGACCGCATCCGCTTGGCCGACACCGATCTGTTCGTCGAGATCACCGAGGACCGCAGTGGGGGACCTGGGCTGGCCGGCGACGAAGCGGTGTTCGGCGGCGGCAAGGTGTTGCGGGAATCGATGGGTCAATCCCGCGCCACCCGCGCCGACGGCGCCCCCGACACCGTCATCACCGGGGCGGTGATCCTCGACCACTGGGGAATCATCAAGGCCGACATCGGTATTCGCGACGGACGCATCGTCGCGATCGGCAAGGCGGGCAACCCCGACATCATGTCGGGGGTGCATCCCGATCTGGTGGTCGGGCCCTCGACCGAGATCATCTCCGGCAACGGCCGCATCGTCACCGCGGGTGCCATCGACTGTCACGTGCACCTGATCTGCCCGCAGATCATGGAGGAAGCGCTCGGCAGCGGGATCACCACGATCGTCGCCGGCGGCACCGGCCCCGCCGAAGGCAGCAAGGCCACCACCGTCACACCCGGGGCGTGGCACCTGGCCCGCATGCTGGAAGCGCTCGACACCTGGCCGCTGAACGTCGCGCTGCTGGGCAAGGGCAACACCGTCAGCACCGAGGCGATGTGGGAGCAATTGCGCGGCGGAGCAGCAGGATTCAAGCTTCACGAGGACTGGGGTACCACCCCGGCGGCCATCGACGCGTGCCTGACCGTTGCCGAGGCCGCCGGCGTACAGGCCAACATCCACACCGACACCCTCAACGAGGCCGGCTTCGTCGAGGACACGCTGGCCGCGATCAAGGGCCGGTCGATCCACGCGTATCACACCGAGGGTGCCGGCGGCGGTCACGCGCCCGACATCATCACGGTCGCGGGTAAGCCCAATGTGCTGCCCAGTTCCACCAATCCGACGCGTCCGCACACCGTCAACACCCTCGACGAGCACCTCGACATGCTCATGGTGTGCCATCACCTCAACCCGAGCGTGCCCGAGGACCTGGCGTTCGCCGAGAGCCGGATCCGGCCGTCGACGATCGCGGCGGAGGACCTGCTGCACGACATCGGCGCGATCTCGATGATCGGCAGTGACGCCCAGGCGATGGGCCGCATCGGCGAGGTGGTGCTGCGCACCTGGCAGACCGCGCATGTGATGAAGCAGCGCCGCGGCTTCCTGCCCGGCGACACCAGAGCCGACAACACCCGTGCGCAGCGCTACGTGGCCAAGTACACGATCTGCCCGGCGATCGCCCACGGCATGGACCGCGAGATCGGTTCGATCGAAGTCGGCAAGCTCGCCGACCTGGTGCTGTGGGAGCCCGCGTTCTTCGGGGTCCGCCCGCATGCCGTGCTCAAGGGCGGCATGATCGCGTGGGCCGCGATGGGGGACGCGAACGCGTCGATCCCCACGCCACAGCCGGTGCTGCCGCGCCCCATGTTCGGTGCGGCACCCGCGGCCGCGGCCGCCACATCGCTGCACTTCGTCGCGCCGCAGGCGATCGAGGACGGGCTGGCCGACCGTATCGCGGTGGCGCGCCGCCTCGTCGCGGTGGAGAACGTGCGCGCTGTCGGCAAGGCGCAGATGCCGCTCAACGATGCGCTGCCCGACATCCGCGTCGATCCCGACACCTTCACCGTGCACATCGACGGCGAGGTGTGGCAGGAGCAGCCCGCCGCGGAACTGCCCATGGCGCAACGCTTCTTCCTGTTCTGATGATCACCACGCTGCTCGCACTCGCGGATTCGCGGCTGCCCACCGGCGGCCACGTGCACTCCGGCGGCGTCGAGGAAGCGGTGACCAGCGGCTTGGTCGTCGATCTGCCCACACTGCGGGCGTACCTGCACCGCCGGATTCGCACCACCGGCCTGGTCACCGCGTCCCTGGCGGCCGCGGTGCACACCGGCACGCTCTCGCCAGCTGCCGGAGGCTCCGGGGAGGCCGAAACCGACGCCCGTACACCGGCTCCCGCGGCACGCGCGGCGTCGCGTGCTCAGGGCAGGGGACTGGTCCGGCTGGCCCGGCGCGTCTGGCCGGACACCGATTGGGCCGCTCTGGGGCCCACGCCTCACCTGGCGGTCGCGGCCGGCGCCGTCGGACACGCCAGCGGGATCGCCGCGGCGCACACCGCCCTGTCGCTCGTCTACACCACGATGACCGGATCGGCCACCGCCGCCCAGCGGCTGTTGGCCCTGGATCCCGGTGATGTCGCCGCGATGACCTTCGCGCTGGCGCCGGTGTGCGAGGACACCGCCGCTCAGGCCGCCCGCGGCCTCGCCGACCTGTCCGACCCGCTGCTGGACGTGCTCGCCCAGCGCCACCTCGAGCGTGACCGCCCCCTGTTCGCGTCCTGAAACGAAAGAGCCTGCATGCCACCACATCTCATCGACGGTGTCGGCCATTCCCACGATCGCCCGCGCCGGACGCGCCGGCCGGGGGAGCCGCTGCGCATCGGCATCGGCGGACCGGTCGGCTCGGGCAAGACCGCGCTGGTCGCCGCACTCTGCCGTCAGCTTCGTGACGAGCTGTCTCTGGCGGTGCTGACGAACGACATCTACACCACCGAGGACGCCGACTTCCTGCGGCGCAACGCCGTGCTCCCGGATGACCGCATCGCGGCGGTGCAGACCGGCGGCTGCCCGCACACCGCGATCCGCGACGACATCACCGCCAACCTCGACGCCATCGACGATCTGATCGCCGCGCACGCCGATCTCGATCTCATCCTGGTCGAATCCGGCGGGGACAATCTGACCGCGACGTTCTCCTCAGGTCTGATCGACGTCCAGATCTTCGTCATCGACGTGGCCGGCGGCGACAAGGTGCCCCGCAAGGGCGGTCCGGGCGTCACGTTCTCCGACCTGCTCGTGATCAACAAGACCGACCTCGCCCCGATGGTCGGTGCCGATCTGGACGTGATGCGCAGGGACGCGGCCGCGGTGCGCGCCGATCGTCCGTTCGCGCTGATCTCCCTGACCGTCGATCCGGCGGCGACGCCGGTGCTGGAGTGGGTGCGCGAGCAGCTGCGGGTCATGCAGGCGGTCTAGGTGCGGTCAGAGGTGCTGATCGTGGCACGCCCGGGACGGTCCCCCCACACAGAGACCACCGGAGCCATCGCGGTGCGGCGGACCGGACGCGACACTGTGCACCTGGTGTCGGCCGCCGCCACCCCGCTGGGGGGCGACACCATCCGGATGCGGGTGGTGGTGGAGGAGGGCGCCCGGCTGGCGCTCCGGACGGTCGCGGCGACGATGGTGCTTCCCGGCGCGGCGACCACGCAATCGCACGCGTGCTGGACGGTCGAGGTGGCCGGCACGCTGGACCTGGATCCGCAGCCGACGATCGTGGCCGGGCGGGCACGCCACACGGTGCACACGGCGCTGTCGATGACCGCAGGCGCGTCGGTGCGGGTGGCCGAGCGCGTGCAGATCGGCAGATCCGGTGAGCGCGACGGGTACTGGTGCGGGACGCTGCGGGCCGATCTGGACGGCGCAGCGCTGCTGCGCCACCGGGTCGACGTGGGCGCCGGCTCGGTGGCCGACGACGAGATCGCCGCACCACGAGCCTACGAGTCCGAAATGCGCTATCCCGCAGCTGATGTCGCAACCCGCGGGATGACCCTCGCGCTGGCCGGCGGCGGCAGTCTCACCACATGGCAGGGAGATCGACTGTGACGGAACGGCTCGGGGTGGTGTGGCGTCCCGATTTCGATCCCCGGACGCTCGCCGAGTCCTGTGCGCAGGCCGAGCACGCGGGCTTCGACGAGGTGTGGCTGTGGGAGGACTGCTTCCTGCAGGGCGGGATCGCCCAGGCTGCCGTCGCCCTGACGGCGACCCGGTCGCTGGTGGTGGGCATCGGGGTACTGCCCGCGCCCCTGCGCAGCGTGGTGGCCACGGCGCTGGAGATCTCGACGCTGGCCACGATGTTCCCCGGACGCGTGCAGGTGGGCATCGGGCACGGCGTGCAGGACTGGATGCGGCAGTCCGGGGTGGCGCCGGCGTCGCCCATGTCCTTGTTGCGGGAATACGTCACCGCATTGCGGGATCTGCTCGCCGGGCAGACGGTCACCGTGGCGGGCGACTATGTCCGCCTCGACGCGGTACGCCTCGACTGGGTTCCGGAAACCGCGGTGCCCGTGCTCATCGGCGGCGCCGGGCCCAAGACGCTGGAGCTGGCGGGCGCGATCGCCGACGGCGTGCTCTTGGACTGCCAGCACACCGCAGCCAGCGTCACGGCCGCGCTCGGGCACGTCGCGCGGGGCCGCGCCGGGCGTGCTCCGCACGCGTTCCGGGCCGTCATGTATCTGGCGTGCGCGCCAGCGCCATCCGACGTGGCGACCGTGCTCGCCGAGGAGGCACGACGCTGGCAGGTCGCCCCGGAAGCGGACTTCGGCGTCGGCGGCCCGGCCGAGGCGATCCGCGACGGCGCTGCCCTCTACCGCGCCGCCGGGATCGACACCGTCGTGCTGCAGCCGATCCGCACGGCGTCCGACCCGATGGACGTCATCGAGGCCGTGGCCGGTTCAGAGCTGGGCCGTCGCTAACTGGCCGCTTTCTGGTCCACGGTGGCTGCGATCTCCTCGAGTTCCTCGATGCGCGTTCGCGCGTACGCCTGCTGTTCGGTGATCGTGAGCTGACCGCGGTTGTTACCCAGGAACGTGACCGTCCAGGACAGCAGCGTGGCGATCTTCGTCTTGAATCCGACCAGGTACACGAGGTGCAGCAACAGCCATGCCAGCCACGCGATGAAGCCCCCGAACTCGAGCGGCCCCACCTTTGCCACGGCGCTGTACTTCGACACCGTCGCCATCGATCCCTTGTCGAAGTAGCTGAACGGTTCCCGCTCGGCCGGATCGGCGCCCTTGAGCCCCGACGTGATGGCCTTGGCGGCGTACTTCGCGCCCTGGATCGCACCCTGAGCCATGCCCGGGACGCCTTCGACAGCAGCCATGTCGCCCACGACGAACACGTTGGGGTGGCCCGGGATCGACAGATCGGGGAGTACCTTCACCCGGCCGGCGCGGTCGAGTTCGACTCCGGACTGGTCGGCGAGGTCGCGCCCGAGCGGGCTGGCCGACACACCGGCCGACCACACCTTGCACGCGGCTTCGATGCGGCGGATCTTGCCGTCGGGGTCCTTGACCGTGATGCCGTTGCGGTCGACGTCGGTCACCATTGCGTTGAGTTGGATCTCGACGCCCATCTTCTCCAGCCGGGCCTGGGCCTTCTTACCCAACTTCTCGCCCATCGGCGGCAGAACCGCTGGAGCCGCGTCGAGCAGGATGACCCGCGCCTTGGTCGAATCGATGTGCCGGAACGCACCTTTGAGCGTCTGATCGGCCAATTCGGCGATCTGCCCGGCCATTTCGACCCCGGTCGGGCCGGCACCGACGACGACGAACGTCAGCAGCTTCTCGCGGCGGGCCGGGTCGCTGGACCGCTCGGCCTGCTCGAACGCTCCCAGGATCCGCCCGCGCAACTCGAGCGCGTCGTCGATGGACTTCATGCCGGGCGCCCATTCGGCGAAGTGGTCGTTGCCGAAGTAGGACTGGCCCGCCCCTGCCGCGACGATGAGACTGTCGAACGGGGTGACGTAGGTGTGGCCCAGCAGCTCCGAGCGCACGGTGTTGGTCTTCAGGTCGATGCCGGTGACGTCGCCGAGCAACACTTGGGCGTTCTTCTGATTGCGCAGGATGACCCGGGTCGCGGGAGCGATCTCGCCTTCAGAGATGATCCCGGTCGCCACCTGGTACAGCAGCGGCTGGAACAGGTGGTGGGTGGTGCGGGCGATCAACTTGATGTCGACGTCGGCCTTCTTGAGCGCCTTGGCCGCGGTCAACCCGCCGAATCCCGATCCGATGATCACCACCTTGTGGCGATCGGATGCATTGGCTCCGGGATTGCTCATGGCTTCTCCTGTGCACGGTTCTCGCGGGTGTCCTTACCGGAACTTCTTTACCCAAACAGAGCAACCAGAACCTTAGCCGCAGCGCTTCCTGGCGGCGCGGTGAGATACCCCACCGCAGCCGATCACGCCGTGACCAGCGGTTTGAGCGCCTCTCCGAGCGCGGTGATCTGGCCGGGCTGATACCCGACGGTCTGGGTCGGCACGAACAGGATGACGCCGTCGATGCCCGCGTCGAGCACTTTGGTCTGGACCTGCTCGGCCACCTCCTCGACGCTGCCCGCGACCATCCGCTGCTTGAAATCGTCGGGGATCATGTCCGGGGACACGCCGTCGCCCAGAATCGCACCGACGAGCATCGATGTCTCGAGAGTGGCCGGATCGCGGTCGATCTCTTCACACCGCTGCCTGACCACCTCGACCTTACGGGCCAGCTCGTCGAAGCCGGCGATGACGTTGAGGTGGTCGAAGTGCTTGGCCGCCAACGGGATCGTCTTCTTCTCGCCGCTGCCGCCGATCATCAACGGAATGTGGTCGCGGAACCGGGGATTGGCCAGCGCCTCCTGGGTGCGATAGTGCTTTCCGGTGACGGTGGGGCGCTCACCGGCGAGCATCGGCAGGATGATCTGCAGCGCCTCACCGAGCTTCTCGAAGCGATCGGTGAAGGTGCCGAACTCGTAACCCAACTGGTCGTGTTCGAGTTCGAACCACCCGGTGCCGATGCCGAGGATGGCGCGTCCGGCGCTGATGACGTCCAATGTCGTGATCGCCTTGGCCAGCAGAGTGGGGTTGCGATAGGTGTTGCCGGTGACCAGCGTGCCCAGCTGGACGTTCTGGGTCGCGGCGGCCAGCGCGCCGAGCGCGGTGTAGGCCTCCAGCATCGGTTCGTCGTAGCTGCCGATTCCCGGCAGTTGGTAGAAGTGGTCCATCAGGAAGACCGAATCGAAGCCGGCCTCGTCGGCTTCTCTGGCCTGTGCGGTCACGGTGGGGAAGAGCTCGCCCACACCGGTTCCGTAGGAGAAGTTGTTGATCTGCAGTCCGAGCCGGATCGTCATACGGCTGACCGTACGCAGGGCGACCCCGCTGATCTAGATCATTTCACCGTTGGCAGAAGTGGAAGAAATCTGCCCACAACCCGGAATAAAGCACGCCCCCGAACCGTTGACGGCTAGCCGAAATTCGCCAGTGCGCCGTGGCTGACATGCAGGGTCTGGCCCGTGATGTGACGGGCCGCCGGGGTCGTGAGGAACAGCGCCAGCCGGGCGATCTCCTCGTCCACCGTGGGCGAGGAGTTGCCCAGCCCCTCGTACCCGGGCTCGGTGCCGCGGCCGATCGCCACCGCGTTGACGGTGATGCCGCGGATGCCGAAGTGGTGTGCCTGTCCGGCCGTCCACGAGGACACCGCCGCCTTGACCGCGGCCGCGGCGCTGCCTTCGGTCATCGCATCCCCGATCACGGTGACGATGGAGCCCCCCGACCGCAGCTGGTCTCCGAGCGTCTGCACGGTCAGCACCGCCGACAGCAGGCCTGCATCGAAGAGCCCGCGCCATTCCGCGGCGTGGTCGGCCAGGGTGTAGGTGCGGGGATCGCCGGCGGTCGACCGGGGGGCGGGCACGTTGATCACGGTGTCCAGGTGTGCGGGGAGATGCTGGCCGGCCGCGGCGATCGACGCCGGGTCGGTGGTGTCGACGACCACGGCGTCGGCCTCGAGTTCCTTGGCCAAGAGTTCGACGTCGTCACCGCGCCGGCCGGCGACGATCACGCGGTGGCCGGCGGAGCTGAAGTTCTCTGCGATGGTGCGGCCACGCTCGGTGTCGCATCCCGTGATCAGCACATCCATCATCGGCCTCCTGTTGTGTTCGGCGCTGAACCCCAGCGAGTCCCGACCATGTTACTGGACGGTAGCTAGCCGGCGAGGACCGACGCGCCCGCGCCGGTAACGGTGGCGCCCGACCAGGCGATCAAACCCGTGAACTCACCGGAGGCCACCCTGTGCGCCGACTGCGGCACCCCGAGCCACGCGCCGGGGCGCTTGCCATGCCAGCAAACTCCGTCAACGCTTTGTGCTGCACCGATTTGCTGATAGCAATGTCACAATTTGGTACATTCTCAGCTTCACACACTTGCGTCACGGCAGTAACACGGTAGTTTCTTCGGCATGCGTGATCCAGATATGTCGTCACCCCGCCGGAAAGGCCTGTCGACGTCGATCGGGCTCGCCGCCCTGACCGGCGCGACCGTCGCCGCGTCGGCGGCGTTGACGCCGAGATGGGGCG
>NZ_JAKRFN010000040.1 GCF_022348085.1 Mycobacterium sp. PSTR-4-N | reverse complement strand
TGCGCATGATTCGGCGACATGGCCGCGCAGTGTGGAGACGCCGATATGGTTGGCGCGGGCCAGCCTGTCGATGTAGGACGATACGGCTTCCCAACGGAACGGTGCGATCGTTCGCGGGAGCCGCTGGTGTGGCACCGCTCATCCTGATCGGTCTGCCCGTCAACGTCGCCTCCCTGCTCGCAATCGCGGTGGCGATCCAGCTGCTGCTGCAGCACTCCAACGCCGACTACCGCGTGGGCCCCGCCAAGCACGTCTTGGCTCTCAACGAAGGCCACCGCTTCCATCACCTCAAGTGGGCCGGCATCGGCGACGTCAACTTCGGGCTGTTCATCCTGGTCTGGGACCACCTCATGCGCACCTACTCCTATAACCCCACCCGCCGATTCGACTCCACCCAGCTCGGCATGGCCGCACACCCCGACTACCCCACCGCGTACGGGCGGCAGCTGATACACCCCTTCACCCCCGCCGGAGGGTGCAGCCTCAAGTCCACCACCGCGACGAAGGACCCCACCGCGACGAGACCGACACCGGAGCAGGGCTGAGAGGGACCAGCGTCTAGCGCTCCCGGACCGTGATTGCCTCAAGCGTTCCCGATCAGCCCAGAACGCGTACTAGACCCATAGCCTTCTACGTGGCCTATTGCGCGCCACGGTCCGACGATCGACGAACAAAGGATCGGCAGCCCGTTCGGCGCCTGCCAGAGCTAGCCGGATGCCATGTCGGGCAGACCAGTGCGCAAGTCTGCGTCTTTACTGAATCTTCATCGAAGGACTAAGAAAGCCAAATGACGCATCAGCACACTTGAACCATATCCGTGAACGGTGCACCGCCGCCCGCGAACGGCTGTCGCGGCGCACGCAGTGCCCGCTCATCAGCGATGTCAACATTCGGATACGGAGACCACACTGATGCCGCAGGCGACTTGCCTCCCACCGTTTCGCAGGACGGCGCAGTGGCTGCGGACGGCCGTCCTGGCGATGGCGGTGCTGCTGATCGCGGCCGCGTGCAGCTCGTCGCCGGCCGCCGCGCCCCAGCCCGAGGTCATCACTGATAAAGGCACCCCGTTCGCCGACCTGCTAGTGCCCAAATTGCAGGCGTCGGTGACCGACGGAGCGATCGGTGTCGCGGTGGACTCCCCTGTTACCGTGTCCGCCGGTGACGGCGTTCTCGGCCAAGTCTCGTTGACCAACGAAGCCGGCGATCTCGTCGACGGACAGCTCAGCCCCGATGGCGTGTCCTGGTCGTCTGCCGAGCCGCTGGGCTACAACAAGCAGTACACCCTTCATGCCCAGGCCCTTGGACTGGGCGGCGCGACCACTACGACAGCGACCTTCGAAACCCACTCGCCCGACAACTTAACGATGCCCTACGTCCTGCCCAACGACGGCGAGACGGTTGGCGTGGGCCAACCCATCGCGATCCGCTTCGATGAAAACATCACCGACCGGATTGCGGCGCAGCAAGCGATCAACGTGACCACCACCCCCCCGGTCGAGGGAGCCTTCTACTGGCTCAATAATCGCGAAGTACGTTGGCGCCCAGCCGAATACTGGAAACCGGGAACAACAGTAGAGGTGGCGGTCAACGCCTACGGCGTCAACTTCGGTGACGGGCTGTTCGGTCAGGATGACGTCACTACCCGGTTCACCATCGGTGACGAGGTCATCGCCACCGCCGATGACGCCACCAAAACGATGACTGTGCGGCGCAATGGTCAGATCGTCAAGACCATGCCCATCTCCATGGGTAAAGCCAAGACCCCGACCGATAACGGCGCCTACATCATCGGAGATCGTTACTCGTTTCTGGTGATGGATTCGTCCACCTACGGAGTCCCGGTCAACTCTCCTGACGGATACCGCACCGAGGTGGAGTGGGCGACCCAGATGTCCTACAGCGGGATCTACGTGCACTCTGCACCGTGGTCGGTGGGCAGCCAAGGCATCGCCAATGTCAGCCACGGATGCCTCAACGTCAATCCGGCCAACGCCCGTTGGTTCTACGACAACACCCGACGCGGCGACATCGTTGAGGTCATCAACACCACCGGCCCCACGCTGTCGGGGACAGACGGTTTAGGTGACTGGAACATCCCTTGGGATCAGTGGAAAGCCGGCAACGCCAACCTCTGAAACACAGAGCAGAAGCGGAGACTCACAACCGCCGCCTCCCAGTCACCTCGTGGCACCAGTTACGCGTGTCAGCAGGACGTCTCGCATCCACCGAACCGGGTTGCGAACTGCCGAGCGTCACCCGAGCATCGCGCGCCGTGGGGCCCACGCAGCACAGGTAGCGCAGCCCTTTCCGCTACGACACCTTTGGTTTGCCGTCCTCAGGTAACGGCGTTTTCACATGTCCGGACCACCGACTATTTCGTAGTCCCGGCATCGACGACCGACACTGTCAAACACCCATTCGCAAAAGCCATTAGCAATTCCAGCCGCCGAAATTCCAGCACTGTAATTATGTTGCGGGTGTTACTGATGAGGCATATGTGAGTTAGGCTGATCTACGTATTCGCTACGTACATCGTTGCTGCACAGTACGGAACGCTCTGCTTCGCCTTTTTTGGCGAAACCAATCACCGGCGCTCCGACAGCCGAAAGAAAGAACGCCATATGGAACCGATGGCCCGATGCGCCCGCCCGGAGGAAGGCCGCGTATCTGCGTCCGGCTTTCGCCTGACTGGGGTGATCGTTGCCGTCGTCGCGACGGTACTTTTGGCGTGCACCCCAGCAGCCTCCGCCGAGCCGACAGGCGGTCCGTGGGATCCACTCCTGCCCAAGATCCCCAGTGCGGGAGCGCCCGGCGATCCGGTTGCCATCGCCAACGCGTCCTTGCAGGCGACGGCCGTTGCCACCCAGACTGCGATGGATTTGGGGCGTAGCTTCCTGGGCAGTCTCGGACTCGTCAGTCCCGCGGCAAGCCCCCAAACGAGCGTCCGCGGCAACCGTCTCTACGGTGCCCAGGCGATCGAATACGTTATCCGCAGGGCAGGAACGCAGATCGGCGTTCCCTACTCCTGGGGAGGGGGCAGCCTCACCGGCCCTAGTCGCGGTGTCGACCAAGGCGCAGGCACCGTCGGTTTCGACTGCTCAGGACTGACACGATTCGCCTTCGCCGGCGTCGGAGTACTGTTGCCGCGATGGTCCGGCGACCAGTACAACGCTGGCCGCAAGGTACCTCCCGCGCAAGCTAAACGCGGTGACCTCCTGTTCTGGGGGCCCGGCGGAAGCCAACACGAAGCGATCTACCTCGGCGGCGGAAAAATGATCGAGGCGCAACAAACCGGCGTTCCCATCAAGATTTCACCGGTGCGTACCGCCGGGATGACACCCTACGTCATACGGATTATCGAGACCTGACCCCGAACGCTTCCGCCAACAGCTTCCTCCCGCCAAAAGCCTTGTCCGCACCGGGTAACGGTTCAGCCGGCCAGACAGTAGCCGATGCCGCGGACCGTCCGGACATAGCGCGGACAAGACGGGGCGTCACCGAGCTTGCGACGTAGATTGCCGATGTGCACGCCCAGTGCCGACCGCCCGCCGGGCTGCGTCGCCCCCCAAAGGACTTCCTGAAGTCGTCGGCACGTCACGGGCTCCCCTGGATCATCGGACAAAACCCGAAGGATCGCGAACTCCGTTCGAGTCAGCGATATGACGTTGCCGCGCTGATAGACCCGCCGGACCCCCACGTCGATCACCAGATCGTCGACGTGGCGTCGCTGGGCGCCGCCGTCCTCGCTGCGTTGGTGAGAATGCCTGAGTGTCTGCCGTATTCGCGTGTTGAGTATGTCGCGGGAGCCGATGGGAACCACTCCGACGCGCGATATCAGTGGCGCCATCTCTGTGTCGGCGAGCGCGACGACGCCGCAATGGGCGGCCTGGCGAACACGGTCAAGGACGACGGCGCCGTGCGCGGATGATCCCAGGCACACCACCACCACGTCGGGGTCATCGTCGCGCACCGCGGTGAGCGCTGCAGCATCTGAGCGTGCGACGTCGACGGCGAACTCTTCGGCGCGCAGGGTGCCGGCCAACATGTCGGCGTAGATGCGCCGAGGTTCAACCAGCAGAACGCGAATGCGCCCAGCAGCTATCGCCGGAGAGGCAACGCTGCCCGAAGCGGGGTGCGGCTCGATGGTCGTGGCAGTCTCCTTGCCAGCGTGGGCCATTCACGGCGTGAAGGTGTCCGCGCGGATGCTGGAACCAGCATATCGCCATCTACGTAGCTACTACGTAGATGGCGATATGGGGTGTCGGGCATGTTCGCGTCTTCGGGTGTTCAGCGGGGGGTTTGCGCGCCAGAGGATGTCAGCTGTTCGGGTTGAAGTCGGCCCCGTCGGTCCAGCCGGAACAAGGCCGCTGCGGAGGCCAGCCCGATTGCCGACAGCAGAACCCACAGCAGCCAGGGTTGCCCGAGATCTCGGGCGGCCTGCATCAGCGAGCCGGTGGCCAGATTGCCAACAAGAATGCCGACTCCGACGATGGTGTTGTAGAAGCCGTAGTGCGTTCCGATGAGACGGTTGTTGGCCAATGAGACGACGGTGTCCATCTCGAACGGGAAGACGGCCGCCGACCCGACCGCCAGCACCGCCGTGGCGACGAGTAGCGCGGTCGCGGCGGCGACTCTGCCTGCCCTGGTGTCATCGGGCAGCACGATCAGCGGCAAAAACGACGCCGCGAGGATCAGCATGCCGATCACCAGCGAGCGGCCGGCGCCCCAGCGGTGGGCGAACCATCGTGTGATCCGCATCTGGCCGAGGACAGCAACCAGACCCGAGACCACGAAGATCATGGCGGTGACAACGGAATCGTTGCGCGGAAACAGGTCTCGCGCCTGAAGCGGCAATGCCAGATAGACCTGGAATGACAAAACATACGACCCGATCATGGCCGCCGCGAAGAGCAGAAAGGAGCGGTTGGCCGCTACTGTTCGCCAGTCCTGCAGCACCGATGTCTTCTCATCAGGTGTCCCCGCGGCGCGGTGGGGCAATGCTAAGAGTTGGGCCACGGTCAGCGCTGCGAACACGACCGCTGCGGCGGCAGCTGTCATTCGGAAATCGACGAACATCAAGGCCAGCCCGACAAGGGGTCCGGCCAGAATGCCCGCCTGATAGAACACGTTGAACACCGCGAAGGCTTCCACGCGCCGTGGGCCCGCGTCGGCCGCCAGATAGGCGCGCACCGCAGGATTGAACAGGGCGCCGGCGAAGCCGGTTGCTGCCGAGGCGATCAGAACCGCCGGCAGCGATTCAGCGAAGACGAGCAGGCCGAATCCTGCTGTCCGGAGGACACATCCGCAGACGATGAGCGGTTTGTAGCCCAGCCGGTCTGCCAGAGTGCCGCCGATGAGAAACATGCCTTGCTGGGAGAAGTTACGTACACCCAGCACCAGGCCGATGGCCCACGCGGCCAGCCCCAACGGGCCGGCGAGGTAGCCGGCCAGGTAAGGCATGAGCATGTAAAAGCCCAGGTTGATGCCGAATTGGTTGATCATCAGCATCCGGCTGGGCCAACCAAAGCTGCGGAAGGCTGACAGCAGGGTCATCGTGACTGCACCTCGGTGGGGTCGACAACGGTGGTGCATCGCGTCCACGCCGTGACTGTCTGGGTCATCGGGTCCTCAATGGTGGCGGGATGCCTCGGGGGCGCTGCGTCGAGCAGGCCGTGGGCGCGGCAGTAGTCGTCGTTGTAGATGGTGTCGAAGTAGCGTTGCGGGCCGTCCGGGAAGATCGCTGCGACAGTGGCTCCGGCAGGGCTATTGCGTGCGACCCAGCCTGCAACTAGGGCGACCGCACCGACGCTCCAGCCGCCACTGGCGTAGTGGGTGGCCGCCAGGGTGCGGCATGCCCACACCGACTCCGCGGGGGCAACCCAATGCACTTCGTTGAACGCTTGGTAGTCGACGTTGCCGGGATAGATGCTCGATCCCAGGCCTCGCATGAGCCGAGAAGCCGCGGGCTGGCCGAAGATCGTCGAGCCCACCGTGTCGACGCCGATCAGCCGCAGCTGCGGGTTAAATTCTCGGAGGACGCGTGCGATGCCGGCCGAGTGGCCTCCGGTGCCCACCGAGCACACCAGGACATCAACGGCGCCGAGTTGTTCGTTCAGTTCCAACGCGAGCCCGCGGTAGGCCTCGACGTTATCGGGGTTGCTGTATTGATCGGGATGCCACGCGCGCGGGTCGGTGGCCAAGATCTTCTGCACGCGGTCACGGCGAGCCTGCTGCCAGCCTCCCTGTGGGTGCGGTTCAGTGACCAATTCGATGTCGGCGCCGAATGCGGCGAGCATATTCTGAATGATCGGCTCCATCCCGGGGTCGGTGACCAAGGTGACGGGGTGCCCGTAGACCGTTCCGGCTAGTGCGAGACCCAATCCCAGCGTCCCGCTGGTGGATTCAACGATGCGGGCGCCGGGGGTAAGTGCCCCGCGGGAGCGGGCGCGTTCGACCATGTGTAGCGCGGGTCGGTCTTTCATTCCTCCCGGGTTGAAGCCTTCGAGTTTGGCCCAAAAGCCCCGCTCTTCTGACGTGAACGGTGCGCCGATTCTCAAGACAGGGGTCTGGCCGACCATGGTGGCCGGCCGCTCGTTGCGGCCGCGTTGTGGCTGTGCCGATCGGGTGTGGGAAGTGCGTGCATGGCGGATTGGCAGGGCAGGATTCATCGATGAATGTCGCTTCTGTGAGGCCGCGACGAAGCACGGCGACTGACGGCAGGTAGCGGTCACCGGCCACCGTCGAAGACGACGGGGCCTGACGCTAGCCGATCAGCGGCGCGCGATACACAGGTGGGCGAGCACGTCGCGGCCGGTGCGCAGGGCGCGGGCGTTCCGTGGTGGACCGCGGATAGGCGCCTTCGCCGCCTGGCACCACAGCAGCGGAAGTACAGCCACGACGAGGCCCAACGCGAGCGCGATCAGGGAGACCGTTCCCCGCGGCAGGATCGCTTCGGCCAGGGTGTCGGGCGTGCACTCGGCGTCGGGTTGGGAGAGGTGGGGGTGGTCGAGCTCGACAGACATCGGCGCGCCGACCGCACTGGCGGCCAGGGTGTGCGGTCCGTGCGTAGGTGCCGCATTCACGCCGGGCAGTGCCCACTCGGCTCCGACGATGACGGTCCAGAACGCGATCAACGCCGCGACGATGGCGCGGCGGCGTTGCCCAGAGTTCGCGTCGAAGTACTTCACGATGTTGCCGACTGTAGCAGCGGATCGGCGAATTCAGGCTCGGCCCCCTAGCCGATGCCGGGTTGTGATCAGAGCGCGACCGCCGTTGCGCCGAGCCATCCGGCCGTTCCGTCGCACGATCGACTTCGCCCGATGCCCTTGCGAAAACGCCCTTTTGGAGGTTCCGCGAAGGAGATACAACAGATCGTTGCGCTGCTTGTACCGCAGATCATCTACGGTTTTACTACGTAGATAATTTGCGCTCTATCGGCCCGCGCGCCAAGCGGTGTTTCCTTTGCTGGCGGCCTACGCGCATTGGCTCCACCTGCGGAACGTGCGGCGGGCGTTGAGGCGCTAGTGGTGGCAGAGCACCTGGATGAGGGCGGGTGTGGCGAGCATGGCGGTGATCGCGGCTGCCAGGCAGATGCGGTGGCGCCATCGCACGTGCCGGCGTGTGGGGGTGAGCAGGCGCTGCGCTCGCGCGATGACCGCTGTTCCCGCCGCGGCGAGGCCTTCCCGTGCAGGCGGGTGTTCTCCGGCCAGAGCAGATAATCCAGCCAACAGCGGATGCGTGCCGACGCGGCGCACGGCGGTGTCGTCAGCGCACATCTCCAGCAGTTCACCCACACGATGAGGGGCCGTCGCGAAAAGCGGAAGCCGCGGCAGTGTGCCCCCCAAAGCGCGGA
Organism: Mycobacterium sp. PSTR-4-N; assembly: GCF_022348085.1. GTDB lineage: Bacteria > Actinomycetota > Actinomycetes > Mycobacteriales > Mycobacteriaceae > Mycobacterium. Next base: position 11,103 of record NZ_JAKRFN010000040.1, on the reverse strand, counting down.
GCGCCATGAGGATGTGGTGGTGGCGCCCTGAGATGTGCGCGTTTTCATGCGCCAGAACCGCTTTGAGCTGTGATCGGTTCAACGACTTCATCGCCGCGGAGGTGACGATGATGGCGTTCGGGCGTCCGACCACGCAGTAGGCAGCAGGCCGGTCGGCCTCCACGACCACCACATTGGGATGGTCGGTGGGTCGGCCGACGATCCGCGCGGCACGCGCGTGCTCGTGACTTCGCGCCCGCAGCCGCGACAAGCAGCGACCGATCCGCATTACGACGAACCCTGACGTCAGGGTTCCTACCGCGATGAGAACAACGGAACCGATTCGTCCGGCCATGGGGGTGTGCTCGGAGAAGCCAAACAGCTCCAGGCACAGCGTCACGACCGCGCCCGTACGAATACTGTCCGTCGTTGCGCCGATGACCATGATCAGCGCGACGAGCCACGCCGTCAGCGTCGCGGCGACGGTGGCCAGCCAGGCGGCCACTCCCATATGGGGGCTGATGCCGTGACGGGTCATCCGCCTCAGGACCGGTGGCGCCCACCAGGCCAGCGCGCTGCCGTAGAGGAGCAGCCACAGCGCGGCGGTCATCACCGACGCCCCTTGCGCAGAGCCGCCTTCAATTGAGCGGACTGCTCGGCGTTCATCTGCTCAACAAAGAACGCCAGCACCGCATCTGTATCCCCGCCGGCGTCGAACGCGGCCTTCATCAAACGCGCGGAACGCTCCTCGCGGCTCATGGACGCCTGATACACGTACGCTTTCCCATCGCGCTGACGTTGCAACCAGCGCTTGCGGTACAGGTTGTCCATCGTCGACATCACGGTGGTGTACGCGATCTGCCGCCGTTGAGAGATCTCGTCGAAAACCTCACGCACCGTGACAGGCTCGGCGTAATCCCACACGCAATCCATGACCACCGCTTCGAGGTCGCCGAATCCTCGCTGTTCCATTTGCGCCTCTCCCGCTCTCCGCGACGAGCTGGCCTCCTCGCGCCCCGAGCTCTTCAGCCCCCAATGTAGCCGCCGAGCTGGGAAAAGCCGCGATACGCCTCACCTCGACCGCATAGGGCCAGCATCTGCACTACCGGCCGCGGCGCGTGAAACTAGCGCCCGTGGCGCACAGTCGTAACCGACCTGAGACTGTGACAGACGTTCCTCCTGATACCAAAGTGATGTACGTTCCGTCTACGTACTATCGTGCTACGTACTTAGCTCGGTAGTAGGAGCGCCGCGGGTGCCGTTCGGCTTCGATGCGCGGCTCGACAACGCTCACCCCAGCTGAGGAGATTCGATGCGGCGCCTCACTTCTTTTCTGAGTCTCTTCGCATTAATGCCGGCACTGGTGCTCAGCGCCCCGGGTACCGCTGTTGCCGGGCATGACGGCAGCCCCGACCGCGACGACGTTCCCTCATTGGTTGCGGCGGTCGCCGAAGCGAACCAGCGGATGGCCGACGTCGGTAGCGACATCCAGATCAAGCAAGAGGGCGTCAACCGTGCCCTGGTCGAAATCGCGGCCACTCGCGACACCCTCGCGCAGGCCCGACGCGACGTTGTTGCCAGCGACCAAGCCCTTACCGCCAGCCAACACGCGATCGAGGCCGCACAACACCGTTTTGACCGCTTCGCCGCGTCGACCTATATGAACGGGCCGTCGGGTGCGTTGCCGCTGGCACAAAGTCCCGAGGAGATCCTGGCCGGGGCCTCGACCCAGCAGACCCTCACCATCAGCTTCCAGCGGGTCCACGACGACCTCTTGCGTCGGCAGACCGATCAGGCCAACAAGCTTTCTGCTGCGACGGCAGCGCGGGCGCGCGCCGAGAGCGCCGCCGCAGACGCCCAACGCCGGCAAGACGACGCGGTAGCCGCACTCCGGGACGCCCAGCAGACGTTTACCGCACAGCGACGCGAGGTCGAACGGCTCGCTACCGAACGCGACTCCGCTCAAGCTCGACTGGAAGCTGCCCGACCGGTGGCGGCGACAGCCGCCGCGCCCAGTGCGGCGCAACCCGGCACTGTGCCGGTATCCGGCGCTCCCTGGGACCGCGGCACCACGTCGCCGGGGGGCGCCACCGAGGGGGGCCTGTGGGACACCACGCTGCCGATGGTGCCCAGCGCTAACGTGGCCGGCGACCCGGTGGCCATCATCAATGCCGTCCTCAAGATCATGGCGACCTCGGCGCAGCTGACGGCCGACATGGGCCGCAAGTTCCTCACCAAACTCGGCATTCTGTCTCCAGTCACCGCCGCCGCAGATCCCGGCATCACCAACGGACGCATCCCCCGCCTCTACGGCCGCCAGGCCTCAGAGTTCGTGATTCGCCGCGCCATGTCACAACTGGGCGTGCCTTACTCCTGGGGCGGCGGCAACGCCAACGGCCCGTCACGAGGCATCGACCAGGGCGCCAACACCGTGGGTTTCGACTGTTCGGGCCTGATGCTGTATGCCTTCGCCGGCGTCGGCATCAAACTCGACCACTACTCCGGGTCGCAATACAACGCAGGCCGCAAGATCCCCTCGTCACAGATGCGACGCGGTGACCTCATCTTTTACGGCCCCAACGCCAGCCAGCACGAAGCGATGTATCTGGGCGACGGCATGATGATCGAAGCCCCCTACACCGGGTCGGTCGTCAAGATCTCGCCCGTGCGCACCTCCGGCATGACGCCCTACGTCACCCGCTTGATCGAATATTGACGTCGCCGCGATGCCGCGCAGGTGGACCGGTCAGTGCGCCGCGGTGCGGCCCCTGCGAATCGGCCTCCTCGGGCACGTCAGGCCGCCCCGAACGACGCGGCCAGCGAGAGGCGTTAAATAGCGCCGTCGCGCCGGCGATCGCAGCCGCCCACAGCACCACGACCACGGCACACAGGATCAGCCACGCTTGCCACCCGAGACTGTTCGGGCACACGTCCATCAGCCAACGCATGTCAGGCCCTCCTCACAGTGAGCCTCACCCCACCGCAGGAGGAAAACGGTATGAGTCGTGTGAAGATCTGCTGAAGATCGAGCCGCCCGGTCAGCCATACCTGGTTACGGGCGCACCAGCAGGCACCATATGGACATGCAGCACCACCACCTGGGCGCGCCTGAGAGCGCGAAGGGATACCGCGCGCTGGTCGTCGACGACGAACTCCCCCTGGCCGAAGTGGTGGCCAGCTATCTCGAACGCGAGCAGTTCGAAGCCGTCGTCGCCGGCAACGGTGTCGACGCAATCGCCGTCGCACGCGACCTGGATCCCGATGTCGTCATCCTTGACCTCGGCCTACCCGGCATCGACGGACTCGAGGTCTGCCGGCAATTGCGGACCTTCTCCGACGCCTACGTCGTCATGCTCACCGCCCGTGACACCGAACTGGATACCGTGCTCGGCCTCACCGTCGGCGCCGACGACTACATCACTAAACCCTTCAGTCCCCGCGAGCTGGTCGCGCGCATCCGCGCCATGCTGCGGCGACCCCGCATCCTGCAAACAGCCGCCGCACCCGCCGAACGAGAGACAGCCCCGCCGCGCCGCTTCGGCGCACTGAGCATCAACGTCGCCGCCCGCGAGGTACATATCGACGACGAACTAATCCTGTTGACCCGCACCGAATTCGACATTCTCGAAGCCCTGTCCGCGCGGCCAGGAATCGTGCTGAGCCGCCGACAACTTCTCGAAATAATCCGCGACGAACCCTGGGTCGGCAACGAACACCTCGTCGACGTCCACATCGGACACTTACGACGCAAACTCGGCGACGACGCCGCACGCCCCCGCTACATCGCCACGGTTCGAGGTGTCGGATACCGGATGGGAACCGGACAGTGACTCCCCCACCTACGTCGACCCCTCGCCGGCGTCGACGGCCGGGCCGTCCCGGTATCGGCCTGCGACTCCTGGCGGCCCAAGCCATCGTGCTGGCGGCCGGAGCGGCGACGACCGCGGTGGTCGCTGCCGTGGTCGGCCCACCGCTGTTCCGCGAACACCTCCACCGTGCCGGTGTCCCGATGGACTCCCTGGAAGAAGTCCACGCCGAAGAGGCCTACGGCTACGCAACGGTGATCTCCATCGGAGGCGCTTTAGCGGTGTCAGCACTGGCCGCCCTCGCGGTCAGCTTCTACGTCAGTCGACGCCTCCAACGGTCCATCACCGAAGTCGCCGCCGCGGCCACCGATGTCGCTGAAGGGAACTACGACATCCGCGTGTCACCGCCGCGCCTCGGCGATGACTTCGACGCCCTCGCAACCGCATTCAACCAAATGGCCTCCCGGCTTCAAGCCGTCGATTCGACACGACAGCAACTGTTCGGAGACCTCGCGCACGAGATCCGCACACCCGTGGCAGTACTCGAGGCCTACATCGAGGCACTCGAAGACGGCGTGCGCTCCCTGACACCCCAGACAGCAGCCATGCTGCGCGACCAAACCCGTCGGCTGGTGCGATTCTCCGATGACGTCGCCGCGCTGGCGAAGGCCGAGGAAAGTGCGGTGTCTATGTCCTACGCCTCCCTCGACGTGGACCGCCTAACCCGCCAGTGCGTCGCAGCAGCACAAGAACGCTATAACGCCAAGGGGGTCGGACTGCACGTACACCTCCCGCAACCGCTACCGCCGCTTTGGGCCGACGAACAACGACTGTCTCAAGTGTTGGGGAACCTGCTGGAGAATGCGCTACGGCACACACCGCCCGGCGGGTCGGTACACCTTCACTGTCTTCGTGACGGCGACCAGGTAAAAATCGCTGTCGCTGACACCGGAGAAGGGATCACCGCCGAGCACGTCACCCGAGTGTTCGAACGGTTCTACCGGGCAGACACCGCCCGCGACCGCGAGCATGGCGGCGCCGGTATCGGGCTCGCCATAGCCAAAGCGCTCATCGAAGCGCACGGCGGATCGATCTCGGTAGCCAGTGCTGGACCCGGCGCCGGCGCAACATTCACCATCGCCCTGCCCATCACCCCGATACGCAGCGAACACCACCCTGCGACGGCTGACTCAGCGCGTCGCTGACTAGTGCCCTCTCCGCGCTACTTGTCCAACATTCCCTGCATCGTGTCGATCTCTGCTTGCTGCGAAGACACGATATTGCGCGCCATCTCGACTGCCGCCGGGAACTGGCCGTTGTCAACTTCCTGCTGCGCCATCATGATCGCGCCCTTGTGATGCTCGATCATCTGGGTCAAGAAGAGTCGGCTAGCCTCGGCGCCCTGCGCGTTCTGCAGTGCAGCCATATCGGCTTCCGACATCATGCCCATACCGCCGCCGCTCATACCCGGCATATCACCCATGTCTTCGCTGGGCATTTGATGGCCAGGCATGTCATGACCGGGCATTGCGGCGGTGCTGGGGGCCGTCGTCGACGAGGACACTCCCCAGTCCTGCAGCCAGCCCTGCATCTGTTCAATCTCAGGACCCTGAGCGTTCTTGATCTCGTTGGCGAGTGACACTACTTCAGGATCAACTCCCTGCTTGCCGAGCAGCATGTCGCTCATCTCGATCGCCTGCTGATGATGAGGGATCATGCCCTGAGCGAACGTCACATCAGCATCGTTATGGGCAGCGTCACTGCTCGCAGCACTGGGCGAAGCCGACGCCGACGCTGCTGCCGAGGTGGTGCTCGACGACGATGACTGAGACTCGTTCGTTGCATTCGAACAGCCGCTGACAAACAGGGCCGACGCCGCAAGCGCCGCAAGCCCGAATCCAAAACGCTTGTGCTGCATCGCACATCCTTCCTCAAACATCTTCGTGACACCATGCGTCCACACGGCAAGCCCTTGCGCCGCCGCACCCCAGCCTCAGCAATCCGAGTATGGGTCGGTTCGTGATCCGATGAAGATTTGATGAAGACGACTCCCCCGGTCTGTCACTCGCGGTCGCGCCACCCGAGGCGCAGCCACCTCACGCACCGCCCACCTACTATTGAACTACGTAGATCTCGTGACCGGAAGGTGTCCGTGTGCTGATCCGCAACCTTTTCGCCATCGCCCTGACCGGGGCTCTGGCCGCGGCCTGTTCGTCGAACGCCCCTGAAAGCCCGCCACCCGCCGTCGTGCCGGGCATGGTGCACATCCACGGCCTCGGCATCAACCCATCTGACGACAAGCTCTACGTCGCAACTCATTACGGCCTCTACACCGTTGAGCAAGATCAGGCGCCACAACGAGTCGGTGAGCTCTCGCAGGACTTCATGGGCTTCACCGTCGCCGGCCCCGACGAATTCCTGGCTAGCGGCCACCCCGACCCCGCCGATCGCCAACAACCGCCCCACCTCGGCCTGATCAAAAGCAGCGACGCCGGCCAGTCCTGGGAACCTCTGTCATTGCACGGTAGCGCCGACTTCCACGCGCTCAAATACCGCCACGGACGGGTCTACGGTCACGACAGTCAATCCGGCACCGTGATGGTTAGTTTTGATCAGCGGTCCTGGCAACAGCGCGCAGAAGTCCCCGCCGTCGACCTCGCAATATCACCGGATGCCCCGGATGAGATCCTCGCGACAGCACGCCAAGGGCTGCTCCGAAGCACCGACGGGGCGAGGACGTTCAGCGCAGTCACCGGTGCGCCGGCACTGCTGTTCATCAGCTGGCCCGACCGCGGTCCCCTGCTCGGCGCCGACCTCGAAGGACGGCTGTACACCAGCGCCGACGACGGGCAGACCTGGCAGCCGGGCCACTCGCTCAACAACAAACCCCAGGCCCTGCTCGCCGCGGGCAACGGTCAGGTCTACATCGCCACTGATACCGCCATCTACACCTCAACCGACAACGGTGCCACGGTGAACGTCCTCACCGCTGTGGAATAGACGGCTGGCACCCGAAACCCCACGCAATACCGCACCAACGCATCTGAGGAGCCGCAATGCCGGATGACCACCTTCTCATCACCGATGGCGCCACCATCGCCTACCAGCTCAGCGGCCCACCCAACACGGTGCCAGTCGGCTATGGGCACGGCGTGCTCATGAGCCGGCAGATCGTGCGCGGCCTGGGCATCTTCGACATCGACACTATCGCCGAGGGCCGCCGTCTAATCACCTACGACCAACGCGGACACGGCGCATCACGGGGCCGACCAGAACCCGAGGACTATCGCTTCGAGCAGGCAGCCAACGATCTCCTGCGCGTCCTGGACGCGGCCGGCCTCGATGAACCCATCGATTTCGCCGGATCCTCGCTCGGAGCCGCTGCAGCACTGCACGCCGCCCTCAACGCTCCTCGCCGATTCAGGCGGCTGGCACTGGTGATCCCTCCCGTCGCCTGGGAAACAGGGCCCGATCAACTGCGCCAGTGGTACTTCGACACCGCCGACCTCATCGACTCCATTGGAACAACCGCTTGGCGACAACAATGGGCCGAAGCTCCCCCACTGCCGATCTTCGCCAACTACCGGCACGGCAAATTCGAACCCGGCGTCGACGACGATGTGGTCTCCGCCGCGCTGCGCGGAGTCGGCTCCTCCGATCTACCCGACCCCAATCGGCTGACCTCCATCCGCCAGCCCACCTTGGTGCTGGCCTGGGACACCGACCCCTTGCATCCCATCTCCACCGCCGAGCGCCTCGCTGAGCTGATCCCCGACTCGACGCTGCACGTCGCTCACACCATCGACGAGATCCGCAAGTGGACGGAAATCACCAGCCGTTTCTTCAACGATTGACGCAGCGCCGCGGCGGCGGCCTAGTACCGCCGCACGTTGTGAATCGGTGCCGACGAGATCGGCGCCACTTTCACCGGCGTTCCGTACGTCGACGCGTGCACCATCAACCCGTCGCCGATGTAAATCCCCGCGTGAGACACGTCAGCATAGAAGGTCACGATGTCGCCGGGCTGAACGTCTGAAAGCGCCACCGGCTGCCCGCCCTGCGCAAGCGCCTGACTCGACCGAGGCAACGACTTGCCGTTCTGCAGAAACGCCCACTTAATCAGCCCAGAGCAGTCGAACGCATCCGGACCGGTGGCTCCCCACGAATAAGGCGACCCCACCCGTGTCAGCGCCGCCTGGACCACCGCAACACCGTTCCCCGAGGAGGCCCCGCCCGCCGGGCCCGGCATAGCAACGATGCTCGGATCGCTCACCGGCGGAGTCGACGGCAAAGGAGGCGGCGCGGGGCCAGGGTCAGCCAGAATCGCTCGCTGATCAGGCGTCAAAGAGTCGTAGCGGGCCTGCACAGCAGCAATCTGTTCCGCCATCCGACGCTGTTTGGCCTCCAGGTCGGTCCGCACTGCCGCCGCCTCATCGGCCGCACTCCGTGCTTGGGCTGCCGACTTCGCAGACCGCTCTGCAGTTGCCGCGGCCCGCGCACTGGCCGACCGGAACGCAGCCATCTGCACAGTCAGCTCCGACGCAACCGTCTTCTGGACTGCCAGCTGATCGATCAGATCCTGAGGGGACGTCGCCGTCAACGCCGCCGCCAAGGTATCCGTGCGCCCACCCATGTAGGCAGCCGCGGCCAACCTGTCGACTGCAGCCTGATACCTCACCAGATCGGCCGCCGCTGCATCCGCGGCCATGCGATCCGAATCCGCCCCCTTCTCCGCAACCTGCTGCGCTGCGAGCTTCTCGTCAAGGTCGATTTGCGCCGTGTGAATCTGCTCGGTGGTCTGCTCCGCCAGACGCGACAATTCAGTCAGTTCGGCAAGCGCATCAGCCGCCGGATCAGCGCGCACATCGGTTGCCAAAAGCGCAGCAAAAACGCCGAAAGCCACCAAAATGCAGACGAACCGTCTACCCAACGCGCGCGGCAGGACCGCAAGCACAGATGAAGTCACAACAGCGAAAACCTTCGGCAAAGTAAGCAAGTACGTACTAGATACGTAGGTCACGGTTAGGTTACGAGGCCAGGCAGCCGCTGTCCAGCCGGGCCTTGCGAAACAACCGGTCCATCCACTGAGGCCGGAACGGGCCCTGAAATCCGGTGACCTGTGTCCTCGCCACTCGAAGCGAACCGCCCAGCATCCCCGAATAGCACGGCGTGGCACATCCGATACAGGGGCGATGACGAGGACACCCGGCAGGCACCATCCGCGCCACCCGGCCAACCACGCGACCGTTCTGGCCAACGGCAGGTGCTACGAGAGCTCAGAAGAATGCGATCGCACCCATCAAACGCGGCAAGGCAACTCTCGCTTACCTCAGGCATTCTTGCCCGCCGCGTCGAGCAGTCACTTTCGAGCTTGCGCGTTGAGCGACACGCCGCGCGTCGATCTCACCGGCCACGGCCACGGCCGATCGGGCAGCACCGCATCTGCTGGGCCGCACGCCGGAGTTTCTGCGCCGCCCGTGTGGTTAGACGCCAACACGGTGCTGTCGTCCCGCGACGCGGTACTCCTGCAGCGCGGCTAAGCGCCCGCGCGCGACACCACCGCCGCACACCCTTTCAGCCCCCCAGCTCGGCACTGCGACACCACGCGCCAGACCATCCAGCTCGCCGCACCCGGTCCCACACGCACCGGCTCCAGGGGCCCTAACGTATGTCACCACAGCGTGGCCTGATGACCGAGCAGCGCCGCCTGCACAACAGCCGCGTCCCACCATGGCGCACCGCCTCACGCAGCGTCGCCGACCGTTCCCGTCGAATGCCGCGACCGTCGAGGCGTCGCACCGCATATCGGCCGCCGCCGCGACGCATCCGCGCCATCCGCTCCATGTTGTCACCCTGCGGGCCGACCGACGTGCTGATGGGGTTCTGTCGCCGCCGAGATCTTGACGCACACCGGTTGTCGCATTCGTGGAGCCCGAGCACCCCAGCGGCCACCACACCGGACACGATCGCCAACGCGTAGCGGTGCGGGCGAACGCACAGTCCTGAACGCTCGCGGGTCGGGTAGAGCTGACCGTAGCCATCGGCGCCGATCGCGCCGGTCCAGATGTTGCAGTCCGAAGCCGCTGGGCCGCAGACGACATGGCTGTGAAGGCGCGTGATCTCGGCAGCGTGCACACGCTGATCAACAACCAGCTGTCCCGCGCTTCAGATGGCCGTTGAACCTATTCGCCGGCACTGACATTCAGCGCGGCCACCGCGGCCCGCTCCACTGGTGCTGTAACCCTGCTCCCGGGTGTTCCCGTTACCGCTGCGCAGCCCCTGCCACGTCGAGCGCTCCCCACCGCGTTGGGCAGACCTGGTGTAGTCGGACGCACAGGCCGGTTCGCAGCACCAGGGGCGCGACCGGCGCGTGCGTCAGCGGCCCGACCGGCGTAACGGCGCACCTCCATGACGGCCCACGCACCCGCCGACCCCCGGCACCCTGGCTGTGCGCATCGTCGTGCACCACCGGCCTCAATGCACCGTTGCGCAGTGCGTCACGCCGAGGCTGCGTCCGCCGGAGGCTGGCCAGCGTTGGCGGCAATCCCCTGGGCGGTCGAGTCGGACAATGCCTCCAGACCTTGTGCATGTGAACCATTCCCGGCGGTCCGCTTCTCGGATTTCGGAGCATGCCGTGCCATGGTGCGGACGATCCCGATTCCGACGTCGGTCCGTGCGGCGATGGTCGTCAGCGTCTCACCACGGCCCTGCATACGTGCGACCGCCGCGCCGGCCTTGGCCCGATGGCCGGCCACCCGCTTGGCCGCTTCTGCGTCGACCTGCGCGCGCAGCTGGGCCAAGCGCTCCGTCTTCCACGTTTCGGCTTCGGCGACCTTGCCGACCGCGACGAGAAAGTCTGCGGCGTCATCGATGTTCGCCTTATCCCGCGCGGCGCGTTCCTCGTTGGCGCGTCGGGTCGCTTCGCGTGCCCGGCGCCTGGCTTCCACCTTGGACGTTGCTGCTGTCATGGTCGCCGACAGTAGAAGGTTCACCGGCGACCGGGCCACCACCGCAGCCACATTCGCCTCTCACCAATTTTTTCGCCTTCACCGCATCCGTCTACCGCCAGTCACTTCCACCGCGCCCGTAGCCCGCGTCCCTCACCACCGCGCACCGCCCACTCAGCTCCCAGCCGTACGACCCCCTTCCGTCGCCCCACCGCAGACCACACACCTCTTGCACTCCGGGCCTGAAGGTCGCGAATCAACCTGAAGTTGACGCGTATATCTGGCGCATGGGACCAGCGCCGGATGCGCTTCATTGAACCACTTTCGTGTTCCTCCTGGTAGACGGATTTCGCTCGCAGGTGTGGTAACTT
>NZ_JAKRFN010000003.1 GCF_022348085.1 Mycobacterium sp. PSTR-4-N | reverse complement strand
GCCGCCGGTGCCGGGTGGTCCGGGTGGTGCTGTGGCGGTTCCTGCTGGTGGGGTGACGCCGCCGGTGCCGGGTGTGCCGGGTGCTCCGGTGGCGGTTCCTGCTGGCGCGGTGACGCCGCCGGTGCCGGGTGTGCCGGGTGCTCCGGTGGCGGTTCCTGCTGGTGGGGTGACGCCGCCGGTGCCGGGTGTGCCGGGTGCTCCGGTGGCGGTTCCTGCTGGCGCGGTGACGCCGCCGGTGCCGGGTGGTCCGGGTGCTGCTGTGACGGTTCCCGCCGGTGCCGCCACACCGCCGGTGCCGCCGACCCCGCCCGCATCAGTGGGTGCGACCAGTGGTGTCCCGTCGTCTCCGATCCCGGGTACGCCCGGTAACTCGCTGACGGTGCGCGATCTGCTCACTCCGCCTGGGGTGCTGCGCACGGTCCAGGACGCCGCATCGTCGGTGGCCGGAGCCCTGCCTCCGCCGCCGGCTCCTGCGCCCGGCGCCCCTGCGGCCGTGTCGATCTCCGCGCCTCCTGTGCCGGATGCGGTGACCCCCCTGCTCGCCACGGGCGTCTCCAATCTCATCGCGCCGTCCCCGCTGAATCTCCCGTCGATTCCGGGTCTGCCGGTGCCGCTGCCCAACGAGATTCCGGTGCCGTCCGACCTCCTCTGCGTCGGCACGGACTGGTCGGCGTCCCAGGGGGGCGGGGCCGCTCACGCCCCCGCCACCGATGCGGATGTCGCGCGGGCACCAGTCACCGGCGGTGACCGCCGCGATCGCTGGGAAGGTCGGTAGATGGCTTCGGCCTGGCTGAGTCGACTCTCAGCCAGGCCGGCGCCGGCCACAGCACCGAGGTGCAGTGATCGCGACGACGCGACTCGATGCCGTACCTGGTGCACGGCGAGCGGATCAACCGCCTCGCGCTGGCAGCTAGCGGTCCGTCTTCTCGTTCTCGGCCAGCGCCCCGGCGACCAGATCGGTGGCGACCTGGATCAGCGGCACGTTGGAATCCTGGGACAGCTTGCGGAGGACGTCGAAGGCCTGCACCGCATCCACCCGGTAGCGTTCCATGATCATGCCCTTGGCCTGGCCGATCATGTCGCGGCTGGACAGCGCGCGCTTGAACTGCTCCTCCCGGCGGGCCGAATTCCAGGCCACCGAGGAGTGCGCGGCGAAGATCATGCCGATGGTCCGTGAATCGGCGGAGAAGACGTCGGGTTCCTCGGAGTAGACGTTGAGGGCGCCGAGGGTCTCTCCAGCGATGAAGAGCTGAAAGGCCATGATCGATCGGATCGGAGTCTCGGCCAGGGCGTCGCGTCGATAGTTGGGAAATCGAGTCTCGGTCTCGAGGTCGGGCACGTGGACCGTCTGCTCGTCCCAGGCCGCCGTGAGGCACGGCCCTTCGTGGTAACGCTGCTGGATCTTGTCGAGCAGAAGCGGCCAATGCGACGTCGCGGCGGGTGTTTCGATCTGGCGGGCGTTGCGGGTCAGTGTGATGCCCGCGTACTGCGCGCCCGGAATTTCGGCGGCCGCGTGTTCTGCCAATTCAGCGATCACCGTATCGGCGTCGGTATCGGGTCTGTTGTGCAGACCGCGCACCAATTCCGCCACACGCAGATGCGCCGCGTCCACGTCAGCCTGAGCTTCCACCGCCACCGTCCAAACTCTTACGTCAATTCGGCCTACAATCTACCGCTGACCACCGCAAACCACCTCGGCATGATGCTGACGCTTTGGTGAGCGGTTCCGTCCGAGCCGGCTCACAGTGCCTTGAGATACCGAGCAGCAATCAATTTCTGCATCCATGAGGTCACGGGCGCCCCTATTCGGCTCCACCACCGCGCGGGCCGAGAGAACGCGGCGACCTCGGCAATCACCTGATCGGCCGTGCTGTCGTAGCGCACCAGGAACAGCTCCTCGCCGCGAACAGCGTGGCCGGGCAGGGTGCCGTAGGCGAATCCGCGTCTGTCCGGTTCGTCGACGACATAGACCACCCGGCACGGGGCGACCATCGGGCCCAGGTGCCCGAGCACGTCGGTCCCTTCCTGGGCAGTCGGTGTGGTCGCCTCGATGCGAAGCCCGGCACCTCGCAGCATGCCGAACCGCATCCCTGCTGCGGCCGCCTGCTCGAAACGCGCACGCCCCGAACCAATGACCGCAGTTCTTCGCAAGAACCGGTAACCGGGCGGCGGGGTGCGGGCCGTGGCGCCCACGTCGGGGTAGGTCAACGGCAGCCCGGCCAGATCGCTGAGTCTCATCAGTCGAGCTTCGCATCGCGGGCGTACCGTCGGTGTGGTGACTGCGACGACGCTGACCCTGGGCAACGATCTGACCGTGAATCGCCTGGCTTTCGGGGCGATGCGCCTGACCGGCAAGGGCGTGTGGGGTCCGCCCGCCGACCGCGACGAGTGTCTGCGCGTGCTGCGTCGAGCCGTGGAACTCGGGGTGAACTTCATCGACACCGCGAACTCATACGGTCCGTATGTCTCCGAGGAATTGATCCGAGAGGCGCTGCATCCCTACGACGGAGTCGTCGTCGCCACCAAGGCGGGGCTGCTGCGCACCGGCCCCGATCAGTGGCCCGTTCTCGGGTATCCGGCCTATCTGAGGCAGGAGTGCGAGATGAGCCTGCGCCGCCTCGGAGTCGACACCATCGACCTCTTCCAATTGCATCGCATCGACGACAAGTTCCCCGCCGAAGACCAGGTGGGGGAGCTGCTGGCGCTCAAGAACGAAGGCAAGATCCGCCACATCGGGCTCTCGGAGGTCAGCGTCGATCAGCTCGAGGCCGCGCAGAAGGTCGCGCCGATCGTCTCGGTGCAGAACATGTACAACCTGACTACCCGCGGAGCCGAACCTCTCGTCGACGCGTGCGAGGCCCAAGGCATCGCGTTCATCCCGTGGTTCCCGCTGGCGGCCGGTCCGCTGGCGGCGGCTGACGGTCCGCTCCAGCGCATCGCCGCCGAGCACAGCGCCACAGCCTCGCAGCTGGCACTCGCATGGCTGCTCAAGCGCTCCCCGGTGATGCTGCCCATCCCGGGCACGTCCAAGGTGGCCCACCTCGAGGAGAACGTGGCGGCCGGCGAGATCGAGCTCAGTGACGACGAGTTCGAAACGCTGAGCAAAGCCGGTGCGGCCCAGAGCTGAGCCAACCAATACGGTGAGCGGGTGAGCGCCACCGACTCCGCCGACGTCCATTCCGGCGGCGGCTTCAATCCGCCGCAGCCCACCACTCGCGGCGGCCCCGATTACGGACGCTTCGTCGAGGCGGTGCGCACCTTGCAGGATCACGCGCGCGCCGCCGACGCCCCCGATGACGTCGTCACCGCCGCCGCCGATTTGATCGAGCAGGCATCGGAACTGCTCGCACCGTTCGACGCCGACGAGTGGGCGTCGCCGTCGGGACGGCGGATGGACCTGCCCAACCGTGGCAACATCCTGGGGGTGCCGGTCGACCTGCATGTCACCGACGACGAGCGGATCGGCGGCACTGCCCTGTTCCGCCGATACCACCTCGGCCGCAACAGAGCTGCACACGGCGGCACGATCGCGCACCTCTTCGACTCGCTGCTCGGCTTCACCGCCGCCAAGCTGGGCCGCAGCCGCGCGCAGCGCACTGCGTTCCTGCACGTCGACTACCGCAAGATCGTGCCGGTGGACAAGGAATTGCAGGTCGATTCCGGCATCGACGACATCGTCGGTCGCAAGATCTTCGTCTCGGGCCGGCTGCTCGACGGAGACCAGGTGCTGGCCGAGGCGCACTCGCTGTTCGTCAAGCTGAAGCCCGGGCAGCCATGACCGACGGGACACGGAACGCGCTCTCACGCCGCTGGCGGGGTTGGCGTGATCGCCTGCGCGAACGTCCGGTCGCCAACCTGGTGTACCGGGTCGCCGTCGGGGTGATCGGCACCGTCGTGTTCGCCGCCGGCATCGTCGCCATCCCGTACCCCGGTCCCGGCTGGGCGATCGTGTTCGTCGGGCTCGGCATCCTGGCCACCGAATTCGACTGGGCGCGCCGGCTGCTGGCCTGGGTCCGAGAGCGCTACGACAAGGTGATGGACTGGTTCTCACGCCAGGGCCTGTGGGTGAAGATCCTGGGCGTCGTCTTCACCGCCGCCGTCGTCATCGGGACGCTGTGGCTGCTCGGGGCGCTCAATTTCGCGGCCCGACTGGTCGGTATCGACTGGCCCTGGCTGCAAAGCCCTATTGGTATCGGGTCCTGAGCCCGTGCACCGATAGCATGGTCGCGGTCGCCGAGCCCGTTCGGTCGATCGCGCCACAGAACTGCACCAACGTTGGGAGAACCTCTCATGACCGCGCCCGCTCGCCCCGCACCAGCAGCCCCGATCCGGGTCGCTGCCGGGACGACCGCCGCCGCGGCGGTGCGTGAGGCCGGGCTCCCGTCGCGCGGTGCGCCCGACGCCGTCGTCGTCGTCCGTGATGCCGACGGGAGGCTGCGTGACCTGTCCTGGACTCCCGATACCGACGTCGACGTCGTCCCCGTCGCGGCCGACACCGATGACGGGCGCAGCGTCATCCGCCACTCGGCGGCACACGTGCTCGCCCAGGCGGTGCAGGACATGTTCCCCGAAGCCAAGCTGGGTATCGGTCCGCCGATCACCGACGGCTTCTACTACGACTTCGATGTGGCCGAACCGTTCACTCCTGAAGACCTCGAGGCGCTCGAGAAGAGGATGCGCAAGATCGTCAAGGACGGTCAGCTCTTCGAGCGCCGCGTCTTCGCGTCCAAAGACGAAGCCCGCGCGGAGCTGGCCGGTGAGCCCTACAAGCTCGAGCTGATCGACGACAAGTCGGGTGCCGACGATCCCGAGGTGATGGAGGTCGGCGGCGACGAACTGACGGCCTACGACAACCTCAATCCCCGTACACGCGAGCGTGTCTGGGGTGATCTGTGCCGCGGTCCGCACATCCCGACCACCCGCTACATCCCGGCGTTCAAGTTGACCCGCAGCTCGGCAGCCTACTGGCGTGGCGACCAGGCCAACGCCAGTCTGCAGCGCATCTACGGCACCGCCTGGGAGTCGCAGGAGGCACTCGACCGGCACCTCGAGCTGATCGAAGAGGCTCAGCGGCGCGACCACCGCAAGCTCGGCGTCGAGCTCGATCTGTTCAGCTTCCCCGACGAATTGGGTTCCGGCCTACCGGTTTTCCACCCCAAGGGGGGCATCGTGCGGCGCGAGCTGGAGGAGTACTCGCGACGCAAGCACATCGAGGCCGGCTACGAGTTCGTCAACACCCCGCACATCACCAAGGAACAGCTCTACATCACCTCCGGTCACCTGGAGTGGTACGCCGACGGCATGTTCCCGCCGATGCACATCGACGCGGAGTTCAACGAGGACGGCTCGGTCCGCAAGCCGGGGCAGGACTACTACCTCAAACCGATGAACTGCCCGATGCACCATCTGATCTACCGCTCGCGGGGACGGTCCTACCGCGAACTTCCGTTGCGGCTCTTCGAATTCGGCAGCGTGTACCGGTACGAGAAGTCCGGGGTGATCCACGGGCTGACGCGGGTTCGCGGGATGACCCAGGACGATGCGCACATCTACTGCACCCGCGAAGAGATGCGTGACGAGCTGGCCCGGCTGCTGCAGTTCGTGTTGGAGCTGCTCGCCGACTACGGCCTCGACGACTTCTACCTGGAGCTCTCGACCAAGGACCCGGACAAGTTCGTCGGCTCCGACGAGATCTGGGAGGAGGCCACCGAGACGCTGCGCGAGGTGGCGGAATCCTCAGGGCTGGAACTGGTTCCCGATCCCGGTGGCGCCGCCTTCTACGGTCCGAAGATTTCGGTGCAGGTGCGCGACGCGTTGGGACGCAGCTGGCAGATGTCGACCATTCAGCTCGACTTCAACATGCCGGATCGTTTCGAGCTCGAATACACCGCCGCCGACGGCACCCGCAAGCGTCCGGTGCTGATCCACCGTGCACTGTTCGGATCGATCGAACGGTTCTTCGGCATCCTCACCGAGCATTTCGCCGGTGCGTTCCCGGCCTGGCTCGCGCCGGTGCAGGTGGTGGGGATCCCCGTGGCCGAGGGCCATGTCGACTACCTGCTGGAGGTGGCGGCCGATCTGAAGAAGCACGGGATTCGGGCGGAGGTCGACACCAGCGACGACCGGATGGCCAAGAAGATCGTTAATCACACCAATCAGCGGGTTCCGTTCATGCTTCTCGCGGGAGACCGCGATGTCGAGGCAGGGGCGGTGTCGTTTCGGTTCGGCGATCGCACGCAGATCAACGGTGTCGGACGGGATGCGGCTGTGCAGGCCATCGTCGACTGGGTGAGGCGGCGCGAAAACGCCGCTCCGACAGCAGAACTCGTCACCGTCGCGACGCAGGCAGGCGAGGGCTGACGTGGACTCCGACGACACGATCGTAGACCGCGGGGTAGGTGAACCCGACCGTTTGCAGCGGTTGTGGACACCCCACCGGATGAACTACATCGTCGACGCCGTGAAGCCGGGATCGGCGGCGTCCTCGGAACCGTTCACCGACATCCCCAACATGTCCGACGAGGACGGCCTCGTCGTCGCGCGCGGTGAGCTGGTCTACGCGGTACTCAACCTCTACCCCTACAACCCGGGACACCTGATGGTGGTGCCGTATCGGCGGGTCGCAGAATTGGAGAACTTGACCGCCGAGGAGAGTGCCGAGTTGATGGCGTTCACGCAGAAGGCCATCCGGGTGATGAAGGCGGTGTCGCGTCCGCACGGCTTCAACGTCGGGCTGAACCTGGGTACCTCGGCGGGCGGCTCGTTGTCGGAGCATCTGCACATGCATGTGGTGCCCCGCTGGGGCGGTGACGCGAACTTCATCACGGTCATCGGGGATTCGAAGATCATCCCGCAGTTGCTTCGCGATACCCGTCAGCTGCTGGCCGGCGAGTGGGATCGCCAGCCGTGAGCGACTTCTACCTGATGACCCGGGCGGCGTATGCCAAACTGTCGCGGCCCGCGGCCAAAGGTGCTCTGCGCCTGGGGCTGACCCCCGACAGCGTGACGATCCTGGGGACCGCCGGATCGGTGCTCGGTGCGTTGACGCTGTTCCCGATGGGCCAGTTGTGGTGGGGCGCGTTCACGGTCTTCGTGTTCGTGCTCGCCGACATGCTCGACGGGGCGATGGCCCGGGAGAGCGGCGGTGGCAGCCGCTTCGGCGCGGTGCTCGACGCGACCTGTGACCGCATCAGTGACGGCGCGATCTTCTGCGGGCTGCTCTGGTGGGCGGCGTTCGGGCTGCACAGCACCGGACTCGTCGTCGCCACCATGATCTGTTTGGTGTCCTCCCAGGTGATCTCGTACATCAAGGCCAGGGCGGAGGCGAGCGGGCTCACCGGCGACGGCGGCCTGATCGAGCGGCCGGAGCGGCTCGTCATCGTGCTCGCCGGCGCCGGTCTGTCCGGGGTGCCGTTCCTGCCGCTGCACTGGCTGCTACCGGTGGCGATGTGGGTGCTCGCGGTGACCAGTGTGCTCACCGTCGGGCAGCGGCTGCACAGCGTGCGCGTGTCGTCCGGAGCGATGGATCCCCTCACCCCGGCCGACAGCGCCGAGAAACCCGAAACCACCGACCCATGAGGATTCCGTTCGGGGACAACCTCAGCGACTGGGGTTACGCGGCGGGCTGGCGTCTGGTCCGAGCCGCTCCAGAAATCGTGGCCCGCAACGCGTTCGGAGCAGGCGCCTGGTACGCCGCGCGTGGCGGCGGACCCGATCAGCTGCGCAGGAACCTGGCCCGGGTGATCGGCACCGCACCGCAGGACGTGCCCGACGAGTTGATGTACGCCTCGCTGGCGTCCTACGCCCGGTACTGGCGCGAGGCGTTCCGGTTGCCGTCGATGGACCATGACGAACTCGGTCGCCGGCTGGACGTCATCGACATCGGCATGGCGTTCGACGCCCTCGAACACGGTCGCGGTGCCATCCTCGCGCTGCCGCACAGCGGCAACTGGGACATGGCGGGGGTGTGGCTGGCGCAGAACTTCGGCACGTTCGCCACGGTCGCCGAACGGCTCAAACCCGAGTCGCTGTACAACCGCTTCCTGGCCTATCGGGAAAGTCTGGGCTTCACGGTGATTCCGTCGTCCGGGGGGCAGCGTCCGCCGTTCGACGTGCTCTGCGACTGGCTGAACGACAACGGCATCGTGTGTCTGATGTCCGATCGCGACCTCAGCAGGCGCGGCGTGCAGGTCGACTTCTTCGGTGAGCCCACCCGGCTGCCCGCCGGGCCCGCGAAACTCGCGCTCACCACCGGAGCTGCGTTGTTCCCCGCGCACTGCTGGTTCGACGGCGACGGGTGGGGGACCAAGGTCTACCCGCAAATCGACACTTCGTCGGGCGACGTCACCGCCATCACCCAGGCGTTGGCCGACCGGTTCGCCGACAACATCGCCACCTATCCCGCCGACTGGCACATGATGCAACCGCAATGGCTGGCCGACCTCTCCGAGGAGCGCAGGGCGAGGTTGGAGGCGTCCTGATGCGCATCGGGATGGTGTGCCCGTACAGCTTCGACGTGCCCGGCGGTGTGCAGTCTCACGTGCTGCAACTCGCGGAGGTGATGCACGCCGCCGGCCACGAGGTCAGCGTGCTCGCCCCGGCCTCGCCCGATGCCGAGACGTCGCTGCCGGAGTACGTGGTCTCCGGCGGAAAGGCCGTACCCATCCCGTACAACGGGTCGGTCGCACGGCTGCGCTTCGGGCCGGCGACACACCGCAAGGTCAAGAAGTGGCTGCAGCAGGGCGATTTCGACGTGTTGCACCTGCACGAACCCAACGCGCCCAGCCTGTCGATGTTGGCGCTCAACATCGCCGAGGGGCCGATCGTCGCGACGTTCCACACGTCGACGACCAAGTCGTTGACGCTGTCGGTGTTCGAACCGATCCTGCGGCCGATGCACGAGAAGATCGTCGGCCGCATTGCGGTGTCGGACCTGGCCCGCCGCTGGCAGATGGAGGCGCTGGGCAGCGACGCGGTCGAGATTCCCAACGGCGTCGACGTCGCCTCGTTCGCCACCGCGCCGCTGCTCGAGGGCTATCCGCGCCCGGGACGGTCGATCCTGTTCCTCGGTCGCTTCGACGAACCGCGCAAGGGCATGTCGGTGTTGGTGGGTGCGCTGCCCGCCGTGGTCGACCGGTTCGCCGACATCGAGGTGCTGGTGGTGGGGCGCGGCGACGAAGCGGAACTGCGCGAGACGGCCGGTCCGCTGGCGCGGCATCTGCGGTTCCTCGGTCAGGTCGACGACAAGCAGAAGGCTGCGGCCATGCGCAGTGCCGATGTTTACTGCGCGCCGCACACCGGTGGGGAGAGTTTCGGCATCGTGCTGGTCGAGGCGATGGCCGCAGGTACCGCCGTGGTGGCCAGTGACCTGGATGCGTTCCGCCGCGTGCTCGACGACGGCCGCGGCGGCCGGTTGGTGACTGTCGACGATCCGGACGCCCTGGCCGCCGGATTGATCGACGTGCTCGCCGACGACGCCCGCCGGGCCGCATACGTCGAGTGCGCGACTCAACTCGTGCAGCGCTATGACTGGTCGGTGGTCGCGTTGCAGATCATGCGGGTGTACGAGACGGTGGCCGGCTCCGGTGTGAAAGTGCGGGCTGCAGGGGGCAGCCGGCTGTGATCACGTGGGTGAGCGCGGTGGTGATCGCGCTGGTCGTCGCCGTCATCGCCGTGATCGCCCTGTGGGCCTACCAGACCGCGCACCGTCTCGACCGTCTGCACGTGCGCTACGACCTGTCCTGGCAGGCGCTCGACGGGGCGCTGGCGCGGCGCGCCGTGGTGGCGCGCGCCGTCGCGGTCGACGCGTACGGAGTCGGGCCGGACGGAAAACGACTGGCCGCTCTGGCCGATGCCGCCGAGCGGGCCCCGCGGCCGGCACGCGAGGCCGCCGAGAACGAGCTGTCGGCGGCGTTGGCCCGGGTCGATCCGGCATCGCTGCCGCGCGCCCTGGTGGCCGAGCTGGCCGACGCGGAGGCCCGGGTGCTGCTCGCCCGGCGTTTCCACAACGATGCGGTGCGCGACACCTTGGCGCTGCGGGAACGTCCCGCGGTGCGGGCGCTGCGGCTCGGCGGCACCGCGGCGATGCCCGAGTACTTCGAGATCTCCGAGGGTGGGGAGGTGTCGACGCGCGAGGCCGCGCCGCCGACGGCGCGCACGTCCGCGCGGGTGCTGTTGCTCGACGACAAGGGCGCCGTCCTACTGCTGTGCGGATCGGATCCGCAGAGCCCGGTCGAGCCTGCGCCGCGCTGGTGGTTCACTATCGGCGGTGCGGCGCAGGTGGGGGAGTCGCTCGCGCAGACGGCCGCTCGCGAGCTCGAGGAGGAGACCGGCCTACGCGTGCGGCCTGAGGACATGATCGGACCGGTGTGGCGCCGCGACGCGACCATCCCGTTCAACGGAGCCGTGTTCCGCAGCGAGGAGATGTACTTCGTACATCGCACCGCGCGGTTCGAGCCGTCCGATGGCGGCCGGTCACGCCTGGAACGGACCTACATTCATGGTCACCGGTGGTGCGATGCGACAATCATCGCCGAACTGGTTGCCGGTGGACAGGCGGTCTATCCGCGTCAGCTCGCCGATCTGCTCGACGAGGCGAATGAGCTGGCCGATCGGCCCGAGACAATCGCCCGGCAGCCGGTACGCCCCATCCGCTGACCTGCGGATCGAATCGAGTTGCCGCCGCATTTACACTGAATCGGTAGCGATTGAAGGAGTGGACAGTGGAAACCGAAGGCGCCCAGAGTCACGGCACCCGCGGTACGGCGCGGGTGAAGCGCGGCATGGCGGAGATGCTCAAGGGCGGCGTGATCATGGACGTCGTCACCCCCGAACAGGCGAAGATCGCCGAGGGCGCGGGCGCGGTCGCGGTGATGGCACTCGAGCGGGTCCCCGCGGACATCCGCGCCCAGGGCGGGGTGTCGCGGATGAGCGATCCCGACATGATCGAGGGGATCATCTCCGCCGTCACGATTCCGGTGATGGCGAAGGCCCGCATCGGCCACTTCGTCGAGGCGCAGATCCTGCAGAGCCTCGGCGTGGACTACGTCGACGAGTCCGAGGTGCTCACCCCGGCCGACTACGCCAACCACATCGACAAGTGGCGCTTCACCGTTCCGTTCGTGTGCGGTGCCACCAACCTCGGTGAGGCGCTGCGGCGCATCACCGAGGGCGCGGCGATGATCCGCTCCAAAGGCGAGGCCGGCACCGGCGACGTCTCCAACGCCACCACCCACATGCGCAAGATCGGCGGCGAGATCCGCCGCCTCACGTCGCTGTCGGAAGACGAACTGTACGTCGCCGCAAAGGAATTGAAGGCGCCCTACGATCTGGTGGTCGAGGTCGCGCAGGCGGGCAAGCTACCGGTGACGCTGTTCACCGCCGGGGGCATCGCGACCCCCGCCGACGCGGCGATGATGATGCAGCTCGGCGCCGAAGGCGTCTTCGTCGGCTCGGGAATCTTCAAGTCCGGCAACCCCGCTGAACGGGCTGCCGCGATCGTCAAGGCCACCACCTTCTACGACGACCCCGACGTGCTGGCCAAGGTATCGCGCGGTCTTGGCGAAGCCATGGTCGGCATCAACGTCGACGACATCCCGGTGCCCCATCGGCTCGCTGAGCGAGGCTGGTAGGGCGATGAGCGCCTGCGCGAAGAGCAGACGGCACTGACACTGTGGCGATCGAAGAGATCCTCGACCTGGAGCAGATCGAGGTCAACATCTACCGCGGTGGTGTGTTCAGTCCCGAGTCGGGGTTCCTGCAGCGCACCTTCGGCGGGCATGTCGCCGGCCAGTCGCTGGTCTCGGCGGTACGGACCGTCGACCCCAAGTTCCAGGTCCATTCGCTGCACGGCTACTTCCTGCGCGGAGGCGACGCACGGTCGCCCACCGTGTACACGGTGGAGCGGCTGCGTGACGGCGGGTCCTTCGTGACACGCCGCGTGAACGCGATCCAGCACGGCGAGACGATCTTCTCGATGTCGGCGTCGTTTCAGACCGACCAGAGCGGCATCGAGCACCAGGATGCGATGCCGACCGCGCCCCCACCCGACGACATGGTCGACTTCAAGTCCGCCAGCAGGGTTTTCGACGACGCCAGCTTCCGTCAGTTCGACGAGTGGGACGTCCGGATCGTGCCTCGCGATCAGATGACACTTCTGCCCAACAAGGCGTCGCAGCAACAGGTGTACTTCCGGCATCGCGATCCGTTGCCGGATGATCCGGTGCTCCACATCTGCGCGCTCGCCTACATGAGCGACCTCACGCTGCTGGGCTCGGCGCAGGTCAACTACCCCGACGAGCGCAAGCATCTGCAGGTCGCCTCGCTCGACCACGCGATGTGGTTCATGCGGCCGTTCCGCGCCGACGAGTGGTTGCTCTACGACCAGTCGTCGCCGTCGGCGTGCGGCGGACGGTCGCTGACGCAGGGCAAGATCTTCAACCAGTACGGCGAGATGGTCGCTGCGGTGATGCAGGAGGGCCTGACCCGCTACTCCCGCGAATTCACCCGCCCGAGCACGTGAGCGCGCCCCGGGTCGGGGTGCTCGCGCTGCAGGGGGACACCCGCGAACACCTCGCCGCGCTGCGCGAGGCCGGGGCCGATGCCTCCACGGTGCGCCGGGCCGACGAGTTGGCGCGGGTGGACGGCTTGGTGATCCCCGGTGGCGAGTCGACGGCGATGAGCCATCTGCTGCGTGCATTCGATCTGCTCGAGCCGTTGCGGGCCCGGCTGTCCGAGGGTATGCCTGCCTACGGTTCGTGTGCCGGCATGATCCTGCTGGCCACCGAGATCGCCGACGCCGGGGTGCCCGGCCGAGAGGCGCTGCCACTGCGTGGCATCGATATGACCGTGCGGCGCAACGCTTTCGGTCGCCAGGTCGACTCGTTCGAAGAGGACATCGCGTTCCAGGGCCTCGACGGCAGGGTGCACGCGGTGTTCATCCGGGCGCCGTGGGTGGAACGCGTCGGGGCCGACGTCGAGGTGCTCGCCACCGCCGCGGGCCACCCGGTTGCCGTGCGGCAGGGCCGCACGCTCGCGACGGCGTTCCACCCGGAGGTCACCGGCGATCGGCGCGTCCACAAGCTCTTCGTCGACTCCCTGTCCTAGCCGACATCACGCCTGGGCGGGCAGGACATGGTCGGCGATCTTGTCAGTGGACAGGCACAGCGAGCACACGAACGCATCGTGTGTCTGGCACTTCGCCATGTCCGGCCGCTCGAAATCGTGGTGGCACACATGACAGGTGAGATGCTCGCCGGACGGGTTGCCGAGCTCGTCGTACATCGGCAGGTCGATGCCGTCGTCCGTGCGGCGCAGGTAGTACCTCCCGCGGGTCGCCACGGCGAAAACGGGCGGTAGCACCAGGCCCAGTCCGATCGCCACCAGCGGGGAGTAGGGCCGGATCGCCTCGCCCAGGCCGCCGAAGAACGCGAGGATCGACACCCCGGCCGCGATGAGCATCGACCCGAACCCGACCGGGTTGATCGCGTACAGCATGCCGCGGCGGAACTCCGGTGCCTGCGGGGAGATCTTGAGCAGGTACTTATTGATCACGATGTCGGAGGCCACCACGACGACCCAGGCCATACCGCAGTTCGCGTAGAAGCCGAGAATCGTGTTCAGGAAGTCGAACATGTTGGCTTCCATCAGGATCAGCGCGATCAGCAGGTTGAAGCCGAGGAAGACGAGCCGGCCGGGGTAGCGCTTGGTGACCCGGGTGAACGAGTTGGTCCACGCCAGCGACCCCGAGTAGGCGTTGGTCACGTTGATCTTTATCTGGCTGATGACGACGAGCACCACAGCCAGGGTCATCGCCAACCATCCCGGCAGGAAGTTCTCGTAGATCTCCAGGAATTGGTGCACCGGCTGATTGGCCACGCCTGCGCTGTCGGCGACGTTGGCGATGAGGTACACCGCGAGGAACAGCCCGACGACCTGCTTGATGGCACCGAAGAAGACCCAGCCGGGACCGGCGAGGATCATCCACGTCCACCAACTGCGTTTGTTCTCCGGCGTTTTCGGCGGCATGAACCGCAGGTAGTCGATCTGCTCGGCGATCTGCGCGATCAGCGACAGGCAGACACCCGCGGCCAGCAGGGTGTAGCCGAGGTTGAAGCCGCCGTTGCCGTTCTCGCCCTGGTAGGCGAAGAACTGGCTGACCGACTCGGGATGGCTGACCACGAGGTACACGAACGGTGCGACCATCAGGATGAGCCACAGCGGTGTCGTCCAGACCTGCAGTGTGGACAGCACTTTCATGCCGTAGATGACGAGCGGGAAGATGATCAGCGTCGACGCGGCGTACCCGATCCACAGCGGGATGCCGAGCCCCAGCTGGAGGCCCTGAGCCATGATCGAGCCTTCGAGGGCGAAGAAGATGAACGTGAACGTCGCCATGATGACGTTGGTGACGACGGAGCCGTAGTAACCGAAACCGCTTCCGCGGGTGATCAAGTCGAGGTCCATGTTGTACCGCGCGGCGTAGAAGGCCAGCGGGAAACCGGTCAGGAAGATCACGACGGCGAAGATGAGGATGCCCCACAGCGCGTTGGTGGTGCCGTAGGAGATCCCGATGTTGGCGCCGATCGCGAAGTCCGCCAGGTACGCGATGCCGCCGAGGGCGGAGATGCCGACGACGCCGGTGGACCATTTGCGGTAGCTGCGCGGCGCGAACCGCAGCGTGTAGTCCTCGAGTGTTTCCTTCGTGGCGGTCAGGCGGTCGAGGTCCGCCTCCGATGCCGCGGCGCGCACGTCATCGCCGATGTCCTGGGTCATTCGGCAAAGCTAGAACCGCCCTGTTTCGGCGACGTTGCGCCCGTGTAAGCGCTGCGGCGCTCAGCGAATTGGCAGCCCCGTGATCGCGCGGGCCATCACCAGGCGCTGGATCTCGCTGGTTCCCTCGAAGATCGTGAAGATCTTGGCGTCGCGGTGCATCCGCTCCACTGGGTATTCGCGGGTGTAGCCGTTGCCGCCGAGGATCTGGATCGCCTCGTCGGTGACGTAGACGGCGGTCTCGCTGGCCACCAACTTGGCCATCGAGCCCTCGGCGGACTCGAAGGCTTTGCCGTTGCGGGCCATCCAGCCGGCGCGGTACACCAGCAACCGCGCGGCGTCGATGCGGGCCTTCATGTCGGCCAATTTGAAGGCGACAGCCTGGAACTCACCGATCTTGCGGCCGAACTGTTCGCGCTCGGTGGCGTAATCGCGGGCATATTCGTAGGCCGCGCGGGCCACGCCGACGGCCATCGCGCCGACGGTCGGACGGGTGCGCTCGAAGGTGGCCATCGCCGCTTGCCCGGCGGCCTTTTTGCCCTCGCGGACCTTGGCGATGCGGGCGTCGAACTTCTCCTTGCCGCCCACGATCAGCCGGCCGGGAATGCGGACGTCCTCGAGCACCACTTCGGCGGTGTGCGAGGCACGGATGCCGTGCTTGAGGAACTTCTGGCCCTGGCTCAGCCCCTTCGTGCCGGGCGGGATGATGAACGACGCCTGACCGCGGGTGCCCAGTTCCGGGTGCACCGACGCGACGACGACATGGACGTTCGCGATGCCGCCGTTGGTCGCCCAGGTCTTGGTGCCGTTGAGGACCCACTCGTCGGTCGCCTCGTCGTAGCGTGCGCGCGTCAGGATCGAGCCCACGTCGGAGCCGGCATTGGGCTCAGAGGAACAGAACGCGGCGACCTTGGGATCATCGACGGAGCCGAACATCTGCGGCACCCATTCGCCGACCTGGTCGGGCGTGCCGTTCGCGGCCACGGAGGCCGCGGCCAGGCCGGTCCCGAGGATGGACAGCGCGATGCCGGCGTCACCCCAGAACAATTCCTCGAACGCCACGATCATGCCCAGCCCGCTCGGTTCGGCAGCCTGCTCGGCGAAGAACTCGACAGAGTAGAGGCCCACCTTGGCGGCCTCCTGGATGATCGGCCACGGGGTCTCCTCGCGCTCGTCCCATTCCGCGGCGGCGGGGCGGACGACGTCGTTGGCAAACTCGTGAACCCACTTCTGCACGTCTAACAGGTCCGAGGACAACTCCAGGGAGAACGTCATGCAACAGAACCTTACTCCGGAGTAAGATCAGCATCCAGAGACTGTGTTCCAGCTAACACGGGAAGCAGGAGCCGGGAGGTGGAGTGCACCGTGTTGAGGCTGCTGGTGCCGACGCTGGCATGCCGGAAGTTCATGATCGCGGGGGCGTGTGGATTCTGGTCGTCGCTGGTCAGCACCAGTTGCAGGCGGTGGCCGGCGGCAAAGCGGCGGGCATTGGCCACCAGTGGAATGCGGTAGGAGACGACCTCTCCGATCGGCACGGCCACCGCGGTGTCGCAGCGCAGTACGGGCGCCCCGTCGCGGCTCTGCGCCTCGTCGACGGTGCGCAGGCCGGCCCGCAGCCAGCCTGCGGTCACGTCGGTGACCTCCCCGTCCGGGGCCACGTCGCGCAGCGTTGCCAGCCAGGCGGTGTCGGCGGCGGTGGCGCTGGCGTGCAGTCGCAGCTCGATGTGGCCGGCGATGTCGAGTGCTGCGGGCAGCGGATCGGAGGTCCACGTCAGGACCGCGGGCGGGTCGATCGGACTGGCGGCGGCGCGGTTCAGGCCGGCGCCGAGCGTCAGGTACTCCCGGGTGCCGGGTGTGCCCTCGTTCTCGGACAGCCCGCCGTCGGCGCGCAGTGCCCACTCCTGGTGGTCGGCGGCCGGGGGCCAGCTGCGACTGGTGTGCCAACCGTCGGCAGCCGGCAGGACGTAGCGCACGGGCGGGCCGTCCATGATCCCGGTGTCGGCACCGTTGAGCCAGTGGTCGTACCACGCCAGCGCCTCGGTGTGCAGGCTTTCCCACGGCCACGTCAGGCCGTACCGTCCCAACAGCGCCATTCGTACAGTCGGATTGTGTTGCAACGCTTTCCACGCGGTGAACGTGGACGGCAGGTGCAGCGGGACGTTCTCCCAGTCGCAGCCGAGGTAGACGGGGACGTCGACCTCGCCCAACAGGGGCAGCAGGTTGCGTTCCTCCCACCAGCTGTCGCGCAGGGGATGTCTGACCATGGTGTCGAGCCACAGGTCGTCCCAGGGGTGTGGCCGGTGTGGGAGTTTGAGCAGCTGGCGCATCATCGTGACGGCTGCCTCTCCGTTCATCGTCGCGAACTTCTCGTGCACCGGCGGGAGGTTCAGGACGCGGCGGGCGACAGCCAGTAGCGGGTTCCTCCGCCAGAATGCATCGCTGCGAGCCGAGGTCAGCCCCATCATCGCCAGGAACGGCGTGATGAACGACGAACTCGCCAGGCCGTGGTGGGACGCCGCCTCGTAGAGATCAGCGGTCGCGGCGACGGGAAAGATCGCACGCAGGTGCGGCGGTCGCTCGACCGCGGCCTCGAGCTGAGTCATCGCGAAGTAACTGATGCCGATCATTCCGACATTGCCGTCGCACCACGGTTGCGCGGCCGCCCACTCCACGAGGTCGTACATGTCGCGGCGTTCCTGGGCGTCCATGAAGCCGAACTCCCCGCCCGAGCCGCCGGTGCCGCGCACGTTGGCGATCACGTGGACGTAGCCGCGCGGCACCCAGAAATCCGTCGCGCCCGCCTCGATGAAGCCGGCAGGCGCGCCGAGGTTCTGCATCTGCCGGGGGTACGGCGAGGCAGCAATGAGTGCCGGGAACCGGCCGCCCTCACGGGGAAGGTGTACGTCGGCCATCAGGTCGATGCCGTCGCGCACCGTGACGCGCTGGTTGATCAGGTGCCTGATGCCGAATCGCGGCCGGCTCAGGTTGCGGTACTCGCGCCCGGTGTCCTGTGGTCCGTTGAGCTGCCGTTCCGTCATGGTTCCACGGTAGGGCGGGAGGTGTGCGCCGAGACCGGATACGCCGCCACCACCATGCGAGCGCCGCCGGACCGATGACGCGGTGGTGACTGCGGTCGCGCCCACCCTGCAGCGCTATATCGAGCAGGACCTGGGCTGACGGGCACGTAGACTGGTCCATCGGACTTCTCCGTGAGTCGACGGGCCAGTCGACGTGAGTCGGTGTGAAAGAGGTAGCGAGCAGATGAGCGGCCATTCCAAGTGGGCCACCACAAAGCACAAGAAGGCCGTGATCGATGCACGTCGCGGCAAGAACTTCGCCAAGCTGATCAAGAACATCGAGGTCGCGGCCCGCACCGGCGGCGGCGATCCGGCCGGTAACCCCACCCTCTATGACGCCATCCAGAAGGCCAAGAAGAACTCGGTGCCCAACGACAACATCGAGCGGGCCCGCAAGCGCGGCGCGGGCGAAGAAGCGGGCGGCGCCGACTGGCAGACCATCACGTACGAGGGGTACGGCCCGAACGGCGTCGCCGTGCTGGTCGAATGCCTGACCGACAACCGCAACCGGGCCGCAGGTGAGGTGCGAGTTGCGATGACGCGCAACGGCGGCAGCATGGCCGATCCGGGTTCGGTGTCCTACCTGTTCACCCGCAAGGGCGTGGTGACGCTGGAGAAGAACTCGCTGACCGAGGACGATGTGCTGGCCGCTGTGCTCGACGCGGGCGCCGAGGACGTCAATGATCTGGGTGAGAGCTTCGAGGTCATCTCCGAGCCCACGGATCTGGTCGCGGTGCGCACGGCGCTGCAGGACGCCGGCATCGACTACGAGTCCGCTGAGGCCACGTTCCAGCCGTCGGTGAGCGTCCCGGTCGACCTCGAGGGCGCGCGCAAGGTGCTCAAGCTCGTCGACGCTCTGGAGGACAGCGACGACGTGCAGGACGTCTACACCAACGTCGACATCCCCGACGACGTCGCGGCCGCTCTCGACGAGGACTGACTGAGGTACTCCCAAAGCCGTTGCCCGACAGCACATTCGACGGATACCGGCTGACGATCGCTGCGGGCCCCGCCATCGGTGAGTAGGGTGGCGTTCACCCGACCACGGTGAGGGAGCGTCATGATCCTGTACGCGTTTCGCTGCACGTCCGGGTGCGGCACCACGCAGCAGATGCATCCGATGGACAGCCGTCCTGACGAGGTCGACTGCCCGACGTGCCGGGGTCCGGCGCGTCGGATGATCTCCGCGCCGCACCTCGGGTCCGGCGGCGCCGCGATGGCGTTGCACGACGCGACCCGGGCCACCGCGGATCGTCCCGCCGTCGTGTCGTCTCCGACGGCACGGACGTCGGGGCGCCGGGTCTCGACGAATCCCCGTCACCAGAACCTCCCGCGACCCTAGGAGATACCGTGCCCGACGTCGTCTTCCCGCTCGACTCCACGAAGAAGTTCACCGATCAGGAAAAGGTCGGCCACAACCGTTGGCATCCCGACATTCCCGCAGCGGTGACGGTGAAGCGGGGTGACTCGTTCCGGGTGCACTGCCGCGAATGGTTCGACGGCGCGATCCACAACGACGATTCGGCCGAGGACATCCTCAACGCGCCACTGACCACCGTGCACACCCTGTCTGGTCCGATCGCGGTCGAGGGCGCCAAACCGGGTGACCTGTTGATCGTCGACATCCTCGACGTCGGACCCATCCCGCAGGAAGACTCCGGTCCGCTGGCCGGGCAGGGCTGGGGCTACACGGGCATCTTCGCCAGGCGAAACGGCGGCGGTTTCCTGACCGAGCAGTTCCCCGACGCCTACAAGGCGGTCTGGGACTTCTCGGGCCAGAAGGCGACGTCGCGCCACGTGCCAGGAGTGGAGTTCACCGGCATCGTCCACCCGGGGTTGATGGGCACCGCCCCGTCGGCGCAGTTGCTCTCCACGTGGAACACCCGCGAGGCCGCACTCATCGCGACCGACCCGGACCGGGTTCCGCCGCTGGCGCTGCCGCCCGAGCCGAACGACGCGATCCTCGGAAGCCTCTCCGGTGACGCGTTCACCAAGGCCGCGGCCGAAGCGGCCCGCACGGCGCCGCCCCGCGAGAACGGCGGCAACCAGGACATCAAGAACCTGACCAAGGGCAGTCGGGTGTTCTATCCCGTGTTCGTCGACGGGGCCAACCTGTCGGTCGGCGATCTGCACTTCTCGCAGGGCGACGGGGAGATCACCTTCTGCGGCGCGATCGAGATGGGTGGCTTCATCGATCTGCGTGTCGACGTGATCCCCGGCGGTATGGAGACCTACGGCGTCAGTGAAAACGCGATCTTCATGCCGGGCAACACCGATCCGCAGTACTCCGAGTGGCTGGCTTTCTCGGGGACCTCGGTCACCCTGGACGGTGAACAGCGGTATCTCGACTCGCACCTGGCCTACCAGCGGGCGTGTCTGCACGCGATCGACTACCTGACGAAGTTCGGGTACAGCCCGGAGCAGGCCTACCTCCTCCTCGGTGCGGCCCCGATCGAGGGTCGGCTCTCCGGGGTCGTCGACATTCCGAATGCCTGTGCCACGGTGTACATCCCGACCGCGATCTTCGACTTTCCCGTCGCGCCGTCAGCGGACGGGCCGGTCACGATCGACCCGGGGATCGGCGCGCCGCGGGCGTCTTTCGGGTGAGGCGGTAGCAGTCAGAAAAGCGGCGAGCGCCGCCGCGGTGCGCTGCGGCTGGTCGAGCATCACCAGGACGTGGGCGTCGTCGATCATCTGCAGACGCCCGTCGGGCAGCAGCTCGGTGAGACGGCGGGCATGGGCGACGGGCATCACTGGGTTGTCCGACCACAGCACCAGGGCCGGCCGGTCGAACGTCGCGAGCTGATTCGTCGCCTCGATCAGCTCCCGCTTGTCGAACCGTGTTCGGCAGTACTTGACGAGGTCGCGGCGAATTGCCCTGTCCGACAGGCCGTGTGCCGTCCACGCGTCGACGATCGCGTCCGGTAGCGGGTGCTTGGCCATCATTCCGAACATCAGGTACTGCCGACGGAGCCACCCGATACGCAGCTGCCGCATCGCCAGCGCCACGGTGCCGGTCGTGCGGCTTGCCAGCCACGCCACCTTGCCGGGCCACCCCGGCGGGAAGTTGTCGAACGCTTCCGAGGGGCAGATGACCAGCCGGCCCATCCGCTGATCGCGCCCGGCGGCGGTGAGCAGTAGCGGGCCACCCCAGTCGCTGACGACGAGCGTGACGTCGGCCAGGTCGAGCGCGTCGAGCACGTCGGCGACGATGCGAACCATGCCCGGCAGGGTGAGGTCGGCGTCGGCGTGCATCGCGGTCCGGTGGCCGCCCATCGGCAGGATCGGCAGCAGGTAGCGGCAGTCGGTCGGCAGGTGGGGGAGCGTCAGGTCCCACTGGGTGTCGTTCATGAGCAGCCCGTGCAGCAGGACGACGGGTGCGCCGGTCGGATCGCCCTCCTCCCTTACCTCGACGGAGCCCGCGTGGGTGTCGACGGTCAGCATCATGCCTCCATTAGAATGGTCGTTCTAGAACGATTGCTCTAGCATGGCAGCGGGAGGTGAGCATGGCAAGGTCCACGAGGGAATCGATCCTGACCGCGGCGGCCGAACTGATGCGCCACCGCGGCTACGCCGGGGTGGCGATGAAAGGCATCGCCGAGGCTTCGGGAGCGCCGATCGGGTCGCTGTACCACCACTTCCGCGACGGCAAGGTGCAGATCGCGCGCGAAGCGCTGCTCAATGCCGGGGCGGCCTACGGACTGCTGATCCCGACGGTCGTCGATGCCTACACCGACCTCGGCGACGCCGTCGACGGGGTGTTCCGGCAGGCCGCAGAGGACATGGCAGCCACCGGCTTCGCCAACATGTGTCCGGTGGCCAGTGTGGCGGCCGAGGTCGCCGACACCGTAGAGCCGCTGCGCCAGGCGACGCGCGACATCTTCGACGGTTGGATCTGCGGTGGTGCGGCGTACTTCGAGGGTCGCGGACTCGGGCAGGCGCAGGCCCGCGATGTCACCGTCGCGCTGATCGGCGCTCTCGAGGGGGCGTTCATGCTCGGCCGAACGCTGCGCTCGACGGAGCCGCTGCTGGCGGCGGGCCGCGTCATGGCGCCCCAGTATCGCGGCATGGTCCTCGCGCGTGTCCCTGCCGCGGACGGTCGGTCGGCACCGCTAAGCTCTCGAACAAATGTTCTGTAGGAGGCGTGCGTGCGGGTGATGGGTGTCGACCCCGGGCTGACCCGGTGCGGGTTGTCGGTGATCCAGAGCGGGCGCGGTCGGCAGGTCATCGCACTCGACGTGGACGTCGTACGGACCCCGGCCGATCATCCGCTGGCGCACCGGCTTCTGGCGATCAGTGACGCGGTCGAGCACTGGCTGGACACCCACGCCCCTGACGTCATCGCGATCGAGCGGGTGTTCTCCAACCAGAACGCCAACACCGCGATGGGTACCGCGCAGGCGGGCGGCGTGGTTGCGTTGGCGGCTGCGCGGCGGGACATCGACGTCCACTTCCACACACCCAGTGAGGTGAAGGCCGCGGTCACCGGCAACGGGCGGGCCGACAAAGCTCAGGTCACCGAGATGGTCACGAGAATCCTTGCCCTGCAACAGAAGCCGACTCCAGCCGACGCGGCCGACGCATTGGCCCTCGCGATCTGTCACTGCTGGCGCGCGCCGATGATCGCCCGGATGGCCGAGGCGGAGGCCATGGCGGCCGAGCAGCGGCGCAAGTATCAGGCGACCCTCAAAGCCGCGAAGACGTTCAAGACGTCGAAGATGTCGAAGAGCACCCGATGATCGCCTCGGTGCGCGGCGAGGTCCTCGACATCGCGCTCGACCACGTGGTGATCGAGGCCGGCGGCGTCGGCTACAAGGTCATGGCCACCCCGTCGACGCTGGCGACGTTGCGGCGCGGCAGCGAGGCTCGGCTGATCACCGCGATGATCGTGCGCGAGGACTCCCAGACGCTGTATGGCTTCGCCGACTCCGATGCACGGGACCTTTTCCTCACGCTGCTCGGTGTGTCCGGTATCGGACCGAGCATCGCGCTGGGTGCGTTGGCCATGTATGACGGTCCGACGTTGCGCGCCGCCATCGGTGATGGCGATGTGACCGCGCTCGTCCGAATCCCCAAGGTGGGCAAGAAGACTGCCGAACTGCTGGTGCTCACGCTGCGGGACAAGGTGGGCGCGTATTCCTCGTCCGGGCTCGCCGCCGCCGGCGGGCACGGTATCCGCGGGCCTGTCGTCGAGGCGCTCGTCGGGCTCGGCTTCGCGCAGAAGCAAGCCGAGGAGGCCACGGACAAGGTGCTCGCCGATGACCCGGAGGCCACCACCTCAGGGGCCCTGCGGGCGGCACTGTCGATGTTGGGGAAGAAGTGATGGGCAGGTTCTCCGGCGATGCAGACGACCGGGACGCCGACGAGCGGGAGGTCTCCCCGGCGCTGACCGTCGGCGAGGGCGACATCGACGCGAGTCTGCGGCCGCGCTCGCTCGGTGAGTTCATCGGCCAGCCGCGCGTGCGCGAGCAGCTGCAGCTGGTCCTCGAAGGGGCCAAGAACCGCGGCGGGACGCCCGACCACATCCTGCTGTCCGGGCCGCCGGGGCTGGGCAAGACATCGCTGGCGATGATCATCGCGGCCGAGCTGGGCTCGTCGCTGCGCCTCACGTCGGGGCCTGCACTCGAGCGCGCCGGCGACCTGGCGGCGATGCTGTCCAATCTGGTCGAGCACGACGTGCTGTTCATCGACGAGATCCACCGCATCGCGCGCCCCGCCGAAGAGATGCTCTACCTCGCGATGGAAGACTTCCGCGTCGACGTCGTCGTCGGCAAAGGCCCTGGGGCGACGTCGATTCCGCTGGAGGTGGCGCCGTTCACGCTCGTCGGTGCCACCACCCGCTCCGGCGCGCTCACAGGACCGCTGCGCGACCGGTTCGGCTTCACCGCCCACATGGACTTCTACGAACCCGCGGAACTGGAGCGGGTGCTGGCTCGCTCGGCCGGCATCCTCGGAATCGAGCTGGGAGCCGACGCCGGCGCTGAGATCGCGCGCCGCTCCCGCGGAACACCGCGTATCGCCAACCGGCTGCTGCGCCGGGTCCGCGACTATGCCGAAGTGCGTGCCGACGGTGTGATCACCCGCGACATCGCCAAATACGCGCTGGAGGTCTACGACGTGGACGAGCTCGGGCTCGATCGCCTCGACCGCGCCGTGCTGTCCGCGCTGACCCGCAGCTTCGGTGGTGGGCCCGTCGGCGTGTCGACTCTGGCGGTGGCGGTGGGGGAGGAAGCTACGACCGTGGAGGAAGTCTGTGAGCCGTTCCTGGTGCGGGCAGGCATGATCGCGCGCACCCCGCGCGGCCGGGTCGCCACCCGCTTGGCCTGGACCCATCTGGGCATGACACCGCCCAGTGGGGCGGGCGCGCTCGGCCAGGCGGGGTTGTTCGAGTGATCACCGCGGCGCTGGTCATCGCGGCGCTCGCCGCGATCCTGCACATCTACATCTTCGTGATGGAGTCGGTGACCTGGACGTCGCCGCGCACCCGGGCGGTGTTCGGGATGAGCGAGGAGGAGGCGCAGACCACGCGCCTGCTCGCGCTCAACCAGGGGTTCTACAACCTGTTCCTCGCGATCGTGACGGGAGTCGGCATCGCGGCGACCGCGACGGGCGCCGACGCGGTGGGCGCTGCCCTCCTCTATGCCGGTCTGGGATCGATGCTCGCCGCGGCAGTCGTTCTGGTCGCGTCCGCACGGGACAAGGCCCGCGCAGCGGCGATGCAGGGGACATTGCCGCTGATCGCGATCGTGCTGCTCGCGCTGGGTTCGACCCTGTAACGATCGATGTCGGCCCCGGTTATCGCCGATCAGGCGGGGGTACTCCTGTGCGCACGTCGGGCACGTCACTAGGAGGCATCATGATCGGAACCCAACACCCAGACCGTCCTCGAGGCGGTCGCATGACCATTCCCCGCAGCCGAGGCGCCGCCAGCGGTTTCCTGCTCATCCTGCTCGGCCTGTGGGGCGCCCTGATCCCGTTCATCGGGCCGAATTTCGATTTCGCCTTCACCCCTGATCAGGCCTGGGCATGGACCACGGGCCGGGGCTGGCTCGAAGTCCTTCCCGGCGTCGTGACGGTGCTCGGCGGACTGGTGCTGCTGACCTCACGCAACCGCGCCACCGCCGTCCTCGGCAGCTGGCTCAGCGTGGCGGGCGGTGCCTGGTTCGTGATCGGCCGGGCTCTGGCAGGCCCGCTGGGCCTCGGTGACGCCGGCGCGCCGGTTGCCGACACCGAGACCAAGCGCGTGTGGCTGGATCTGAGCTACTTCTACGGTCTCGGCGCCGTGATCATCTTCCTCGGTGCGCTGGCCCTGGGCCGCGTCTCGGTACGCAGCGTGCGTGACGTCGAGTACGCCAGTCGTCCCGTCGCCGCCGACGCACCCACGCACACCGGACCCGTACCGGTGACCGACAAGACGGCGACCACCCCGGTGGGCGCGGAGCCCGCCGAGGTGGTCGACACCGAGGACCGGGCACCCCGGCGCGGTCTACGCAGCCGCTTGTTCGGTGGCCGGCGCGACCGCAACCTGGTGCATCACTGACTCAGAGAAGTCCCAGCAGTTCCAGATCAGTGATGTACTTGACGATCACCTCTCGCGTGACATGCGGGATGTCCTTGTCGGGCCCGATCTTGGCCTCCTGCACCGCCGTCCGGAACCGGTCGGTGGGCGCGATGGAGCCCGGGATCGGGATCTCGGGCCGCTGGTAGTTGTGCAGCAGCGGCAGAAGCGACGCCTGGCGCCTGCGCTCGGGCAGTGCGTTGATCGCCGCGGTGAACCGGGCCAGCCAGGTGGCGTAGTCGCCGACGCGGTGCACGGGATAGCCCGCCTCGATCAGCCAGTCGACGAACTGGTCGAGCCCGATGCCGTCGTCGTAGGGGTTCATCACGTGGTAGGTCTCGAATCCGGTGTCCGACTCCTGGGCCACCGCCGCGCCCAGTGTGGAGATCGCCTCGGCGATGAACTCGACGGGTAGCCCGTCGTAGTGGGCGCGCGGCCGCGCTCCGTTCGCATCCAGCTGGTAGAACGACTCCGGGGCCACTCCGGTCGCGACCAGGCTGAACATCAACCGGGTGAACATGTCCGGAAGGTTGAGCTGGCCGGCATAGGTCGTGTCGGCCAGGATCATGTCGCACCGGAACACCGACACCGGCAACCCGCACAGGTCGTGGGCCTCGCGCAGCAGGACCTCGCCGGCCCACTTGCTGTTGGAGTAGCCGTTGGCGTAGCTGTCGTCGACCTTGCGCACCGCGCTGATCTGCCGGATGTCGCCGTCCTCGATGAACATGCCGGGCTCGATACCGGCGCCCACCCCGATGGTCGAGACGTAGGCGAACGGCTTCTGGTGCGTGGTGAGGGCGAGACGGATCAGCTCGGCGGTACCGACGGCGTTGGGGCCGAACAGTTCGCTGTAGGGCAGGACGTGGTTGACCAGCGCCGCCGGGTCGACGATGAGATCGACGGTGTCGGCGAGACGCTGCCACACCTGCGGGTCCAGGCCCAGATCGGCTTCACCCTTGTCGCCGGCCAGCACCTCGAGGTGATCGGCGGCCAGGGTGCGGTAGTGCTCGAGCAGCCGCTGATCACCGCTGTCGAACGTCGCGTCGAGGCGGGCCCGGGCGGCGTCGTCGTCACGGGCGCGGACCAGGCAGATCACCTTGCCATCGACCAGATCCATCCGCTCCAACCACTCCAGGGCCAGGTAGCGGCCCAGGAACCCGGTGGCGCCGGTCAGCAGAACCGTGCGAACTTCGGCGTTCGGCCCCGGCAATGACGGTGCAGCAGAGAGGGTTTCGGCGTCGATGAACTTGTCCAGGGTGAGATCACTGGCGTGTGCTTCGGTCGCGCCCGCGCCGTGCACCGCCGTGAACGTGGGCCGCTTGGCGCCGGGCTGCTGCTGGGCCTCGATGTAGGCGGCCAGCGAAGCGAGATCGGTGGCGGGGCTGACGATCACGCCGACGGGCACCTCGACGTCGAAGATGTCGCGCAGCAGGTTGCCGAATGTCAACGCCGACAACGAGTCTCCACCCAGATCGGTGAAGTGGGCGTCTGGCTGCACATCGGTGGCCGCGGTGCCGAGCAGAGCGGCTGCGGCGCGCCCCACGGTCTCGAGCACAGGCCGGTTCGCGCCCTCGGCCCGCAGCGTGCGCATCTCTTCGGCTTGGCCGTCGGCCAGTTCGGCATACAGCGCCTCGAGCCGCTCGCCGTAGTGTTCCTTCAACTTCGGCCGGGCCAGCTTGCGGATCCCCGTCAGCAGGCCGTTCTCGAGCGTGAACGGTGTCGACTCGATGAGGAAGTCGCGGGGGATCTCGTAGGACTGCAGCCCTGCCGCGCGGGCGACGTCCTGCAGTGACTCGGCGATCAACGCCTTCGCGTCGTCGCGGGCCAGGACCTCCTCGGTGGGGACGACGACCGCGAGCAGGTAGGACCGGGCGCTGTTGCCGTACACGTAGATCTGCCGGATCCGCGGGCTGTCGCCGAACACGGCTTCGAGCTTGGACACGGCGACGAACTCGCCCTGGGAGAGCTTCTGCACATTGTTGCGTCGATCCAGGTAGACCAGCTGGTCAGGACCCGTTTCGGCGACGACGTCGCCGGTGCGGTAGTAGCCGTCGGGATCGAACATCTCGGCGGTGATCTCGGGCCGCTTGTAGTAGCCCGGGAACAGGGTCTCCGACTTGACCAGCAGTTCGCCGCGCGGGTGCGGGCGATCGGTGGTGAAGTACCCGAGGTCGGGGACGTCGACGAGCTTGTAGTCGATCACCGGGGGCCGCTGGACCACTCCGTCGACGAACACCGCGCCGGCTTCGGTGGACCCGTAACCGTCGGTGAGGTGCAGATCGAGGAAGTTCTCCACGAAGGACCGCATCTCGGGTGACAGCGGCGCCGAGCCCGTCATCGCCATCACGTAGCGGCCGCCGAGCAGGCTCTGCCGCAGATCGGCGTACACATCGGCGAGATCGTCGGGCCGACGATCCACTTCCTTGGCCACCTCGGCGGCGATCGTGTCCCAGATCCGCGGCACGAAAGTCAGCTGCGTGGGGCGCACCAGCGCGAGATCGTCGAGGAAGGTCGACAGGTCGCTTCGGGCAGCGAAATACGCGGTTCCGCCGGCGCCCAGCGTGCCGTAGAGCAGCCCGCGGCCCATCATGTGGCTCATCGGCATGAAATTCAGCGTGATCGACGGCGTGGTGTACTCGCCGCCCCACATCGAGCGGCCCGCCCGGCGCCACGCTCCGGCGACCAGACGCTCCGGGTACATCGCACCCTTGGGCGCGCCCGTGCTGCCGGAGGTGTAGATCAGCAG
The DNA here is from genome assembly GCF_022348085.1 of Mycobacterium sp. PSTR-4-N. Classification (GTDB taxonomy): domain Bacteria; phylum Actinomycetota; class Actinomycetes; order Mycobacteriales; family Mycobacteriaceae; genus Mycobacterium. The sequence goes on along the minus strand of NZ_JAKRFN010000003.1, from coordinate 335,282 downwards.
CATCAGCGGATCGTCCTCGGGAGAAGTGAAGAATTCCGCGGCGGGCAGTGTCGCGCCGTGGGCCAGCACCTCGGCAAGGGTGACGACCTCGACCTGACGGCCGGCGTCGGCCAGGCGGGCCTGCGCATCGGCAACGGCGTCACGATGGTCGTCGACCTCGGAGCGGTGGTCGAACACGACGAGGCGGCCGACCGACGCGGCGTCGCGGACGAGTTCTACGGCGTCGGTCAGGTAGTCGACGGCGGCGAAGAACACCACCGGCTCGGTCTCGGCGACGATGGGACGCAGCGTATCGACCGGCGCACTGGTCTGCAGCGGTACCGACACCGCGCCGGACAGCGCGAGCGTCGTGTCGATCACGGTGTAGTCCACGCTCGTGAAGCCCATGACCGCGACGCGGTCACCGGGCTGCACGTCGGTCAACGCGCTGAGCAGATGATGAATGCGATCGGAGAGTTCGGCGTAGGTGATGGTCTCGAACTGGGGAAGCAGCTCGGCCTCGGTGCGCCCGGTCTGCGGATCGCTCACCAGACGCACGGCGCGCTGCCCGAGGGCGGGCCGGTCCGCGTAGCCGTCGAACGCGGTGGCGATGATCTCGGGCAGGCGCTTCTCGGGTTGGTCGATGGCCTCGGCGATCGCTTCGTCCGGCAGGGCGGCGGCGAACTGCGTATCGGTGGCCGTCAGATCGGCGATGCGGCGGGCGAGACGCTCTTCTTGGGTATCAGTCGGCATCAGTAATCCTTCAGAACAAGTTGTCGGTCGGGGCGCAATCGCGCGTCCACCAGGAAACTACGTTAGTAAAACTAAGCGTATTCCGGGCAACCGGGTTCTGAGGCTGTCAGGTTGCTGTGAATTGCCGAGAACGGGTGCCGCGACGGCTTCGCAGCTGATCGTTGCGTGGTCCGCGTCACAGCTGCGGGTGTCCGACGGTTAGCCAGTGAGGGCGATCACATGTCGCGCAGCAACGACTCCAGCACGTCGAGCGCCTCGCCGAGCAGTTCGTCACTGATCGTCAGCGGCGGTAGGAAACGCAGCACATTGCCGAACGTGCCGCACGTCAGCACGACGACGCCCGCCTGGTGCGCGGCCGTGCTCAGCTTCTTGGTCAGCTCCGCGTCGGGCTCCAGCGTTCCTGCCTTGACGAGCTCCACTGCGATCATCGCGCCGCGCCCTCGCACGTCGCCGATGCGGTCGTCCTCGGCCTGCAGCCGGCCGAGCCGGTCTTTCATCAGCACCTCGATCTCTCGGGCGCGGGCCACCAGGCCGTCGTCCTCGATCGTCGCGATCGTCGCCAGCGCCGCTGCGCACGCCACCGGGTTTCCGCCGTAGGTGCCGCCCAGTCCGCCGACGTGCGGGGCGTCCATGATCTCGGTGCGACCCGTCACCGCCGACAGTGGCATGCCACCGGCGATGCCCTTGGCGGTCACGATCAGGTCGGGCACGATGCCCTCGTGCTCGCAGGCGAACATCGCGCCGGTGCGCGCGAAACCGGTCTGCACCTCATCGGCGATGAACACCACACCGTTGTCCCGGCACCACTGCAGCAGCGTGGGCAGGAAGCCCTCGGCGGGCACGATGAACCCACCTTCGCCCTGTATCGGCTCGATGATTACTGCGGCCAGGTTGGCGGCGCCCACCTGCTTGTCCATCATCGTGATGGCCCGGCGGGCGGCGAGCTCACCGTCGGTGGCGAGCTCCTTGCCGCCGAACTCCGCGTCGCGGAAGGGATAGGACAGCGGGGCGCGATAGATCTCCGGGGCGAACGGGCCGAAGCCGTGCTTGTACGGCATCGACTTGGCCGTCAGGGCCATCGTGAGATTGGTCCGGCCGTGGTAGGCGTGGTCGAACGACACCACGGCCTGCTTGCCGGTGTAGGTGCGGGCGATCTTGATCGCGTTCTCGACGGCCTCTGAGCCCGAGTTGAACAACGCCGAGCGCTTGTCGCCATCGCCGGGCGTGAGCCGATTCAGCGCCTCGGCCACCGCGACGTACCCCTCGTAGGGCGTCACCATGAAGCAGGTGTGGGTGAACTGGGCGGCCTGCTCGCGCACCGCCTCGACCACGCGCGGTGAGGCATTGCCGACCGTGGTGACCGCGATGCCCGACCCCATGTCGATGAGCCGATTGCCGTCGACATCCTCGATGATCCCGCCGAAGGCACGCGCCGCATAGACGGGCATGGTGTTGCCGACGCCGCCGGCCACTGCCGCCGTCTTGCGCGCGATCAGCTCCTGTGAGCGCGGGCCGGGGATGGCGGTGGCGAGGTGGCGGCTCTGTTCGAGAGCGCTCAACTCAGGTACCTCCTGTGACGATGGGCGGCTGACCACCCGAGCCTAGTCGGTCCCCCCACCGATCCGTGGAGAACCGGGGGGCGATACGCCGGGTTCGGTGGTCGACGTCGCATTCGGCGACGAAATCCGTCGGCGCAGGGGGCCGTTCGGCGGGGGACGGCGGGTGGGGCGGCCGCAATGGCACACTGGTCAACGAATTTCCTTCATGTGCGCGGCCCCCCGACGGGATCGACAGGGGCCGCCGAGAAAACAAGACCGCAACGAAACAGAAGAGACACTGCTGCCATGGACCTGTTCGTCTTCCTGCCTCTGCTCATCATCATGGGCGCCTTCATGTACTTCGCCTCCCGGCGCCAGAAGAAGGCGATGCAGGCCACCATCGACCTGCACAACTCCCTGACGATCGGCGATGAGGTGCACACCACCTCGGGTCTGCGGGGACGCATCACCGGCATCACCGACGACGAGGTGGATCTCGAGATCGCGCCGGGTGTCGTCACCACCTGGATGAAGCTCGCGGTGCGCGACCGCATCACCGACGACGCCGACGAGCTGGAGAGTGCAGACGACGACACTGCCGCCGAGCCCGCTTCCGGCGCCAACGAGCTGACGGACCGACCCCGAGACTGACAGCTGACCCATCAGCCGCGGCACGTACCCTTTGCGGGTCACCGCGCGCCGTCGCGGTTCTTAACGACCTGACCCCGAGGAGACTGTAGACACGTGGCATCGTCTTCGACGCCGGTCCATGCTGCCCGCTACCTGGCCCTGTTCCTGGTACTGCTGATCGGTGCCTATCTGCTGGTGTTCCTCACCGGTGACAAGAAGGCCGACCCCAAGCTCGGCATCGACCTGCAGGGAGGCACCCGGGTCACGCTGACCGCCCGCACCCCCGACGGCTCCCCGCCGTCGCGCGACGCCCTCAACCAGGCGCAGCAGATCATCAGTGCCCGCGTCGACGGCCTCGGCGTCTCCGGCTCCGAGGTGATCATCGACGGTCAGAACCTGGTGATCACGGTGCCCGGTAACGACACCAGCGAGGCGCGCAACCTGGGCCAGACGGCGCGGCTCTACATCCGTCCCGTCATCCATGCCATTCCGGCAGCCGGCCAGGGACCGCCCGAGCAGGCGGGCCCGGCCGGCGCCCCGCCCGGCGCTCCCGGTGCGCCCCCGGGCGCGGTCCCCGGCATGCCCCCGGGCGCCGGAGGGCCCGGCGCCAATCCCGACGCCGACATCCCCGGCCTGCCGCCGCTGGAACCGCAGCCACCCGCTCCGGCGCCTGCCCCGGCTCCCCAGCCGCGTCCGTTCCCGGAGCAACCGGCGCCCAGCCCGAGCCCGGCTCCGGCACCGAATCCGGCACAGCCGGGGGCGACGACGTCGCCGGCACCGGGTGCCCCGCCCGCCCCGGGCGGCAAGAACGTACCGCTCGCGCAGCGCATCCAGGACGAGAAGCGGCTGCGGCAGAGTTCCGAGCAGGCCATCCAGATCCTCGCGCTGCAGTTCCAGGCCACCCGCTGCGGCGACGACGACGTGCTGGCGGGCAATGACGATCCGAACCTGCCGCTGGTGACCTGCTCGCAGGACGGCAAAGAGGTCTACCTGCTGGACAAGTCGATCATCAGTGGTGAGGGCATCGCGAACGCCACCTCCGGCCTCGATCAACAGCGCGGCGAGTACGTCGTCGACGTCGAGTTCAAGAGCGACGCCGCGAAGACGTGGGCAGACTTCACCGCGGCCAACGTGGGGACGCAGACGGCGTTCGTGCTCGACTCCAAGGTGGTCAGCGCGCCCGTCATCAACGAGGCGATCCCCGGCGGACGCACCCAGATCACCGGCCAGTTCACCGCCGATTCGGCACGCGAACTCGCCAATGTGCTCAAGTACGGATCGCTGCCGCTGTCGTTCGAGTCCTCGGAGGCCGAGACAGTGTCGGCCACGCTGGGGTTGTCGTCGCTGCGGGCCGGACTGATCGCCGGCGCGGTCGGGCTGGTGGCGGTGCTGCTGTACTCGCTGCTGTACTACCGGGTCCTCGGGCTGCTGGTGGCGCTGTCGCTGGTCGCCTCGGGTGCGATGGTGTTCGCCATCCTGGTGCTGCTCGGCCGCTACATCGGCTACACCCTGGACCTGGCCGGTATCGCCGGCCTCATCATCGGTATCGGGACGACGGCGGATTCGTTCGTCGTGTTCTTCGAACGCATCAAGGACGAGATCCGCGAGGGTCGCTCGTTCCGGTCCGCCGTACCGCGAGGCTGGACGCGCGCCCGCAAGACGATCATGTCGGGCAACGCGGTGACGTTCCTGGCCGCGGCCGTGCTGTACTTCTTGGCCGTCGGCCAGGTGAAGGGTTTCGCCTTCACGCTCGGGCTGACCACCATCCTGGACGTGGTCGTCGTGTTCCTGGTGACCTGGCCGCTGCTGTACTTCGCGTCCAAGTCGCCGACCATGGCCAAGCCGTCGCTGAACGGGCTCGGAGCCGTTCAGCAGATAGCGCGCGAACGCCGAGCGGCCGCACACGCGGCGGGACGGGGATAACGCATGGCACGCAGTAGTTCACATCGTCGCGACAGCACCGTCGAATCGACCGCGGTGGAGGCACCCGACCTCGAGGCCAGCGGGGCCGACGCGCCGAAGCACGGTTTCTTCGTCCGCCTCTACACCGGTACCGGCGCCTTCGAGGTGATCGGACGCCGCAAGCTGTGGTACACGATCAGCGGGCTCATCGTCGCCCTCGCCGTCGCCGCGATCGTGTTGCGCGGCTTCACCTTCGGCATCGACTTCGAGGGCGGCACGAAGGTCTCGTTCCCGCGCGGTGACGGGCAGGCCACCACCTCCCAGGTCGAGACGGTGTTCAACAACACCATCGGCAAGCCGCCCGAATCCGTGGTCGTCGTCGGCAGCGGCGAGTCCGCGACCTTCCAGATCCGGTCGGAGACGCTGAGCAACGACGAGACCGAGAAGCTGCGCACCGCGCTGTTCGACCAGTTCCAGCCCAAGGGCGCCGACGGCCAGCCGAGCAAGCTGGTGATCAGCGACTCGGCCGTGTCGGAGACGTGGGGCGGTCAGATCACCCAGAAGGCCTTGATCGCGCTGGTGGTGTTCCTGGTGCTCGCCGCCATCTACATCACGGTGCGCTATGAGCGGTACATGGCGATCGCCGCGTTGCTGACGTTGGTGTTCGACCTCGTGGTCACAGCGGGGGTGTACGCACTCGTCGGTTTCGAAGTGACCCCGGCGACCGTGATCGGCTTGCTGACCATTCTCGGCTTCTCGCTCTACGACACGGTGATCGTGTTCGACAAGGTCGAGGAGAACACCGAGGGTTTCGAGCACACCACCCGCCGCACCTTCGCCGAACAGGCCAACCTCGCGGTCAACCAGACGTTCATGCGGTCGATCAACACCAGTCTCATCTCGGTGCTGCCGATCGTCGCGCTGATGGTGATCGCGGTGTGGCTGCTGGGCGTCGGCACCCTGATGGACCTGGCGCTCGTTCAGCTCGTCGGCGTGATCGTGGGTACGTACTCGTCGATCTTCTTCGCCACGCCGCTGCTGGTCAGCCTCCGTGAGCGCACCGACCTGGTGAGCAAGCACACCCGCCGTGTACTCAACCGTCGCAAGACCATCGCGGCCAAAGCGGGCGCCGGTGACGGTGCGACGTTCTCCGAGGACGCCGACGCACCTGCGCCCGAGCCCGCGACGGTCACCGCGCCGGCCGGGCCACCGCCGGACAAGCCGGCCCCGGGCGCCCGGCCGATCCGGCCGACCTCGAGCCGGACGGGCCGGCCGTCGGGTAAGCGAAGCACCGGAAAGCGATAGGAGCGGTAGGTCCGATGGCCCACCGCACCCGTGCGTGGCGTGTCAGTGTCACTTCGGCTGTCATCGCGGCGGTCCTCGCCGTGGTCGGCGTGTTCGGTCTGGCGTCGTGCTCGTCGGGCGCCGCCGACGCGATCGACTATGCGATCGACGGCACGCTGTCGACCTACAACACGAACACGGTCATCGGCGCCGCTTCGGGCGGCCCGCAAGCGTTCGCCCGTGTGCTGACCGGGTTCAATTACCACGGTCCGGAGGGGCAGATCGTCGGCGATCACGACTTCGGCACCATCGCGGTGGTGGGGCGCAGCCCCCTGGTGCTCGACTACGAGATCAAGCCCGAGGCCGTCTACTCCGACGGCAAACCGATCACGTGCGACGACATGGTGCTGGCGTGGGCGGCTCAGTCTGGCCGGTTCCCGACCTTCGACGCGGCGAGCCGGGCCGGATACACCGACATCGCGACGATCGACTGCACCCCGGGCCAGAAGAAGGCCCGCGTCAGCTTCGCCCAGGATCGGGCATTCACCGACTACGGGCAGCTGTTCGCGGCGACGTCGCTGATGCCCTCGCACGTCATCGCCGACGAGCTGGGGCTCGGCGACGGCGGGGTGACCAGGGCGCTGCAGGGCAGCGACGGTCCCGCGGTGGAGCGGATCGCACAGGTGTGGAACACCACCTGGAACCTGACCCCCGATCTCGATCTCGCCCATTTCCCGTCGTCGGGGCCCTACCGGATCGACGCCGTCACCGGTGACGGCGCAGTGGTGCTGGTGGCCAACGACAAGTGGTGGGGCACCAAGCCGGTCACCACCAAGATCACCGTGTGGCCGCGCCGGTCCGATCTGCAGGACCGGGTCAACGAAAGCGCCTACGACGTCGTCGACATCGCCGCCGGGTCGGCCGGCACCCTGAACCTGCCCGATGACTACACGCGGTCGGACTCGCCGTCGGCGGGCATCGAGCAGCTGATCTTCTCACCGCAGGGCCCACTGGCCGCCGTGCCCGCGCGTCGCGCGGTCGCCCTGTGCACGCCGCGCGACGTCATCGCCCGCAACGCGTCGGTGCCGCCGGCCAATTCGCGCCTAAACACCGCGGCCGAGGACGCCTACTCGGGCGCCGAGGCCACCCCGCAGGTCAACGACTTCGCGGTCGGCAATCCCGACGCGGCGCGCGCGTCGCTCGGCAACCAGCCACTGACGGTGCGCATCGGGTACCAGTCGCCGAACGCCCGGCTGGCCGCCGCGGTCGGCGCGATGGCCAAGGCGTGCGCACCCGCGGGCATCACGGTGCAGGATGCCGCGGGGGAGAACGTCGGCCCACAGTCGTTGCGGGACAACAGCATCGACGTGCTGCTCGCCAGCACCGGCGGGGCGACGGGCAGCGGATCGACGGGCTCGTCGGCGATGGACGCCTACACCCTGCACAGCGGCAACGGCAACAACCTGCCGCGGTACGCCAACGAGCGCATCGACGGCATCATCTCCACACTCGCGGTGACCGCGGACCCGAAGGAGACCGCCCGGTTGCTCGCCGAAGCCGGTCCGATCCTGTGGGGCGACATGCCCACCCTGCCGCTGTACCGTCAGCAGCGCACCCTGCTCGCGTCGACGAAGATGTACGCGGTGAGCGCCAATCCGACGCGCTGGGGCGCGGGATGGAACATGGACCGATGGAAGCTGAGTCAGTGAGCCAGACGCGTGAGGTGGGCCAGGTGATCGCCTCGCTGCTGCGGGAGGTGCCCGATTTCCCCGAACCGGGTGTGCTCTTCAAGGATCTGACCCCGGTCCTGGCCGACGCCGGCGGTCTCGCTGAAGTGAGTGCGGCGATGGCCGACATCGCCCGCGGGGCAGACCTCGTGGCCGGCGTGGACGCCCGGGGATTCCTGCTCGGCGGCGCCGTGGCGATCTCACTCGGCATCGGGGTGCTGGCGGTGCGCAAAGGCGGCAAGCTGCCGCCGCCGGTGATCAGCGAGACCTACACCCTCGAGTACGGCACCGCGACCCTGGAGGTGCCCGCCGACGGCGTCGACCTGGCCGGTCGCACGATCGTGGTGATCGACGACGTGCTGGCCACCGGGGGAACACTGGCGGCCACCCATCAGTTACTCACCGCAGCGGGGGCGACGGTGAGCGGCGCGATCGTGATGCTCGAACTGGCCGCACTGGGCGGGCGGTCCGCGCTGGAACCGTTGCCGGTCACGGCGTTGCACACCGTGTGACCGGATATCCTGCCAACAGCAGCCGTCAGCGGAGGTGAGCATGGCCAACGAGATCCAGGCAGATCCGCGCGCGAACCAGGCTGTGCAGGCCCCGCCGGTGCCGGCCGGGCCCGAGACGCAGCCGATGGAGCTGCCCCGGCCCGAAGCCGCCAAGGCGACCAGCGCGTCGCGGCGGGTGCGTGCCCGCCTCGCCCGCCGGATGACCTCCCAGCGCAGCACCGTGAACCCTGTGCTGGAACCACTGGTGGCGGTGCACCGGGAGATCTATCCCAAAGCCGATCTGACGCTCCTGCAGAAGGCCTATGAGGTCGCCGAGCAACGGCACGCCGACCAGCTGCGCAAGTCGGGCGATCCGTACATCACGCATCCGCTGGCAGTGGCCAACATCCTCGCCGAGCTCGGCATGGACACCACCACGCTGATCGCGGCGCTGCTGCACGACACCGTCGAGGACACCGGATACACGCTGGAGGCGCTCACCCAGGAGTTCGGCACAGAAGTCGGGCATCTGGTCGACGGTGTCACGAAGCTCGACAAGGTGGCGTTGGGCACCGCGGCCGAGGGCGAGACCATCCGCAAGATGATCATCGCGATGGCCCGCGATCCTCGCGTGCTGGTGATCAAGGTGGCCGACCGGCTGCACAACATGCGCACGATGCGCTTCCTGCCGCCGGAGAAGCAGGCCCGCAAGGCTCGCGAGACGCTGGAAGTCATTGCGCCGCTGGCGCATCGGCTCGGTATGGCGACGGTGAAGTGGGAGCTCGAGGACCTGTCCTTTGCGATCCTGCACCCCAAGAAGTACGAAGAGATCGTGCGGCTGGTCGCCGACCGTGCGCCGTCGCGCGACACCTATCTGGCCAAGGTGCGCGCCGAGATCACCGCCACGCTCAACGCGTCGAAGATCAACGCCGTCGTCGAGGGCCGGCCCAAGCACTACTGGTCGATCTACCAGAAGATGATCGTCAAGGGCCGTGACTTCGACGACATCCACGACCTGGTCGGGGTCCGGATTCTGTGCGACGAGGTGCGTGACTGTTACGCCGCGGTCGGTGTGGTGCACTCGCTGTGGCAGCCGATCGCCGGCCGGTTCAAGGACTACATCGCCCAGCCCCGCTTCGGGGTGTACCAGTCGCTGCACACCACGGTCGTCGGTCCGGAGGGCAAGCCGCTGGAGGTGCAGATCCGCACCACCGACATGCACAAGACCGCCGAGTACGGCATCGCCGCGCACTGGCGGTACAAAGAAGCCAAGGGGCGCAACGGAGTTCCGGCCAGCCACACGGCCACCGAGATCGACGACATGGCGTGGATGCGGCAGCTGCTCGACTGGCAGCGGGAAGCCGCCGACCCCGGTGAGTTCCTGGAGTCGCTGCGCTACGACCTAGCGGTGCAGGAGATCTTCGTGTTCACCCCCAAGGGCGACGTCATCACGCTGCCCACCGGGTCCACGCCGGTCGACTTCGCCTACGCGGTGCACACCGAGGTGGGGCACCGCTGCATCGGCGCCCGGGTCAACGGCCGGCTCGTCGCGCTGGAGCGCAAACTCGAGAACGGGGAAGTGGTCGAGGTCTTCACCTCCAAGGCCGCCAACGCCGGGCCGTCGCGGGACTGGCAGACGTTCGTCGTCTCACCGCGCGCCAAGGCCAAGATCCGGCAGTGGTTCGCCAAGGAGCGCCGCGAAGAGGCGCTCGAATCGGGCAAGGACGCGATCGCTCGCGAGGTGCGCCGCGGCGGACTTCCGTTGCAGCGCTTGATGAATGCCGAGACGATGGCGGCGCTGGCGCGCGAGCTGCGCTATCTCGACGTCTCGGCGCTCTACACCGCGGTCGGCGAGGGCCACGTGTCGGCCCGCCATGTGGTGCAACGGTTGGTCGCCCAGATAGGCGGCGACGACGAGGCGGCCGACGAGCTGGCCGAGCGCTCGACGCCGGCGACGATGCCGGTGCGGCAACGCACCAGCGACGACGTCGGTGTTTCGGTGCCGGGGGCACCGGGGGTGTTGTGCAAGCTGGCCAAGTGCTGCACGCCGGTGCCGGGCGACAACATCATGGGGTTCGTCACCCGCGGCGGTGGGGTCAGCGTGCACCGCACCGATTGCACGAACGCGGCGTCGCTGGAGAAGCAGTCCGAGCGGATCATCGACGTGCAATGGGCGCCGTCCCCGTCGTCGGTGTTCCTGGTGGCCATCCAGGTCGAGGCGCTCGATCGGCACCGCCTGCTCTCCGACGTCACGCGGGTGCTCGCCGACGAGAAGGTCAACATCCTGTCGGCGTCGGTGACGACATCCAACGACCGGGTGGCGATCAGCCGGTTCACCTTCGAGATGGGTGACCCGAAGCATCTCGGTCACGTGCTGAACGTGGTGCGCAACGTGGAGGGCGTCTACGACGTCTACCGCGTCACGTCCGCGGCCTGAGACTTCCCTCCGCGAAAAGACGCGAACTCGAGCGCGCCGTCGGCGTGTCGGCTCGAGTTCGCGTCTGCTCGCCGGAACTCAGTCCAGCTGCAGCTTCTTGATCGTGACGTCGAGCTTGGGTGCGCCGTCCTCGCCGCCGTCCTTGGTGCCGGCTGCGGCGATCTTGTCCAGCGTCGCCAGACCGGTCTGATCGATGGTGCCGAACACGGTGTAGTTCGGCGGCAGCGTCGAATCCTTGTAGACGAGGAAGAACTGGCTGCCGTTGGTGCCCGGACCGGCGTTGGCCATCGCGAGCGTGCCGCGCGGGTAGAGCACGGGCTGCTGCAGCTTCGGGTCGTCGGGCTGGTACTGGTCGGTCGGGTACTCGTTGGCGAACTGGTAGCCCGGCCCGCCGGTGCCCTGACCGGTCGGGTCGCCGCACTGCAGCACCGCCAGGCCCTCACCCGTGGTGAGCCGGTGGCAGGGAGTGTTGTCGAAGAAGCCCTTGTTGGCCAGGCTGGCGAAGCTGTTCACCGTGCACGGCGCCTTCGCGTTGTCGAGCTGCAGGCCGATGTTGCCCTGGTTGGTCTCCATGCTGGCGCTGACCTGGGCCGGGTCCGTCGGCACTTTGCCCGAGCGGGGCGCGTCGACGGGCTTGCTGGCGGGCTCGGGCGACTTGGGGTACTGGCAGTTGCTGCCCAGGCCCTCGGGGGCGACGAACGCCGGCAGCGCGCCGGGTTTGCCGGGCTCCGGGGCGTCCAGCGGCGACGCGGCCTCCGACGTCGACGCGGTGGACGGCGCCGCCGTGGGGGTGCTGCTGTCGCGGTTGGTCAGCACGATGGTCGCCACGATCGCGGCGATCACGACGACAGCCGCGGCGGCCGACCCGATGATCGTGTACAGGCGGCGCTTACGGTCCCTCTCGGCACGCCGTTCGAGTTGGCGCTCGAGCTTGCGCTTGGCGGTGGCTCGCCGTTGTTCGTTCGTCGGCACGGGCCAGGTCCTCCTCGGAGTCGATCAGGTCGGCACCGAGTGTGCCAGGACTCGCTGAGACGGCCGCTGTGACCCCTCGTGAACTGCGCGGCGAGTTCGGCATGGGAAGCTTTACGGCGTGTTGATCACCGGATTCCCCGCCGGGGTCCTGGCGTGCAACTGCTACGTGCTGGCACCCGGGCAGGGCGCCGATGCGATCGTCGTCGACCCCGGCCAGCGCGCCATGGGGCCGCTGCGGCGCATCCTCGACGAGAACCGCCTCACCCCGGCGGCGGTGTTGCTCACCCACGGGCACATCGACCACATGTGGTCGGCGCAGAAGGTCGCCGACACCTACGGCTGCCCCACCTACATCCACGCGGCCGACCGGCACATGCTCAACGACCCCATCAACGGGCTGGGGCCGCGACTGGCGCAGCTGGCGGTCGGGGCGCTGTTCCGTGAGCCGCGGCAGGTCATCGAACTCGACCGCGACGGCGACAAACTCGACCTCGGCGGCATCACGGTGACCGTCGACCACACGCCCGGCCACACGCAGGGCTCGGTGGTGTTCCGCGTGGACGAGGGACCCGACCAGCTCGCCTTCACCGGCGACACGCTGTTCAAGAATTCGGTGGGCCGCACCGATCTGCCCGGCGGTAGCGGGCGCGATCTGCTGACCTCGATCGTGACCAAACTGCTGGTGCTCGACGACGACACGCTGGTGCTTCCCGGGCACGGCGAGCGCAGCACCATCGGCGTCGAGCGCCGCTCCAACCCGTTCCTCGAAGGTTTGACGACGTGACCGACTTCAAGGCGCCCAAGGGCGTCCCGGATTACCTGCCGCCCGACTCCGCCGAGTTCGTCGCGGTGCGTGCTGCGCTGCTCGGCGCCGCCCGCCGCGCCGGCTACGGCGACATCGAGCTACCGATCTTCGAGGACACCGCGTTGTTCGCCCGCGGCGTGGGGGAGTCCACCGACGTGGTGTCCAAGGAGATGTACACCTTCGCCGATCGCGGGGAGCGGTCGGTGACGCTGCGCCCCGAGGGCACGGCGGGCGTCATGCGCGCGGTGATCGAGCACGGCCTCGACCGGGGTCAGCTGCCGGTCAAGCTGTGCTACTCGGGCCCGTTCTTCCGCTACGAGCGGCCGCAGGCGGGCCGTTACCGGCAGCTGCAGCAGGTCGGGGTGGAGGCGATCGGCGTCGACGATCCCGCGCTCGACGCCGAGGTGATCGCGGTGGCCGACGCCGGGTTCCGCTCACTGGGACTCGACGGGTTCCGGTTGGAGATCACCTCACTCGGCGACGACACCTGCCGGCCCCAGTATCGGGAGCTGTTGCAGCAGTTCCTGTTCGGCCTCGATCTCGACGACGAGACCCGGCGCCGGGCCGAGATCAACCCGCTGCGCGTCCTCGACGACAAGCGCCCGCACGTCAGGGAGATGACCGCCGACGCGCCGTTGATGCTCGATCACCTCTCCGAGGGAGCCAAGGCGCACTTCGACACGGTGCTGGCGCATCTGGATGCGTTGGGCGTGCCGTATGTGATCAATCCGCGCATGGTGCGCGGGCTGGACTACTACACGAAGACGACCTTCGAGTTCGTCCACGACGGCCTGGGCGCCCAGTCCGGGATCGGGGGCGGTGGCCGCTACGACGGGTTGATGAGCCAGCTGGGCGGCCGTGACCTGTCGGGCATCGGCTTCGGGTTGGGGGTGGACCGCACGCTGCTGGCGCTGCGCGCCGAGGGCAAGACCGCCGGCGAGGACTCCCGCGTCGACGTCTATGCGGTGCCGATGGGCGCCGAGGCCAAGGTGCGTCTGGCGGTGCTGGCGGCACAGTTGCGCGCGGCGGGCGTGCGGGTCGACATGGCCTACGGGGACCGCAGTCTCAAGGGGGCGATGAAGGGCGCTGATCGCTCGGGCGCCTCGATCGCGCTGGTCGCCGGAGACCGTGACCTCGAGACGGGCACGGTCGGGGTGAAGACGTTGGCGACGGGCGAGCAGGTCGACATTCCCATCGATCAAGTGGTCGCCCACGTGCTCGCCACGCTGAACTGATCGGACAAGGGCGCACAGGGCCGCGTCAGGGGCGCGTCAGGGATCGTCCGCCCCCGGTCCGGGTACTCGGTGACATGAGACACAGTCATGTCAGGTTCCCCACCGCGGTGGGCGCCACGATCAGCGTGCTCGCGGCGTTGGCCGCGACGGGATGTTCCGACAGCTTTCATGCACTGGGCACCCACACCGCGACCGTGTCGATCAACGGCGCGGCCGTCGAGGCGACGCCCAAGATCCGATGTCACCAGGCACAGTGGACGTGGTTCATCGAGACCCTGGACAAGTCCCCGGGGTTCCAGGCGCAGGTGCAGACCGGCAACACCGTGAAAGCGAAGTTGATCCGCATCGACGACCTGGGTGGGTTCACCGGTAGTGCGTGGCAGGACGAGGGCACCCCGGTCGGCGCCCAGGCGACCCTCGTCGACGGCACGATGACGATCTCCGGCGTGGCGACGGGGTACTTCCGGGACGCGCCGGCGGACACGACGACCACACCTTTCGAGATCCGCACCGATTGTTGACCGGATGACGAGCGTGCCGGGGTGTCGGGGTCTCCCGGCTGGGTAGGCGGTGTCCATGTGGTTCGACAACTGGTCAGACATCATCCGTGTTCTCGCGGTCGGCGCGGCCGCCTACGTGACACTCGTTGCGGTGCTTCGTGTTTCGGGTAAGCGCACGCTGGCGAAGCTGAATGCTTTCGATCTCGTCGTGACGGTGGCAGTGGGGTCGACCCTGGCGACCATCCTGCTCAACGCCGATGTGTCCTACGTGGAAGGCGCATCGGCCTTCGCCCTTCTGGCCGGGTTGCAGTATGTGGCCGCCCTGATCTCGTCGCGATCGCAGCGTGGTCGGGCGTTCCTGACATCGCGGCCGACGCTGCTGCTCTCGCGAGGCCGGTTCGACGACGCGGCGATGCGTCGTTCGCGCGTCGGCGAGGCCGAGGTGAGGCAGGCTGTTCGAGCCTCCGGCCGCGGAGACGTGAGCACTGTCGCCGCGGTGGTGCTGGAAACCGACGGATCTCTCAGCGTGATCGGAGGAGATCAACTCGGCGACGGATCGGCCATGCGCGATGTGCGCGAGGGCAGCCCGCTGGTCAACCCGTAGGCCACCGGTGGTCGAGGGCCGCGCGGACATCACTGCCGAGGCGTGCGAGTCGGGCTCGGTCGATCGGATCGAACGCCCGCGCGCCGATATCGCGCTCCACGCGCGCCAACTGCTCGCCGACCGCGCCGCGATCGTCCGGTGAGCGCGCCATCCACCCGACCTGGCGCAGCAACACCAGGATCTCGCCGGTCACTGCGGAATCCTCGCCGCCGTAGAGCACGGTCTGGTTGCAGACGGTGTCGAGCAGGTCGGCCAGCGACGGGCGCGCGATGACGACGCGCGCGACGTCGTCATCGTCGTACATCACGTGCGGGCCGAGCCGGTAGGCGATGAATTCACAGAGCATCGCGCTGCAGGCGTGCAGTCCGTGGATGGCGGTGGTGGGGTCGTTGATTCCCGGGCTGAGCGCCCGCAACACGACGTCGACGACCTGACGGAGCCCGTAGGCGATGTCTTGGGCACCCGTGCGCTCGATGTCGGTGTGCAATGCCGCCGCGACTGCGTCGCACAGGGATTCCGCGGCCGCGGCGTCGTCCCCGTCGGTCATCCGGAAGAACGCCACCGGAACGCCGCGCACCACGGCCGCCCCCAGCGGTTGATCGACCCAGATCAGCGCGTCTGCAGAGCACGCCGCGCTGCACAGCGCGTCCTCGTCGATGCCGACGAGGAAGCCGGACGTGCGTGCCGGCACCGCAGTGGCCGACGGGTGCACCGCGGGCGGGGGCCCGGGACTGCCGGCGTCGTCACGCGACTCGAGCAGTCTGCCTGCGCTGCCCACCGCATCGGTGCGGATGTGATCGAGCATCGTTTCGATGCGGATCTGGCGGACCAGGTGCCCGAGGAAGAGCACCAGCATCATGACGCTCGCGACGGCCAGCAGGAAAGCCCCGGTGACGGCGATCTTGGGCACGAACCGTGTGATGGTGTCGCTGTCGTTGCGCACCGTGCGCAGCACGGTCACCGCATAGGCGAAGGTGGCCAGGAACAGGGCGAGCGTGCGTTGGACGAAGTGATCCGAGGCGAAGGTCCGGAGGAGTCGGGGGGTGTACTGGCTGCTCGCCAGCTGCAGGGTGACCAGGGTGAGTGAGAACGTCAACGACGTGACGGTCATCAGCGCGCTCGCGATGGTGCCGAGGATTTCGCGTGCCGCGTCGGCGCCCCCACCGAACAGATAGGCCTCGACCGTGGCGGGCAGGCGCCCGTCGACCAGCCGATCCAGCTCGGGAACGGCGACACCGGCGGCGAGCGCGGTGACGACCGCGAGCGCCGGTACCGGCCACAATCTGCTCCGCAGAGCATCGCGAACCACCGTTCGGCGCTGCTGCAACCTCGTCCACATGGGAGGGTGGTACCCGGACCGGGCATCCGTGCAACCGAGCGTGCGCGTCGTCGCTCGCATTGCCGGCGTGTTGGCTGCAGACACGCCCGCTCGCGGGGAGGTACGTCAGATGGCCATCGCGGCGCGCACATCGGCCTCCGACGCCGAGCCGCCCGTGCCGCTCGAGGTGATCCGGCCGGCCTCGAGGATGTAGTACCGCTGCGCGGACTCCAGCGCGAACCCGATGTGCTGTTCCACCAGCAGCACGCCCAGATCGCCGCGCGCGGTCAGCGCGGTGATGGCCGCCTCGATCTCGGCGACCACCGACGGCTGGATGCCCTCGGTGGGCTCGTCGAGGATCAAGCACGTGGGCGAGGTGATCAGCGCGCGGGCGATCGCGAGTTGCTGACGCTGGCCGCCGGAGAGCAGGCCTGCGCGCCGGGTCAGCAGCTCCTTGAGTGCCGGGAACAGATCGAGCTGTTCGTCGATCAGCGCCTTGCCGTTCTTCCGCCCGTCGGCCACGACCTGGAGATTCTCCGCGGTGGTCAACTGTCCGAACGACTGCTGGCCCTGCGGCACGTAGGCCAGTCCACGTGCCACCCGGGCGCTGGGCCGCAGCTTGGTGATGTCCTCGCCGTCGAAAAGGACTCTGCCGCCGGCACATTTGAGCAGGCCGACGGCGGCGCGTA
The DNA here is from genome assembly GCF_022348085.1 of Mycobacterium sp. PSTR-4-N. Classification (GTDB taxonomy): domain Bacteria; phylum Actinomycetota; class Actinomycetes; order Mycobacteriales; family Mycobacteriaceae; genus Mycobacterium. The sequence goes on along the minus strand of NZ_JAKRFN010000003.1, from coordinate 318,418 downwards.
GCAGTGTGGTCTTCCCGGCCCCGTTGTGACCCATCACGGCGGCGACGCCGTCGGAGGGCACCTCGAGGCTGGCCCCGTGGATCACGGTGCTACGGCCGTAGCCGGTGCGGACGTCGACGAGTTCGAGTGTCACGAGATTCCTTCCGCGCCTGCGGCAGCGGTGCCGAGGTAGACCTCCTGCACCTTGGGGTCGGCCTGCACCTGCGCCACGGAGCCCTCGGCGATGACCTGGCCGCGCGCCAGCACTGTCACCGATGTGGCGAATGCTCGCATGAAGTCCATGTCGTGTTCGACCACGACGACGGTGCGTTCGGCACCGATGCGCCGCAACAGGTTCCCGGTCTCCTCGCGTTCCTCGGCGCTCATCCCGGCCACCGGCTCGTCGAGCAGCAGCACATCGGCGTTCTGCACCAGCAGCATGCCGATCTCCAGCCACTGCTTCTGCCCGTGCGCCAGCACACCCGCCGGCTGGTCCGCGAGGTGGGTCAGGCCGATGGTGTGCAGGGTCTGTTCGATGATCGGTAGCACGCCGGTGCGCCGCCGCAGCAGTGTCCACACCGAACGTCCGGCGCCGGCGGCGATGTCGAGGTTCTGCAGGACGGTCAGCTGCTCGAAGACGCTCGCGGTCTGGAACGTGCGTCCCACTCCGCGGCGCGCGATCTGGTGCACCTTCTTGCCGAGCAGCTCCACGCCCGATTTGTTCACCGACCCGGTCGCCGGCACCAGTCCGGTGATCGCATCGATGACGGTGGTCTTGCCCGCGCCGTTGGGTCCGATCAGAAACCGCAGATCGCCCTGGAACAGCGTGAGGTCCACGTTGCTGACGGCTTTGAAGCCGTCGAAATCGACTGTCAGACCGCGCACTTCGAGGTACTGCGTGCCCATCCCGGCATTACCGCCTTCGACGGGCTCCTTTCCCGCTGTCGCGGCGTCGACCTCGGTCATGAACCCACCCCCACCTTCTCCGCGTCGGGAGTGTTGTCCTGCGCAGGCGAAGCGGGCTTCTTCCGCCGCCGGCGCAGCACGACGCCGAGGCCCGCGAGCCCGGCGGGGAAGAAGCCGACGACGACGATGAACAGCAGACCCTGGGCGTATGTCCACTCCGACGGGAACCGTTCGGAGAACAGCGTTTGCGCCCACGCCACGCCGATCGCGCCGAGCACCGGGCCGAGCAGGGTGGTGCGTCCGCCGATCGCGACACCGATCAAGAACGCGATCGACGGCAGGATGCCGACCTGCGAGGGCGCGATGAAGCCCACGATGGGGGCGAACAAGGCGCCGGCGATGCTCGCGAACAGCGCGGCGACGGTGTAGGCGACGACCTTGATGTTGGCCGGGTCGTAACCCAGGAAGCGCACCCGCTCCTCACCGTCGCGCACCGCCACCAGCAGTTCGCCATAGCGGCTCTGCATGAGCTGGCGCACCACCGCAATCACGAGCAGCAGCACCGCGGCGGCGATGAAGTACAGCATCCGGCGGTTCACCGGATCGTTGAGCGTGAAACCGAAGAACGTGCGAAACCTGTTGAGTCCGTTGGACCCGCCGAGACCCGTCTGACCGACCAGCAGGATCGCCAGCGCCGCCGCCAGCGCCTGGGACAGGATCGCGAAGTACGCGCCTTTGACCTTGCGTTTGAACACGCCGAACCCCAGCGCCGCGGCAATCGCCGTGGGTAGGGCCACGATCGCGACGAGTGTCACCGCGGGGGAGGCGAACGGCTCCCAGTACGAGGGCAATTCGCGCACGCCCTGGATCTGCATGAAATCGGGCACGTCGTCGCCGCGCAGCTGCGCATCGGCGATCTTGAGGTGCATCGCCATCAGGTAGCCGCCCAGGCCGAAGAACACGCCCTGGCCCAAGACCAGCATGCCGCCGCGGCCCCACGCCAGACCGATGCCGGCGGCGACGATCGCGAAGCACAGGAACTTGCCGAGCAGGCTGAGCCGGAAGTCCGACAGCACCGCGGGGGCGATGACGAACAGGACCAGTGCGGCGACCCCGAAGCCGGCCCACGTCTGCCAGCGGCCGATGAGGGTTCTCACACCAAACTCCTTGTCCGCACGGTGAACAAGCCCTGCGGACGCACCTGCAGGAAGATCACGATGATCACGAACACGACGACCTTGGCCAGCGACGCGGTGGTGTTGTACTCGATGAACGAGTTGAGGAAGCCCAGCGCCAGGGCCGCGATCACGGTGCCCTTGATCTGTCCGAGTCCGCCGACCACCACGACGAGGAACGCGTCAATCAGGTAGCTCTGTCCGATCGTGGGGCTCGTGGAGCCGATCAACGTCAGCGCCACACCGGCGACGGAGGCCAGACCCGAGCCGATGAAGAACGTGGTGATGTCGGTGCGCCGTGAGGAGATGCCGCTGGTCTCGGCGAGGTCGCGGTTCTGTACGACGGCGCGGATGCGCCGGCCCATCGGGCTGACCTTGAGCACCGTGGCCAGTGCCGCGACGCACACGACGGCCAGCACCAGGATGAAGATGCGCGTCTTCGGCACGACGGCACCCAGGATCTCCACCCCGCCCGAGAGCCACGCCGGGGCCACCACGTTGACCGCGGGGGCGCCGAAGACATCGCGCGCCACCTGCTGCAGGATCAGACCGACGCCGAACGTCACCAGCAGGGTGTCCAGCGGCCGGTCGTACATCCGCTGGATGAGTCCCACCTCGAGTGCCACGCCCATCGCGCCGCCGATCAGGAAGCCGATGAGCAGCGAGATGACCAGCGACGCACCGGCACTGGAGATCACCTGCTGCACGACGTAGGCGGTGTAGCAGCCGGCCATGATGAATTCACCGTGCGCCATGTTGATGACGCCCATCTGGCCGAACGTCAGCGACAGGCCCAGTGCGGCCAGCAACAGGATCGAGCCGAGGCTCAATCCTGTCGCCAGCTGCCCGATCAGGACATCCATGGGGTCAGCCGGACAGGCCGGCGGCCCACGGGTAGGACTTCAGGAACGGGTCGGGCTGGATCGGCCCGGGGGACTGCCACACGGTGTAGATCAGCCCGTCGGGCCGGATCTCACCGATCCGTGCGGTCTTCGTGATGTGGTGGTTCTCGCCGTCGATCGTCACCAGGCCTTCGGGAGCGTCGAACGTGACGCCGCCGGCGTTGTCCTGAATCGCTTTGGTGTCGAACGACTTCGCCTTCTCGACGGTGTTCTTCCACAGATACACCGAGGTGTAGGCGGCTTCCATCGGATCCGAGGTCGGCTTGTTCGCGCCGTAGGCCTTCTTGTACGCCTCGACGAACTTCTGGTTCACCGGGGTGTCGAGGGTCTGGTAGTAGTCCCAGGCCGTGAGCTGCCCGGTGATGTTCTGCACGCCGATACCGCCGACCTCTTCCTCGGCGATCGACACCGATACGACCGGCATCTGCTGCGGGGTCAGGCCCACGTTCTTGTACTCGCGGAAGAACGCGACGTTCGAATCGCCGTTGAGCGTGTTGAACACGGCGTCGGCATCTGCGGTGCGGACCTTGTTGACGATGGTGGAGAAATCGGTGGACCCCAGCGGCGTGTAGTCCTCGCCCTTGATCTCCATACCGTTGGCGCCCGCATAGGCCTTGATGATGCGGTTGGCGGTCTGTGGGAACACGTAGTCGCTGCCCACCAGGTAGAGCGACTTGACGCCCTTCTCCTTGAGGTAGTCCAGCGCCGGCACGATCTGCTGGTTGGTGGTCGCTCCGGTGTAGAAGATGTTCGGCGACGCCTCCAGGCCTTCGTACTGCACCGGGTAGTAGAGCAGCGAGTTGTTCGACTCGAACACGGGCAGCATTGCCTTGCGGCTCGACGAGGTCCACCCGCCGAACACCGCGGCCACGCAATCGCTGCTGATCAGCTTCTCGGCCTTCTCGGCGAACACCGTGGGCTCGGACGCGCCGTCCTCACCGACGAGCTGGATCTGCTTGCCCATCACTCCACCGGCGGCGTTGATCTCGTCGACGGCCAGTTTGATGGAGTCGCGGACGGTGACCTCGGAGATCGCCATGGTGCCCGACAGGGAGTTCAGCGACCCGACCTTGATGGTCGGCCCGGAGGTGTCCACGCAGGACTCCGCATTTGCTGAATCGGTCTCACTGGCCTTGCTTCCACAGCCTGCAAGCAGCAGGGCGGCCGCCGCGACGATACTTCCCGCGGCAAGCGCGGTGCGCCGGGACGGGTGGCGCCGAGGATGCTCCATAGAGGGCCTTTCTGAGGGTCGACTGCGTTCACCTGGGCACGAAGTGCTGTGTCGCCACGAGTGACGACCGGTGAGCGCGAATTTGTCGACACGGGTCGGTGTCGAATCGGGACGTTAGAACGCCTGTGTTTCTGTCAAATGTCTGTGTGTGACAGCCCGGTTAACCTGTTGGCCGACGCGGAAGTTGGTTTGCCGTTCACTCGGGCACGGTGAGTAGACCCCACCTGCCGGTAACGGTTTGAGTACCGTCGGACGATGTGATGGACATGCGAACAGCCACAGCCAAGCTCGGGGTGTCTCTGATGGTCGCGGCCGCGTCGGTGGCCCTCACTCCGGGTGTCGCGAGCGCCCAGCCGGAAGCTCACAAGGTCCAGTACACGGTGAGCGTCGCCGGGCCCTATCAGTTCGACGTGACGTACCTGGTGAACCAGCCGGCGGACAAGTCGGCCTACAACGCCGATGCGTACGCCTACCTGAAGCGCGACACCGTCACCATCGCCCCCGGGCAGCCGTGGACGTTCGAGACCACGCTGGCCGACCCGCAATGGGCCTACGTGTGGGCGAGCAGCACCACCAAGGGCGGGCAGGCGGCGCCGAACGCACACTGCGAGGTCGCCGTCGACGGACAGATCGTCATTCAGGGTGACCATCCGTACAGCCCGCTGTGCCAGGGCGCCCAGTGGTGAGTTGACCCGTCCGCTGCTCGGTCAGTCCGCGCAGCGGTTCGGGCAGCGGCCCGGTGTGCAGCACACCGAGCCGCTGGGTGGCCCGGGTGAGTGCCACGTACAGGTCGGCGGCCCCGCGCGGGCCGTCGGCCATGATCGTTTCCGGTGAGACCACGAGCACCGCGTCGTACTCCAGGCCCTTGGTGTCCGCCGGCGTGACCGCTCCCGGAGTGCCCGGAGGTCCGATCACCACGCTGGTGCCTTCCAACTTCTGCTCGCCCGCCACGAATTCACCCACGGCACCGGCCAGGTCGTCGTCGGTGACGCGGCGCGACCACGGCGCGACACCGCACGACCGCACCGATTCGGGCGGTGTCACGTCGGGGGCGAACTCGGCCAGCACCGCGGCAGCGATCGCCATGATCTCGCTGGGCGTGCGGTAGTTGGTCAGCAGCGGCCGGTACAGCCACCGGCGGTCGACGTACGGCTCGAGCGTCGCCTGCCACGAGGTCACCCCGGCGGCGGAGCGGCGCTGGGCCAGATCGCCGACGATCGTGAACGACCGGCGCGGACACCGCCGCATCAGGACCCGCCACTCCATCGCCGACAGTTCCTGGGCCTCGTCGACGACGACGTGCCCGTACGTCCAGTCCCGGTCTGCGGCAGCACGTTCGGCGAGCTCGCGGGTGTCACGTTCTTCGAAGCGCTCGGCGAGCTCCTCGGCGGCGATCACGTCGGAGGCCAGCAGCTGGTCCTCGTCGTCCATCAGGTCTTCGCGGCCGATCATCAGGTCCAGCACCCCGGCCGCGTAGGCGGCTTCCTCGCGACGGTCCTTCTCGGCGGCCGCCTCGGCCTTCTTGTCGCGGCCCAGCAGGTCGACCAGTTCGTCGAGCAGCGGCACGTCGGACACCGTCCACGCGTGCCCGTCGGTGCGGAGCAGGATCGGATCGGCCCCGGCAGCGCGTAGCCGCTCGGGAGATGAATACAGTTCGGCCAGAAGCGTTTCCGGCGTCAGCATGGGCCACAGCTCGTTCAGGGCCGCTGCGAAACCGGGGTGTTCGTCGAGTTCGTCGACCAGTTCCGAGCGCAGGTGCTCCCAGGCGTTGCGGTCCTCGCGGGTCAGCCAGCCTCTGCCGATCTTGGCGATCGCGCGTTCGGTCAGCGCCCAGGTCAGCACGTCGGCGAACACCGTGCGGGCATCGTTGTGCGTCTTGCCGCTGGCGCGGGCCTCGTCGACGGCCCACTGCGCGATGTCGGGATCGATGCGCACGGACACATCGGCCAGATCGATCGGAATCGGTTCGGCCGGAACGCGCTGCCGGTCGGCGACGGCCGCTGCGAGCACCGTGAGCATCTCCAGCGAGCCCTTCACGCGGGTGACCTCCGGGGTGTCCCGGGAGGCGACCTGCAGACCCGGGTACAGGTCACCGGTGGTCATGAACACGACGTTGGTCTCGCCCAGCGAGGGCAGCACGCGGCCGACGTGATCCAGGAACGCCGCGTTGGGCCCGACGACGAGGACGCCGTGGCTCTCCATGCGCTTGCGTTGGGTATAGAGCAGATAGGCCACCCGGTGCAGCGCGACGACGGTCTTGCCGGTGCCCGGCCCGCCTTCGATGACCAGCACCCCGGCATGGTCGAGGCGGATGATCTCGTCCTGTTCGGCCTGGATGGTGGCCACGATGTCGCGCATGCCGTCCCCGCGCGGTGCGTTGACCGCAGCGAGCAACGCCGCGTCGCCCGTGCCCCGGGAGCCGAGGTCCTCTCCTGCGTCGGGGCGGCCGAGGATCTCATCGGTGAAATCCAGCACGCGGCGGCCCATCGTGTGGAACTGGCGCCGGCGGCGCATGTTCTCCGGCGACGCGCCGGTGGCGACGTAGAAGGCGCGGGCGGCCGGCGCCCGCCAGTCGACGAGCAGCGAGGCGAAATCGTCGGATTCGTCGAGGATGCCGATGCGCCCCACGTAGACCGTCTCGCCGTCGATGCTGTCGAGCCGCCCGAAGCACAGGCCGCTGTCGGCGACGTTGAGCCGGGCCATCTGCCGGGCCAGCGCGCGCACCTCGGCGTCGCGTTCCACGAGCGTGCCGCCGGTGCCGCGCAACGCGTCGCGGTAGCGGTCCCGCACGCGCGTGCGCTCGGCGTCGAGGCGGTCGTAGAGCGTGGCGACATAGCGCTGTTCGGCGGCGAGTTCGGTGTCGTGGGTGTCAGTCGACATGGTGCCTGCCACGCTACTTGCTTGACACGGTTTCGAACGTGTGTTCGCATGGTGGCATGCGGTGGTCCGGTCAGGGGGTCGATGTCGACGACGGAGCGCTACCCGGTCTGCAGCGGCTCGGCCTGATCCGCAGCGTGCGCACGCCGGAGTTTCAGGGCATCACGTTTCACGAGGTGCTGTGCAAATCGGCGTTGAACAAGGTGCCCTCGGCGTCGATGCTGCCATTCCAGTACACCGTCAACGGTTACCGCGGCTGCTCCCATGCCTGCCGGTACTGTTTCGCCCGCCCGACGCACGAGTACCTGGACTTCGACAGCGGCCAGGACTTCGACACCCAGGTCGTCGTGAAGACCAACGTGGCCGACGTGCTGCGACGCGAGCTCCATCGCCCGTCATGGACCGGCGAGACCGTCGCACTGGGCACCAACACCGACCCCTACCAGCGGGCCGAGGGGCGGTATGCGTTGATGCCGGGCATCATCGGCGCGCTCACCGAGTCGGGTACCCCGTTCTCCATCCTCACCAAGGGCACATTGCTGCGCCGGGATCTGCCGCTGCTCACCGACGCGGTACGGCGGGTCGAGGTCAGTGTCGCGGTGTCACTCGCCGTCGGCGATCCGTTGTTGCACAGCCGGATCGAGCCGGGTACGCCGACACCGCAGGCCCGGCTGGGGCTGATCTCGGCGATCCGGGAGGCAGGGCTGCCCTGCCACGTGATGGTGGCCCCAGTGCTGCCACGGCTCACCGATTCGGTTGCCCACCTCGACGACCTGCTGGGCCGGATCGCCGCGGCGGGTGCGACCAGTGTCACGGTCTTCGGTCTGCATCTGCGCGGCAGCACCCGTGGCTGGTTCATGGACTGGCTGGCGGCGAGCTACCCAGATCTGGTGGGGGAGTACCGGCAGCTCTACCGGCGCGGTGCCTACCTGCCGGCCGACTACCGGGCGATGCTCGCCCAGCGTGCCGCCCCGCTGATCGCCAATCACGGTCTGGCGCCGGGTCGCTCGTTCCGGGAGGCCGGTGCGCGCCGACCTGCACCCGCCCCGGCGCCCCCGGTGCAGCCGGCGTTGTTCTGATGCTCTCAGGCGAGCAGAGCCGACCGCAGGACGTCGAGCGGCAACCCGCCCAGATCCAACGCCTGCCGGTGGAACTCCCTGAGCGACAAGCCATTTCCCGTGACCGTGTCGCGCAGCTCCTGCCAGATCCGCTGACCGATGGCGTACGACGGCGCCTGTCCCGGCCAGCCCAGGTAGCGGTCCAGTTCGAAGCGCAGGTTTTCCTCGGCCATCGCGCTGTGCGATTGCAGGAACGTCCAGGCCCGCGCCGCGTCCCACGTGCCGCCGTCGGGCGCGGGTAATCCGCAGTGCACGCCGATGTCGATCACCACCCGCGCGGCGCGGAAGCGCTGTGCGTCGAGCATGCCCATCCGGTTGCCGGCATCGTCGAGCCAGCCCAGCTCGGCCATCAGCCGTTCGGCGTACAGCGCCCAGCCCTCGCCGTGCCCGGACACCCAGCAGCCGAGCCGGCGCCACCGGTTGAGCTGATCGGCCAGCACGACGGCGCGCCCGATCTGAAGGTGATGCCCCGGTACGCCCTCGTGGAAGACGGTGGTCATCTCCTGCCAGGTGTGGAACGTGTGCACGCCGGCGGGCACCGACCACCACATCCGCCCCGGTCGCGTCAGGTCCTCCGACGGTCCGGTGTAGTAGATGCCGCCGGTGTTCGTCGGCGCGATTCGGCACTCCAGCCGGCGCAGCGGCGGCGCGATGTCGAAGTGCGTGTCGGCCAGCGCGTCGACGGCTTTGTCGGACAGATCCTGCATCCACTGCGCAAGCGCCTCGGTGCCGTGCACAAGGTAGCGCTCCTCGCCGTCGAGCCGGCGCAGCGCCTCGGTCGCGCTCGCTCCCGGATACAGCCGGTGGGCGATCGAATCCTGCTCGGCGACAATCTCGTTCAACTGGTCCAGGCCCCACGCGTAGGCCTCGTCGAGATCCACCGAGGCGCCGAGGAAGGAGCGGGACAGCACCGCGTAGTCGTCGCGTCCGCACGCGTCGACCTCGCGGGCGCGGGGGCCGATCTCGTCGCGGAACACCCCGACCAGCGCGGCGTACGCGTTGGCGGCGTCCTCGGCGCACCGGCGCAGTTCGGCGTGCAGCGTCAGATCGTGGGGTACGGCGTCGGCGACCATGTCCAGATACAGGTGCTGGATCTGACCGGCCTGGGCGATGCCCCGGCGGACCTGCCGGGCAGCGGGAGCGCGGCCGGCCGCCACTGCTGCGCGCAGCGCTTCGGCGTATCCGGACACCCGCTCGGGCACACGCGCCAGGCGCCGGCCGATGGTGGCCCAATCCTCGGCGGTGTCGGTCGGCATCAGGTCGAACACATCGCGCATCGTCTGCAGCGGCGAGGCGATCACGTTGAGCTCGCCGACATCGAGACCGGCGTCGTGCAGGTCGAGTAGCACGGTGAGGCGTTCGGTCAGTGCGGCGGCGGTCACCACGTCGGCGTCGTCGGCGGGGTCGGTCGCATCGAGCTCCCGCAGAGCTGTGCGCGCGGCATCGGCGCGGGCCGCGCAGCCCGCAGGGGAGTAGTCGGTGAGTTGATCGTCGAACCCGGCGATGCCCGCCTCCGTCGCACCGCACGGGTCCAGCTGCGCCCAGGTGTCGAGGTAGCGTTCGGCGACGGCGTCGACGGCCGTGGCTGCCCTAGCCAAGGTCGCGGGCCGCGAAGGTGTCGCACTGGGCGGGCTCGCCGGTCTGGTAGCCGGTGGTGAACCACTTCTGCCGCTGCTCGGAGGACCCGTGGGTCCACGACTCCGGATTGACCCGGCCCGTCGCCGAGCGCTGGATTCGATCGTCACCGACCGACGCCGCGGCCGACAGCGCGTCGGCGATGTCCTTGTCGCTCAGCGGTTCCAGAAACGGCACGCCGGTGCTCTCCTGTTTCGTGATGGCGGCGTAGTGAGCCCAGGCCCCGGCGTAGCAGTCGGCCTGCAGCTCGGTGCGCACGCCGGCGCCGCTGGCGCCCTGCGGGTCCTGCTGGGCCCGACCCAAGACCCCTTCCAGGTTCTGCACGTGGTGGCCGAACTCATGGGCGACAACGTACTCCTGCGCCAGCGGCCCTCCACTGGAACCGAATTGGGTCGTCAGGACGTCGAAGAAGTCGGTGTCGAAAAACGCCGTCTGGTCGACCGGGCAGTAGAACGGCCCCATGTCGCTGCTCGCCTGCCCGCACCCGGTGTCGACCCCGCCGGTGAACAGCCGCACCTTCGGACGGGTGTAGCCCGGCATCAGCTGGGCCCAGACGCCATCGACGGAGTTGCCGGTCGCGATCACCCGGCACTGGACGATCGCGTTGGCGTCGGCGCCCGTCTTGCACTGGCTGGTGTCGAAGCCGGGCGTCTCGGCGGTCTGTGCACCGCCCTGCTGCTGCGGGATCACCGAACTGGGATCGACCCCGAGGAACAGCGCCACGACGACGATCAGGAGCCCGCCCAGGCCGCCGCCGACGGCGATGCCTCGGCCCGGGCCGCGCCCACCCCCGCTGGTCGACGTGGTGCTGGTATCGATCTGCATGCCCTCGTTGAAGGTCATGGCCCCACCTCGCTTCGCCGCCGGGCCCGCATCCCGGGCCCGTCAAGAATCGCACACTACGATTCGCGCTGTGGCAGTCGTCGCCGGACCATCCACCGTCGTGCGTACCTCTCTCGGGGAGCTGCGCGGTGACCTCGAGGGCGGCATCGGCGTGTGGCGCGGGGTGCCCTACGCCGAACAGCCGGTCGGGCCGCGGCGATTCCTGGCGCCGACGGCGGCGAAGCCGTGGGGCGGGGTGCGCGAGGCGCTCGAGCACGGTCCGTTGCCGCCGCAGACCACGTCGTTCGTCGGGGGCGGCCGCGACGATCCCAAGGTCCGCGACGAGGCCTGCCTGACGGTCACGATCTGGTCGCCGGACACCACGGCCTCACTGCCGGTGATGGTGTGGATTCCCGGCGGCGCATTCGTCTACGGCGCCGGGCAATTCCAGCTCTACAACGGGTCGCGGCTGGCGGCCAACGGCAACGTGGTCGTCGTCAACGTGACCTATCGGATCGGGGTGTTCGGCGGCCTCGAGCTCGGGGACCTGGGACCGGGTTTCGACGACAACCTCGCCCTGCGCGATCAACTCGCGGCGCTGCGCTGGGTGCGCGAGCACATCGCATCGTTCGGTGGCGATCCGGATCGGGTTACGGTGTTCGGCGAGTCGGCGGGAGCGACATCGGTGCTGGCACTGCTGGCCTGCCCCCAGGCCGGCGGGCTGTTCCACCGCGCGATCGCCCAGAGCCCGGCCCTGCCGCTGATCGCCGATCGGGAGCTGCGCGCGCAGCGGGCCCGCGATTTCCTCGACCAGCTCGGTGTGCCCGCCGCCGAGGTCAAGGAGCTGCCGCAACGGCAGCTACGGCGTGCCGCGGGTCAGGTGCAGCTGGCGAGTGCGGCGCAGACGCCCACGCTGGCCTATGGGCTGACGCACGGCACCGAGCTGCTGCCCCGGCATCCCATCGATGCGGCGCGCGCCGGAGAACTCGCCCGGATACCGCTGATCATCGGCACCAACAGCCACGAGGCGACGATGTTCGCCTGGACTCGCCCGCCGATGCTGCCGACCACGCGGGCGACGGTGCACGCATACTTCGATCGGGTCGCTCCCCACGCCAAAGAGGCCGTCCTGCAGGCCTATCCGCGCTATCCGCGACGCAGCGCCCTGCTCGCCATCGGCTCGGACGTGATGTTCGGCGGACCTGCGTGGGCGTTCGCCGACGCCTACAGCTCGCGCGCGCCGACCCGGATGTACCGGTTCGACCATGCCGGGCTGAGCCTGCGTCTGCTCGGGCTCGGCGCGACCCACGGCAGTGAGATCGTGCACGTCCAGCACAGCTATGCGTCGTTCATCGGGCGCAAGCTGCATCCGCTCGGGCGCCGCTTCCCGCCGTCGGTGGGCGTGCGCATGCAACGCACCTGGCTCGACTTCGCCTGCAGCGACCGCGTGCACGACGAGGCGAACTGGCCGCTGTACGACACAGAGCATCGCCGCACCCGGCTGATCGCCACGAGGCGGGACGCGGTCGAGGACGACCCGGACCGGATGCGCCGCCGCGCATGGGCCCGAATCTACTGAGGTCCGAACCGCTGATCGGTGTAGCGGCGCAGTTCGTCGAGGAAACGCTGGCACATCCGGTTCATCACCGGCGCACCCAGGAACAGGCCGGCGCGTCCGGCGAGGTTCGCGGGCTGCAGCGCCATGATCCAGGTCAGGTGGCAGCCCCGTGATGTCGGCACCACGCGGTAATCCTCGGCGAACGCGGCCATGCTCGACGTGCTGGCCTCGTTGAAGCGAAATGCCATGCGTTCGAACGGGTCCCAGGCCAGGAACTCCTCCTTGCCGGTGATCCCGCCGCGCATCTCGACGGTGCGCGTGGTCCCGACGCCACGCGGTGGCGGGCTGGTCCAGGTGACCTTGGTGATCACGGTGGCCCAGTGTGGCCAGGACTTCTCGTCGGCCAGCACCTCGAACAGCTGCGCGGGCGTGATCGCGAGATCGACGGTGCTGATGATGCGGTACGGCGCAGACTCCAGGAAGTCCAGGCCGACACGGGCGCAGGCGTGCATGGCCAGCACCTTAGTCAGGACGGCGGGGCCCACCTCTAGACTGGATCGTCGATCACCGCTGTTTCCGAAGGAGTTTTTCGTGCTGCGTACCCGCACCGCCGGATCGTTGCGTGCCGCCGACGCCGGTCAGACGGTCACGCTGGCCGGCTGGGTGGCGCGCCGACGTGACCACGGCGGCGTCATTTTCATCGATCTGCGCGACGGTTCCGGGGTGTCTCAGGTGGTGTTCCGGGAGGGAACCGTCCTCGACCAGGCGCACCGGTTGCGCTCGGAGTTCTGCGTCGCCGTGACGGGCGTCGTCGAGATCCGGCCCGAGGGCAACGCCAACGCCGAGATCCCCACCGGCGAGGTCGAGGTCAACGCGACGTCGCTGACGGTGCTGGGGGAGAGCGCACCGCTGCCGTTCCAGCTCGACGAGACCGCCGGCGAGGAAGCCCGACTCAAGTACCGCTACCTGGATCTGCGCCGCGAGGGCCCCGGGAAAGCAATCCGGTTGCGCTCCAAGGTGAATGCCGCCGCGCGCGGCGTGCTGGCCGCCCACGACTTCGTCGAGATCGAGACGCCGACGCTGACGCGCTCGACACCCGAGGGTGCACGCGATTTCCTGGTGCCCGCTCGCCTGCAGCCCGGTTCCTTCTACGCGCTGCCGCAGAGCCCGCAGCTGTTCAAGCAGCTGCTGATGGTCGCGGGCATGGAGCGCTACTACCAGATCGCGCGTTGTTATCGCGATGAGGACTTCCGCGCCGACCGCCAGCCCGAGTTCACCCAGCTCGACATGGAGATGAGCTTCGTCGAGGCCGACGACGTGATGGCGGTGTCCGAAGAAATTCTGCGCGCGCTGTGGGCACTGATCGGCTACGACCTGCCGACGCCGCTGCCGCGCATCAGCTACGCCGAGGCGATGCGCCGGTTCGGCAGTGACAAGCCCGATCTGCGGTTCGGGGTGGAGCTGGTGGAGTGCACGGAGTACTTCGCCGACACGCCGTTCCGCGTGTTCCAGGCGCCGTATGTGGGCGCGGTGGTGATGCCGGGCGGCGCCTCGCAACCGCGCCGCACGCTCGACGGCTGGCAGGAGTTCGCCAAGCAGCGTGGGCACAAGGGACTGGCGTACGTGCTCGTCGGTGAGGATGGGGAGCTGACTGGACCCGTCGCCAAGAACCTGTCCGACACCGAGCGCGATGGGCTGGCCGCCCATGTCGGGGCACAGCCGGGTGACTGCGTGTTCTTCGCCGCAGGCACTCCGAAGGCGGCGCGGGCGCTGCTGGGCGCCACACGCATCGAGATCGCCAAGCGCCTCGACATGATCGATCCGAGCGCGTGGGCCTTCACCTGGGTGGTGGACTGGCCGCTGTTCGAACCGGCCGACGACGCAACGGCCTCCGGCGACGTCGCCGTGGGGTCCGGGGCGTGGACCGCGGTGCACCACGCCTTCACCGCGCCCACGCCCGAGTCCGAGGCGACGTTCGACACCGATCCGGGCTCCGCACTGGCCAACGCCTACGACATCGTCTGCAACGGTAACGAGATCGGCGGCGGCTCGATCCGTATCCACCGCCGCGACATCCAGGAGCGGGTGTTCGCGATGATGGGCATCGACCACGACGAAGCCCAGGACAAGTTCGGATTCCTGTTGGACGCGTTCACCTTTGGCGCTCCGCCGCACGGGGGTATCGCGTTCGGCTGGGACCGGATCGTCGCGCTGCTCGCCGGTGTCGACTCGATCCGCGAGGTGATCGCGTTCCCCAAGTCCGGCGGCGGAGTCGACCCCCTGACCGATGCCCCGGCGCCGATCACGCCGCAGCAGCGCAAGGAATCCGGCATCGACGCGAAACCGGAGAAGGCGGGCAAGCCGTGAGCGACATCGACAAGACCAAGCTGTACTCCGACACGGCGGCGCTCGACGACTTCAACCGGAAGATCGTCGAGGAGTTCCGCGCCAACGGCGGCACAGTCGGCGGCCCCTTCGAAGGTGGCACGCTGCTGTTGCTGCACACCGTCGGTGCGAAGTCGGGAGAGCCGCGGTTGTCGCCATTGGCCTACCTGACCATCGACGAGAAGATGATCATCGTCGGCTCCTACGCCGGCGCGCCGAAGAACCCGGCGTGGGTGCACAATTTGCGGGCGAACCCGCGTGCCCGCATCGAGGTCGGCACCGAGACGTGGGACGTCGAAGCGCGCGAGTTGCCCGCCGACGAACGCGACGCGACATGGCAGAAGGTCGTCGAGTACTCGCAGGTGTTCGCCGGCTACCAGGCGAACACGTCGCGAACGATTCCGCTGTTCGAGCTCGTTCGGGAATAGATCCGGCCCCGCCGGGGTCGTCCTCCGGTGTGAGTGACACCGAATTCAACTCAGAAGAACTCGCCGCCAACCGCGATGCACTGGACCAGATGAATCGCCAGGTGGTCGAGGAGTTCCGCGCCAACGGCGGAAAGGTCGGCGGCATGTTCGAGGGCTCGCCCATCGTGCTGCTGACCACGACCGGCGCCAAGTCGGGACAGCCCCGGCTGTCGCCGCTGGTGTACTTCGACATCGACGGCCGGATCCTCATCGCGGGCTCCATGGGTGGCGCGCCCAAGGCCCCGGCGTGGGTGCATAACCTGCGCGCCCACCCTGACGTTCACGTCGAGATCGGCGAGGACTCCTACGACGCCGTGGCCAGAGAACTGCCCCGCGAGGAGCGCGACGCGGTCTACCCGCGCGTCGTCGAGAAGGCACCGCAGTTCGGGGAGTACCAGGCCAAGACGACCCGGGTCATCCCGCTGTTCGAGCTCACGAGGTGACCTTGGCGGCCAGCGCCGCCAGCTTGTCGTCGAGAGCCGCTGCGGCGGCGCGCAATTCGTTGTTGGATTCGACGAGCATCAGCGACGACGGTCGGACATAGGTGAGGCTGCTGCCGTCGTCCTCGTCGAGGATCACCGCTTCGACCGGAACGAACAGCCCTGCCGTCTGGTCGTGCCGGAGCATCGTGATCGCGATCAACGGGTTGCCGAGGATGACTCGCAGCACCTTGCGCTCGATACCGGCCTTGGTCACCCACGCGCCGTGGTCGAGCAGCGCGAACAGCATGAATCCGCTGGGCCCGACGTAGGGTTCGACGCGTCGCTGGTACGCCTCCCAGTCGCCGCCCGCGGCGCCGATCTCGGTGATCGGCACCGGCTGCTCGCCGATGTCGGCGAGCAGCGCGGCGACCAGCTCTTCGTAACCCTTCGTGCTGTCATAGCGCACCCGGACTCCCTCGAAGGGGGTCTCGGTCGGCATGTCAGAGCCGCTCGATGATCGTGGCGTTGGCCATTCCGCCGCCCTCGCACATGGTCTGCAGGGCGTAGCGACCGCTGCGCTGCTGCAGGGCGTGGACGAGCGTGGTCATGATGCGGGCGCCGCTGGCGCCCAGCGGATGCCCGATCGCGATCGCGCCGCCGTTGACGTTGGTGCGGGTCAGATCCGCGCCGGTGTCGCGGGCCCACGCCAGCACCACCGGCGCGAACGCCTCGTTGACCTCGAACAGGTCGATGTCGGCCAGCGTCAGGCCGGAACGAGCCAGCACCTTCTCGGTCGCGGGGATCACGCCGGTGAGCATGTACAGCGGGTCCGAGCCCACCGCGACCGTCGTGTGGATCCGGGCCAGCGGTGTCAGGCCCAGCCGGCGCGCGGCCGCCCCGCTGGTGATCATCACCGCGGCGCTACCGTCGGACAGCGGTGAGCTGTTGCCCGGGGTGATCCGCCAGTCGATCTGCGGGAAGCGCGCTCCGATGGCCTCGTCGTAGAACGCCGGTCGTAGACCGGCCAGGGTCTCGACCGTCGTGTCGGGACGGATGATCTCGTCGTGGGTCAGTCCCGCGATCGGCGCGAGCTCGGCGTCGAACAGGCCGTCCTTTGCGGCGCGGGCCGCCTTCTGATGACTTTCGGCGGAGAATTCGTCGAGCTCGGTGCGCGACAAGTTCCACTTCGCCGCGATCAACTCGGCGCTGATGCCCTGGGCCACGAGCCCGTCGGGGTAGCGCTGCGCCACTCCGTGGCCGAACGGGCTGCTGCCCGGCAGGACGGACGCACCCATCGGCACGCGGCTCATCGATTCCACGCCCGCGGCGATCACGATGTCGTAGGCGCCGGCGAGTACCCCCTGTGCGGCGAAGCTGATCGCCTGCTGGCTGCTGCCGCACTGGCGATCGACCGTCGTCCCCGGGACGGACTCCGGGAATCCGGCGCCGAGCACCGCATTGCGCGCGATGTTGAGCGCCTGGTCGCCGGCCTGGGTGACGGCACCGGCGATCACGTCGTCCACGTCGACCGGGTCGATTCCGGTGCGGGTGACGAGTTCGCGCAGGCTGTGGGCGAGCAGATCCGCGGGCAGCACGTCGTGCAACGAGCCGCTGGCCTTACCCTTACCGACGGGGGTGCGTACCGCGCCGACGATCACGGCGTCGCGGTCGGAGTAGTCAGCCATGTGTCCTCCTGAGACTCGACTCTGAGTACTGCCTTCTATACTCAGATGTAACAGCTGAGTTCACCCACAACAACCCAGCAGGAGAGTGATCTGCATGACAGTGCTGCAGGGGCCGTTGGCCGACCGCGACGCGTGGTCGGCGATCGGCAAATGCCCGATCGAGAAGACGATGGGGCTGGTGGGCACCAAGTCGGCGATGCTGATCATGCGGGAGGCGTCCTACGGCACGACCCGCTTCGACGACTTCGCACGCCGGGTCGGTATCACCAAGGCGGCCACCTCGGCCCGACTCTCCGAGCTCGTCGACGCGGGCCTGCTGACCAAGCAGCCGTACCGTGAACCGGGGCAGCGGGTCCGCGACGAGTACGTGCTCACCGAGGCCGGGGTGGAGTTCATGCCGGTGGTGTGGGCGATGTTCGAGTGGGGCCGCAAGCACCTGGGCGATCCGTCGCTGCGCCTGCGCCACCTCGGGTGCGGGGCGCAGGCGAGCGTCGATATCGTCTGCGAGAACGGGCATGTGGTGCCCCCAGACGAGCTGGGCGTGGCGCTCAGGTGAGGTAGACCTTGCGCAGCCGCTCCGTCACGGTCCACGTGGTCCGCGTCCCCTCGGCCAGCCGCACCACGTCACCGGCCACGAGCGTCAACGGCGCTGCGCCGTCGGCGAACTCCACGGTGGCACGGCCCGACAGAACGACGAAGATCTCGTCGCTCTCGACGTCGGTCATGACGCCCTCGGTCATCTCCCAGATGCCGACCTCGACCCCTCCGAGCGTGCCGAGCTCGACGCTGCCGGTCTGCGGTTGCCCGGCCACGCTCTGGTCGGCCGACACGTCGGTGAGTTCGACCGGCACGTGCGCGGCGCGCAGTGCACCGTTGGGCGCCAGCGCGGTCACCGCTGGGCCTGCCGGAACTCCTTGGCGGCGGCCATGAGTTCTTCCACTCGCGACTTCTCGGCCGGGTTCTCGAACACGCCGTCCTTCTTGAAATAGGTGCCGACGACGGCGCCATCGGCGACGGCGAGCTGGCTCGCGACGTTGTTGGCCCGCACCCCGGTGTTGACGAACACCGGTACGGCACCGGCGGCGTCCTTGACCACCTTGAGCGCCTCGGTGTCGGTCGGTGAGCCGGCGGTGGCGCCCGAGACGCAGATCGCGTCGGGCAACGTGGCGAACACCGTGGTGCGGGTGATCGCGGCCAGATCCCGATCGGCGAGGTATTGCGCCGATTCCGGGACGATGTTGAACAGCAGCTTGACCCCGGCGCCGCCGACACGGGCCCGGTGCCGCGCGACCTCGCCGACGTTGGTGTCCCACAGGCCGAAATCGCTGGCGTAGACGCCGGTGAAGATCTCCCGCACGAACGACGCACCGGTCGCGACCGCGAGGTCGATCGACGCGCGACCGTCCCACAGCACGTTCACCCCGTAGGGCACGCTGATGTCGGGCAGCAGTTCCCCGATGATGCGTGCCATCGTGATCGCGGTGATCGGTTCGGTCTTCGTCAGATACGGCAGGCTGAACTCGTTGCTGATCATGATCCCGTCGACACCGCCGCCCTGCAGCGCGTCGAGTTCGGTGCGGGCCCGCTCGAGCACCGCGGCGATGCCGCCTGCCGAGTCGTAGCCGGGATCCCCGGGCAGGGCGGACAAGTGCAGCATGGCGATGACGGGCTTGCGGACGCCGAAAACCTCGTCGAGCCAGGTGGTGGTCACGAAAAGTGCCTTTCTGTTGGAGAACAGCTCAGGGGGTAGGGGTCTCAGTCCATGTAGGCGCCGCCGTTGACGGCGAGCGCTTCCCCGGTGATGAACCGGGCGTCGTCGGAGAGCAGGAACGCGACTGCACGGGCGACGTCCTCGGGTTGTTCGAGCCTGCCCAGCGGGGTGTCGGCGAGCATCATGTCGCGTACACCGTCGGGGGTGGTGCGGCGCAATTCCGCTTCCCACTCCAATTCCCGTGACTGCATGGGCGTTTCGACATAACCGGGGCACACGCAGTTGACGGTGATGCCGTGCTCGCCGAGTTCGTAGGCCATCGCCTGGGTGAGACCGACGACGCCGAATTTCGAGGCCACGTAATCCGACAGGTACGGCACGCGACCCTGTTTGCCCGCCATGGACGCGGTGTTGACGATCGCGCCGGCCACGCCGGCGCGCACCATCTCCCGCGCGGCGGCCTGGCCGCAGACGAACACGCCCTTGAGGTTCACCGCCATCGTTTGGTCGTAGCGCTCGACGGGTGCGTCGAGGAAGCGGTGCATGAACGAGATTCCGGCGTTGCTCACCCAGGCGTGCAGGCCGAGACGTGCGGCCACGTCGGCGGCCAGTGCGGACGCGGCGGCCGCATCGGTCACGTCGAGCGCGGCGGCTTCGTGTCCGGCGCCGGCGTTCGGCAGCTCGGCGACCACGCCGGCGGCGGCGTCAGCGTCCAGATCGGTGACGACCACCCGCCAATCTCGGTGGGCCAGTTCACGGGCGATCGCGCGGCCGATGCCCGAGCCTGCGCCGGTCACCACGACGGTTCTGCTCATCAGGTGTTGTGTTCCTCTCGTGTTCTACGCGGATCGCTGCCCGCTGGCGGCGTCGAAAAGGTGGGTGGCACCGGGGCGCACGGACAGCGCGACCGGGGTGCCCTCGGTGATGCCCGCCAGCGCGGGACCCTCGACGACGGCGGTGATCTCGGTGCCACGCAGGTCGATCGAGACGATGGCCCGAGGGCCCAGGTTCTCGATCAGCGTGACCCGGGCCGCACCGTCCTCGCCTGTGACGGGGGCGAGCTGCAGATCGTCGGGCCGTACCCCGAGGCGCACCGGGCCGGCGCCGCCGGTCCGGTCGGTGCTCAGTGCGAAACCGTTGGCCAGCTGGAAGTCTCGGCCTCGGAACTCGCCGTCGAACAGGTTCATCTTCGGGCTGCCGACGAACGTGGCGACGAAGGTGTCGGCCGGGCGGGCGTAGACCTCCTGCGGCGGTCCCTGCTGCGCGATGTGGCCGTCGCGCATCACCACCATCCGGTCCGAGAGTGTCATCGCCTCTTCCTGGTCGTGGGTCACGTACACCGAGGTGATTCCCAGCCGCCGCTGGATCTGCAGGAGTTCGGTCCTGGTCTCCACCCGAAGCTTGGCGTCGAGATTGGACAGTGGCTCGTCGAACAGGAACACCGACGGCTCGCGGATGATGGCCCGGCCGATCGCGACCCGCTGCTGTTGGCCGCCGCTGAGGTCTTTGGGCTTGCGCGACAACAGCTTTTCCAAGCCGAGTGATTCGGCGATCTCGCCGGCACGTGAGAGCGCTTCGCGCCGGGGTGTGCGGGTGGCCCGCAGGGGGAACGCGATGTTCTCGGCGACCGTCAGGTGCGGGTAGAGCGCGTAATTCTGGAACACCATGGCGATGTCGCGATCGCGTGGCTGCAGATGGGTGACGTCGCGGTCACCGATCGTGATGGTGCCCGAGGTGACGGTCTCCAGTCCCGCGAGCATGCGCAGCGACGTCGACTTGCCGCAGCCTGAGGGGCCGACCAGCACGGTGAACGAGCCGTCGGGCAGCTCGAGGTCGAGATCGCTGACCACCGAGGTGTTTCCGTACGCCTTGGTGACGCCGGAGAAGCGGACGTGCGCCATAGATGCCTTCCTAGAACTTCACCGCGCCGCCGCTGATGCCCTGCACCAACCTGCGCTGGATGAAGAAGCTCGCCACGACGACGGGAATCACCGCGATCAGGATCGCCGCGCTCATCGAGCCGATCTGAACTCCGCGGAACGTGTTGAAGCCGGCGATCGCCACCGGCAGGATCGCCGCCTTGCCCGGCGCCAGGATCAGGCCGTAGAACAGGTCGTTCCACGACAGGGTGAACCCGAAGATCGCCGAGGCGCCGATGCCGGGCAGCACTTGGGGGAGCACCACCAGCCGGAACGCGGCGAAGCGGGTGAAGCCGTCGACCTGTGCTTGCTCCTCCAGAGACCGTGGCACCGCCTCGAAGAACCCGATCAGGAACCAGGTGACCACGGGGAGAACGAAACTGAGGTGCGCGAAGATCACCGGCACCAGGGTGTCGGTCAGCCGGAGCGCATACGCCATGGTCAGGAACGGGAACACCAGCACCGCCGGGGGCAGCACCTGGGCGGCGAGCATCCCGAACCGGGTCAGCGTGCCGCCGGCGCGAAACCTGGCGATGGCGTAGGCGCCCATGCTGCCGACCACGACGCTGATGCCGACGGTCACCCCGGCCACCAGTGCGCTGCGGCCGGCTGCGCCGAGGATGCCCGAGTCCAGCACGTTGTGCCAGCTCGCCAGCGTCGGGGTGAACGTCAGCAGGAACGGATGGTCGAGCTGCGCAGGCGTTTTCACGCTGGCCAGGGCGATCCACACCAGCGGGAACGCGACCGTGATGCCGGCCGCCCACAGAAGTGCGACCCGCAGCACCCCGAGAATCGAGAAGCGGCTCATCGGGTCGGGGTCCCCTCTCGTGCCCGGTCCATCCGGCGGAATGCCACCACGATGACGGCCAGCACCACCACCAGCACGACGAACGCCATCGACGACGCGGAACCGAGGCGGAAGAACTGGATCCCGGTCTGGTAGATGAAGTACTGCAACGTCTCCGTTTCGGTGCCCGGGCCGCCGCGGGTGGTCGCGAACACGTACTCGAACACCTTCATCGCATCCAGGCAGCGCAGCAGGATCGCCACCACCAGCACCGGTGTCAGCAGCGGCAGCGTCACCCGCCGCAGCACGTAGAAGGCGCTCGCACCGTCGACCCGCGCGGCGTCCATCGGTTCGCGCGGAATCGATTCGAGGCCGGCGAGCAGCAACAGCACCATGAACGGCGTCCACTGCCAGACGTCGATGAACGCGATCGTGAACAGCGCCCGGCCGGGCCCGAAGAAGTCGTAGGAGATGCCGAGCCCGCGCAGCAGCTCCGGGATCGCGCCGAGCTGGTCGTTGAGCAGGAAACGGAAGGTGAGTCCGACCGCGATGGGCGTGATGAACATCGGGGCCAGCAGCATCGACCGCGTGAGATCCTTTGCCCAGCGCTGCTTCTGCAGCGCCAGCGCGATCGCCAGACCGAGAATCAGCTCCATACCGACGGCCACCGCGACGAACAGGGCGGTGGTGCCGAACGAGTGCCAGAACGCGGTGTCACCGAATGTGGCGGCGTAGTTGTCGGCACCGACGATGCTCGGCGCGCCCCGGTCGGTGAGCTTGTAATCGGTGACCGACAGGTACGCGGCGTAGCCGAGGGGGAAACCGACCACCCCGACGAAAAGGGCGACGAGGGGGGTGACCATGCCATGGGCGAATTTCATGGCGGTCTGCGCTCCTTTCGTGGGGTGGTCGGCTTCCGGTTCTCGGGCCGCGGCTAGCTCTGGATCTTCTCCGCGGCGGCCTGCGCTGCGGCCAGCGCGTCGTCGACGCTCTTGGTGCCGGCCACCGCCTCGTTGAGCTCGGTGCCCACCGCCTGGATCATCTCCTCACCGCTGGGCCCTTGGCTCAACGGTGCCGAGTTCGCCAGCAGCTGCTCGACCGTCTTGTAGTAGTCCGCACCGAATTTGCCCTGCAGCACAGCAGGATCGGCGAGCGTGCTCTTGCGGATCGCCGCACCACCCTTCTCGACGCGGGTGACGTCGTTCGGCTTGGCGGTGATCCACGACGCGAAGGCCCATGCCGCGTCGGAGCTCGCGGAGTTGGCCGGGATTGCCCAGCTCC
The DNA here is from genome assembly GCF_022348085.1 of Mycobacterium sp. PSTR-4-N. Classification (GTDB taxonomy): domain Bacteria; phylum Actinomycetota; class Actinomycetes; order Mycobacteriales; family Mycobacteriaceae; genus Mycobacterium. Next base: position 295,558 of record NZ_JAKRFN010000003.1, on the reverse strand, counting down.
ACGAACCCAGCACCTGCTTGCCGCCCGGGATGGGGGCCAGCTTGACCTTGCCGGCGGCGGGTCCGGAGCCGGGTTCGTTGATCGCGGGCAGCTGCCAGTTGTAGTTGATCATCGAGGCCGACTGGTTGGCCGACACCGAACGCTGCGCCTCGTCCATGCTCCAGTTCAGGCTGTTCGGCGGTGCCGCGCTCCGGTAGGTGTCGATGTAGGCCTCGAGTGCGCGCTTGGCCTCCGGGGTGTTCAGCGTGACCTTGCCGTCGGCGTCGTAGATGGAGCCGCCCGCGGCGAACAGCCAGTTGCCCCACTCTTCGAAGATCTTGTAGCCGCGCTGCGGTTGCATCGCGATCCCGGCGTGCTCGGGGGTCTTGAGTGCCTTGCTGACGCTGACGAGCTGGTCGAGGTTGGTGGGCACCTGCTGGTTGGCGGCCGCGAGATCGTCGGCGTTGTACAGGTATCCGAGCGCGTAGTTGTAGAACGGCACGCCGTAGCGCACCCCGTCGACGGTGGTGATGTCGGTCAGGGGCTTGAAGAAGTCGGCGGCGTCGTAGTCCGGGGTGCTGTCGATGCGCGCGTCGAGCGGCTGCAGGAACTTCGCGTTGGCGAAGTCGACCATCCACGGGTTGTCGACGACGATCAGGTCGTAATTCGGTGTCGACGACTGGAACGAGGACACCAGCTTGTCACGCATCTGGTCGTAGGTCAGTGACTCGATGTCGACTGTGATGTCGGGGAAGCTCTTGTTGAAGTCGGCGACCATCGATTTCACGATGTCGGTGTCGGGCACGTTCTCCATGAGGATGCGCACGGTCCCCGAGGTGTCCTTTGCCACCTCGCCGGTGCCGGTGGCCTGTGACTGTTCGGGGCCGCCGCTACCCGCGCATGCGGAGAGCACGAGGGCGAGAACGGCGAGCAGTGCGACGGCGGCGGAGCGTGCGGTGCGCCACCGCCGCCGGGGGGCCCAGGGCGTGATTCTCATGTGTAGTGCTCCTTTCATCGGGTGGTGCGTGCCAGTGCGTGCGAGATCGGGGCCACCGCGTCACCGAGCTCGCGCCATGTCGCATAGGCGGAGTCGTAGCGCTCGGTGCGAGCCGGGTCGGGGACGTACGGCTCGTCGACGGTGATGAAGCGTGCCGTGTCGGCCCAGTCGTCGAGGGCGCCCACGCCGATGGCCGCGATCACCGCGGCACCCAGCGATGCTCCCGGGTGCCCGCGCACCGGATTCATCTCCATACCGAGGATGTCGGCGTGGATCTGCTTCCACAGCGTGGATTTCGAGCCGCCGTTGGTGATCATCACGCGACTCAGCGGGATGCCGGTCTCGGCGAAGACGTCCACGTGGTGGCGGAAGCCGAAGGCGATCGCCTCCAGCACGGCGCGATACATGTCGGCACGGCCGTGGCCGAGATGCATGCCGGCGAACACTCCGCGTAGATCGGGGTCGTGCAGCGGGCTCTTCTCGCCGAGAAAATAGGGGAGGCAGAGAATCTCGGCTGGCGGTTGCCGTGCCGCCTCGTCGTCGAGATCGGTCAGTGTTGCACCGCCGACCAGCGACTGGAACCAGCGGATCAGGCTGCCGCTGGTGGCCATGCATCCGTTGGGCAGCCAGTGTCCCGGGACCGGGTGGGCGTCGAGATAGAGGCGTTCGTCGACGACGGGTGTGTCGCTGGCGACCAGGATGTCGCCCGCGCCACCGAGTTTCACCAGGGCGTCCCCGGGACCGTTGACGCCCGCCGCGAACGCCGACAGCACGTGGTCGGCGCCGCCGACCACCAGAGGGGTGCCCGCCCGCAACCCGGTGGCCTCGGCGGCGGCCCGGCTGAGTTCGCCGACCTGGGTGCCGGGACGGTGTACCCGGGGCAGCGTCGCGGGCTCGAGTTTCGCTGCGGTGAGCACCATCTCGGCGAGCTGCCCGTCGAGGGTGAACAGCCCCGATTCGATCGCCCAGTTCTCTTCGACGTGCACGGGCGCGCCCAGCGCCATCAGCACCCAGTCGTAGGAGCCGACCCAATGCGCCACGCGAGAGGAGATCTCGGGTTCGTGATCGCGCAGCCACACCGTCGTCGGGGCCACCGACTGCTGGGTCACGGCGGACCCGGTGAGGTGCACCAGGTCGGTGTCGGCGAGTGCGGTGGCGAGGTCGGCCACTTCGCGGTGCGCGCGGGCGTCGTTCTGCAGGATGGCCCTGCGCAGCGGCTGTCCCGCGTCGTCTACGGGAACCACCGCGGGCACCATGCCGGAGGTTGCCAGCGCACCCACCTGCTCGGCCGGGGCGTCGGCAGCCTGTAGCACTTCGCGTATCGATTCGACGACGTTGCGCTGCCACTGGCCGGTGTCGGCTTCGGCGTACCCGGGGGCGGGGGAGTGCAGGGCGGTCTCGCGCGTGGCGGTCGCGACGATGCCGCGCTCGGTGTCCAGCAGCACGGTCTTGGTGCCGGTGGTGCCGATGTCGATGCCGACGGTGTAGCGGGTCACCGAGCCTCCGCCGCCGTGGAGTCGCGGTGGGCGCCGACACAGATCACCTCGACACCCGCATCGCGGGCGGCGACCAGCGCCGGGTGGTCCGGCGGCCCGTCGCTGACGATGGTCGCGACGCTGGAGAGCGCGGTGATGCTGACGAACGTCACGCGACCGAGCTTCGACTTGTCGGCCGCGACGATCACCCGGTCGGCGCGCCGGCTGGCCGCCTGCTTCACCCGGCTCTCGGCCTGGTGATAGTCGGAGATCCCGCGTTCGCCGTCGATACCGGCCACGCCCATCACGTAGGTGTCGCAGTTGTAGTTGGCCAGCGTGTCCTCGGCCGCGGCCCCGATCAAACTCAGTTCCCCGGAACGCAATTCGCCGCCGGTCAGCACCACGGTGGTGTCCGGTTCATCGACCAGGGCGAGCGCGGCCAGCACGCTCGGCGTCACGACGGTCAGCCCGAGCCCACGGCCGCGCAGCGAGTTCGCGACGGCCAGCGCGGTGCTGCCCGAGTCGAGGATGAGCGTCTCGTTCACGCCGATCAGGTCGGCGACGACGTCGGCGATGTGGATCTTCTCCTGGGCGGCGTCGGCCATCCGCGTGGCGAACGACGGCTCGGTGTCCTTGCCCTGCAGGGCGATCGCGCCGCCGACGACGCGACGGACCACGCCGCTGGCCTCCAGGGCCTCGACGTCTCGACGGATCGTCATCTCCGACACGTCGAATTCGGTGGCCAGATCGGCGTAGGTGATCTCGCGGGCGGCGCGCACCCGCTGCTCGATGTGATCCCGCCGGGTCTTCACGTCCACGACGACGCCCCGCTCACGAACTTCTGTTCAAATTTCACAGAAATCCCTCCCGTTCGGGGGCGTTTCGTGGTGAGACGCTGACTTGGGGTGTGAATCTATAACAGCCTGCTGTGTACTCGCCACATTTCGGGCCGAAATGTTTTCAACCCGATCCGGCGGTGGCTTCGGGCCTGTTAACTAGCGCCGGTGCTGGACTTGCGCGTGATCGTGCCCGCGGACATGCGTGAGGATGTGGTGTCGGTACTGCGTCGCCAGGTCGGGGTGGCGCACATCCTCATCCACGCCGGCGCCGCCGTGGAGCCGGCCGGCGGAGACGAGATCACCGCGGTGATCGCCCGCGAATGCGCCAATGACGTCATCAAGTCCCTCAAAGATCTCGACGCCCAGCATCGGGGCGCGATCCTGCTCACCGTTCTCGACACGGTGCTGTCCACCCGCGCGCACGAGGCCGAGGACGACGCCGACGGTGACCCGGCCGACGCGGTGGTGTGGGACGAACTCATCGGCCGCACGCGCGAGGAGTCCACGCTCTCGCTGACCTTCGTGCTCTTCCTCACCCTCGCGTGTCTGCTGGCCGCCGTGGGTGCGATCACCGACTCGATGGTGACGGTGGTCGGCGCGATGGTGCTGGGGCCGGAGTTCGGGCCGCTGGCGGCGGTGTCGGTGGCGATCGTGCAGCGACGAGCCGATCTCGCCCGACGTGCGGTGATCGCGCTGCTGGCGGGGTTCCCGATCGCGATGGGCGTCACCGCTCTGCTGACGATGGCCGCCCACGCCGCGGGCTGGGTGGATCTGGATTCGATGCGCGACCTGGACAACGTCGACTTCATCTTCCAGGTCGGACCGGTCTCGTTCGTGGTGGCGCTGCTGGCCGGCGCGGCGGGCATGCTGTCGCTGGTGTCGGCCAAATCGGCGGCCCTGGTCGGCGTGTTCATCTCGGTCACGACGGTGCCCGCCGCGGGGTTCACCGCAGTCGCCGGTGTGCTGGGCGACTGGGGCATGGCGGCCCGCTCGGCCGCCCAGCTCGCGGTCAACCTCATCGGCATCGTGATCGCGTGCGTGTCGGTGCTGGTGCTGCGCCCGCGGACCAACCTCATCCCGCGCCGCGCGCAGACCTGACGCAACCTGCGGCGCTGCAGGCGGTGTGGTGGGATCTAGCGCTATGGGGATCAAGGTTGCCCTCGAGCACCGCACGAGCTACACGTTCGATCGGCTCGTCGAAGTGTTCCCACATGTGGTCCGGCTGCGACCGGCTCCGCACTCCCGCACGCCGATCGAGGCGTACTCGCTGACCGTCGAGCCCGCCGACCACTTCGTGAACTGGCAGCAGGATGCTTTCGGCAATTTCCTGGCCCGGCTCGTGTTCCCCACTCGCGCCCGCAGCCTGACGATCACCGTCGGGTTGATCGCCGACCTCAAGGTGATCAACCCGTTCGATTTCTTCATCGAGGACTACGCCGAACAGATCGGCTTCACCTATCCACCTGCCCTGGCCGAGGATCTGAAGCCCTACCTGCGGCCGGTCGACGAGGAGCACCCCGGATCCGGACCCGGGGACCTGGCCGAGGCGTGGGTGGCCAACTTCTCGGTCGCCCCCGGCACGCGCACCATCGACTTCCTGGTGGCGCTGAACCGGGCCGTCAACGCCGACGTCGGTTACAGCGTCCGGCTCGAACCCGGCGTGCAGACCCCGGATACGACGCTGCGCACCGGCATCGGCTCATGCCGCGACTCCGCCTGGCTGCTGGTGTCGATCCTGCGGCAGATGGGACTGGCGGCCCGCTTCGTCTCCGGTTATCTGGTCCAGCTCACCTCCGACGTCGAGGCACTCGACGGCCCGTCCGGTCCGGCGGCGGATTTCACCGACCTGCACGCCTGGACCGAGGTCTACGTGCCCGGCGCCGGCTGGATCGGACTCGACCCCACCTCCGGGCTGTTCGCCGGCGAAGGGCACATTCCGCTGTCGGCCACCCCTCATCCCGAATCGGCGGCCCCGATCACCGGCGCCACCGAGCCGTGCGAGACCACGCTGGAATTCAGCAACGTCGTCACGCGGGTACACGAGGATCCGCGCGTCACGCTGCCCTACACCGAGGCCGCGTGGGCGGCCATCAACGCGTTGGGGCACCGGGTCGACGACCGACTGAGCGCAGGCGACGTGCGGCTCACGGTCGGCGGGGAGCCGACATTCGTGTCCATCGACAACCAGACCGATCCGGAGTGGACCACCGACGCCGACGGGCCGCACAAGCGGCAGCGGGCCTCGGATCTGGCGGCTCGACTCATGTCGGTGTGGGCGCCGCAGGGTCTGGTGCAGCGCAGCCAGGGCAAGTGGTATCCCGGAGAACCCCTGCCGCGCTGGCAGATCGCGCTGCTGTGGCGTGCCGACGGCGAGGCGCTGTGGCGCGATCCGACGCTGCTGGCCGACCCGTGGTCGGAGCAGCCGACGACATCCGACGCTGCGGCCGACGCTCCGCAGCGGTTGCTCGCCGCGATCGCCGACGACTTCGGACTGCCGCGCAGCCAGGTCCGGCCCGCCTACGAGGACCCGCTCAGCCGGCTCGCCGCGGCGGTGCGCCGCCCCGCGGGGCAGCCGGTCGCCGAGTCCGACGACCTCGCCACCGACAGCGCGTGGGCGCGCGCACAGCTGCTGGCCAAGCTCGACGAGCCGGTCACCGAACCCGCCGCGTTCGTCCTGCCGCTGCACCGCCGTGACGACGACGCCGGCTGGGCGAGTGCGGACTGGACGCTGCGACGAGGGCGAATCGTGTTGATCGACGGTGATTCTCCTGCGGGCTTGCGACTGCCGCTGGCCGCGATCAGCTGGCATCCGCCGCCACACCGCCCCGACGCCGACCCCACTCGAGATGTCGGTCCGCTGGACCTCGGCGAGGAGGAATCGGCGGAAGTCACCGACGCCGACGCGGTGCCCACGACGGCCCTGGTCGCCGAGATCCGCGACGGGCTGCTCTATGTGTTCCTGCCGCCCACAGAGGAACTCGAGCACTTCGTGGATCTGGTCGCACGCATCGAGGCGGCCGCGGCGGCGCTTGCCTGCCCGCTGGTGATCGAGGGGTACGGGCCCCCGGCGGATCCGCGGCTGCAGTCCATGACGATCACCCCCGACCCGGGTGTCATCGAGGTCAACGTCGCGCCGACGGCCAGCTTCGCCGAGCAACGCGAGCAGCTCGAGACCCTGTACGCCCAGGCGCGGCTGGCCCGGTTGTCGACCGAGTCGTTCGATGTCGACGGCACTCACGGCGGCACGGGCGGCGGCAACCACATCACCCTCGGCGGCATCACCCCGGCCGACTCGCCGCTGCTGCGCCGGCCGGATCTGCTGGTGTCCCTGCTGACCTACTGGCAGCGCCATCCCGCGCTGTCGTACCTGTTCTCCGGGCGCTTCATCGGCGCCACCTCGCAGGCGCCCCGGGTGGACGAGGGCCGCCCCGAATCGCTCTACGAGCTCGAGATCGCCTTCGCCGAGATCGCGCGGTTGTCCGCGGTGGAGGACTCCGACGACGACTCCGACGACGACGGCGACAGCGCTCCCGGGTGGATCATCGACCGGGCCCTCCGTCACCTCCTCACCGACATCACCGGCAACACCCATCGCGCGGAATTCTGCATCGACAAGCTCTACAGCCCCGACAGCGCCCGCGGCCGGCTCGGCCTGCTCGAGTTGCGTGGCTTCGAGATGCCGCCGCACCCGCAGATGGCGATGGTGCAGTCGCTGCTCGTCCGCGCCCTCGTCGCATGGTTCTGGGAGAAGCCGCTGCGAGCGTCGCTGATCCGTCACGGCGCCAATCTCCATGGTCGTTACCTGTTGCCGCACTTCGTGATCCAGGACATCGCCGAGGTCGCGGCGGATCTGCGCAGTCACGGCATCGAATTCGACACCAGCTGGCTGGATCCGTTCACGGAGTTCCGCTTCCCCCGCATCGGTACCGCGGTGTTCGGCGGCGTGGAGATCGAACTGCGCGGTGCCATCGAACCATGGAACGTGCTGGGGGAGGAGGCCACTGCGGGTGGCACCGCACGCTACGTCGATTCCTCGGTGGAGCGTCTGCAGGTGCGGCTCATCGGCGCCGACCGCCAGCGCTTCGTGGTCACCGTCAACGGGCACCCGATTCCGTTGCTGGCCACCGACAATCCCGACGTCCAGGTCGGCGGCGTGCGGTACCGGGCGTGGCAGCCGCCGAGTGCGCTGCACCCCTCGATCACCGTGGACGGGCCGCTGCGCTTCGAACTGGTGGACACCGCCAGCGGTGTGGCCCGCGGCGGCTGCACCTACCACGTGTCCCACCCCGGTGGACGCTCCTATGACACCCCACCGGTCAACGCCGTGGAGGCTGAGTCCCGGCGCGGACGCCGCTTCGAGGCCACCGGTTTCACGGCCGGCAAGGTGGATCTGCAGGATCTGCGCGAGAAGCAGGCCCGCCAATCCACCGACGTGGGCGCGCCGGGGATCCTCGACCTGCGGCGAGTGCGTACCGTGCTGTCCTGATGGCCGTACCGACCGGGCTGGAGTCGCCCAGCCATGACGATCCGCTGGTGCCCTATGCGGTCATGCGGGCCCAGCAGACGCTGTTCGACGTGCGCAGCGCGGTGGCTGCGCCGGCGGGCGGATACGACGAGTTGTTCGACGCTGCAGGACAAGTCAGGGCTGACTGGCAAGAGCTGGCGGATAGTGTCACCGAGCGCGGCAGGCCGGGGCTGGACCGATTGCGCGCCGTGGTACGCGATCTCGTCGACAACGACGGCATCACCTACATCCGGACCGAGGACGAGTCGGCGGTACCGGGCCCCTGGCAACTGGACGCCCTGCCGCTGATCGTCTCGGCCGCCGACTGGAACCGGCTCGAGGCCGGTCTGGTCCAGCGGTCCCGCCTACTCGACGCCGTGCTCACGGACCTGTACGGCGAGCGGCGCGTGCTCAGCGGCGGAGTGCTGCCGCCACAACTGGTGTTCGCTCATCAGGGCTACGTCCGTGCCGCGCATGGCATTACGATTCCAGGGCGACATCAGCTGTTCCTGCACGGCTGCGACATCAGTCGCGCCGGCTCCGGCGAGTTCGTCGTCAACGCGGACTGGACGCAGGCCCCGTCGGGGGCGGGATACGCCCTGGCCGATCGTCGAGTCATCGCGCACGCGATCCCGGACCTCTACGAGCAGATCGCCCCGAGGCCGGCGTCCCCCTGGGCGCAGGCGCTGCGGCTGGCGCTGGTCGACGCGGCCCCCGACGCGGCCGAGGAGCCCACCGTGGTGGTGCTCAGCCCCGGCATCCGGTCGGAGACCGCGTTCGATCAGGCGTACCTGGCCGGCGTGCTCGGCGTGCCGCTGGTGGAAAGCGCCGACCTGGTGGTGCGTGAGGGCAAGCTGTGGATGCGCTCGATGGGCACGCTCAAGCGCGTCGATGTGGTGCTGCGCCGGGTCGATGCCGCGTACGCCGACCCGCTGGACCTGCGCGCGGATTCCCGGTTGGGGGTGGTGGGTCTGGTGGAGGTGCTGCGTCGGGGCGCGGTGACGGTGGTCAACACGCTCGGCAGTGGTGTCCTCGAAAGCCCGGGCGTCATGCGCTTTCTGCCCGCACTGGCCGAAGCGCTGCTCGGCGAGACCCCGCTGCTGCCGAGTGCGCCGATGTACTGGGGCGGCATCGACGTCGAGCGGTCTCATCTGCTGAGTCATCTGTCCTCGCTGCTGATCCGGCCGGTCGGAGGTGGCGAGCCGATCGTCGGGCCCGAACTGTCGACGGCGGCGCGCGACGCACTCGGGGCGCGGATCGCGGCCTCGCCATGGCAGTGGATGGGCCAGGAACTCCCCGAGTTCTCCAGCGCCCCAGCTGATTACCTTCCTGGCGGGTTGTCGCTCTCGCAGGTCGGGATGCGGCTCTTCACGGTGTCCCAGCGGGGCGGGTATGCGCCGATGATCGGTGGCCTCGGCTATCTGCTGGCGGCCGGATCTGCCGCCTACGATCTGAACAGCGTTGCCGCAAAGGACGTCTGGGTGCGTACTCCGGCGCGGGTGAGCCCCGAGACCGTGGTGGTGCCGCCGTCGGAGGAGTCGTTGCCGACCCCCGCCACCGCCAGTCCCACACACGAGATCAGCTCCCCGCGCGTGCTGTCGGACCTGTTCTGGATCGGTCGCTACGCCGAACGTGCCGAGCACACGGCGCGTCTGCTGACCGTGACCCGCGAGCGCTATCACGAGTTCCGCCGCCGGCAGGCGATGGACGGCAGCCAGTGCGTGCCGGTGCTGCTGTCCGCTCTGGGGGACATCACCGGCACCGATATCGGCGCTGCAGATCGACACGAGATGGTGGCCACCGCGCCGACCACGCTGTGGTCGCTGACCGCCGACCGGCACCGACCCGGGTCGCTCGCGCAGTCGGTCGAGAGACTGGGGCTGGCGGCCCGCGCGGTGCGCGACCAGATGTCCAACGACACGTGGATGCTGCTCTCTACACTTGAACGCACGCTGCTGCAGGCCGGCGACAACCCACCGGAATCCCACAGCGAGGGAGAGGCGTTCCTGACGTCGACCAACACCGTCGCTCTGGCCGGGCTGCTGGCGCTGTCGGGGGTGATCGCCGAATCGATGGTGCACGACATCGGCTGGACGATGCTCGACATCGGCAAGCGCATCGAGCGGGCGCAGGTGCTCACCGCGCTGCTGCGGGCCACCCTGACCACCGCGCGTCCCCCCGAGGCCGAGCAGACCGTCATCGAGTCGACGTTGGCCGTGTGCGAGTCGCTGGTGATCTATCGCCGCCGCAACCCCGGCACGATCAGCGTCGCCGGCGTGGCCGAACTGGTGCTGTTCGACGACGAGAACCCGAGATCGCTTGTGTTCCAACTCAACCGGTTGCGGGCGCACCTGAAGTCGCTGCCCGGCTCCTCGGGGTCGTCGCGGCCGGAGCGGTTGGTCGACGAGATCGCCAGGCGGTTGCGCCGAGTCGAGCCGGACGATCTCGACGATGTCGCCGCCGACGGCAGCCGCGAGGAGCTCGAGGACCTGCTCACCGCGTTACACACCGGACTGCGGGATCTGTCCGATGTCATCACCACGACGCATCTGGCGCTGCCGGGTGACATGCAGCCGTTGTGGGGCCGGTACGAGCGCCGGGTGGTGCCGGCATGACACTGAGCGAGCATGCGAGCGAATCAAAGGCAGCGAGTGAGCGTCGGTACGCGATCACCCACCGCACCGTCTACACCTATTCGGACGTCGTCACCAGCTCCTACGGTCGCGGGTTCCTCACCCCGCGCGATTCGGCACGGCAGCGGTGTCTGTCCCACGAACTGCTCCTCGACCCCGAGGCGGCCGACAGTTCCACCAGCCGCGACGGCTGGGGCAACGTGAGCACGTACTTCCACGTCACCCGGCCCCACCACCGCCTCTCCGTCACCAGCCGCTCGGTCGTCGAGGTGGCGCCGCCGCCGCCGGACGTCTACCAGGGGCCGTCGGCCCGCGCGCCGTGGGAGATCGCCCGCCCGGTCGGCCCCGAGGGGGCGTTGGCGAGCGAGTTCACCCTGGACCTGACGCCCCCGGAGATCACCGACGAGCTGCGTGAGTACGCGGCGCCGGTGTTCACCCCGGGTCGGCCGCTGATCGACGTGCTGAGCGACCTCACATCACGCATCTACTCCGATTTCACCTACCGATCCGGGTCGACCACCGTTTCCACCCAGGTGAGCGAGGTTTTGGCGGCGCGGGAAGGGGTATGTCAGGACTTCGCCAGGCTCGCGATCGCGTGCCTGCGCGCCAACGGACTGGCAGCGAGTTACGTATCGGGCTACCTGGCCACCGATCCGCCGCCGGGAAAGGAACGAATGGTCGGGATTGACGCGACGCACGCCTGGGCGTCGGTGTGGACGCCGCAGAACGTGTGGCTGGGAATGGATCCCACCAACGATCAAATGATCGACGAACGCTATGTCACCGTGGGTTTCGGTCGCGATTACGCGGACGTGCCCCCACTGCGCGGCATCATCTACACGGACTCCGAGAGCAGCACCATCGACGTCTCGGTGGACGTCGCACCCTATGAGGGAGAATCGCTCGATGCGTGATTTCACCTGCCCCAACTGCGGTCAGCGGTTGGCGTTCGAGAACTCGGTGTGCCTCAATTGTGGGAGCGCACTGGGCTTTTCACTCGATGACATGGCTCTGTTGGTCATCGCCCCTCCGGCGGAGAGCGAACACGCAGGCGCGGTCGACGAGACCCGATTCCAGCTGTGCGTGAACATGCACCTCGCCGAGTGCAACTGGCTCGTCGAGAAGGGGCCGATCGCGAAGCTGTGCGTGTCCTGCGCACTGACCCGCACCCGGCCCAACGACGCCGACACGATCGCGCTGGCGGCGTTCGCCGCGGCCGAGAAAGCCAAGCGCCGCCTGATCGTCGAGTTGCACGAGCTGAAGCTGCCGATCGTCGGACGCGACATGGACCCCCAGTTCGGCCTGGCCTTCGATCTGCTGTCGAGTCAGTTCGAGAAGGTGTTCACCGGTCATGACAACGGGATCATCACCCTCGATCTGGCCGAGGGCGACGATGTGCACCGCGAACAGCTGCGGATCTCGATGGACGAGCCGTACCGCACCTTGCTCGGGCATTTCCGCCACGAGATCGGTCACTACTACCAGTACCGGCTGATCGGCACCTCACAGGAGTATCTGCAGCGGTATCACGAGCTGTTCGGCGATCCCGAGGCCGACTACCAGGAGGCGCTGGACCGCCACTACAGCGAGGGTGCTCCGGCGGGCTGGGAGGCCGACTACGTGTCGTCCTATGCCACCATGCACCCGGCCGAGGACTGGGCCGAGACCTTCGCCCACTACCTGCACATCCGCGACACGCTGGACACCGCCGCGGCGTTCGGAATGGCGCCGGCGGCGGCCACCTTCGACCGGAGGGCGTTGGGCCCCAGCGGATTCGACACGATGATCGAGATGTGGCTCCCGCTGGCGTGGGCGCTGAACATGGTCAACCGGTCGATGGGCAAGGACGACCTGTATCCGTTCGTGCTCCCGGCTCCGGTGTTGGACAAGATGCGGTTCATCCACACCGTCATCGACGAGGTCACCTCCAGCCCGACCAAACTCGCCGAAGTCGGTGCGCCTGCCGACGAGCAGAGCCAGCAACTGGGCTAGGCGGCCTCTAGAACCCGGTGGCGCTCCGGTGTGAGGCAACACGCGGCGCGAGGATCGACCACCCGGCCCCGACCGATCCCTAGGATCGCCGGGTGGCCGATCGTTACGGCGCCGACATCCTGGCGCGCAATCCGCACCGCAAGCCCCGTTCGACCGAACAGCCGATCAAGATCGGGATGGTGGTCGAAGACGCGGCCAGCGGCTTCGTCGGCGCCGTGGTGCGGGTCGAGTACGGCCGCATGACGCTCGAGGACCGGCACGGGCGTACCAAACCCTTCCCGGTGGGGCCGGGGTATCTGATCGACGGCAGGCCGGTGATCCTGACCGCACCCAAGAAGGCGGCTCCAGCTGCGCCGACGCGCACCGCGTCGGGCTCGGTCGCGGTTGCGGGCGCCCGCGCGAAAATGGCGCTCGCCAGCCGTATCTACGTCGAGGGCCGGCACGACGCCGAACTCGTCGAGCAGGTGTGGGGGGAGGATCTGCGCCTCGAGGGTGTCGTCGTCGAATACCTGGGCGGCGTCGACGACCTCGCGGCGATCGTCGCCGAGTTCCGGCCCGGGCCGGGCAGGCGCCTCGGGGTTCTGGTCGACCACCTGGTGGCGGGCTCGAAGGAGGCGCGCATCGCCGAGCAGGTGCGGCGGGGCCCGGGCGGGGAGCACACGCTGGTGGTCGGTCATCCGTTCATCGACATCTGGGAGGCCGTCAAACCCGCGCGGATCGGCGTCGCGCAGTGGCCGAGAGTGCCCAAGGGTCAGGACTGGAAGCACGGGGTGTGCGAGGCGCTGGGATGGCGACATCGCGACCAGGCCGACATCGCTGCGGCGTGGCAGAAGATCCGTGGCCGGGTGCGGGACTGGACGGACCTCGAGCCCGAGTTGATCGGCCGCGTGGAGGAGCTGATCGACTTCGTCACCGCACCCGTGTAAGCAGGGAGCGTGTCCGACAGCCTGTTCGACGTTCCCGGTGAGCGCGCGCCCTCTGACGCGCAGCTGGTCGGGGCGGCGGTGCCGCTGGCGGTGCGGATGCGGCCCGCGTCGCTCGACGAGGTCGTCGGCCAGCAGCATCTACTCACCGGCAACTCGCCCTTGCGCCGACTGGTCGAAGGCTCTGGCGCGGCATCGGTGATTCTCTACGGCCCGCCCGGCACCGGCAAGACCACCCTCGCATCGCTGATCTCGCAGGCCACCGGTCGCCGATTCGAGGCGCTGTCTGCGCTGTCGGCCGGGGTCAAAGAGGTGCGCGCCGTCATCGAGGAGGCGCGGGTCGCGCTACTGCGGCGCAGCGAGCAGACGGTGCTGTTCATCGACGAGGTGCACCGATTCTCCAAGACCCAGCAGGACGCACTGCTCGCAGCGGTCGAGAACCGGGTGGTTCTGCTGGTCGCGGCCACGACGGAGAACCCGTCGTTCTCGGTGGTGGCGCCGCTGCTGAGCCGCTCGCTGATCCTGCAGCTGCAACCGCTGACGGCAGAGGACATCAAGGCGGTGCTGCGCCGCGCCCTCGACGACGAACGGGGCCTGGCCGGCAAGGTGCCGATCACCGACGAGGCGCTGGATCTACTGGTGCAACTGTCAGCCGGCGACGCGCGCCGCGCTCTGACCGCGCTGGAGGTCGCGGCCGAGTCGGGGGACATCACGGTCGAGGTGATCGAGCAGTCGCTGGACAAGGCCGCGGTGCGCTACGACCGCGACGGCGACCAGCACTACGACGTGGTGAGCGCGTTCATCAAATCGGTGCGCGGCTCCGACGTCGACGCGGCGCTGCACTACCTGGCACGCATGCTGGTCGCGGGGGAGGACCCGCGGTTCATCGCGCGCCGACTGATGATCCTGGCCAGCGAGGACATCGGCATGGCCGACCCGACGGCCCTTCCGACGGCTGTGGCGGCCGCCCAGACCGTGCAGCTGATCGGCATGCCCGAGGCGCAGTTGACGCTCGCGCATGCGACGGTGCACCTGGCGACGGCGCCGAAGTCGAACGCGGTCACGACGGCGATCGGCGCTGCGATGGCCGACATCCGGGCCGGAAAAGCGGGCCTGGTGCCGCCGCATCTGCGCGACGGGCACTACTCGGGGGCGCAGAAACTCGGCAACGCGGTCGGCTACCGCTACGCCCATGACGAACCGGGTGGTGTTGCCTCGCAACAGTATCCGCCCGACGAGGTGGTCGGTGTCGACTACTACCGGCCGACCACCCACGGTGCGGAGCGTGAGATCGCGACGCGGGTGGAGAAGCTGCGCGCCATCATCCGCCGGACGCGCTGAGACCCCTTGACCAGGTCACAGGCACCCGTTAGAGTCGTGATCAACCAATTGGTTGATCAAAAGAAAGGTTGATCACTGGCCGACGACGAGGACCGCTTGGACCGCGCCTTCCTGGCGCTCTCCGATCCGGTGCGGCGCGCATTGGTCGCGCGGCTGTCCCGTGGCGCGGCCACGGTCAACGAGCTGGCAGCACCGTTCGCCATCACCAAACAGGCTGTCTCCAAACACATTCGGGTGCTGGAGGAGGCCGGTCTGGTGACGCGTACCCGCGACGCCCAGCGCCGCCCGGTGCACCTCGACGCGGGTGCGCTGGAAGCGATGACGGCGTGGATCGACCGCTACCGGCTCGATGCCGAACGCAACTACCGGCAGCTCGACCAGCTGCTCGCCGAGAAAGGACACTCACGATGAGCCCCCTGCACGTGACCGCACCCGTGGACACCCTCGCCATGGAGTTCACCCGCGAGTTCGACGCCCCGGTCGGGGCGCTGTTCGCCGCGCACGCGGACCCGGACCTGGTCCGGCAGTGGCTCGGACCGCGCGATCTGGAGATGGAGATCGCCGAATGGGACTTCCGCGATCACGGCGGCTACCGCTACACCCACCGCAACGAGCGCGGCGCCTTCTCGTTCAACGGCACCTTCCACACCGTGCGTGCGGGCGAATTCATCCTCCAGACCTTCGAATTCGACGGTGCGCCCGACATGGTGAACCTCGAGTACCTGTGGTTCGACGACCTCGGCAACGGCCGATCGCGGCTGCGCGGGCGCTCGATCTGCCCGAACACCGACGCGCGCGACGCCCTGCTCTCGTCGGGCATGGAAGGCGGCATGACCGAGGGGTACGACAAACTCGACGAGCTGCTGGCTCGCGACTAACCGTCGGTGGCGAGCACCTTGTCCACGAACCCGTGCACCTTTCGGCGCAGGTCCTCGACCCGCTCGGCGCGGATGCCTTGCAGGTCGGTGCCCTTGTGGAAGGCGGGTGGCGGCCGTCGCACGTTCCGGGAACAGCTGAAGTCCGCGCAGATCAGGGTGCCGACGGTGTCGCCCTTGCGGCCGGCCGCCCCGGCGCGGCGCACGGCATAGAGCACCGCGTCCTCGGTGAGGGTGACGTCGTTGCACCACGTGCACATGGCACGTCCCCGAGGCGTGCTCGCTGCGCGGTTCAGCAGCAGCGTGATGGGTCCGTCGAGGCCCTCGACCCCGGTAGTTCTGTCGAGGCCCTCGACGACTAGATACGCGCGGCGGGGGATCTTGGGATCGGTCCAGCCGTAGTACTCCAGGGCGTCGAAGTCGACGCTGTCGAAATCAGGTGCGAAGGTGACCTTTTTGACCTCGCCGCGGGTCGCGCCGCGGAAGGCGCCCAGGATCTGGTCACGGGTGTAGGCGTGCATGAACGAAACCATCCGATGAGGGGAGGGCGCACGGAGCGCCGGTGAGTGAGGACATGACTGCGCCGCCGACCCCGCAGGTCAGCGACGGGGCGCGGTCATCTGATGTCGGCGTAGGCGCCGACGACCTCCTCGACTCGGTTGTTCACCGGAGAGACGTTAGTGGGTGACCCCGTTGGGGGCCAAGGATTTATCTGTCACAACGGGGGTGATCCCGACTGGTCGGGGGCCCAGCCGGGATCACCACGAAGGGAGTCCGGCGCGTCAGCGCAGGATTCCGGACCGGCGACCGCCACCCATCAGGCCGCGGCTGCGCCGGCGGCCCATGAGTGAGGCCACCAGCGCCACGCCGAGCGCGGCGACGATGACCTGGACGAGGAGTTCGCCCCAGTCGATCCCGTTGGTGACGGTCGGAACGCCGATCGCCCGCGCGATCGCCGTACCGATGAAGGCGGAGACGATACCGACGAGGATGGTGAGCAACATCCCGATGGGTTGCTTGCCGGGGACGACCAGTCGGCCGAGTACGCCGACCACGATGCCGATGAGAATTGCGGTGATGATGCCGGTGATGGTCATTTCTTCCTCCAAGAATTGCGGCTGAGCGCTGAAATACCCGAGCCCGTTCTGCAATAAACGCTCGCGTCAACCGGTGTTTGACCGGCGGCCGCCGGGGTAGTCGGCGCCGGCACTGGACGGCGTTCTCGGGAGTCACTCATGACCAGCTTCATCGGCGAGGTACGCAGGACCGGCAATGGACTGCTCATCCGGGTATGCGTGATCGCCGCCATCGGCGGACTGCTCTTCGGTTATGACACCGGCGTGATCTCCGGTGCCCTGCTGTTCATCAGGGAGGACTTGGGCGCCAACGATTTCGAGCAAGAGGCCATCGTCGCTGCGGTCCTGCTCGGGGCGATGTTCGGCGCGGCGGCATCAGGCTATCTGGCCGATCGCATCAGCCGGCGCTGGACGAAAGTCCTGTCCGGCACCGTGTATCTGGTCGCCGCCCTGGGATGCGCGTTCTCCGTCAACGCCGAGATGCTGATCGGCTTCCGGTTTCTGCTCGGACTCGCGGTCGGCACGGCGTCGTTCGTTTCGCCGCTCTACATCGCCGAGATGGCCCCGCCCGCCATCCGCGGAGGCCTGGTCTCGTTCAATCAGCTGGCCATCACCTCGGGCATCCTGATCTCCTATCTGACCAATGTCGCGTTCCAGAACGTCAGCGGGGACTGGCGCTGGATGCTCGGCATCGCGGCGCTGCCCGGCGCGGCCCTGGCGGTGGGGATGCTCTCGGTACCCCAGACGCCACGCTGGCTGGTCGACGCCGGGCGCGACGAGGATGCCCGCGGCGTGCTGCGCCGACTGCGCAGCGGCGACCCCGACGCCGACGTCGACGCGGAGTTCGACGACATCGAGGAGGCCAACCGCGCCGAGGCACGATCGTCGCTGCGCGACCTGATGCGACCCGAGCTGCGGCCCCTGGTGACTCTCGGGGTGGTGCTGGCGCTCGCGCAACAGTTCGTCGGGGTCAACACCGTGATCTACTACGCCCCGACGATCCTGTCCGACACCGGGTTGTCCAACAGCGGAGCTCTCGCCCGCACGGTGCTGGTGGGCGTCACCAACGTCGTGTTCACCGTGATCGCAGTGCTGCTCCTGGACCGGGTGGGCCGGCGGAAACTGTTGATCACCGGCACGGTCGGCATGTTGGCCGGCCTGCTCATCCTGGCGGTCTACTTCACGTCTGCCGGTCTGCAACGTGATGCCGGTTATCTGGCGCTGGCCGGTCTGCTGCTGTTCATCGCTTCGTTCGCGATCGGTCTCGGCCCGGTGTTCTGGCTGATGATCTCCGAGATCTTCCCCATCGGGGTCCGCAGCGCGGCCATGGCGGTCTGCACCATCGTCAATTGGGGTGCGAACTTCGTTGTCGCGCAGACCTTCTTGACGCTCGGTAACCTGATCACCCGCCAAGGGGTGTTCTACCTCTACGCCGCGCTGGCGGCGCTGTCGCTGGTGTACTTCATCCGGCGGGTGCCCGAGACCCAGGGCCGCTCGCTGGAAGAGGTGCAGAAGGAACTGCGGCCCGATTGATCCCCGATCGATAGGCTCTCCTCGATGGACACCCACGTGCTCGACGTCGACACGACCCGCCGGCGGACCGTCGACCTGACCGACGAGGTCCGCGACTTCTGCGCCTCCCGCGGCGACGGTTTGTGCAACGTCTTCGTACCGCACGCCACCGCAGGGGTGGCGATCATCGAGACCGGTGCGGGCTCCGACCACGACCTGGTGGAGTCGCTGGAGCGGCTGTTGCCCCGCGACGACCGCTACCGGCACGCGCACGGCTCACCCGGCCACGGCGCCGATCACGTACTGCCTGGTCTCGTCGCGCCGTCGATCACCGTGCCGGTGAGCGGCGGAGAACCCTTGCTCGGCACCTGGCAGAGCGTCGTACTGGTGGATCTGAACAGGGACAACAGCAGGCGCAGTGTCCGGCTCAGCTTCGTGTCGGGGTGAACGTCTGCCGCGGTGGTGGCCCGGTACTGTGGTGCGGTCGAGTATTCGCAGGTGGCGGCCGATCGGCCCCGCTGACCAGACCCGAAGGGCAGCAGGAGTGCAGACACACGAGATCAGGAAGCGGTTCCTTGATCACTTCGTGAACGCCGGACACACCGAGGTGCCCAGCGCATCGGTGATCCTCGACGACCCCAACCTGCTGTTCGTCAATGCCGGCATGGTGCAGTTCGTCCCCTTCTTCCTCGGCGCCAGGACCCCGCCGTGGGACCGCGCCGTGAGCATCCAGAAGTGCATCCGCACTCCGGACATCGATGAAGTGGGCATCACCACCCGGCACAACACCTTCTTCCAGATGGCGGGCAACTTCAGCTTCGGCGACTACTTCAAGAAGGGCGCCATCGAGTTCGCCTGGACGCTGCTGACCAACCCGGTCGAGCAGGGCGGATACGGCTTCGATCCGGAAAAGCTCTGGGCCACCGTCTATCTCGACGACGACGAGGCGATCGGCTACTGGCAGGAGGTGGCCGGCCTGCCCCTCGAGCGCATCCAGCGCCGCGGCATGGCCGACAACTACTGGTCGATGGGCATCCCCGGGCCGTGCGGACCGTCGTCGGAGATCTACTACGACCGCGGTCCGGAGTACGGCATCGAGGGCGGCCCGGAGGCGAACGAGGACCGCTACATCGAGATCTGGAACCTCGTGTTCATGCAGAACGAGCGCGGCGAGGGTACCTCGAAGGAGAACTTCGAGGTCCTCGGCCCGCTGCCGCGCAAGAACATCGACACCGGCATGGGCATCGAACGGGTGGCGTGCCTGCTGCAGGGTGTGGACAACGTCTACGAAACCGACCTGCTACGCCCAGCGATCGACCTGATGGCCGCCCGCGCGCCGCGCGGTTACGGGCAGGGCAATCACGCCGACGACGTCCGCTACCGCATCATCGCCGACCACAGCCGCACTGCGGCGATCATCATCGGCGATGGGGTGAGCCCCGGAAACGAGGGGCGCGGGTACGTGCTGCGCCGGTTGCTGCGGCGTATCGTCCGGGCCGCGAAACTGCTCGGCGTCGAGGATGCCTTCATGGGTGATCTGATGGCCACGGTGCGCGACGCCACCGGGCCGTCCTACCCGGAACTGGTCAACGACTTCGATCGCATCTCACGCATCGCCGTCGCCGAGGAGGCGGCGTTCAACCGCACGCTGGCCTCTGGCTCGCGGCTCTTCGACGACGCGGCACGCGCCACCAAGGCGTCGGGTTCCTCCCGGCTGTCGGGCTCGGACGCGTTCACGCTGCACGACACGTACGGTTTCCCGTTGGAGCTGACGCTGGAGATGGCGGCCGAGGCCGATCTCGGCGTCGACGAAGAGGGTTTCCGCACCCTGATGGCCGAGCAGCGGCAGCGCGCGAAGGCCGACGCCGCCGCGCGCAAACAGGCCCACACCGATCTCAGCGCCTATCGCGAGCTCGTCGACGCCGGCCCCACCGAGTTCACCGGATTCGACGAGTTGACCAGTGAGGCAAGGATTCTCGGCATCTTCGTGGACGGCAAGCGGGTGCCTGTGGTGGCTCACGCCGGCCGCGAGGGCACGCACGAACGAGTGGAATTCATCCTGGATCGCAGCCCGTTCTACGCCGAGTCGGGCGGGCAGATCGCCGACGAAGGCCACATCAGTGGCACCGGCTCGTCAGAGGCGGCGAAGGCCGCAGTCACCGATGTGCAGAAGATCGCCAAAACACTGTGGGCGCATCGCGTCAACGTCGAATCGGGCGAGTTCATCGAGGGCGACACCGTGACCGCGGCCGTCGACCCCCAGTGGCGCCGCGGCGCGACCCAAGGTCACTCCGGCACCCACATGGTGCACGCCGCACTGCGACAGGTGTTGGGCCCCAACGCGGTTCAGGCCGGCTCCCTGAACCGGCCCGGCTACCTGCGGTTCGATTTCAACTTCCAGGGCGCGCTCAGCGATGAGCAGCGGGCGCAGGTCGAGGAGGTCACCAACGAGGCGGTGCAAGCCGACTTCGAGGTGCACACCTTCCACGAGAAGTTGGAGAAGGCCAAAGCGATGGGCGCGATGGCGATGTTCGGCGAGTCGTACCCCGACGAGGTGCGCGTCGTCGAGATCGGTGGGCCGTTCTCGCTCGAGCTGTGCGGCGGCACGCACGTGGGGCGCTCCGCGCAGATCGGCCCGGTGACGATCCTCGGCGAATCCTCGGTGGGGTCGGGAGTGCGCCGCGTCGAGGCCTACGTCGGTCTGGATTCGTTCCGGCATCTCGCCCGGGAGCGGGCCCTGATGGCCGGGCTGGCCTCGTCGCTGAAGGTGCCCTCGGAGGAGGTGCCCGCCCGCGTCGCGACATTGGTGGACCGGCTCAAGACCGCCGAGAAGGAACTCGACAGGCTGCGGCTGGCCGGCGCGCGCGCCGCGGCGGTCAACGCGGCCGCGGGCGCCGAGCAGATCGGTAAGGTGCGGCTCGTGGCGCAGCGGATGGCCGGCGGCATCTCGGCGGGGGACCTGCGCTCCCTCGTCGGCGACATCCGCGGCAAGCTCGGCAGTGATCCGGCCGTCGTCGCGCTGATCGCCGAAGGCGACAACGATTCAGTGCCCTTTGTCGTGGCGGTCAACCCGGCGGCGCAGGACCTGGGGCTGCGCGCCAACGAGCTGGTCACCGTGCTGGGCGCGGCGGTCGACGGCCGCGGTGGCGGTAAGGCCGATCTGGCCCAGGGCTCGGGTCGGGGTGCCGGCGGCATCGACGCGGCGCTCGCGGCGCTGCGCGCGGAGATCGGCCGGAGCTGAGCGCCAGTGCCCGACGCTTCCCACGACGCCTCCAGCGACGCCCACGTCGCCGACCGTGCACCGGATCGACCCGGTGACCCGGCCACCGCGCCGGATCCGGGCAGGGGGCGCCGGCTCGGGGTCGACGTCGGTTCGGTGCGTATCGGGGTCGCGGTGAGCGACCCGGACGCCACGCTGGCCACGCCGGTGGAGACCGTGCCCCGCGACCGGCGAGGCAACCGGCACCTCAAGCGACTCGCCGGGTTGGTCGAGGACTATCAGGCGGTCGAGGTCGTGGTCGGTCTGCCGCGCACACTCGCCGACCGGGCCGGGTCGTCGGCGCGAGACGCGGTCGAGGTCGCCGACCGGCTGGGCGAACGGATCGCCCCGGTGCCGATCCGCTTCGTCGATGAACGCTTCACCACCCTCACCGCGCAGCGGGCGCTGCGTGAAGCAGGGGTCCGGGCCCGCGGCCAGCGGGCTGTGATCGACCAAGCTGCAGCGGTGGGGATCCTGCAGAACTGGCTGGACCAGCGGCGGGTGGCGCTGTCCCCACACGGAGAGGCCAGGGATGGCTGACGACTGGCACGGGGACCGGGCCGAACCGCTGGCGGTCGGGCCGCCGCGGCAGCGGATGACCCGCCGGCAGCGCGCGCGGGAGAACCGGATGCGCCGCCGGCGGCGTGTGGCGGCGGTGACGGCGGTGTCGATCGTCGTGGTCGTCGCCATCGTCGCAGTGCTCCTCGGCTCTCGGATGTGGAACTCCCTGTTCGGCGGCGCCGACAACGACTACACCGGCAGCGGCGTCACCGACGTCGTCATCCAGATCCACGACGGCGACTCGACGACGGCGATCGGCAAGACGCTGCTCGACAACAAGGTCGTCGCCACCGTCAAGGCGTTCGTCGACGCCGCCGACGGCAACGACTCGATCGCCTCGATCCAGCCGGGCTTCTACAAGGTGCGCACCGAGATCCCCGCCTCCAACGCGGTGTCGCGACTGGCGGACCCGGCCAACCGGGTCGGCAAGCTGGTGATCCCGGAGGGCCGCCAGCTCGACGACGTGTCCGACGTCAAGACCAACGCGGTCACCGACGGCATCTTCACGCTGATCTCCAAGGCCAGCTGCGTCGACCTCGACGACAACCGGCGCTGTGTATCGGCCGCGGACCTGAAGGCCACCGCCGGCACGTCGCCCCCGGCGGCGCTGGGGGTGCCGCAGTGGGCCGTCGGGCCGGTGACGGCGATGGGCGCCGACCACCGCCGCCTGGAGGGGTTGATCGCTCCCGGCACGTGGAACATCGACCCCTCGGCCACCCCGCAGGAGATCCTGTCCACGCTCATCACCAGCAGCGCCGGGCAGTACGAGCAGAGTGGTCTGCTCACGACCGCGACCAGCCTGAACATGACCCCCTACCAGATCCTCACGGTCGCCTCCCTCGTGCAGCGCGAATCCACGCCGGCGGACTTCGCCAAGGTGGCGCGCGTCATCTACAACCGGCTCGCCGAGAACCGCACGCTGGAATTCGACTCCACGGTCAACTACGCGCTCGACCGCATCGAGGTGGCCACCACCGACGGCGACCGCGCTCAGGCCACGCCGTGGAACACCTACGTGCGGCCCGGGTTGCCGGCCACCCCGATCTGCTCGCCCGGCGGGCCCGCGCTGGCCGCGGCCGAACAGCCGGCGCCGGGGGACTGGCTGTACTTCGTCACGATCGACATGCAGGGCACCACGCTGTTCACCCGCGAGTACGAGCAGCACCTGGCGAACATCGAGCAGGCCCGCCGCAACGGCGTCCTCGACTCGGCCCGCTGACCGCGTGAGCTCCGCGCGTCGGGCGGCCGTGCTGGGCTCGCCGATCGCCCATTCGCGGTCCCCGCAGCTGCACCTGGCCGCCTATCGGGCGCTGGGTCTCGACGACTGGACGTATGACCGCATCGAGTGCACGGGGGAGCAGCTGCCGGGGGTGGTGGCAGCGTTCGGGCCGGAGTGGGTCGGGGTGTCGGTGACGATGCCCGGCAAGTTCGCCGCGCTTCAGGTGGCCGATGAGGCCACCGAGCGGGCCCGGTTGCTCGGGTCGGCCAACACACTGGTGCGGTCCGCGGCCGGGTGGTACGCGGACAACACCGACGTCGACGGCGTCGTCGGTGCGCTGGCCGACGCGCCGCCCGCCGACCGCGCGGCCGTGATCGGGTCCGGCGGTACCGCACCGGCCGCCGTCGCGGGCCTGGCCGCGCGCGGAGCGCGCCACGTCACTGTGGTCGCGCGCAGCGTCGACAAGGCGGCCGGAGTGCTCGAGGTGGCGCGACGCAGCGGCGTCGAGGCCGCATTCTGCGAGCTGCAGGGCGCCGCCCTGGCCGACGTGATTGCCGACGCGCAGGTGCTGGTGAACACGATCCCCGCCGACGCCGCGGCGCCCTACGCCCGCGTGCTGGCAGAGGCCCCCGTCTGCCTCGACGCGATCTACGAACCATGGCCGACCCCGCTGGCTGCGGCCGTCGAGGCGCGGGGCGGCCTCGTGATCAGCGGTCTGCAGATGCTGCTCAACCAGGCGTTCACGCAGGTGGAATTGTTCACCGGGCTGCCTGCCCCCAAAGAGGCGATGAGGGCGGTACTTCCCGGGGCTTAGCCTCGAGCGATGGGGGAGACGGCGTTCGTGGCGCTGGCGGGCTGGCTGATCACGTTGAGCACCTACGATCTGCGGTGCCACCGCCTGCCCAATTTGCTCACGCTGCCCGGTGCGGCGGTGATCCTGATCGCGGCCGCGCTGTCGGGGCGCGGCTCGGGTGCACTGTTCGGCGCCGTGGCGTTGACCGGCGTCTATGCGCTGGTGCACCTGGCGGCACCGGGGGCGCTGGGCGCTGGCGACGTGAAACTCGCACTCGGTGTGGGCGGCGTGACCGGCGCGTTCGGGATGCAGGCGTGGGTGCTGTGCGCCGTCGGCGCCTCGCTGCTGACCGGGCTGTGGGGTACGACGCGCCTGCTGCGTGGCGTGCGCACGCCGGTGCCGCACGGGCCGGCGATGTGCCTGGCGACGGCTCTCGCAGTCGTACTGGGCCTGGCCGAGCCTGCGCTGCGGTAGTCGCCGTTTTCCGGACCCCGGCCGCCTCATGCGAAACTGGGACACGTGTTGCGATGGACCACAGCAGGGGAATCCCACGGTCGTGCATTGGTGGCGATGGTCGAGGGGATGGTCGCCGGCGTCGAGGTGACCTCTGCCGACGTCGCCGCCGCGCTCGCGCGTCGCCGCCTCGGCTACGGCCGCGGAGCGCGGATGAAGTTCGAGCAGGACCAGGTGACGATCCTCGCGGGGCTGCGGCACGGAGTGACGCTCGGCGGACCCCTGGCGATCGAGATCGGCAACACCGAGTGGCCGAAGTGGGAAACCGTGATGGCGGCCGACCCGGTCGATCCGGCCGTGCTCGCCGACAGCGCCGCCCGCAACGCCCCGCTGACCCGGCCCCGCCCCGGCCACGCCGACTACGCCGGCATGCTCAAGTACGGCTTCGACGACGCCCGTCCCGTGCTCGAGCGGGCCAGTGCCCGAGAGACCGCGGCGCGGGTCGCCGCGGGCACCGTGGCCCGGGCGTTCCTGCGGCAGGCGCTCGGCGTCGAGGTCGTCTCCCACGTCATCTCCATCGGCGCGTCGGACCCCTACGACGGGCCACCGCCGCTGCCCGGCGACCTGGCCGCGATCGACGAGAGCCCGGTGCGCGCCTTCGACTCCGCTGCCGAGGCGTCGATGATCGCCGAGATCGAAGCCGCCAAGAAGGACGGCGACACGCTCGGCGGCGTGGTCGAGGTCGTGGCCCACAATCTCCCGATCGGACTGGGGTCCTTCACCAGCGGCGAGAACCGGCTGGACAGTCAGCTGGCCGCCGCGGTGATGGGCATCCAGGCGATCAAAGGTGTGGAGATCGGCGACGGGTTCGAGACCGCGCGCCGGCGCGGCAGTGTCGCCCACGACGAGATGTATCCCGGGCCCGACGGTGTGATGCGTTCGACCAATCGCGCCGGCGGGTTGGAGGGCGGTATGACCAACGGCCTGCCGGTCCGGGTGCGCGCGGCGATGAAGCCCATCTCGACGGTGCCCCGCGCGCTGGCGACCGTAGACATGGCGACGGGCCAGGAAGCGGTCGCGATCCATCAGCGCTCCGATGTGTGCGCGGTGCCTGCGGCAGGCGTTGTCGTCGAGACGATGGTGGCGCTGGTGCTCGCGCGGGCCGCTCTGGAGAAGTTCGGCGGCGACTCCCTGACCGAGACCCGCGCCAACATCGAGACCTACCTGCGCGCCGTGGCGGCGCGCGAGCCCGCCACCGACGGGGTCAGGGCGTCGGGCTGATGGCGCCCAAGGCAGTGCTCGTGGGGCTGCCCGGATCGGGCAAGTCCACGATCGGCCGGCGGCTGGCGAAGGCGCTCGAGGTGGAGATGCTCGACACCGACGCCGCGATCGAGAAGAGCACCGGCCGCACGATCGCCGACATCTTCGCCACCGACGGCGAAGCGGAATTCCGGCGCATCGAAGAGGAGGTGATCCGCGAGGCGCTGACGTCCCATGACGGCGTGGTGTCCCTCGGCGGCGGCGCGATCACCACGCCGGGTGTGCGTGAAGCGCTGGCCGGGCAGACGGTCATCTATCTGGAGATCAGCGCGTCCGAGGGGATCCGCCGCACCGGGGGCTCCACCGTACGCCCGCTGCTGGCCGGCCCGGATCGCGCTGAGAAGTTCAAAGCATTGATGTCGCAACGAGTTCCGCTGTACCGGCAGGTGGCGACCATGCGCGTCAACACGAACCGTCGCAACCCGGCGGCGGTGGTGCGCCACATCGTCGCTCGGCTGGAGAACCCGGCCGCTGCGCGCGGCGACCGGCGCCGTCGGCGGCCGTCGTGGCGGCGTGCCCCACTGTCTCTGACCGCAGCGCCCTCGACGGAGGCGCCGCCCAGTCCCGCCGCGGTGGCGGCCAGGAAAGGATCCCCGTGTCGACGCAAGGACATGCCGTGACAGAACCGGTGACCGTCGAGGTGCGCACCCGCCCGCCGTATCCCGTCATCATCGGTACCGGACTGCTCGGTGACCTCGGCCGCATCCTCGACGGCAGGCACAAGGTCGCGATCCTGCATCAGCCCACGCTCACCCAGACCGCCGAAGCGATCCGAGCTCACTTGGCCGACAAGGGAATCGACGCGCACCGCATCGAGATCCCGGACGCCGAGGCCGGCAAGGAGCTGCCGGTGGTCGGCTTCATCTGGGAGGTGCTGGGCCGCATCGGTGTCGGGCGCAAAGACGCGATCGTGAGCCTCGGGGGCGGTGCTGCCACCGACGTGGCCGGCTTCGCGGCAGCGACCTGGCTGCGCGGAATCGACATCGTGCACGTGCCCACCACGCTGCTCGGAATGGTCGACGCCGCCGTGGGTGGCAAGACCGGGATCAACACCGACGCCGGCAAGAACCTCGTCGGCGCGTTCCACCAGCCGACCGCCGTGCTGGTCGACCTGGCGACGCTGGACAGCTTGCCGCGCAACGAGATCGTGGCCGGCATGGCTGAGGTCGTGAAAGCCGGATTCATCGCCGATCCGGTGATCCTCGACATGATCGAGGCCGATCCGCAGCGGTCCGTGGACCCCGGTGGTGACGTGCTGCCCGAGCTGATCCGGCGGGCGGTCGCGGTCAAGGCCGAGGTGGTGGCCGCCGACGAGAAAGAGTCGGCGCTGCGGGAGATCCTGAACTACGGCCACACCTTGGCGCACGCGATCGAACGGCGGGAGCGCTACCAGTGGCGACACGGCGCCGCGGTGTCCGTCGGTCTGGTGTTCGCCGCCGAATTGGGCCGCCTCGCAGGACGATTGGACGATGCGACCGCCGAGCGGCACCGCGCTGTCCTCACCTCACTCGGGCTGCCCGTCACCTACGATGCGGATGCGCTGCCCGCGCTGATGGAGTCGATGGTCGGCGACAAGAAGACCCGCGCCGGGGTGCTGCGGTTCGTGGTCCTCGATGGGCTCGCCAAACCGGGCCGTCTGGAAGGGCCCGACCCGTCGCTGCTGGCGGCGGCCTACGCCGAGGTGGCGCGCGAGAGCAGTTAGTTCTCGCGCCGCGTCTTGTCGGTCTCGTCGTCCTCGGCCACCGCGACCGAGGAGTTCTGCCGCTCGGTCTCGGCGTTCTCGTAGTCCTGCACGTCCCGGTCGTCCCTGTCGTCGCGCACGGCGGCGAACACGTCGGTGTCTGCCCGGTCGTCGTCACCCTCGCGGCGACGCGGCGTGTTCGGCGTCTTGCGGTCGACCAGCCAGCGGCCCAGCCCGACGCCGACGATCGCGAACAGGAACACCAGCAGCGCGGTGAACGCCGCGAACGTGGTCACCTCGTTGATCAGACCCTCGACATAGAGGTTCTTGTAGAAGAGGCCGATGAACCAGGCGACCGCGCCGCTGACCACGCCGGCGAACAGTCCGGCCAGTAGCCACGTCATCGCCAGATCCGACCGACGGTCCGGGTCCGGGTTGGCTCGGGCGTCGGCGCGACCGTCGATGTAACCCCAGATGAAGACGACGACCGCGTACAGCGCGACCAGGACGGCACTGATCAGACCGGCCTTGGTTTCCCAGGTGTTGATCAACGCTCCCTGCAGCAATCGGACGATCACCATCAGGGCGGCGAACACCAGTCCGCGCAGCAGCCACTTGCTCATGAGGCCTCACCTTAGCGAGTAGCGTCGGCAGTCGTGACGATTTCTGCCCGCCGCGACCGGCTGCGCCAGCGTCTTGCCGACGCCGAGATCGACGCCATGCTCGTGACAGACCTGGTCAACGTTCGCTATCTGTCCGGTTTCACCGGATCCAACGCGGCGCTTCTGGTCCTGGTCGGAGACGACACGCCGGTGCTGGCCACCGATGGCCGCTATCGGACCCAGGCGGCTGCCCAGGCGCCGGACGCCGAGGTCGTCATCGAACGGGCCTGCGGGCCCCATCTGGCGGCGCGGGCGGCCGCAACCGGTGTGCGCACCCTGGGGTTCGAGAGCCACGTGGTGACCGTCGACGCGTTCGCTGCGTTGAGCGATGCGGCGGACGGGAAGGTCGAGTTCGTGCGAGCCGCAGGCATGATCGAGGCGCTGCGCGAGGTCAAGGACGCGGGTGAGTTCGCGCTGCTGCGCCGAGCATGCGACGCCGCTGACGCGGCACTGCAGGATCTGGTGCAGCGTGGCGGGCTGCGCGCCGGGCGTACCGAGAAGCAGGTGCGCAACGAGCTCGAGGCGCTGATGCTCGAACACGGTGCCGACGGCGCGTCGTTCGAGACGATCGTCGCGACCGGGGCCAACTCGGCCGTCCCGCACCACCGGCCCACCGAGGCGGTGCTCGCCGCCGGGGACTTCGTCAAGATCGACTTCGGTGCGCTCGTCGGCGGCTACCACTCGGACATGACCCGTACGTTCGTGCTCGCGCCGGCCGCGCAGTGGCAGCACGACATCTACGGACTCGTGGCGCGCTCGCAGCAGGCCGGGCGCGAAGCGCTGGCACCCGGCGTCGTGTTGCGCGACGTCGACGCCGCATCGCGGCAGGTCATCGCCGATGCCGGCTACGGCGAGAACTTCGGCCACGGCCTCGGGCACGGCGTCGGTCTGCAGATCCACGAAGCGCCCGGAATCAACTCCGCAGCCGCCGGTACACTGCTTGCTGGCTCCGCAGTGACCGTCGAGCCCGGTGTCTACCTGCCCGATCGCGGCGGCGTCCGCATCGAGGACACGCTGGCGGTCACCCCGGAGGGGCCCGAACTACTGACCAGGTTCGGCAAGGACCTGATGATCCTCTAGACGCTAGGAGTACACCCCACCGTGGCATCGACCGCCGACTTCAAGAATGGGCTCGTCCTGCAGATCGACGGCCAGCTGTGGCAGATCGTCGAGTTCCAGCACGTCAAACCCGGCAAGGGACCTGCCTTCGTGCGCACCAAGCTCAAGAACGTGGTGTCGGGCAAGGTCGTCGACAAGACCTACAACGCCGGGGTGAAGGTGGAAACCGCGACGGTCGACCGGCGTGACGCCACCTATCTGTACCGCGACGGCTCGGACTTCGTGTTCATGGACTCCGAGGACTACGAGCAGCACCCGCTGCCGGAGGCGCTGGTGGGCCGGTTGGCCGGGTTCCTGCTCGAGGGCATGCCCGTGCAGATCGCGTTCCATGACGGCACGGCGCTGTACCTGGAGCTGCCGGTGACGGTCGAGCTTCTCGTCAGCCACACCGAGCCGGGTCTGCAGGGCGACCGGTCGAGCGCCGGCACGAAGCCCGCGACGCTGGAGACCGGCGCCGAGATCCAGGTGCCGCTGTTCATCAACACCGGCGACAAGCTGAAGGTGGACTCGCGGGACGGAAGTTACCTGGGAAGGGTCAATGGCTGACCGCAGGGGAGACCGGGGCCGGCACCAGGCCCGTAAACGCGCGGTCGATCTGCTGTTCGAGGCGGAGGCCCGCGACATCACCCCGGCCGAGGTTGCCGAAGCGCGAAACACGTTGGCGCAGAAGCAGACCGACGATTGGTCCGATGAGGACGGTATCGCGCCGCTGAACCCGTACACGGTGACGGTGGCGCGGGGCGTCACCGAACACCGAGCGCACATCGACGATCTCATCTCGTCGCACCTGCAGGGTTGGACGCTGGACCGGCTGCCTGCCGTGGACCGCGCCATCCTGCGCGTTGCGGTGTGGGAGCTGCTGCACGCCGAGGACGTGCCCGAGCCGGTCGCCGTCGACGAGGCGGTCGAGCTGGCCAAGCGGCTGTCGACCGACGACTCGCCGGGCTTCGTCAACGGAGTACTCGGTCAGGTGATGCTCGTGACGCCGCAGATCCGCGCGGCCGCGGCGGCGGTGCGCGCGGGCAGCAACGGAGCCGACGGCACCGCCGGGTGAATTCTCGCGCCGGCCGCGATGAACTAAATGTGCGCAACCTGGCTTTGAGCTGAGCTGTCGGCGAACATCACAGGGGTGACGGTCTTCCCCGAAGCTCACTGTGTTCACCGGCCGCACTGGTCGCTGGCGCGTACCTGGCTTTTGGAGCCCGCGCGGCCGGGCTGTCAGCGCGCGCTGGCGTCGGAGGCTGATGTCGTGGTTCTCGACATCGAGGACGGTCTTCCCGATTCTGACAAGCCGGCCGGTCGGCGGGCGGTCGCCGAATGTCTCGACGGCGACGGGCAGGCATGGGTGCGGATCAGCAGTGCGGGCACCCCGAACTGGAACGCCGACCTGGATGCGGTGGCCGGTGTGCCGGGCCTGAGCGGGGTGATACTCGCCAAGGTCGAGTCCGCGCACGATGTGGTCTCGACGGCGCAGCGGTTGCCTGCCGGGACGCCTGTGGTCGCCCTGATCGAGTCCGCGCTCGGCATCGAATCGGCGCTGGAGATCGCGCGCTCGTGTGCCCGAATCGCGTTCGGGATCGGCGATTTCCGTCGCGATACCGGGATGTGCGCCGATCCGATGGTCCTGGCCTATCCGCGCGCCCGCCTGGTCATCGCGAGCCGGGCTGCGGGATTGCCCGCGCCGATCGACGGTCCGACACTGCGTGACAACGCCGGGGATCTCCCGCGCGACACCGAGATCGCCAAGGCAGCCGGGATGACGGGCCGGCTGTGCCTGGACGCCGGACACGCAGGCACGATCAACACGCTGCTGAGCCCGTCGCTGGACGAGATCGACGCTGCACGGGCGATACTCGCGCGCCTGGATGCACCGTCAAGTCATTACGACGGTAGCTCCGGACCCACCCGTGCCCGGGCCGAGGCGATCCTCGACCTGGCTGCCAAGCTCGGTGTGCTCAGCGATAGTCCGGCAGCGTTATCGAATCCGCGGTGGTGAACCATTTCTTCTCGGCGACCGATCGGAACGGCCACCGCTGGCACCACTTCATCACCGCCGCGGTGATCACGATGTCGGACTCCCGCATCGGCGCATAGCCCTCGACCCCGCGTGGTAGGTCCTGGCAGCGATCGACATAGGGGCGCATCGCCTGCTCGTAGCGCGCGAGTGCCGGGGCCAGGCGGGTGGCATCGAAGCGCTCGGCAGGGCCGAGCTCGCCGGCCAGCACGTAGGCGCCGACCAGCGCCAGGCTGGTGCCCATTCCCGACAGCGGGGAGGCGCAATAGCCGGCATCTCCGACCAACGTCACCCGCCCCGACGACCATGTCGGCATGTGGACCTGCGCGAAGGCGTCGAAGTAGAAGTCGTCGGCGTCTGCGGCAGCGGCGAGCAGCGCATCACAGTGCCATCCCGCCCCGGCGAATCGGTGGACCAGGATCTGCCGTTGCTCGTCGATGTCGTGGCGGTCGTAGTCCAGCGGTTCCGATTGGAAAGCCAGTCCTGCCTTGGCAATTGCCGGATCGTGCGATGGCCGCATCGATGCGTTGAGGCCGCCCGGCGCCTGGTAGAGCAGGAACCATCCGTCGAGCCCGACGGTGTCCGGGGCGGAGAACCACGCGTGGTAGCCGCCGAGGGGACGGACGTAGCGGTCCTCGGGGCCGAACCCGATGCGGCGTACGGCCGAGTGCGGCCCGTCGGCGCCGACGACGAGATCGACGGGCAGGCGGGTGCCGTTGGCCAGGGTTGCGGTGACACCGTCTTCGCTCTGCTCCAGACCGGTGACGGTGGAGCCGAACCGGTAGTCCACGTCCTCGCGCGTCGCCTCGTAGAGCACCGCGGCGAGGTCGCCGCGCAGGATCTCGAGCGACGACACGAGCCCGTTGCCGCCGAACGCCGTGACCGGCATCTCGGCCCGTCGGCTGCCATCACCCTTGACCCACGCCGCGCCGCTCTGGTGGAGCGCCCGCGCCCGCATCTGGTCGAGCAATCCCATCCGTTTCACGACCTCGCGGCCGGTGCCCCGCAGGTCGACGGTCTGGCCGCCGGGCCGGATGCTCGACGCGAGTTCGAGCACGATCACCCGGTAGCCCGCGCGATTCAGCCAGAAGGCCAGCGCCGGGCCGGCGATACCGGCACCATTGATCAGCACGGTCGGGCTCTGCATACCCGTAATGTACTGCGCGCCAGCGGCTGTCACGGTCAAGCTGAGCGTTTCAGTTCGGCGCTCAGTTCGACGATGTCGATGCTGAGTTCTCCTTCGATGACGCTGTAGCGGCGCCGTATCGGTGGTCCGGGCATGGGTGGTGCGGTGGAGTGGTAGGTCGCGCCGGTGGGGGTTCGGTAGGTGGCGGTGTGGCGGCCGTCGGTGTCGTGGGTGGTGACGGTCCAGTCGGGGGCTTCTTTGGCGTAGTTGCAGGCTTCGCAGGTACCCAATCCGTTGAGCGCGGAGGTGGGTCCGCTGTGGCGGGCGGGGACTGCGTGGTCGTGGTGGCGGATGGGGGCGTCGCAGTAGGGGGTGCGACACGTCTGGTCCCGTAGCCCGATGAACGCCGCCAACCCTGCCGGGAAGGTCCGGGCACGCGATTCCATCGCGACCAGCTGCCCCGATGTGGGGTGGCGGTAGAGCCGCCGCAGCGTGGCTTTCGCCGTCTCGTCGGTGACGGTGTCCGACACCAGGTCGCGTACCACCGCCGCCGGCACGGGCCCATAGCCCTCGACCCAGCCGGGGCTGTCGTCGTCACCGAAGAGGGTGGTGTCGGCCATGACCAGGTTCACCGCGATCGGCGCCGGCGTCTCGGCCGGGCGGGCGGTGACCCGCTGGTAGAGGGTGTCGGTCATGATCTGTCCGCGCGGGCGCCCGTCCCCGCACAGGTCAGCCTCACGCTTCAAGGCGGCATACACCCCGATGCCCTGCGAAAGGGGCATCAGCGCGGTCAGCTGCACCATGCCGTTGGGGGCGGGCCGCGTCGACACCCGCGCAGACGCCGCCGCGCGTTCCTTGCGCTCCACCACCGCGGCAGCATCCAGGCGCGCTGCGATCGCGGCGGCGGCGGCTTCGATGCGGGCATTGCCCAACCCCACCAGCGCTTGCTGGTCAGCGCACAGCTCGGCATCCAACGTGCGCCGGTCCTCGACCATCAGGCAGGCGGACTGCTTCACGATCAGGGTGGCCCGCCACTCGGTCAACACCCCGGATTCGAGGGCGGCCAGGGTGTGGGGCATCTCGTGCACCAAGGCTTGGGCGAAGCCCAGATGCCGACCGCCATGGGCCGGCGAATCAGACCGGGCCAGCGCGACTTCGGAGGCCAAGCCCCGGCCTTGCTTCGCCACGGGCATCCCGGCAGCAGCTTCGGCCATTCGGCGTTTCTCCGCCCACAGCGCGGTGGCGCGGGCCTGCACCGCGGCCGCCTGAGCTTTCACACGTTCGCAGCGTGCCACGACATCACGCAGCTCAGCCTCCGAGGCCGACTGGTCGATATCGAACACTTGTGCGAACATGCCACCTACTCTAGTGCGACCCACCGACAAGCCGATGAAGCCGGCGCTTGCTCGACGTGAAAGCATCGCGCGGTGGCCAATCTCGCAAAGAAGGGCACGAACCCCGATCCACACAAGGCGCAAAGCCCTCGTCCGCTGGGCTGCCGAGCGCGCGCTCCCGTTGTTCGAGAACGCTTGTCGAGGTGATGAGCGGCCGCGCGCGGCGATAGATACCTTGCGAGCCGGGATAGCCCCCGCACGCGCAACTGGCCAAGCAGCAGCAGTGGCCCACATGGCCGACCACGCCCGACACGCCGCGGCGTAGCGGCAACAGCCGTCGGTCAGTAACGCGGGCCGCGCCTACAGTTCGAACGCCTCGTATGTCCGTCGCACGAACTTCGGCTGCGCGCTGGCGAGCTTGGCCAGCGACGTGTTGCCCGCGACAGCGGCTGCCGCATCCGTCGACAGGCTCGGCATGTTCTGGATCAGGTAGATCAGGATGGCATCGGACGTGGGGTCGGCCTGCCACCACGTGCCGTACGCGCCGGGCCACGAGAACGTGCCCTCCCCGCCCGGCCCGAACAGCTGCCGCGACTTCGCAGGATCCGTCACCACCGACAGGTTCAGGCCGAATCCACGGCCGATCCAGAACGGCGCCCCGAGGAAGTCGTAGCGCTTCTGCTCGTCGGTCAGTCGGTCGGTGCGCATCGACCGCACCGACTCCTCCGACAGCACCCGCACCCCGTCCACCGTCCCACCGGCGAGCAGCATCCGGGCGAACGCCAGATAGTCGTCGACGGTCGACCACAGGCCCGCCCCGCCCATACAGAACGGTGGGTCCACGATCGGCGCCGGACCCATCACGTCGTGGCGCAGCTCGTTGTCCGGCGTCAGCTGGTACATCGTCGCCGCGCGCCGGCGACCCGTGGGTCCGACGTGAAAGGCAGTGTCCGACATGTCCAATGGCTCCAGGATGCGCTCGGCGAGCACCTGGCTCAGCGGTTTGCCCGTCAGGCGGGACAGCACGATCCCGAGAACATCGGTGGCGTGGCTGTAGGTCAGCCGATCGCCGGGTTGATGAACCAGCGGCAGCTCCGCCAGCTCGGTCAGCCAGCGATCCTGATCCTGGCGGGCGGGAAGTCTGCGGTAGGCGTCGGCCAGCGGCCCGCGGATCGAGAACATGTACGCCAACCCGCTGCGGTGGGTCATCAGATCCTCGATCGTGATCGGCCGCTGAGCCGGCACCGTGCGATCCAGCGGCCCGCCGGGGTCGGTGAGCACCCGCATGTCGGCCATCTCCGGCAGCCACGTCGCGACCCGATCGGACAGGGCCAGGGCCCCCTCCTCGATGAGCGTCATCGCCGCGGCCACGGTCACCGGCTTGGTCATCGATGCGATGCGGAAGAGGGTGTCGCGCTGCATCGGCAGCTTGGCGTCGACGTCGCGGTAGCCCAACTCGTTGACCTGCAGGATGTCGCCCGCCCGCCACACCAGCGTGACGGCTCCGGCGAGCAGTCCTGCGTCGATCGCCTCGACGATGGAGGTCTGATTGCGGTCGAGGTTCATCGCGCCAGAGTAGGTCAGCGGTGCCGGGGGCAGCGCACAGTGATAGCCTTGCCGCGATTTGACCGTCCTTTAACGACCGTCCCGTGAGGCGGAGAAGGAGGTCCGGGTTACCCGTGGCTGCCACCAGTGACCGGGAGTTGATGTCCGCGGCGGACGTGAGTCGAACGATCGCCCGCATCGCCCACCAGATCATCGAGAAGACCGCGTTGGACGCGCCCGACGCGCCGCAGGTCGTCCTTCTCGGAATCCCCACCCGCGGCGTGACACTCGCCACGCGGCTGGCCTCCAACATCGCCGAGTTCAGCGGAACAGACGTCGCACACGGTGCACTCGACACCACCCTCTACCGCGACGACCTGATGTCGAAGCCGCCCAGGGCACTGGCTCCGACGTCGATCCCGCAGGGCGGCATCGACGGCGCCCTGGTGATCCTGGTCGACGACGTGCTCTACACCGGCCGGTCCGTGCGGTCGGCGCTGGATGCGCTGCGCGACCTCGGCCGGCCCCGCGCCGTGCAGCTGGCCGTCCTGGTGGACCGCGGTCACCGCGAACTGCCGATCCGCGCCGACTATGTCGGCAAGAACGTGCCGACCTCGCGCAGCGAGAACGTCAAGGTGCGGCTCACCGAGAACGACGGCCACGACGGCGTTTCCATCGCACCGCAGGGAGGTCCGCAACGGTGAAACATCTTCTGACGGCGGCAGACCTGAGCCGCGACGACGCGACCGCGATCCTCGACGATGCCGACCGGTTCCGTGAGGCCCTGCTCGGCCGCGAGGTCAAGAAGCTGCCGACGCTGCGCGGCCGCACGATCATCACGATGTTCTACGAGAACTCCACCCGCACCCGGGTCTCGTTCGAGGTCGCGGGCAAGTGGATGAGCGCCGACGTGATCAACGTCAGCGCCTCGGGATCGTCGGTGGCCAAGGGGGAGTCGCTGCGCGACACCGCTCTGACGCTGCGCGCGGCCGGGGCCGACGCTCTGATCGTCCGCCATCCCGCCTCGGGCGCCGCCCAGCAGCTCGCCGCGTGGACCCTCGACGAGGCCGGCGGACCCAGCGTCATCAACGCCGGCGACGGCACCCATGAGCACCCCACCCAGGCGCTGCTCGACGCGCTGACCATCCGGCAGCGGCTCGGCTCCGTCGACGGCAAGCGCGTCGTGATCGTCGGCGACGTCCTGCACAGCCGGGTCGCCCGATCGAATGTCGCGCTGCTGCACACACTCGGCGCAGAGGTGGTACTCATTGCTCCGCCGACCCTGCTGCCCGTCGGGGTCGACGGGTGGCCCGTCACCGTCTCCCATGAGCTCGACGCCGAACTGCCGCTCGCCGATGCCGTGCTGATGCTGCGCGTGCAGGCCGAGCGGATGAACGGCGGCTTCTTCCCGTCGTCGCGGGAGTATTCGGTGCGCTACGGCCTGTCGGAGAAGCGGCAGGCGCAGCTGGCCGAGCACGCCGTCGTCCTGCACCCCGGTCCCATGCTGCGCGGTATGGAAATCGCGCACTCGGTCGCTGATTCGTCGCAATCGGCTGTGCTGCAACAGGTTTCCAACGGCGTGCATGTGCGCATGGCGGTGCTGTTCCATCTGCTCGTCGGTACCGAAGTGGAGGCGATCAGCGCATGACGGTTCTCAAAGGTGTGCTGCTGTACGGCGAGGGTGACCCGGTCGACGTGCGCGTCGACGACGGCCAGATCGCCGAGATCGGTACGGGTCTCACCGGTGACGACACCATCGACGCGCCGGGTCAGATCCTCCTGCCCGGCTTCGTCGACCTGCACACGCATTTGCGCGAACCAGGCCGCGAGTACGCCGAGGACATCGAGACCGGTTCGGCGGCAGCGGCACTGGGCGGGTACACCGCGGTGTTCGCGATGGCCAACACCGACCCGGTCGCCGACTCCGCAGTCGTCACCGACCACGTGTGGCACCGCGGGCAGCAGGTCGGGCTGGTCGACGTGCATCCCGTCGGCGCGGTCACCGTCGGGCTGAAGGGCAAGCAGCTCACCGAGATGGGGCTGATGGCCGCAGGTGTGGGCAAGGTCCGGATGTTCTCCGACGACGGGGTGTGCGTCGACGATCCGCTGGTGATGCGCCGCGCGCTCGAATACGCCTCGGGGCTCGGCGTGTTGATCGCCCAACACGCCGAGGAGCCGCGGTTGACGGTCGGTGCGGTGGCGCATGAAGGACCCACCGCGGCGCTGCTCGGCCTGGCCGGCTGGCCCCGCGCCGCCGAGGAATCCATCGTGGCCCGCGACGCCCTGCTCGCCCGCGACGCCGGCGCCCGGGTGCACATCTGCCACGCCTCGACGGCGGGCACCGTGGAGCTGATCCGGTGGGCCAAGGAGCAGGGCATCGCGATCACCGCGGAGGTGACTCCGCACCACCTGCTGCTCGACGACAGCCGGCTGTCCTCCTACGACGGCCGCAACCGGGTCAACCCGCCGCTGCGCGAGGCCGCCGACGCCGTCGCACTGCGTCAGGCGCTAGCCGACGGCGTGATCGACTGTGTGGCAACCGATCACGCCCCGCACGCCGAACACGAGAAGATGTGCGAGTTCGCCCACGCGCGGCCGGGCATGCTCGGACTGCAGACCGCGCTGTCGGTGGTCGTCGACACGATGGTGCGGCCCGGCCTGCTGACCTGGCGCGACGTCGCCCGAGTGATGAGCGAGGCGCCCGCTCGCATCGTCGGCCTGCCCGACCAGGGCCGCCCGCTCGAGGTGGGCGAGCCCGCGAACCTGACCATCGTCGACCCCGATGCGCGCTGGACGGTCACCGGTGCCGCTCTGGCCAGCCGCTCCGACAACACCCCGTACGAGGCGATGGAACTGCCCGCCGTCGTGACGGCGACGCTGCTGCGCGGCACCGTCACCGCCCGTGACGGGAAGGCGGGCGCATGAACACCGCGACGCTGGTGGCCTCGCTGATCATGGCCGCGATCCTGGCGCTGCTGATCGCGGTGCTGATCGGCGTGATGCTGCGCGGCTGGCGGCGCCGCGCCGAACGGCAGGCGCAACTGCTCGGCACGCTGCCGCAGCTCCCCGACACCGTCGGAGCGGCGATCGTCTCACCCACCAAGGGCCTCTACGTCGGGTCCACCCTGGTGCCGAACTGGAACGACCGGGTCGCCGCGGCGGACTTGGGCTTTCGCGCCAAGGCCGTGCTGACCCGGTATCCCGAGGGAATCATGATGCAGCGCACGGGCGCCGGCCCGATCTGGATTCCGGACGAGATGATCACCGACATCCGCGCCGAGAAGAGTCTCGCCGGCAAAGCTCTCACCCACGACGGCATCCTGGCGATCCGGTGGCGGCTGCCCACCGGGGTCGAGATCGACACCGGCTTCCGCGCCGACAACCGGCGCGACTATTCGAAATGGCTCCCCGAGGAGGTGGCATGACGGCGAACGTGGCCGTGCTCGTGCTCGAAGATGGCCGGGTTTTCACCGGCACACCGTTCGGTGCGGAGGGTGAGACGCTCGGCGAGGCCGTGTTCTCCACCGGCATGTCGGGATATCAGGAAACCCTGACCGACCCCAGCTACCACCGCCAGATCGTGGTCGCCACGGCGCCGCAGATCGGCAACACCGGCTGGAACGACGAGGACGGCGAGAGCCGCGGCGACAAGATCTGGGTCGCGGGTTACGCGGTCAGGGATCCCTCGCCGCGGGCCTCGAACTGGCGGGCCACCGGCACCCTCGACGACGAACTGCGCCGCCAGGGAATCGTGGGCATCGCCGGCATCGACACCCGCGCGGTGGTGCGACATCTGCGCAGCCGCGGGTCGATGAAGGCCGGGGTGTTCTCCGGCGACGCGCTGGCGGACACCGAGGAACTGTTGGCCCGGGTGCGCGGCCAGGCCGCGATGCTCGGCGCCGATCTGGCCGGCGAGGTCAGTACCGACGACCGCTACGTCGTGGAACCTGCCGGCGCGCAACGGTTCACGGTGGTGGCGCTGGATCTGGGTATCAAGACCAACACCCCCCGCAACTTCTCCGAGCGTGGCATCCGCACCCACGTGCTGCCGTCGTCGGCCGGTTTCGCCGAGATCGCCGATCTGCGCCCCGACGGGGTGTTCCTGTCCAACGGACCGGGCGACCCCGCCACTGCTGACCACCTGGTCGAAGTCACCAAACAGGTGATCGACGCCGGCACACCGCTGTTCGGGATCTGCTTCGGCAACCAGATCCTCGGCCGGGCGCTGGGCCGGGGGACCTACAAGATGACGTTCGGGCACCGCGGCATCAACATCCCGGTGATGGACCACGCCACCGGCCGCGTGTCGATCACCGCGCAGAACCACGGTTTCGCCCTCGAGGGGGAGGCCGGTGAAGAGTTCGACACGCCGTTCGGCGCCGCGGTGGTCACCCACACCTGCGCCAACGACGGGGTGGTCGAAGGCGTGGCGCTGACCAACGGGCGGGCCTTCTCCGTGCAGTACCACCCGGAGGCCGCCGCGGGCCCCCGCGATGCGAACTACCTGTTCGACCAGTTCATCGACCTGATGGCGGGAGAGAAATAGATGCCGCGCCGTACCGACCTCAACCACATCCTGGTCATCGGGTCCGGGCCGATCCTGATCGGTCAGGCCGCCGAGTTCGACTATTCGGGCACTCAGGCCTGCCGCGTGCTGCGCGCCGAGGGGCTGCAGGTCACCCTGATCAACTCCAACCCGGCGACGATCATGACCGACCCCGAGTACGCCGACAACACCTATGTCGAGCCCATCACCCCCGCGTTCGTCGAGAAGGTCATCGCCCAGCAGGCCGAGCGCGGCAACAAGATCGACGCCGTGCTGGCCACCCTCGGCGGTCAGACCGCGCTGAACACCGCGGTCTCGCTGTACGAGAGCGGCGCGCTGGAGCGCTACGACGTCGAGATGATCGGTGCCGACTTCGACGCCATCCAGCGCGGTGAGGACCGGCAGAAGTTCAAGGACATCGTGGCCAAGGTGGGCGGTGAATCCGCCCGCAGCCGAGTCTGTTTCACGATGGACGAGGTGCGCGAGACCGTCGCCGACCTCGGGCTGCCCGTGGTGGTGCGGCCCAGCTTCACGATGGGCGGGCTGGGCTCGGGGATGGCGTACTCGGCCGAGGACGTCGAGCGGATGGCGGGCGACGGCCTGGCGGCGTCCCCGTCGGCGAACGTGCTGATCGAGGAATCGATCTACGGCTGGAAGGAATACGAGCTCGAGCTGATGCGCGATCACCACGACAACGTGGTGGTGGTGTGCTCGATCGAGAACTTCGACCCGATGGGCGTGCACACCGGCGACTCGGTGACCGTCGCGCCGGCGATGACGCTGACAGACCGCGAATACCAGACCATGCGCACCCTGGGCATCGAGATCCTGCGCGAGGTCGGCGTCGACACCGGCGGGTGCAACATCCAGTTCGCGGTCAACCCGAAAGACGGCCGCCTGATCGTCATCGAGATGAACCCGCGCGTATCCCGCTCGAGTGCGCTCGCGTCGAAGGCCACCGGCTTCCCGATCGCCAAGATCGCTGCGAAGCTGGCCATCGGCTACACGCTCGACGAGATCGTCAACGACATCACCAAGGAAACGCCGGCCTGCTTCGAGCCGACCTTGGACTACGTCGTGGTCAAAGCTCCCCGCTTCGCGTTCGAGAAGTTCCCCGGCGCCGACGCCACGCTGACCACCACGATGAAGTCGGTGGGTGAGGCGATGTCGTTGGGCCGCAACTTCGTCGAGGCCCTCGGCAAGGTCATGCGATCGCTGGAAACCACCAGGCTCGGATTCTGGACCGGCCCTGACGACGACGCCGACGTGGACGAGGTGCTCGAGCGCCTCCGGACCCCGACCGACGGGCGGCTCTACGACATCGAATACGCGCTGCGACTGGGCGCCGACGTCGAACAGGTCGCCGAGGCCTCCGGCGTCGACCCCTGGTTCGTCGACCAGATCAGCGGTCTGGTCGAGCTGCGCGCCGAGATCATCGATGCGCCGGTGCTCGGCGAGGAGCTGCTGCGGCGCAGCAAGCACAACGGGCTCTCGGATCGCCAGATCGCCGCGTTGCGACCGGAATTGGCCGGCGAGGTGGGCGTGCGCGCGCTGCGGCGGCGCCTCGGCATCCATCCGGTGTACAAGACCGTCGACACCTGCGCCGCGGAGTTCGAGGCCAAGACGCCCTATCACTACAGCAGCTACGAGCTCGACCCCGCCGCCGAGACAGAGGTCGCGCCGCAGGCCGAGAAGCCCAAGGTGCTGATCCTCGGCTCCGGGCCCAACCGCATCGGCCAGGGCATCGAGTTCGACTACAGCTGCGTACACGCCGCGACCACGCTGAGCCAGGCCGGCTTCGAGACCGTCATGGTGAACTGCAACCCGGAGACGGTCTCGACCGACTACGACACCGCCGACCGGCTTTACTTCGAGCCGCTGACGTTCGAAGACGTGCTCGAGGTCTACTTCGCCGAGCAGTACTCCGGGCGCGGCGGCCCCGGCGTGGTCGGGGTCATCGTGCAGCTCGGCGGCCAGACCCCGCTGGGGCTCGCGGAGCGTTTGGAGAAGGCGGGGGTGCCGATCGTCGGCACGCTGCCCGAGGCGATCGACCTGGCCGAGGATCGCGGCCGCTTCGGCGAGGTCCTCACCAACGCCGGACTGCCCGCACCGCGCTTCGGCATGGCGACCAGCTTCGAGCAGGCCCGCCGCATCGCCGCCGAGATCGGCTACCCCGTGCTGGTGCGGCCGTCCTACGTGCTCGGCGGGCGCGGCATGGAGATCGTCTACGACGAGGACACGCTCGAGGGCTACATCACCCGCGCCACGCAACTCTCACCCGAGCATCCCGTGCTGGTGGACCGCTTCCTCGAAGACGCCATCGAGATCGACGTCGACGCGCTGTGCGACGGCACCGAGGTCTACATCGGCGGCATCATGGAGCACATCGAGGAAGCCGGCATCCACTCCGGCGACTCCGCCTGTGCTTTGCCGCCGGTGACGTTGGGCCGCAGCGACATCGAGGCCGTGCGCCGCGCCACCGAGGCGATCGCCTTCGGCGTCGGCGTGGTCGGTTTGCTCAACGTGCAGTACGCCCTCAAGGACGATGTGCTCTACGTTCTCGAGGCCAACCCGCGCGCCAGCCGCACCGTTCCGTTCGTCTCTAAGGCCACGGCGGTGCCGCTGGCCAAGGCGTGCGCACGGATCATGCTGGGCGCCACGATCGCCGGGCTGCGCGACGAGGGTCTGCTGGTCGCCGAGGGCGACGGTGCGACAGTGCCGCGCAACGCCCCGGTGGCGGTCAAGGAAGCGGTCCTGCCGTTCCACCGTTTCCGCAAGCACGACGGCAGCCAGATCGATTCGCTGCTCGGGCCGGAGATGAAGTCCACCGGCGAGGTGATGGGCATCGCCCACGATTTCGGGAGCTCGTTCGCCAAGAGCCAGACCGCCGCCTACGGCTCGCTGCCCGCCCAGGGCACCGTGTTCGTGTCGGTGGCCAACCGCGACAAGCGGTCCCTGGTGTTCCCGGTGAAACGTCTCGCCGATCTCGGCTTCCACATCCTGGCCACCGAGGGCACCGCGGAGATGTTGCGCCGCAACGGCATTCCGTGCGATGAGGTGCGCAAGCACTTCGAGGAACCCAGCCCGGACCGGCCCGCGGTGTCGGCCGTCGACGCGATCAAGGCCGGTGACGTGCAGATGGTGATCAACACCCCCTACGGCAACTCCGGCCCCCGCATCGACGGCTACGAGATCCGCTCGGCGGCGGTGGCGATGAACATCCCGTGCGTCACAACGGTGCAGGGCGCATCGGCGGCCGTGCAGGGCATCGAGGCGAGCATCCGCGGAGACATCGGTGTGATGTCGCTGCAGGAGCTGCACAGCGCGCTGGGGTCCTGACCGGTGGGCGGGTTCGGTGACCGGCTGTTCGAGGCGATGGCGCGTCGCGGACCGCTGTGTCCGGGCATCGACCCGCACCCGCAACTGCTCGAGGCCTGGGGGCTGAGCACCGACGCCGACGGCCTGGCCCGATTCAGCGACATCTGTGTGCGGGCGTTCGCCGGCTTCGCGGTGGTCAAGCCGCAGGTGGCCTTCTTCGAGGCCTACGGATCGGCGGGCTTCGCCGTGCTCGAGCGCACGATCGCGGCTCTGCGCGCCGAGGGCGTGCTGGTGCTCGCCGACGCCAAGCGCGGCGACATAGGGTCGACGATGGCG
Source organism: Mycobacterium sp. PSTR-4-N (assembly GCF_022348085.1). Classification (GTDB taxonomy): domain Bacteria; phylum Actinomycetota; class Actinomycetes; order Mycobacteriales; family Mycobacteriaceae; genus Mycobacterium. The sequence continues at coordinate 252,126 of NZ_JAKRFN010000003.1, read as the reverse complement.
GCCTACGCCGCCGCGTGGGCGGGGGAGTCGCCGCTGGCCGCCGACGCCGTCACGGCTTCGCCCTACCTGGGGTTCGGATCCCTGCAGCCGCTGGTGGACACCGCCCTGGCCCGCGGCCGGGGTGTGTTCGTCCTCGCGGCCACCTCCAACCCCGAGGGCGCCTCGGTGCAGCGCGCCGAGGCGGGCGGGCGGACGGTCGCACAGTCGATCGTCGACGCTGCCGCCGCGGCCAACGCGGACACCGGGGCGGGTTCGATCGGGGTGGTCGTCGGCGCCACGGTGGCCGATCCGCCGGATGTGAGCGCGCTGGGCGGGCCAGTCCTGGTTCCGGGGGTCGGTGCGCAGGGTGGCCGTCCCGACGCGCTGGCGGGCCTGGGAGGGGCCCGGCCGGGGCAACTGCTGCCCGCGGTCTCCCGCGAGGTGCTGCGGGCGGGCCCGGACTGCGTGGCGGTCCGCGCGGCGGCCGAACGCATGCGCGACGCGGTCGCCCATCTGCAGGGTTGAGCGCCTCCGCGCGACACGCCCGACAGCGATTGACCTGCGAAAATTTCTCGAGACACCCGGGTGTGGCGGGTGTGACGAGCGCCCATCGACGGCGCAGCGACGACCGTCATGCCCGCGTGGCGGCAAAACCGCCGATATGCAGGGCTTTCCGTCGCAGGGCACGATTTCGGCAAGCGCGGGCCCAGTGGGCGCGCCGATCGCGCCGCGCGCCCCTCCCGCGCCCTACACGCTGGGCTTTTGGCCGCAGAACTCGGGGGTGGGGTTAGCTTTCGTCAGCCCGCGTGGGTACGGTCGTCCACGCTGGCTGGTTCGCGATCCACCACGACCGGCCGAGAGAAAAACAGATGGTGACGATACGGAGGAACCCGTGGCCCTTCCCCAGTTGACCGACGAACAGCGCGCGGCAGCGTTGGAGAAGGCTGCTGCCGCACGTCGAGCGCGTGCCGAACTCAAGGATCGGCTCAAGCGCGGCGGCACCAACCTCAAGCAGGTCCTCAAGGACGCCGAGACCGACGAGGTCCTGGGCAAGATGAAGGTCTCCGCGCTGCTGGAGGCCCTGCCCAAGGTCGGCAAGGTCAAGGCCCAGGAGATCATGACCGAGCTCGAGATCGCCCCGACCCGCAGACTGCGTGGCCTCGGTGATCGCCAGCGCAAGGCCCTGCTGGAAAAGTTCGACTTCTCGTAAGGGAGGTCGGTGAGCGAAGGCGGCCGGCCGGATACGCACCCACGGGCTCCGGTCCTGGTGCTGTCCGGCCCGTCTGCCGTCGGTAAGTCGACCGTGGTCAGGTGCCTGCGGGACCGGGTCGCCGACTTGTACTTCAGCGTCTCGGTGACCACCCGGGCGCCGCGACCGGGTGAGATCGACGGCATCGACTACTCGTTCGTCACGCCCGAGCGCTTCCAACGCCTCATCGATGACGGTGAGCTGTTGGAGTGGGCGGAGATCCACGGCGGTCTGCACCGCTCCGGCACACCGGCCGCCCCGGTCCGGGCCGCGACAGCCGAGGGTCGTCCGGTGCTCATCGAGGTCGATCTCGCCGGGGCGCGGGCGGTGAAGGCGGCCATGCCGGAGGCGCTGACCGTGTTCCTCGCGCCGCCCAACTGGGAGGCCCTCGAACACCGACTGACCGGCCGCGGCACCGAGAGCGCCGAGGTGATGGCCCGCCGGCTGGCGACGGCCCGCACCGAATTGGCCGCCCAGGGTGACTTCGACGAGGTCGTCGTCAACACGGAAGTGGAATCGGCGTGCGCTGCGTTGGTATCCTTGCTGGTGGCCCACACACCGGTGCGGCCAGATCAGTCTTGATCAGACGTGAACTTCTCGATTCGAATCGCCAGGAGACCTTTTTCGTGAGCACCCCGCACGCCGACACGCGGCTGGCTGCCGTGGACCTCGATCCGTCCGCCGCCAGCTCCTACGACACGCCGTTGGGCATCACCAATCCGCCCATCGACGAGTTGCTGGACCGCGCGTCGAGCAAGTACGCGCTGGTGATCTACGCCGCCAAACGTGCACGTCAGATCAACGACTACTACAACCAGCTCGGTGACGGAATCCTCGAGTACGTCGGTCCGCTCGTCGAGCCCGGTCTGCAGGAGAAGCCTCTGTCGATCGCGATGCGCGAGATCCACGAGGACCTGCTCGAGCACACCGAGGGCGAGTAGAAGCGGCTGCGGCCCATGGCCGATCGCAAACGGATCATCGTCGGGGTCGCCGGCGGCATCGCCGCCTACAAGGCGGCGACGGTGGTCCGTCAGCTCACCGAGGCGGGCCACTCCGTGCGGGTGGTTCCCACCGAATCGGCTCTGAAGTTCGTCGGCGCGGCCACCTTCGAGGCGCTGTCGGGTAATCCCGTCCACACCGGCGTCTTCGACGACGTCCACGAGGTTCCGCACGTTCGCATCGGCCAGGGCGCCGACCTCGTCGTCGTGGCGCCGGCCACCGCGGACCTGCTGGCACGCGCCACCATCGGACGCGCGGACGACCTGCTGACCGCCACCCTGCTGACCGCCCGCTGCCCGGTGCTCTACGCACCGGCGATGCACACCGAGATGTGGTTCCATCCGGCGACGGTCGACAACGTCGCGACCCTGCGCCGGCGCGGGTCGGTGGTGATGGAACCCGCGTCGGGCCGGCTCACCGGCGCCGACACCGGTCCCGGGCGGTTGCCCGAGGCCGAGGAGATCAGCACCCTGGCCCAACTGCTGCTGGCGCGCGGCGACGCGCTGCCCTACGACATGGCCGGGGTGAAAGTGCTGGTCACCGCCGGCGGCACTCGCGAACCCATCGATCCGGTGCGGTTCATCGGCAACCGCAGCTCGGGTAAACAGGGCTACGCGCTGGCCAGGGTGATGGCGCAACGCGGCGCCGATGTCACGCTCATCGCCGGACACACCGCCGGGCTGATCGACCCGGCCGGCGTGCACGTCGAGCACGTCGGGTCGGCCACTGCGCTGCGCGACGCGGTGTCCAAGCACGCCGCGGCGGCCAACGTGCTGGTGATGGCCGCTGCGGTCGCCGATTTCCGGCCCGCCAACCCGGTGCTCACCAAGATCAAGAAGGGCCCGGCGGGCGAGGGCGAGCCGACCATCGAGCTGGTCCGTAACGACGACGTGCTGGCCGGTGCGGTGCGCTCCCGCGCCGACGGGCAACTGCCCAACATGCGGGCCATCGTGGGTTTCGCGGCGGAGACCGGCGACGCCAACGGCGACGTGCTGTTCCACGCGCGGGCCAAGCTCGCCCGCAAAGGGTGCGATCTGCTCGTCGTCAATGCGGTGGGGGAGAACCGGGCTTTCGAGGTCGACCACAACGACGGCTGGCTGCTGTCCGCCGACGGCAAGGAGGCCGCACTGGAGCACGGTTCGAAGACCGTGATGGCGAGCCGTATTGTGGACGCGATCGTCGGCTTCCTGCAGAGCAGGTGAGCGGCGAACGACGGAGGTACGACGCGTGCGCGTAAAGGTTGCGCGCTGCAGGGGGACACGCTTGGGTGCCAGTGGCGCCGCCGTGTGCCGGCACAGACAGTGGAAGTGAAAGGGATCGCACGTGAGTGATGCTCGGCTGTTTACCAGTGAGTCGGTGACCGAAGGGCACCCGGACAAGATCTGCGACGCGATCAGCGATTCGGTGCTCGACGCACTGTTGGCCGGCGATCCGAAGTCCCGTGTGGCGGTCGAGACCCTGGTCACGACCGGCCAGGTGCACGTGGTGGGCGAGGTGACCACCACGGCCAAGGAAGCGTTCGCCGACATCACCAACACCGTGCGTGCGCGCATCCTCGACATCGGCTACGACCATTCCGACAAGGGCTTCGACGGCCTGACGTGCGGCGTCAACATCGGCATCGGTGCGCAGTCGCCCGACATCGCCCAGGGCGTGGACACCGCCCACGAGACGCGCGTCGAGGGTGCGGCCGACCCGCTGGATTCGCAGGGCGCCGGCGACCAGGGCCTGATGTTCGGCTACGCGATCGCCGACACGCCTGAGCTGATGCCGCTGCCAATCGCGCTGGCGCACCGGCTGTCGCGCAAGCTGACCGAGGTCCGCAAGAACGGCACGCTCGACTACCTGCGTCCCGACGGCAAGACCCAGGTCACGGTGCAGTACGACGGCACCACCCCGGTGCGCCTGGACACCGTGGTGCTGTCCACCCAGCACGCCGACGGCATCGACCTGGACAGTCAGCTGACTCCCGAGATCAAGCAGCACGTCATCGACGCCGTGCTCACCGAGCTCGGCCACGACACCCTCGACACGTCCAATCCGCGCATCCTGGTCAACCCGACCGGCAAGTTCGTGCTCGGCGGCCCGATGGGCGACGCGGGCCTGACCGGCCGCAAGATCATCGTCGACACCTACGGCGGCTGGGCCCGCCACGGTGGCGGCGCGTTCTCCGGCAAGGACCCGTCCAAGGTGGACCGCTCGGCCGCCTACGCGATGCGCTGGGTCGCCAAGAACGTGGTCGCCGCCGGCCTCGCCGAGCGGGTCGAGGTCCAGATCGCCTACGCGATCGGCAAGGCGGCCCCGGTGGGTCTGTTCGTGGAGACGTTCGGCTCCGAGACCGTCGACCCGGTGAAGATCGAGAAGGCCATTCTCGAGGTGTTCGACCTGCGTCCCGGCGCGATCGTGCGCGACCTCGACCTGCTGCGGCCGATCTATGCGCCGACCGCGGCGTACGGCCACTTCGGTCGCACGGACATCGAGCTGCCGTGGGAGCAGCTGAACAAGGTCGACGACCTGAAGAGCGCCGTCTGACCTATTTCAGCGCGTCGCGCAGCGCGTCCAGCGCCCGGTCGGTGACCTCCGTCGCGGCAGGTACGACGCCGTAGTAGCCGAGGAATCCGTGCACAAGCGTGTCGGCGGTGTGCAGCGCGGCGTCCACCCCGGCGCTGCTCAACAGCTGCGCGTAGCGGGCGCCGTCGTCACGCAACGGGTCGTGGCCGGCGACCACGATGTGGGCGGGCGCCACGCCGGTGAGGTCTCCGACTGCGGGCACCAGCGTGGCAGGCGGCTGCGTCAGATCGGTGTCGCCGACGTACCAGCGGGTGAACGCCTTGCACTCCGCCACACCGAGGATCGGCGCCTCGGCGTTCTCCGTGAACGACGGTAGCGACGTGTCGAACGTCGTCGACGGATACCACAGCAGCTGCAGCCGCAGCGGGATGCCGGCGTCGCGGGCCTGCTGGGCGACCACCGCGGCGAGATTGCCACCCGCCGAATCACCGGCCACTGCGACGCGCGCGGCGTCGCCGCCGATCTCGTCGGCGCGCTCGGCCACCCACTGCGTCACCGCCCACACGTCCTCGACGGCCGCCGGGTACGGGTGCTCGGGGGCCAGCCGGTAGTCGACCGACACCACCAGGGCCTCGGCGCGCACGGCGTGCAGGCGCGCCGCCGCGTCGTAGGTGTCGAGGTCACCCACCGACCACCCGCCGCCGTGGATGAAGACCACCACTGGAAGCGCCGATGCCTCGGCAGGGGGCCGGTAGATGCGCACGGGCACCGGGCCGGCCGGACCGGAGACGCTCTGCTCGGCGGTCGTCACCTCCGGGAACACCTCCGCCCGCGGGAGCTCGGCGAAGCGTTGCCGGGCGAGCTCGGGCCCGCCGTCGGTGGTCAGTCGGAACGGCACCGCGTCGAGCACCTTCGCCAGCACGGGATCGAGGTCAGCCATGGCCCACACGGTAGTGTCCGCGGGTTTTAGTAGGTTCGCCCCTGTGATGACCCGCCGGATTGCACTGTGGGCAGCCGCGGCCGCCGTGGCCGCGACCTACGGGGTGTTTCTGATCGTCACCGCGACGCACGTGCCTGCAGGCGCCGAACTCACCGGCCGCTTCGGCGCCCAGCCCGCGGTCAAGGCGCTCGCGGCCGTGCTCCTCGCCGCGGCGGCGTGGGCGCACCCGATCGCTCGCGAGCGCCGTTGGCTGGTGGGCGCGCTGCTGTTCTCCGCCGCCGGCGACTTCCTCCTCGCGATGCCGTGGTGGGAGCCGTCGTTCGTGCTGGGTTTGGCGGCGTTCCTGGTGGCGCATCTGTGCTTCCTGGTGACGCTGTGGCCGCTGATCCGGGCCACGCCGCTGCGTCTGGCGGCAGCGGGGCTGACCGTGCTGGCGTGCGCGGGTCTACTGGTGTGGTTCTGGCCACGGCTGGTCGCAGACGGGATGGCGATTCCGGTCACGGCCTACATCGCCGTGCTGGGCGCGATGGTGTGCACGGCCCTGCTCGCCGACCTGCCGACGCCGTGGACAGCGCTGGGCGCGGTCTGTTTCGCGGTGTCCGACGCGATGATCGGCATCGGACGGTTCGTGCTGGGGGACGAGACGCTGGCGGTGCCGATCTGGTGGGTCTATGCGGCGTCGCTGCTGCTGATCACCGCGGGCCTGCTGTTCGGCCGATCGTCTGAGCCCTCTGCTAGACCTGCGGGGTGACCGTCGGACGGGAGGCTGCCGAACACGAGCCCATCGCGCGGGTGCTGCCGATGCTGACGGTGCCGCACCTGGATCGGGAGTTCGACTACCTGGTCGCGTCCGAGATGTCCGACGACGCGCAACCCGGGGTCCGCGTCAAGGTGAGGTTCAACGGCCGGTTGGTCGACGCGTTCGTTCTCGAACGGCGTTCGGAGACCGATCACGGCGGCCGCCTGGGGTGGCTGGAGAAGGTGGTCTCCGCGCAGCCGGTGTTGACGCACGATGTGCGCCGGCTCGTCGACGCCGTCGCCGCGCGCTACGCCGGCACACGTGCCGACGTGCTGCGGCTGGCGATCCCGCCGCGGCACGCGACCGTCGAGAAACGGCCTGCGGTCCCGCTCGACCCGCACGTCCCTGCCGATATCGATGCCGCCGCGTGGTCGGCCTACAGCGGCGGAACACAGTTCATCGCCGCGCTGCGCGACGGTCGCGCCGCCCGCGCGGTCTGGCAGGCGCTGCCAGGCGATGACTGGCCGGCCCGGCTGGCCGAAGCCGCGGCGGTGACCGTGCGCGCCGGCCGCTCGGTGCTCGCCGTGGTGCCCGACCAGCGCGACGTCGACCGGCTCTCGGCGGCATGCGGTGCGCTCGTCGACACCACGCGAGTGGTGGCGCTCTCCGCGGGGTTGGGGCCTGCGGAGCGCTACCGCCGGTGGCTCGCGGTGCTGCGCGGAGACGCCCGCGTGGTAATAGGCACCCGCAGCGCCGTGTTCGCCCCGGTCGCCGACCTCGGTCTCGTGCTCATGTGGGACGACGGCGACGATTCGCTGGCCGAACCCCGCGCCCCTTATCCCCATGCCCGCGAGGTCGCGATGCTGCGTGCCCACCAGGTGCGCTGCGCCGCGGTGATCGGCGGCCACGCGCGCACCGCCGAAGCGCAGGCGCTGGTACGTAGCGGGTGGGCTCACGACCTGACCGCCCCGCGGCAGACGGTCCGGGCGGCCGCTCCGCGGATGATCGCGCTGGAGGACAGCGCCTATGCCCAGGAGCGCGACCCGGCCGCGCGGACCGCGCGGTTGCCGTCGGTGGCGCTGGACGCCGCCCGCGCCGCGCTGACCGCCGGCGCCCCGGTTCTGGTGCAGGTGCCGCGGCGCGGCTATGTGCCCGCGCTGTCCTGCGCCCGCTGCCGCACCGTCGCCCGCTGCCGGCACTGCACCGGGCCGCTGTCATTGGCCAGCCGCGACGCGGCCGGGGCGGTCTGCCGATGGTGCGGACGCGAGGAGCTCGCACTGCGCTGCGCCCGGTGCGGCTCGGACGCGGTGCGCGCGGTCGTCGTCGGGGCCCGGCGAACCGCCGAGGAACTCGGCCGGGCCTTTCCGGGCGTCGCGGTGGTCACCTCGGGCGGCGAGGCCGTGGTGGAGTCCGTACCGCAGCGCGCCGCAGTGGTGGTCGCCACCCCGGGCGTCGAACCCGTCGCCGACGGAGGCTACGGGGCGGCGCTGCTGCTCGACAGCTGGGCACTGCTCGGGCGGCAGGACCTGCGCGCGGCCGAGGACACGCTGCGCCGGTGGATGTCGGCGGCGGCCCTGGTTCGCCGCCGCGACGACGGGGGAGCGGTGGTGGTGGTCGCCGAGTCGGCGATCCCGACCGTGCAGGCGCTCATCCGGTGGGACCCCGTCGGCCACGCCGACGCCGAACTCGAGGCGCGCGCGGAGGTGGGGCTCCCGCCGGCCGTGCACATGGCCGCCGTCGACGGCACCGCCGACGCCGTGCACGCGCTGCTCGACGATGCGGCCCTGCCCGCCGGCACCGACCTGCTGGGGCCGGTCGACCTGCCGGTGGGTGTGCGCCGCCCGCCCGGCGTCGCGCCCGAACACCCGGTGATCCGCATGCTGGCGCGGGCAGCGCGATCCGACGGCCTGGCGCTGGCCGCGGCACTGCGCAAAGCGACCGCCGTGCACAGTGCCCGCCACGACCACGAGCCGGTGCGTGTCCAGATCGACCCATTGCACATAGGGTGATGCCCATGTCCGTGCGGCGGGTGGCCAAGGCGTCGATCCCGCTGCTGCTCATCGCATTCGGACTGCTGTGGCCGCTGCTGTTCACCGGCGGCGGCGCCGGCGGACCCGTGCCCGAAGATCCCGTGGTGATCAGCGACTACCGGATGACCGCCACGGTCGACCCGGCGGGGGACATGACCGCGGTCGAGACCATCACCGCGCAGGTCTACACCACCGATCGTCACGGCATCTTCCGGTACTGGGATGTCGCCAACCGCAACGACTCTCACGTCCGCCAGCTGCCCGAGATCACCTCCATCCAGCTGGATGGAGCACCGGTGCCCTACCAGATGCTGTGGGAAGACGGCAGACGCTTCCGCGTCGCGAAGATCGGTGACCCCGACCGAACACTGTCCGACGGAGGGCACGTGTTCGAGATCGCCTACCGCATCCGCGGGGTGCTGGATCCCGGCTCCACCGGGGCCGACCGCCGGTTTGCCCAGACCGTGGGAGCACCGGCCGAATCACCGTCGGTGTTCTTCTGGAACGTCATCGCCCCGTCGTGGAACAACCGCATCGACCGCGCGGAGATCGACGTGACGCTGCCCGGCGCCGTCGGAGCGGTGCAGTGCTCGGTCGGGGCAGGCGTCGGACGCGCATGCGATGAGCTGCGCGCGACCGGGAACAGCGTAGTGGCGACGGCGTCGCAGCTGCCGCCCCGCACACCGGTCACCCTGCGCGCGGGTGTGGACGTGCCGACGCCTGCGCGCGCCACGCTGCCGTGGCCCTACACGTGGGACCGCATCCTCGGCCAGTCGGTCACCGGCGTGCTGTGGCTGCTCGGGCTCACCCTCGCCGCCGGCTCAGGCGCCGTGCTGTGGCTGCGCAGCGTGACCGAACCGTCGCCGGGATTCCCGCTGCAGTACGCCCCGCCGCCGGGCCTCGGGCCGGTGCAGGTCGAATACATCCGCACCGAGGCGGTCCCCAAGAACGGGCTGACCGCGACGCTGTTCTACCTCGCCGAGCGCAAACTCATCACGCTGCAGCAACTCGGCGACAAGGAATGGAAGCTGCGCAGCATCGCCCAGCCGGGCCAGTGGGCGGGCCTCGACCCGGTCACCCTGGCCGTTGCCTCCCGGCTGAAGCTGATGAGCACCGGCAGCGAGTTCACGGCCAAGAAGACCAAGACGTCGGGACAGAAGCTGAGCAAGGCCAAGGAGGACATGACCAAGGCCGTGCAGGCGTGGGCGCGCGATGAGGGACTGGTGGAGCCCCGCAAGAAAGAACTGTGGCTGCGCGCGGCGAACGCGGTCGCGTTCCTGTTGATGGTCTGCGGATTCTTCCGTTGTGGCTTCCCGATCACGCTGTGGGCGTTGCCCTTCGCGGTGTTCTTCCTGCTGACCGCACTGTCATGGCGGGACGGGGTGGGTTCGCGGCGCACCGCAGCGGGGCGTGACCTGTGGTCTCGGGCCGGCGGATTCCACCGTGTGCTCGCGACGGACTCGGCGGAGACCCGCTTCGACTTCTCTGCCCGCCGGGATCTCTACACGGCGTACGTTCCGTTCGCGGTGGCCGGTGGAGTCGCCGCGGCCTGGGCTGCGAAGTATCAGACCTCCATGAACGTCGCAGCGCCGCAACCCGATTGGTACGTCACGTCGGGGCCGGCGACGTCGCGGGCGGTGGGCAGCGGCGGCGGCGCGGACTTCGACAGTTTCGAATCGGCGTTGTCGTCGTCGATCGGCGCGTACACCGCCTCGCAGTCGTCGTCCTCCTCGTCCTCGTCGAGTGGCGGCGGCTTCAGTGGCGGTGGCGGCGGCGGTGGCGGCGGCGGAGGAGGCGGATCGTGGTGAGCGTCGTGCTGGCCATCGTGCTGGTCGTGGTTCTGCTGATCGGTGCCGGATATGTGGTCGGCTACAACAAGATCCGATCGGCCGACGTGCGGGTCGCCGAGGCGCTGGCCGGTATCGACGTGGAACTGACCCGGCGTGCATCGCTCATCCCCAGCCTGGTCCACGCCGTGGCCACCTTCGCCGCCCACGAGAAGGATGTGCTGGACCGCGTCACCGACGCCACGCAGGCGCTGACCGCGGCGACGGCGGGTCGCTCGGTGGCACAACGCAGCGACGCCGAGCGGCAACTCGACGCCGCGCTGACACCGCTGCTGACCCTCGGACAGGGCTCGCCGCAACTGAGTTCGTCCGCGAACTTCCTGGATCTGCAGCGCAACCTCGCCGACACCGAGGACAAGCTCGCGTTCGCGCGCCAGTACTACAACGACTCCGTCGCCACCCTGAATCGGCTGCTCAGCACGATTCCGTGGATGTTCGTCGCACCGTTGAGCGGCGTCAGCGAGAAGGAGTACTACCGCCAGCCCCAGTAGGCGGTTCCTAGACTGGCCCGGTGCGTCTCGTCTTCGCCGGCACCCCGGAGCCGGCCCTTCCGTCCCTGCGTCGCCTCCTCTCGTCGCCGCGCCACGAGGTGATCGCCGTCCTGACGCGCCCCGATGCCGCTGTCGGCCGGCGCGGCACCCCGATCCCGTCCCCGGTGGCTGCGCTGGCCCTCGACGCCGGCATCCCGGTGCTGCGGCCCTCGCGCCCCAATTCGCCGGAATTCGTCGCCGAACTCGCTGCGCTGGGGCCGGAGTGCTGCGCCGTCGTGGCCTACGGCGCCCTGCTCGGCGACGGCCTGCTCGACGTGCCGGCGCACGGCTGGGTCAACCTGCACTTCTCGCTGCTGCCCGCATGGCGCGGTGCGGCACCGGTGCAGGCCGCGATCGCCGCCGGGGACACCGTCACCGGGGCGACGACCTTTCAGATCGAGCCGAGCCTGGACTCGGGTCCGGTGTACGGCGTCGTCACCGAGACCATCACGCCCCGTGACACCGCGGGTGAGCTCCTGGCGCGGTTGGCCGACTCCGGCGCCGGTCTGCTGGAGGCCACCATGGACGGGATCGCCGACGGCACGCTCACCCCGGTGCCGCAGCCGACCGAGGGCGTCAGCGTCGCCCCGAAGATCACCGTCGAGGACGCCCGCGTCCGATGGGACCTCCCCGCCCACGTGGTCGACCGGCGGGTCCGCGCCGTCACGCCGAACCCGGGAGCATGGACGATGCTCGGCGAGCAGCGCGTCAAGATCGGGCCGGTGTCCGTGGTCGACGGTGACTCGGGCCGCAGCGACCTGGAACCGGGCCGGCTCGGTGTCGAGAAGAAGCGGGTGCTGGTGGGTACCGGCACCGACGCCGTCGAACTGCACACCGTGCAACCGCCGGGCAAGAAACCGATGAATGCCGCCGACTGGGCGCGCGGTGCGCGCCTCGCCGAGATCGGCTCACTGCAGTGACGCGCCCGCACCGACCCCGACGACCCCAGGGGGCCCGGCGGCCACAGCGGCGCACCCCACTGGATCCGGCCCGCCGGGCCGCGTTCGACGTGCTGCGGGCGGTGTCGGAGCGCGACGCGTATGCCAACCTCGCGCTGCCCGCGATGCTGCGTGACCGCGGGATCACCGGCCGCGACGCCGCGTTCGCCACCGAGCTGACCTACGGCGCCTGCCGCGCGCAGGGGTTGCTCGACGCGATCATCGGTGCCGCGGCGGGTCGCCCGGTCGAGCGCATCGACCCCGTGCTGCTCGACCTACTGCGGCTGGGCGCCTACCAGATTCTGCGCACCCGGGTCGAGGACCATGCTGCGGTGTCCACGACGGTGGAGCAGGCCGGCATCGAATTCGACACGGCGCGAGCCGGTTTCGTCAACGGCGTGCTACGCACGATCGCCCGCCGTGACGAGGCGTCGTGGGTGGCAGAACTCGCCCCGCCCGCCGCCACCGACCCGATCGGCCACCTCGCCTTCGTGCACGCCCACCCCCGGTGGGTCGCGCAGGCCTTCGCCGACGCGCTGGGTGCCCGCGCCCACGAACTGGGAGCGCTGCTGGCCAGCGACGACGCCCGGCCCGAGGTGCATCTGGTCGCGCGCCCGGGCGAGATCACCGCCGGCGAGCTGGCCGCGGAGGTCGGCGGGACCGTCGGCCCGTTCTCGCCGTACGCGGTCCACCTGACCGAGGGGGACCCGGGCGCGCTCACCGCCGTGCGCGACGGTCGCGCCCTCGTGCAGGACGAGGGCAGCCAGCTGGTCGCGCGGGCTCTGACGATGGCCGAGCTCGACGGTCCCGACGGTGGCCGGTGGCTGGATCTGTGCTCGGGCCCCGGGGGCAAGACCGCGCTGCTCGCGGCTCTGGGCCGACCCGTCGGCGCCCAGGTCACGGCGGTGGAGCCCGCGCCTCGCCGCGCGGAACTGGTAGAGCAGAACACCGCGGGGCTGCCCGTCGAGGTGCTCCGGGTGGACGGTCGCGACCCCGGCCTGACCCCGGGCTTCGACCGGGTGCTGGTCGACGCCCCCTGCACCGGGCTGGGCGCGCTGCGCCGCAGACCCGAGGCGCGGTGGCGGCGCCGGCCCGGTGACGTGGCTCCGCTGGCCAAGCTGCAGCGAGAGCTGCTGGCCTCGGCGATCCGGCTGACGCGGCCCGGCGGGGTCGTGCTGTACGCCACCTGCTCCCCGCATCTGGCCGAGACCACCGGCGTGGTGGCCGACGCGTTGCGCCGCCACCCGGTCGAAGCGCTGGACACCCGTGATCTTTTCGCCCCCGCCACCGACGCGGGCGAGGCGTCATCGGTGCAGCTGTGGCCGCACCGGCACGGAACCGACGCGATGTTCGCCGCCGCCCTTCGCGTCACCGCGGCCCCGATAGGCTGACCCCATGCCAGGAGAGTCCGCCCGCACCGCCCCGATGATCGCGCCGTCGATTCTGGCCGCCGACTTCGCCCGGCTCGCCGACGAGGTGGCCGCGATCGAGGGTGCCGACTGGGTGCACGTCGACGTGATGGACAACCACTTCGTGCCGAATCTCACGCTCGGCTTGCCGGTGGTCGAGTCGCTGCTCGAGGTCACCGCCATTCCGATGGACTGCCACCTGATGATCGAGGACCCGGCGCGCTGGGCCCCGCCCTACGCCGAGGCCGGTGCGCACAACGTCACCATCCACGCCGAGGCCACGGACGACCCCCGCGCCGTGGCACGCGACATCCGGGCTGCCGGTGCGAAGGCCGGGCTCGCGATCAAGCCCGGCACACCCGTCGACCCCTATCTCGAGATCCTGCGTGATTTCGACACGCTGCTGGTGATGTCGGTCGAACCCGGGTTCGGCGGGCAGAAATTCATCGCCGAGGTGCTGCCTAAAGTCGGCATCGTGCGCCGCCTGGTCGACTCCGGTGAACTCACCGTGCTCATCGAGATCGACGGCGGCATCAGCGCCGACACGATCGACGCGGCGGCCGAGGCCGGCGTGGACTGCTTCGTCGCGGGTTCGGCCGTCTACGGTGCCGAGGATCCCGCGCGCGCTGTCGCGGCGCTGCGCGCTCAGGCGGCCAGCCACCTCGCACCGTGAATTTCGACGCCGCGATGGCCGCGGCTCTCGAGCAGGCCGAAAAGGTCAAGGGCACAACGTATCCGAACCCGCCGGTAGGTGCGGTGATCCTGGACGCCGACGGTGAGATCGCCGGCGTGGGTGCCACCGAACCGCCCGGCGGGCCGCACGCCGAGGTGCTGGCACTGCGGCGGGCGGGGGAGCGCGCCGTCGGCGGCACCGCGGTGGTGACACTCGAGCCGTGCAATCACATCGGCCGCACACCACCGTGTGTGGACGCCCTTCTCGCCGCGCGGGTGGCGAATGTCGTCTTCGCCGTCGCGGATCCGAATCCCGTCGCCGCAGGCGGCGCCGCCCGACTGGCTCGCGCGGGCGTCACGGTCAACGCAGGGGTCGGTGCCGACGCTGCGGCGGGTGGTCCGCTTCGGGAGTGGCTGCACAAACAGCGCACTGGAATGCCGCACGTGACATGGAAATTCGCGACGAGCGTGGACGGTCGCAGTGCGGCAGCGGACGGCACGAGTCGGTGGATCACCGGAGAAGCGGCCCGCGCCGACGTGCACCGGCGACGTGCGATCGCCGATGCCATCGTGGTGGGCACCGGCACGGTGTTCGCCGACGATCCCGCGTTGACCGCGCGCCGCCCCGACGGCAGCCTGACCGCTCAGCAGCCGCTGCGCGTGGTGGTCGGCATGCGTGAGATCTCCCCTGATGCAACGGTTCTCAACGACGACTCGCGCACCATGGTCATCCGGACCCGAGACCCGCACGAAGTGGTCCAGGCGCTGTCGGACCGCACCGACGTGTTGGTGGAGGGCGGCCCGACCCTGGCCGGAGCGTTCCTGCGGGCCGGCGTGGTCGATCGAATCCTGGCCTACGTGGCGCCGATTCTGCTCGGCGGGCCGATCACTGCGGTCGACGACGTCGGCGTGTCCAGCATCGGTCAGGCGCAGCGGTGGCGCTACGACGGCATCCATCCGGTCGGTCCGGATGTGCTACTCAGCCTCATCAAAGCCTGATCGTCGTCGTTATCGGATCGTTACCCATTGTCCATCAAGGGTTTCCACAGGCGCCTGCGAGCGGCGCGCCCGGAGAAGGTGTGGACCCCACCCCGTGGATCCCTCGTTAGACTGGCAGGGAATATCGCGCTTTCACCGACGAGTTGCGCATGGTGAGCACGAACAAAGGAACAGAGCATGACTGCACTGCAGGACTGGCTCAGCTACAGCCCGGTCACCCCGGAGACGATCAAAGCGGTGATCCGCGATGCGTGGCGGGGCCTGACCATGGATGAGACCTCCCGGATCGACGACGTCCCCGACCTCGATGACCTCTCCGCCGCGCCTCAGCTGATGGGCCGTGGGCTCGAGCGCTGCTGAGGCGCCGCGTCGGAGCGCTCGTCGGGGTCGTCGGCGCGCTCGTCCCTGGCGCTGATCAACAACCCCAGAAGCGCCCCGACGACACACACCACCGCGGTGATGACGAAGATCTCGCCGTACTGCAGCACGTACGCTTCGCGTGTCGCCTGGAGTTGGCGCCGACCCTGCTCGAGGAGCATCTGGCCGGGTGACACGCCGGTGGGCGCAGGGATCGCGGCCAGGCGCTCCTGGAAGTACTGGTTGAACCGGTAGAGCCCCCACGCCGACAGCGACGCGATGCCGATCAGCATGCCGACCATTCGCGCCACGACCACCGCCGCCGAGGCGATGCCGTGCTGTGCCGCCGGTACCACCCGCAGGGTGGCCGAGGTCAGCGGCCCGATCACGAGCCCGAGGCCGATACCGGCGATCGCGAGGTCGGTGTCGAAGGTCGGCAGCCGCACGAATCCGAGGTCGTGGTGGGCGCTCAGCACGTCGACCGTCCACGTCGAGATCAGCCAGTACCCACCTGCGGCGATGAGCAGCCCGAGGAAGGCGACGATCCGATCGCCGACCTTCGTGGCGAGCCATCCGCCCGCCAGCGCGCCGATCGGCAGTGCACCGAGGAACCAGACCAGCAGGAACACCGCCTCCTGCTGCTCTTTGCCCAGCACGCCCTGGGCGAACAGCTCGATGTTGACCAGCGTCACCATGAGCGCGGCGCCGGCGCACAGTGACGCGCCGAGACCCGCCAGGAACGGCCGGAAATGCACTCCGGCGGGGTCGATCAGCCGTGTTGTGGCGAACCTCTCCCAGACGAAGAACGCGGCCGCCACGACCGCCGCGACGATCAGCACGGGCAGGCCATAGCTCGGCAACACCTGCTTGCCGTCCGGAGCCTGGTTGTACAGACCGACCACGGCGAGTCCGAGGGCGACGGCGAGCAGCAACCCGCCCACGACGTCGACCTTCTCCTTCACCCGGTCCTTGTCCGCGGCAGGCAGGCTGAAATGGATCATCACCATCGCGACCGCGGCAAGTGGCACATTCACCCAGAACACTGCCTGCCAGTGACTGAAGGCGGCCACCAGGGCCACCCCGTAGAGCGGTCCGAGGACGCTGCCCAGCTCCTGGGCCGCGCCGACACCGCCGAGGACGGCGGCGCGATTGCGGCTGGCCCACAGATCCGCCGCCAGCGCGAGCGTCACGGGTAGCAGGGCCCCGCTGGCGGCGCCCTGGATGGCGCGGCCGATCACCATCATCGTCAGATCGGTCGAGAGCGCGGTGACGACCGAGCCGACGGCGAAGCCCGCCAGACTCACCTGGAGCAGCAGCTTGCGCCCGAACCGGTCCGAGGCCCGGCCCAGCAGCGGCATCGCCGCGATGTAGCCCAGCAGGTAGCCGGTGATGATCGGGGTGACGCGCTGGATCTGGTTGATGGCGATCCCGACATCGGCCATGATGTCGCGGATCACCGAGACGACGACGTAGGTGTCGAGCGCTCCCAGCAGGACCGCGAGGCCACCGGCGGCGATCGCGATGCTGCGGTTCGCCGCGGGGGCGGGTGCGTTGTGCATCACACCGCCGGTTTGTCGACCGTCACCGGCTCGCCCCACTTCGACAGCGTCATCGTCACGCTGTTGCCGGGGGTGGGTTCCAGGCGGGCCTGCATCAGCTCGTGGTTGCCGTCCTCGGCGACCCACGCGGTGCCCGGGACGGGCCCCTTCGCGGCGATCTGTGGCGCGATCTTGTTGACCGCGTCGGCCCGCACGTTGCCGGTGATGCGGATCGTCTTGACGCCCTCGATCGTCTCCCGGCCCTCGGACTTCGCGTCGGAGAAATTCTCCAGCACGTTGGCCAGGCCGCTGTCGGGGCTCAGGATCGCGGCGACGTCGTAGATGTCGGCCGCCGGGCCGAAGTTCGACAGGCTGCCCCCGGCGGTGATCGCGGCATACAGGTCGCCGTCGGCCACCACGAACTCGACGCCCTCCAGCTTCTGGCCCAGGAACACGATGTCGGCGGTGCCCTTGGCGGCCACCGTCGGCTTCTGGGTGAGGTCGCCCTCGAGGGACTCCACCGGTAGCTCGGCGATCTGCCCCTGCACGGCGAGCTTCAGATGTGCGCTGGTCTGGGCTTTCGTGGTGTCGGCGGACTCCCGCAGCAACGTGGTGGCATCGGGCAGGTCGGTCCCGGAATCCTGGGACGACGAGCCGGAGCACCCCGCGATGAGGGTGACGACAGCGAAGAGGGCGGCGACGAGCGCCAAGAGGCGGGTCTGCATGCCTGCATCGTAGAGGGTGCGCCGGGGGGGGACCGTCCGCCGGTGGGCCTAGGCTGGACAGGTGTTCACCGGAATCGTCGAAGAACTGGGCGAGATCGTCGGCAGGGAAAACCTCGGCGATGCCGCACGTTTGGTCATTCGTGGCCCGATCGTGACTTCAGATGCCGGGCACGGAGATTCGATCGCCGTGAACGGGGTGTGCCTGACCGTGGTCGACGTGCTGGCCGACGGATCGTTCTCCGCCGATGTGATGGCCGAGACGCTGAACAGGTCCAGCCTGACCGGCGCCGACGTCGGCACCCGGGTGAATCTCGAGCGTGCGGCGGCGGTCAGCAGCCGGCTGGGCGGCCACATCGTGCAGGGGCACGTCGACGGCACCGGCCGCATCGTCTCCCGCACTCCCTCGGAGCACTGGACGGTGGTGCGCATCGGTCTGCCCGAGGCACTGTCGCGCTACGTCGTCGAGAAGGGGTCGATCACCGTCGACGGGGTGTCGCTGACGGTGTCGGCGCTGGGCCCTGACTGGTTCGAGGTGTCGCTGATCCCCACCACGCTCGACATGACGACACTGGGGCGTGCCGAGGTCGGTGCGCCGGTGAATCTCGAGGTCGACGTCATCGCCAAGTACGTCGAGCGGCTGATGGGGCAGGGCAGGTAGTCATTCCCAGCGGGCGGCGATGCGCCGCGCCGTGTCGATGCGGGCCTGCCGCATGGCGGTCATCCGGTCGGTGACGGTGCGCAGCACCGCCTCGGGTGCGGACTCCGGCGAGCCCGCGCCGAACGGCGGCTCGGGGGCGTACTGCATGGTCAGCTGCGCGGCCTGGGCCTCGTCCTCGCCGTACAGCATCGCGGCGACCACGAGGGCGGCGTCGATCCCGGCGGTGACGCCGGCACCGAACACGAATGTGCCATCGATCACCACCCGTTCGGTGCGCGCGGTCGCGCCGAGGATCGGCAACACGTCCAGCGCGGCCCAGTGGGTGGTCGCGTGACGACCCCGCAGCAGCCCGGCCGCGCCGAGCAGTAACGCGCCGGTGCACACCGACAGCACGCACCGGGCGCCGGTGTCCTGCGCGCGCAACCAGTCCAGTAGCCGCTCGTCCTCCATCACCGCCTGCTGGCCGGGCCCACCCGGCACATGCAGCACGTCGAGCTGGGGGGCGTCGTCGATCACGGCGTCGGGCAGCAGTCGCAGGCCGCGGTAGTCCCGAACCGGCGCATCGGTGAGCCCGTACGTGGTGAGCGTCACGTTCGGCAACGACGCGAGGACCTCATAGGGCCCGGTGACGTCGATCTGGTCCACGTCGTCGAAGACGACGGCTCCGATCGTGAGAGCGTCGGTGTGCGTCATGACAGGAAGTATCGTGGCCCCACTCAGGCGGGCAATAACGTGGGCTGTCGCGTGGTTCATACTGAACGGGACATACGTGGTTTCCCGCACGGGGACCGGCAAGGTGGTGAGGATGACGAGGCTGGATTCGGTCGAGCGGGCGGTGGCCGATATCGCCGCAGGCAAAGCCGTGGTCGTCATCGACGACGAAGACCGCGAGAACGAAGGCGATCTGATCTTCGCCGCGGAGAAGGCCACTCCCGAGTTGGTGGCGTTCATGGTGCGCTACACCTCCGGCTACCTCTGTGTGCCCCTGGACGGGGAGATCTGCGACCGCCTGGGCCTTCTGCCCATGTACGCGGTCAACCAGGACAAGCACGGCACCGCCTACACCGTCACCGTCGACGCGAAACACGGTGTGGGAACCGGCATTTCGGCGTCCGATCGGGCGACGACGATGCGCCTGCTCGCCGATCCGTCCGCGGTGGCCGATGACTTCACCAAGCCCGGACACGTCGTTCCCTTGCGCGCCAAGGACGGTGGCGTACTGCGCCGCCCCGGGCACACCGAGGCCGCCGTCGACCTGGCCCGACTGGCCGGCCTGCAGCCCGCCGGCACGATCTGCGAGATCGTCAGCCAGAAGGACGAGGGCGCGATGGCCCAGACCGACGAGCTGCGGATCTTCGCCGACGAACACGATCTCGCCCTGATCTCGATCGCCGACCTCATCGAGTGGCGCCGCAAGCACGAGAAGCACATCGAGCGGGTCGCCGAGGCCCGCATCCCGACCCGGCACGGCGAGTTCCGTGCCGTCGGTTACACGAGCATCTACGAAGACGTCGAGCACGTCGCCCTGGTCAAAGGCGAGATCGCCGGTCCCCACGAAGACGGGCACGATGTTCTGGTGCGCGTGCACTCGGAGTGCCTGACCGGTGACGTGTTCGGCTCGCGCCGGTGCGACTGCGGCCCCCAGCTCGACGCCGCACTCGCGATGGTGGCCCGGGAAGGCCGCGGCGTGGTGCTCTACATGCGGGGCCACGAGGGCCGCGGCATCGGCCTGATGCACAAACTCCAGGCCTACCAGCTGCAGGACGCCGGTGACGACACCGTCGACGCGAACCTGAAGCTGGGTCTGCCGGCCGACGCCCGCGACTACGGCACCGGCGCGCAGATCCTCGTCGACCTCGGCGTGCGGTCGATGCGCCTGCTGACCAACAACCCGGCCAAGCGCGTCGGCCTGGACGGCTACGGCCTGCACATCATCGAACGGGTGCCGCTGCCGGTGCGGGCCAACTCCGAGAACATTCGCTATCTGATGACCAAGCGGGACCGGATGGGCCACGACCTCGTCGGCCTGGAGGACTACGACGAGGCGCTGCCCGGCGACCTGGGTGGCACGAAATGAGCCCTGCTGCAGGCGTTCCCGACATGCCGGAGCTGGACGCATCCGGGCTGTCCCTGGCGATCGTCGCGAGCACGTGGCACGAGACGATCTGCGATGCGCTTCTCGACGGTGCGCGCCGCACCGCCGCCGAGGCCGGGGTCGCCGATCCGACCGTGGTCCGCGTGCTCGGGGCGATCGAGATCCCGGTGGTCGCCCAGGCGCTGGCCAGAAGCCATGACGCCGTCGTCGCGCTCGGAGTCGTGATCCGCGGGGAGACACCGCATTTCGACTACGTGTGTGACGCGGTGACCCAGGGCCTGACTCGGGTGTCGCTCGACGAGTCCACCCCGGTGGCCAACGGCGTGCTCACCGTGAACACCGAACACCAGGCCCTCGATCGAGCCGGGTTGCCCGAGTCGGCCGAGGACAAGGGCGCACAGGCGGCCGCCGCCGCGCTGTCGACGGCGTTGACGCTGCGCGGGCTCGCCTCACCGTCATGAGCGGCCGGGATCGGGAGTGGGATGTGGAGGTCAAGCCACACCTGACCCCGAGATTCGCCTACGCGGCCGCCGTCGTGATCGTCGCCGCCCACGTGATCGTGGGGGTGTTGCTCAAAGTCGGCACCACCGGGGTGATATTCCAGACCTCCGACCAGGTCGCCATCGCCGCGCTCGGCGTGGTCTTCGGCGCGGCGGTCTGCCTGTTCGCCCGGCCACGACTGCGCGTCGGCGCCGCCGGTGTCGCGGTCCGGAACCTGTTCGGCTACCGGCTGTTCGACTGGGAGCTGGTGCGCGGCCTGTCGTTCCATGCGGGGGCGCGGTGGGCCCGGCTGGATCTGCCCGACGACGAGTACGTGCCGGTGATGGCGATCCAGGCCGTCGACAAAGCGCGGGCCGTCGACGCGATGGATCGCGTGCGCGCCGCGATGGAGCGCTATCAGGGTGCCGACGGGATCAACCGCCGGCACCCGTGAGCGCGCCGTCTGCCGTGTCGTTCGTCACGATCTCCCGCGGCTCCGCACGGCCGATCGGCGCATCCGCCACCGGCTCGCTCCGCCCCGTCAGGGCGTCGCAGTAACCTGGGTCCGTGCCGGATCCTGCGACATACCGACCTGCTCCCGGGTCGATCCCCGTGGAGCCGGGCGTCTACCGATTCCGCGATGCGCATCGCCGGGTCATCTACGTCGGCAAGGCCAAGAGCCTGCGCAGCCGGCTCAACTCCTACTTCGCCGATCTGTCGGGGCTGGCGCCGCGCACGCGGCAGATGGTGACGACCGCGGCGAGTGTCGAGTGGACGGTGGTCACCACAGAAGTCGAGGCGCTGCAGCTCGAATACAACTGGATCAAGGAATTCGATCCGCGGTTCAACATCCGCTACCGCGACGACAAGTCCTATCCGGTGCTCGCGGTCACGCTCAACGAGGAGTATCCGCGGCTCAAGGTCTACCGCGGACCGCGGCGCAAGGGAGTCCGGTACTTCGGGCCGTACTCCCATGCGTGGGCCATCCGCGAGACCCTCGATCTGCTCACCCGCGTGTTCCCGGCCCGCACCTGCTCCAACGGAGTGTTCAAGCGGCACAGCCAGATCGGGCGACCCTGCCTGCTCGGCTACATCGACAAGTGTTCGGCGCCCTGCGTCGGTAGGGTCAGCGCCGACGAGCACCGCCGGATCGTGGGGGACTTCTGCGACTTCCTGGCCGGTAAGACCGATCGGCTGATCCGCGAGATGGAACAGCAGATGAACGCCGCGTCCGAGGACCTGGACTTCGAGCGCGCGGCCCGGTTGCGCGACAACATCGGCGCGATGCGCCGGGCGATGGAGAAACAGGCGGTCGTGTTCGGCGACGGCACCGACGCCGATGTGGTCGCATTCGCCGATGACGATCTCGAAGCCGCCGTGCAGGTGTTCCACGTGCGGGGCGGCCGGGTGCGCGGTCAACGCGGGTGGGTGATCGAAAAGTCCGGCGAACCGGGGGAATCCACGCTCGAGTACCTGGTCGAGCAGTTCCTCACCCAGTTCTACGGCGACCAGGCCGCGCTCGGTGGCGCCGCCGACGAGGGCGGCGACGAAACCACCAACCCGGTACCCAAGCAGGTGCTGGTGCCGGTGCTGCCCGAGACGGCCCCCGAACTGGAGACCTGGTTGTGCCAGCTGCGTGGGTCGCGGGTGTCGCTGCGGGTCGCCCAGCGCGGTGACAAGCGCGCGTTGGCCGAGACGGTGCAGCGCAACGCCGAGCAGGCACTGAACCAGCACAAGCTCAAGCGGGCCGGCGACTTCACCGCGAGAAGCGCTGCGCTGCAGAGCATCCAAGAAGCCCTGGGGCTCGAGGATGCGCCGTTGCGCATCGAGTGCGTGGACATCAGCCACGTGCAGGGCACCGACGTGGTCGCGTCGCTGGTGGTGTTCGAGGACGGGCTGCCCCGCAAGTCCGACTACCGGCACTATGCGATTCGCGAGGCTGCCGGGGACGGACGCTCCGACGACGTGGCCTCCATCGCCGAGGTCACCCGCCGCCGGTTCCACCGCCATCTGCGCGACACCCAGCAGCCCGTGCAGCATGACCGAGAGGCCGCCGGTGCTCGACGTTTTGCATACCCGCCCAACCTGTTCGTCGTCGACGGTGGCGCCCCGCAGGTCAACGCGGCCGCGGCGGTGCTCGACGACCTCGGTGTCACCGATGTGGCGGTGATCGGGCTGGCCAAGCGGCTCGAAGAGGTGTGGGTGCCGTCCGAAGCGGACCCGGTGATCATGCCTCGCAACAGCGACGGGCTGTATCTTCTGCAGCGGGTCCGCGACGAGGCCCACCGGTTCGCGATCAGCTATCACCGCAGCAAGCGGTCGAAGCGGATGACCGCCTCGGCGCTGGATTCGGTGCGGGGACTGGGGGAGCACCGGCGCAAGGCGCTGGTGACGCACTTCGGTTCGTTGGCGCGGCTGCGTCAGGCGTCGGTGGAGGAGATCACCGCCGTGCCCGGCATCGGCGTGGCCACGGCCACGGCCGTGCTGGAGGCGCTGGGGGTGACGGTCGACGAGCCACCTGCAGCCGACCCGGTTGCCGAAGCCGATGCGCAACAGCACACCGAACACGGGGCGGGGGCGTCGCAGATCGGCGATGATCGGAGCACGGTGACGGGATGACAGAAGCGGACATGCACAGCGAATCGGGCGGAATCGACGTGGTCCTGGTGACCGGTCTGTCGGGAGCCGGTCGCGGCACCGCGGCCAAGGTCCTCGAAGACCTGGGATGGTACGTCGCCGACAACCTGCCGCCGGAGCTGATCGCGCGGATGGTCGACCTCGGGCTGGCCGCAGGTTCGCGGATCACCCAGCTGGCCGTGGTGATGGACGTGCGCTCCCGCGGCTTCACCGGCGACCTGGACGGCGTGCGCAGCGAGTTGGCGGCGCGCGACATCACTCCCCGTGTGGTGTTCCTCGAAGCGTCCGACGACATGCTGGTACGCCGCTACGAGCAGAATCGACGAAGCCATCCGCTGCAGGGCAATCAGACGCTGGCCGAGGGGATCGCCGCCGAGCGGGCACTGCTCGCCCCGGTGCGGGCCGCCGCGGACCTGGTGATCGACACGTCGTCTCTGTCGGTGCACGGTCTCCGGGAGAGCGTCGAGCGCGCGTTCGCGGCCGAAACCGTGGCCAACACCAACGTCACCGTCGAGTCGTTCGGGTACAAGTACGGGCTCCCCATGGACGCCGACACGGTGATGGACGTGCGATTCCTGCCCAATCCGCACTGGATCGACGAGCTGCGCCCGCACACCGGGCAACATCCCCGGGTTCGTGACTACGTCCTCGGCCAACCCGGTGCCGTGGAGTTCATCGACTCCTACCATCACCTGTTGGACGTCGTGATCGACGGATACCGGCGGGAGGGGAAGCGCTACATGACCGTGGCCATCGGCTGCACTGGGGGCAAACACCGCAGCGTCGCCATGGCCGAGGCACTGGCCGACCGGCTCCAGGACGCCGCGCTCACGGTGCGTGTCCTGCACCGGGACCTGGGGCGCGAATGAGTGTGCGCATCGTCGCCCTCGGCGGTGGGCACGGCCTGTACGCCACCCTGTCGGCGGCGCGGCGCCTCACCCCGCACGTCACCGCCATCGTGACGGTCGCCGACGACGGCGGCTCGTCGGGCCGGCTGCGCAGCGAACTGGACATCGTGCCGCCGGGCGATCTGCGAATGGCATTGGCGGCGTTGGCATCCGACAGCCCGCACGGTCGGCTGTGGGCCACCATCATCCAGCACCGCTTCGGGGGCAGCGGCGCACTGGCCGGCCATCCCATCGGGAATCTGATGCTCGCCGGCCTCAACGAGGTGCTCGCCGATCCGGTGGCCGCGCTCGACGAACTGGGTCGCATCCTGGGCGTCAAGGGCCGGGTGTTGCCGATGTGCCCGATGGGATTGAGCATCGAGGCCGACGTCGCCGGCCTGGAGTCCGACCCGCGGGTCAGCCGCGCCATCCGCGGTCAGGTCGCCATCGCCACGACCGTCGGGAAGGTGCGCAGGGTGCGGTTGCTGCCGGGCGATCCGCCGGCCACCCACCAGGCCGTCGACGCGATCATGGACGCCGATCTGGTGGTCCTCGGGCCGGGCTCGTGGTTCACCAGCGTCATCCCGCACGTGCTCGTGCCCCAACTGGTCGCGGCCCTGCAGAGCACCACCGCACGGCGCGCGCTGGTGCTCAACCTGGTCGCCGAACCCGGCGAGACGTCCGGGTTCTCCGTCGAGCGCCACATCCACGTGCTGGCCCAGCACGCGCCCACCTTCACGGTCAACGACATCATCGTCGACTCGTCGCGGGTCCCCAGCGAGCGTGAGCGGGACCAACTGCGCCGCACCGCGACGATGCTCGAGGCCCGCGTCGAATTCGCCGACGTGTGCCGACCTGGTACACCTTTACATGACCCCGCGAGGTTGGCGGCGGCGCTGGAAGGCGTGCTCCGACGGGGCACGCCAGGGGGAGCAGCACCCCCCGGCACACCGCAGACGGTGCCCACACCGACAGTGAACCGACCGAGAGGTGACGACCCGTGGCGATGACAGCCGAGGTCAAAGACGAGCTCAGCAGGCTCGTGGTGAATTCGGTCAGCGCTCGCCGCGCCGAGGTGGCCGCGCTGTTGCGGTTCGCCGGCGGCTTGCACATCGTGTCGGGGCGGGTTGTCGTCGAGGCCGAGGTGGACCTCGGCATCATCGCGCGCCGGCTGCGCAAGGACATCTACGACCTGTACGGCTACCACGCCGTCGTGCACGTGCTCTCGGCCAGCGGTATCCGCAAGAGCACCCGCTACGTGGTGCGGGTGGCCAAGGACGGCGAGGCGCTGGCGCGCCAGACCGGGCTGCTGGATCTGCGTGGCCGTCCGGTGCGCGGCCTGCCCGCGCAGGTGGTCGGCGGCAGCGTGGCCGACGCGGAAGCCGCTTGGCGGGGAGCGTTTCTCGCGCACGGGTCGCTGACCGAACCGGGCCGATCCTCGGCGCTGGAGGTGAGTTGCCCGGGCCCGGAAGCTGCACTGGCGCTCGTCGGTGCCGCCCGCCGGCTGGGTGTGAGCGCCAAGGCGCGCGAGGTGCGCGGCGCCGACCGGGTGGTGGTCCGCGACGGCGAGGCCATCGGCGCGCTGCTGACCCGCATGGGTGCCCAGGACACGCGGCTGACCTGGGAGGAGCGCCGGATGCGGCGCGAGGTGCGTGCGACGGCCAACCGGCTCGCCAACTTCGACGACGCGAACCTGCGCCGGTCCGCCCGCGCTGCCGTGGCCGCGGCCGCACGGGTCGAGCGGGCACTGGAGATCCTGGGCGACACGGTGCCCGACCATCTGGCCGCCGCGGGCAGCCTGCGTGTCGCGCACCGGCAGGCGTCGTTGGAGGAGCTGGGCCGGCTCGCCGACCCGCCGATGACCAAAGATGCTGTGGCAGGACGTATTCGGCGACTGCTGTCGATGGCCGACCGCAAGGCCAAGATCGACGGCATCCCCGACACCGAGTCGGCGGTGACGCCGGATCTGCTCGAGGACGCCTGAATCTAGCGTTCGAGCAGGTGCTCGAGCGTGTCCCGGTCGATCGCGTCGAACTCGTGGTCCTCGACGTGCATGTAGTGGCGCACCCGGTTGACGAAGTCGTTGATCGAGGAGTTGAACGCGTCGGTGGCCGCGTTGCGCTGCTCCAGGGACAGGGCACTGGTGATCTCCTGGGCGAACGCGGTGTAGATGACGCGCTGCGCACTGTCGGCGATGTCGCTCGGCGCGACCAGGCGCAGTTCGGTCAGCAGCGTGATGGCGCGCTTGACGTCGTCCTCGAGCACCCCGGTGGCGCGCACCACCCGGAACAGCACGGCCAGCCGATCCATGCTCTCGGGGATCGACGGGTCGGACTCGCGCGCCAGCGCCAGGAATTCCTCGCGGTCGGTGGTGCGGGCCAGCTTCTTGGTCATCTCCGCCCACTCCGCGGACAGCTGTGTGAGCCCGGTACTGGCCACCGAGATCTCCGTCATCGCGGCGATGAAACGGATAGTCGTATCCCGCAACAGGTCGAACCGTTGCCGTTCCTCGTCGACCACGCTCTGGCGCTCGTGCGTCTTCTTCGCCGTCCAGTACGTCGCGATCCCGCCCACCATGGTGCCGAGCAGGCTGGCTGAGGCGGTGATCGCCGGGATCACCCAATCGGTCATGGACGGCAGTATCGCGCTCCGCGCCCGAGCGCGGCAGGCAACTGCCGACACGCACTCCACACCAGCAGCCCTGCCTGGATGCCGAGGGCGATCGAGATCATCGAGATCACCGTGACCCCGACGGCGTCGGAGCTGTCGTTGCCGATCAACTCCGTGACGCCGATGAACCCCAGCGAGCCGGGCACGAGCAGCCAGAACCCGGGCAGCAGCAGCGTGGCGGCCGACGGGGTGTTCGGCCGGCGCGCCACGAACAGCGCGCACAGCGCCAGCGCCAGTCCGCCGCCGAAACCACTGGCGTAACTCCCCAGCGTCGCGTTGCCGGCGAGCTGACCGGCGTAGGAGACGAACAGGATCACCAGCATCCAGCCCATGAAGCGGGTCGGCGGGCCGTGGTACAGGAAGAGGCCGACGGCGTAGAGCGCGCAGCCCACCCACGGCGCCCACGGCCCGAACCGGTCCACCACCGCCACGCTGAGTTCGCTCGCGGTGAGACCGACCAGCTGGGCGGCGATGAGGATGCCGAAAGCCAACTGCGCCAACCGCATTGCGCCGGCGATCAAACGGGCCGAGCCCGAGATCATGTCGCGGGTGCTGAGCTCGATGACCGCCAGCGTGATCGCGGTGCCGGGCAGGAACATCACCAGTGCCGGGGCCAGTGCCCTCAGGCTGCCCTCGCCCAGATGCAGCAGGCGGCCCAGGCTGAACGAGCACAGCGCGACGGTGAACGCCGCGAGCACGGGAAGGAGCTGGGTCAGCGGTTCGCTGCGGCGGGCCAGCACGCCGGCCACCCCGACACCGAACCCGAACAGCGTGGCCGCGCCGAGTGCCACCAGGTTGGGCTGCAGGATGAGGGCGAACGCTGCGCTCTGCAGCGTGTAGCCGAGCACGAATGCCCACGAGCCGAAGCGGGCGTCCATCGCGTCGATGCGGGCCAGCTCGGCGAGGCCGTCAACCGGGCTGATCTCGCCGCGACGGGCCTGCCCGACCAGGGTGGCCAGCGGAAAGGTCTGGTCGAAGCGCACCTCGACCTCGGCGCTTTTCATCTCCAGCGAGTCGCCGCCGCTCAACTGGATGTGGTTGGGCAGCACCAGCATCTCGCCCGTGACGCCGTAGCTGCCGGCGCAGGTGGCCAGCGTCGTGCGCACGGTCCCGATCGGATATCCGGCGGCGATCATCGCCGCGCCCAGACGGGTGAGGAACAGCGTCGGGCTCGCCCGCATGTCTGTCGATTCGTCTCCCACCGGGCGCACAGTAAACCCCTTACGGTGGGGTCATGGGCACATTGCGGGCGGGGCTGGTCGGGCCGTACCCACCCTTCACTGCCGAGGACGGCGGTCTGGACGTCGACCTGATCTCCGCGTTGGGCGAGCGCCTCGGCGACGACGTCGTCACCACGCCCGTCGAGAGCGTCGCCGCTGCGGGGGAGTTCGACTGCATCCTCGGCGGGCTGACGACCGGCAGCGAGGGTCTGGCCTTCCTGCCCCCGTACGTGATCACCGGCGACGGGCTCGCGGTGAACACCCGCCGCCTGCCGCACGTGCACTCGGCGGCCGACCTCGACGGGCTGACGGTGCGCCGCTGTGACCGCGGCGGGCTCGTCGCCGCGGTCGCCGACCTGGCCTCGGGCGCCTGTGACGCGCTGATCGACCTCGCGCCGGTCCTCGGTGAACTGGTCCGTGACGTGCCCGACGTCGAGGTGGTGGCGCGGGGGCTGTCGGTCGACGAGATCGCGATCGCGGTGGCGGGGGAGGACACCGCGCTGCTGGCGCGTCTGCAGGTGGGGCAGGCAGAGCTGGAGGAGGACGGCACGCTGCAGCGGCTGCGCCGGAAGTGGCTCGGCAATCCCTTCGTCGACCAGGCCGCGGCGGTGCACTAGAGCAGTCCCGGGGCAACCGCGCGCATGCACAACGCCACGCACTAGGCTGGCTGCGAGTGTTTCAACGACTGCGAGAAGTTCAACGAACCGAGTAGGAGACTGACGTGACGATCCGGGTAGGCGTGAACGGTTTCGGCCGTATCGGGCGCAACTTCTTCCGCGCCCTGGACGCGCAGAAGCAGGCGGGCAAGAACACGGACATCGAGATCATCGCGGTCAACGACCTCACCGACAACGCGTCGCTGGCCCACCTGCTGAAGTTCGACTCGATCCTGGGCCGGTTGCCCTATGAGGTCGGGCTGGAGGGCGACGACACGATCGTCGTCGGTGACGTCAAGATCAAGGCGCTCGAAGTCAAAGAGGGACCGTCCGCCCTTCCCTGGGGTGACCTGGGTGTCGACGTCGTCGTCGAGTCCACCGGCATCTTCACCGCCCGCGCCAAGGCGCAGGGCCACCTCGACGCCGGCGCCAAGAAGGTGATCATCTCCGCGCCCGCGAGCGACGAGGACATCACGATCGTGCTCGGCGTCAACGACGACAAGTACGACGGCAGCCAGAACATCATCTCCAACGCCTCCTGCACCACGAACTGCCTCGGCCCGCTGGCCAAGGTGCTCAACGACGAGTTCGGCATCGTCAAGGGCCTGATGACCACGGTGCACGCCTACACCCAGGACCAGAACCTGCAGGACGGCCCGCACAAGGATCTGCGCCGTGCCCGCGCTGCCGCGCTGAACATCGTGCCGACCTCGACCGGTGCCGCCAAGGCCATCGGCCTGGTGCTGCCCGAGCTCAAGGGCAAGCTCGACGGCTACGCGCTGCGCGTGCCGATCCCGACCGGGTCGTGCACGGACCTGACCGCCGAGTTGTCGAAGGCCGCGTCGGCCGACGAGATCAACGCGGCGATGAAGGCCGCCGCCGACGGCCCGCTCAAGGGCATCCTCAAGTACTACGACGCGCCGATCGTGTCCAGCGACATCGTCACCGACCCGCACAGCTCGATCTTCGACGCCGGGCTGACCAAGGTCATCGACAACCAGGCCAAGGTCGTGTCCTGGTACGACAACGAGTGGGGCTACTCCAACCGGCTGGTCGACCTCGTCGGCCTGGTCGGCAAGTCGCTGTAGCCCGATGGCGATCAAATCCCTCGAAGACCTGCTCGCAGAGGGAGTTTCGGGGCGGGGCGTGCTCGTGCGCTCCGACCTGAACGTCCCCCTCGACGGCGACACCATCACCGATCCGGGCCGGATCATCGCGTCCGTGCCGACATTGAAGGCACTCAGCGACGCGGGCGCCAAGGTCGTCGTGACCGCGCACCTGGGCCGGCCCAAAGGTGAACCCGACCCGAAGTTCTCGCTGAAGCCGGTGGCCGCGGCGCTGGCCGACAAGCTCGGTCGGCACGTCCAGCTCGCCGGTGACGTGGTCGGTAGCGACGCCCTGGCCCGCGCCGAGGGTCTGACCGACGGCGACATCCTGCTGCTCGAGAACATCCGCTTCGATCCGCGGGAGACCAGCAAGGACGACGCCGAGCGGCTGGCGTTGGCCAAGGCGCTCGTCGAGCTCGTCGGCGAGGATGGTGCTTTCGTTTCCGACGGCTTCGGTGTGGTGCACCGCAAGCAGGCGTCGGTGTACGACGTCGCGACGCTGCTGCCCCATTACGCGGGCACGCTGGTCGACACCGAGGTCAAGGTGCTCGCCCAGCTCACCGAATCGACGCAGCGGCCCTACGCCGTGGTGCTGGGCGGGTCGAAGGTCTCGGACAAGCTCGCCGTGATCGAGAACCTCGCCACCAAGGCCGACAGCCTGATCATCGGCGGTGGCATGTGCTTCACTTTCCTTGCCGCGCAGGGGCTTTCGGTCGGTAGCTCGCTGCTAGAAGAGTCCATGATCGACACGTGCCGAAAGCTGCTCGACGATTACGGCGACGTGCTGCACCTGCCGGTCGACATCGTCGTCGCTGAGAAGTTCGCAGCCGATTCGCCGGCGGAGACGGTGGCGGCCGACGCGATCCCCGACGCCAAGATGGGCCTGGACATCGGACCGGAGTCGGTGAAGCGGTTCGCGGCGCTGCTGTCGAACGCCAAGACGATCTTCTGGAACGGCCCGATGGGTGTGTTCGAGTTCCCGGCGTTCGCCGCCGGCACCAAGGGTGTGGCCGAGGCCATCATCGGGGCGACCGGCAAGGGCGCGTTCAGCGTCGTCGGCGGCGGTGACTCGGCGGCCGCGGTGCGCCAACTCGGCCTGCCCGAGGACGGTTTCTCGCACATTTCCACCGGTGGCGGTGCGTCGCTGGAATACCTTGAGGGCAAACAACTGCCCGGTATCGAAGTTCTTCAGTAGTACTTGATTAGGAGACGCACGTGTCCCGTAAGCCGCTGATCGCCGGCAACTGGAAGATGAACCTGAACCACTTCGAGGCGATCGCGCTGGTGCAGAAGATCGCATTCTCGTTGCCGGACAAGTACTTCGACCGGGTCGACGTGACGGTGATCCCGCCGTTCACGGACCTGCGCAGCGTGCAGACGCTCGTCGACGGCGACAAGCTGCGGCTCACCTATGGGGCCCAAGACGTCTCGCAGCACGACTCGGGCGCCTACACCGGTGAGATCAGCGGTGCGTTCCTGGCCAAGCTGGGGTGCACCTTCGCCGTCGTCGGACACTCGGAGCGCCGCACCTATCACCACGAGGACGACGCGCTGGTGGCCGCCAAGGCCGCGGCCGCACTCAGGCACGGGCTGACCCCGATCGTCTGCATCGGTGAGCCGCTCGAGGTGCGTGAGGCGGGCGACCACGTCGAGTTCAACGTGACGTCGCTGCGCGGTTCACTGGCCGGGCTGTCCGCCGAGCAGATCAGCAAGACCGTCATCGCCTACGAGCCGGTGTGGGCGATCGGTACCGGCCGGGTCGCGAGCGCCGCCGACGCGCAGGAGGTGTGTGCCGCCATCCGCAAGGAACTGGGGGAGCTCGCGTCTGCGGAGATCGCGGCGGGGGT
Organism: Mycobacterium sp. PSTR-4-N; assembly: GCF_022348085.1. Classification (GTDB taxonomy): domain Bacteria; phylum Actinomycetota; class Actinomycetes; order Mycobacteriales; family Mycobacteriaceae; genus Mycobacterium. The sequence goes on along the minus strand of NZ_JAKRFN010000003.1, from coordinate 220,408 downwards.
GCGCGTGCTCTACGGCGGCTCGGTGAACGCCAAGAACATCGGCGAGCTCATCGGGCAGGGCGATGTGGACGGTGCGCTGGTCGGCGGGGCCTCACTGGACGGCGAGCAGTTCGCCACGCTGTCGGCGATCGCCGCGGGCGGCCCGCTGCCCTGACCTGAACGACGCCCAAACCGATGTTCGGGCGTAGATTTTCGAGACGGGCACGCCTTTTCGCCGATCTCGGCGCGACCGGGGCGTGATTGGCTGCCGGTGATCAGCGCCCTGTAGTCTGGCGGCCATGGAATTGGCCCTGCAGATCATCCTGGTCGTGACCAGCGTGCTGGTCGTGCTCTTGGTTCTGCTGCACCGTGCCAAGGGTGGCGGTCTGTCCAGCCTCTTCGGTGGCGGCGTCCAATCCAGCCTCTCGGGCTCCACCGTGGTCGAGAAGAACCTGGACCGGTTGACGCTGTTCATCACCGGCATCTGGGTGGTCTCGATCATCGGCATGGCGCTGCAGATCAAGTACAGCTGAGCACCGCCTCGGCGGCTCGCCGCCCGCTGACCAGCGCTCCCTGAATCGAGGCCGTGTCGCGGTGGTCGCCGCACACCCACAGGCCCGACGGGTCGCGTACCGGTTTGCGCACCACCAGTGGCGGCAGCTGGGGCGGCAGTGCGTCGCGCACCACGTGCCGGATCACCGGCTGCCAATCCGTCCCGGTCACCCCGAGGATCGTCGCCGCATGCGCGCGCATCTGCTCTTCACGGGGCTCGGGATGTCGCGGCCCCAGCAGCGCTGACGCGGCGACCAGGTGCCGCCCCGGCGGCGCATAGCTGGGTGCTGCGGCGCTGATGACGGCGGTGTTCACCACCGGTCCCGTCGCTCCCGGCCTGCCGTCCACCCACAGCATGGGCGGACCGTGCCACGGCTGATCGGTGGCCCACCAGTCGGTGACGACGCCGTGCATCCCGGCGGGGGTGCCGTCGATCCACTGCGCGGCCCGGGGCGCGTCCGTCGCGACCACCACCTCTCGCGCGTCCACCGTGCTTCCGTCCTCGGCGCGCACCAGCCACCCGGCGCCCGCCCGCGTGATCTCGACGACCCGGCGGTGCAGGACCACACGATCGCCGAGCGGTGCTGCGAGCTGGCGGGGAAGCGCCGCCATGCCCTCTGCCGGCAGCGACGGCACGCCGAGCGCGAACGTGCGCACCAGCAGCAGCGCGAACGCGTTCGACGTGTCCCCCGAATCGTCGAGCACGACCCCGGACAGGAACGTGTCGATCACGCGGCGCAGCTCACCGGAGACGCCGCTGCGGTCCAGCGCCGCCGAGAGCGAGGTGTCGCCGCCTCGCTTGAGATGCCCCGGCCGCAGTGCGTCATGGGCCCAGCGCGCCACCGCCAGCACGTCCTTGGGGGAGACCGCTCGGCGCGCCAGCATCGCCGGTACGCGCGACGGCGCCCGCAGCGGGTGCGCCAGCACGACGTCGCCGCGCTGCCGGCGCACCCCCACCCCCGCGCCGAACGGTTGCAGCTGCAGCGCCGCGAGGTCGATGCAGCGGTCCAGTTCCGGATAGGCGGGATTGAGCACCTGGAAACCGCGGTCGCAGCGGAATCCGTCGACGACATCGGTTCGGATGCGGCCGCCCACGTCGTCGGCGGCCTCCCACAGCTGCACCTCACGCCCCGCGTCGGCCAGCATCGATGCGCACCGCAACCCGGCCAGACCGGCGCCGACCACCAGGACCTCAGCTTCGGTGACGCTCATCCGGCCACGCTACCGTGGCTCGCCGTGCGTCCCCTTCTGGCTGCGTCGATACTGGGCACCATGCCGCCGACAACCGACAGCCTGCTCGAACCCATCGGAGCCGTCCAGCGCACGCAGGTGGGGCGCGAAGCCACCGAACCGATGCGGGAGGACATCCGCCTGCTCGGCGCGATCCTCGGCGACACCGTGCGCGAACAGAACGGCGACGAGACGTTCGGACTGATCGAGCAGGCCCGGGTCGAGTCGTTCCGGGTGCGCCGCTCGGAGATCGACCGCTCGGAGCTCGCGCAGCTGTTCGACGGCATCGACGCCCGTCGGGCGATCCCGGTGATCCGCGCGTTCACCCATTTCGCGCTGCTGGCCAACGTCGCCGAGGACATCCACCGCGAACGCCGTCGCGCCGTGCACGAGGCGGCCGGGGAACCCCCGCAGGACAGCACCCTTGCCGCGACCTACCGCAAGCTCGACGACGCCGACCTCGACAGCACGGAGGTGGCGGACGCGCTCGCGGGCGCGCTGGTCGCCCCGGTCATCACGGCGCACCCCACCGAGACGCGGCGCCGCACCGTGTTCGACACCCAGCACCGCATCACCGAGTTGATGCGGATGCGGCTGCGCGGGCTCACCCACACCGAAGACGGCCGCGACATCGAGCGCGAGCTGCGTCGCCACATCCTCACGCTGTGGCAGACCGCGCTGATCCGGTTGTCGCGCTTGAAGATCTCCGACGAGATCGAGACAGGTCTGCGGTATTACCCGGCGGCGTTCCTCGACGTCATACCGCGGGTCAACGCCGAGGTGCGCGCGGCGCTGCAGAGCCGCTGGCCCGACGCGGACCTGCTGGCCGAGCCGATCCTGCGCCCAGGGTCCTGGATCGGCGGTGACCGCGACGGCAACCCGAACGTCACGGCCGAGATCGTGCGGATGGCGACCGGGAGCGCGGCGTACACCGCGTTCGCGCACTACTTCGCCGAGCTCAGCACTCTCGAGCAGGAACTGTCGATGTCCGTCCGGCTGGTCCACGTCAGCGAGGAGCTGGCCGCCCTGGCCGATGCGTGCACCGAGCCGGCCCGCGCCGACGAGCCCTACCGGCGCGCGCTGCGCGTCGTGCACGCGCGGTTGACCGCCACCGCCGGTCAGATCCTGGACCGGCAACCCGAACACCAACTCGACCTCGGCATGGCGCCCTATGACACGCCCGCCGAGCTGTCCGCCGACCTCGACATCGTCGATGCGTCGCTGCGGGCCAACGGCAGCGCGGTGGTCGCCGATGATCGCCTGGCTCGGCTGCGGGAAGCGGTGCGCGTCTTCGGTTTTCACCTCAGCGGTCTGGACATGCGGCAGAACTCCGACATGCACGAGGAGGTGGTCGCCGAGCTGCTGGCCTGGGCCGGCGTGCACGCCGACTACGCGTCGCTGGGCGAGGACGAGCGGGTCGAGTTGCTCGCCGCCGAGCTCGCCACCCGCCGCCCGCTGATCGGCCCGGGTGCACAGCTGTCGGATCTGGCCCGCAAGGAACTCGACATCGTGATCGCCGCCGCGCGCGCGGTGCGCGTGTTCGGGCCCGCCGCGGTGCCCAACTACATCATCTCGATGTGTCAGTCGGTGTCGGACATGCTCGAGGCGGCGCTGCTGCTCAAGGAGGCTGGGCTGCTCGACGCGTCGGGGGAGCACCCCTATGCGCCGGTCGGCATCGTGCCGCTGTTCGAGACGATCGACGACCTGCAGCGCGGCTCGGCGATCCTGCAGGCTGCCCTGGACCTTCCGCTGTACCGGGCCGTCGTGGCCGCACGCGGGGACAGCCAGGAGGTGATGCTCGGCTACTCCGACTCGAACAAGGACGGCGGGTACCTCGCCGCGAACTGGGCGCTGTACCGGGCCGAGCTGGACCTCGTGGAGACGGCGCGCACCGCAGGAATCCGGTTGCGGCTCTTCCACGGACGCGGTGGCACCGTCGGACGCGGCGGGGGTCCGAGCTACGACGCGATCCTGGCCCAGCCGCCGGGCGCGGTGAACGGGTCACTGCGCATCACCGAGCAGGGCGAGGTGATCGGCGCGAAGTACGCCGAACCCCGTCTCGCGCACCGCAACCTGGAGACGCTGCTGGCCGCCACGCTGGAGGCCACCCTGCTCGACGTCGAAGGTCTGGGCGACGAGGCAGAACCGGCCTACGCCGTTCTCGACGACCTGGCAGCGCGTGCGCAGCGCGCCTACGCCGAATTGGTCCACGAGACACCGGGTTTCGTCGATTACTTCAAGGCCTCGACGCCGGTCAGCGAGATCGGCGCCCTGAACATCGGGAGCAGGCCGACCTCGCGCAAGCCCACCACGTCGATCTCCGACCTGCGGGCCATTCCGTGGGTGCTGGCCTGGAGCCAGTCACGGGTCATGCTGCCCGGCTGGTACGGCACCGGCACCGCGTTCGAGGACTACATCGGCGACGGCCCCGACAGCGAGGCGCGGCTGGAGGTGCTGCAGGACCTGTACCGGCGGTGGCCCTTCTTCGCGACGGTGCTGTCGAACATGGCGCAGGTGCTGGCGAAGTCGGACCTGGGGTTGGCGGCGCGCTACGCCGAACTGGTCGACGACGTCGAGCTGCGACACCGTGTGTTCGACAAGATCGTCGACGAGCACGCCCGCACCATCAGGATGCACGAGCTCATCACCGGTCACGACGATCTGCTCGCCGACAATCCGGCGCTGGCACGGTCGGTGTTCAACCGCTTCCCCTACCTGGAGCCGCTGAACCACCTGCAGGTCGAACTGCTGCGCCGCTACCGCTCCGGCGACGAGGACGAGCTGGTCCAGCGGGGCATCCTGCTCACGATGAGCGGGCTGGCCACCGCGCTGCGCAACAGCGGCTAGATCGGGTCAGCCCAGCCCGGCGCCCTTCCTCACTTTGTCCAGGACCCCGCGGACGACCTGATCGGTGATGGCCAGCGGGGCGACCAGCGATTCGCCCACCCCGACGATCCGCTCGACCCGTGTCACGATCCCCTCGAGTCGGTCGACCACTGCGATCAGGCGGGGAGCCAGCTCGTCGATGCTGCTGATGGTGTCATTGAAGCGGGCCAGGGTCGCATCCAGGTTGCCCGTGGACTTGTCCAGGTCCTCCAGCGTCTCGCTCAACCCCTCCAGGATGGTGTCGACCTGTTCGACGGTGACGTCGGCGTTCATCGCGGCCTGCGCCAGCTTGCGGATGCGCTCGGACCCGGTGCGCACGGGCCTACCGCTTCGATCTGCCATGTCGGCCAGTATGACCCGCCCGGTCGGATACGGTGGTCAAGATGTCCGTATGAGCATGCGGGTGGGGCTGTTCGCCGCCTGCTACAACGACCTGATGTGGCCGGAGACGCCGAAAGCCGTTGTCCGGCTTCTGCGCCGGCTGGGCTGCGAGGTGGACTTCCCACGCGCCCAGACCTGTTGTGGGCAGATGTTCACCAACACCGGGTACGCACTCGAGGCCGTACCCGCCGTCCGTGCGTTCACCTCGGCCTTCGCCGACCACGACGTCGTCGTCGCACCCTCGGGATCCTGTGTCGGATCGGTGCGGCACCAACACCGCGAGATCGCCGCCCGGTCGGGCGACGAGGAGTTGGCGGCGCGGGTGGCCGCCGTCGCGCCGCGGGTCTACGAGCTCTCCGAGTTCCTCGTCGACGTGCTCGGTGTCACCGACGTCGGGGCGTACTTCCCGCATCGGGTCACCTACCACCCGACGTGCCACTCGCTGCGTCTGTTGGGGGTGGGGGACCGGCCCCGCCGGCTGCTCGAGGCGGTCCGCGGCCTCGAGCTCATCGAGCTGGAACAAGCCGACCAGTGTTGCGGGTTCGGTGGCACATTCGCGACGAAGAACGCCGACACGTCTGTCGCGATGGGTTCGGACAAAGCTCGCGCGGTCCGCAACACCGGCGCCGAAGTGCTTGTCGCCGGCGACAATTCGTGTCTCGCCCACATCGGTGGGCTGCTGTCGCGCCAGCGGTCCGGCGTACGGGTCCTGCACCTGGCGCAGGTGCTCGCCGGCACCGAGGAGCATCCGACATGACCGAAGCTCCCGGGTTCCTCGGTTTCCCCTCCTTCCCCGTCGCGGCCAAGGCCGCCCTGGACGATTCGGTGCTGCGCCGCAACCTGACCCACGCGACCGGCACGATTCGCGCCAAACGCGCCAACGTCGTCGCGGAGATCGCGAACTGGGAGGACCTGCGGCTGGCGGCAGCCGCGATCAAAGACGCGGCGCTGCACCGGCTCGACGAACACCTGCAGGCGTTCGAGGCCAACGCCACCGCGGCGGGGGCCACCGTGCACTGGGCGCGCGACGCTGCCGAGGCCAACCGCATCGTCGTCGAGCTGGTGCGGGCGCAGGGCGCCTCCGAGGTCGTCAAGGTCAAGTCGATGGCCACTCAGGAGATCGAGTTGAACGAGGCGCTGGCCGAGGCCGGCATCGATGCCTGGGAAACCGATCTGGCCGAACTCATCGTCCAGCTCGGCGACGACCGGCCGAGTCACATCCTTGTCCCGGCGATCCACCGCAATCGAGCCGAGGTGCGCGAGATCTTCCTGCGCGAGATGGGCCGGGTGGGCCGGCCCGCGCCCGCGGATCTCACCGACGAGCCGCGTCGCCTCGCCGAGGCGGCACGGCTGCATCTGCGGGAGAAGTTCCTGCGGGCGCGGGTGGCCGTCTCGGGTGCCAATTTCGCGATCGCCGACACCGGCAGCCTGGTGGTGGTGGAGTCGGAGGGCAACGGGAGGATGTGCCTGACGCTGCCCGACACGCTGATCTCCGTGGTGGGAATCGAAAAGGTGCTGCCGTCGTGGCGCGACCTCGAGGTGATGTTGCAGGTGCTGCCGCGCAGCAGTACCGGGGAGCGGGAGAACCCGTACACATCGATCTGGACGGGCTCCGCTGCGGGCGACGGGCCCACCACCGTGCACATCGTGCTGCTCGACAACGGCCGCACCGACGTGCTGGCCGATCCGGCCGGCCGCGACGCGCTGCGATGCATCCGATGCTCGGCGTGCCTCAACGTGTGCCCCGTCTACGAACGCACGGGTGGGCACTCCTACGGCTCGGTGTATCCCGGGCCGATCGGCGCCGTGTTGACCCCGCAACTGCGCGGCACCGCGAGCGCGATCGACAGATCGCTGCCCTACGCGTCGAGTCTGTGCGGTGCCTGCTTCGACGTCTGCCCGGTGCGCATCGACATTCCGTCGATGCTGGTGCACCTGCGGACCCGCGTGGTCGACGAGCACCGCGACGGGCTGCCGTCGACAGAGCAGGCGGCGATGACGGCGGCGAGTTGGTTACTCGCCGACCACCGGCGCCTCGAGGCTCTCGAGAAGACCGCCGCCGTCGGGGCGAAGATGATGCGCAGCAAGCTGTTCGGCGGTAAGGATCGACTGCGCTGGCTGCCATGGCCCGCCAGCGCGTGGTCGGGGGCGCGCGACGCGCCGGTGCCGCCGACGGAGTCGTTCCGGTCGTGGTGGCAGCGCACCGGTGGCGGCCATGAGTGAGGCACGCGAAGCGATCCTCGCTCGGATCCGCGCTGCGCTGGCCGATCGGCCGGCGCCGGCCGACATCCCGTGGCGCTACGGCGCTGACGTCGGGACCGGCGAACAGGAGCTGGTGGCGCGGTTCTGCGACAGGGTGGCCGACTACCGGGCCCGTGTCGACCGGGTCGCCGAGGCCGATGTCGACGCGGTTGTCGCCGCCGCGCTACACGGCGCCCGAAGTGTGGTCGCCGACGCCGTGGTCCAGGCGGCGTGGCCGGACGCCGCGTCGTGGGTCTCCGACACCGAGCTGAGCGCCGATGAACTCGACGCCGTGGATGCCGTGGTCACCACCGCGACCGTGGCGATCGCCAACACCGGGACGCTCGTGCTCGACCACGGCCCGGGCCAGGGCCGGCGGGCGGTGAGCCTGGTGCCCGACCTGCACGTGTGCGTGGTCCGGGTCTCCCAGATCGTCGACGACGTGCCCAACGCCGTTGCGCGACTCATCGATTCGGGTGCGCACACTCGACCGTTGACGTGGATCAGCGGACCGAGCGCCACCAGCGACATCGAGCTCGACCGGGTCGAGGGCGTGCACGGTCCGCGCACGCTGCACGTGATCGTCGTCGACTAGAGTTTGCTCGCCGCGTCCTCGTCGAGCAGCCACACCGTCGCTTCGCGGCCGACGGCGCCCGCGGCGGGCAGGTCGACCGGCGCGGCCCCGCCCAGTGCGGCCGCCACCGCATCGGCCTTGCCCTCGCCGGAGACCACCAACCACACCTCGCGGGAACGCGCAACGGCGGGCAGGGTCAACGTGATCCGGCGCGGCGGCGGTTTGGGGGAGTCGGTCACGCCGACCACCGTGCGCTCGGTCTCCTTGACCGCGTCGGTGTCGGGGAACAGTGAGTTGATGTGTCCTTCGGGCCCCATACCCAGCAGATGGACGTCGAACTCGCGGTCAGGGGCGACGAACGTCTCGTTCAGCAATTGCTCATAGCCTGCCGCCGCCGCGTCGAGGTCGTCGCCGAACTCGCCGTCGCTGGCGGCCATCGCGTGCACGTTGACCGCCGGAATGTCGATGTCGTCCAACAACGCCTCCCGGGCCTGCTTGTCGTTGCGCTCGTCGTCGTCGGCGGGAACGAACCGCTCGTCGCCCCAATAGAGGTGCACCTTCGACCAGTCGATCTCGCCGCTGCGCTCCTTGACCCGCTCGAGCAGTCCGATGCCGGTGCCGCCGCCGGTCAGCACCACGCTGGCCTGTCCTCGAGCCGCGACGGCCGCGGTGATCGTGTCCACCAGACGATCCCCGGCGGCTTTGACCAGTGCGTCTTTGTCGGCGTAGCGCTCCACGGTCGCATTCACACGTACTGCACTTTCTCGATTCCCTGCAGGGCCTCGTGGTAGATCTCGTCGGCGTCGAGGCGCCGCATGTCCTCTGCGAGGCACTCGCGAGTTTCCCTGCGCGCCAACGGCACCAGTGCTTCCGGTTGGGACGTGCGGGTGAGTTTCGCGGTGACTCCGTCCTGGGGTCGGCTCAGCGAGATCGTCTCGCCGTCGCGGACCAGCTCCACTTTCAGCTCACCCACCGCGCGTCGCACCGGCCCGTCGATGCGGTAGGCCAACCACCCGGCCAGCACGTCGAGCGCCGGCTCGGTGGCCAGCCCGGAGACCAGCGCCGAGGTGATCGGCTCGTGCGGGGGAAGGTCGACCGCCGAGGTGAGCAGCGCCCGCCAGTACGTGATCCGGCTCCATGCCAGGTCGGTATCACCCGGCGTGTAACCCTTGAGGCGCCCCTTGATCGATGCCAGCGGGTCGGTGCCGTTGGTGGCATCGGTGATACGCCGGATGGCGAGTTTGCCCAGCGGATCCTCGGCGGGCACATCGGGTGCGACGTCGGGCCACCACGTCACCACCGGGGTGTCGGGGAGCAGGAACGGCATCACCACACTGCTCGCGTGGTTGGCCAGCGGACCGGAAAGGCGAAGGCACACGACCTCGTTCGCGCCTGCGTCCCGTCCCACGCGTAACTGTGCGTCGAGCCTGGCCTTGTCGGCGAGGCGGTCACCGGGCGCGACGACGACGACGCGACAGGGATGCTCGCGGCTCGCCGCGTTCGCCGCCTCGATCGAGTCCTCGAGCAGTGCCTCGGTGGTGGGGGCGATGACCAGGGTCAGCACCCGACCCAGCGTGATCGCGCCGCCCTCTTCGCGCAGCGCGATGATCTTCTTGTTGATGACGTCGGTCGTGGTGTCCGGCAGATCGAGGATCACGGCCTCCTCCATTCCCGGCCGGTGCGCCGCAACATCTCGAAGGCGGATTCAGGACCCCACCCGCCCGCTTCGTAGGGGTCCGGCTTCCCATGCGAGGCCCAGTACTCGAGGGCGGGATCGAGGATGCGCCAGGCCAATTCGACCTCCTGGTTGACCGGGAACAGCGACGGCTCGCCGAGTAGGACGTCGAGGATCAGGCGCTCGTAGGCTTCCGGCGATTCCTCGGCGAACGCCGATCCGTAGGAGAAGTCCATGCTGACATCGCGGACTTCCATCATGTTGCCCGGCACCTTGGACCCGAAGCGCAGCGTGATGCCCTCGTCCGGCTGGACTCGGATCACCAGTGCGTTCTGCCCCAGCTCTTCGGTCATGGTGGCGTCGAACGGCAGGTGCGGGGCGCGCTTGAAGATCAGCGCGATCTCGGTGACCCTGCGGCCCAACCTTTTTCCGGTCCGCAGGTAGAACGGCACACCGGCCCAGCGGCGGGTGTCGACGTCGACGGTGATCGCGGCGAACGTCTCGGTGGTCGAAGTCTTCGAGAATCCCTCCTCCTCCAGCAGCCCGACCACCCGCTCACCCCCCTGCCAGCCCGCGGTGTACTGACCCCGCGAGGTGGTCTCGTCGAGCGGCTCGGCCAGCTTGCTCGCCGAGAGCACCTTGATCTTCTCCGCCTGCAGCTCGTCGGGGGAGAAGCTGACGGGTTCCTCCATCGCTGTCAGCGCCAGCAGCTGCAGCAGATGGTTCTGGATCACGTCACGGGCCGCGCCGACACCGTCGTAGTACCCGCCGCGTCCGCCGAGCCCGATGTCCTCGGCCATCGTGATCTGCACACTGTCCACGTAGTGCGAGTTCCACACCGGCTCGAACAGCTCGTTGGCGAACCGCAACGCCAGGATGTTCTGCACCGTCTCCTTGCCGAGGTAGTGGTCGATGCGGAACACCGACGACTCCGGGAAGACGTTGTTGACGATCGCGTTGAGCTCTTCGGCGCTCTTCAGGTCGTGACCGAACGGCTTCTCGATGACGACGCGGCTCCAACTGCCCTCGGGCTTCTTGGCCAGGCCGGTACGGGAGAGCTGTTCGAGCACCTGAGGAAACGCCTTCGGCGGAATCGACAGATAGAACGCGTGATTGCCGCCGGTTCCGCGCTCGGCGTCGAGCTTGCCCAGCGTCTCGGCCAGGCTCTCGAACGCTTTCTCGTCGTCGAAGGTGCCCTGCACGAAGCGCACCCCTTCGGACAAGCGGTCCCAGACCTCCTGGCGGAACGGCGTGCGGGCGTGCTGCTTGACCGCGTCGAGGACGACCTGGGAGAAGTCCTGGTCGGCCCAGTCCCGCCGCGCGAAACCGACCAGGGCGAACGACGGCGGCAGCAGCCCCCGATTGGCCAGGTCGTAGATCGCGGGCATCAGCTTCTTGCGGGCGAGATCCCCGGTGACACCGAAGATCACCACACAGCACGGGCCCGCGATGCGGGGCATGCGTTTGTCGCGCTTGTCCCGCAGCGGGTTCTGCCAGGCTTCGCTCATCTCGCCCGGATCACTTCTTCTCGTCGAGCTGGCCTTGCGTGGCTTCGATGAGCTCCTGCCACGACTTCTCGAACTTCTCCACGCCTTCGTTCTCCAGCACCAGGAACACGTCGGTGAGGTCGATGCCCACACCCGAGAGTTCGTCGAAGATCTCCTGCGATTCCGCGCCCTTGCCGGTGACCGTGTCGCCGGTGACCACGCCGTGGTCGGCGACCGCGTCCATCGTCTTCTCCGGCATGGTGTTCACGGTGTTGGGGGCCACCAGCTCGGTGACGTAGAGGGTGTCGGAGTAATCGGGGTTCTTCACGCCCGTCGACGCCCAGAGCGGCCGCTGCACGCGTGCGCCGTCGTTCTTGAGCTTCTCGAAGCGCTCCCCGCCGAGGAACACCTCTTCGTAGGCGGCGTAGGCCAGTCGGGCGTTGGCGACGCCGGCCTTGCCGCGCAGCGCCAGCGCCTCGTCGGAACCGATGTCCTCGAGCCTCTTGTCGATCTCGGTGTCCACGCGGGAGACGAAGAACGACGCCACCGAATGGATGCGGGACAGATCGTGGCCCGCTTCCTTGGCCTTCTCGAGGCCCTTCAGGTAGGCGTCCATCACCAGGCGATAGCGCTCGACGGAGAAGATCAGCGTCACGTTCACCGAGATTCCCTCGGCGAGAACGGAAGCGATCGCGGGAACACCGGCCTCGGTGGCGGGGATCTTGATCAGCAGGTTGGGCCGGTCGACGATCTTCCACAGCTCGATCGCCTGCAGGATCGTCTTGTCCGTGTCATGGGCCAGCCGCGGGTCCACCTCGATGGACACCCGGCCGTCGACGCCGTCGGACTGCTCGTAGATCTTGGCGAACACGTCGCACGCGTTGCGCACGTCGTCGGTGGTGACGGTCCGGATGGTGGCGTCGACGTCGGCGCCACGCTCGGCGAGTTCTTTGATCTGGTCGTCGTAGGCGTCACCCTTGGACAGCGCCGCCTGGAAGATCGACGGGTTGGTGGTCACGCCCACCACCGACTTCGTGTCGATGAGCGACTGCAGGTTGCCGGTCTGCAGCCGTTCGCGGGACAGGTCGTCGAGCCATACGGAAACGCCTGCGGCCGAGAGAGCCGCCAAATTCTCGTTCTGGGTCATGTCAATTCCTCGATTGTTCGCTGGCTAGTTCGCAATGCTGCGTTCCGCGGCGGCCACCACTGCCTCTGGGGTGAAACCGAATTCGCGGAACAGCGTCTTGTCGTCGGCCGACTCGCCGAAGTGCTCGATCGAGATGATCTCGCCGGTGTCGCCGACGATCTTCCACCAACTCTGCGCGACCGCTGCCTCGATGGCGACCCGAGCCGACACCTGCGGAGGCAGCACGCTGTCCCGGTACTCCTTGGGCTGGGACTCGAACCACTCCAGGCACGGCATCGACACCACGTAGGCGTTGATGTTCTTCTCCCGCAACGCTTTCTGCGCTTCGACTGCGATCTGCAGTTCGGAGCCCGTGCCGATCAGGATGACGTCGGCGTCGTCGGCGGGGGAGCCGCCACCAAGCACGTACCCGCCCCGGGCGACGCCCTCGGCGTCGGTGCCCTCCAGCACGGGGATGCCCTGACGGGTAAGGATGAAACCGACCGGGCCGCTGCCGTTACCGCGGGCGAGGATGCTCTTCCACGCGTACGCCGTCTCGTTCGGGTCACCCGGGCGCACCACCGACAGGTTCGGGATGGCTCGCAGCGCCGCCAGGTGCTCGATGGGCTGGTGGGTGGGCCCGTCCTCGCCCAGGCCGATCGAATCGTGGGTCCAGATGTAGATGGTGTCGATGTCCATCAGCGAGGCCAACCGCACCGCGGGACGCATGTAGTCGGAGAACTGCAGGAACGTCCCGCCGAACGCGCGCGTCGGGCCGTGCAGCACGATGCCCGACAGGATCGAGCCCATCGCGTGCTCGCGGATACCGAAGTGCAGCACCCGGCCGTACCAGTCGGCCTCGAAGTCCGACGTCGAGATCGACGGCGGGCCGAACGACTTGACGCCCTTGATCGTGGTGTTGTTGCTGCCCGCCAGGTCGGCCGAGCCGCCCCACAGTTCGGGCAGCTTCGGCGCGACGTCGTTGAGCACCTGCCCGAACGCCGCGCGGGTGGCGACGGCCTTGGAACCGGGCTCCCAGTAGGTGATGTCGGAGTCCCACCCGTCGGGCAGTTCCTCGGCGGTCAGGCGGTCCAGCAGCTTCTTGCGCTCGGGCTCACGTTCGGCCCAGGCGTCGAAGCCCGGCTGCCACTTCTCGTGCGCCTCGCGTCCGCGGTCGACCAACTTGCGGGTGTGCTCGAACACCTCGTCGCTGACCTCGAAAGTCTTGTCCGGGTCGAAGCCCAGGATCTTCTTGGTGGCCGCGACCTCGTCGTCGCCGAGAGCCGACCCGTGCACACCGCCGGTGTTCATCTTGTTCGGCGCCGGATATCCGATGATCGTGCGCAACGCGATGAACGACGGCTTGTCGGTCACCTTTTTCGCTTCCGCGATCGCCTGTTCGATGGCAACCACGTTCTCGCCGCCCTCGATCTCCTGCACGTGCCAGCCGTAGGCCCGGTAGCGCGCGGCGACGTCCTCGCTCAGCGCGATGTTGGTGTCGTGCTCGATGGAGATCTGGTTCTTGTCGTAGAACACGATCAGGTTGCCGAGCTGCTGGGTGCCGGCGAGCGAGGACGCCTCGCTGGTGACGCCTTCTTCGATGTCTCCGTCGGAGGCGATCACGTAGATGTAGTGGTCGAACGGGCTTTCACCGGCCGGGGCGTCTGGGTCGAACAGGCCACGCTCGTAGCGTGACGCCATCGCCATGCCGACCGCCGAGGCCAGCCCCTGCCCCAGCGGGCCGGTGGTGATCTCCACGCCCCTGGTGTGGCGGAACTCGGGGTGGCCGGGCGTCTTGGACTTGAACGTCCGCAGCGCCTCGATGTCGGACAGTTCGAGCCCGAAGCCACCCAGGTAGAGCTGAAGGTAGAGCGTCAGGCTGGAATGCCCGCAGGACAGGATGAACCGGTCGCGGCCCAACCAGTCCGTGTCGCTGGGATCGTGGCGCATCTGGCGCTGGAACAGCGTGTAGGCCAGGGGCGCCAGACTCATCGCCGTCCCGGGGTGACCGTTGCCCACCTTCTGGACGGCGTCGGCGGCCAGCACGCGGACGGTGTCCACCGCGCGGGAGTCCAGCTCGGTCCAGTCGTCGGGATGGTTCGGTCGGGTCAGCGAAGAGATCTCTTCGAGCGTGGTCACGAGGCGCACTCCTTGGACTTGGTGGGGCGTGTCGATCCGCACCAACCACCCTAGTGCTCACCGACGCCGGGACGCAGGGGTGATACCCACGGTGCCGGGAACCATCCGTGACACCCCGAGATTTCGGCGACGGCCCCGAGCGGTCTACCATCGCCTGTAGTAGACGCGGCGTGAAGGAGTTGGTTGGGTGAGGATCCGCGAAGGCGACCTCGTCGGGGATTCGGCCGACGCCGCCCCGCGCGGTTTCCGCACCACCCTGCTCGGCTACCTGGCTCTGACGAAACCGCGCGTCATCGAACTCCTGCTGGTCACCACGATTCCGGCGATGCTGCTGGCCCACCGCGGCAGCGTGGACCCGCTGCTGATCCTCAACACGATGTTCGGCGGACTGCTGGCCGCCGCCGGCGCCAACACGCTCAACTGCGTCGCCGATGCCGACATCGACAAGGTGATGAAGCGCACCGAGCGCCGTCCGCTGGCGCGCGCCACGGTGCCCCGCAGCCACGCCCTGGTGTTCGGCTTGGCGCTCTCGGTCGGGTCGTTCTTCTGGCTGTGGTGGACCACCAACATGCTCTCGGCGCACCTGGCCGGCGCCACGATCGCGTTCTACGTGCTGGTGTACACGCTGCTGCTCAAGCGGCGGACCTCGCAGAACGTCGTGTGGGGCGGAGCCGCCGGCTGCATGCCGGTGATGATCGGCTGGTCGGCGGTGACCGGCACGATCAGCTGGCCCGCGATCGTGATGTTCTTGATCATCTTCTTCTGGACGCCGCCGCACACCTGGGCGCTCGCCATGCGCTACAAGGAGGACTACAAGGCGGCGGGCGTGCCGATGCTGCCGGTGGTCGCGACCGAGGTGCAGGTCACCAGGCAGATCCTCGTCTACACCTGGTTGACCGTGATCGCGACGCTGGCGCTGGCCATGGCCACCGGCTGGCTGTACGCCTCGGTGGCCATCCTGGCCGGTACCTGGTTCCTGGTGATGGCCCATCAGCTCTACGCCGGCGTGCGGCGCGGGGAACCGGTCAAGCCGCTGCGGCTGTTCCTCCAGTCGAACAACTACCTCGCGGTGGTGTTCTGCGCGCTGGCCGTCGACTCGGCTCTGAACCTGCCCACCCTGCTGCACCTCTGAGTCAGCCGGGCAGCAGCACCACCGATCCGACGGTCTTGCGGCCCTGCAGGTCGCGGTGTGCCTGCTCCGCATCGGCGAGCGCATAACGGTTGCTGACGGTCACGGTCAGCGTGCCGTCGGCGATGGCGCTGAGCAGTTCGCCCGCCCGCCACGAGAATTCGTCGGCCGTGCGGGTGTGGTGGGCGAGATTCGGTCGCGTCAGGAACACCGAACCGGCGGCGTTGAGGCGCTGCGGATCGAACGGCGGCACCGGCCCGCTCGCCGCTCCGAACAGCGCCAACGTGCCGCGCACCGCGAGGCTTGCCAGGCTCGCCTCGAACGTCGAGGCACCCACCCCGTCGTAGACCGCCTGCACGCCCTGGCCGTCGGTCAGCTCCCGGATGTGCGCGCCGAACGTCTGCGGATCGTCCGGATAGTCGAGCACCTCGACCGCACCGGCCTGGCGGGACAACTCGGCCTTGTCGGACGTCGAGACCGTCGTGATCACCTTGGTCGCGAGGCTGGTGGCCCATTGGGTCAGGATCAGACCGACGCCGCCGGCGCCGGCGTGCACCAGCACGGTGTCGCCCTGCTGGATCGGGTAGGTGGACTTGATCAGGTAATGCGCCGTCATACCCTTCAACAGCGCCGAGGCGGCCACGTCGGGTGCCACGCCCTCGGGCACGTAGGCGACGAAGTCGGCAGGGGCCAGGCAGTAGTCGGCGTAGGCGCCGAGAGCCTGGGCGGTCACCACACGGTCGCCGACGTTGAGCGCGGCGACATCGTCGCCGACGGCCTCGATCGTGCCGCACACCTCGGTGCCGACGACGAACGGCAGCTCCCGCGGATACAGCCCAGAACGGAAGTACGTGTCGATGAAGTTGACGCCGATCGCCTCGGCCTTGATCAGCACCTGATCGGGTCCGGGTGCGGGGCGGGACTTCTCGACGTAGGACAGAACTTCCGGCCCGCCGGTCTCGGCGACTTCGATCGCGTACATAGGTGACATCATGCCCGTCATGAAGCTCGCCCGCCCCGAGGTGTTCCATCCGCGCATCGTGCTGGCGGGATGCCCCGCGCTGCCCGAGGGCGACGGTGACGATGCCGGCTTGGTGGGGGCGCTGCGGACGCGCGGACTTCACGCCCGGTGGCTCTCCTGGGACGACCCCGCAACGCTGGATGCCGACGTGGTGATCCTGCGCGCGACGTGGGACTACACCGAACGGCTTGGCGAGTTCATGGCCTGGACCTCTCGGGTGCGCAGGCTGCTCAACGGGCGCGATGTGGTCGCGTGGAACACCGACAAGCGGTATCTGGCCGACCTCGCGGCCGCCGGCGTGCCGACCGTACCAAGCGCGTTCTTCGCGCCGGGGGAGCCGGTCGTCATCGGGGAGGTCGGTGGGGAGGTCGGTGGGGAGATCGTGGTGAAACCAGCGGTCGGCGCCGGATCGGTGGGGGCGATGCGGTTCCGCGACGCGGACGCGGCGTACGCGCATGCCGTGGCCTTGCAGGCCGACGGACGGACGGCGCTGGTACAGCCCTACGACGCTCGGGTGGCCGACGGCGAGACCGCGATGGTGTTCCTGCGCGGTGAGCCGTCACACGCCTTCACGAAGGGTCCGATGCTGCCCGAGGCGGGCCGGGGGCCGGTGCTCGATCCGTCCGGCACCTACGCCGAGGAGCGTCTGCAGCGCGCGGACCCGGCGGACGAGCTGTGGGAGGTCGGCCACGCCGCCCTCGCCGCCGCGGCGGCGCATCTGCGCATCCGGGTCACCGATCTGCTGTACGCGCGCGTCGATGTGTTGGGTGGACCGGA
Organism: Mycobacterium sp. PSTR-4-N; assembly: GCF_022348085.1. Lineage (GTDB taxonomy): Bacteria > Actinomycetota > Actinomycetes > Mycobacteriales > Mycobacteriaceae > Mycobacterium. The sequence continues at coordinate 203,211 of NZ_JAKRFN010000003.1, read as the reverse complement.
TGCGCCGGCGCTGCTGGAACTCGAGCTCGTCGAGCCGTCACTGGGGTGGCGGCAGCTCGATCAGGCGGCCCGGGACCGGCAGCAGCGCCGATTCGCGCTGGCGCTGGAGTCAGCCCTCGACGAGCTCGGGCTGGGTCCGTTCGCGCATCGCGGCCCATAGCGCGGCCGTCGCGGCGGTACACGCCGCGGCCCCCGCGACGTGGAACGCCACCAGCACCGCCGGCACCCCGGTCGCGAACTGGACCGCACCGAGCAGCCCCTGCGCGGCGATCAGGACCACCAGCACCCGCAATCGCCTCAGCACCGGAGGCGCCGTGCGGGTCGCCAGCAGCCCGAAGCCCAGCCCTATCACCAGCGACAGGTAGGCCACGAGCAACGACGAGTGCAGGTGGACGAGCGTGGTGATCTCGACCTCCAGCCGTGGCACCGGGCGCTCGATGCTCTTGTCGCCGGCGTGGGGTCCCGCCCCGGTGACCATCGTGCCGGTGACGAGCACCGCGGCGAGGGTCAGTGCGCTCAGTGCGGTCAGCTGGCGCAACGCTCGTGGCGCGCGTGAGACCGTCACGCCCTGATCGGGTTGACCGATCTTGACGAACAGCAGGACCGAGAGCCACACCATCAGCATCGAGGCGAGCAGGTGCACCGCCACGGTCCACCACAGCAGGCCGGTGAGAACCGTGATGCCGCCGATCACGGCCTGCAGCACGGTCGAGGCCGGCATCAGCCAGGCGTAGATGAGCACCTCGCGGCGGCGCCGGGCCCGGGTCACCACGATGACGGCCGCGGCCGCGGTCAGCACGACCAGGAACGTGATCAACCGGTTGCCGAACTCGACGGCTTGATGGATGCCCGGAACCTCGGCATGGGGGACGGGCGTGAAGCTGCCGGGGAAGCACTGCGGCCAGGTCGGGCAGCCCAGTCCCGACGCAGTGACACGCACGATGGCGCCGGTCACGGCGATGCCGCCCTGGGTCAGGATCACCGCGGCGGCGACGATGCGCTGCACGCGCAGGCTCGGCTCCGGGAAGAGATCGACGAGCCGCACGAAGAGCCGTGGCAGGAGTCGTCGGCTGGGCACGGTGTCGATGGTAGAGCCCGGCTAACTACGGGTCGTAGTAGGGGCGGTGAGCGGCACCAGCACCTCGTCGACGAGCGTGAGCACCAGGTCGTCGTCGATGGGGTCGCCGGTGATCAGGAGGTGGTGCCACAGCACGCTCTGGCCGAGTTCCCTGACGACGCCGATCGGGATGTCGGCCCGCACGTCCCCGCGGTCGATCCCGCGCTGCACCAGGGCGGTCACGTCGGCCTTGCGGCTGCCGATGACGTCGGCGTGGAACGTCTCGGCCAGTTCGGGGTCGGCCGCCACCGCCATCACGATCGAGCGCATCAACGGTCCGCGTGGGCCGGCGAACAGCTCGGCCCACCCGCGCAGCACGGCCAGCATGTCGGTGCGGAACCCGCCGGTGTCCGCGGTGGGGATCGCCGCCGAGGCGACCTCGATGAGGGTGTCGCGCAGGAGGGCGCGGCGGTCGGACCACCGCCGGTAGAGCACGGGCTTGCTGGTGTGGGCGGCCGCGGCGACCGCCTCCATCGTGACGCCGTCGGGTCCGTGCGCGGCCAGCAGATCCATGACGGCCGACTTGATCGCCGCATCGAGCTCCGGGCCGCGTCGACGGGTGGTGGGCATGATCACACTCGATTCCGAAGAGAAACGCTTGCGTATCTTATTGCGGCCATCGTACCGTCTCTCTTTAGAAACGCAAACGTATCTTCTAAGGACGGACATGTACCACCCGCCACTTCCCGTGCTGTACCCGATGCGGCCGATCGACTCGGCATCGGTGCAGTTCATCGACTGTGCCCACGGCCGGCGCCGGATCACGATCGACCACCGACCCCTGGCCGGGGTCACCCCGGCGATGCTGCTCGACTGGTTCACCCACCTGGACGGCACGATGCAGTACGGCGGACGGATCGTCGATCGCTATCTGGCCTGGCACCCGACCGATCACATCCGGTGGGAGCTGTGGCGGCCCGCGCCCGGTGGCGGAGCCGGCGAAGGTGCCCGGTTCCACGTCGTCGAGGCGTTCGGCGGTGATCCCAGGTTCGGCGTCGACGTCGTCGACCGGGTCGAGAAACTCGACGTCACCGGCATCCGGTTGGTGCAGCGGCTCGCCGGGGTGCCGATCGTCGCCCTCGAGCACACGTGGTCGGCGGGCGTCGAGGGCGCCCACTACGTGTCCGTGCTGGACATCGGCGCGCGCAGCGCGGTGATGGCCCCGGTCAATGCGCTGCTGCGACGCCGCTTCCCGCCGACGATGGCCGAAGCATGGGTCCGGCACAACATCGAGGAGGTCGGTCGGCTGGAGTATCTGCTGCCTCAGGTGGCGAGCTCAGGTGAAGCGGAACCAGCGCAGCGCGCATAGCGCGGCGGCCGCGCCCCAGATCGCCATCACCGCAAGGCCGAACCAGTCGACCGACAGCGTCATCGCCTGCGTCAGCGCCTCGGTCAGCGCGCCCGACGGCGTCAACCGCGCGATCCACTGCACAGCGGCCGGCACGATGCCCCCGTCGGTACCACCCTCGACGGTCAGCGCGCCCACCCCGGCGAAGACGAACCACATCAGGTTCGCCACCGCGAGCACGATCTCGGCGCGCAGGGTGCCGCCGAGCAGCAGACCCAGCGCGGCGAAGATCGCGGTGCCGAGCGCGATGATCACCGCGCCCAGCGCGAGGCCGGCCGGCGCGGGCCGCCAGCCCAGGCCGAGGCCGATGGCGCCCAGCAGGATCGACTGCAGGAACACCACGGTCACCACTGCCAGCGATTTTCCGGCGATGATGCCCCACACCGGCAACGCGGTGGCTCCGAGCCGCTTGAGGGCGCCGTACCGGCGATCGAAGGCCACCGCGATGGCCTGCCCGGTGAATGCGGTCGAGATGACCGCCAGCGCCATGATCGCGGGGGTGAACGTCCCGGCGCGATCCGGACCGAACGAGCCCAACGGAAGCAGGGTCAACCCGATCAGCAGCGTGATCGGGATGAACATCGTCAGCAGCAGCTGCTCGCCGTTGCGCAGCAGCAGCCGCAGTTCCAGTCCGTACTGCGCGGCCAGCATCCGCGGCACGGGGGCCGGCCGCGGATCGGGGGAGAAGGTGCCCTCGGCGAAACGGTTCGAGGTGTGCTTCGGTGTGTTCCTCGGCGTGCTCATTGCCGCAACTCCCGCCCGGTGACGTCGAGGAACACGTCCTCGAGGCTGCGCTGCTCGACACGCATGTCGGTGGCGAGCACGTCGAGCCGGGCGCACCACGCCGTGACCGTCGCCAGCACCTGCGGATCGATGCGTCCCTCGATGAGGTACTCACCGGGCGAGGGCTCGGTGGCCCGGTAGCTCTCGGGCAGCGCCGCGATAAGCAGCGAGAGGTCCAGCATGCGCGGCGCCCGGAATCGCAGCTGGTTCTCGGCGCCACTGCGCATCAGCTCGGCGGGCGTGCCGCCGGCCACGGCCTGGCCCCTGTCGATGATCAGGATGTGGTCGGCCAGTTCCTCGGCCTCGGTGAGCTGATGGGTGGTCAGCACCACCGTCACGCCGTCGCGCCGCAGCGCGTCGATCAGCTCCCACACCACCAGGCGTGCGTGCGCGTCCATCCCTGCCGTCGGCTCGTCCAGGAACACCAGCTCGGGCCGGCCGACCACCGCGCAGGCCAGGGCCAGCCGCTGCTGCTGGCCACCGGAGAGCCGCCGGTAGGCGGTGCGCGCCGAATCGGTCAGGCCCAGGGTGTCCAGCAGCCACGCCGGGTCCAGCGGATTGGCCGCATACGAGGCCACCAGCGCCAGCATCTCGCCGGCGCGTGCGGCCGGGTAGGCGCCGCCACCCTGCAGCATCACCCCGGTCCGTGCCCGCACCTCGGCGTTGTCGGCCACCGGGTCGAGCCCGAGAATCTCGATGCTGCCGTCGTCGGGACGGACGAAGCCCTCGCACATCTCGACCGTCGTCGTCTTACCGGCGCCGTTGGGTCCCAGCAGCGCGAAGATCTCCGCCGCTCCCACCTCGAGGTCCAACGTGGACACCGCCACGGTGTCGCCGTACCGCTTGGTCACGCCACGCAGTCGCACGGGCGCGTCGCCGGAACGGGAGGTCACGGAGATTCAGCGTAGGCGTCGGCCTTGGGATCGGCCGTGGGGGCCGCTCCTACCGGCTCGTCGAGGCGACCTGTCGCGGCTGCCGGCACCGCGCGCCACGGCAGCCACCGGTAGGTCAGCGCGATCAGGGTGGCCACGATCACGGTGCTGGCCAGTGTCGCGAGCACGATCTGGAACAGGGCGAAGCGGTCGCCGTTGGCGGTGGGGCCGAAGATCCCGACGATGAGGGTGACGGCGATGACCGCGGCGCGGAACCCCGGCCGGGTGGCCCAGGCGGCCAGCGGGATGATCGGCCACAGCAGATACCACGGTTGCACCACCGGGAACAGCAGCACGGTGACGCCGAGCGCGACGCCCAGGCCGCCGACCGGATGCAGGCGGTTACGCAGCACGGCGAACAGCAGCCAGGTGACGATCATCGCGATCAGGGTCACGCCGATCGCGCGGGTCAGACCGAGAACAGCGGTGGTGTGGTCGCCCAGGCCCAGCAGGATGCCCACCTGACCGGTGCCCAGGGCCAGCAGCGTCGGCGGGGACATCCAGCTGCGGACGACGTTGGCAGTGCCGAGGGTGAACAGCCAGCCGAAGCCCAGCCCGCTGGCCCACCCGATCAGCGCCATCACCGCCAGGGACACCGCGCCCAGCGCGCTGCCGGCCATCAGGAACGCCTTGACTGTGCCGCCCCACCGCGCGGCCAGCGCCATCGCTACGAAACCGAGCGCCAACAACCCCGGCAGCTTGACCTGCGAGGACATCGTGATCAACACCGTTCCGGCCAGCAGCATGGCCGGCGCGTACCCGCGGTGCCGGACGGCGTCACCCACCGCGGTGCCCCTGGGAAAAGCGGAGATACCGCGCAGCGCGAATTCGGTGCCGGCCAGCATCAGACCCAGCATCAGCGCCTCGTTGTGGATGCCGGCGATCAGATGCATGAACAGCAGCGGGTTGGTCGCGCCCAGCCAGAGTGCGCTGACCTCGGCGACGCCGCAGCGGCGTGCCAGCCGGGGCGTCGCCCACACGATCAGGCCGACGCCCAACAACACCATCAGCCGGTGGAACAGCACCGCTTCGACGATGTTCTCGCCCGTGATCCGCGAGATGCCGCGCCCGATCCACAAAAACAGCGGCCCGTACGGGGCGGGCGTCTCGCGCCACAGGCTGGGTACCGACAGCGTGAAGACGTGATCGAGCCCCAGACCGGGGGCCGGCCCGACCCGGTAGGGGTCGTTGCCCTGCAGGGAGATCTCGCTCTGGGCCAGGTAGGAGTAGACGTCCTTGCTGTACATCGGCGGGGCGATCAGCAGCGGTAGCGCCCACAGCAGCAACGTGCGATCGACCTGGCTGCGGGTCATGCGGCGCTTGCCCAGCGCGAACCGGCCGAGCATCAGCCAGGCCAGTGCCATCATCACCGCGCCGGTGGTGGTCATGGTCAGTGACACCGTCTGGATGCGCGATGGCAGATTGAGCAGGCGCACGCCGAAGGTGGGGTCCTGCACGACGGGGCGCGCACCGGCCCCCAGCGCGCCGATCGCCATCAGCACGGTGCCCGTCGCGCCGAACAGGCGGGTGCGGTGCAGCGCAACCAATTCGGCGGGGTCCAGGGGGCTGCCGACGGTGCGCTCGTCGCCGTGGAGACCGGCGATGGAGGTGCTGAGCGAGTGTCGGCGGGCTGCCACTCAGGCAGCGTAGCGGGCGGCTATTCCCGGTTCGGCCGCCCAGACGGTGTGAGAAGTATGACGACGTCGCTAAGGGTGGCCTTGGTGGACCCGGTCTGGCAATTGCGTCACACTGGTGTTGTGAAATTCCGTCCGGAGGGCACTGTCGTGCCGACTGAGGGGGCCCCGGCGCTGTCGGTGTCACCCTCGGCTGCCGACGGTGACACCAGGACGGCGATCGTGCGTCTGCTGCTGGAGTCCGGTTCGACGACGGCAAGCAGCATCGGCGAGCGACTCGGCCTTTCGGCGGCCGGGGTGCGCCGACATCTCGACGCACTGATCGAGGCGGGCGACGCGCAGGCCAAGTCCGCTGCCGCCTGGCAGCAGGAAGGCCGCGGCCGGCCCGCCAAGCGCTACCAGCTCACCGCCGCCGGACGCGCGAAACTCGAGCACACCTACGACGATCTGGCGTCGGCGGCCATGCGGGCGCTGCGCGAGATCGGCGGGGACGACGCGGTGCACACGTTCGCCCGGCGGCGCATCGACACGATCCTGTCCGGCGTCGCGCCCGCGGCGTCCGAGCGCGCCGAGGACGTCGAGGCCGCCGCAGAGCGCGTCGCCGACGCGCTGAGCCGGGCCGGCTACGCCACGACGACCACGCAGGTGCGCGGTCCGCTGGGCGGGGTGCAGATCTGCCAGCACCACTGCCCGGTGTCCCACGTCGCCGAGGAGTTCCCCGAACTCTGCGAGGCCGAACAGCAGGCGATGTCCGAGGTACTGGGTACTCACGTCCAGCGGCTCGCCACGATCGTCAACGGGGATTGTGCCTGCACCACCCACGTTCCGGCGCACAGCCCGCGCCGGAGCCCGTCAGCTAGCAAAAGGAGTGTGTCGCAATGACACTCACACCTGAGGTCAAGCCCGAAACGCTGACCCAGGAGGAGACCATCGCCTCCCTGGGCAAGTACGGGTACGGCTGGGCCGACTCCGACGTCGCCGGTGCCAGCGCACAGCGCGGCCTGTCCGAGGCGGTGGTGCGCGACATCTCGGCGAAGAAGAGCGAGCCCGAGTGGATGCTCGACATCCGCCTGAAGGCGCTGCGCACCTTCGACAAGAAGCCGATGCCGAACTGGGGGTCCAACCTCGAGGGCATCGACTTCGACAACATCAAGTACTTCGTGCGCTCCAGCGAGAAGCAGGCCGCCACCTGGGACGATCTGCCCGCGGACATCAAGAACACCTACGACAAGCTCGGCATCCCCGAAGCCGAGAAGCAGCGCCTGGTCTCGGGCGTGGCCGCCCAGTACGAGTCGGAGGTCGTCTACCACTCCATCCGCGAAGACCTCGAGGCCCAGGGCGTCATCTTCCTCGACACCGATTCCGGTCTGCGCGAGCATCCCGAACTGTTCCGGGAGTACTTCGGCACCGTGATCCCGGCCGGGGACAACAAGTTCTCCGCGCTCAACACCGCGGTGTGGTCCGGCGGGTCGTTCATCTACGTCCCCAAGGGCGTGCACGTCGACATCCCGCTGCAGGCCTACTTCCGGATCAACACCGAGAACATGGGTCAGTTCGAGCGGACGCTGATCATCGTCGACGAGGACGCCTACGTGCACTACGTCGAAGGCTGCACGGCGCCGATCTACAAGAGCGACTCGCTGCACAGCGCGGTCGTCGAGATCGTCGTCAAGCCCGGCGGGCGGTGCCGGTACACGACCATCCAGAACTGGTCGAACAACGTGTTCAACCTGGTCACCAAGCGGGCCCGCGCCGAGGCCGGTGCCACGATGGAGTGGGTCGACGGCAACATCGGCTCTAAGGTCACCATGAAGTACCCGGCGGTGTGGATGACCGGTGAGCACGCCAAGGGCGAGGTCCTCTCCGTCGCGTTCGCCGGCGAGGGACAGCACCAGGACACCGGCGCCAAGATGCTGCACCTGGCGCCGAACACGTCGTCCAACATCGTGTCCAAGTCCGTCGCCCGCGGCGGTGGCCGCGCGTCGTATCGCGGCCTGGTGCAGGTCAACAAGGGTGCCCACGGATCGCGTTCGAGCGTGAAATGCGATGCGCTGCTGGTGGATACGATCAGCCGTTCCGACACCTATCCCTACGTCGACATCCGCGAGGACGACGTCACGATGGGCCACGAGGCCACCGTGTCGAAGGTCAGCGAGGATCAGATGTTCTACCTGATGAGCCGCGGCCTGACCGAGGACGAGGCGATGGCGATGGTGGTCCGCGGTTTCGTCGAGCCGATCGCCAAGGAGCTCCCGATGGAGTACGCGCTGGAGCTCAACCGGCTGATCGAGTTGCAGATGGAAGGCGCGGTCGGCTAGTGGCAGAGTCTGATGTGACGACGAATGTGACGGCAGCCCTCGAGGGTGCCAACAAAGGCGAGCTGTTCACCTCGTTCGACGTCGACGCCTTCGAGGTGCCCGGCGGCCGTGACGAGATCTGGCGTTTCACCCCGCTCAAGCGGCTTCGCGGTCTGCACGACGGCTCGGCGGTCGCCACCGCGGAGGCCACCGTCGAGGTGGCCGGTGCCGATGTCGTGCGGGTCGAGAAGGTGTCCCGCACCGACGATCGCCTGGGCGACGCCGGCGTTCCCGCCGATCGGGTTGCCGCCCAAGCCTATTCGGCATTCGGCGCGGCCACGCTGATCGAGGTGCCCGCCCAGGCCGTCGTTCCCGACCCGATCGAGGTGACGATCACCGGTCCCGGCGAGGGGGCGACCGCCTACGGGCACATCCAGATCCGCGTCGGTGAGTTGGCCGAAGCGGTCGTCGTGCTCGACCACCGCGGCAGCGGAACCTACGCCGACAACATCGAATTCGTGGTCGGTGACGGTGCGACACTGCGTGTGGTGTCCATCGCCGACTGGGCCGACGACGCGGTGCACGTCAGCATGCATCACGCGACGTTGGGCCGGGACGCGGTGTTGCGCCACGCGGCCGTCACGCTCGGCGGCGACGTGGTCCGGTTGACGGGCCGGGTGCGCTACACCGCGCCGGGCGGGGACGCCGAACTGCTCGGCCTCTACTTCGCCGACGACGGTCAGCACTTCGAGTCCCGGCTGCTGGTCGACCACGCACAACCGAACTGCCGCTCCAACGTGACGTACAAGGGTGCGCTGCAAGGAGATCCGGCCTCGCGGCGACCCGACACCCACACCGTCTGGGTGGGCGATGTGCTGATCCGCGCCGAAGCCACCGGCACCGACACCTTCGAGGTGAACCGGAACCTGGTGCTCACCGACGGCGCGCGCGCCGACTCGGTGCCCAACCTGGAGATCGAGACCGGCGAGATCGTCGGCGCCGGCCATGCGAGCGCCACCGGCCGATTCGACGACGAGCAGCTGTTCTATCTGCGCGCCCGCGGCATCCCGGAGGAGCAGGCCCGCCGTCTGGTGGTCCGCGGCTTCTTCGGCGAGATCATCGCCAAGATCTCCGTCCCCGCCGTCCGGGAGCGCCTGACCGACGCCATCGAACGCGAACTAGCGATTACCGAGAAGAGTTGACCATGACCACACTGGACATCAAAGATCTGCACGTCTCGGTGAACACCCCCGAGGGTGAAGAGATCCCGATCCTCAAAGGCGTTGACCTGACCGTGAAGTCGGGGGAGACCCACGCCGTGATGGGCCCGAACGGGTCCGGCAAGTCGACGCTGTCCTACGCCATCGCGGGGCATCCGAAGTACACCGTCACGGGCGGCTCGATCACCCTCGACGGCGACGACGTCCTCGAGATGAGCGTCGACGAGCGTGCCCGGGCCGGCCTCTTCCTGGCCATGCAGTACCCCGTCGAGGTACCGGGTGTGTCGATGTCGAACTTCCTGCGCACCGCCGCGACCGCAGTCCGCGGCGAGGCCCCCAAGCTGCGCCACTGGGTCAAGGAGGTCAAGGGTGCGATGACCGACCTCGGCATCGACCCGTCCTTCGGCGAGCGCAGTGTCAACGAGGGGTTCTCCGGTGGCGAGAAGAAACGTCACGAGATCCTGCAGCTCGGCCTGCTCAAGCCGAAGATCGCGATCCTCGACGAGACCGATTCCGGTCTGGACGTCGACGCGTTGCGCGTGGTCAGCGAGGGGGTGAACCGCTACGCCGAGGCCGAGCACGGCGGCGTGCTGCTGATCACGCACTACACCCGCATTCTGCGCTACATCCAGCCACAGTTCGTCCACGTCTTCGTGGCCGGGCGAATCGTCGAATCCGGCGGCCCCGAACTCGCCGACGAGCTGGAGGCCAACGGCTACGAGCGCTTCACTCAGGCTGCCGCCGCGGGGGCCTGATCGTGACGGCTGCGCGCGTGCTCGATGCGGCCGAGGTGGCCCGGGTCAGGGCGGATTTCCCGATCCTGTCCCGGGTGATGCGCGGTGGTAACCAGCTGGCCTACCTGGACTCCGGAGCGACGTCGCAGAAGCCGCTGACCGTGCTCGACGCCGAGCGGGAATTCCTGCTCACCTCCAACGGGGCGGTGCACCGCGGCGCCCATCAGTTGATGGAGGAAGCGACCGACGCCTACGAACAGGGCCGCGAGGACATCGCGTCGTTCGTCGGCGCCGACACCGATGAGCTGGTGTTCACCAAGAACGCCACGGAGGCCATCAACGTGGTGGCCTTCGCCTTGGGCGACAAGCGGTTCGAGCACGCCGTCGGCCCCGGGGACGTCATCGTCACCACTGAGCTCGAACACCACGCGAACCTGGTTCCCTGGCAGGAGCTGGCGCAGCGCACCGGAGCGACGCTGCGCTGGTACGGGATCACCGACGATGGTCGCATCGACCTCGACTCCCTCGAGCTCGACGAGCGCGTGAAAATCGTTGCCTTCAGCCACCATTCGAACGTCACCGGAGCCGTCGCGCCGGTCGAGGAGTTGGTGGCCCGCGCCCGCGCGGTGGGCGCCCTGGTGCTGCTCGATGCCTGCCAGTCGGTGCCGCACCAGCCGGTCAATCTGCACGGTCTCGACGTCGACTTCGCGGCGTTCTCCGGACACAAGATGCTCGGCCCCACCGGCATCGGCGTGCTGTACGGCAAGCGGGCACTGCTCGATGCGATGCCGCCGGTGCTGACCGGCGGCTCGATGATCGAGACGGTCACGATGGAGGCCACCACGTTCGCGCCCGCGCCGCAGCGCTTCGAGGCGGGCACCCCGATGACGTCCCAGGTTGTCGGATTGGCGGCGGCCGCACGCTATCTCGACGCACTCGGCATGCCGGCCGTCGATGAGCACGAACGCGACCTCGTGGCCGCCGCGCTGGCGGGGCTGTCGCAGATCGAGGGTGTGCGGGTGATCGGTCCGACATCGATGACCGACCGCGGGTCGCCGGTGTCCTTCGTGGTCGACGGGGTGCATGCGCACGACGTCGGCCAGGTGCTCGACGACGACGGCGTGGCGGTGCGGGTGGGCCACCACTGCGCGTGGCCGCTGCACCGCCGGTTCGGCATCGCCGCGACGGCCCGCGCCTCGTTCGCCGTCTACAACACCATCGACGAGGTGGACCGGCTGGTGGCCGGGGTGCGGCGCGCCGTGGAGTTCTTCGATCCGGCGGGCAGGAGCGAAGCGACCCGGGGTCGTTCATGAGGCTGGAGCAGATCTACCAGGAGGTGATCCTGGACCACTACAAGCACCCGCACCACCGCGGGCTGCGGGAGCCGTTCGCCGCCGAGGTGCACCATGTCAATCCGACCTGTGGCGACGAGGTGACGCTGCGCGTGGCCCTGTCCGAGGACGGCGAGACCGTCATCGACATCTCCTACGACGGACAGGGCTGTTCCATCAGCCAGGCCTCGACGTCGGTGCTGACCGACCAGGTGATCGGTCAGACCGTCGGGGATGCGCTCAAGACCGTGGCGGCGTTCTCGGAGATGGTGTCGTCGCGGGGCACGATCGACGGGGACGAGGATGTGCTCGGCGACGGCGTCGCGTTCGCCGGCGTGGCGAAGTACCCGGCGCGGGTCAAATGCGCGCTGCTGGGTTGGACGGCTTTCAAAGCAGCTTTGGCGCAAGCACACGGGCCGGACGAGACTTCTGTGGAGGAGAACCGATGAGTGAGACCGCACCGACCGAAGAACAACTCGCCGACATCGAGGAGGCGATGCGTGACGTCGTCGACCCCGAGCTCGGCATCAACGTCGTGGACCTCGGGTTGGTCTACGGCGTCAACGTCGAGAAGGGCGAGCAGGGTGACGTCGCGCTGATCGACATGACGCTGACCTCGGCGGCGTGCCCCCTGACCGACGTGATCGAAGACCAGTCCCGCACTGCCCTCGTGGGCGCCGGACTGGTCAACGAGTTGCGCATCAACTGGGTGTGGAACCCGCCGTGGGGCCCGGACAAGATCACCGAGGACGGCCGCGAGCAGCTGCGCGCCCTGGGCTTCACCGTCTGATCACTCGAGCAGGCGAGCCAGCTCGAGGAGGTCGCCGGCGACGACCGTCGGTAGCGGCAGGGTCGGAACGACCGCGTTGCCCGGCCGGGCCACAAACGCCCCCGACATCCCGGCGCTCTGGGCGCCGATCGTGTCCCAGACGTGTGCGGCGACCAGCATGCAATCGGTGGGTGCGACGCCGAGGTCCTGCGCCACGTGCTGGTAGAGCCGGGTGGCCGGTTTGAACACCCGGTACGTGTCGACACTGAATTGCCGCTCGATGTAGTCGCCCAGACCCGCCCGCTCCAGCGGGGTCGGCGCACCGCTGACCGGCGGCGAATTCGTCAGCGTGACGAGCCGGTGGCCGCGGCCGCGCAGCTCGGCGAGGCCGTCGGCGACGTCGGGGTGGGCGGGCATCGAACGCAGTGCTTCGGCGACGTGCTGAAAGTCGTCGTCGGCGATCGGGACACCGTGGGTGTCACCGACCATCTGCAGGACCCCGCGGGCGAGCCCGAAGAAGTCGGTGTAGCCGCCGGCGAGACTCGCCGTCATCGAATAGAGGATCAACTGCGCGAACCACTCCCGCAGTACCCGCCGGTCGCCGAAGATGTCCTCGAATGCGGGCGCCAGCGTCTCGATGTCGAGCAGCGTCTCGTTGACGTCGAAGATCAGCACAGGGGGAGAGGGCACGGGTCTCATCATCTGCCCATAGCCGTTGTCCGCGGCATGTAACGCGCAGGTGCGCGCGGCGCACTGCACATCGACACCCTCATTCGACGGCAGGAGCGCACGATGGCCGACATCGACCCCGATTTCAGTGCCCTACGCGCGCTGTTCATCAACTGCACGCTCAAGCGGTCCCCGGAGGTGAGCAACACCGACGGCCTGATCCGGATCAGCACCGCCATCATGGCCGGCCACGGCGTCGCGGTCGACGTCGTGCGGGCCGTGGATCATGACATCGCGACCGGCGTCTGGCCCGACATGCGGGAGCACGGCTGGGCCACGGACGACTGGCCGGCGATCTTCGAGAAGGTGCTCGCCGCCGACATCTTGGTGCTGGCAGGTCCGATCTGGTTGGGCGACAACAGCTCCGTGATGAAAAGGGTGCACGAGCGGCTCTACGGCGGCTCGCATCTGCTCAACGATGCCGGTCAGTACCTCTTCTACGGCCGTGTCGGCGGATGCCTGATCACCGGTAACGAGGACGGCGTCAAACACTGCGCCCAGAACGTTCTCTACACGCTGCAACACATCGGTTACACCATTCCTCCGCAGGCCGATGCCGGCTGGATAGGCGAAGCGGGTCCGGGACCGTCGTATCTCGATCCCGGTTCCGGTGGGCCCGAGAACGACTTCACGAACCGCAACACGACGTTCATGACGTGGAACCTGATGCACCTCGCCCGATTGCTGAAGTCGGCCGGCGGGGTGCCCGCCCACGGCAACATCCGTTCGGGGTGGGATGCCGGTTGCCGGTACGACTTCGTCAATCCCGAGTACCGCTGAGGACATGACGGCGGCGCCGGCCGTGCTCTGAGCAGGGTGCGTCGCTGGCCGGGGCCTGACGGCAGCCATGGTCAGGCGCGGTTACCGGTGTTCTTGCCGCCGTCGATGCGGTTACGGCGGGTTCCGCAGCGGCGACGCGCCGACCACGGCAATCCGTCGAGCGGTTGAGGGTCAGCGAATCGTCTCCGGTGCGCTGCAAATGCATTTGAGCGAATGCCCGGTGCGTGTCGAATATGACGATCCGAGGCCGGGGAAGAAATTGTCGAGAAAGCGCCGAACATCCGCTCCCAGTGTGTATAACGTTTGCTGAGCATCCGGACTTCGGTGATCACGACGCTCTGAACTGCAGATATCACGTAACTGTCGTTCGGCACCGATTACTGATCTACGGTGTTCAGTTTGCTTCGCCTTTCGTTAAATGTCTCGGCAAGAGAAATGGATTCGGTGATGCAATCCACCCAGCGTTCAGGTACGTCAGCCCTCAGCGGCAAACACATTCTGGCCGGCGGCATCGTCGCGGCCGGTCTGCTGGCGGCGGGGGTGGCGGGGGCGGGCACCGCCATCGCAGCCCCCGACGATGCGGGCTCGGCGACTCCGCACTCGGTCTCGGCGCCCGACGCGACGTCAGCGGGTGTGGTGAGCAGACCGTCGCGCCTGTCCCCGCGGAGGCAGGTCAGGGAATCCGAGGAACGCAGCACCGATACGCACCAGCGCCGTGTCATCCGCCCGCGCGCCGACACCGACGAGACGGCGGCGGAGGACAGCCGCCCGCACCGGCGCGACCGCGGCCGCCGCGCCGAGCGTGCGGCGACGCTCGAGACGGCGCGCCCGGCGCGCACCGTGACGTCGCCGGCTCGAGAACCGGCCCCGGAAACGAGCAGGGTCAGCGTCGCCCCGGCCGCGCTCACGTCGGCCCGCACCTCGGCGGTGGCCCCGAGCAGCGCCACCCCCGACGCCACGCTGCTGGCCGCGGCGACCAGCACCCGGGTCACCATCGGCTCGATGATCGTCGACTCGCTCTATTCGATGGGCATTCGCAGTCGGCGGATGGGCACGGACTGGCTCGACATCCCGGTGTCGGCGGCCAAGGCCCAGCGCTGGCTGGTGCGCCGCCAGGACATCTACCGCGATGTGCTCAACAGCCAGCCCCCTGCGCAGCCCGGCTCCTCCGATCCGAAACTGTTGTGGGAGACGAACTTCAGCAGCCGGGAGGAGGCGCTCAAATACTGGGGCTCGCAGACCGGGCGGTGGGGGCAGTCGGCCGGGGAGAACCAGTACTACACCGACGGCGACAACATCACCGTCGACGGCGACGGGAACCTCGTCATCCAGGTGCGTCGGGAGAAGGCGCCGGACGGCCTCGGCGCCCCCTACAACTACACCTCGGCGCGCGTGGTCACCTACGGCAAGCAGTCGATCGGCGTCGGCACCCGGGTCGAGGCACGCATCCAGGTGCCGCCCGATCAGGGTCTGCTGCCGGCGTTCTGGACGGTCGGTCTGGAACCCGGCCACGAGTTCGACTGGCCACGCCAGGGCGAGATCGACATCATGGAGATCCCCGGATTCGGCACCCCGGCCTCGCGGCGTACCTGGACCGGCAACATCCACGGCCCGGCCAAGGGCAACAAGAACGTCGACGTCAAGATGGACGACATCGATGCCGACCTCGGGCTCGACCTGTCTGCCGGCTTCCACACCTACGGGATGGACTGGTACGCCGACCGCATCGTCTGGCGGGTCGACGGCGTGCAGGTGGGGCAGGTGACCAAGGCGGACTACGAGGCGCGCGGAGGCGACTGGACCCCGTTCTCCGGCGAGTGGGAGCACTACCTGATCCTCAACGTCGCCGTCGGCAACCCGTGGACGGGGGATCCGAGCGCATCGGTGCCGATGAACGCCGAGATGAAGGTCGATTGGGTCCGGGCGTATCAGCTCTGACGCGGGGAACACAGGCCCGCGGCTCGACGTTGACGTCAACATGGCTACGAAAGACATCACCGCCGAAGAGTTCAACGCCACCATCACCGAGAACGAGATCGTTCTCGTCGATTTCTGGGCGTCTTGGTGCGGGCCGTGTCGTGCCTTCGCCCCGACGTTCAAGGCGTCGTCGGAGAAGCATCCCGACGTCGTCTACGCCAAGGTCGACACGGAGGCCGAGCAGCAGCTCGCGGCGGCTGCCGACATTCGCTCGATCCCCACGCTGATGGCGTTCAAGAAGGGCAAGCTGGTGTTCAACCAGGCGGGTGCGCTGCCGGCCGCCGCGCTCGAAGACCTGGTCCAGAAGGTCAAGGAGTTCGACATCGACGCGGCGATGGCCGCCCAGGACGACAACCAGGGCTGACCTGGCCCGAGCGCGCCGGATAGCCTGCTGGCGTGCCCCCGTTCGTTCTCGTCGACACCCCCCGCCCGCACGTCGCGCTGGTCACCCTGAACCGGCCTGAGCGGATGAACTCGATGGCGTTCGACGTCATGGTGCCGTTGAAGGCGGTGCTCGAGGACCTGACTCACGACAACGACGTCCGCGTCGTGGTGCTGACAGGAGCAGGCCGGGGGTTCTCCTCCGGTGCCGATCACAAGTCGGCCGGTTCGGTGCCGCACGTCGACGGGCTCACCCGGCCCAGCTTCGGCCTCCGGTCGATGGAGCTGCTCGACGACGTCATCCTGGGCATGCGCAAGCTGCACCAACCCGTGATCGCCGCGGTCAACGGCGCAGCGATCGGCGGCGGCCTGTGCCTGGCGCTGGCCGCCGACATCCGCGTGGCCTCGACCGAGGCCTACTTCCGCGCAGCGGGCATCAACAACGGCCTGACCGCCAGCGAGCTGGGCCTGAGCTACCTCCTCCCGCGGGCCATCGGCTCGTCGCGCGCGTTCGAGATCATGCTGACCGGCCGCGACGTCACCGCCGAGGAGGCGGAGCGAATCGGTCTGGTGTCCCGGCAGGTCGCCCCTGCCGACCTGCTCGACACCTGCTTCGACCTGGCCGAGCGGATCGCCGCGTTCTCCCGGCCCGGCACCGAACTCACCAAACGCACCCTGTGGAGCGGACTCGACGCCGGATCGCTCGAAGCGCACATGCAGGCCGAAGGCCTCGGCCAGCTCTACATCCGGCTGCTGACCAACAACTTCGAGGAAGCCGTCGCGGCGCGCAAGCAGAACCGCGCGGCCGTCTTCACCGACGACAAGTAACGATTGGCGGCAGGACCGCCGCTGCCATTAGCCTGGTGAGGCAATCGCAGCAGCGGTCTCACGCTGCCCATTCACATTCAGGAGCCTCAGCGTGATCACCGCAACGGACCTCGAGGTCCGCGCCGGAGCGCGCACGCTGCTCGCCATCGAGGGATCGGCTCTGCGTGTCCAGCCGGGCGACCGGATCGGTCTGGTCGGCCGCAACGGGGCGGGCAAGACCACCACGATGCGCATCCTGGCCGGTGAAGGGGAGCCCTACGCCGGGACGATCACCCGCACCGGTGAGATCGGATACCTGCCCCAGGACCCCAAAGAGGGTGACCTCGATCAGCTCGCCCGCGACCGGGTGCTCTCGGCACGCGGCCTGGACACGCTGCTGTCCGACTTGGAGAAGCAGCAGGCGCTGATGGCCGAGGTGGCCGACGACAAGGCCCGCGACAAGGCGGTGCGCCGCTACGGCGAACTCGAGGAACGCTTCGCCGCGCTCGGCGGCTACGCCGCCGAAAGCGAAGCGGGCCGCATCTGTGCGAGCCTCGGCCTTCCCGACCGTGTGCTGACACAACCGCTGCGCACGCTCTCCGGTGGGCAGCGACGCCGCGTCGAACTCGCGCGGATCCTGTTCGCCGCCTCTGACACCGGTTCCGGCTCGGCGACGACGCTCCTGCTCGACGAACCCACCAACCACCTCGACGCCGACTCGATCACCTGGCTGCGGTCATTCCTGCAGAACCACGCCGGCGGGCTCGTGGTGATCAGCCACGACGTCGGCCTGCTCGCCGATGTGGTGAACCGTGTGTGGTTCCTCGACGCGGTGCGCGGCGAGGCCGACGTCTACAACATGGGCTGGCAGAAATACCTCGACGCCCGCGCGACCGACGAGCAGCGCAGGCGGCGGGAACGCGCGAACGCCGAGAAGAAGGCGAGTGCGCTGCGCGCCCAGGCCGCCAAGATGGGTGCCAAGGCCACCAAGGCCGTCGCCGCCCAGAACATGCTCAAACGTGCCGACCGGATGTTGGCCGCCCTCGACGAGGAGCGGGTGGCCGACAAGGTGGCGCGCATCAAGTTCCCGACGCCGGCGCCGTGCGGCAAAACGCCGTTGATCGCCAAGGGGCTCACCAAGACCTACGGCTCGCTGGAGATCTTCACCGGTCTGGACCTGGCCATCGACCGCGGGTCGCGCGTCGTCGTGCTGGGGCTCAACGGCGCAGGTAAGACCACGCTGCTGCGGCTGCTGGCGGGCGTGGAGAAGCCCGACGCGGGCGTGTTCGAACCGGGCCACGGGCTCAAGATCGGCTACTTCGCCCAGGAGCACGACACGCTCGACAACATGGCGTCGGTGTGGGAGAACATCCGCCACGCCGCCCCGGACACCGGTGAGCAGGATCTGCGCGGCCTGCTCGGAGCGTTCATGTTCACCGGTCCGCAGCTCGAACAGCCGGCCGGCACGTTGTCCGGGGGTGAGAAGACCCGGCTGGCCCTGGCCGGCCTGGTCGCCTCCACCGCCAACGTGCTGCTTCTCGACGAGCCGACCAACAACCTGGACCCGGCCTCGCGCGAGCAGGTGCTCGACGCGCTGCGCAGCTACGAGGGTTCCGTGGTGCTGGTGACCCACGATCCCGGGGCCGCGGAGGCGCTGGATCCGCAGCGGGTGCTGCTCCTGCCCGACGGGACCGAGGACTTCTGGTCCGACGACTACCGGGAGCTCATCGAACTCGCCTGATCGTCAGATTCAAGCCCCCCGGGCCCGGGTATGCGTGTGCCGCAGATCACTGGAGGGGCATCGATGAAGAAGAACGTGAAGGACATTCAGGAGAACAGGGAGCAGCTCATCAGCGAGCTGCGCACCGCCTACGAAGGGGGAGCCAGCATCCGGACCCTCGTGGCCTCGACCGGTCGCTCCTACGGTTCGGTGCACAGCATGCTGCGTGAGGCCGGTGCCACCATGCGCAGCAGGGGCGGGCCCAACCACCGCGGCCGACGCTAGGACTGGCCGGCCTGCTGGCGCACCGATTCCTCGACCATGTCCAGGACGGCGCCCAGCCGGTGCGGATCGTCACCGGAGGCCAAGCGCGCCACCAGTCCGTCGAGTACCAACTCCAGATAGGTGCGTAGCACCTCACCCGGCACGTCGTCGCGCAGGCGGCCCGCCTGCTTCTGTCTGCGCAGCCGCTCGGTGGTCGCCGCGGACAGCTCGGCAGACCGCTCGGCCCAGCCCCGGCTGAACGCGGGATCGTTGCGCAGCTTCCTCGCGATCTCCAACCGCGTTGCCAGCCAGTCGAACTGATCCGGCGCAGCCAGCATGTCCCGCATCACCTGGATCAAGCCCTCGCGCGCCGCCACCTCGGCCATCCGCTCCGCGTCCTCACGCGCCAGTTCGAAGAACAGCGTGTCCTTGTCGCGGAAGTGGTGGAAGATGGCGCCGCGCGAGAGCCCGATCGTCTGCTCGAGCCGCCGCACCGTCGCACGGTCGTAGCCGTACTCGGCGAAGCATCGCCGGGCGCCGTCGAGGATCTGGCGACGGCGCGCCGCCAGATGATCGTCGGTCACCCTCGGCATCGGTTACGACTTCAGTTCGACGACTTCAGCATGTTGCGCAGCACGTACTGCAGGATGCCGCCGTTGCGGTAGTAGTCGGCCTCACCGGGGGTGTCGATGCGCACCACCGCGTCGAACTCGATCGCGTCGCCACCCTCTTTGGTTGCCGTGACGTGCACCGTCTTCGGCGTCTTGCCCTCGTTGAGCTCCTCGATGCCGGTGACGTCGAAGGTCTCGGTGCCGTCGAGCTTCAACGACGCGGCCGACTCGCCCTCGGGGAACTGCAGCGGGATCACCCCCATGCCGATCAGGTTCGAGCGGTGGATGCGCTCGAACGACTCGGCGATCACCACCCGCACGCCCAGTAGGCGCGTGCCCTTGGCCGCCCAGTCGCGCGAGCTGCCGGAGCCGTACTCCTTGCCGCCGAGCACCACCAGCGGGATGTCCTGTGCGGCGTAGTTCTGTGCCGCGTCGTAGATGAACGCCTGCTCGCCGCCGTTGGTGAAGTCCCGGGTGTAGCCGCCGGACACGTCGTCGAGCAGCTGGTTGCGCAGCCGGATGTTGGCGAAGGTCCCGCGGATCATCACCTCGTGGTTGCCGCGGCGCGACCCGTAGGAGTTGTAGTCCTTCTTCTCCACCCCGTGGGAATCGAGGTACTGCGCGGCCGGGGTGCCCGGCTTGATGCTGCCGGCCGGTGAGATGTGGTCGGTCGTGACCGAATCGCCCAGCAGCGCAAGCACTCTGGCGCCGTGGATGTCACTGACCGGCTCCGGCTCGGCGGGCATGCCGTCGAAATACGGAGGCTTGCGCACGTACGTCGAGTCCTGGTCCCACTCGAAGGTGTCGCCGCTGGGCGTGGGCAGGTTGCGCCACCGCTCGTCGCCGGCGAACACATCGGCGTAGTTCTTGACGAACATCTCGGTGTTGATCGCCTCGGCGATGGTGTTGTCGATGTCCTTCTGCGTGGGCCAGATGTCTTTCAGGAACACATCGTTGCCGTCGTTGTCCTTGCCGAGGGGCTCGGTGTTGAAGTCGAAGTCCATCGTTCCCGCGAGCGCGTAGGCGATGACCAGCGGCGGGGACGCGAGGTAGTTCATCTTCACGTCGGGGTTGATCCGGCCTTCGAAGTTGCGGTTGCCCGAGAGCACCGCGGTCACCGACAGGTCGTTGTCGTTGATCGCCTTGCTGATCTCCTCGGGCAGCGGCCCGCTGTTGCCGATGCAGGTGGTGCAGCCGTAGCCGACCAGGAAGAAGCCCAGCTTCTCCAGGTAGGGCCACAGTCCGGCCTTGTCGTAGTAGTCGGTGACCACCTGCGAGCCCGGGGCCATCGTCGTCTTGACCCACGGCTTGGTCACCAGGCCCTTGTCGACGGCGTTCTTGGCCAACAGGGCGGCGCCGAGCATGACCTCCGGGTTGGAGGTGTTGGTGCACGACGTGATCGCGGCGATGACGACGGCGCCGTGGTCGATGACGCAGTCGCCGCGCTCCTCGGAGCGCACGGTGACCGGGTTGGTCGGCCGGCCCTCAGCACCGTTGGCGGCCGACGGCGTCGCGTCGACCGCGTCTTCCTCGACGAACGACAGCGACACGGGGTCGCTGCCGGGGAACGTCTCCTCGACGGCCTCGTCGACGTTCGAGTGCGCCGGCGAGTCCCCGTTTTCCACGTAGTTGTGGATGTCCTTGCGGAACGCCGACTTCGCGTCGTCGAGCGCGATGCGGTCCTGCGGACGCTTCGGGCCGGCGATCGAGGGCACCACGTCGGCCAGGTCGAGCTCGAGGTACTCGGAGAACTTCGGCTCGCGGCTCGGGTCGTGCCACATGCCCTGGGCCTTGGCGTAGGCCTCCACCAGGGCGAGCTGCTTATCGCTGCGGCCGGTCATCCGCAGGTAGTCGATCGTGACGTCGTCGATCGGGAAAATGGCTGCAGTGGAACCGAATTCGGGGCTCATGTTGCCCAGCGTGGCGCGGTTGGCCAGCGGCACCTCGGCGACACCGTCGCCGTAGAACTCGACGAACTTGCCGACCACGCCGTGCTTGCGCAGCATCTCGGTGACGGTGAGCACGACATCGGTGGCGGTCACACCGGCGCGGCGCTCGCCGGTCAGCTTGAAGCCGACGACGCGGGGGATGAGCATCGACACGGGCTGGCCGAGCATCGCGGCTTCGGCCTCGATGCCGCCGACGCCCCAACCGAGCACGCCCAGGCCGTTCTCCATCGTCGTGTGGCTGTCGGTGCCCACACAGGTGTCGGGGTAGGCGAGCCCGTCGCGGTCCATCACGACGCTGGCCAGGTATTCGATGTTGACCTGGTGCACGATGCCGGTGCCCGGCGGGACGACCTTGAAGTCGTCGAACGCGCCCTGGCCCCACCGCAGGAACTGATAGCGCTCGCCGTTGCGCTCGTATTCGATCTCGACGTTGCGCTCGAAGGCGTTGGCGGTGCCGAAGAGGTCGGCGATCACCGAGTGGTCGATCACCAGATCGGCGGGGGCGAGCGGGTTCACCTTCTGCCGGTCGCCGCCGAGGTCGCCGACGGCCTCGCGCATGGTGGCGAGGTCGACGATGCAGGGCACTCCGGTGAAGTCCTGCATGATCACCCGGGCCGGGGTGAACTGGATCTCGATGCTGGGATCGGCGGACGGATCCCAGTTCGCGATCGCCTCGATGTGGTCTTTGGTGATGTTGGCGCCGTCTTCGGTGCGCAGCAGGTTCTCGGCGAGCACCTTGAGGCTGTAGGGAAGTTTCTCGGTGCCCGGCACCGCGTCCAGACGGTAGATCTCGTAGCTGCTGTCCCCGACCTCGAGCGTGTCCTTGGCTCCGAACGAGTTCACGGATGAATTCTTGCTGCTCACATCAACTCCCGGCTTGAATCATCGCCGCGACGGGCTGTGTCGACGGCGTTTGTCACCCTAACAGTACGCTTGTCCTGTATGTAATCCCAGGGTGCTGCCCAGTCTTGTCGTCCGCGGCCCGGCACGCCACCCACTGCTGCGTACCGGCGTTCGGTTACGGTGCTCGTGTGACCGGACCGCACGTGATTCCGTTCCTGCCGGCCTACATCCCGCCGTCGATCGACATGGACCGTGTGCAGGCCGACGTCAAAGACGACGGCATCAGCGTGCCGCCCGCCGATCAGGCCGAGGTGCCGGCGCTGCGCGAGATCGTCGCACAGGCCCAGCAGCAGGGGATCGACCTCAAGGTCGTGGTCATCGCCGAGAACCCGCCGATCGACACACCGCTGCGCGACATCGCCACCGAGGTCGGCGCCGCCAACCCGGGTTCGACGGTGCTGGCGCTCAGTCCGTCGTTCGCCGGCACGTTCAGCACTCGCTTCGATCGGACCACGCTGGAGGCGGGCCAGGACATCGCCCGCACCGGGGATCCGGTCCAGTCGACGAAGAATTTCGTGGGGGAGTTGACGACCCCGCACTTTCCCTGGACCGCATTCACGATTGTGCTCGTTTTCGCGGTGCTGATCGCCGCCATCGGGACGCGTGTGCTGCAGAAATGCAGCAAACGGTCGACCGTCCCCAACGCAGCGTCCACCAGCGACGATTAAGTAATTGCCGCGCACTGCGCGAATGCAAACATCACCGTTTGATAACGGCAATTGCAATTACATTGTTGTAATTCGTGACTAAAGTTTCTTTAGCGTCAGATGTGACGTACGGTGCAATCGGTGCCTGTAGTTGCAGTTGTGCTTGATGTGACTTCTGCGCGGAGCCTGAGGAGACCTGAGTCGAATGAGACGCCCCCTTGGCGGCGCGCCCGCCACCCGGTTGTGCGCCGTATCGCTCGCGTTCGGCATGGTGCTCACGACACCACAGCTGGCCTACGCGCAGCCCGGCGACAACCTCGCTGAACTGGTGACCGAGGTCGCCAACGTCAACCAGAAGCTGCAGGACCTCGGGGCGGCCATCCAGAGCCAGCAGGAGAGCGTCAACAAGGCGATCCTGGACGTGCAGACCGCCCGCGACACCGCCTCCGCCGCGCAACGCGACGTCGACGCCAGTGCGCGCAGCGTCAAGGACGCCGATGCGGCGATCTCCGCCGCCCAGAACCGGTTCGACCAGTTCGCGGCCGCGATGTACGTGCACGGCCCGTCGAGTTCGTACCTGACGGCCAAGGACCCGATCGACATCCTCGGTACCGCGGCCACCGGCCAGGCGCTGTCGCTGTCCACGCAGAAGGTGATGTCCGATCTGGCGCGCGCCCGCACCGAGCAGGTGAACCGGGAGTCCGCCGCCCGGCTGGCCAAGCAGCAGGCCGACGATGCGGTCAAGGCCGCCGAGACCAGCCAGCAGACCGCCGTCGAGGCGCTGACCAACGCCCAGCAGACGTTCAAGGCCCAGCAGGCCGATCTGGACCGGCTCACCGCCGAGCGGGCCGAGGCTCAGACGAAACTGCAAGCCGCACAGGCGCTCTCGGCCCCGACCGGGCGTTCCGGTGGGTCAGCCGCGCCGGCCGGTCCGGGCGCCAAACCGGCCCCCGCGGGCGTCAACCCCGACTGGGATGCGGATCCGTCCACCGGCAACCGCAACACCGCCTGGGACATGACGCTGCCCCAGATCCCGAGCGCCTTCGTCAGCGGCGACCCGGTCCAGATCATCAACGCCGTCCTCAAGATCATCACCACCTCGCTGCAGGTGACCCAGGACCTGGGTCGGAAGTTCCTGCAGAGCATCGGCCTGCTGCCCACACCGACGGGGATCACCAACGGCGCCATCCCGACGCTGTACGGCCGGCAGGCCACCGAGTACGTGATCAAACGCGGCATGTCACAGATGGGTGTGCCCTACTCGTGGGGCGGCGGAAACGCCTCGGGGCCCAGTCGGGGCATCGACTCCGGCGCCGGCACCGTCGGCTTCGACTGCTCGGGCCTGATGCTGTACATGTTCGCCGGCGTCGGGATCAAGCTCGACCATTACTCGGGCTCGCAGTACAACGCCGGTCGCAAGGTGCCCTCGTCGCAGATGCGCCGCGGAGACATGATCTTCTACGGTCCCAACGCCAGCCAGCACGTCGCGATGTACCTCGGTGACGGGCAGATGCTCGAGGCGCCCTACACCGGTTCGGTGGTCAAGATCTCGCCGGTGCGGACCAGCGGTATGACGCCGTACGTCACCCGAATGATCGAGTGGTGATCGCCCTGCGCCGCCTCCTCCTGTCCCTGACGGTCGTGGTCGGGGTCCTGCTCGGTGCCGCCACTCCCGCCGCGGCCCAACCCGAGGCCGGTCAGTGGGACCCGACGCTGCCCAAGCTCATCAGCGCGGGCGCCCCCGGCGATCCGTTGGCGATCGCGAACGCCTCGTTGGCCGCGACCGCGCAGGCCACCCAGGTCACGATGAACCTCGGGCACAAGTTCCTGCAGAGCCTCGGCCTCGCGCCGGCCGACCCGACCAGCGTCGCGCCGGGCGTCGTGCGCGGGCCCGCGGCCATCGAGTACGCGATCCGTCGCGGCGGCAGTCAGATGGGGGTGCCCTACTCCTGGGGCGGCGGCAAGCCGACCGGACCCACACGCGGCATCGAGTCCGGCGCCAACACCGTCGGGTTCGACTGTTCGGGACTCACCCAGTTCTCGTACGCCGGCGTCGGGGTGCTGATCCCGAAGTACTCCGGCGATCAGTACAACACCGGGCGCAAGGTGCCCATCGCCCAGGCCAAGCGCGGCGACCTCCTGTTCTGGGGCCCCGGTGGCAGCCAGCACGTCGCGATGTATCTCGGCGGAGGCCGGATGCTGGAGGCATCCGGCAGCGCCGGCAAGGTCACCGTCAGCCCGGTGCGTACCTCGGGTCTGCAGCCGTACGCGGCGCGCATCATCGAATCCTGAGTAGCGGCTGAGTTAATTCGGGCGGCGTCGACGGATTCTGACCCGCCTGGAATAGTTGACGGCGGGTGTCGTGACGGCGCCCGTGTCAGTCGAGGTGTGCGCCGCACAGACCATCAGGTACTGCGCATGTGGAAGGAATGTTGATGACCTCACCGAGTGGTCCGCCGCAGGGCTCTGGAGGATTCCCCGGACAGGCTCCCGGCCCCGGCTATCCCACGGGTGCGCATGCCGCGCCCGCCCCGTCGGCCGCCGCGCAGTCCAACGGTGGCCTGCAGAGCGAGGTGCACACCCTGGAGCGGGCGATCTTCGAGGTCAAGCGCATCATCGTCGGCCAGGATCAGCTGGTCGAGCGCATGCTCGTCGGGTTGCTGGCCAAGGGTCACGTGCTGCTCGAAGGTGTGCCCGGCGTGGCGAAGACCCTGGCGGTCGAGACGTTCGCGAAGGTCGTCGGCGGCACGTTCGCACGTATCCAGTTCACGCCCGACCTGGTGCCCACCGACATCGTCGGTACCCGCATCTACCGCGCGGGCAAGGAAGAGTTCGACATCGAGCTCGGTCCGGTCGTGGTCAACTTCCTGCTCGCCGACGAGATCAACCGCGCACCGGCCAAGGTGCAGTCCGCGCTCCTCGAGATCATGGCCGAGCGCAAGATCTCCATCGGCGGCAAGACCTTCCCCCTGCCCAGTCCCTTCCTGGTGATGGCGACGCAGAACCCGATCGAGCAGGAAGGCGTGTACCAGCTTCCCGAAGCGCAGCGCGACCGCTTCCTGTTCAAGCTGAACGTCGACTACCCCTCCCCGGAGGAGGAGCGCGAGATCATCTACCGGATGGGCGTCAAGCCCCCGGAGCCCAAGCAGATCCTCAACACCGGTGATCTGCAGCGGCTCCAGGATGTCGCGGCCAACAACTTCGTGCACCACGCTCTGGTCGACTACGTCGTGCGCGTCGTGACCGCCACCCGCGAGCCGGACCGATTCGGGATGCCCGACGCCAAGGCGTGGATCGCCTACGGCGCCTCGCCGCGTGCCTCGCTCGGCATCATCGCCGCGTCGCGGGCACTGGCCCTGGTCCGAGGCCGCGACTACGTGATCCCGCAGGACGTCGTCGAGGTGATCCCGGACGTGCTGCGGCACCGCCTCGTGCTCACCTACGACGCGCTGGCCGACGAGATCTCCTCCGAGACAGTGATCAACCGCATCCTGCAGACCGTGGCGCTGCCGCAGGTCAATGCCATCCCGCAGCAGGGGCACTCGGTTCCGGCCGCGGCGGCCGCGGCGAACGGCCGCTGACCTGGTGGCGTCCACTCCTGGTCCCGGCCCTGGCCGAACGGTCGATCTGCCGTCTCTGCAGCGCGGAGAGATCCGCGACCCGGCGCTGACGGCCGCGCTGCGCAAGCTCGAACTGACGGTGCGCCGCAAGCTCGACGGCGTGCTGCACGGCGATCACCTGGGTCTGCTGCCCGGTCCCGGTTCCGAGCCGGGGGAGTCGCGCGTCTACCAGCCCGGCGACGACGTGCGCCGGATGGACTGGTCGGTGACGGCCAGGACCACCCAGCCGCACGTACGGCAGATGATCGCCGACCGCGAGCTGGAGACCTGGCTGGTCGTCGACGTGTCGGCCAGCCTGGACTTCGGGACCACCGGATGCGAGAAGCGTGATCTGGCGGTCGCCGCCGCGGCGGCCATCGCGTTCCTCAACAGCGGTGGCGGCAACCGGCTCGGCGCGGTCATCAGCAACGGTGACACCCTGCGCCGCGTGCCCGCGCTGTCCGGCCGGATGCACGAGCAGGAGCTGCTGCGCGCCATCGCGACGACGCCCCGAGCCCCGGTGGGGGTGCGCGGTGATCTCGCTGCGGCCATCGACGCGCTGCGCCGGCCGGAGCGGCGCCGCGGCATGGCCGTGATCATCAGCGACTTCCTGGGGCCGATCAACTGGATGCGGCCGCTGCGTGCCATCGCGGGGCGCCACGAGGTGCTCGGCGTGGAGATTCTCGACCCTCGCGATGTCGAGCTCCCGCCCGTCGGAGACGTGGTGCTGCAGGACGCCGAGACGGGCCGGACCCGGGAATTCACCATCGACGAGCAGTTGCGCGCCGACTTCGAGAGGGCCGCCGCGGCGCACCGCGCCGACGTCGCGCGCACGCTGCGTCGGTGCGACGCACCGCTGCTGAGCCTGCGGACGGACCGCGACTGGATCGCCGACGTCGTGCGGTTCGTCGCGAGCCGGCGCCGCGGCGCGCTCGCGGCGCGGTGAGCCCGAGCCGAGACGACCGAAAGCCCCGCCTCGTATGACTCTGCCCCTGCTCGGTCCGACCTCGCTGTCGGGCTTCAAGCACCCGTGGTTCTTCCTGTTCCTGATCGCGGTCGCTGCGCTCGTCGCGCTCTACGTCGTCGTGCAGCGCCGCCGGCAGCGGCGGATGCTGCGGTTCGCCAACATGGAACTGCTCGAGACCGTGGCGCCCGCCAAGCCGCGGCGGTGGCGGCACCTACCCGCGATCCTGCTGGTTCTCGCGCTGGTGTCGTTGACGACCGCGATGGCCGCGCCGACCAACGACGTGCGGATCCCCCGCAACCGGGCCGTGGTCATGCTGGTGATCGACGTGTCGCAGTCCATGCGCGCCACCGATGTGGCGCCCAGCCGCCTGATCGCCGCGCAGGAGGCGGCCAAGCAGTTCGCCGACCAGCTCACGCCGGGCATCAATCTCGGTCTGATCGCCTACGCGGGCACCGCGACTGTCCTGGTGTCGCCGTCGGTCAACCGGGAGGCGGCCAAGAGCGCGATCGACCGGCTGCAGCTCGCCGATCGCACCGCGACCGGTGAGGGCATCTTCACCGCGCTGCAGGCCATTGCGACCGTCGGCGCGGTCCTCGGCGGTGGGGACGGCCCGCCGCCGGCGCGGATCGTGCTGATGTCGGACGGCAAGGAGACCGTGCCGTCGAACCCGGATGCGCCCAAAGGCGCCTACACGGCTGCGCGCACCGCCAAGGACCAGGGTGTCCCGATCTCGACGGTGTCGTTCGGCACCCCGTACGGCTACGTCGAGATCAACGATCAGCGCCAGCCCGTTCCGGTCGACGACGAGATGCTGGCCAAGATCGGTGAGCTCTCCGGGGGCGACTCCTACACCGCATCCACACTGGAGCAGCTCAAGGGCGTGTTCACCAACCTCCAGGAACAGATCGGCTACGAGACCGTCAAGGGCGACGCGAGCGTCGGCTGGCTCCGGATCGGGGCGCTGATCCTGGCCGTCGCCGCGCTGGCGGCGCTGCTGCTGAATCGGAGGCTGCCGGGATGACCCTTCCCCTCCTGGGCCCCTTGTCGCTGACGGGTTTCCAGCACCTGTGGTGGTTGGTGTTCTTCCTGATCGTCGCCGCCGCCCTCGTCGGGCTGTACGTGCTGATGCAGATGTCGGCGCGCAAGCGGCTGGAGCGGTTCGCCAACACCGATCTGCTCGACAGCGTGTCCCCGCGGCGCCTGGGCCGCCGCCGACACGTGGCGCCCGCGCTGATGGCGGTCGCGCTGCTGGTGTTCGCGATCGCGCTGGCGGGCCCCACCCAGGACGAACGGATCCCGCGCAACCGTGCGGTGGTGATGCTGGTGATCGACGTGTCCCAATCGATGATGGCCAACGACGTCGAACCCAACCGCCTGGCCGCCGCGCAGGCGGCATCGAAGAAGTTCGTCGACGAGCTCACCCCCGGCATCAACCTCGGCGTGATCTCCTACGCGGGCACCGCGACGGTGCTGGTCTCGCCGACGACCAACCGGGACGCCAGCAAGCGGGCGATCGACAGCCTCCAGGTGGCCGACCGGACCGCTACGGGCGAGGCCATCCTCACGGCGTTGACGGCGATCAACACCGTCGGCGCGGTGATCGGTGGCGGCGACGCGCCGCCGCCGGCCCACATCGTGTTGTTCTCCGACGGCAAGGAGACGGTGCCGGCGAACCCGGACAATCCGAAGGGCGCCTTCACCGCCGCCCGTGCCTCCAAGGATCAGGGCGTGCCGATCTCCACGATCGCGTTCGGCACGCCCAGCGGTTCGGTCGAGGTCAACGGCGAGCGCGTCGACGTCCCCGTCGACGACGACATGCTCAAGAAGATCGCCTCGCTCTCCGGCGGCGACTCCTACACCGCGTCGAATCTGGACGAGCTGAACCGGGTGTACACCACCCTGCAGGAGCAGATCGGCTACGAAACCACCCGCGGCGACGCCTCGGCCGGATGGCTCCGGCTGGGCACGTTGCTGGCGGCCGCCGCCGCGGTGTGCGCGCTGCTGATCAACCGCAGGATGCCTCTCTGAGCGACGCGCGGCGCCGGAGCCGATTTCGAGGTCGAGCCGGCCAGGCACTAGGTTGACGATCATGGCGAGCACTCGAGGAGCGAACAGGTGAGCGACAACGGCCGTCCCGCATTCGTGTCCCGCTCGGTCCTCGTGACCGGCGGAAACCGGGGGATCGGTCTGGCCATCGCGCAGCGGCTTGCCGCCGACGGGCACAAGGTCGCGGTCACCCATCGCGGCTCCGGCGCACCCGAGGGCCTGTTCGCCGTCGAGTGCGACGTCACCGACAGCGCGGCCGTCGACCGGGCCTTCACCGAGGTCGAGGAGCATCAGGGGCCGGTCGAGGTCCTCGTCTCCAATGCCGGCATCTCCAAGGACGCGTTCCTGATGCGGATGACCGAGGAGCGGTTCACCGAGGTCATCGACGCGAACCTGACCGGAGCGTTCCGGGTGGTGCAGCGCGCGTCGCGCAGCATGCAGCGCAACCGATTCGGACGCATCATCTTCATCGGCTCGGTGTCGGGTATGTGGGGGATCGGCAACCAGGCCAACTATGCGGCCGCCAAAGCCGGCCTGATCGGTATGGCGCGGTCGATCTCCCGGGAGCTTTCCAAGGCCGGCGTCACGGCCAACGTCGTCGCGCCCGGCTTCATCGACACCGACATGACACGCGCGCTCGACGACCGCATCCAGAAAGGCGCGCTGGAGTTCGTGCCGGCCAAACGGATCGGCACCGCCGCCGAGGTCGCCGGCGCCGTCAGCTTCCTGGCGTCCGAGGACGCGAGCTACATCGCCGGCGCGGTGATCCCGGTCGACGGCGGCATGGGCATGGGCCACTAGAACAGAAGAGGAAGACAACCATGGCAGGACTTCTAGAGGGCAAGCGGATCCTCGTCACCGGCATCATCACCGACAGCTCGATCGCGTTCTACATCGCCAAGGTCGCCCAGGAGGCGGGCGCGGAACTGGTGCTCACCGGCTTCGACCGGATGAAGCTGATCCGCCGCATCGCCGACCGGCTGCCGAACCCGGCGCCCCTGATCGAGCTCGACGTGCAGAACTCCGAGCATCTCGACACGCTCGCCGACCGGATCACCGCCGAGATCGGTGACGGCAACAAGATCGACGGCGTGGTGCACTCCATCGGCTTCATGCCCCAGACCGGCATGGGCATCAACCCGTTCTTCGACGCGCCCTACGAAGACGTCGCCAAGGGCATCCACATCTCCGCGTACTCGTATGCGTCGCTCGCCAAGGCCGTGTTGCCGATCATGAATCCGGGCGGCGGCATCGTGGGCATGGACTTCGACCCGACTCGGGCGATGCCGGCCTACAACTGGATGACGGTCGCCAAGAGCGCGCTGGAATCGGTGAACCGCTTCGTCGCCCGCGAGGCCGGCAAGGTCGGCGTGCGCTCCAATCTGGTTGCCGCAGGCCCGATCCGGACCCTGGCGATGAGCGCGATCGTCGGCGGCGCGCTCGGCGAGGAGGCCGGCGCGCAGATGCAGCTCCTCGAGGAGGGCTGGGATCAGCGGGCGCCGCTGGGCTGGAACATGAAGGACCCGACGCCGGTCGCCAAAACGGTGTGCGCGCTGCTGTCCGACTGGTTGCCGGCGACGACGGGGACGATCATCTTCGCCGACGGCGGGGCGAGCACCCAGCTGCTGTGACGGGACACCGCCATGTTTGACGCGCTGCTCCTGCTCTCCTTCGGGGGGCCGGAAGGCCCCGACCAGGTGATGCCGTTCCTGGAGAACGTCACTCGGGGCCGCGGCATCCCGCGGGAGCGGCTGGCCAGCGTCGCCGAGCACTACCTGCATTTCGGTGGGGTGTCGCCGATCAACGGCATCAACCGGGATCTGATCACCGCGATCGAGGCCGAGCTCGCCCGGCGCGGCACGGACGTCCCGGTCTACTTCGGCAACCGCAACTGGCACCCGTTCGTCGAAGACACCGTTGCACAGATGCGCGACAACGGAATTCGTCGTGCTGCGGTGTTCTCCACCTCGGCTTGGGGTGGCTACTCCGGCTGCACCCAGTACCAGGAGGACATCGCCCGCGCCCGCGCCGCTACCGGCCCGGAAGCGCCGCAGCTGACCAAGCTGCGTCAGTACTTCGACCATCCGCTGCTAATCGAGATGTTCGCCGACGCGATCCGCGACGCCGCCGCCACGCTGCCCGGGGAACTGCGGGACGACGCGCGTCTGGTGTTCACCGCGCACTCGATTCCGCTGCGTGCGGCCAACCGATGCGGCCCGGATCTCTACGAACGCCAGGTCGGCTACGCCTCTCGATTGATCGCGGCCGCCGCCGGCTACGCCGATTTCGACCAGGTGTGGCAGTCGCGCTCGGGCCCGCCGCAGGTGCCGTGGCTGGAACCCGATGTCGGCGACCACCTCGACAGCCTGGCGCAGGCCGGCACGAAGGCCGTGATCGTCTGCCCGGTCGGCTTCGTCGCCGATCACATCGAGGTCGTGTGGGACCTCGACAGCGAACTGGCGGAGCAGGCCGACGCGGCCGGGATCGCGCTGGCGCGGGCCACGACACCCAACAGCAGTCCGCGATTCGCGCGCCTGGCGGTCGATCTGATGGACGAGGTGGTTCGCGGCCTGCCCACCGCGCGTGTCGAGGGGCCCGACCCGGTGCCGGGGTACGGGTGCAGCGTCAACGGCGCACTGTGCACGCCGAACTGCAGTAGTTCCTAGGGTCGCCAGGCCGACTGCAGGATCGCGTCGACGGCGGCCAGTCGCGCCGAGCGGACCACCGCGGTCAGCGGACGCAGGGCATCGGTGGCCAACTGGACCTCCGATGAACTCTGCCCGATGGGAAGCAACCCGGAGCTCACGGTGATGATCGCATCGACGTGTGCCGCATTCTCCAGCACCCGGACCGCCCGCTCGGGTGCGTGGTCTGGAATGCGGTGCGCGCGTGTGGATTCGAGCACCTGCTCGACGAGGCGACGCGGATCGGCGACGTCGGCGCCCGTCGCTCCGGCGCGGAGCGACACCAGGGCGTCGGCGGCCGACCGGACGGCGTCACGCAGGGTGTACTCGGCCTCGCCGAGGTCGGTGTGCGAGCTCATCGGCGCACGATCGAGCGAGTAGACGGTCCAGGACAGGCCGCACAACTCGGGCTCGAACTCGTCCTCGTCGACCGAGTCGGTGTACTCGTCGAGGTACTCGAAGTCGGGCACCACACCGATCGCAGCGCGGACGTCACCGACGATGATCGCCTCGCCGACGGCGATGGCGTCGCGGCCGAACTGGGTGCCCGGCGGCAAGCCCCGGACGTCCCCGGGCACCGGCAGGGCCAGCGCTATCGCGGGCTGAGCGCTCGCGGGCCGGGCCACCGTCCGCATCGTCTGCAGCAGCGACATGACGCCCGCATTGTCCAGATCCGGCCACGGCAGCCCGGTCCGATTGGCGGCCACGGAATCGTAGGCGGTGACCGAATGGGATTGCGTCCATTGGGATAACGCGTCCAACACGTCGTCGGGCGCGGCGACACCGGCCAGCCAGGA
The DNA here is from genome assembly GCF_022348085.1 of Mycobacterium sp. PSTR-4-N. GTDB lineage: Bacteria > Actinomycetota > Actinomycetes > Mycobacteriales > Mycobacteriaceae > Mycobacterium. The sequence goes on along the minus strand of NZ_JAKRFN010000003.1, from coordinate 170,185 downwards.
GTTGGCCCACACGGACAGCGAAACACTGGGACACCACATGATGGCTGCAGTGTAGTTGTTAGCAGCTCCTGTAGCCGGTTGCGCGTTAGTCTTTTGGTATGCCCGTACCGCTGATCTGGCTGATCGCAGCACTGGCGTTGGCCGGCGCCGAAGCGCTGACGGGTGATCTGTTCCTGTTGATGCTCAGCGGCGGCGCGCTGGCCGCCGCGGGGTCGAGCTGGCTGCTGGACTGGCCGGTGTGGGCCGACGGGCTGGTCTTCCTCGTGGTGTCGGTGCTGCTGCTGGTGGGGGTCCGCCCGGCGTTGCGCCGCCGCATGCACGCGGGCACGGGACTGCCGGAACCGGTCAGGGCCCTCGAGGGCAAGAGCGCGCTGGTGCTCGACCGGGTCGCTCGGGACGCCGGGCAGGTGAAGCTGGCCGGCGAGGTCTGGACGGCCCGGCCCTACAACGAGAACGATGTCTATGAACCCGGCGACCAGGTGACCGTCGTGCACATCGACGGCGCCACCGCGGTCGTGTCCAAGATCGCTTGAGAAGGAGTCACAGTGGACGGTGCGATTGCAGGTCTGGTTCTCCTCGCGGTGCTGGTGGTGTTCGCGATCATCATCGTCGCGAAGTCGGTCGCGCTGATCCCGCAGGCCGAGGCCGCGGTGATCGAGCGATTGGGCCGATACAGCAAGACGGTGTCGGGGCAGCTGACGTTGCTGCTGCCGTTCGTGGACAAGATTCGCGCCCGAGTCGATCTGCGGGAGCGCGTCGTCTCGTTCCCGCCGCAGCCGGTGATCACCGAGGACAACTTGACGGTCAACATCGACACGGTGGTGTACTTCCAGGTCACCAACCCCCAGGCCGCCGTCTATCAGATCAGCAACTACATCGTCGGCGTCGAGCAGCTGACCACGACGACACTGCGTAACGTCGTCGGCGGGATGACGCTGGAGCAGACGCTGACCTCGCGTGACTCGATCAACGGTCAGTTGCGCGGCGTTCTCGACGAGGCCACCGGCCGGTGGGGGCTGCGCGTCGCCCGCGTCGAACTGCGCAGCATCGATCCGCCGCCGTCGATCCAGGACTCGATGGAGAAGCAGATGCGCGCCGACCGGGAGAAGCGCGCCATGATCCTGACCGCCGAGGGCAATCGGGAAGCGTCGATCAAGCAGGCCGAAGGGCAGAAGCAGGCGCAGATCCTCGCCGCCGAGGGTGCCAAGCAGGCCGCGATCCTGGCCGCCGAGGCTGACCGGCAGTCCCGCATGCTGCGCGCGCAGGGTGAACGCGCCGCGCAGTACCTGCAGGCGCAGGGTCAGGCCAAGGCAATCGAGAAGACGTTCGCCGCGATCAAGGCGGGCCGGCCCACCCCCGAGCTGCTGGCCTACCAGTACCTGCAGACGCTGCCGCTGATGGCCAAGGGGGAGGCGAACAAGGTCTGGGTGGTGCCCAGCGACTTCGGGTCGGCGCTGCAAGGGTTCACGAAGCTGCTCGGCGCCCCCGGCGACGACGGCGTGTTCCGCTACCAGCCCTCGCCGGTGGAGGACGACCTGGCCAAGCCGGAGGATGACTCTGCCGAGGTGGCGGAGTGGTTCAACACCCAGACCGACCCGGAGATCGCGCAGGCGGTGGCCCAGGCGGTCGCCGAGGCGCGCACCCCGGTCGCGGGCTCGCTCGGCGCCGGGCCGCAGTATCCGCCGCTGTCGCAACAGACGCAGCCCCCGGCCACCGATTACACCCAGCAGGCGGCGCCGCGGCACGGCGCGGGCGACCAGTGACCGCGGCGGCGGTGCTGCACTCGCGGCGGGCCTATGCCGTCCTGGCGGCGCTGCAGGCCGGCGACGCCGTGGCCTGCATCGGCCCGATCGCGCCCGTGCGTGCGGCCCTCGACGCCGTGGGCCTGCCCGAGAACGTGCGCCCGGTGCTGCCGATCGTCAAGGCCGCGTCCGCGGTGGGGCTGCTGTCGGTGTACCGGTTCCCTGCGCTGGCCAGGCTGACGACGTTCATGTTGACGGTGTACTTCACGCTGGCGGTCGGTGCCCACGTCCGGGCGAAGGACTGGAGTCCGGGGCTGGCGGCGGCGTCGTCGTTTCTCGTGTTGTTCGGGGCGATGACGGTGCAGGGTCCGCCGCCCGGCGATGGGACCGCACCTCGAAGATGAGGCCGGCCACCCCGAGTGCGGCCGTACTGAACGACACCACGAACAGCAGCGGGCTGACGTTGCCGGTCAACGCGTCGCCGAGCACGACGACCGCGGCGGTGCCTGGCAGCAGGCCTGCGATCGTGGCCAGGGTGTAGGGCAGCAGGCGCACCGCGGAGGCTCCCGCTGCGTAGTTCAGCACCGAGAACGGCACGGCCGGGATCATCCGCATGGCCATCACGGCGACCCAGCCGCGCTCGCGCAGCCGCGCGTCGAGCGCGTCGACCTTCGGGTGGCTGACCAGCGTGGCCAGCTGCCAGCCGGCGGCACGTACCAGCGCCACGGCGAGTACGGCGCTGAGCGTGCTCGCCACGACGGCCAACGGGATGCCGAGATAGGGCCCGAACAGCAGGCCTGCGGCGAGGGTGAACGCCGTGCGGGGGAACGGGAACACCGTCACCACCACGTGGGCGGCCAGAAACGCCAGCGGGAACCAGGCGCCGAGGGAAGTGGCCCAGTCGCGCAGTTGCACGGCGGTGGGTAGCGGTACCAGCAGCACGACTGCGACGAGGATCACACCGGTGCCGATCATCGCCAGCAGCCGGGTCCGAGGCATCGCCCGCAGCGTGGCGAGCACGGTCGCCGGCACGGTGCGCAGCGCGCTGACGACGGGTTTCACGGCTTTCCACCCTACGGGTAGGGCGGTGATCACCTCTCGGCACCGACGTGAGGAACATCATTTAGCCTGATGGCTGTGCAGACAACGGGCGATGTCGACCGATGGCGTTCTGCGGTGGCGGGTGTGCTGGCGAAGTCCAGCCGCCGCGATCCGGCCGAGTTGGGTGCTGAGCCGGAGCGGGCGCTCGACTCGGACACCTACGAGGGCTTCCCGATCCGTCCGCTCTACAGCGAGGCCGACGAGCTGCCCGAACCCGCGCTGCCGGGGCGCTGGCCGTACGTCCGAGGCGGTGACGCGCTGCGCGACGTCAAGTCGGGCTGGAAGGTCGCCGAGGTGTTCCCGGCTGACGGATCGAGTGACGACGAGGTCAACGGTGCGATCCTGCTCGCGTTGACCGAAGGCGTCAGCGCGCTGTCGCTGCGCGTGGGCCGCGCAGACTCAGGCCAGGGGGTAATCGACCCGGCCGACCTGGCCCGCGTGCTCGCCGGCGTCTACCTGGATCTGGTGCCGATCGTCGTGGAGGTCGCCGGCGCCGGGCCGGTGTACCGCACCACCGCCGAGACGCTGCTCGGGATGCTGACAGGCCTCGACGAGGACCAGCGGTCCCGCCTGTCGGTGGACCTCGGTGGTGATCCGCTGCTCGCGCCGCTGGCTGATCGCGCGGCGCCCACCCTGGCGGAGGTGACCGCTGTCGCGCAGGCCGCGGCACAGGATTTCGACGGGCACGTGCGCGCGGTCACCGTCGACGGACCGGCCCTGCACGACCTCGGCGCCAACGCGTCCTGGGAGCTCGGTGCCGCGATCGGTGCGGGCGTGGCCTACCTGCGGGCACTGCTCGACGCCGGCCTGCCCGTCGCGACCGCGCTGCGCCAGATCTCCTTCCGTGTCGCCGCCGACGACGACCAATTCATGACGATCGCCAAACTCCGTGCGGTGCGGCAACTCTGGGCTCGCGTGGCCGCCGTGGCCGGCGCGCCCGAGGCCGGGGCCGCCACGGTCCACGCGGTCACCTCGCTGCCGATGATGGCGCAGCGTGATCCCTGGGTGAACATGTTGCGGACCACGGTCGCGGCGTTCGGAGCCGGCGTCGGGGGAGCGGACACCGTGCTGGTGCACCCGTTCGACGTCGCGATCGACGGCGGATACCCCGGTACGGCGCGGACGTTCGCACGGCGCATCGCCCGCAACACCCAGTTGTTGTTGCTCGAGGAATCACACCTCGGGCGCGTCCTCGACCCGGCCGCCGGCTCGTGGTTCGTGGAGGACCTCACCCGAAGCGTGGCCGAGTCGGCCTGGCGCGCCTTCCAGGAGATCGAAGCCGGTGGCGGTTTCGAGGCGGCACGCGACCACGTGCGCGCCCGCATCGCCGAGGTCGCCCAGCGGCGTGACGTCGACATCGCCCATCGGCGCACCGCGGTCACCGGCGTCAACGAGTTCCCCAATCTCGCCGAAATGCCGCTCCCGCAAGGCAATCCGTTGCCGACCGTGCACCGCTACGCAGCGCACTTCGAGGCGCTGCGGGACCGCTCCGATGCGTTCCTGGCTCGCACCGGGGCCCGGCCCGCCGCAGTGCTGCTCCCGCTGGGCCCGCTGGCCGAACACAACATCCGCACCACGTTCGCGGCGAACCTGCTCGCAGCCGGCGGCATCGACGCAGTGAATCCCGGGCCGGTCACCGCCGATGGGGTGGCCGCCGCGATCGCCGCGGCGGGCTCCACCGAGGTCGCGATTCTGTGCGGTACCGACGCCCGATACGGGCAGGAGGTGGCCGACGCGGTGGCCGCCGCTCGCGCCGCTGGGGTGCGCCACATTCTGATGGCGGGCCCGGAGAAGGCGGTCGCCGATGCCGACATCAAACCCGACGGCTACGTCACGGCCAAGATCGACGCGGTGTCCGTTCTGTCGGATCTGCTGACCCGATTGGGGGCATGAAGGTGACCGCTACTGAACCCCGCACAGCCATCGAGAGTTTCGCCGATGTTCCCTTGCACGCCGACGGTGACGCCGCCGCGCCGACGCGCGACCAGGTGACCGAAGCGGCTGTCGCGGCGGCGCAGGCGCACGGGTACACGGCCGATCAACTGGACTGGGCCACCCCGGAGGGCATCGACGTCAAGCCCGTCTACATCGCCGCCGACCGAGATGACGTCGTCGCTGCGGGATACCCGCTCGGCAGCCTGCCGGGCCTGCCGCCGTTCGTCCGCGGTCCCTACCCGACGATGTATGTCAACCAGCCCTGGACCATCCGGCAGTACGCAGGGTTCTCCACCGCCGCCGAATCGAACGCGTTCTATCGCCGCAACCTCGCCGCGGGCCAGAAGGGGCTGTCGGTGGCCTTCGACCTGGCCACCCACCGCGGGTACGACTCCGACCACCCGCGGGTGGCCGGTGACGTCGGGATGGCCGGCGTGGCCATCGATTCCATCCTCGACATGCGCCAGCTGTTCGACGGCATCGACCTGGGTTCGGTGTCGGTGTCGATGACGATGAACGGCGCTGTGTTGCCGATCCTCGCCCTCTATGTGGTGGCCGCCGAAGAGCAGGGTGTGCCGCCGGAGAAGCTCGCCGGGACCATCCAGAACGACATCCTCAAAGAGTTCATGGTCCGCAACACCTACATCTATCCGCCGAAGCCCTCGATGCGGATCATCTCCGACATCTTCGGCTACACCAGCGTGAAAATGCCCAAGTTCAACAGCATTTCGATCTCGGGCTACCACATCCAGGAAGCCGGTGCCACCGCCGATCTCGAGCTGGCCTACACGCTGGCCGACGGCGTCGAGTACATCAAGGCGGGCCTCGACGCCGGGCTGGACATCGACTCTTTCGCGCCGCGACTGTCCTTCTTCTGGGGCATCGGGATGAACTTCTTCATGGAGGTCGCCAAGCTGCGCGCCGGGCGGCTGCTGTGGAGCGAGCTGGTCGCCCAGTTCGAACCTCGGAACCCGAAATCCCTGTCGCTGCGTACTCATTCGCAGACCTCCGGCTGGTCGCTGACCGCCCAGGATCCGTTCAACAACGTCGCCCGCACCTGCGTGGAGGCGATGGCGGCGACCCAGGGCCACACCCAGTCGCTGCACACCAACGCCCTCGACGAGGCACTGGCGCTGCCCACCGACTTCTCGGCCCGCATCGCACGCAACACCCAGCTGCTGCTGGCCCAGGAGTCGGGAACCACCCGGCCGATCGATCCCTGGGGCGGCTCGTACTACGTGGAGTGGCTCACCCACCAGCTCGCCGAGAAGGCTCGCGAACACATCCGCGAGGTCGCCGAGCACGGCGGCATGGCGCAGGCGATCGACGAGGGCATCCCGAAACTGCGCATCGAGGAGGCCGCCGCGCGGACCCAGGCCCGCATCGACTCGGGCCAGCAGACGGTGATCGGGGTCAACCGCTACCAGGTCGACGAGGACCACGAGATCGAGGTCCTCAAGGTCGAGAACAGCAGGGTGCGCGCGGAGCAGATCGCCAAACTCGAGGCGTTGCGCGCCGAACGCGACAACGCCGCCACGCAGGCTGCACTCGACGAATTGTCCCGGGCCGCAGCGGCTTCCGGTCGCGCCGGCGAGGACGGGTTGGGTAACAACCTGATGGCGCTGGCGATCGCCGCCGCGCGCGCCAAGGCGACGGTCGGGGAGATCTCCGATGCGCTGGAGAAGGTGTACGGGCGGCACCAGGCCGAGATCCGGACGATCGCCGGGGTGTACCGGGACGAGGTGGGCATGGCCAGCAATGTCAGCAGCGCCACCGAGCTGGTGACCAGGTTCGCCGAGGCCGACGGCCGCCGGCCCCGCATCCTGGTGGCGAAGATGGGCCAGGACGGTCACGACCGCGGGCAGAAGGTGATCGCGACGGCGTTCGCCGACATCGGCTTCGACGTCGACGTCGGGTCGCTGTTCTCCACGCCGGACGAGGTGGCACGCCAGGCTGCCGACAACGACGTGCACGTGGTCGGAGTGTCGTCGCTGGCGGCGGGACATCTCACGCTGGTGCCCGCCCTGCGCGATGCGCTGGCCGAGGTCGGTCGGCCCGACATCATGATCGTCGTCGGCGGCGTCATCCCGCCCGGCGATTTCGACGAGCTCTACGCCGCCGGTGCCACGGCGATCTTCCCGCCGGGCACCGTGATCGCCGACGCCGCGATCGGGTTGTTGACCAAGCTCGCCGAGCGCCTCGGGTACGACCTCTCCTAGATGAGCTCACCCGTCGAACTTGCTGCGGCGCTGCGCGGCGGTGACCGCTCGGCACTCGCGCGGGCGATCACGCTGGTCGAGTCGACCCGCGCCGATCATCGCGAGCGCGCCCAGGAGTTGCTGCTCGAACTGATGCCCGATGCCGGCAGCGCCCTGCACGTCGGCATCACCGGTGTGCCCGGCGTGGGCAAGTCGACGACCATCGAAGCGCTGGGCATATACCTGATCGAGCAGGGCCATCGCGTCGCGGTGCTGGCCGTCGATCCGTCGTCGACCCGGACGGGCGGCTCGATCCTCGGCGACAAGACCCGGATGGCGCGGCTGGCTGTGCACCCGGACGCCTACATCCGCCCGTCGCCGACCTCAGGGACGCTCGGCGGCGTCGCGAAGGCCACCCGCGAGACCATCGTGCTGCTGGAGGCGGCCGGCTACGACGTGATCCTGGTGGAGACCGTCGGCGTCGGGCAGTCCGAGGTGACCGTCGCCAACATGGTGGATACGTTCGTGTTCCTGACGCTGGCACGCACCGGCGATTCGCTACAGGGCATCAAGAAGGGGGTTCTGGAGCTCGCCGACGTCGTTGTGGTGAACAAGGCCGACGGCGAACACGCGGTCGAGGCGAAAGCCGCCGCGCGTGAGCTCGCAGGCGCGATCCGTTTGCTCTATCCCCGCGAAACCCTGTGGCGCCCGCCGGTTCTCACCATGAGCGCACTGGAAGGCACGGGGCTGCAGGAGATGTGGGCGACGGTGCTGCGGCACCGGGACGTGCTGACCGAGGCGGGGGAGTTCGAGGCCCGGCGGCGCACTCAGCAGGTGGAATGGACCTGGTCGATGGTGCGCGACGCCGTGCTCGACCGGGTGTTGTCGCATCCCGGGGTGCGCGAGATCCGGGCCGACGTGGAGCGCGCGGTGCGCGACGGCGAGCTGACGCCGACGCTTGCTGCCCAGCAGATCCTGGCCGCCGCTGAGGCCCCGGCAAATCCTTAGACTAACGAATCGGTAACTCCGCACCGCTTTGCCGCAGCGAGGCGTATGTTCGTTGCATTGTGACGGGCGTCAAATCCGACGAGCGCGACGGAGCGCTTCCCCACGGGGTGCAGGGAGCTGCAGACCCCGCTTTCTCGTGGGCGGTCCGAGCGTTCAAGCAGATGTTCCCGCACCGCAGGTTCGGCGGTGGCGCGCTGGCGGTGTACCTGAACGGCGAGCCCGTCGTCGACGTCTGGACCGGCTGGTCCGACCGTAGGGGCAGACGGCACTGGACCGCCGACACGGCGCCGATGGTGTTCTCCGCGACCAAGGGCGTGGCGGCCACGGTCATCCACCGGCTCGCCGATCGCGGCCTCATCGACTACGACGCGCCGGTGTCGGAGTACTGGCGGGAATTCGGCGCGAACGGCAAGGCGAAGATCACGGTGCGCGACGCGATGCGCCACCGGGCCGGGCTGTCGCAACTGAACGGGGCTGCGGGTCCCGACCTGATGGACCACATGGTGATGGAGGATCGTCTCGCCGCGGCGCCGGCGAGTTGGCTGGTGGGCCGCCCGGCCTACCACGCGTTCACCTTCGGTTGGCTGCTGTCCGGGTTGGCCCGGTCGGTGACGGGCACCGGGATGCGTGAGCTGATCCGCAGCGAGGTTGCCGCACCGCTGAACACCGACGGGCTGCACCTCGGACGTCCGCCGGTGCACGCCCCGACGCAGCCGGCCCGCATCATCGGCCCGCAGAGCAGACTCCAGAATCCGTTGTTCAACCTCGTCGCGCCGCGGGTGGCCGCGCTGCCGATCTCGGCGGGCTTCGGCGCCATGTACTTCCCGGGCGTCAAAGCGTTCGTCCAGGGTGACACCCCGCTGCTGGACGGCGAGATCCCGGCGGCCAACGGCGTCGCCACCGCCCGGGCGCTGGCCCGCATGTACGGCGCGATCGCCAACGAGGGGCGCATCGACGGCACCCAGTTCCTGTCCCGGGAGACGGCCGCGGCACTCGTGGGCAGGCGGAGCCTGCGCCCCGATCACAGCCTGATCATGCCGCTGTCGTTCCATCTCGGCTATCACGGGCTTCCGCTGTTCGGCATCCTGCCCGGATTCGGCCACGTGGGTCTGGGCGGCTCGCTGGGCTGGGCGGACCCGGAGCGAGGGCTGGCGTTCGGCTTCGTCCACAACCGGCTGCTCACCCCGTTCGTGGTCAGCGATCAGGCCGGCTTCGTGACCACGGCGGCCCTGATCCGGCGGGGTGCGGCGGTGGCCCGAACCAGGGGGTACCGGCCCGTGCCGGACTTCGGGGCACCCTTCGAGGACGTGACTGCGACGGCCGTCTGAGTCTGGGCGCTGGGGTGGCGACTCGGGTCAGTGCTGTTTGCTGAACACTGCAATCGCGGTCCACGTCGTCGCCGGGCGGCGGAGCAGAAGCGACCATTCCCCGTCCGGCGCCCGAGCCATGGTATCGCTGGTTTCGCTCAGCGGATAGAGGACAGGCCGGTGCAAGCGTCATTTTTGACGTTACCGTCGCGGTTTTGCCGACACATGGCGCGGCACGCATATGGCTGCCTCCACGGTCGCCGAATGGGGAAGCGGTGCCAGGGGGCGGGCGTAGGGTTTCCCCTGGATCGCGCGAATGGGGTGAGGTGATGACCAGCCGGCTTCACGGTGTCGTCGGGTCAGCGGCCGGCCTGCTCCCGTTCGGTCACCTCGGCTGGGGGTATCGCGACCGGCGCGACTTCCATCACCGCGCCGCGGAGTACCTCACCGACGGGATACGGCAGGGCCAGTTGGTGGTGTTCGTCGGCGGCGGGAGCTCCCGATCGCTGACCGCAGAACTGGCCGCGGTGCGAAACACCATGAGTACAGACGTCGCCGACGCGCCCGTGACCGTCATCCCCGCAGACCGGTTCTACAGCTTCGTTCCCGGCACCGACATGGTCGACCCTGAGACGTCGGTAGCCGAGCGGGTGGCCGCGACCGAACGGGCCGTCGCCGACGGTTACACCGGCTTCCGAGCGGTGGTGGACGCCACCCCGGTCGCACGCACCGAAACCCAGCGTCGGGCGTTCGCACGTTTCGAGATACTCGTGGACCAACAGATGGCGCGCTTTCCCGTCTCTGCGTTGTGCGCCTACGACCTGGCTGCACTCGACGGCGCGGCTGACCTGGCGTGCTTGCATCCCTTCGTCAGTCACGACGGTGGCGCCTACCGTGTTTTCGCCGCCGCGGACGCCGATGTCGCGGTCGCCGGTGTGGTGGACGCCGAGCACGCCACCGCCGTCGTCGACGCGGTGCGGACGGCTTTGCCGCCGCCGAGTTCGACGTCGGTGACCGTGGACGCCGGTGGTGCGGACCACCTGTCCGCCGAGTTCGTGTCGGGTCTGGACCGCGCCGCTCGGTGCGACGGCCGGTCGATCACCCTGCTGGTCCGGGCGTCGGCGGTCGAATCGATCGATGACCGTCTGTCGCACGTGCGCATCGGGCCGGTGGTGGTGCCGGGTCCCGATCCCGTGGTGATCGCCGAACTGCAGGCCAAGATGAGTCAGCTGAACAACCGGTTGGCCAGCCAGCCGGCCATCGAGCAGTGCAAGGGCATGCTGATGTCGGCCTTCGGACTGACCGCCGACGACGCATTCGAACTGATGAAGTCGTTGTCCCAGAACGGCAACCTGAAGCTGCGAGAGGTCGCTCACGCAATCGTCGACGAATGGCGTACTGACGGGCCGCGGCCCGACTACGACAAGACGACCGAGTTTCTGCTCCGTGCCCGCGACGCCGTCAGGCGCCCGCGCGGGTGAACCACTTCGTACGCAGGCGCCACGAGTGCGCCGACGTCAGCGCGAAACCGGCACCGCAGGCGCACGCGAAGAACCACACCAGCGTGCTGCCTTGGACCGTCTGAAGGTCGGGGACGAGCGCGGTCACGATCCGCACCAGGCATGCGATGATCCCCATCGCCGAGGCAAACAGGTAGATGTTGGCGATGTGGCGGGATCGCGGATCGCTGCGCAGGATCAGGAGTGCGCGCGACCCGTAGCTCAGCAGGTAGATCAGCATTCCGCACAGCAGCAGCCAGTACAGGTTCAGCCACAGGTCGGTGGGCACCTCGAAGAAATCCGGGCGATAGATCGCCGCGCCGTTCCCGAGCCAGAACGCAGCGAGCAGCAGTGGAATACACAGCGTCGCGGGCCGCTCGACGAACTGCTTGAACCTCTGGTGCATGGCGTGGTCGGTCTCGAGCCGGCCGAGCGTGTTGTAGACCACCGCGGATGCGGCCACGATGTAGGCATCGTGGCCGAGGTAATCCTCCAGGTTCCACTTGCCGGTCAGTGAATACAGCCAGTGGCCGACCGTTTCGGAGGCCCACGGCGACATCAGTGCCACCGCGATGCCTTGCAGCGCGATGTTCAGCGTCGCGGCCACCTCCCAGCGGCACGACCACGTGACACGCCGAATCCACAAGCTCCATGCGATACACAGCAGCGTGATCGCGATGAGGGACGCCAGGGCCATCGGGACCGTCTCTTACAGGGGCGGGGCGTCGAGCCGCGGCGTCAGCTCCGACAACCGAGGCCGACGCCGGGTCTGCGCAGCCACCGCCGGTGCTGAGGTCTGGCGGGTCGCCACCGAGGCGCGGGCCGACTCGACGTAGGTGAACACTTCTTGCCGGGTCATCAGACCGAACTGGATCTGCAGATCCGGATAGCTGAGGTCGAAGCGATCGGCGACCCGGCGGAGCTCTTCGGCGTTCGGGTAGTCGTGCTCTTTGATGCGTCGGTAATACGTGCTGCTGGACGTCCCGAGGGCGTCGTAGATGTCCTTCGCGTCGATCTCCCCGTCGAGCAGGTAGTCGAGCAACGCCTTGAGCTGTCTGCCGTTCTCGTCTGTCCTGGGCACCTGAACACTGTAAACCGGGAACGGCCGCCAGGTCAGCCCTGGCGGCAAACAGATCAGACTTTTCTTAATTGACACGGCCGTCACAGTTTTGGGAGCAGTCTCCCAATTCTGGGACATCCGCGCTACGGTTAGCTGCATGGTCGCTCCCTTCCTGCCTGACGAGGTCAAGCACGCCTTGGCCATTGCGGCGCCGATAGCGTTGGACATCTTCGACCGGGGGGCGGCGCCGTCGGCCCCTGCCCAGTTGGTCACCCACGCGAGCGCTGCATCGAGCGAACTCGCCGCCGAACTCGACGGAGCGGCGGAGTGGCTCGGTGTACGGGCCGAGGAGATCCTGCTCGCCGCCCTCGGGCGCACGCTGGGCCGCACCCGCGGGGACGGCGCTGTCGCGGTGGCCGTCCGCAGCAAGGCCTTCGGATCGCCTCGTGCGGTGACGCTGCTGTGCGCGGCCGGCATGCCGATGGGGCCCAGTGAGATGCTGCAGGGGGCGCACAATGCACTCTCTGACGCCCTGTCTGAGGCCGTCTCCGATGCACCCGCCGACATCGCTCTGTTGCTCGACGGAGCGGTCGTCGCCTCGGACACCGCCGCCCTGCAGATCGACGTCCGACGCACGGCTGACGCCCTGCAGGTCGACTGGACCTATGACGCCGCCCGGTTCGACGCCTACTCGGTCGAGGAGCTGGCCGAACAGTTCGGCCTCGCGCTGATCGAGATCACCTCCGACGCCGGCGCGCCGCTGTAACCGTCCCCGCTAGACTGGCGGCACTGGCGTCGATCCGGCCATCACCGGGGAGCCTTCGGAAGAACGGCGCGCCGAGCGCTCACTAGACCCGAACGGGTGGGCCCGTCACAGCCTGCGAACGAGCGGCGCACCGCAGGTGCGCAAGCGGGGTGGTACCGCGGCGCTCGCGCACCGCGCGACGTCGTCCCCGTGCCTGCAAGTGGCACAGGAGACAGACGGTGAGTGCGTACCCCAAGCCGGCGAGTGGATCGCCCGACTTCCCGAGCCTGGAACTCGGCGTCCTCGACTACTGGGACCGTGACGACACGTTCCGTGCGAGCATCGCCCAGCGCGACGATGCGCCGGAGTACGTGTTCTACGACGGGCCGCCCTTCGCCAACGGTCTGCCGCACTACGGTCACCTGCTCACCGGCTACGTCAAGGACATCGTGCCGCGCTACCGGACGATGCGCGGGTACAAGGTCGAGCGGCGGTTCGGCTGGGACACCCACGGCCTGCCCGCCGAACTGGAGGTGCAGCGTCAGCTGGGCATCACCAGCAAGGCGCAGATCGAGGAACTCGGCATCGAGAAGTTCAACGACGCCTGCCGCGCGTCCGTGCTGAAGTACACCGACGAGTGGCGCAGCTATGTCACCCGCCAGGCCCGCTGGGTCGACTTCGACAACGACTACAAGACCCTGGATCTGGGGTTCATGGAGTCCGTGCTGTGGGCGTTCAAGCAGCTGTGGGACAAGGGGCTGGCCTACGAGGGCTACCGGGTACTGCCGTACTGCTGGAACGACGAGACCCCGCTGTCGAGCCACGAGCTGCGGATGGACGACGACGTCTACCAGAGCCGGCAGGACCCGGCGCTGACCGTCGGCTTCCGCATCACCGGGGGTCCCCAGCCGGACCTGATCGGCGCCCATCTGCTGATCTGGACCACCACCCCGTGGACGCTGCCGTCGAACCAGGCCGTGGCGGTCAACCCCGACGTGACCTACGTCGTCGTCGAGCAGGACGGACGGCGCTACGTGATCGCCGAAGCCCGGCTCGGCTCCTACACGCGGGAGCTGGGGGAGGAGCCCACGGTGGTCGCCACCTACACCGGTCGCGACCTTCTCGAGGTCACCTACGCCCCGCCGTTCCCGTATTTCATGACCTCGCTCAACGCCTTTCGCGTGCTGCCCGCCGATTTCGTCAGCACCGAGGACGGCACCGGCCTGGTGCACATGTCACCGGCCTACGGCGAGGACGACATGACGACCGCGTCGGCGGGCGGGATCGAGGCCGTCACCCCCGTCGACGCGCGGGGCCGCTTCGACGCGACCGTGCCCGACTACCAGGGTCAGCACGTCTTCGAGGCGAACCCGCACATCATCCGCGACCTGAAGAACGGCACCGGCCCGGCGGCTGCCAACGGCGCGGTGCTGCTGCGTCACGACACCTATGAGCACTCCTATCCGCACTGCTGGCGGTGCCGCAATCCGCTGATCTACCGCGCGGTGTCGTCGTGGTTCATCAAGGTCACCGAGATCCGGGATCGGATGGTCGAGCTCAACCAGGAGATCACCTGGTATCCCGAGCACGTCAAGGACGGGCAGTTCGGCAAGTGGTTGGCCGGCGCCCGCGACTGGTCCATCTCTCGAAATCGCTACTGGGGCAGTCCGATTCCGGTCTGGAAGTCCGACGACCCGGCCTATCCTCGAGTCGACGTCTACGGCAGCCTCGACGAACTCGAACGCGACTTCGGGGTACGCCCGGACAACCTGCACCGGCCCTACATCGACGAGCTGACCCGGCCCAATCCCGACGATCCGACCGGCCGTTCCACGATGCGGCGCATCGAGGACGTCTTCGACGTGTGGTTCGACTCGGGCTCGATGCCCTACGGGCAGGTGCACTATCCGTTCGAGAACCAGCAGTGGTTCGAGTCGCACTTCCCCGGCGACTTCATCGTCGAGTACATCGGTCAGACCCGCGGCTGGTTCTACACGCTGCACGTGCTGGCCACCGCACTGTTCGACCGCCCGGCGTTCCGCACGTGCGTGAGCCACGGCATCGTGCTGGGCAACGACGGCCAGAAGATGAGCAAGTCGCTGCGCAACTACCCCGACGTCACCGAGGTGTTCGACCGGGACGGCTCCGATGCGATGCGGTGGTTCCTGATGGCATCGCCGATCCTGCGCGGCGGCAACCTCGTGGTCACCGAGCAGGGCATCCGCGAAGGCGTGCGGCAGGTGCTCCTCCCGCTGTGGAACGCGTACTCCTTCCTTGCGCTCTACGCCCCGCAGAAAGGGACCTGGCGCACCGACTCCACCCATGTGCTGGACCGCTACATCCTGGCCAAGCTCGCGGTGCTGCGTGACGAGCTGACGGAGTCGATGGACGTCTGCGACATCTCGATGGCCTGCGACCAGCTCCGCCAGTTCACCGAGGCGCTGACGAACTGGTATGTGCGGCGGTCGCGTTCGCGGTTCTGGGAGGAGGACCGCGACGCCATCGACACCCTGCACACCGTGCTGGAGGTGACGTGCCGGCTCGCCGCGCCGCTGCTGCCCCTGGCCACCGAGCGGATCTGGCGCGACCTCACCGGCGAACGATCGGTGCATTTGACCGACTGGCCGGAACCCGACACCCTGCCCGCCGATCCCCAGCTGGTCGCCGACATGGACCTGGTGCGCGAGGTGGCCTCGGTGGGCTCGTCGCTACGTAAGGCCAAGAAGCTGCGGGTGCGCCTACCTCTACCGAAACTCGTTGTTGCCGTTGATGATCCGAATCGGTTGACGGCGTATCGAGAGTTGCTGGCCGACGAGCTCAACGTCAAGGCGGTCGAGCTGACCGACGACATCGCCGCGCACGGCCGGTTCGAGCTGGCCGTCAACGCCCGTGCGGCCGGCCCGCGGATCGGCAAGGACGTGCAGGCCGCGATCAAGGCGGTCAAGGCGGGGGAGGGCGTGCTCAACGCCGATGGCACCTTGACCGCCGGACCCGCGGTGCTGCTGCCCGAGGAATTCACGTCCCGGCTGGTCGCGGCCGATCCGCAGTGGACCGCGGCGCTGCCCGACGGTGCCGGTCTGGTGGTGCTCGACGGCACGCTGACCCCGGAACTGGAGGCCGAAGGCTGGGCCAAGGACCGCGTCCGTGAGCTGCAGGAGTTGCGAAAGACCTCGGGACTCGACGTCTCCGATCGCATCCGGGTCGTGATGTCCGTACCCGCCGACAAACAGCCGTGGGCGCATGCGCACGCCGGGCTGATCGCGGGGGAGATCCTCGCGACGGACTTCTCGTTCGGCGAGCCCGTCGACGGTGCCGAGATCGGTGACGGGGTCCGGGTCAGCCTCCAGAAGGTCTGACGGTCAGCCGACCCGCGCGCTCTGTCCGCCGAAGCTGACGACGTCCCCGGCCCTGAGTTGACGGCCGCGCCGCGTCTCGACGACGTCGTTGACGGCGACCAGTCCGTCGGAGATCACGCCCTTGGCGTCGGCGCCGCTGTCGATCAGGTTCGCCAGCTTCAGGAACTGGCCGAGGCGGATCGTCTCGTCGCGGATCGGTACGTCGTGCACGCCGCCCACGCTAGCCGCCTACAGTCAGCGGTGTGGGCGCGCGATGGGTCCTGCACCTGGACATGGACGCGTTCTTCGCGTCGGTGGAGCAGCTGACGCGGCCCACGCTGCGTGGCAGGCCGGTGCTCGTCGGCGGTCTGGGTGGCCGGGGCGTGGTGGCTGGGGCCAGCTACGAGGCACGCCGGTTCGGGGCGCGGTCGGCGATGCCGATGCACCAGGCACGTCGTCTGGTGGGCGCCGGCGCGGTGGTACTGCCGCCCCGCGGCGTGGTCTACGGGCTGGCCAGCCGCCGGGTCTTCGACACGGTGCGGGCGAGAGTGCCTGTGCTCGAACAGCTTTCCTACGACGAAGCCTTCGGGGAACCGGTCGAGCTGGCGGGTGCGAGTGCCGGCGAGGTCGAGGCGTTCTGCGAGCGGTTACGGGCCGACGTGCGGGAGGCGACCGGCCTGGTGGCCTCGGTGGGAGCCGGGTCGGGCAAGCAGATCGCCAAGATCGCGTCGGGCCTGGCCAAGCCCGACGGCGTGCGGGTGGTCGACCGTGACGAGGAGGTGCCGCTGCTGGCCGGTCTGCCCGTCCGGCGGCTGTGGGGGATCGGCCCGGTGGCCGAGGACAGGCTGCACCGGCTCGGCATCGAGACGATCGGCGCGCTGGCCGCGCTCACCGAAGCGGAGGTGGCCGACGTCCTGGGCGCCACGGTCGGACCGGCACTGCACCGGCTGGCCCGCGGTGTCGACGACCGGCCGGTCGCCGAGAACGCCCCGGCCAAGCAGATCAGCGCCGAGTCGACGTTCGCCGAGGACCTGATCACGCTGGCGCAGCTGCGCGAGGCGATCGGGCCGATCGGCGATCACGCGCACCGCCGGCTGGAGAAGGACGGCCGCGGGGCGCGCACCATCACGGTCAAGCTCAAGCGCTCGGACATGAGCACGCTGACCCGGTCGGCCACGTTGCCGTACGCGACCACCGAGGCGGCGACGCTCATCGGCACCGCGCGCAAGCTGCTGCTCGACCCGGTGGAGATCGGCCCGGTTCGTCTTGTCGGCGTAGGGTTCTCGGGGCTGACCGAGGTGCGGCAGGAGCCGTTGTTCGCCGATCCCGGGCTCATCGCCGCGTCCCAGACCTCCGACGCGGGGGTGCCGGACACGGTGACCGACGTCGCGGCGACCGCACCGGCCTGGCGGATCGGCGACGACGTGGCCCACACCGGGTACGGGCACGGCTGGGTGCAGGGCGCCGGGCACGGCGTGCTGACGGTGCGGTTCGAGACCCGGGCACACGGCCCCGGCATCGCCCGCACGTTCTCCGGCGACGACCCTGCGCTGTCACGGGCCAATCCCGTCGACAGCCTGGATTGGCCGGAGTTCGTCGATCAGCTCGGCGCGGAGTCAACCCCAGCGGGCGAAGACATCGTCGACCGGTGAGCCGGCGGCCAGCGCCGCCATCAGCAGCACGCGTGCCTGCGGCGGCCGCACCGTGGGCACCAGCACCGCACCCGCGGTCACCAGGTCATGGCCGGGGCCGTAGCCGGCGGTGACCCGGCCGCCGGGCACCCGCGTCGACACCACCACCGCGACGCCGGCCGCGCAGTGCCGCCGCACCCCCTCGATCAGCGCGGTGCCCACGTTGCCGGCGCCCATCGCCTCGACCACGACACCGCGGGCCCCGGCCGCTGCGCAGGCGTCCAGCGCGGCGCTGTCCGCGCCGGGATACGCGGCGACGATGTCGACCCGCGGTGCGTCGGCCGCACGCAGCGCACCGAGGTGCGGGCGTCCTCCGGGCGTGCGCCCCGCGAAGCTCTGGTCGCTGTCCGTACTCACCTTGGTGAGCCCGAGCGCTGCGAAAACCTCACCGGCGAACGCCACCACCACATTGCTGCGCATCGTCGGATCGGCCGCCACGGCGAGCGCGTGGCGCAGATTGGCCGGGCCGTCGGCGTCCGGGGCATCCGCGCTGCGCTGCGCACCGGTCAGCACCACCGGCACCGCTCCCGAGTATGTGAGCGCCAGCCAGAGCGCGGTCTCCTCGAGGGAGTCGGTGCCGTGGGTGACGACGATCCCGTCGGCACTCTCGGCCGCCTCGTGCACGGCGGCGGCGATGACGTCCCAGTCGGCGGGCACCATCTGGGAGCTGTCGGTGCGCAAGGCTTCGACGACCTCGACGTCGAGACCGGCGGTCAGCTCGGCACCCGACCGGGTGGGACGCTTGACGCCGTCGGCATCGGCACTGGTGGAGATGGTGCCGCCGGTGGCGATCACGACGAGGCGGGCCATGGCTGGATTCTTCCCCATCGCCGCTTTGCGATGATGGACGGCGTGACTGACGAATCCTCCAGCCCGGCCGAACCGGCGACCGGCGATGCCGCGGACCCGCCGGCAGCCGATTCCGGGGCCGAGACCCCGCGCCGGCGGCTGCGCCTGCTCCTGGGGGTCGCCGCCGTGGTGCTGGTGGTCGACATCGTCACCAAGATCCTCGCGGTCGAACTGCTGACCCCCGGACAGCCCGTCTCCATCATCGGCGACACCGTGACGTGGACGCTGGTCCGCAACTCCGGGGCCGCGTTCTCGATGGCGACCGGTTACACCTGGGTGCTGACCTTGGTGGCCATCGGCGTGGTGGTGGGCATCATCTGGATGGGGCGCCGGCTCGTCTCGCCGTGGTGGGCGCTCGGGCTGGGCATGATCCTGGGCGGCGCGATGGGCAACCTCGTGGACCGGTTCTTCCGCTCGCCCGGCCCGCTGCGCGGCCACGTCGTCGACTTCCTGTCGATCGGATGGTGGCCCGTCTTCAACGTCGCCGACCCGTCGGTGGTGGGCGGGGCGATCCTGCTGGTGGCCCTCTCGCTGTTCGGGTTCGACTTCGACAGGCCCGGCCGGCGCCGCGCCGGCGACACCGAGCAATGACCACACGGTCCTTGCCGGTGCCCGAGGGCCTCGCGGGCATGCGGGTCGACGCGGGTCTCGCACGGCTGCTGGGGCTGTCCCGGACGGCGGCCGCGACGCTGGCCGAAGAGGGCGGGGTGGAACTCGACGGGGCGCCGGCGGGCAAGTCCGACAAGCTCATCGCGGGCGCATGGCTCGAGGTGCGGCTGCCCGAGGCGCCGCCGCCGGTCGAGAACGTGCCCGAGGACATCGAGGGCATGGCCATCCTGTACTCCGACGACGACATCGTCGCCGTCGACAAACCCCCGGGGGTGGCAGCACACGCGACCGTCGGCTGGCACGGCCCGACGGTGCTCGGGGGACTGGCCGCCGCCGGGTTCCGGATCAGCACCTCGGGCATCCATGAACGTCAGGGCATCGTGCACCGGCTCGACGTCGGTACGTCGGGGGTGATGGTGGTGGCGCTGTCCGAACGTGCCTACACGGTGCTCAAGCGGGCCTTCAAGCAGCGCACGGTCGACAAGCGCTACCACGCGCTGGTGCAGGGCCACCCCGATCCGTCCAGCGGCACGATCGACGCGCCGATCGGGCGTCACCGCGGCCATGATTGGAAGTTCGCGGTGGTCGAGGGCGGCCGCAACAGCGTCACCCACTACGACACGCTCGAAGCCCACCAGGCCGCCAGCCTGCTCGACATCCACCTCGAGACCGGGCGCACTCACCAGATCCGCGTGCATTTCGCCGCACTGCACCACCCCTGCTGCGGGGACCTGACCTACGGCGCGGACCCGACGCTGGCCGCCCGCCTGGGCCTGACCCGGCAGTGGCTGCACGCCCGCTCTCTGGCGTTCGCCCATCCCGCCGACGGCAGGCAGATCGAGATCACCAGCCCGTACCCCGCCGATCTGCAGCAGGCCCTGGACGTCTTGCGCGGTCCCGGACGGTGAGATCGGGCCTGCTATTCGGCGCCGGCGCCTACGGCATGTGGGGACTGTTCCCCGCGTTCTTTCCGCTGCTCAAGCCGGCCGGCGCAGTGGAGGTGCTGGCGCACCGCATCATCTGGAGTTTCCTGCTGATGGTGGTCGTGGTCGCCGTCGTGCGCCGCCTCGGCGATCTCCGGCGGATCACCGGACGGGTGTGGCTGCTGCTGACCGCCGCGGCCGCGCTGATCTCGATGAACTGGCTGATCTATGTCTACGCGGTCAACAACGGACACGTCGTCGACGCCGCACTCGGGTACTTCATCAACCCACTGGTGTCCATCGCGCTGGGGATGCTCATCTTCCGGGAACGGCTGAACCGCTGGCAGATCGGGGCGCTGACGATCGCGGTGGTCGCGGTCGTGGTGTTGACCGTCGAGGTCGGTTCGCCGCCGCTGATCGGGCTGGGGCTGGCGCTGTCGTTCGGCCTCTACGGCGCGGTGAAGAAGCTGGTGCCGACCGATCCCCGCGTCAGCGTGGGGGTGGAAGCCGGGCTGGCGACGCCGTTCGCGCTGGCGTACGTGGTCGTGCTGACGCTGTCCGGTCATGCGACGTTCGGCGATCACGGAGCGCCGCACGCGTTGCTGCTGGTGCTCTCGGGTCTGCTGACGGCGCTGCCGTTGCTGCTGTTCGCCGCCGCCGCCCAACGGCTGCCGATGGTGACGCTGGGGCTGTTGTTCTATCTGACACCGGCGATGCAGCTGTCCTGGGGGGTGCTCGTCGGCCACGAACCGATGCCGCCGGCACGCTGGTTGGGCTTCGCGTTGATCTGGGTGGCGCTCGCGGTGTTCACCCTCGACGCGGTGCGGCGCGCCCGCGCCGAACGCCGGGTCCAGGATCCGTGTGCCGCCTAGTTTTGCCGGTTTGCTGATTGACCCGCTGGCAGCAATGTCCTAACGTTTGCTCGTGGACTCCGCGACCGGCACGAGGGGCCGCGGCCGCCCCGTGGGTGCGGATTCCGAGCGGACCCGGCAGACCATTGTGCGGGCCGCGCGGGACGTCATCACCGAGTGTGGTTATCCCGCGGCGACGTTCCAGCAGATCGCGGTGCGAGCCGGGGTCAGCAGACCCACGCTCCACTACTACTTCCAGACCCGCGACCAGGTCTACGAGACGCTGGTCCAGGCCGTGCACGCGCAGATCACGGCCTGTATCGCGCACGCGCGGCAGCGGTCGGATTCCCGCGGGCAACTCGTCGCGTTCACCGAAGAGGTCGTGCGCCTCTGCGGGGAGGACCCCGGCGCGCTGCGTTTCCTGGTGACAGTGCAGGTCGAGCAGCGTCGAGGCGTGCACCGCAGCCCGACCGCCGAGTCGGTGATCGCGGCGATTCACGGGTTCTACGGCTCACTGGCTGCTGCCGTGTCGGACGACGGCGCCCGCGGGCTTGCCGATCTGCTCGCGTCGGTGTTCTGGGGGATCGCGTTCCACGCGGGATTCGTGGCCCGCGACGGAAAGGGTCCAATGGTTGCCAGGCAACTGTTGAATGCCTTTGATGACCAATTGCTGACGGCGCAGTCTGGCGGGCGCTGACGCACCCTTCGAGACCTGCTCGAGACACGCCCGGGAACACGCCCGGCGACACGCCCGACGGTGTCGGTGCGCGGCCATAGACTGGCCTGCCTATGAGCGGGTCATTCGTGCATCTCCACAACCACACCGAGTACTCGATGCTGGACGGCGCCGCGAAGGTCAAGCCGATGCTCGCCGAGGCCCAGCGTCTCGAGATGCCCGCGATCGGCATGACCGACCACGGAAACATGTTCGGCGCCAGCGAGTTCTACAACGCGGCGACCGATGCCGGCATCACGCCGATCATCGGTATCGAGGCCTACATCGCGCCGGCCTCCCGTTTCGACACCAAGCGCGTGCTGTGGGGCGATCCGAGCCAGAAGTCCGACGACGTCTCGGGCAGCGGTTCCTACACGCACATGACGATGGTCGCGGAGAACGCGACGGGGCTGCGCAACCTGTTCAAGCTGTCATCGCTGGCGTCGTTCGAGGGCCAGCTCGGCAAGTGGTCCCGAATGGATGCCGAGATCATCGCCGAACACGCCGAGGGCATCATCGCCACCACCGGCTGTCCGTCGGGGGAAGTGCAGACCCGGCTGCGGCTGGGGCATCAGAAAGAAGCGCTCGAGGCGGCGGCCAAGTGGCGGGAGATCTTCGGTCCCGAGAACTTCTTCCTCGAGCTGATGGACCACGGCCTCGACATCGAGCGCCGCGTCCGCGAGGGCCTGCTGGAGATCGGCAGGAAGCTCGACATCCGTCCCCTGGCCACCAATGACTGCCACTACGTCACCCGGGACGCCTCGCAGAACCACGAGGCGCTGCTGTGCATCCAGACCGGCAAGACCCTCTCGGATCCGAACCGGTTCAAGTTCGACGGGGACGGTTACTACCTCAAGTCGGCCGCCGAGATGCGGGCGCTCTGGGACGACCAGGTGCCGGGCGCCTGCGACTCGACGCTGCTCATCGCCGAACGCGTCCAGCCCTACACCGACGTCTGGGCGCCCAAGGACCGGATGCCGGTGTTCCCGGTGCCCGATGGCCACGACCAAGGGTCCTGGCTCACCCATGAGGTCATGACCGGACTGGCGGAGCGACGGTTCCACGGCGCGCCCGTTCCGGAGGAGTACCTCGACCGTGCCGAGTACGAGATCAAGGTCATCTGCGACAAGGGCTTCCCGGCGTACTTCCTCATCGTCGCCGACCTCATCAACTACGCCCGCTCCGTGGGCATCCGCGTCGGCCCGGGCCGCGGTTCGGCCGCGGGTTCGCTGGTGGCCTACGCGATGGGCATCACCAACATCGACCCCATTCCGCACGGCCTGCTGTTCGAACGGTTCCTCAACCCCGAGCGTCCGTCGGCCCCCGACATCGACATCGACTTCGACGACCGTCGGCGCGGCGAGATGCTGCGCTACGCGGCGAACAAGTGGGGAAGCGACCGGGTTGCCCAGGTCATCACGTTCGGCACGATCAAGACCAAAGCTGCGCTGAAGGATTCGGCGCGGGTGCACTACGGTCAGCCCGGTTTCGCGATCGCCGACCGGATCACCAAGGCGCTGCCGCCGCCCATCATGGCCAAGGACATCCCGGTGTCCGGCATCACCGATCCGACCCACGAGCGGTACAAGGAAGCCGCCGAAGTCCGCGCGCTGATCGACACCGACCCCGACGTCCGGACGATCTACGAGACCGCGCGGGGGCTCGAGGGCCTCGTCCGCAACGCAGGCGTCCATGCCTGCGCGGTGATCATGAGCTCCGAGCCGCTGATGGAGGCCATCCCACTGTGGAAGCGTCCGCAGGACGGTGCGGTCATCACCGGCTGGGATTACCCGTCGTGTGAGGCCATCGGCCTGCTGAAGATGGACTTCCTCGGGCTGCGCAACCTGACGATCATCGGCGACTGCATCGACAACATCAAGGCCAACCGCGGCGAGGACGTCGACCTCGAATCGCTCGCTCTCGACGACCCGAAGGCCTACGAACTGCTGGGCCGCGGTGACACGCTCGGGGTGTTCCAGCTCGACGGCGGGCCGATGCGCGACCTGCTGCGCCGCATGCAGCCCACGGAGTTCAACGACATCGTCGCCGTGTTGGCGCTGTACCGGCCCGGCCCGATGGGCATGAACGCCCACAACGACTACGCCGACCGCAAGAACGGGCGCCAGGCGATCAAGCCCATCCACCCCGAACTCGAGGAACCGCTCAAGGAGATCCTGGCCGAGACCTACGGTCTGATCGTCTACCAAGAGCAGATCATGTTCATCGCGCAGAAGGTCGCCGGCTACTCGATGGGCAAGGCCGATGCGCTGCGCAAGGCCATGGGCAAGAAGAAGCTCGAGGTCCTCGAAGCCGAGTACAAGGGCTTCCTGGAGGGCATGACGGCCAACGGATTCTCCGCCGCCGCGGTGAAAGCGTTGTGGGACACCATCCTTCCGTTCGCCGGGTACGCGTTCAACAAATCGCACGCCGCCGGGTACGGGCTGGTGTCTTATTGGACCGCTTACCTGAAGGCGAACTATCCCGCCGAGTACATGGCCGGTCTGCTCACCTCGGTCGGCGACGACAAGGACAAGGCCGCGGTGTATCTGGCCGACTGCCGGCGCCTCGGCATCACGGTGCTGCCGCCGGACGTCAACGAGTCGGTGCAGAACTTCGCCTCGGTGGGCGACGACATCCGCTTCGGGCTCGGTGCGGTGCGCAACGTGGGCGCCAATGTCGTTGCTTCCCTTGTCAATACGCGTGCCGAGAAGGGCAAGTACGCCGACTTCTCGGACTACCTCAACAAGATCGACATCACCGCCTGCAACAAGAAGGTGACGGAGTCGCTGATCAAGGCCGGGGCCTTCGACTCGCTGGGGCATCCGCGCAAGGGTTTGTTCCTCGTGCACACCGACGCGGTCGACTCGGTGCTCGGCACCAAGAAGGCCGAGGCGATGGGGCAGTTCGACCTCTTCGGGGGCGGTGATTCCGAGACGGAATCGGTCTTCACGATCAAGGTGCCCGACGATGAGTGGGAGGACAAGCACAAGCTCGCACTGGAGCGCGAGATGCTGGGCCTCTACGTGTCCGGGCATCCGCTCAACGGGATCGCGCACCTGTTGGCCGCGCAGGTCGACACCCAGATCCCGGCGATTCTGGAAGGCGACATCGCCAACGACACCCAGGTCCGCGTCGGCGGCATCCTGGCCTCGGTCAACCGGCGGGTGAACAAGAACGGCCTGCCCTGGGCGTCGGCACAGATCGAGGACCTCTCCGGCGGTATCGAGGTGCTGTTCTTCCCGCAGACGTACTCGATGTTCGGCGCCGAGATCGCCGATGACGTGGTGGTGCTGATCGGCGCCAAGGTGGCCAAGCGCGACGACCGGATCTCGCTGATCGCCAACGAGCTGATCGTCCCCGACTTCTCCAGCGCGCAGGTCAACCGGCCGGTCGCGGTGAGCCTTCCGACGCGGCAGTGCACGGTCGACAAGGTCAGTGCGCTCAAGCAGGTGCTGGCGCGGCATCCGGGAACCGCTCAGGTGCATCTGCGCCTGATCAGCGGGGAGCGCATCACCACGCTGGAACTGGATCAATCCCTGCGCGTGACGCCGTCGTCGGCGCTGATGGGAGACCTCAAGGAGTTGCTCGGGCCGGGTTGCCTCGGCGGGTGAACGCGCCGGGCCGGGGCGGTCAGCTCTCGGAAGAGCTCAGCAGACCCGCGGTGAGCCACACCACGGTTGCCGCGCCCGCGCCGCTGAGCACCGCCGCAGCGGCTGTCGACGTCACCACGGCCACGGCGGCGAAGACGATCAGACCGACGACCAACGCCACCACCTTGTAGGTGGGCCACAGCACGCCGGCGATCGAGACCGTGCCGGCGGGCCGGCTCACGGCATCGCCGAATTCCTGCGCGGTGGTCATGTGGTCCACGATAGCCCGTAGATGAGGTTTCGGCTAGCCGAAACTGTGATGTGGCGTGTCCGTTCAGCAGATAATCGGGCGATGGTCGTGCGCTCCGTCGCGATCCTGGTGTACGACGGCGTGAGTCTCCTCGACGTCGCTGGACCGGGCGAGGTCTTCACCGAGGCGACCCGTCTCGGCGCTCCGTATGCACTGACGCTGGTGTCACCCCACGGCGCTGACGTGACGTCCAACCAGGGCGTGAGGGTGGCCGTCGACGCGGCCGTCGCCGACATTGCCGAACCCGACATCTACGTGGTGCCCGGCTCCGACCTCTATCCGAGCACCCGCGTACCCGCCGACCTGGCCGTTGCGGCGGCTCGGCCGGCCGCGGGCGCGCGTCGGATCGTGTCGATCTGTACCGGGGCCTTTCTCCTGGCCGCCGCGGGTCTGCTCGACGGCAAGCGGGCGACCACACACTGGAAGGTCGCCCACCAGCTGGCTGCGCAGTGCCCGACGTGCCGGGTGGAGCCCGACGCCATCTACGTGCGCGACGGTCGCGTCTACACCTCTGCAGGGGTGACGGCGGGCATAGATCTCGCGCTGGCGCTGGTGGAGGAGGACCACGGGGCAGATCTCACCCGCCAGGTGGCCCGGCTCCTGGTTGTCTACTTGCAGCGCTCGGGCGGCCAGTCGCAGTTCTCCGCGCCGCTTCAGGTGCCACCCCCGCAGTCACCCGATGTGCGGACGATCACCGACCGGGTCACCGCGGACCCGTCCGGCGACCATTCGCTGCACGCGCTCGCCGAGTACCTGCACGTCAGCTCACGTCACCTCACGCGGCTGTTCCGGGAGGAACTGGCCACCACGCCGGCGCGCTACGTCGAAAGCGTCCGCTTCGACCTGGCCAGGGCGCTGCTCGATCGGGGCCACACCGCGACCGAGGCGGCGACGGGCGCCGGCTTCGGAAGCTACGAGAGCATGCGCCGCGTCTTCGCTCGGGAGCTGGGGTTGAGCCCCACCGCCTATCGGCGCCGGTTCAGCACCGCGCAGCGCGTCAGTGGCCGGGATCGTCGCTCTTGAGCGCAGCCCCGGTGGGCGCGACGAAGACCACGAGCAGCCTCGCTTCCTCGGTGGCACTGACGTTCTCGGTCAGCACGTGGTGCGCGCCCGGCGGTTCGGACCAGTTCTCGCCGCGGTGGAAGACTTGCGGTGGCTGCCCGTCGAGCTGGCTGCGCAGCGACCCATCGAGAACATAGGCGTAGACGAACGCGTCGCCGTGGCGGTGCGGCGCAGCGCGCGCCTTCGCGGGGAAGCTCACCAGCATCGACGTGAGCGTCTCGCCCGGAATGTCCGGCAGCGGCGCGGAGAACAGCGGCAACACCGTCTCGCGGGGGACGTCAGCGTGGGCGGCGGGGGAGCAACCGGCGACCAGCGCTGCCGCGGTCATGACGGTCACCGTCACTGCGCCCGGCCGCCTCATGACCGCTCTCCGCTCACCGTGATGATCGTCTTGCCCGGAACCCGCCGGGGTGCGCTGAACGCGTCGGCAGCCTCAGCCAGCGGCCGGATCTCACCGACGAGTGGCCGCAGCCGTCCCGACCGCACCCGCTGGACGATCTCGGCGAGCTGGGTCCGGTCGGGTTCGACGACGAAGAACACCGTCCGGACACCGTCGGGTGCCGCGCGCACCGGTTCGGCGATCGACACCAGCGAGCCACCGGGGCGCAGCAGGGCCCCGGATCGCAGGGCGATGTCCCCGCCGAAGACGTCGAGCACCATGTCGACCGGACCGAGTGTGTCCCATGGGTCGTCGTCGAGAGCGGCGAACACGTCGGCGCCCAGCCCGGACACGACATCGCGGTCGCGGGTGCGGCCGGTGCCGATCACGCGGGCACCGGCCTCGCGCGCGAGTTGAACGGCGATCGATCCGACGCCGCCCGCGGCCCCGTGCACCAGCACGGTCTGACCGGGCTCGATCCGGCCGTGGACGAACAGCGCCTGCCAGGCGGTGAGCCCGGAGACGGGCAGTGCCGCGGCCACGGTGTGCTCGATGTCCGCGGGCAGCGGGGCGAGATTGCGTGCCTCGACGGCCACGTACTCGGCCAGGGTGCCGTTACGGGCCCAGTCGGTGAGCCCGAACACCCGCTGTCCGAGGGACAGACCCGTTGTGCCGTAACCCAATTCGACGACCACGCCGGACACTTCGTGGCCGGGTATGGATGGTGCGCGGTTCCGGCCGGCCCGGTCGGTCCACGTCGTCGGCCACTCCAGCTCGCCGGGTGTGAACCCAGCGGCGTGGACAGCCACCACGACGTCGTTCTCCGCGGCGTGCGGGTAGGGAGCGGTGGTCAGTGTCAGGCCGTTGTGCCGGCCCTCGGCTGTCAGCGCGTGCATCTCGGCGTGCATCTCAGTGTGCATCTCGGCGCCCGTCATCAGCTCGGCCAGCCGGCGCCCAGCACGCGGTCGACCATCGTGACGCGCCGGAAGTCGGGCTGAAAGTGTTCCAGCACATCGGAGTTCACGGTGCCGTTGGTCGTCTCGGGCCGGTTCTTGATGCCGTCGAAGTAGGCGCGCAGGAATGCGTTCTTGAAGTCGCCGCGCGGGTGTTGGGCGAGCACGAGGTCGACCTGAGCGGGGTCGAGGCGGTCGAGCCCGGCCCCGATGACGTCGGTGAGTACGCCGAGGTGGGTGGCGGCGATCTCGGCTCCCATGCGGTCCGGGATTCCGGGGGTGGTGTGCAGGGCGATCGCCGTCCACACCGTGTCGGCCTGGGCGGAGGTGAAGCCGTGGTCGAGCAGGAACGCGCGGGCGTGGTCGGCGCCGTCGACCTCGAAGCGCTGCTCCTTCGCGCAGTACGGGGTCGCTAGCCCGGTGTCGTGGAACAGCGCGGCCAGGTAGAGCAGCTCGGGATCGGGGTGCAGTCCTTGCAGCCGGGCGTGCATCTGGCCGAAGAAGTAGACACGGCGGGAGTGGTGGTAGATCAAGGGGCCGGCCATGTCGCGGACCAGACGGGTCGCCTGAGCCACGGCGGGGGTGTCCGGAACGCTCAGTTCGGTAGTGAGGACGTCCATGGGGGGTACCTTTCTCGTCAGTGCGGCGGCTTCTGTGCCCTCCATGCTCGTTCTCACCGGTGCCGCCGCGCCGCCCTCTTCGGGCCGTGAATCCCTCGGATGTGGACATGGCATCGGGTGTGTCGAAGTCCGGCATTTCCGCTGCAGGAGCATCCGGTGGCACCATGGTCGGCGTGTCCACCGAGCTGAGCCAGAGCCCACGATTCGATTTGGCCGGCGCGCCGCTGCGCGCCGCCGACATCGACGAGGCCGCTCAGCGAATTTCGGGCGTGGTGTCGAAGACCCCGCTGCAGTACAGCGACCGGCTCTCGGCGCTGACCGGCGCGCAGGTGTACCTGAAGCGCGAGGATCTGCAGGCCGTGCGCTCGTACAAGCTGCGTGGCGCCTACAACCTGCTGATGCAGCTGAGCGCGGAGGAGAAGGCTGCCGGCGTCGTGTGTTCGTCGGCGGGCAACCACGCGCAGGGGTTCGCGCTGGCCTGCCGGTCGATGGGCGTGCACGGCCGGGTGTACGTGCCGGCCAAGACACCGAAGCAGAAGCGCAACCGCATCCGCTATCACGGCGGGGAGTTCATCGAGCTCATCGTCGGCGGCAAGACCTATGACCTTGCCGCCGAGGCCGCCCGCGACGACGTCGCCCGAACCGGGGCGACGCTGGTGCCGCCCTACGACGATCTGCGCACGATGGCCGGGCAGGGCACCATCGCGGTCGAGATCCTCGAGCAGTTGGGTACGGAGCCCGACCTGATGATCGTGCCGGTCGGTGGCGGTGGCTGCATCAGCGGCGTGACCACGTATCTGGCCGAGCGCACGGCGACGACGTCGGTGCTGGGCGTCGAGCCGGCCGGTGCGGCGGCGCTGGTGGCCGCGCTGGCCACCGGGGAGCCGGTGACGTTGACCGACGTCGATCAGTTCGTCGACGGCGCCGCGGTGGCCCGGGTCGGCACGCTCCCGTTCGCCGCGCTCTCTGCTGCGGGCGACATGGTGTCGATCACCACGGTCGACGAGGGTGCGGTGTGCACCGCGATGCTCGATCTGTACCAGAACGAGGGCATCATCGCCGAGCCCGCGGGTGCGCTGTCGGTGGCAGCGCTTGTGGAGGCGGACATCGAGCCGGGCGCCACGGTGGTGTGCCTGATCTCGGGCGGCAACAACGACGTGTCCCGCTACGGCGAGGTGCTCGAGCGGTCCCTGGTGCATCTGGGGCTCAAGCACTACTTCCTGGTCGACTTCCCGCAGGAGCCGGGCGCGCTGCGCCGTTTCCTCGACGAAGTACTGGGCCCCAACGACGACATCACGTTGTTCGAGTACGTCAAGCGCAACAACCGGGAGACCGGCGAAGCGCTGGTCGGCATCGAGATGGGCTCAGCGTCCGACCTCGAGGGCTTGCTGTCGCGGATGAACACCTCGGAGTGCCATGTCGAGCTGCTCGAGCCGGGTTCGCCGACGTACCGCTACCTGACCTGACGCAGCACCGCGACGGCGTGCCCGCCCATGCGGGTGGCGTCCGTGCCGACCTCCGCGTCGCCGAACGTGAGCACCGCGTCACCGGTGACCGGCACGTCGACGTCGCTGTCCCCGAGGGTGCAGACCACGGCGAAGGCACCCCGGTGCATCACGAACCAGCGCGCATCCTCGTCGTAGTCGATGCGGAGATGGTCGAGCCACGGATCGGCCAGATCGGGTTCGGATCTGCGCAGCGCGATCAGGCTCTGATAGAACGCCCGCAGCCGGCCGTGGTCACCCTCGTCGACCTCGTCCCAGTTCAGCTTGGACCGCTCGAACGTCGCCGGATCCTGCGGATCGGGGATCTCGTCGGCGTCCCATCCGTGGTCGGCGAACTCCTTCTTGCGCCCCTCGGCGGTCGCCCGCGCCAGATCGGGCTCGGGGTGGCTGCTGAAGAACTGGAACGGTGACGACGACGCCCACTCCTCACCCATGAACAGCATCGCGGTGTAGGGGGATCCCAGTGCGAGCGCCGCCTTGACGGCCAGCTGACCGGTGGTCAGGTTCTGCGACGGCCGGTCACCGATGGCCCGGTTGCCCACCTGGTCGTGGGTGAGCGTGTAGGCGAGCAGGCGGGTCGCCGGGATCGTGGCCGTGTCCAGCGGTCTGCCGTGGCGGCGTTGCCGGAACGACGAGAACGTGCCGGCGTGGAAGTAGCCGTGTCGCAGCGTCTGCGCGAGCGTCTCCAAAGTGCCGAAGTCGCCGTAGTAGCCCTGCCGCTCACCGGATACGGCGGTGTGGATCGCGTGGTGGATGTCGTCGTCCCACTGCGCGGTCATGCCCAGCCCGCCCTGGTCGCGCGGGGTGATCAGACGCGGGTCGTTGAGGTCGCTCTCGGCGATCAACGACAGCGGCCTGCCCAGATCGGCTGCCAGAGAATCGGTTTCGGCCGACATCTCTTCGAGGATGTGGATCGCGGTGGTGTCGACCAATGCGTGCACGGCATCGAGGCGCAGACCATCGGCATGGAAGTCACGCATCCAGCGCAGCGCACAGTCGAGAATGTAGCGGCGCACCTGATCAGCACCCGCGTCACCGATGTTGATCGACTCGCCCCACGGGTTGGAGCCCGAGGAGAGGTACGGGCCGAACTCAGGCAGATAGTTGCCCGAGGGGCCCAGGTGGTTGAACACCGCGTCGATGAGCACACCGAGCCCGCGCCGGTGGCAGGCGTCGACGAAGCGAATCAGGGCATCGGGGCCGCCGTACGGTTCGTGCACGGCGTACCAGAGGACGCCGTCATAGCCCCAGCCGTGGGTGCCGCCAAAGGCGTTGACCGGCATGACTTCCACGAAGTCCACGCCGAGGTCGACGAGGTAGTCCAGCTTGTCGATCGCGGCGTCCAGGGTGCCGGCCGGGGTGAAGGTGCCGATGTGCAGCTCGTAGATCACCGCACCTTCGATCGACCGCCCGGCCCACTCGCTGTCGGACCACGCGTCGGCTGCGGGTTCCCACAGCTGCGAGCGTTCGTGCACGCCTTCGGGCTGACGCGGCGATCGGGGATCGGGCAGCACCTTCGGGTTGTCGTCGAGGACGAATCCGTAGCGCGCATCCGGTGCGGCCTCCACCCTCGCCCGCCACCATCCGTCGTCGCTGCGCTCCATCGGGTGCAGCGTGCCCTCGAGGTCAAGGCTCACCCGGTCGGGCCGCGGCGCCCACACTGCGAACTCGTGCTCAGGCATCGGCGCGCACCAACAGAGCGACCGGGAGGTCACCGAACAACTCGGCGGCCGGCACGGTGCCGGAATGCGTACGACCGCTCAGCCGGTCGGTCCACGTTCCCTCGGCGAGTGTCACTGTCGTGTCCCCCCATTCGGTGAGCCGCGTGGTCCATCTGCTGACGGCCACCACGACGTCCTGGCCCCGGCCGAACGCGACCAGGTGCTCGGCGCGGGTGCCGTCGGTGGGCACCGGGCGGTAGCCGCCGGCCAGGAACGTCTCGGGGCGTTCCCTGCGCAACCGCAGCGCCTCGGTGACCACCCGCATCTTCGGGTGGCCGCCGTCGCTCAACGCGGCGCGCCGCGCCGGGTAGTCGATGGCGCGCCGGTTGTCGGGATCGACCAGGCTGTCTTCCCACAGCTCGGTGCCCTGGTACACATCCGGCACCCCGGGGCCGGTGAGGGCGATGAGCTTCTGGCCCAACGCATCTCCGCGCGCGTGCTGGTCCAGCCGCTTCACCAGCGCGGTCAGTTCGGTGGCGACGGGCCCGTCCAGCACGCTGTCGAGCCAGCTGTGCACCGCGGTCTCGAACTCGGTGTCGGGATCGTTCCACGTCGTGTGCAGCGCTGCCTCGCGGATGGCCTTCTCGGTGTAGGCGTGCAGCCGCTCCCGCAGCTCGTCCGTCACGGTTCCATCGACCGGCCAGACGCCGAAGATGTTCTGCCACAGAAAGAGTCCGGTCAGGGGATCGGGGGAGGGCGTCAGGCGTTCCCAGCCCTGCACCATCTCCGTCCACAGCGAGGGCACCTGCGAGAGCACACCGATCCGGGCCCGGACGTCCTCGCCGCGCTTGGTGTCATGGGTGGACAGCGTGGTCATCGCCGACGGCCACAGTGCCGCGCGTGCCTGCGCCCGGGCGTGGAACTCCGCGGCACTGACCCCGAAATGCTCGGGCTCTCCGCCGACCTCGTTGAGCGAGACGAGCCGGGCGTCGCGGTAGAACAGGCAGTCCTCCATCGACTTCGCGGTCGCCGCGCCGCACAGCTGCTGCAGCCGCACACCGACTTCCGAACCGGGCGTCACCGCTGCGGTCAGCAGCGTCAACGGTTCCGCCAGATCAGGGCGCGCCGCCGTGGTCTCGGCGAGCGCGGCCGGCAGCACCAGCGACAGGGTCAGGTAGTCGGAGCGGTACACCCCGATGTGGCTGAGCAGTTCGGCGATCGCCTCGGGCAGCAGCTCGTGGTCACGTCCGGTGCTGGCCACGACGGCTCGGCGCAGCCGCGCCAGTTCGCTGGCGAGCGTGACGGTCACGGCGTCGACCTTGAGTCGGCGCGCCTCGTCGGCCATGCCGGCGTAGTCCAGACCGGCCGAGGAGACCAGCTCGGTCAGCGACGGCTCACCGGTGGGGTCGACGAAGACGCCGCCCGCCTCGCGCAGCGCGTCGTAGCCGGTGGTGCCTGCGACGGGCAGGCTCGGGTCCAGCGGCTCGTCGACGGCGAGGATCTTCTCGATCACGATCCACGCCTGCGGTCCCGCGAGCTCCCGCAGCCAGCCCAGATAGCCTGTGGGATCGGACAATCCGTCCGGGTGGTCGATCCGGATACCGTCGACCAGGCCCTCGTCGAACCAGCGTTTCACCTCGACGTGCGTGGCGTCGAACACCGCGCGGTCTTCCTGTCGCAGCCCGGCCAGCGAAGTGATGGAGAAGAACC
This sequence comes from Mycobacterium sp. PSTR-4-N, assembly GCF_022348085.1. GTDB lineage: Bacteria > Actinomycetota > Actinomycetes > Mycobacteriales > Mycobacteriaceae > Mycobacterium. The sequence continues at coordinate 136,827 of NZ_JAKRFN010000003.1, read as the reverse complement.
GGCGGTATCCGCAGATGCCGTGGCGCCAGCCGATCAGCTTGTAGTGCTGCCGGTCGTGCACCTGCGCACCGGAGGCGCCGTCGTCGGCCGTCCCCGGGGCGATGGGATAGACCAGATCACCGAGCCGCAACGTGTCGCCGTCCACGGTCAGGTTCGCGACGTCGTCGTCGGAGCCGAGCACCGGGAGCACGATCCTGCCGTCGGGATCCAACGTCCAGTCGATGTCGAAGTACGACGCGTACGACGACTGGCGTCCGTGGGTGAGCAGGTCCCACCACCAGGCGTTCTGCCGGGGCACGTCGACGCCGACGTGGTTGGGCACGATGTCGACGATCACACCGAGGCCCGCCGCGCGGGCGGTGGACACGAGGCGGGAAAACCCTTCTGCACCGCCGAGTTCGGCGGAGATCGTGGTCGGATCGGTGACGTCGTAGCCGTGCGTCGAGCCTTCCGCGGCGGTCAGGATCGGGGAGAGATACAGGTGCGACACCCCGAGTTCGGCCAGGTAGTCGACCAGCTTCTCGGCGTCGGCGAACGTGAAGGCCTCACCGCTGGCCGCGCCGCGCATCTGCAGGCGGTAGGTGGACAGGACGGCCATCAGGCGGTCTTACGCAACACGAGCAGGGACCGGGGCGCGAGTGTGATCTTCTCGCCGGCAGCCACCGTCACCCCGCCGGCACCGCGGGGGTCGGCGGTGTCCAGGTCGGCCACCCACTCCTTGGCGTAATCGTCTTGAGGCGCAACGAAGTCCTGCTCCTCACCATGGGCGTTGAAGCACAGCAGGAAGGAGTCGTCGATGATCCGCTCACCGCGTGCGCCGGGCGCGGGAATCGCCTCACCGTTGAGGAAGACCGCCACGCACTGGCCCAGGCCGGTCTCCCAGTCGGCGTAGTCCATCTCCTTGCCCGACGGGGTGAGCCAGGCGATGTCGCGAACCTGGTCTCCGGTGCGGATCGGTTTGCCCTCGAAGAAACGGCGCCGGCGGAACACGGGGTGCTCGGCGCGGAATCTGATCACCTTGCGGGTGAATTCGAGCAGATCGGCGTTCGTCTCACACAGCGACCAGTCCATCCACGACAGCTCGGAGTCCTGGCAGTAGACGTTGTTGTTGCCCTGCTGGGTGCGGCCGATCTCGTCGCCGTGGGCGATCATCGGGGTGCCCTGGGAGAGCATCAGCGTGCCCATGATGTTGCGCATCTGCTGGCCCCGCAGCGCGACGATCTCGGGGTCGTCGGTGGGTCCTTCGACACCGCAGTTCCACGACCGGTTGTGGCTCTCACCGTCCCGGTTGTCCTCGCCGTTGGCCTCGTTGTGCTTCTCGTTGTAGGAGACCAGGTCGTTCAGGGTGAACCCGTCATGGCAGGTGACGAAGTTGATGCTGGCACTCGGCCGCCGGCCGGTTGCCTCGTAGAGGTCGGACGACCCGGTCAGCCGGGACGCAAATTCACCAAGGGTTGCGGGCTCTCCCCGCCAGTAGTCGCGCACAGTGTCGCGATACTTCCCGTTCCATTCCGTCCACAAACCTGGGAAATTACCGACCTGGTAACCGCCTTCGCCGATGTCCCACGGCTCGGCGATCAGCTTCACCTGGCTGACCACCGGATCCTGTTGGACGAGGTCGAAGAACGCCGAGAGCCGATCGACGTCGTAGAACTCGCGGGCCAGCGTCGCGGCCAGGTCGAAGCGGAAGCCGTCGACGTGCATCTCCAGGACCCAGTAGCGCAGTGAGTCCATGATCAGCTGCAGCGTGTGGGGGTGGCGGGCGTTGAGGCTGTTGCCGGTGCCGGTGAAGTCCTTGTAATACCTGCGGTCTTCGTCGAGCAGTCGGTAGTAGGCGGCGTTGTCGATCCCGCGGAAGTTCACGGTGGGCCCGAGGTGATTGCCTTCGGCGGTGTGGTTGTAGACCACGTCCAGGATGACCTCGATGCCCGCCTCGTGGAAGGACCGCACCATCGTCTTGAATTCGGAGACGGCGCCGCCGGCGTGGGTGGCGGCCGCGTATTGGTGATGCGGGGCGAAGAAGCCGAACGTGTTGTAGCCCCAGTAGTTTCGCAATCCGAGGTCGAGCAGCCGGTGGTCGTGCATGAACTGGTGGACGGGCATCAGTTCGATCGCGGTCACGTTGAGCGACCTGAGGTGGTCGATGATCGCGGGGTGGCCCAACCCGGCGTAGGTGCCGCGCAGCTCCTCGGGGATGCCCGGATGCTGCTGCGTCATGCCCTTGACGTGCGCCTCGTAGATAACCGTCTCGTGGTACGGGGTGCGCGGAGCTCGATCGGAGCCCCAGTGGAAGAACGGGTTGATCACGACGCTGGTCATCGTGTGGCCCAGCGAGTCGACGCGCGGCGGTACACCGCCGCCGGCCAGGTCGTCGGCGTCGAGGTCGTACGAATAGAGCGCCTGAGAGAACGCGAAATCGCCGTGGAACGCCTTGCCGTACGGGTCGAGCAGCAACTTGCTGGCATCGCAGCGGTGGCCGGAGGCGGGATCCCAGGGACCGTGCACGCGGAACCCGTAGCGCTGCCCCGGATTGACCCCGGGCAGGTAGGCGTGCCAGACGTAGCTGTCGACCTCGTCGAGCTCGACCCGCGTCTCGGTGCCGTCCTTGGCGATCAGGCACAGCTCGACCCGCTCGGCGACCTCGGAGAACAGCGAGAAGTTCGTGCCCCCGCCGTCGTAGGTGGCACCCAGGGGATAGGGCGTACCGGGCCAGACGGTGGTCATCCGACGGGCCACCATCCGGTCGCGACGCCCAGCTGCCGGCCCAGTTCGCCGGTCATGGTGCGCATGTAGGTCGCCGAGATGTGATGAGCGTCGTGGTAGATCAGCACGTTCCCCTCCACGGCTCGGCAGTAATCCGGACGGCACACCGCATCGCTCATGTCGAGCGGCTTGAGCAACGGGAACCGGGCGAGGTAGTCCAGCGTCGGGTTATGGTCCGACAGTACTTCGGATCGCTTGATTCCGCAGGAGATGGCATCACCTCCGTCGGCGAGACAGTCCGACGGGAAGAACGGTTCGCCGTCGCGCACCATCCAGGGTGTGTCGCGCATGCCGAGAATCGGAATGTCGTTGTCGGACAATTCTTTCCAGATGCCGAGGTAGTTGGACGGCATGACGTCGCCGGGTTTGATGTTCCACGGCCGCGTGGAGGTGGTGAACACGAAGTCGGGTTTGTCGGCGATCAGCTTGGCCATCACCCGCTGGTTCCACTGGTGGCACTTGGGGTAGGGGTCGTTGTTGCCCATCACCAGCGGGACCTTCTCGGTGGTCAGCGGGCAACCCATCTTCAGGTAGGTGACGACCTTGAAGTGGTGCGTCCTGCCGAGCTGGTCGAGGGCGGTGATCCAGTGTTCGGCATGGGAGCCGCCGGCGAGCGCGATGGTGCGGGTGGCGGCTTTGTCGCCGTAGGTGCAGTTGATGACGTCGACGTTGTCGAAGTCGCTGATGCAGCCGTCGGTGGTGGATTCGGGGACGTCGTTCTTGGCTTCGAGTGCCGTGGGGCGGAACGGCAGCTTGGGTACGCGGACGTGGTTGATCAGTGCGCGCGCGCCGGGGTAGTCGCGCGGGGACAGCCCCAGGAGCTCCTGACCGTTGGCCCGCAGCACGGTGACGTGCTCGCGCCAGGTGAACGAGGTCGCGGTCAGGGCGACGCCCAGCAGGGCGACGGTCGAGCCCAGCACGATCGTCGGGCGCCGTAACCGGGTGCGCAGCGGCAACCGCGGCGCTTTGGGCCGCGCGGGCTGGCTCCGCCCGCTGCGCAGTGGCTCCTCCACATACCGCGTGGTCAGCCAGGCCAGCACACCCGACACCAGCAGCACGCCGGCACCCTCGACAACGTTCACCGACGGGCGTCCGGTGTAGGCGAGGTAGAAGATCAGCAGCGGCCAGTGCCACAGGTACAGCGAGTAGGCCATGGCGCCGAGCGCGACGAACGGGGCGCTGGCCAGCAGGCGGTTCGGCGCGGGGATGCGGCCGTCGGTGTGCGGGTCGGCGTAGCGGTTGGCGGCCGACAGGATGAACAGTAGGGCGGCGCCCACCGGCACCAGCGTCCACGGGCCGGGGAATTCCTTCACCCCGTCGATCAGCGCCCCGCATGCCAGGATCGTGCCGAGCCCCACCACTGCGGCCAGGGTGCGCAACCACATCGGGCAGCGCAGCGACGGCACGACGGCTCCGACGAGGGCGCCGAGCAACAGCTCCCAGGCTCTGGCGAAGCTGTTGTAGTACGCGGTGGACTGGTCGGCGTCGTGCGCGATGATCGCGTAGACGAACGATGCGATCGCGCAGACGCTCAGCAGCACGACGAACGCGGCCCGCATGTGCCGGCCCTGTGATCGTCGGAACACGCGCCGGAACAGCAGGGCCGAGCCGAGGATCAGCGCGAGGAACGCGATGTAGAACTGGCCCTGCACCGACATCGACCAGATGTGCTGTAGCGGGCTGACCGCCTCGCCTGCGCGCAGGTAGTTCGACGCGGTCGCCGCCAGCTCCCAGTTCTGGTAGTAGCCCAGGCTCGCCAGGCTCTGATCGGCGAAGGTCTCCCAGCGGGTCTCGGGCTGGATCAGGATCGTCAGCACCGCCGAGGCCGCGAGGACCACGACGAGTGCGGGCAGCAACCGCCGGATCAGCCGGGTGATCTCGGGCACCGGGCGCGGGATCGGCCCGGGGCTGAGCACGCCGCGCAGCAGCCGGCCGCCGAAGAAGAATCCGGACAGCACCAGGAACACGTCGACGCCGCCGGACACCCGCCCGAACCACACGTGGAACACCGCGACCAACGCGATCGCGACACCGCGCAGCCCGTCGAGGTCGTGGCGATAGAACCCGGAGCTCCGCGTCCCCATCTGGGTCACCGGAGCCGTCGCAGCGGGCCGGGCGGAGGAGAGGGTCTTCATGATCGACGGCTAATCTACCGAAGGTGCCTGCGATGACGCCTATCGAGATCAGCGCGGTCGACGCGGCTCACATCTGGCATCCGTACAGCCCGATCGGCGCCGATGCGATGACGCCGATGGTGGCGACGGCGGCGCGGGGTGCCTGGCTCACGCTCGACCGCGGCGGCCGTCCGGTCGAGGTGCTCGATGCGATGGCCTCGTGGTGGACCGCGGTGCACGGCCACGGCCACCCCGCCCTGGACGCCGCGCTGACCCGTCAACTCGCAGCGATGAACCACGTCATGTTCGGCGGCCTGACCCACGAGCCGGCGGCCCGGCTGGCGCGGCTGCTCGTCGAGATGAGTCCGGCAGGGCTGGAGACCGTGTTCTACAGCGACTCGGGCTCGGTGTCGGTGGAGGTCGCCGTGAAGATGGCGCTGCAGTACTGGCGCAGCAGCGATCGCCCCGGCAAGAGCCGGCTGATGACCTGGCGCGGCGGCTACCACGGCGACACGTTCACCCCGATGAGCGTCTGCGATCCCGACGGCGGCATGCACACGCTGTGGACCGGGGCGCACTCCCTGCTCGCCGACCAGGTCTTCGCGCCGGCGGTGCCGCGCGAGTACGACCCCGCCTACAGCGCGGCCTTTGCCGAGCAGCTCGCCCGCCACGCCGACGAACTCGCCGCGGTGATCGTCGAACCCGTCGTGCAGGGCGCGGGCGGCATGCGATTCCACGACCCGCGCTACGTGGCCGACCTGCGCCGCATCTGCGACGAGCACGATGTGCTGCTGATCTTCGACGAGATCGCCACCGGGTTCGGCCGCACCGGCGCATTGTTCGCGGCCGACCACGCCGGGGTCAGCCCCGACATCATGTGCGTGGGCAAGGCCCTGACCGGCGGCTACCTGACGCTCGCGGCGACGCTGTGCACCCGCGAGGTGGCGGAGACGATCAGTGAACGTCCGCCCGGGGCGCTGATGCACGGCCCGACGTTCATGGCCAACGCGCTGGCCTGCGCCGTCAGCGTCGCGTCCCTGGAGTTGCTGGGCACCGGCGACTGGCGGGCCCAGGTGCAGGGCATCGAGGCGGGGTTGCGATCCGGTCTGGCGCCCGCGGCCGAGCTGCCGAACGTGGTCGACGTACGGGTGCTGGGTGCGATCGGTGTGCTGGAACTCGACCGCGACGTCGATCTGCGCGTCGCGACACCGGTGGCCGTCGAGCACGGGGTGTGGCTGCGGCCGTTCCGGAATCTGGTCTACGTGATGCCTCCCTACATCTGCACCGCCGGCGAGATCGACCAGATCACCACCGCGATGATCGAGGTCGCGCGTGCACTAACCTGAACGGTGTTCAAGTAGCCCGTCAGGAGGAGTGCCCGTGACACGCGTGGGTCTGGATCCCCTGGCCTGGCTCGACGATGTCGCGACCCAGCGGCGCGACGCCGGCCTGCGTCGCACGCTGCGCGCCCGCCCGCCCGTCGGCGCCGAGCTCGACCTGGCCTCCAACGATTACCTCGGCCTCGCCCAGCACCCCCGGGTGCTCGACGGCGGTGTGGCCGCGCTGCGCACCTGGGGTGCGGGCGCCACGGGGTCCCGGCTGGTCACCGGCAACACCGAGCTCCACGAAGCCTTCGAGCGCGATCTCACCGCGTTCGTGGGCGCGGAGTCCGCGCTGGTCTTCTCGTCCGGCTACACCGCCAATCTCGGTGCGGTGGTCGCTCTTTCGGGCCCGGGCACGCTTCTGGTGTCGGATGCGCTGACCCACGCCTCACTGGTGGACGCCTGCCGCCTGTCGCGGGCCCGGGTGGTCGTCACCCCGCACGGCGACGTCGCCGCCGTCGAGTCCGCACTCGCCGGACGTGCGGAGGCCCGGGCGGTCGTGATCACCGACTCGGTGTTCTCCGCCGACGGTGTGCTGGCCCCGCTGACCGCGCTGCACGACGCGTGCCGCGCCCACGGCGCGCTGCTGATCGTCGACGAGGCACACGGGCTCGGGGTGCGCGGGGAAGGTGGCCGCGGCCTGCTGCACGAGGTCGGGTTGGCCGGAGCGCCCGATGTGGTGATGACGACGACGCTGTCCAAGGCGCTGGGCAGCCAGGGCGGTGCGGTCCTCGGCCCGGCCGCGGTGCGTGAGCATCTGGTGGACGCCGCGCGACCGTTCATCTTCGACACCGGACTGGCGCCCGCCGCCGTCGGCGCGGCGCATGCGGCTCTCGGCGTGCTGATCGACGAGCCCTGGCGGGCTCGCCGCGTGCTCGACCACGCCGCGGCGCTGGCCGAGATCTGCGATGTGGCCGAGGTGCCGACCTCGGCCGTCGTCTCGGTGATCCTCGGCGAACCGGAGGTGGCGTTGGCGGCGGCCACGGCGTGCCTCGAGCAGGGTGTGCGGGTCGGCTGCTTCCGGCCGCCGAGCGTGCCTGCCGGTACCTCGCGGCTGCGGCTGACCGCGCGGGCGTCGCTGTCCGAGCACGAGATGGCCCTGGCCCGCCGGGTGCTGACCGATGTCTTGGCGGCGCGATGAGCGTGCTCGTCATCACCGGCACCGGGACCGGGGTCGGCAAGACCATCGCGACCGCGGCGCTCGCCTGCCACGTCCGGCTCGCCGGTCACGACGTGGCGGTGTGCAAGCCCGTGCAGACCGGCACCGACGACGGTGACGACGATCTGGCCGAGATCGGCAGGCAGGCCGGGGTGACGCAGCTGTTCGCAGGGTGGCGGTACCCCGAGCCGCTGGCGCCGGTGGCTGCGGCACAGCGGGCCGGTGCCGCGCTGCCCACGGGTGCCGAACTCGTCGACCTGGTGCGGCGCGCGGATGCCCCCGACCGGCTGACCCTGGTGGAGGGTGCCGGCGGGCTGCTCGTGGAGCTGGGTGCCGGCGGGGTGACGCTGCGGGATCTGGCCGCCGAGCTCGCTGCGCCGGTGCTGATCGTGGTGGCAGCGGGGCTGGGGACCCTCAATCACACGGCGCTGACGCTGGAAGCGCTTGCTGCACGCAACATCCCGTGTGCGGGTTTGGTCATCGGTTCCTGGCCGGCGCAGCCCGGCGTCGCCGAGATCGACAACCGGGACGCGCTGGCGCGGTTGGCTCCGGTGCGGGCGGCGCTGCCCGCGGGCCTCGGCACGCTCGGTGCCTCCGACTTCGCGCAGATCAGTGCCCGGGCGTTCGACCCGGCGTGGGTCGCCGGGCTGCGCTAGTGGTGCACTCGGTCGAGGCACTGTTCGATGCGGGCACCGAGGCGTCGGTGCGGGGGCTGTGGGACGGCCTGGCCGTCGCCGGCGTACCGAGCCAGGCCGGGCACACCGCCCCGAGTAACCGGCCGCACCTGACGATCACGGTCGCCGAGCTGATGTATGACGCCGTCGACCAGGCGCTGCGACCACTGCTCGAGCTGTTGCCCCTGCCCTGCGTGATCGGGGCGCCCATGCTCTTCGGGGGCGGACGCACCGTCACGCTGGTGCGCCTGGTCGTGCCGTCGGCCGACCTGCTCGCCCTGCACACCGCTGTCCACGCCACCTGCCGGCCACACACGGCCAAAGGCGCTCTGCCACATGCCGACCCGGGCCGGTGGACGCCGCATGTCACGCTCGGTCGCCGGATCCGGCCCGATCTCTTGCCGCTCGCGCTGGCGGTACCCGACATCGCCCGCGACATCGAGGGCGAGATCACCGCACTACGGCACTGGGACGGCGACGCCAAACAGGAGCACTGGATCTAGACGGGCTGTTCGCGGCGTGCCAGGATGCCGTCGATCAGCAGTCGCACCCCGAAGTCGAACCGGGTGTCCTGATCGTCGGCCAGCAACGACGCGTCGGGCAGGTCCGCGCCGGCCGCGTCCCACTGCCGGCGCGACTGCTCGTCGACGGTGAAACCCAGGACGTAATAGACGAGGGTGCGGGCGGTCAGCTCGGCGTTGGCCGCCGGCACGCCGGCCTGGACGGCGGCGTCGGTCAATTGGCCCACCACGTCAGTCATGACCGCGGACTGCCCGGCGGCGAAGCTCGCCGATACCAGCTCGGCACCGTCGGTGTGGGACAGCAGCGCATCGCGCACCTGACGGCACAGCGTCACCACGCGGGTGTGCCAGTCACCCGCGGGCCCCGTCACCGGCGCCAGAACGTGGTCGGCGACCGCTCCGAGCAGTTGCTGCTTGTTCGCGAAGTGCCAGTAGAGCGCGCCCGGTGACACCTCGAGCTCCCGAGCGAGCCGTCGCATCGACAGGTCGGCCAGGCCGTAGTCGTCGAGCAGCGACGTCGCCGCGGCGACCACGTCGCGTTTGTGGAGCTGCACGCCAGTACCCTAACCTGAACACCGTTCAATTGTCGGCTCCGCCGACGGTGTTCAACAGCGGAGAGAAGAGGTATCGATGAGCGACATTCTGGCGGTGGCACGCGAACAGGTGCTCGAGCGGGGTGTCGGCCTCGACCAGGACCAGACGCTGCAGGTGCTGCAGCTGCCCGATGATCGCCTCGATGACCTGCTCGCGCTGGCCCACGAGGTCCGGATGGCGCATTGCGGCCCCGACGTCGAGGTCGAGGGCATCATCAGCCTCAAGACCGGCGGCTGCCCCGAGGATTGCCACTTCTGTTCGCAGTCAGGACTTTTCGCCTCTCCGGTGCGCAGCGCCTGGCTCGACGTGCCGAGTTTGGTGGAGGCCGCCAAACAGACCGCCAAGACCGGTGCCACCGAGTTCTGCATCGTGGCCGCCGTCCGCGGACCCGACGAGCGGCTCCTGGCCCAGGTGGCCGCGGGCATCGAAGCGATCCGCAACGAGGTGGACATCCAGATCGCCTGCTCGCTGGGCATGCTCACCCAGGAGCAGGTGGACCGCCTGCGGGACATGGGTGTGCACCGCTACAACCACAACCTCGAGACCGCGCAGTCGTTCTTCACGAATGTGGTGACCACCCACACCTGGGAGGAGCGCTGGGAGACACTGCAGATGGTGCGTGAGGCCGGCATGGAGGTGTGCTGCGGCGGCATCCTCGGGATGGGGGAGACGCTCGAGCAACGCGCCGAGTTCGCGGCCAATCTGGCCGAGTTGGACCCGCACGAGGTTCCGCTGAACTTCCTCAACCCCCGCCCCGGCACCCCGTTCGGCGAGCTCGATGTGCTGCCCGCGGCCGAGGCACTCAAGGCCGTCGCCGCGTTCCGGCTCGCACTGCCCCGGACCATGTTGCGCTTCGCCGGCGGCCGGGAGATCACGCTCGGCGACCTCGGTGCCAAGAAGGGCATTCTCGGCGGCATCAACGCCGTGATCGTCGGCAACTACCTGACCACGCTCGGCCGGCCCGCCGAAGCCGACCTCGAACTGCTCGAGGATCTGCAGATGCCGATCAGGGCACTCAACGCCAGCCTGTGATGGTGCACGAGCTGCCCGCGCCGGTCGGCGCCGGGATCTACAACGTCTACACCGGCGAACCCGCGGGGTCGACGGTGCCCACCGCGGCTGCGCTCGGTCTGGAGCCGCCGCGGTTCTGCGCCGACTGCGGCAGGCGGATGGTCGTGCAGGTCCGTCCGGACGGCTGGTGGGCCACCTGTTCCCGGCACGGTCAGGTGGATTCGAAGGATCTGGAGCAGTACAGGTGACCGGGTCGCGGGTGAACGCCGTTCTGCGGGTCGTCGTCGGGCTCGCGGTCGCCGGCGCACTGTGTGGAGCGCTGTGGGCGTGGCTGGCGCCGCCGATCCACGGCGTCGTCGCGCTGACCCGCAGCAACGACCGGGTCAAGGCCTATCTCGGCAACGAGGGCGATCACTTCTTCACCGCGGCGTTCCTGATGGTCGGTTTCCTCTCGGTCCTCGCCGTGATCGCCGCGGTGGCGGTGTGGCAGTGGCGCGCGCAGCGCGGACCGGTGATGATGGCGGCGCTCTGCGTGGGTTCGATCGTGGCGTCGGCCGCCGCGGCCGGGTCCGGGGCGGGGCTCGCGCGGCTGCGATACGGCCATCTCGACATCGCCGCCGTCGACGTCACCGAGCAGAACCGGGTGAGCTACGTCGTCGAGGCGCCATCGGTGTTCTTCGGCCACACGCCGCTGCAGGTGGCGCTGACACTGCTGTTTCCCGCCGCGGTCGCGGCGATGGTGTACGTGCTGGGCGCGGTGTCGACCACCCGTGACGATCTCGGCGGCTGGCCGCCCAGAGACCCTGCTACCGATCGAACCGCGACAGCGGCTGACGTTCCACCTGTCGCCCCGTCAGCACCTTCACCGTGATCTTGCCCAGCGTGAACATGCCGCGGTAGGTCGACGGGTTCAGCAGTGTCGGCCACTTGGTGCGCTTGATGTTCTCGCGCAGCGGCCGTCCCGCGAACCGGTCGCGCAGCCAGCGCAGCGTCATCGGCGCGGACATCGGGTGCAGCAGGAGGTGCTCGCTGAACAGGTCGCGGTGGTAGGTGACGCGGGCGCCGCCGCGCACATAGGTGTGGGCCAGTTCGTCGATGTCGTCGACCGAGATGATGCGGTCGTGGACGGCCTGCACGATCAGCACCGGGACCGACGGCGCCGCGGTGCCCAGCTTGATGCTGTCGAACACGTGCTGCACCTCGGGGCTGAGCAGGATCTCCTCGAGCGGCCGGTCGATCATGTCGGCCATGTCGCGGCCGGCGCAGGTCACCATCGCCTGCGCGGTCGTCATCGTCTGGATGCGGTCGAGCAGTTTCCTGCCCTCGGGGGTGGCGTGCTCGGAGATGATGCGGTCCAGGTCCGGGTAGATGTGGCTCAGCGCGGCGACCACCAGGGCGGGCAGGCCCGAGTAGATGCTGCCGTTGAGGCGCCGGAACGTGTGCCCGAGATCGCCCACCGGGGAGCCGAGGACCGCGCCGACGACGTTGAGTTCCGGCGCGTAGGCGGCCTGCACCTCCGCGGCCCAGGCCGAGGCGAGCCCGCCGCCGGAGTACCCCCACAGTCCCACCGGGGAGTCGGCGGCCAGCCGGAACGCCGGGTGGTTGAGCGCGGCCCGGATGCCGTCGAGGATGTGGTAGCCGGGCTCGTAGGGGGCGCCCCACATCCCGGTCGAGCCCTCGTGATCAGGTACCGACACCGCCCATCCTTCGGCCAGTGCGGCGGCGATCAGCAAGAACTCGAACTGGGCGAAGGCGCCGACGGCCTTGGCGCCGCGGCGCATCGCGTAGGAGGGGAAACAGCGGCTGGACACCGCATCGATGGCGCACTGGTAGGACATCACCGGAAGCGGCCGCTCAGGATCGCGCTCGGTCGGGATCAGCACCGTCGTGACGCCGGCCTGCGGATCGCCCTGGAAGTCGGTGGTGCGGTAGAGCAGCTGGATGGCGCTGAACTTCTGCGGCACCAGACCGAGAAAGGCGAGCTCGACCTCGCGGGAGCGCAGCACCGTGCCGGGGCGGGCGTGCTCGTAACCCTCGGGCGGTTCGTAGAAGGCGTCCTCGGACGGCAACACCGGGCGCTGCCTGGGGCGGAGCGCCTCGTGGTGTGGTTGGCCGATCCACTCGGCCCCTGTCGCCCGCGCCGCGCTGCCCACGTCCATCCAGGCATTCTTACTTAAGAATGCGTTAAGAAGCCAGCCGACTCACCCGGGCGGTCGCAATGCAGCGAATTCGTCGGTGACGCGATAGCGGGCGTCGGCGAACCGGTACAGCGCCGCCGGGCGCCCCCCGCTGCGTCCCGAGCGCGCCGTGGTGCCGGTCCGTGTGATCACGTGGCGACGCTCCAGGACGCGCTGCAGGTTGGTCGCGTCGACCGGGTGCCCGAGGGCGGCGCTGTAGATGTCACGCAGCGTCGAGAGCGCGAATTCGTCTGGTGCAAGCGCGAATCCAATGTTCGTGTAGGAGAGCTTAGCGACCAGTCGGGTGCGTGCGTGGTCGACCATCGGGCCGTGGTCGAAGGCCATCGGGGGCAGGTCGCCGACCGGGTGCCAGCGGGTGTCGGACGGCAGTTCGGGGGTTGCGGGGGAGGGCACCAGGCCCAGGAAGGTCGAGGCGATGGTGCGCTCGCCGGGCACCCGATCCGGTTCGGAGAAGACGGCCAACTGCTCGAGATGGGCGAGTTCCCGCAAATCGACCTTCTCCGCGAGCTGGCGGCGCACCGAGTCGGTCAGGGTCTCGTCGTGGCCGAGGCGGCCGCCGGGGAGCGCCCAGCGGTCGCGTTGCGGGTCCAGCGCGCGCTGCCAGAGCAGCACGTGCAGCGTGTTGTCGCGAACCTGAAACACCACGGCCAGGACTTCGTGCTGGGTGCTACGATGTGGCATGTTTTCGATTGTAAGTCGAAAACCTCGATCGAGGTAAGGAGACGGCGATGACCGTGCTCGCAACCGACAGTGCCGACCGCATCGTCGACGGTCCCGACGGTTACACCGGCGTCGACGGTGACGCCGCCTGGGCCGCCGAGGTGCGGCGACTGCTCGACCTTCGCGGCGCCACGCTGCTGGCCCACAACTACCAGCTGCCCGCGATACAGGACGTCGCCGACCATGTCGGGGATTCCCTGGCCCTCTCGCGGATCGCCGCCGAGGCGCCCGAGGACACGATCGTGTTCGCCGGCGTCCACTTCATGGCCGAGACGGCCAAGATCCTGTCGCCGGACAAGACGGTGCTCATCCCCGATCAGCGGGCCGGCTGCTCGCTCGCGGACTCCATCACCGCCGACGAACTGCGGGCGTGGAAAGCCGAGCACCCCGGCGCGGTCGTCGTCTCCTACGTCAACACCACGGCCGCGGTGAAGGCCGAGACCGACATCTGCTGCACGTCGTCGAACGCGGTCGAGGTGGTCGCTTCCATCCCCGCCGACCGGGAGGTGCTGTTCTGCCCGGATCAGTTCCTCGGCGCCCACGTGCGGCGCATGACCGGCCGACAGAACCTGCACGTCTGGGCCGGCGAATGCCACGTGCACGCAGGCATCAACGGTGACGAGCTCGCCGAGCAGGCGCGCACGCACCCCGACGCCGAACTGTTCGTGCACCCCGAGTGTGGCTGCGCCACATCGGCTCTCTACCTGGCCGGCGAAGGGGCTTACCCGGCCGACCGGGTGAAGATCCTGTCCACCGGCGGGATGCTCGACGCCGCGCGCGAGACCGGCGCACGGCAGGTCCTGGTCGCCACCGAGATCGGCATGCTGCACCAATTGCGCCGTGCCGCACCCGATGTCGACTTCCAGGCCGTCAACGACCGCGCATCCTGCCGGTACATGAAGATGATCACTCCCGCGGCCATGCTGCGCTGCCTGGTCGAGGGTGCCGACGAAGTGCATGTCGATCCCGACACCGCCGCGCGGGCGCGAGCCAGCGTCACGCGGATGATCGAGATCGGGCAGCCCGGCGGCGGGGAATGACCGCCGGCACCGGGATCAGCCCGGGCTGCGGCGGCTCGGGCGGCTGGCGCCTGCGGGCCGACGTCGTCGTCGTCGGGACCGGGGTCGCCGGTCTGGCTGCGGCGTTGGCCGCGAACCGGCGCGGCCGCTCCGTGATCCTGCTGAGCAAGGCGGCCGAGACCGCCACGTTCTACGCCCAGGGCGGGATCGCCGTCGTGCTGCCCGATGGCATCAGGGGTCCCGACGACTCCGTCGATGCGCACGTGGCCGACACACTCGCCGCGGGCGCCGGGCTGTGCGACCCCGCCGCGGTGCGCTCGATCGTGGCCGACGGTGCTCGCGCAGTGTCCGAATTGATCGGTGCAGGAGCCTGTTTCGATGAGTCGGCGCCGGGTCGTTGGGCACTGACCCGGGAGGGCGGGCACACACGGCGGCGCATCATCCACGCCGGCGGTGACGCCACGGGTGCCGAGGTGCAGCGCGCGCTGGACCACGCCGGAGCCTCGCTCGACATCCGCCGCAACCACGTCGCGCTCGAACTGCTGATCGACGGCGGCGCCGTCGCCGGGGTCTCGGTCCTCAGCGACGACGGCCCCGGCGCCATCTACGCGCCGTCGGTCATCCTCGCCACTGGCGGGGTCGGGCACCTCTACCGGGCCACCACCAACCCGGAAGGCTCCACGGGAGACGGTGTCGCGCTGGCGATCTGGGCCGGGGTGCCGGTCTCCGACGTGGAGTTCGTCCAGTTCCATCCGACGATGCTCTACACCGGCTCGGTTGCCGGCCGACGCCCGTTGATCACCGAGGCGCTGCGTGGAGAGGGTGCGACACTGATCGATCGGCACGGCGATCCGGTGACGGCCGGGGTGCACCCGATGGGTGATCTGGCCCCGCGCGACGTCGTGGCAGCGGCCATCGAGGCACGCCTGGCGGCCTCCGGTGATGCCTGTGTTTACCTCGACGCCCGAAAGGTGGCCGGCGTGGCGCGCCGGTTCCCCACCGTCACGGCCGCATGCCGCGCTGCGGGTATCGACCCTGCGCGGCAACCGATTCCGGTGGTTCCCGGCGCTCACTACAGCTGCGGCGGAGTCGTCACCGACGTGCACGGGCGCACCGCGATCGACGGGTTGTTCGCCGCCGGGGAAGTGGCGCGCACCGGCATGCACGGCGCGAACCGCCTGGCGTCGAACAGTCTGCTCGAAGGCCTCGTCGTCGGCGGGCGCGCCGGCGTCGCCGCTGCAGAGCACGCCGAGGTGGCCGGGCCGCCCCGGGTCGTGGTCGCAGACCCCTCGCTGCGGCCGGTGCTCGCGCGGCCCGCCTTGCAGGAGGCGATGAGCAGGTATGCCTCCGTCGTCCGCGACGACGACGGGCTGGGCCGGTTGGGGGCGCAGCTCGACACAGCAGAGTCGCGAATGATCGCATCGCGCCGTGTGTTCGAAGACGCCGCGCTGACCGCGGTGGCCGGTGTCATGGGCGCGGCGGCCCGGGCGCGCACGGAGACCCGCGGCTGCCACCACCGCAGCGATCACCCCGACACCGATACCGCCCAAGCGGTCAGCATCGTGTGCGGTCCTGTCGCGTCAGGCTGCCGGTGATGGCCGCGGTACTCGCGGCCGGTGAGGAGGCCGAGGCCCGCTCGATCGTCTCCCGCGCCCTCGACGAGGATCTGCGCTACGGCCCCGACGTCACGACGCTGGCCACAGTCGCCGACGACGCCGTCACGACGGCCGCGGTGGTGGCGCGGGAACCGGGCGTCATCGCCGGCGGTGACCTCGCACTGATCGTGTTCGACGAGGTGCTCGGCGCCGGGGGATACCGGGTCATCGAGCAGGTGCCCGACGGCGCACGCCTACAGCCGGGCGATGCTGCTCTGGTGGTCGAGGGTCCGACACGGGGGCTGCTCACCGCCGAGCGCACCATGCTCAACCTGCTCTGCCATCTGTCCGGCATCGCCACGGCGACCGCGGCCTGGGTGGATGCGGTGGCGGGCACCCAGGCCCGGATCCGCGACACCCGCAAGACACTTCCCGGGATGCGAGCGCTGCAGAAGTACGCCGTGCGCGTCGGCGGCGGCGTCAACCACCGCATGGGGCTCGGTGACGCGGCGTTGATCAAGGACAACCACGTGGCCGCCGCGGGCTCGGTGGTGGAGGCGCTGCGCAGAGTCCGCGAGGTCGCGCCCGATCTGCCGTGCGAGGTCGAGGTCGATTCGCTCGAGCAGCTCGACGATGTGCTGGCCGAGGGCGTCGAGCTGGTGCTGCTGGACAACTTCCCGGTGTGGCAGACGCAGATCGCGGTGCAGCGCCGGGCCACCCGATCGCCGCACACGATGCTGGAATCCTCGGGCGGGTTGTCGTTGGAGTCCGCGGCCGACTACGCGGGTACCGGCGTCGACTACCTGGCCGTCGGCGCACTCACGCATTCTGTGCGGGTGCTCGACCTCGGCCTGGACCTGTAGCCGATGCGCGTCTCACCATCCCTGGCGCTCGCCGTGGCGTTGCTGTCGACGGGTCTGTCGGCGGCGGCGCTGGTGCGCACGCTCGACCGCAGTCCCGACTACACCGACGCGCAGCGCTCCGCGGCCACGGCGCGGATCTGCACGGCGTTCGACACCGTGCGCACCGGCGTCGCCACCAACACGAACGTGACCGCACCCGGCGACATCAGTGGGTCGCTCGCGGCCGCCGCCAACGCCCGCCTGGCTTTGTCCGACGGTGGTTTGTACCTGCTGGCGCGGCTGGACCCTGCTACGCCAGAGGACCTCGCCGAGGCCGTTCACACCTTCGCGGACGCGCTGCTCGACATCGGCGCAGCCGCCACGGCGGGCGTGCCGAACACCGATCCGGCGCAGGCCAAGCGGCTGGAGTCAGCGGAGTCGGCCAGCGCGGCAGTCAGCAACCGCTGTCGCTGAGGTTCAGGCCGGCATCGGCCCGCGCCGCAGCAGCGAGAGCACCACCGCGGCGGCGGCGAACAGGCCGGCGAACACGCGGTTGAGCACGGTCTGCTGCCGCGGGGTCCGCAACCACGTCAGCAGCCGCACCGCCAGGCCGGTGTAGAGCCCCATCACCACCAGGTCGACGGCGACCATCGTGATCCCGATCGCGAGGTACTGCGGCAGCAGCGGCGCGGTCGGCACCACGAACTGCGGCATCACCGCGAGGAAGAACAGCAGGCCCTTCGGGTTGGTGGCGTTGACCAGGAAGCCGCGGACGACCAGCGCCCGGCGGCTGCCGGGGACCACCTGATCGACCTGGGCGCGCAGATCCACGCCGACGCTGCGCCACTGCCGGAACGCCAGATAAGCCAGGTACGCGACACCCAGCCATTTGATGATCGTGAACGCCAGGATCGAGTTCGCGACCGCGGCACCCAGCCCGACCGCCACGAGCGTCAGCTGCAGCATCAGCCCGATCTCCAGACCAAGGATGCTCCAATAACCGCGGCGCACCCCGTGGGTCAGGCCCGTGGCCATCGATTGGATGGCGCCGGCGCCGGGGGAGATCGCGATCAGAATGGCCGCGCCGAAGAACGCGAGCCACATCTGCAACGTCACGAGGCGATTTCCGCGACGAACACCCCGGATCGTTTGGCGACCATCTGTGCCATCCGGGGCAGCGACGGGTCGCTGGTGCCGGCAGGCAGCACCCGCGGCCGCACGAGGTGCAGCGTCTCGCTGCCGATCGTGATGTCGGCCTCACCGGCGGCCAGCACGTTCTTGACCCAGTTCGTCTTCCCGTGCGCCAGCCCGATCGCCAACACCGAGCCCTTGCGGTACGGCGTGACGATCGTCTCGTACTCGGTGCCGGAGGTGCGGCCGCGGTGGCGGATCACCGCCAGACCCGGCATCCGCCGGGAGAGGGGCCGCAGCAGCGGATTGATGTACTTGATCTGCAGCCTTTCGAACCACGGCGGGAAGATCATCGGCACGCCGGGCGCGTTGTTGGGGTGGCTGCTCCTGCTCGGCCGGTCCGGCATGACGCCTCCGATTCTGATTTGTGCTGCTCTGGGACAATGGTCAGCGTGAATGTATCGCCACCGCTGCTGCGGCGCATCGACCTGCGTGGCGCGACGCTGTCGGCCGCCCGTCTGCGGACCGCGCTGCCCCGGGGTGGCGTCGACGTCGACGCGGTGCTGCCCAAGGTCCGGCCGATCGTCGACGCGGTCGCCGAGCGCGGCGCCGACGCTGCGCTCGAGTACGGCGCCTCCTTCGACGGGGTGCGGCCGGACCGGGTCCGGGTCCCCGGCGAGACGCTGGCCGCGGCTCTCGATGCACTCGACGCCGAGATCCGGACCGCGCTCGAGGTCGCCATCCAGCGCGCTCGCGCCGTACACGCCGACCAGCGCCGCACCGACACCACCACCACGCTCGCCCCGGGGGCCACGGTCACCGAACGCTGGGTCCCGGTGGAGCGGGTGGGGCTCTACGTCCCGGGCGGCAACGCCGTCTATCCGTCCAGCGTGGTGATGAACGTCGTCCCGGCGCAGACCGCAGGCGTGGAGTCGCTGGTCATCGCGAGCCCGCCGCAGGCGGCGCATGGCGGACTGCCGCACCCGACGATCCTGGCCGCCGCGGCACTGCTCGGCGTCGACGAGGTGTGGGCAGTCGGCGGGGCCCAATCCGTCGCGCTACTCGCCTACGGCGGCACCGACACCGACGGCGCCGAACTCGCTCCCGTCGACATGATCACCGGGCCCGGCAACATCTACGTCACCGCCGCCAAACGGATCTGCCGATCGCGGGTCGGCATCGACTCCGAGGCCGGACCCACCGAGATCGCGATCCTGGCCGACCACACCGCCGACCCGGTGCACGTCGCCGCGGATCTGATCAGCCAGGCCGAGCACGACGAGATGGCCGCCAGTGTGCTGGTCACCGACAGCAGCGAACTGGCCGAGGCCACCGACGCGGAGTTGACCCGCCAATTGGAGACGACGGTCCACCGCGAGCGGGTGAGCACGGCGCTGGGCGGTCAGCAGTCGGCGATCGTGCTGGTCGACGACGTGGACGCCGGTCTGCGCGTGGTCAACGCCTACGCTGCCGAGCATCTGGAGATCCAGACCGTCGACGCGGCGGGCGTCGCGGCGCGGGTCCGCTCCGCGGGCGCGATCTTCGTCGGGGCGTGGTCCCCGGTGAGTCTGGGTGACTACTGCGCCGGCTCCAACCACGTCCTGCCCACGGCGGGGTGTGCCCGGCACTCCAGCGGGCTGTCGGTGCAGACGTTCCTGCGTGGAATCCACGTCGTCGACTACACCGAGGCGGCACTCAAAGACGTTGCCGGACATGTCATCACGCTGGCCAATGCAGAGAACCTGCCCAGCCACGGGGAAGCGGTGCGGCGGAGGTTCGAGAGGTGAACCCCGGTCAGAACGTCACGCTCGCGGAGCTGCCGCTGCGCGAGGATCTGCGCGGCAAGTCGCCGTACGGGGCGCCGCAGCTCACGGTGCCGGTGCGGCTGAACACGAACGAGAACCCGCACCCGCCGACACAGGCGCTCGTCGACGACGTCGCCGCGTCGGTACGCGAGGCCGCCGCCGAGCTGCACCGCTACCCCGATCGTGACGCCGTGGCGTTGCGTACCGACCTCGCCGCGTATCTGAGTGCGCAGACCGGCGTCCTGGTCGGCGTGGAAAACGTCTGGGCTGCAAACGGTTCCAACGAAATCCTGCAACAGCTCCTGCAGGCGTTCGGCGGACCCGGCCGCAGCGCCATCGGTTTCGTGCCGTCGTACTCGATGCACCCGATCATCTCCGACGGCACCCAGACACAGTGGCTGGCCGCGCACCGCGCCGACGACTTCGGCCTGGACGCCGCGGTCGCCGCCAACGCCATCAAGGAGCACAACCCCGACGTCGTGTTCGTCACCAGCCCGAACAATCCGTCGGGGCAGAGTGTGTCGCTCGACGACCTGCGGCTGCTGCTCGACGCGATGACCGGCGGCGTGATGATCGTCGACGAGGCCTACGGCGAGTTCTCCTCGCAGCCCAGCGCACTCGCGCTGATCGACGAGTATCCGGCTCGCGTGGTCGTATCGCGGACCATGAGCAAGGCGTTCGCGTTCGCCGGTGGCCGGCTGGGCTACCTGGTGGCGGCCCCGGCCGTCGTCGACGCGATGCTGCTGGTGCGTCTGCCGTATCACCTGTCGTCGCTGACCCAGGCCGCCGCCCGGGCCGCGTTGCGGCACGCCGACGACACCCTCGGCAGCGTCGCGACGCTGATCAGTGAACGGGAACGGGTCGCGAATGGTCTGTCCGACATGGGTTTTCGGGTGATCCCCAGTGACGCGAACTTCCTGCTGTTCGGGGAGTTCGCCGATGCCGCCGCGACGTGGCGGGCCTATCTGGACGCCGGGGTGTTGATCCGCGACGTCGGCATCCCCGGCTACCTGCGCACCACGATCGGCCTCGCCGATGAGAACGACGCGCTGCTGAGCGCCAGCGCCCGACAAGGAGTGAAGTGACCCGTCCCCACAGGTACGCCAAGGTCGAACGCAAGACCAAGGAATCCGACATCGTCGTCGAGCTCGACCTCGACGGCACCGGTCAGGTGAACATCGACACCGGCGTACCGTTCTTCGACCACATGCTGACCTCGCTGGGCAGCCACGCTCGGTTCGACCTGACGGTGAAAGCCGTGGGAGACATCGAGATCGAGGGCCACCACACGATCGAGGACACCGCGATCGTGCTGGGTCAGGCGCTGGGACAGGCGCTGGGCGACAAGAGCGGTATCCGCCGGTTCGGCGACGCGTTCATCCCGATGGACGAGTCGCTGGCGCACGCCGCGGTCGACGTGTCGGGCCGGCCGTACTTCGTGCACACCGGGGAGCCGGAGTTCATGGTGAGCTTCACGATCGCGGGATCGCAGGCGCCGTACCACACCGTGGTCAACAAGCACGTCTTCGAGTCACTGGCCTTCAATGCGCGCATCGCGCTGCACGTGCGCACGCTGTACGGCCGCGATCCGCACCACATCACCGAAGCGCAGTACAAGGCCGTGGCACGCGCACTGCGCGAGGCCGTCGAGTACGACGAGCGGGTCAGCGGCGTGCCGTCGACCAAAGGGACCTTGTGAGAGTGATGTTGTGACAAGCAAACTCGTGGTGCTCGACTACGGGTCGGGAAACCTGCGGTCGGCTCAGCGGGCACTCGAGCGGGTCGGTGCGCAGGTCGAGGTGACCTCTGATCACGGCGCCGCCATGGCAGCCGACGGTCTGGTCGTGCCGGGGGTCGGCGCGTTCGAGGCCTGCATGACGGGACTGCGTGCGGTCGGCGGCGAGAAGGTCATCGCCGAGCGCGTGGCCGCCGGGCGGCCCGTACTCGGTGTGTGCGTCGGCATGCAGATCCTGTTCTCCCGCGGCGTCGAGTTCGGGGTCGAGACGGCCGGCTGCGGGCAGTGGCCGGGTTCGGTGGTCCGACTGGACGCCCCCGTGATCCCGCACATGGGGTGGAACGTCGTCGACGCCCCCGCCGACAGTGTGCTGTTCCGCGGCATGGATCCGGCCACCCGCTTCTACTTCGTGCACTCCTATGCCGCCCAGCAGTGGGAGGGCGACCCCGCCGCGGTGCTCACGTGGGCCAGCCATCACGTCCCCTTCCTGGCGGCTGTCGAGGCGGGCCCGTTGTCGGCGACGCAGTTCCACCCGGAGAAGAGTGGGGACGCCGGTGCCGAATTGCTGTCCAACTGGATCGGGGCGCTAAGTTGACCGGCGTGAATGCACCGACCCTGGTCCTGTTGCCCGCCGTCGACGTGGTGGACGGCCGCGCCGTTCGACTGGTTCAGGGGCAGGCCGGCAGCGAGACCGAGTACGGGTCGGCGCTGGACGCGGCGATGACGTGGCAGCGTGACGGCGCCGAGTGGATCCATCTGGTGGATCTGGACGCCGCGTTCGGCCGGGGGTCCAACCGGGAGTTGCTGGCCGAGGTGGTCGGCACACTCGATGTGGCCGTGGAGCTCTCCGGCGGCATCCGTGACGACGAGTCGCTCGCGGCGGCGCTGGCCACCGGCTGCGCCCGCGTCAACCTGGGCACCGCGGCGCTGGAGAACCCGCAGTGGTGCGCCCGCGTGGTCGCCGAGCACGGCGACAAGGTCGCGGTGGGGCTCGACGTGTTGATCGCCGACGGGGAGCACCGGCTGCGCGGACGCGGCTGGGAGACCGACGGTGGCGATCTGTGGGCGGTGCTCGAGCGGCTCGACCGCGAGGGATGCTCGCGGTTCGTCGTCACCGACGTCACCAAGGACGGCACGCTCAACGGGCCGAACCTGGAGCTGCTCTCGTCGGTGTGCGAGCGCACCGAGGCGCCGGTGATCGCGTCCGGCGGGGTGTCCAGCCTGGATGATCTACGCGCGATCGCCACGCTGACCGGAGAAGGCGTCGAGGGTGCAATCGTCGGAAAAGCTCTCTACGCCGGTCGATTCACGCTGCCTGAGGCGTTGGCCGCGGTCGGCACGTGACCCTCGACGCGCGCCAGCTCACCGAGCTGCTGGACACCGCCGCAGGCATCCTCGACGGCGCCTCCGCACAGTTCATCGCCGGCCACGGCGCCGATTCCGCGGTCGCCAAGAAGGGGAACGACTTCGCCACCGAGGTGGATCTGGCGATCGAGCGCCGCGTGGTCGCCGAATTGCAGCGGCTCACCGGGATCGGGGTGCACGGCGAGGAGTTCGGCGGGGAGTCCATCGATTCCGAGCTCGTCTGGGTCCTCGACCCGATCGACGGGACGTTCAACTACGCGGCCGGCTCGCCGATGGCGGCGATCCTGCTGGGTCTGCTCGTCGACGGTGAACCGGCGCTGGGCCTGACGTGGCTGCCCTTCATGGGGCAGCGCTACACCGCGGTGGTCGGCGGTCCGCTGCGCTGCAACGGCGGCGAACTGCCCCGACTGAATCGCGCGGATCTCGACAATGCGATCGTCGGCACGGGCACGTTCAACATCGATTCACGCGGCCGCTATCCGGGCGCCTACCGGGCGACGATCCTGGCCAATCTCAGCAGACACTGCTCGCGGATGCGGATGCACGGCGCCACCGGCATCGACCTCGCCTACGTCGCGGCGGGAATCCTCGGGGGTGCCATCAGTTTCGGGCACCACATCTGGGATCACGCAGCCGGCGTGGCGCTGGTGCGTGCCGCGGGCGGCGTCGTCACCGACCTGGCGGGGGAGCCGTGGACGGTGACATCCCCCTCGGCTCTGGTGGCCGCGCCCGGCGTGCACGCGGAGATGCTCGACCTCATCGCCGCGGCCGGTGATCCGAAGGACTATCTGTGAGCACCGGTGGTGACGTCGCGACCCGTGTCATTCCGTGCCTGGACGTCGACGCCGGCCGCGTCGTCAAGGGGGTCAACTTCGAGAACCTGCGCGACGCAGGCGATCCCGTGGAGCTGGCCGCGGTCTATGACGCCGAGGGTGCGGACGAGCTGACGTTCCTCGACGTCACGGCGTCGTCGTCGGGACGGTCCACGATGCTCGAGGTGGTGCGCCGCACCGCCGAGCAGGTCTTCATCCCGCTGACCGTCGGCGGCGGAGTGCGGTCGGTCGCCGACGTGGACATGCTGCTGCGCGCCGGTGCGGACAAGGTGTCGGTCAACACCGCCGCACTCGCGCGCCCGGAGCTGCTCTCGGAGCTGTCGCGGCAGTTCGGTTCGCAGTGCATCGTGCTGTCGGTCGACGCCCGCACGGTGCCGGCGGGATCCGAGCCCACCCCGTCGGGCTGGGAGGTCACCACGCACGGCGGGCGGCGCGGCACGGGCATCGACGCGGTCGAGTGGGCCGGCCGTGGCGCGGAACTCGGTGTGGGGGAGATCCTGCTGAACTCGATGGACTTCGACGGCACCAAGGCCGGCTTCGATCTGCGGATGCTGCGGGCGGTCCGCGGTGCGGTGTCGGTGCCGGTGATCGCGAGCGGAGGTGCGGGTGCGGTGGAACATTTCGCGCCCGCCGTCGTTGCAGGAGCCGATGCCGTGCTGGCGGCCAGCGTGTTCCACTTCAAGCAGCTGACCATCGGGCAGGTCAAGGCGGCGATGAGGGCGGAAGGGTTGACGGTCCGATGAGTCTGGACCCCGAGATCGCCGGGCGGCTCAAGCGCAACGCCGACGGTCTGTTCGCCGCGGTGGTGCAGGAGCGCGGCACCGGCCAGGTGCTGATGGTCGCGTGGATGGACGACGACGCTCTGGCCCGCACACTGGAAACCCGTGAGGCGACGTACTTTTCGCGCTCGCGTGGCGAGCAGTGGATCAAGGGGGCGACATCCGGTCACACGCAGCGGGTGCACTCGGTGCGGCTGGACTGCGACGGCGACACCGTGCTGCTCGAGGTCGACCAGGTCGGAGCGGCCTGCCACACCGGCGATCACACGTGCTTCGACGCCGACCTACTCCTGGGTCAGGCCGACTGACGCTTGCGCAGCGCCTGCAACGCCTTGTCGGCGTGGCTGTCCATGCTGATCTCGCTGGCGATCACGTCGAGCACGGTGCGGTCGGTGTCGATGACGAACGTCATGCGTTTCACCGGCAGGAACTTGCCCAGCAGGCCCCGCTTGACCCCGAACTGCCCGGCGACCGTGCCGTCGGTGTCGGACAGCAGCGGGTAGTCGAACTTCTGCTGGTCGGCGAACTGTGCCTGCTTGTCGACCGCGTCGGCGCTGATGCCGACGCGGGTGGCGCCCACGGCCGCGAATTCGGCGGCCAGGTCACGGAAGTGGCATGCCTCCTTGGTGCAGCCGGGCGTCATGGCGGCGGGGTAGAAGAACAGGACGATCGGCCCGTCGGCGAGCAGCTCGGTCAGCGACCGCGTCGTGCCGGTCTGGTCGGGCAGGGAGAACTCGGCCACGGTGTCTCCCGCTTTGACTGGATTCATGGTTTTCAACCTACGTCTGGGAGAATGCCCACGTGCAGTCCACCGCCAGTCTCACCGTGACGACATCGCGTGAGGACTTCCGGGCGTTGGCCGCCGAGCACCGCGTGGTGCCGGTGACCCGCAAGGTGCTCGCCGACAGTGAGACGCCGCTCTCGGCGTACCGCAAGCTCGCCGCGAACCGACCCGGAACGTTCCTCCTGGAGTCCGCGGAGAACGGGCGGTCGTGGTCGCGGTGGTCGTTCATCGGCGCCGGCGCGCCGTCGGCGCTGACGGTCCGGGACGGGCACGCCGCATGGCTGGGGGTGACGCCGCGGGATGCCCCGTCGGGCGGTGATCCGCTCGCGGCGCTGCGGGAGACGCTGACGCTGCTGCAGACTGCGCCACTACCTGGTCTGCCCCCGCTGTCCTCGGGGCTGGTCGGCTACTTCGCCTACGACTTCGTGCGCCGACTCGAGCGCCTGCCCGAACTCGCCGTCGACGATCTGGGCCTACCCGACATGGTGCTGCTGTTGGCCACCGACATCGCGGCCGTCGACCACCACGAGGGCACCATCACGCTGATCGCGAACGCGGTGAACTGGAACGGCACCGACGAGCGGGTGGACTGGGCCTACGACGACGCTGTTGCTCGGCTGGACGTGATGACCGCGGCGCTGGCGGAACCGCTCGCCTCGACGGTGGCCACGTTCTCCCGGCCCGCTCCGCTGCACCGCTCTCAGCGCACCGTCGAGGAGTACACGGCGATCGTCGACAAGCTGGTCGGTGACATCGAGGCGGGCGAGGCGTTCCAAGTGGTGCCGTCGCAGCGCTTCGAGATGGACACCGATGCCGACCCTTTGGACGTCTACCGGATGCTGCGGGTGTCCAATCCGAGCCCGTACATGTATCTGCTCAACGTGCCCGACGCCGACGGTGGGTTGGACTTCTCGATCGTCGGGTCCAGCCCCGAAGCGCTGGTGACGGTCAAGGACGGCCGGGCCACCACCCATCCGATCGCCGGGACCCGGTGGCGCGGTGACACCGAAGAGGAGGACGTCCTCCTCGAAAAGGAACTCCTCGCCGACGAGAAGGAACGCGCAGAGCATCTGATGCTCGTGGACCTCGGCCGCAACGATCTGGGCCGGGTGTGCCGGCCGGGCACGGTCAAGGTGGAGGACTACAGCCACGTCGAGCGCTACAGCCACGTAATGCATCTGGTGTCGACGGTGACCGGCTTGCTGGCCGACGGCAGGACCGCCCTCGACGCGGTGACGGCGTGCTTTCCCGCGGGCACCCTGTCGGGCGCGCCGAAGGTCCGCGCGATGGAGCTGATCGAAGAAGTCGAGAAGACGCGCCGTGGTCTCTACGGCGGCGTGCTGGGGTACCTCGACTTCGCCGGCGACGCCGATTTCGCTATCGCGATCCGGACCGCGCTGATGCGGCGCGGCACCGCCTACGTCCAAGCCGGTGGTGGAGTGGTCGCCGACTCCAACGGCCCGTACGAGTACAACGAGGCCGCGAACAAGGCCCGCGCGGTGCTGAACGCGGTCGCCGCCGCCGAGACGTTGAGCGAGCCATGACGCGGCTCGGGCAGTTGGCGCTGGTCCTCGCCGCGGCAGCGCTGTGGGGTGCCTCGCGACTGACGTGGGTGCAGGTGTCGTCGTTCGACGGGCTGACTCATCCGAGGACCGACGACCTGACGGGCGCGACCTGGTCGACTGCTCTGGTCCCGCTCGCTCTGGTGGTGCTCGCGGCCGCGGTCGCGGCGCTCGCAGTGCGGGGCTGGCCGATGCGGATCCTCGCGGTGCTGGTCGCGGGGGCCAGCGCGGCGATGGGTTACCTCGCGGTCAGCCTGTGGGTCGTGCCCGATGTCGGGGCGCGGGCGGCGCGCCTGGCCGAGGTGCCGATCACCGACCTCGTCGGCACCGAACGGCACTCGGTGGGTGCGGTGCTCACGCTGGTGGCGGCGGGTCTGTCGCTGCTCGGGGCGGTGCTGCTGCTGCGGTCGGCGACCCGGGCGGGCGCCGATACGACGCGCTACGCGCGACGGCCTGCCGAGCCGACGGACACCGGCGGCGCGATGTCGGAGCGGATGATCTGGGATGCGCTCGACGCCGGTAACGACCCGACCACGACGGACAAGAAGGGGCGGTGACGGGCTGTGGTGTCATGGCGACTACCCTTCATCAAGAATCAAACGGCCGTCAGGGGAAGGGAAACGACAGCTATGGGTTCGGCGACCGTCCTCGACTCCATCCTCGACGGAGTTCGTGCTGACGTCGCCGCTCGTGAAGCCGTCGTCAGCCTGGCCGAGGTCAAGGAACAGGCCAAGAAGGCACCCGCGCCTCTCGACGTGATGGCGGCGCTGCGAGCGCCGGGCATCGGGGTGATCGCCGAGGTGAAGCGTGCTAGCCCGTCTCGCGGTCCGTTGGCGTCGATCGCGGACCCCGCCGAGTTGGCGCGGGCCTACGAAGGCGGCGGCGCCCGGGTGATCAGCGTGCTGACTGAGCAGCGGCGGTTCCACGGCTCGCTCGACGATCTCGACGCGGTCCGGGCGGCGGTGTCGATCCCCGTGTTGCGCAAGGACTTCATCGTGCGCCCGTACCAGATCCACGAGGCCCGCGCCCACGGCGCCGATCTGCTGTTGCTGATCGTCGCCGCACTGGAGCAGCCGGCTCTGGAGTCGCTGCTCGAACGTACCGAGTCCTTGGGGATGACGGCGCTCGTCGAGGTGCACACCGAGGAGGAGGCCGACCGCGCGCTGCAGGCCGGCGCCTCCCTGATCGGTGTCAACGCACGTGACCTCAAGACCCTCGAGGTCGACCGGGACTGCTTCGCGCGCATCGCGCCGGGGCTGCCGAGCCATGTCATCCGCGTCGCCGAGTCGGGGGTTCGGGGCACTGCGGACCTGTTGGCCTACGCCGGTGCCGGCGCCGACGCCGTGCTCGTCGGCGAGGGCCTGGTGACCAGTGGAGATCCCCGCAGTGCCGTCGCTGACCTCGTCACCGCCGGTACGCATCCGTCGTGCCCGAAACCAGCGCGATAAGTGACCACGCATCTGGAACCGGAACTGCCGCGCGCCAGCGCCGCAGTGGCCGAACCGACGTCCCATGATCCCGATGCGCGCGGCCATTTCGGGGTGTACGGCGGCAGGTTCGTCCCCGAGGCCTTGATGGCCGTCATCGAAGAGGTGACTGCCGCCTACGAGAAGGCGCGCGGGGACCAGGCGTTCCTCGACGAGCTGGACCGGCTGCAACGGCACTACACCGGTCGGCCGTCACCGGTGTACGAGGCGGAGCGGATGGCCGAGCATGCCGGCGGCGCACGGATCTTCCTGAAGCGAGAAGACCTGAATCACACCGGTTCTCACAAGATCAACAATGTGCTCGGACAGGCCCTGCTGGCTCAGCAGATGGGCAAGACGCGGGTCATCGCCGAGACGGGCGCCGGCCAGCACGGGGTGGCCACGGCGACGGCGTGCGCACTGCTGGGCCTGGAGTGCGTGATCTACATGGGCGCGGTCGACACGGCCCGCCAGGCGCTGAACGTGGCGCGGATGCGGCTGCTCGGTGCCACGGTGGTGGCGGTCGAGTCGGGCTCCAAGACGCTGAAGGACGCGATCAACGAGACGTTCCGCGACTGGGTGACGAACGCGGACAGCACCTACTACGCCTTCGGGACGGCAGCGGGTCCGCATCCGTTCCCGATGATGGTGCGCGATTTCCAGCGCGTCATCGGGCTGGAGGCACGCGCGCAGATGCTCGACCAGGCCGGGCGGCTGCCGGACGCGGTGGTGGCGTGTGTCGGCGGCGGCTCGAACGCGATCGGCATCTTCCATGCGTTCATCGACGACCCGGCGGTACGTCTGGTCGGATACGAGGCGGCCGGTGACGGTGTCGAAACCGGGCGGCACGCAGCGACCTTCACCGGGGGTTCGCCGGGCGCATTCCAGGGGTCCTACTCGTACCTGCTGCAGGACGAGGACGGTCAGACCGTCGAATCCCATTCGATTTCAGCCGGTTTGGACTATCCAGGCGTCGGTCCGGAGCATGCGCTGCTCAAAGACATCGGCCGCGCGCGATACGAGCCGATCACCGACACCGAGGCGATGGACGCGCTGTCGCTGCTGAGCCGCACCGAAGGGATCATCCCGGCGATCGAATCAGCGCATGCGGTGGCGGGCGCGATGAAGCTCGGTCAGGAACTCGGGCCGGGGTCGATCATCCTGGTGAATCTGTCCGGGCGCGGCGACAAGGACGTAGAGACCGCTGCGCGCTGGTTCGGCCTGTTCGAGGACAATCCGACATGAGCCGGCTGGCAACTGTTTTCGAGGCCTGCCGCAGCGAGGGCAGGTCGGCGCTGATCGGCTACCTGCCGACCGGGTTCCCGGACGTGGACACGTCGATCGCGGCGATGGTCGCGCTGGTCGAGGCGGGCTGCGACATCATCGAGGTCGGCATCGCGTACTCCGATCCCGGGATGGACGGTCCGGTGATCGCGGCCGCCACCGAAGTGGCGCTGCGCGGCGGGGTACGGGTGCACGACACGCTGCGGGCCGTCGAGGCGATCAGTGCCGCCGGTGGCCACGCCGTGGTGATGACGTATTGGAACCCGGTGTTGCGCAAGGGCGTGGATGCGTTCAGTCGCGATCTGGCGTCCGCGGGAGGTCTGGGGATGATCACGCCGGATCTGATCCCCGACGAGGCCGACGAGTGGCTGGCCGCGTCGGAAGCGCACGATCTCGACAGGATCTTCGTGGTGGCGCCGTCGTCCACGCCGGAGCGACTCAGCGCGACGGTCGACGCGTCGCGCGGGTTCGTCTACGCGGCGTCCACGATGGGTGTCACAGGTGCCCGCGATGCGGTGTCGAATGCGGCGCCGGAGTTGGTGCGGCGCATCAAGGAACTCTCCGACGTTCCGGTCGGGGTGGGCCTGGGCGTGCGATCGAGGGAGCAGGCCGCACAGATCGGGTCGTACGCCGACGGGGTCATCGTGGGTTCGGCCCTGGTGTCGGCGTTGACCGATGGCGTGCCGGCGATGCGCTCGCTGACAGAAGAATTGGCTGACGGGGTAAGGCAAAGGGTCACTGCGTGACGTCGACGGTGCTGGCATACATCCCGAGTCCGTCGCAGGGGGTGTGGCATCTCGGCCCCTTCCCGCTGCGCGCGTACGCGCTGTTCATCATCGCGGGCATCGTGGCTGCGCTGGTTCTCGGCGATCGGCGGTGGGTGGCGCGCGGCGGGGAGCCGGGTATCATCTACGACATCGCGCTCTGGGCAGTGCCCTTCGGCCTGATCGGTGGTCGGCTCTACCACGTCATGACGGACTGGCGGACCTACTTCGGCGAGGACGGCGCGGGATTCGCTGCGGCGCTGCGGATCTGGGACGGCGGACTCGGAATCTGGGGTGCGGTGGCCCTGGGTGCGGTCGGGGCGTGGATTGCGTGCCGGCGGCGGGACATACCGCTGCCCGCGTTCGGTGACGCGATCGCTCCGGGCATCATCCTGGCGCAGGCGATCGGACGGCTGGGCAACTACTTCAACCAGGAGCTCTACGGGCGCGAGACGACGCTGCCGTGGGGTCTGGAGATCTACGAGCGGGTGAACTCGGCTGGCGTGCCGGATTCGCTGAACGGTGTGTCGACCGGTCAGCTGATCGAGATCGTCCACCCGACGTTCCTGTACGAACTGATCTGGAACCTGCTGGTGTTCGCGGCGCTGATCCTCATCGACCGACGGTTCCGCATCGGGCACGGCAGGCTGTTCGCGCTGTATGTCGCCGGCTACTGCGTGGGTCGGTTCTGGGTCGAGCTGATGCGCAGTGATGCCGCGACGCATATTGCAGGCATCCGGATCAACTCGTTCACGTCGACGTTCGTGTTCATCGCCGCGGTGGTGTACGTCATGATCGCGCCGAAGGGCCGCGAGGATCCTCTGGCGCTGCGTGGCACGCCGGTGGGTGGTGAGTCGCGCGCCGAAGACATGGTCAAGGACGTGGCGTTGGGGGCGTCGACGTCCGGGGTGGTCGCGGCGGCGCTCGTGGCGTCCGAGGACGACGAGAAGTCGGTCGCCGAGAATGCCGAATCCGACGACGACGTCACGGCCGAGCGCGAGGCCGATCTCGAGACGGTCGCCGGCGATGAGGTCGCCGAGGGCGATGAGCTGGTTGCACCTGCCGATCCTGCCGATGAGCCTTCCGAGCCGGAGGCCGGTCTCGGTTCGGTCGATGCCGAGGAGGTTGGCGAGGCGGTTGGTGAGGCTGAGGTGGCTCATGCGGTGGCCGTTGAGGGTGAAGATGCGGCTGAGGCGTTGACTGCTGATGAGCCCGAATCCGCTGAGCCGGCGGCGGGTCTCGGATCAGTGGATACCGATGAAGCTGCCGAGGCGGTCGGCGAGGCTGAGGTCGCTCATGCGGTGGCGGTTGAGGGTGAGGATGCCGCTGAGGCGTTGACTGCTGACGAGCGTGAGTCCGGCGAGCGGGAGGCTGGTCTCGGTTCGGTCGATGCCGAGGAGGTTGGCGAGGCGGTCGGTGAGGCTGAGGTCGCGCATGCGGTGGCGGTTGAGGGTGAGGATGCGGCTGAGGCGTTGAGCGCTGACGAGTCCGAGTCCGCTGAGCCGGAGGCTGGTCTCGGTTCGGTCGATGCCGATGAGGTTGGCGAGGCGGTCGGTGAGGCTGAGGTCGCGCATGCGGTGGCGGTTGAGGGTGAGGATGCGGCTGAGGCGTTGAGCGCTGATGAGCCCGAATCCGCCGAGCCCGAAGGTTCTGCTGATGAGCCTGAGTCCGGCGAGCGGGAGGCGGGTCTCGGTTCGGTCGATTCCGAGGAGGTTGGCGAGGCGGTCGGTGAGGCTGAGGTCGCGCATGCGGTGGCGGTTGAGGGCGAGGATGCCGCTGA
This sequence comes from Mycobacterium sp. PSTR-4-N, assembly GCF_022348085.1. Lineage (GTDB taxonomy): Bacteria > Actinomycetota > Actinomycetes > Mycobacteriales > Mycobacteriaceae > Mycobacterium. The sequence continues at coordinate 104,947 of NZ_JAKRFN010000003.1, read as the reverse complement.
GGCCTTGACTGCTGACGAGCCTGAGTCCGGCGAGCCGGAGGCGGGTCTCGGATCAGTGGATACCGAGCAAGCTGCCGAGGCGGTCGGTGACGCTGAGGTCGCGCATGCGGTGGCCGTTGAGGGTGAGGATGCGGCTGAAGCGTTGAGCGCTGATGAGGCCGAGACCGACGAGCCGGAGGCGGGTCTCGGATCAGTGGATACCGATGAAGCTGCCGAGGCGGTCGGTGAGGCTGAGGTCGCGCATGCGGTGGCCGTTGAGGGTGAGGATGCGGCTGAAGCGTTGAGCGCTGATGAGGCCGAGACCGACGAGCCGGAGGCGGGTCTCGGATCAGTGGATACCGAGGAAGCTGCCGAGGCGGTCGGTGAGGCTGAGGTCGCGCATGCGGTCGCGGTTGAGGGCGAGGATGCGGCTGAAGCGTTGAGCGCTGACGAGCCCGAATCCGCTGAGCCAAAGGCCGGTGTCGGATCAGTGGATACCGAGGAAGCTGCCGAAGCGGTCGGTGAGGCTGAGGTGGCGCATGCGGTGGCGGTCGAAGGTGAAGACGCAGCCGAGGCACTGACGACTGAGCAATCCGGGGCCACCGTGTCGACCCAGCCTGAGGCCGCAGATGCGTCGGTCGTCGATGACGAAGACGCAGAAGACTCCGGCGACACCGAGAGGCCGGCCGACGCTTCCAGTGCCACCGCTGAAAATCCTGTCAGCCCGGCGGACATCGCTCCTCCGCCCTCCGAAAACCGGCCTCCGGCAAGCCTTTCCGTCGAGGTCGGTCAGCGCGTGCGGCAGTGGGTTCGCCGGCGAAGGAACCGCTGACCGCACGTCACCGAGTTATCCACAGGCGCAAAAATTGGCGTCGGAGGGCTGTCCCAATCTCGGTAAAATCGAACGTATGATCGATGACCGTCCTGCCTCGCTGGTCGACACGATGGCGTCGGCGGCGCGGGCGGAGTCGGCGGTGATCGCGTATCGGTTGGATGCGATTGCCCGGCTGTATAAGCACCGGTGCCGTGACTATGAGGACGCGCAGTTCTGGTACACCGATGTGGTCGAAGCCGTCGGTGCTGAGGTCTCGGCTGCGCAGAACATCAGCCGTGGTCGCGCAATACCTCAGGTGCGGCAGGCGGTGTCGCTGCATGAGCGGTTGCCGCAAGTGGCTGCGGTGTTCGCTCGGGGCGATATCGATTACCGGATGGTGCAGATCCTGATCACGCGCACGGAGAACGTGCTCGATGAGGTGATCGCGGAGCTAGACCGTTCGTTGGCTCGACAGGTGCACAAGTGGATGCGTTTGTCGAAGCCGAAGTTGCGGGACCGCATCGATATGTGGGTCGCTGAGCATGATCCTGCCGGTGTTCGGGTTCCGCCGATCGTCGAGGAGCAGCGCTACGTCGAAGTCGAGCCGCACCCGACGGTGGCGGGGATGGCGCTGATCGGTGGTGTGCTCAATGCCGCGGATGCCGAGGCGATCGATCAGCGGCTGGACCTGATCGCTGATTCGGTGTGCGCCAATGATCCACGGTCGAAGCGGCAGCGCCGCGCGGATGCGACGGGTGCACTGGGTCGGCTCGAGGGATCGTTGGCGTGCCTGTGCGGATCAAGCGACTGCCCAGCGGCCACGGTGCGGGATTCCGCTGCGCGGGTGGTCATTCATGTTCTGGCAGAACAGCACACGCTCGACGGCACGAGCCCGCGGCCGGGGTATCTGTCGGGTTTCGGTGTCTTGCCCGCAGAGTCGGTGCGCAGAATCGCGACGACGGCGAAGATCCGGCCGGTCCGCCTGCCCGGCGCAGGTGCGGAGAAGGGGTACCGGCCGTCGGCGGCACTTCGGGATTTTGTGCGATGGCGGGATCTGACGTGTCGATTTCCTGGTTGCGATCGGCCGGTGATGGGCTGCGATGTCGACCACACGACGCCGTGGCCGTTCGGGTGGACGCATGCCTCCGGGCTCAAGCATTACTGCCGCACACATCATTTGATCAAGACGTTCTACACCGGCCCTGACGGCTGGAAGGATGAGCAGCGTACTGACGGCAGCATTGTGGTGACGTCCCCGACGGGGCACGTGTACGTCACCGAGGCGTTCGGGGGCATCTTGTTCCCCGGCCTGGCGACGCCGACTGCGACGATCCCCACCGCGACGCCGACGGAGTCCACGGATCGCAGCGCGATGATGCCCATGCGCACCAGAACCCGCGAACAGGACCGCCGCCACCGCATCGCACAGGAACGGCGACAACGACAAGAGCTCGACGCCGAACTCGAAAGGCAACGCCAGGCCAGGCTCTCGGCGACGTACGAACCGCCGCCGTTCTGACGAGCCGGTCTGGCATGCTGGAGCCATGACTGAGCCGCAATTCGGTGGCAACGAGGGCGGCGATTCCTACCCGCCGCCACACCAGCAGCCGGGCTACCAGCAACCGGGCTACCAGCAGCCGGGTTACCCGCCGCCAGGTCAGCAGTACGGTCCGCCGCCTGGGCAATTCCCGCCGCCGGTGGGTCAATATCCGCCGTCGTACACCGACCCGTACGCGCCCTACGGACGGCACCCGATGACGGGGGAGCCACTGTCCGACAAGTCCAAAGTGGTGGCGGGCTTGCTGCAGCTGCTCGGACTCCTCGGCCTGGTCGGCATCGGACGCATCTACCTCGGTTACACCGGGCTCGGTATCGCTCAACTCGCAGTCGGGCTCATCGGAGGGTTCGTCATCGGTTTGCTCACCTGTGGAGTGGGATTCTTGATCCCCGTCATCTGGGGCATTGTCGACGCGGTTCTGATCCTCACCGACAAGGTCCGCGACCCGCAAGGGCGTCCGCTGCGCGATGGCACCTAGCCCGGGTACGAGCCGCAAAACCCGCCTGCTCGCCGGCCTCGGCACGGGGGCGGCCCTGCTGGGCAGCCTGGCCTACATCGGCCTCCGTGATCCGCACAGCTCGGGCTTCGGGTTCCCGCCCTGTCCTTTCAAAGAACTCACCGGGTGGAACTGCCCAGCCTGCGGCGGTTTGCGTATGACCCACGATGTCCTCCACGGCGACCTCGCTGCGGCATGGGTGGACAACGCCTACGTGTTGATCGGTCTGCCGCTGCTGCTGGCGTTTCTCGTCGGCCGACGCGCCCGCGGTAAATCGGTGCCGGCCACACCTCTGTTGCTCGTGATAGCAGTCTCGGCCATCGCCTGGACCGTCGCCCGGAATCTGCCCGGTTTCCCACTCGTCCCCACCGTTCTCGCCGGGTAGCCGCCCGCCCGCGCTGATACACTCGCTCGACGGGCCGCCGCAGTCCCTGACCACCAAAAATCAGGACTGCGAGGAGCATCGTCCATGCTGTTCTCGGCATTGCCCGAACCTCAGGGGCTCTACCATCCCGACCGCGAGGCGGATTCCTGCGGTGTGGCCATGGTGACCGATATCCAGGGCCGCCGCTCCCACGCCATCGTCTCCGACGGGCTGATAGCCCTCGAGCACCTCGAGCACCGCGGCGCGGCAGGCGCCGAACCCAACAGCGGTGACGGAGCAGGCATCTTGATCCAGCTCCCGGTCGAGATGCTCGACGCGGTCACCGAATTCGAGCTTCCCGCGCCGAACCTCAACGGCGACAACACGTTCGCCGCAGGTATCTGCTTCCTCCCGCAGGATCTCGAGGACAGGGCGCGCGCCCGCGCCACCATCGAGACCATCGCCGCCGAGGAGGGCCTCGACATACTCGGCTGGCGCGAGGTCCCCGTCGACCCTGACGGCGCGGAGATCGGCCACACCGCGCTGGGCTGCATGCCCTACATGGCGCAACTCTTCGTCACCGCCCCTGAACGCAACGGCGCGCGTCCCGGCGGCATCGACCTCGACCGCCGGGTGTACCCGCTGCGCAAGCGCGCCGAGCGGGACAGTGTGTACTTCCCGTCGCTGTCCAGCCGCACCATGGTCTACAAGGGCATGCTCACCACGCTGCAACTGCCGCAGTACTTTCCGGATCTACGCGACGAACGCTGCGTCAGCGCCATCGCGATCGTGCACAGCCGCTTCTCCACCAACACCTTTCCGTCGTGGCCTCTGGCCCATCCCTTTCGCTTCGTCGCCCACAACGGAGAGATCAACACCGTGCGCGGCAACCGCAACCGCATGCACGCACGTGAAGCGATGCTCGCCAGCGCGTTGATCCCCGGCGACCTCGCCCGGCTCTCACCGGTCTGCACCCCCGACGCCTCCGACTCGGCCTCGTTCGACGAAGTCTTGGAACTGCTTCACCTCGGCGGCCGCGCCCTGCCTCACGCCGTGCTGATGATGATCCCCGAAGCGTGGGAGAACAACGCCACGATGGACGACGCCGAGCGCGCATTCTGGCGATACCACGCCTCGCTCATGGAACCCTGGGACGGCCCAGCGTGCGTCACGTTCACCGACGGCACTCTGGTCGGAGCCGTGCTCGACCGCAATGGATTACGACCGGGCCGATGGTGGCGCACCATCGACGATCGCGTGATCCTCGCCAGTGAAAGCGGTGTGCTCGACGTGCCGTCGGCCCAGATCGTCGCCAAGGGGCGGCTCCAGCCCGGAAAGATGTTCTTGATCGACACCGCCGCGGGGCGCATCGTCTCCGACGACGAGATCAAACACGATCTCGCCACCGCCGAACCATACGGCGAATGGCTGCACGCCGGACTGCTCGACATCAAGGCCTTGCCCGACCGGGTTCGCGTACAGCCCAATCATGATTCGGTGGTACGCCGCCAGATCAGCTTCGGGTACACCGAAGAAGATCTCCGCATCCTGCTCACGCCGGTGGCTTCCTCGGGCGCTGAACCGCTGGGCTCCATGGGCACCGACACGCCCGCCGCGGTGCTGTCCGAGCGATCGAAGTCTCTCTACGACTACTTCGTGGAACTCTTCGCCCAGGTGACCAACCCGCCGCTGGACGCCATCCGCGAAGAGGTGGTCACCTCGATGTCACGGGTGATGGGCCCCGAGCAGAACCTGCTGGCACCGTCGGCGGCGTCGTGCCGGCAGATCACCCTCGGCTGGCCGGTGCTCGACAACGACGAGCTCAACAAGATCGTCCACATCAACGACGACGGCGAGCATCCCGGGCTGCGCACCGCCGTGCTCAAAGCGCTCTACCGCGTCGAACGCGGCGGTGAGGGACTCGCCGACGCTCTCGAGGATCTCCGCCTTCGGGCATGCGATGCCATCGCCAAAGGCGCTCGGACACTGGTCATCTCCGACCGCGACTCCGATCACACGAAGGCGCCCATCCCGTCACTTCTCGCCGTCTCAGCCGTGCACCACCACCTGGTGCGCACCAAGCAGCGCACCGCCGTCGCGCTCGTCGTCGAGACCGGTGACGCCCGCGAGGTCCACCACGTCGCGATGCTGATCGGATTCGGTGCCGCCGCGGTCAACCCCTACCTGGCCTTCGAGTCCATCGAAGACCTCATCCGCGAGGGCGAACTCACCGGCATCGAAACCGCCACCGCGGTCAGGAATTACCTCAAGGCACTCGGCAAGGGCGTCATGAAGGTGATGAGCAAGATGGGAATCTCGACGGTGGCGTCCTACACCGGAGCCCAGGCGTTCGAGGCGGTCGGCATCGACAAAGAGGTCATCGACGAATACTTCACCGGCACACCCACTCAGCTCGGCGGTATCGGGCTCGACGTCATCGCCGAGGAGGTCAAGCTGCGGCACCGCCGGGCCTACCCGGAGAACCCCACCGAACGGGTGCACCGTCGTCTGGAGGTGGGCGGCGAGTACGCCTTCCGCCGCGAAGGGGAACTCCACCTCTTCACCCCCGAAGTGGTGTTCCTGCTGCAGCATTCGACGCGCACGGGGCGATACGACGTCTTCGAGAAGTACTCCGAGGAGGTCAACCGCCTGGCCCGCGAGGGCGGCGCACTCCGCGGGCTCTTCGCGTTCAAGCAGGGGCTGCGTCCGCCGGTGCCGCTGGACGAGGTGGAGCCCGCCGGCGAAATCGTCAAGCGGTTCAACACCGGCGCGATGAGCTACGGCTCGATCTCGGCCGAGGCCCACGAGACGATGGCCGTGGCGATGAACCGCCTCGGCGGTCGGTCCAACAGCGGTGAGGGCGGCGAGGACGTCGACCGGCTCTACGACCCGCTGCGCCGCAGCGCGGTCAAGCAGGTCGCCTCAGGCCGCTTCGGTGTGACCAGCGACTACCTGGTGAACGCGACCGACATTCAGATCAAGATGGCTCAGGGAGCCAAACCCGGTGAAGGCGGCCAACTCCCGGGCTACAAGGTGTATCCGAATATCGCCAAGACCCGGCACTCCACGCCTGGGGTGGGGCTCATCTCGCCGCCACCTCATCACGACATCTATTCGATCGAGGATCTGGCCCAGCTGATCCACGACTTGAAGAACGCCAACGCCGACGCCCGCATCCACGTCAAGCTGGTCAGCTCGGTGGGTGTCGGCACTGTCGCCGCGGGCGTCTCCAAGGCGCACGCCGACGTCGTGCTGATCTCCGGCTACGACGGTGGCACCGGCGCAGCTCCGTTGACCAGCCTCAAGCACGCTGGCGCACCGTGGGAGATCGGACTGGCCGACACGCAGCAGACACTCATGCTGAACGGTCTGCGCGATCGCATCACCGTGCAGTGCGACGGCGGGATGCGCACCGCACGCGACGTGATGGTGGCGATGCTGCTGGGCGCCGAGGAATTCGGCTTCGCGACCGCGCCGCTGGTGGTGTCCGGGTGCATCATGATGCGCGTCTGCCATCTCGACACCTGCCCCGTCGGGGTGGCGACGCAGAACCCCGAGCTGCGTGCCCGTTTCACCGGCAAGCCGGAGTTCGTCGAGACGTTCTTTCAGTTCATCGCCGAGGACATCCGTAAGCATCTCGCCGAGCTCGGCTTCCGCAGCGTGGACGAAGCAGTCGGGCACGCCGAAATGCTCGACACCGACCTCGGTGTCGCGCACTGGAAGAGCAAGGGCCTTGACCTGACACCGATCTTCGCGGTGCCGCCGACCGAGACCGGCCGCCGTCGCGTCCGCGGTCAGGACCACGGGCTGGAGCAGGCACTGGATCGCACGCTGATCCAGCTCTGCGAGGGTGCGCTCGAGGACGCCCACCCCGTGCGCCTGGAGCTTCCGGTGCGCAACGTCAACCGGACCGTGGGCACCCTGCTCGGCAGCGAGGTCACCCGCCGCTATGGTGCCGAAGGCCTGCCCGACGACACCATCCATGTGACGCTGACCGGCTCGGCCGGCCAGAGCGTCGGCGCGTTCCTGCCGCCCGGGGTCACGCTCGCGCTCATCGGTGATGCGAACGACTATGTCGGCAAGGGCTTGTCGGGCGGTCGCATCATCGTCCGACCCGACGACGACGTGCTGTTCCTGCCCGAGGACAACGTCATCGCCGGCAACACCCTGCTCTACGGCGCCACCTCCGGCGAGGTGTTCCTGCGTGGTCGGGTCGGGGAACGGTTCGCGGCGCGCAACTCCGGAGCCCTCGCGGTCACCGAGGGTGTCGGTGACCACGCGTGCGAGTACATGACCGGCGGCCGGGTGGTGGTGCTCGGCCCGGTCGGACGGAACATGGCCGCCGGTATGTCCGGGGGCATCGCCTACGTGCTCGGTCTCGATCCGCGCCGCGTCAACACCGACATGGTGGAGCTGCAGACTCCGGACGGCGTGGATCTCGCCTGGCTGCGTGATGTCGTCGCCGCCCACGCCCGGCACACCGGCAGCACCGTCGCGACGTCGCTGCTGTCGGATTGGCCCCGCCGCAGCGCGCTGTTCACCAAGATCATGCCGCGCGACTACCAGCGTGTGCTCCAAGCCACCCGGATGGCCAAGGCCGAGGGCAGAGACGTCGACGCAGCGATCATGGAGGCAAGTCGTGGCTGATCCGTACGGATTCCTGGACGTCGCCAAGGTGGAAGCCGCCAAGCGCCCCGTCGACGAACGCGTCGGTGACTGGCGTGAGGTCTACGAGCGGCAGGACCCGCACGAGCGCGCCGGTGAGGTGTCCCAGCAGGCTCGTCGCTGTATGGATTGCGGAATTCCGTTCTGCCACAGCGGCAGTGCTGGCTGTCCGCTGGGCAATCTGATTCCCGAGTGGAACGATCTGGTACGCCGGGGGCGCTGGGACGCGGCCAGCGAGCGATTGCACGCCACCAACAACTTCCCGGAGTTCACCGGCCGGCTCTGCCCCGCTCCGTGCGAGGTGGCATGCGTGCTGTCGATCGCCGAGGAGCAGACCGGCGGCAGTGTCACGATCAAGCGCATCGAGCAGACCATCGCCGACCAGGCCTGGCTGGACGGCATCGTGGAACCGCAGCCCGCGGCGATCGCGACCGGCAAACGCGTGGCGGTGGTGGGGTCCGGGCCGGCCGGTTTGGCCGCAGCCCAGCAGCTCACCCGCGCCGGCCATGATGTGACGGTCTACGAACGCGACGACCGAATCGGCGGTCTGATGCGCTACGGCATTCCCGAGTACAAGCTGGAGAAGGCCACGCTGAATCAGCGGCTGGCCCAGATGCGGGCGGAGGGAACACGTTTCGTCACCGAATGTGAGGTCGGTGTCGACGTGACCATCGACGCGCTGCGCGCCCAGTACGACGCAGTCGTGCTCGCCGTCGGCGCGTTGCGGGCCCGGGACAACACGGTCGAAGGCCGGGAACTGGCCGGTGTGCACCTGGCGATGGAGCATCTCGTGCCCGCGAACAAGGAGTGCGAAGGCGACGGCCCGAGCCCGATCTCCGCGGCGGGCAAGCATGTGGTGATCATCGGCGGCGGCGACACCGGTGCGGATTGTCTGGGCACCGCGCACCGGCAGGGCGCGGCGTCGGTGACCCAGCTCGACTACAACCCCGAGCCGCCCGAATACCGCGACGACTCCAGCGCTCCCTGGCCGATGTGGCCGGTGGTGCTGCGCACCCGGCTCTCCCCGGCGCACGCCGAAGGCGGCGAACGTCGCTATCAGGTCGCCGTTCAGCGGTTCCTCGGCGACGAGGAGGGCAACCTGCGCGCGCTGGAGATCGCCGAGGTGAAGGTCGAGCGGGACGAGACCGGCCGGCGCCGCATCACCCCCGTGGGCGAGAGTCTGCAGATCCGCTGCGACCTCGCGCTGCTGGCGATCGGCTTCGACGGCGTGGAGCACATGCCGCTGCTGGACGGCCTCGGCCTGACGTTGTCGCCGCGCGGCACGCTTCGCTGCGGGCAGGACTGGCAGACCGACTCGCCCGGGGTGTTCGTCTGCGGGGACGCCCACCGAGGTGCGTCGCTGATCGTGTGGGCGATCGCGGAGGGCCGCAGCGCCGCCGCCGCTGTCGACACTTTCCTGATGGGCGAGACGGACCTTCCGGCCCCGGTCAGGCCGGGTGCGCTCCCGCTGGCCGTCATCTGAATCGATTAACGACTATGCTCGGCATCCGTGAATAGACGCGGAAAAATCGTCTGTACGTTGGGTCCGGCCACGGCCTCCGAGGATGCGGTGCGCAAGCTCGTCGAGGCAGGCATGGACGTCGCCCGGCTGAATTTCAGCCACGGGGACTACCCAGATCACGAGGCCAACTACAAGCGGGTGCGCATGGCGTCGGACAGCACCGGCCACGCGGTCGGCATCCTCGCCGACCTGCAGGGCCCCAAGATCCGCCTCGGTCGCTTCGCCGACGGCCCCACGGTGTGGGAGAACGGCGAGACGGTGCGCATCACCGTCGAGGACGTGGAGGGCACCCACGACAGGGTGTCGACGACCTACAAGCGGCTGGCCCAGGACGCGCGGCCGGGGGACCGGGTGCTCGTCGACGACGGCAACGTCGGCCTGGTGGTCGAGCACATCGACGGCAACGACGTGGTCTGCACGGTCACCGAGGGCGGCAAGGTCAGCAACAACAAGGGCATGTCGCTGCCCGGCATGAACGTCTCGGCGCCCGCGCTGTCCGAGAAGGACATCGACGACCTGGAGTTCGCGCTGCGTCTCGGCGTGGACCTGGTGGCTCTGTCGTTCGTCCGCTCGCCTGCCGATGTCGAGCTCGTGCACGAGATCATGGACCGGGTCGGCCGTCGGGTGCCGGTCATCGCCAAGTTGGAGAAACCCGAGGCCATCGACAACCTCGAAGCCATCGTGCTCGCGTTCGACGCGATCATGGTCGCGCGCGGCGATCTCGGCGTCGAACTGCCGCTCGAAGAGGTGCCGCTGGTGCAGAAGCGCGCCATCCAGATGGCGCGGGAGAACGCCAAGCCCGTGATCGTCGCCACGCAGATGCTCGAGTCGATGATCGAGAACTCCCGGCCCACCCGGGCCGAGGCCTCCGACGTGGCCAACGCGGTGCTCGACGGCGCCGACGCGGTGATGCTCTCGGGTGAGACGTCGGTCGGCAAGTTCCCGTTCGAGACGGTGCGCACCATGGCCCGCATCATCTCCGCGGTGGAGGAGAACTCTGTCGCTGCGCCGCCGCTGACGCACGTTCCGCGGACCAAGCGCGGCGTGATCTCCTACGCCGCCCGCGACATCGGGGAGCGGCTGGACGCCAAGGCGCTCGTCGCGTTCACCCAGTCGGGTGACACCGTGCGCCGGCTGGCCCGCCTGCACACCCCGCTGCCGGTGCTCGCGTTCACCGCACTGCCGGAAGTCCGCAGCCAGTTGGCGTTGACCTGGGGCACCGAGACGTTCATCGTGCCGCACATCCAGACCACCGACGGCATGATCCGCCAGGTGGACAAGTCGATGCTGGAGCTGGGTCGCTACAAGCGCGGTGATCTCGTGGTCATCGTCGCGGGTGCGCCGCCCGGCACAGTAGGGTCGACGAATCTCATCCACGTCCACCGCATCGGCGAGGACGACGTCTAGACCCTGGGGGTTGCGTGTCAGCAGACTTCGATGAACTGCTGGCAGTGCTCGACCTGAAGAGGGTCGACGACGACGACTTCCTGGGCGTGCATCCGAGCAAGAACCCGGTCCGCACCTTCGGCGGCCAGATGATGGCGCAGGCGTTCGTAGCCTCGGGCCGCACCCTGAGCCATCCCGTCCCGCCGAGCACGCTGTCGGTGCACTTCATCGCCGGCGGCGATCCTGAGAAGGATCTGGAGTTCCGCGTGGTGCGCCTACGGGATGAGCGCCGCTTCGCCAACAGGCGGGTCGACGTCATGCAGGACGGCGCACTTCTGACGACCGCGTTGGTGTCCTACCTGGCCGGCGGGAAGGGACTCGAGCACGGGGTGTCCGCGCCGGCGGTGACCGAGCCGTTAGACGTGCCGCCGATCGACGAGTTGCTGAGCGGCTACGAAGAGGTGGTGCCGCACTTCGCCAACGCGTTGCGGCCCATCGAATGGCGCTACACCAACGACCCCGCCTGGATCATGCGGGACAAGGGCGACCGGCTGGCCCACAACCGCGTCTGGATGACCGCCCGCGGCGCCATGCCCGACGATCCCGTCCTGCATGCCGCGGCGCTGGTGTATTCGTCGGACACCACCGTGCTGGATTCGATCATCACCACCCACGGACTGTCCTGGGGACACGACCGGATCTTCGCTGTGACGACCAACCACTCGGTGTGGTTCCACCGCCCCGTGCGCTTCGACGACTGGGTGCTGTACTCGACCACCTCCCCGGTGGCCGCCGAGTCGCGCGGCCTGGGCTCTGGTCATTTCTTCGACCGTTCGGGTCAGTTGCTCGCCACGGTCGTGCAGGAGGGAATCGTGAAGTACTTCCCGGCTCGGGCTACCGGGTCGGGGTCACCGTGAGCGAGAACTGGTCTTCGACGCGCCGCTGGAAGTCCTCGGCGCATTGCTCGACGGCGGTGCTGTCGTTGCCGGCGCGGGTGAGGCAGTCCACGTAGTCGCTCCCGCCGACCTGGTCGAAGAGCCCGATGTAGATCGGGATGAACACCAGGGCGGCGACGATCGCGACGGCTCCGAGCACGATGCCGGCGGTGGCGACGCCGCCGTTGGTCGCTTCGCCGCGTTTCACCCGGCCGCGGCCGATGATGCCGATGACGATCGCGCTGAGCCCCAGCACGATGCCGCCGGCGATCGACCAGCACAGCACGACGCCGATGATCGCGAGAATCAGTGCAGCGGTGCCCATTCCGTTCTTCGGCGCCGACGTCGGCGGCGGGCCGCCCGGGTAGCCTCCATAGCCGCCGTAGCTGGCATAGCCGCCGTACTGCGGAGGCGGCCCGTACGGCGGAGGCCCATACGGTGGCGGTGGCGGCGCGTCGCTCATGCCGGTGAGATTACCCGGACGTCCAGCGATTCCGGCAGATGATGCGTGGCGACCACGACCACCCGATCAGCCCCGAACAGACCGGACGGCGCGAGGATGTCGGACAGCAGTGTCTCGGCGTCGGACCGGTCGAGGTGCTCGATCGGTTCGTCGAGAAGCACGGTCGGCGCGGTGCAGATCAGGGCCCGTGCCAACAGCAGTCGCCGACGCTGGCCGGCTGACACCGCTGCTGCGCCGCCGATGAGCACCGTCGAGAGGCCGTCGGGCAAGCCCGCGAGCCAGGGGCCGAGTCCGACGCGGGTGAGCGCATCGGTCAGTTCGGTGTCGCTCGCATCGCCGCGGGCCACGAGCAGGTTGTCGCGCACCGTGGTGGCGAACAGGTGGGCATCCTCGGCGAAGAACGTGCCGTCGGTGCGCATCAACAGGGTCGTCTTGCCGCAGCCGCTCGGCCCGACCACCGCGATCCGGTCACCGGGTTCGAGATGCAGAGGGGTGACGTCGGGGCGGTGGCGCGCGGTGTCGTCCGGGTCGGTGAGCGCCGCCAGGCGCCGGGCTGCGACGCGGCCCCGGCTGAGGGCGACCGCAGCGGTAGGAAGGGCCGCGGTCGCCTCGAAAGCCGACAGCGGCAGCAGCATCAGGACGGCCAGGGTGGTCGGGGCGACGGTGTCCGCCAGGGCGAAACCGGCGAGCAGTGCGCCGAGCACGCTGATACCGGTGGCCGCGGCGGGGGCCGCGGCGGCCACCGCCGCGGGTGCGGCCGCACGGTCGATCGCCCGCCCCCAGCGCCGCTGCTGATCGCCGGCGTCGGCGAGGACGTTCGGCAGGCGGCCGGCGATCCGCAGCTCTGCCGCGTGCTCCAGCGCGAGCAAAGTGGCTGTGTCGCGGTCTGAATGATGCTGTGCTGCAACAGTTTCAGCATGTCGCGCTGCGTGGGCGGCCACGGCGGGCGCGACGACCCCGGCGAGCAGGAGGCTGGCGGCGAGCACGGCGGCGGAGAGCGGCGAGATCAACCCCACGGTCACCACGGCGGCAATCCCGAGGATGCCGGCGACGCACATCGGCACCACCGCGCGCACCACGACGTCGGCCACATCGTCGACGCCGGCGCCGACGCGGGCGACCAGATCCCCACTGTGTCTGCGGGTCACGTCGTCTTCCGGGGCGGCGGCCAACCGGGCGAAGAGGCGCGTCCGGGCCGAACCGGCGGCTCGCAGCACGGTGTCATGGGATGCCAACCGCTCGCAGTAGCCGAACACGCCACGGGAGATCCCGAACGCGCGCACCGCGACGACGGCGATCGTCAGATCGAGGACAGGCGGCATCTGCCATGCGCGGGTGATCAACCATGCCGACACCCCGGCCAGCGCCAGGGCGCTCCCCAGTGAGAGGACGCCGAACGAGATCGCCAGGGAAAGGCGCGACAGCCGGGGGCGCAGCAACTCATACCACCACACGAGCAGGCACCCCCATGTCTATGACGGTGTCGCCGATCGCCAGCACAGCGTCGCGGTGACCCACCACGAGGACTGTCGCACCGCCGGCCGCACGGTCGCGGATCGCTGTCAGCACAGCCTGTTCGGTCGCTTCGTCGAGATGTGCGGTCGGTTCGTCGAGCAGCAGCACCGGCGCCGCCGAGCCCAGCACACGGGCGAGCCCCAGGCGTCGGCGCTGTCCCAGGGACAATCCGACCCCGCCCTGTCCGAGGACGGTGTCCAGCCCCCGCGGTAGGTCGGCCAGCACGTCGTCGAAACGCGCTGCGCGACAGGCTGCGTCGAGGTCAGGCAGAGGGCCGAAGAGCTCGAGGTTCTCGCGGACGGTGCCGGGAACGATGACGGGGCGGTGGGCCAACCACGCCACCCGGCTCCACCACCACGTCGGGTCGAGGTCGGCGACGTCGACATCGTTGATCCGGACGTGCGCGTCCGGTCTCGGGTCGAGTGCCAGGACGGCCTGCAGGAGCGTCGACTTGCCACACCCGTTGGGTCCGGTCAGCACGGTGACCCGGCCCGGTTCGGCCAGCAATTCGGGTGTGGCGACGGTGATGGTCATCGCGTCGCCGTCCAGAACGCGATCCCCGGTCCGCGACGGTAGGGCGGAGTCGAGGAACGCGAACGCGGCCGCCACCGCGGTCTTCCCGTCCTGTGCGCTGTGGAAGGCGGCACCGACGCGGCGCAACGGCCAGAACACCTCGGGGGCGAGTAGCAGAGCGGTAAGCGCGGTCTCCAGCGGAATGTGCCCGTACACCAGCCGCATCCCGACGCTGACCGCGACCAGGGCCACGCCGAGGGTGGCCAACAGTTCGAGTACGAGCGCGGACAGGAACGCGATCCGCATCGTGGCCATCGCCGAACGCCGATGCGCGGCATTCAATTCGGCGATCTTCGCGGTCGCCCCCTCCGCGCGGCCGAACGCCCGCAGCGTGGGCAGGCCCGCGACGAGATCCAGCAGCCGGGCCTGCAGCGTGGTCATCGCGGCCAGCGCCGCCGCCGACCGGTCCTCGGTGGCCAGGCCGATCAGGATCATGAAGATCGGGATCAGCGGGAGGGCGATGAGCACGATCGCCGCGGCCTGCCAGTCCACGGTCGCGATCACGACGACGGTCGCAGGGGTCAGGATCGCCGCGAGGAACAGCGACGGTAGGTAGGTGGTGAAATACACACGCAGACCGTCGAGTCCGCGCGTGACGACGGCTGCGGCGTTGTCACGGCGCTCCGCCAGCTCGCGCGGGGGCAGGGCGGTGGCGGTGCGGAGCACCTGGTCGCTCAGATCGGCGATGACATCGCTGGCGCCGTGCTGTGCCAGGCGCCCCTGCTGCCACTGCGTCAGGACGCGGACGGCCCACAGGGCGGCGAGCAGTGTGACCGGTGCGGCCAGATCCCCGAGGGTCCGGGACGCCGGATCGGTGATGATCCGCGCCACCAGACTCGCCAGTACCACAGCCGATCCGATCGTGGCGGCGGCGATCGCGACCCCGCACACCGTGGTGGCGACCAGGAATCGGCGCATCGCCGCCGAGACCCGCCACAGCCGCGGGTCGATCGGGGCACGCGAACTCTTCGTCAGGACGTACGCCTCGCCAATCCGATGGACGCCGGTATCGCGTCGGCGGTGATGCGTGAGCGGAACACCCAGTAGCTCCACGCCTGATAGCCGATGACGAGGGGGAGCAGCGTCAGCGATGCCCAGCTCATGATCTTCAGCGTGTACGGCGTCGAGGAGCCGTTGTAGATCGTCACGCCCCACTCGGGATTCAGCGTCGAGGGCAACAGGTTCGGGTACATCGAACCGAACAGCAGCACCGCAACCGCGGCGACGACGACCATGGTCGCGACGAAGGCCCGGCCCTCGCGTTCGCCGCGCCACATCAACGAGACAGCGGTCAGCAGGGCCACCACCGCGACCGCCAGGGCCCACCAGGTCCACGACTTCCCGTGTGCCAGCTGGGTCCACAGCCCGAAACCACCGGCGAGCACGACCACGGGCGCCGACAGGATGCGGGCGAACCGGAACGCATCCTCGCGGACCGCGCCCGAGGTCTTGAGTGCGACGAACACGGCACCGTAGAAACCGAACAGTGACGTGGTCGCCAGCCCGCCGAGCAGGGCGTAGACACTGACGATGTCGGTCAGCGCGGCCTGCGAACGACCCTCGGCGTCGATCGGAAGGCCCTGCACCAGGATGGCGAACGCGACGCCCCAGAGGATGGCGGGAAGCCATGACCCGGCCGCGATGCCGATGTCGGCCCACCCGCGCCACCGCGGATCGTCGATCTTGCCGCGCCATTCGATGCCGACGATCCGCAGGATCATGCCGACCAGGATCACCAGCAAGGGCAGATAGAGCGAAGAGAAGACCGTCGCGTACCACACCGGAAAGGCCGCGAACATCGCGGCGCCGGCGGTGATCAGCCAGACCTCGTTGGCGTCCCACACCGGCCCGATGGTGTTGAGTGCCGCGCGGCGCCGCCGTTCTCGCTGCTCTGGATCACCCGCGCCGGCGACCCCGAACGGGATCATCAACATGCCGACACCGAAGTCGAAACCTTCCAGGACCAGGAAGCCGAGGAACAGCGCTGCGATGAGGAAGAACCAGAGTTCTTGCAGTCCCATGGTTTTCGCGTCCTCTCAGTAGGCGAACGACAGGGGAGCGACGTCGTCGTCGCTGGGCGGCGCGGGTGGGGCCGGTTCCGAGTCATGGTCCTGGGGGCCTTCGACGACGTAGCGACGCATCAGCCAGAACCAGACCACCGCGAGCGCGCCGTAGAGCAGCGTGAAGGTGCCGAGGGAGAAGAGCACCAGTCCGGCGGAGTGCCCGGACACGCCGTCCTGGACCGTCATTCGCACCAATTGATCGCCGGTCGGGTTGGGGACCACCACCCACGGTTGGCGCCCCATCTCGGTGAACACCCAGCCGGCCGAGTTGGCCAAGAACGGTGCGGGGATGGTCAGGATGCCGAAGCGGCCGTACCAGGGCTGGTCGGGGATGCGTCCGCGCCGGGTCAACCAGAGCGTGACGAGGGCGAACGCGACCGGGACCAGAAGCAGGCCGATCATCGCGCGGAACGCCCAGTAGGTGACGAACAGATTGGGTCGGTAGTCTCCGGGCCCGAACTTCTCCTGGTACTGCTGCTGGAGATCCTGCACGCCCTGCAGCGTCACCCCGCTGAACTTGCTCTCCGCGAGGAAGGGCAGCACGTAGGGCACCTCGATGAGATGGGTGACGCTGTCGCAGTTGTTGTGCGTGCCGACGGTGAGGACCGAGAACATCGGATCGGTCTCGGTGTGGCACAACGATTCGGCAGAGGCCATCTTCATCGGCTGCTGGACGAACATCAGCTTGCCCTGGAAGTCTCCGGTGAAGAACAGGCCGCCGGCCGCGACGAGCGCCACGACCGACCCCAGCATCGCCGCGGGCCGGTACATCGCGATGCTGTCGGCGGGTCCGTCAGCGCGTCGTGAGCGGACCATCAACCAGGCCGAGACGCCCGCCACGAACGCGCCGGCGGTCAGGAAAGCTCCTGTGACGGCGTGTAGGAACGCCCAGATCGCGGTGTTGTTGGTCAACAGTGCGACGAAATCGGTGAGCTCGGCGCGGCCCGTCTCGGGGTTGAACTTCGCGCCGACGGGGTGCTGCATGAACGAGTTCGCCGCGATGATGAAGAACGCCGAGGCGTTCACCCCGAACGCGACGATCCAGATGCACGCCAGGTGCAGCGCGCGGGGCAGCCGGCTCCAGCCGAAGATCCACAAGCCGATGAACGTCGACTCGAAGAAGAACGCGATCAGGCCCTCAAACGCCAGGGGCGCACCGAAGATGTCACCGACGAATTTCGAGTACTCGCTCCAGTTCATGCCGAACTGGAACTCCTGGACGATGCCGGTGGCGACGCCGATCGCGAAGTTGATCAGGAAGAGCTTGCCGAAGAAGCGGGTCAGGCGGTACCAGGCGGTGTTGCCGGTGACGTGCCAGACTGTCTGCATGACGGCGATCAGCGGCGCCAGACCGATGGTGAGCGGGACGAAGATGAAGTGGTAGACGGTGGTGATACCGAACTGCCACCGCGACACGTCCAATGCGTCCATGCGCCACTCCCTTGTCCACCCACACTCTACGACACAGTGTAGTAGCGGAAAGGCTCGTGACGGCTAGGGGCTTTCGACCCTGGTCGCAGGGCCCTTCGTGACAGCCTTACGCAGGCCGATCGCCGATGCGACCTCGAAGACGCCGAGAACGACCAGCCAGATGCCGACCACCAGGGCCAGGGTGGCCAGCGATGCGAACGGCGACGCGAGCATGACGACGCCGGCGATCAGGCTGATCACGCCGATGACGATCGCCCAGCCACGCCCGGGCAGCGTCGGATCGCTGATCGCCGACACCGCGGTGGCCACGCCGCGGAAGATGAAGCCGATGCCGATCCAGATGGCCAGCAGCAGGATCGAGTTCGCCAAGCTTCGAAAGCACAGCACCGCGAGGATGAGTGCGGCCGCCCCGCTGATGAACAGCAGGACCCGGCCGCCGGCCGACACGTGCAGGCTGAAGGCGAAGACGACCTGCCAGATGCCGGAGATCAACAGGTACGCGCCGAAGAAGATCGCGGCGACGACGATGGTGATGGCCGGCCACACGAGAACGCAGACACCGAGGATCACCGCGAGGACGCCCGAAATCAGCGCCGTTTTCCACAAATGCGCAAGCATGCTGGGGGGAGCAGGGGTTTCCATGCGCGCAGTGTGGCACAAGCGGAATCAGGATTTGGGATAGCTTGCGTTCCCCTGCTACAGCGTTACAGCTCTACTACTGTTCCGTTACCGGCGCTGCGCGCCGGGTCATCGGTCGTTAACGTCCATGGCTGGACATGCCGGAGAGAAAGTAGAGGCAACAGTGTTGGGTGAAAAGCAAGACCGCCGGACGAAGATCTGGCGGGCCGTGGCGGTCTTCGCCGCAACGGGTGCCCTGGCGTTGTCGGGCTGTGCCAGCGGCGGCGACTCGGGTGGCAGCGGTGGCGGCAGCTCGAGCGCCAGTGCGGCTCCGGCGGAAAAGGTCGACGAGATCGCCAACACCGTGCCCGAGGCCATCAAGTCCTCCGGCAAGCTCGTCATCGGGGTCAACATTCCCTACGCCCCGAATGAGTTCAAGGATCCCGACGGCAAGATCGTCGGCTTCGACGTCGACCTGATGAACGCGATCGCCGGCACGCTCGGGCTGACCCCGGAGTACCGCGAAGCCGACTTCGCCAAGATCATCCCGTCCATCCAGCAGGGCACCTTCAACGTCGGGATGTCGTCGTTCACCGACAGCAAGGAGCGCGAGCAGTCGGTCGACTTCGTCACCTACTTCTCCGCGGGCACGGCCTGGGCGCAGAAGCCCGGCGCCGGCATCGACCCGAACAACGCGTGCGGCAAGAGGGTCGCGGTGCAGGCCACCACCGTCCAGGAGACCGACGAGCTGCCCGCCAAGAGCAAGAAGTGCACCGACGAGGGCAAGCCCGCCATCAGCATCGTGCCGTTCGACGGTCAGGACGCGGCCACCAACGCCGTGGTGCTCGGTCAGGCCGACGCCATGTCGGCGGACTCGCCCGTGACGCTGTATGCGATCAAGCAGACCAACGGCAAGCTCGAGCAGGCCGGCGAGACCTTCGACTCGGCGCCCTACGGGTGGCCGGTCGCGAAGGGGTCGCCGCTGGCGCAGTCGCTGCTGCAGGCTCTCGAGCACCTGATCGAGAACGGCAAGTACAAGGAGATCGCCGGGAACTGGGGCCTGGAAGCGGGCATGATCGACAAGCCCGTGATCAACGGCGCGGTCTCCTAGGCGAAAGCGGATCTGATGAGTGATGCCGGCGCGCCGCCGCAGACCATCGACGCGGTACCGCTGAAGCACCCGTGGCGGTGGGTGGCGGCGGCCGTCATCCTCATCCTTGCCGGCCTGTTCATCTACGGGGCGGCCACCAATCCGGCCTACCGCTGGTCGGTGTTCGCCGAGTACCTCTTCGACCAGCGGGTGCTGACGGTCGGACTGGTCAACACCTTGCAGCTGACCGTCTACTCGATGGTGCTGGCGATCGCGCTCGGGATACTCCTGGCTGTCATGCGGCTCTCACCCAACCCGGTGTTCCGCTGGGTGGCGTGGGTGTACCTGTGGATCTTCCGCGGCACACCGATCTACGTGCAGCTGGTGTTCTGGGGCCTGATCCCGACGATCTACCAGCAGGTGCAGCTGGGCGTGCCGTTCGGTCCGTCCTTCTTCCAGGTCGATCTGCAGAGCCTGTCGATCCCGTTCCTGCTCGCCACACTGGGCCTGGCGCTGAACGAGGCGGCCTACATGGCCGAGATCATCCGTGCGGGCATCACGTCGGTGCCCGAGGGGCAGCTCGAGGCGTCGACCGCGCTGGGCATGTCCTGGGGGTTGGCGATGCGCCGCACCGTGCTGCCCCAGGCCATGCGGGTGATCATCCCGCCCACCGGCAACGAGGTCATCAGCATGCTGAAGACCACCTCGCTGGTGACTGCAGTGCCGTTCACGCTGGACCTGTTCGGCATCACCGCCCGAGAGATCGCGGCGCGTACCTTCGAACCCGTGCCGCTGCTGATGGTGGCCGCGTTCTGGTACCTGGTGGTGACCAGCATCCTGATGGTCGGCCAGTACTACCTCGAGCGGTACTTCTCCCGAGGCGCGTCACGCAAGCTGACGACCAAGCAACTCGACGCGCTGGCCAAGGCGCAGGCAAGTACAGGTGGGATGTGACGCAAGCAGCCCGGCCCATGGTGAAGGCCGAATCGGTGTGCAAGGACTTCGGCGCGCTCAAGGTCCTCAAGGGCATCACGCTGGAGGTGCAGAGAGGGCAGGTGCTGGTCCTGGTCGGACCGTCGGGCTCCGGGAAGTCGACGTTCCTGCGGTGCATCAACCACCTCGAGACGGTGAGCGCGGGCCGGCTCTACGTCGACGGCGAACTCGTCGGCTACACCGAGCGCGGTGGCAAACTGCACGAGATGAAGCCCAGCGAGGTCGCCAAGCAGCGCCGCGAGGTGGGCATGGTGTTCCAGCACTTCAACCTCTTCCCGCACCGCACGGCGCTCGGCAACGTCATCGAGGCGCCGATCCAGGTCAAGGGCGTGAACAAGGCGAAAGCCACCGAGCGCGCCAAGGAACTGCTCGACCGGGTGGGGTTGGCCGACAAGGCCGCTGCCTACCCGGCGCAGCTGTCGGGCGGGCAGCAACAGCGGGTCGCGATCGCCCGCGCGCTGGCCATGGATCCGAAGCTGATGCTGTTCGACGAACCCACCTCGGCGCTGGACCCCGAACTGGTGGGTGAGGTCCTCACGGTAATGAAGACGCTGGCGTCGGAGGGCATGACGATGGTGGTCGTCACGCACGAGATGGGCTTCGCGCGGGAAGTCGCCGACGAACTCGCATTCATGGACGCCGGCGTCGTCGTCGAGCGGGGTGACCCGCGCACGATCATGGCCAACCCCCAACACGAACGGACCCAAGCGTTTCTCTCCAAGGTGATGTAGCGCCGGATCCGGTCACGCCGCTGTGGCGGGCCGCCCAGGTGTTCCGGCTGCTCAGCTGCCTGTATGCGCTGGGATTCGGGCTCGCGGTCAACGACGAGCTGGCGAGCCCGCTCGGCGGCTGGCTGGTCTTCGCGGCTCTGATCGGCTGGAGCCTCGCGTGCGCGGTCGCCTACCTGCAGGGCTTCGGGCGTCGCCCGGTGTGGGTGCTGACCGAGTTGGCGGTGGTGGTGGCCTTGGTGATGTGCACCGAGCTGGTCGCCTCCGATGCGTGGATCGCCGACAACCAGTCACTGCCGACGACGCTGTGGGCCACCAATGCCACGATCTCGGCGGCCATCCTGTTCGGTCCGGTCGGCGGGATGCTCGTCGGCCTGGTGGTGATGTCACTCGGCGCGGCGCTCAAGGGGTACGTCAACGTCGATGTCAGCCGCAACGCGACGATCGTCATCGAATTGGCGGTGGGCTTGGCGGTGGGGATGGCCGCGCAGACCGCTCGGCGCGCCCACGCCGAGCTGGAACGGGCCGCTCGACTCTCTGCGTCGGTCATCGAACGAGAGCGGTTGTCCCGCCACGTGCATGACGGTGTCCTGCAGGTGCTGGCCCTGGTGGCGCGCCGGGGCCATGAGATCGGCGGTGACACAGCGCAATTGGCTGAGCTCGCGGGTGAGCAGGAACGCGCGCTGCGACGCCTGGTGGTGGCGGGGGATGAGACCGTGCCGGGAGCGCAGGCCGACCTCGGTGCGATGCTGCGGCGTCGGGCCACCGACCGGGTGTCGGTCAGCGTGCCCGCGCACGCGGTGCTGCTCGATTCCGCGGTGGCCGACGAACTGTGCGCCGCGGTCGGCAACGCGCTCGACAACGTCGAGGCGCACGCCGGCGACGGCGCCCGCGCGTATGTTCTGCTGGAAGACCTCGACGACGCGGTGACGGTGAGCGTGCGCGACGACGGCGTGGGGATCGCCGACGGGCGACTCTCCGAAGCGGTCACCGAGGGTCGCATCGGTATCGCGAAATCGATTGTGGGACGGATGGATTGGCTGGGTGGCCGGGCGGAGTTGCACACCGGACCGGGAATGGGGGTCGAATGGGAGCTGACGGTACCGCGATCACGGTGATGGTCGTCGACGACCACCCAATCTGGCGTGACGCGGTGGCGCGCGACCTGGCCGACGACGGATTCGACGTGGTCGCGACGGCAGACGGGGTCGGCTCTGCGGCACGCCGCGCCGCCGTCGTGCGTCCCGCCGTCGTCGTGATGGACATGCGCCTGGCCGACGGGGACGGCGCCGCGGCCACCGCGCAGGTGCTGGCCGTGTCACCGTCCTCCCGGGTGCTGGTGCTCTCGGCGTCCGACGAACGCGACGACGTGCTCGAGGCGGTCAAGGCCGGGGCCACCGGGTACCTCGTCAAGAGTGCCTCCAAGCAGGATCTCGCCGACGCTGTGCGCGCCACAGCCGGAGGCCGCGCGGTGTTCACGCCGGGCCTCGCAGGCCTGGTGCTGGGGGAGTACCGACGCATCGCCCGCGACGAACCTGGTCCGGCGCAGCCGAGCCTGACCGAGCGGGAGACCGAGATCCTGCGCTACGTCGCCAAGGGGTTGACCGCCAAACAGATCGCCGCCCGACTGTCGCTGAGTCACCGCACCGTCGAGAACCACGTGCAGGCCACGTTCCGCAAGCTGCAGGTGGCCAACCGGGTGGAACTCGCGCGCTACGCGATCGAGCACGGACTCGACGAGTAGTTGTACTCATCCGCCGGGCACATCTGATTGCCACCATGGCGTCATGACCGAACCGCACGCACCTGTCGTCGCCCGGTTGTCCGCGGAGTTGATCGCGCTCTCGCAGCAGCTTGCCCGCGTCTCCGCCGACCTGGCCGAGCTCGATCGAACTCTCGCCGCGCGTCCTGCGCCGCCGCGCACCGCGCCCCAGCCGTACGTACCGGCCGGCCCCAGCTACGTGCCGCGGCCGGCGCCTCTGCCGCCACCTCCGATGCCTGCCCCCGTGCGCGAGCGTTCGGAGGGCTGGATCGGCAAGCTGCTCGCGGTCGCCGGCGTCGCGGTGACGCTGATGGGCGTCGTGCTGCTGCTGGTGCTCGCCGCTCAGGCCGGCATCCTGCGGCCCGAGTTTCGCGTGGCCGGCGGCGTGGTGTTGGCCGTCGCGCTGGTGGCTGCAGGACGGCGACTGCAGAACCGTTCCGGAGGTCGTGTCGGCGCGATCGCCGTGACGGCCACCGGGATCGCCGCGGCGTACATGGACGTCATCGCCGTCACGACCATCTACGGATGGGTTCCTGCGGGCGTGGGACTGGTACTCGCCTCCGCGGTCGGCGGAGCGGGGTTGACGCTCGCGCGCCGCTGGGACTCCGAGCACCTCGGCCTGCTGGTGCTCATCCCGTTGACCGTGCTGGCTCCGGTGGTCGCGGACGGCAACACCCTGCTGTTGGTCGGCTTCATGCTGGCGCTCGCCGCTGCCTCGTTGCCGGTGCAGCTGGGCAAGGACTGGGTGTGGCTGCATGCGGCGCGCACCGCCGCGGCGACCTTCCCCGTGCTGTTCGCACTCGTCGTGCGCCATTTCGACGGGCGGGACGACCTGTGGCTGGCCGGCGCCTGTGCGATCGCCGCGGTGCTGGCTGTCGTCGCAGCGGTGGTGCTGCTGCCCGGTTCGCGTCGCGGTGCTCCGCTCGCGCTTCTGACCGCGGCGGGGGTGACGCCGCTGCTGTGCGTCGGGTTGGTCGTCGACCGGGTGGTCGCCGCGCTGATGATCGCTGCGCTGGCGGGTGCGCTCCTGGCGATCGTGTTGGTGGGCGATCAGCTGCCGGGCGTCGCGGGCATCGCCCGCCGGGTGTTCTCCGCGCTGTCGGCGGTGAGCGCCCTGATCGCGGTAACGGTCGCCTTCGACGGACCGGTGGCGGGCCCGATCCTGCTCGCGATGGCCGTCGTGGTCGCTGTCGCCGGCCGGCGCGATGTCATCGCGCGCAGTGCGGCAATGCTTTTCGCTGCGATCGGGGCGCTGCTGCATGTCGCCTACGCTCCGCCGAGCGTTCTGCTGTCCGCCGCGGACGCGGTGGAATCGGCACGCGCGTCCACCCTGGTGTCGAGCATCCTGGTCGGTATCGCCGCGGTCGCGATCGCGTGGTCGTGGTCGGGCCCGCAGCGAGCAGTGTGGGCGGCGGTGGCCGCCGGGATCGTCGCCTTCGCGGTCACGTGCTTCGCCGTCACCGCCGGAGTGCTGATCGGTGGACATGGCCGCGGTTTCTACGCAGGGCACATGGTGGCGACGATCTGCTGGATCGCCATGGCGGCGGCGCTGCTCGCGCACGCCGTGCGTGTGCCGCGGACCGACCGGTCGGTACCGATCGCCGGCGGCCTCGGGCTCGTGGGCGCCGCGGTGGCCAAGCTGTTCCTGTTCGATCTGGGCTCACTCGACGGGATGTTCCGAGTGGCGGTGTTCATCGTCGTCGGGCTGATCCTGCTCGGTATGGGCGCCGGATATGCCCGGCTGCTGGAACGTCAGGATCACGTGACCGTCGACACACACTAGACTGGATTGAGTCCAGAAAAGGAGATGTTGTCATGGTTATGAACACACAGTCTCACTCTCGCAAGACCGAAGCCGACATCGTCGGCTTCCAGGCGTCCTCTGACCTGTCCGCAGCGCTGCAGCGCGTACTCGTCGACGTCATCGAACTGCACCTGCAGGGCAAGCAGGCGCACTGGAACGTGGTCGGCACCAACTTCCGCGATCTGCATCTGCAACTCGACGAGGTCGTCGACTTCGCCCGCGAGGCCAGTGACACCATCGCCGAACGCATGCGGGCGCTCGACGCGGTGCCCGACGGCCGGTCCGACACCGTCGCCTCGACCACCTCGCTGCCCGAGTTCCCCGCGTTCGAGCACGGCAGCGCCGAGGTCGTCGACCTCGTCACCACCCGCATCTACGCCGTCGTCGCGACGCTGCGGGATGTGCACGACGCAGTCGATGCCGAAGACGCGAGCACCGCGGACATCTTGCATCAGCTCATCGACGGGCTGGAAAAGCTGGCGTGGCTGCTCAAGTCGGAGAACCGGAAGGTGTGACGGCAGAAGGCTTTTCGGCCGGCGTGGCGGCCGAGGCCCGACGCCCGACCAGATACCAGGTGTGCATCGGGCCCTTGCCTTTCACGTCGACCAGGCCGCGCTCTTCGAGCACGAAGCGATGTCTGAGCCGTTCGTAGACCTCGTCGGGCACCTGGATGCGGCCCTCGACATCGGTGGTCTCCATGCGAGAAGCGATGTTGACCGCGTCGCCCCAGACGTCGTAGAAGAACTTCCTCGCGCCGACGACGCCGGCGACCACCGGTCCGCACGCCATCCCGATCCGCAGCGGCACCGCCCGACCCTGCGCATCGGTCAGACCGGCGACGGCATCCGCCATGTCGAGCGCCAGCGCGGCTAGAGCCTCGAGGTGGTCGGCGCGCGGGGTGGGTACGCCGCTGACCACCATGTAGGAATCCCCGCTGGTCTTCACCTTCTCGAGGCCGTGCTGATCGACCAGCGCATCGAGGTCGGTGTAGAGCCGGTCGAGGAACCGGACGAGTTCGGCGGGCGCGGTGTCACTGGCACGCTTGGTGTATCCCGCGATGTCGGCGAAGAGAATGGACGCATCGTCGTACTTGTCGGCGATCACCGAGCGGGCCGGATCCTTGAGCCGGTCGGCGATGGTCTCGGGCAGGATGTTGGCCAGCAACCGCTCGGACCGCTCGTACTCGGCTTCCATCGCGCGCTCGGCGCGCTCGGTCTCGCGCAGCGTGTACCACAGCGTCGCCACGATCATCACCACCGACGAGACCACCGAGGACACGAAGCCGACTTTGAGGAACCACGACGGACCGAGACCACGATCGTCGGGCACGGTCAGTTCGAGCACGATGATCAGGACCACTCCGGTGCCGGCGATGGCCGAGGCCAACGTGATGCGTTCGATGCCCAACGTGAGGACCGTCAGCGACGCGGCGACCAGGAAATAGAACTGCAACCCCGAGTCGGTGCCCATCGTGTAGCAGAAGAACCCGACCGACACATAGGCGACGACCACGAATGTCACGGGGGCGACGACCTCACCGAGCGGGCACAACCGCGGGATGCTCAGGAAGGCGAGCCCGCACAGGATGTTGACGACGCCCAACCACGCGAACCCACCGCCGACGACCACCTGGAACGACCCGAAGATCAGCGACACCGCGGCGGCGATCCACCCGGCGATGGTCAGCACCCGGACCCTGCGTGACACCGCCTCGGCCCGGTGGCGGCTGAGCGAGGTCGTGCGTCCTTCGAGTGCCACCTCGGGCACGCAGACGGACCGCACGTTGCGCACGATGCGGAGCTTATCGCCGATCGCAGCGATAACCTGCTCGAATGACGGGTATCGCGTGCTGCCAGATCGATCCGCAGATCGGTGACCTCGACGGTAATTCCGAGCGCATCTCCGCCGCGATCACCGATGCGCGATCTGCCGGCGCCGACATCATCGTGCTGCCGGAATTGGTGACCTCCGGCTACATGCTCAGCGGCGACGACGAGGCCCGCTCGGTGGCGCTGACGCGTGACGATGCCCGGTTCGCGGGATGGGCTGCCGCAGCAGGAGATTCATTGGTGGCGCTCGGGTTCTGCGAACTGGGCGAGGACGGCGTGCTCTACAACAGCGCCGCTGTGCTCGACGACGGCGGCGTGTCAGCGGTCTATCGCAAGACCCACCTGTGGGACCGGGAGAAATTGATCTTCACGCCCGGCCGCGACCTGCCGCCCGTGCTGCCGACGCGGCATGGGGCGGTGGCCGTGATGCTCTGCTACGACCTGGAATTCGCGGAACTGACCCGCCGGGCCGTGGTCGACGGCGCCGATCTCATCGTCGCCCCGGTCAATTGGCCGCTGTTCTCGCGCCCGGACGGGGAGCACCCCGGCGAGGTGATCACCGCGATGTCGACCGCTCGTACCAACCACGTCGCCGTTGCGGTGTGCGACCGCGCGGGCGTCGAGCGTGGTCAACGCTGGACAGAGGGCACGGCGATCGTCGCCGCCGATGGCTGGGTGGTGGCCGAGGCGGGGCCCGGGGAATCGGTCGCGATGGCCGACGTCGATCTTTCGCTCAGCCGCGACAAGAACATCACCGAGTACGTCCATCTGCTCGACGATCGTCGGCTGGACCTGTACTGAACACCAGGCCGACACCCACCACGAGTTGCCACGCGATGATCGTGTAGATCGCCACCCGTTCGCACGCTCCCTGCGGCATGTCGGTGCCGATCAGCGCCGCCGCAGCCGCCAGGCCCAGGACGCCGAGTATGTAGCCGAGGGTCCTGGCGGCCGCGGATCGCCCGGGGAGGCCGGCGGCGCCGCCTGCGAGCAGCGCGAGATTGCCCCCGACGATCGCCGCGGTCGCACCGGCGACGTGGAGTAGCTGGGCCGTGTGGCTGCCTCCGCTGGGGACCAGGCCGACGACGACCGAACCCGCTCCATACAAGGATGCGAGCGCGGTGAACATCAGGCCGCCGCGCGCGGGCCGCGCCGTGGCGACCAGTACGGCGGCAGTCACCACGAACGCCATGCCCTGGACGCGGAAAGCGGCGTTCATCCACCACGACAGCGGCGACGTCGGGCGTCCCAGATCGCTGATGACGTCGCCCACGTAGCTGTAGGCCGGCACCCGCGCCGCTGCGATCGCTTCGACGGTCAGGTAGCTGATCCCGGCAGCCAGAGCGAGGACACCGCTCGTTCGACGCACGATTGTCGGGTGGGGAGTGCGCACACCACCAGCGTGCCAGCCGGGAGTCGACCACAGCGGCACGGAGGAGGCCCGCCATGGCGTGTGATGGTGGTCGAGTTTGCTTGCTGGAATCGCACACGGATGCGCAGGACGGAAGCAGCCCGTGTCGATCCTCGGCCGATCCCCTGCGACCGTCGGCTGCGCGTGGCAATGCACTTATATCTTTGCTGAAAGCACGCGTGCCGACGTTTTTAACTGTTAAAGTCCCTGCTAGCACGTCATCGTGCAGTACCTGAGAATCATTTGGGAGGAATGGTCATGGGGGGAGCTCACGCGCTGAAGCATGCGCGCAAGCGTCCGGCAGGAGTGGCGGGATGCGTCGTAGCGGGGAGCCTGTTGTTTGCTCCGGTGGCGCAGGCGGCGGATGCGACGCCCTGTCCGACGGACAAGTGCACCAACGGCGTCACCGCCCTCTTGGTCGGCGGCAAGGGGTCTTATGCGGTCTTGAAGCCGGAAGAGATGATGGCGGCGTTCGGCGGGTATTTCGCCGATTACGACGATCGGGTCAGCGTGCCGTTCCCGGGCGACGCCGACTTCTCGGAGTCGATTCCGGAGGGCGCTGCCAACCTGTACAACGCGGTCTTGGCCCAGCCCACGGGCACGGTGCTGACCATCGGTGGTGTGTCCAAAGGGGCACCATCGGTGATCGAGGCCCTGAAGCAGCTGGAAGCGGATCGGGAAGCCGGCAAACCGGTCCCGGATCCCGCGCACATGAACGTGATGCTCTACGGTGCGCCGAGCCGGGTCTATTACTCGGGCGTGAAGTACCGTCCCGACATCCCGGTGACGCCCTACAACGTGTACGTGGTGGCCGCCGAATACGACGGGGTGGCTGACATGCCCGACAACATGTTCAACATCCTCGCGGTGCTCAACGCCGTGCAGGGGGCGGACATGTTGCATGTGGACGCGGCGTTCAACACCGACTTCAAGAACGACCCGATGCGCTACAAGGTCGAGACGAACAAGGACGGCGGGTCGGTGACCACGATCCTGATCCCCTACAACGACCCCATTCTCCCGCTGCTGCAGCCGATGCTCGAGGCGGGTGGCGATCCGGCGCAGCTGGCCAAGCTCAGCGCAGCGCTCAAGCCGATCATTGATTCGGCCTACAAACGCAACCGCCCGTCCGAGCAGAAGAAGTGGCAGACCGGCATCGTCAACATCCCGCTGCCGACCGCGGCCACTCCGAAGCCGGTCGTCGACGACGCCAGCCAGACGCTCAAAGTCAGTGTCCCGGTCGATGATTCACAGGACGCCGTGACGCCGCCTGCGCGCACGACGCTGTCGAAGGCCCTGACCAAGGGTCAGACCGACGACAACGGCGCCGACACCGCGACGGTCAAGAGGAACGTCTTCAAAAACCTCAGCGACAGCATCAAAACCGAGGTCAAGAAATTGACCACCAGGAAGGACAAGACGGCGACAAAGGATGCCGCGCCCGAGAAGAGAGAGACGGTCGGCGCCACGTCGTCGTCATCAGGCTCCGGTGGCGACAGCGCCGGATCGGAGAGCTGACCCGCCCCAGCTCCGCCGGGAAGCCCCGTCTCCGTCACGGAGGCGGGGCTTCTTGTTCACCGTCTTCGTTTCCCGCGTCTTCTTGGTGGTCGCCCTTTCGGCGTCGTCGGCGATGTCCTTCACCACTTGCTTACGCTCCGTTGATGTTTCGTCACGACGGTGTTGGCCTACGTAACCCTGCTCGGAGACCTTCTGGACAGAGGCCTTCGGAGTGAACAGGCCGGTGAGCCACGAGGCCCTGATCGGTGGGTCGGCGTACACCCGGTCGATCACGTTGTCGCCGTACTGTGTTTGCGATACCGGCGTCTCCTCGGAGAAATCGCGCCCGCCGTAGCCGAAGGTGTGATTGCCATACCACTGCCTTCGCACCGCCGCCTCGTCGCTCTTGGTGCTGATGTACTCGATGGTCCCGCCGCCGACCTGCAGCACAGGACGCCCGCCCTCCTCGTAGGTCGCCCCGTTGTTGGGGCGGGCAGGCGAACCCAACTGGATGATCTTGCCCTGCCAGTCGGGACGCAGCGCGCGCGCATCCTGGGCGCCGATAGCGGAGCCAGAGTAGGTGTAGAGCACCGCATCCGGCGTGTCGTGGGCGTCCATCCACGCCCCGGCCGCGGCCGCCGCGCCCCTCTTTCCGTCGGTGGTCATGTAGTTCCACTTCACCTCGTTGCAGCCGGCGCCGCACGTGCTCCCGTCGGGCATGGTGATGGTCCTCCAGCCGGGTCCGACATTGAAGATGCCGTCCATGTAGGCGGTCGACCCCGACAGTGCCGCCAGCGCCGACACGGTCGCTACCCGATCCTGCGGAGCGCGCCGTTGATCGTCTCGACCGGATGCCGCGGTCTGGCCTTTCTTCTCGGGGTAACTGTTGCGTTTGCGGGCCGAGTCGATGATCGGCTTGAGGATCGTCGACAGTTTCACCAGCTGGTCGTGGTTGGACCCGTCGGACTTCTCCATGACGGCCAGTAGTGGCAGCACGTCACCCTCGTCGATGGCCGCGGCGACGGTGGCGGTTCCGTCGGCCGTGGTGTCACCGACCGTGTCGTGCAGCCTGGAATCGCTTCCGCTTGCTTCGTCGCCGACTGGCGTCGCATGCGTCACCGGCGCGACAAGGAGTGCCGCCGCTGTTGCTGACATGCCGACAGCGAGAATTGCACCCGTCTTCACGTAGTTTCCTCCCACAAGGCGATCCCCCTGATCGCCTTCGCGGGGACTTTACCGTTGCTGGCAAACTCTGACGCCTTTTCGAGGCAATCATGATCGATTTGCTGACGTTCATTGGTCTTCTGTTGAACCAGTCTTCTGACCATCGCGGCCGTCATCTCGGCGACGGGTTCTGGCAACAAAGAAAAATTGACGTGCCGGTTTATTCCTCTACGAGGGCGACAATATTCAGGTTTATCGGGCCCGCTGTGGCTATCGGGACGTGATTCGCGCCGCGGGTGCGACGCCGACACTCGTCTCCACGACCTGTCACCTGCGCTTTGCTCGATGTGATCGCAGCATCGGACGCGCAAACGTTCGTGCTAGCCCTGACGATGTGTTCTGGAGATGACTCCCACGGCCGTCACATCAGGGCGCAGAGCCGGTAGGTGGAAGTAGTGCAAGTACTGGTGCCCCCGGTGAGATTCGAACTCACACTGGACGGGTTTTGAATCCGTTTCCTCTGCCAGTTGGGATACGGGGGCGTCCCGGCACGCCGCGCCGCGTCGTGCGGCCTCTCACCTTAGAGGATGGCCCCGCGCTCGCTCATTCGGGCATCGGCGGACAGAATGTGGACCATGACTGCGTCCCCGACAGATGCCGCCGCGCCGCACCGAGTCCTGATCGCCGAGGACGAGGCGCTGATCCGGCTCGACCTGGCCGAGATGCTGCGCGACGAAGGCTACGAGATCGTCGGAGAGGCCGGTGACGGTCAGGAGGCCGTCGAGTTGGCCGAATCTCTGCGTCCGGACCTGGTGATCATGGACGTCAAGATGCCCCGCCGGGACGGCATCGACGCCGCCGCCGAGATCGCAGCCAAGCGGATCGCGCCGATCGTCATCCTCACCGCCTTCAGCCAGCGTGAACTCGTCGAACGCGCCCGCGACGCGGGCGCGATGGCTTATCTGGTCAAGCCGTTCAACATCACCGATCTGATTCCGGCCATCGAGGTGGCGGTCAGCCGGTTCAGCGAGATCACCGAATTGGAGAAAGAGGTCGCCAACCTCTCCGACCGGCTGGAGACCCGCAAGCTGGTGGAGCGTGCGAAGGGTTTGCTGCAGAGCAAGCAGAACATGACCGAACCCGAGGCGTTCAAGTGGATTCAGCGGGCCGCGATGGACCGCCGCACCACGATGAAGCGCGTCGCCGAGGTGGTTCTCGAGACGCTCGACCCGCCGGCCACCGACGCCGCCGCACCCGCGGAATGACGGGGAATCGGCACCCCGTCCGTTAAGACTGCGTTTCCGGAACCGCCGGATTTCGGATCCGTGCACCGGATGCGCGCCACGCGTTCCTCAACATCGCGCACCACGGCGATGCGTTGGTTATGGTCGTCGGCGAAGCACCGCCGCCAACGCCGTCCGGGGGAGGCACGACGGTGTCGATCAACACATGAACCGGAGGTGGGACGTGCGCGGTCGCGTGGCACGCAATGCATTTGCTCTCGGGGGAGCGAGCCTGATTGTGCTGGCCTTGGCCGGCTGCAACCAGGGTGCGCCCGAGGAGCAGGCGACGCAGGCGAATCTCAAGATCGTCGAGAAGGTGCAGATCGACGAGAACGGTGCAGAGGTCAAGGGCGCCGAGGGCGCGGCTCCGGCCGACCCGGCCGGCGACGGCAAGGCCACCTGCCCGCCGGTGTCGATCGCCATGGCGGGGGCGCTCAACGGCCCCGACGCGGCGCTGGGCATCAACATCAAAAACGGTGTGCAGCTCGCGATCGACAAGCACAACGCGGCCAACCCCGGCTGCCAGGTGCAGCTCAAGCCGTTCGACACCGAAGGTGACCCGCAGAAAGCGACCGCGATCGCACCTCAGATCGTCGACGACCAGTACACGATCGGCCTCGTCGGCCCGGCCTTCTCGGGCGAGACGAAAGCCACCGGCGGTGTCTTCGACCAGGCCGGTCTGGTCGCCGCCACCGCGTCGGCGACCAACGTGACGCTGTCGGAGAACGGCTGGAAGACCTTCTTCCGCGGCCTGGCCAATGACGGTGTGCAGGGACCCGCTGTCGCCAACTACCTGAAGAACACGCTCGCCAACAAGAAGGTGTGTGTGGTCGATGACAGCACCGACTACGGCCTCGGCCTCGCCCAGGCCGTGCGGGACACGCTCGGGCCGGTCGCGGACGCGGCCTGCAACATCTCGGTCAAGAAGGGCGACAAGGACTTCTCGGCCGCGGTGACCCAGGTCAAGGGGGCCGCCCCGGACTCGGTGTTCTACAGCGGCTACTACGCCGAGGCGGCGCCGTTCGTCCAGCAGCTCAAGGACGGTGGCTTCGAGGGCACGTTCGTCAGCGCCGACGGCACTAAGGACCCCGAGTTCGTCAAGCAGGCCGGTGAGTCCTCCAAGGGTGCGCTGCTGTCCTGCCCGTGCGGCCCGGCCACCGGCGCGTTCGCCGACGAGTACACCAAGAAGTTCAACCAGGAGCCCGGCACCTACAGCACCGAGGGCTATGACCTGGGCACGATCCTGCTCAAGGGCATCGATTCGGGGGCGATCACCCGGCCGGCGCTGCTCGACTTCGTGCGCAACTACGACGGCCAGGGCGTGGCGCGCAAGTACCAGTGGACGCCCAACGGGGAGCTCACCACCACGCTGATCTGGATGTACGAGGTTCAGTAACCGTTGACGCGAAACGCGTCCGAGCTCGACGGCTCGGACGCGTTTTGCACTCCTGAAGGAGTACGCCACGCCGATGTTTCTGGCCGCCAACATCAATTTCAACGTCGGGGCGCTGTTCGACAGCTTCTGGCAACTCACCATCGACGGATTGTCGTGGGGCGCCATCTACGCCCTGGTCGCGGTCGGGTACACCCTGGTGTTCGGGGTGCTGCGGTTGATCAACTTCGCCCACTCGGAGATCTTCATGCTCGGCATGTTCGGCGCGTACTTCGCGCTGGACATGATCTTGGGCTTCACCCCCAGCGGCAACGCCTACAACAAAGGGGTGCTGCTGACGATCGTCTATCTCGGGGTGGCGATGCTGTTCGCGATGCTCGTCTCCGGCGGCGCAGCCGTCGGTCTGGAGTTCATCGCCTACCGGCCGCTGCGTAAACGGCATGCCCGCTCGCTGACGTTCCTGATCACCGCGATCGGCATGTCGTTCGTGCTCCAGCAGTTCGTGCTGTTCATCCTGCCCAAGTTGATCCCCGGCTACGGCGGGCCGAATGCCCAGCAGCCGATCGTGTTGGTGCAGCCCAAGACTCAGTTCACGTTCTTCGGGGTGGACGTCTCCAACGTCACGATCGTGATCATCGTCGCTGCCCTCGTGCTCGCGGTGCTGACCGACATCGCGATCAACCGCACCAAGTTCGGTCGCGGCATCCGCGCCGTCGCCCAGGATCCGACCACCGCGACGTTGATGGGGGTGTCCCGCGAGCGCATCATCATGACGACGTTCCTGATCGGTGGTCTGCTGGCGGGCGCGGCGGCGCTGCTCTACACGCTCAAGGTTCCTCAGGGCATCATCTACTCGGGCGGCTTCCTGCTCGGCATCAAGGCGTTCTCCGCCGCCGTCCTCGGCGGGATCGGCAACCTGCGCGGCGCCCTGCTGGGTGGCTTGATCCTGGGCATCATGGAGAACTACGGCCAGGCCGTGTTCGGCACGCAGTGGCGTGACGTGGTGGCTTTCGTGCTGCTGGTGCTGGTGCTGTTGGTGCGTCCGACGGGCATACTCGGCGAGAGCCTCGGAAAGGCGCGAGCATGAGCGGGTTGGTGTCTCGGGTGACGGACTGGTGGGATCGTCTGTCGCGTCCGCAGAAGTGGGTGTTCGGGGTCATCTTGTTCCTGGGCGTCGGATTGTCGCCGCTGTTCACCCCGCCGTTCATCGACACCCCCGGTATCAGCTTCGGTGGCACGATGGCCCAGTTCGCGATGGTGGCGATCATCGCCATCGGCCTCAATGTCGTTGTGGGACAAGCAGGTCTGCTCGATCTCGGATATGTCGGGTTCTACGCGGTGGGCGCCTACACGGTGGCTCTGCTGACCAGCCCGGAAAGCCCGTGGAACAGGATGGGCACGAGCGGTTTCTTCAGCGAGCCGTGGGCCTGGCTGTCCTGCGTGCCGCTGGCCATGGCCGTGACCGCCCTGACGGGGTTGATCCTCGGGTTCCCCACGCTGCGGTTGCGTGGTGACTATCTGGCGATCGTCACGCTCGGATTCGGCGAGATCATCCGCTTGCTGGCCGACAACCTGGCCGACATCACCAACGGCCCCCGGGGTCTCAACGAGGTCGCATTCCCGCATGTCTTCGAGAGCGAGAAGAATCCGCGCGGGGTGTTCTCCGTGTCGAACTCCAGCGGCGACGCGAACTACGGCACCTGGTGGTTCTGGCTGGGGTTGTTGCTGATCGTCGTGATCCTGCTGCTGGTGGGCAATCTCGAACGCAGCCGGGTGGGACGCGCCTGGATCGCGGTGCGCGAAGACGAGGACGCCGCAGAAGTGATGGGCGTCAACACCTTCAAGTTCAAACTGTGGGCGTTCACCATCGGCGCCGCGATCGGTGGGCTCTCCGGAGCGCTCTACGCCGGTCAGGTGCAGTACGTCGCACCGCCGACGTTCAACATCATCAACTCCATGCTGTTCCTGTGCGCCGTCGTCCTCGGCGGTCAGGGCAACAAGCTCGGCGTGATCCTGGGTGCGTTCATCATCGTCTACCTACCCAATCGTCTTCTGGGCGTGCACTTCCTGGGCATCGACATGGGCAACCTGAAGTATCTGTTCTTCGGATTGGCGCTGGTGGTCCTGATGATCTTCCGGCCGCAAGGCTTCTTCCCGGCCCGCCAGCAGCTGCTGACCTACGGTAAGGCCGCGCGCGATCTGCTCAGATCGGGTCCGTCGGGGAAGGAGTCGGCGCAATGAGCATCGAGGACCTGGCCGGCGTGCACCGCGAGATCGCCGCCGACGAGGGCGAGGTGCTGCTGGCCACCAAGGACCTGACCGTGCAGTTCGGCGGTTTGGTCGCACTGGACTCGGTGACCTTCGACATCCGTCGCGGTGAGATCCTCGGACTGATCGGGCCCAATGGTGCCGGGAAAACCACCTGCTTCAACGCGATCACCGGCGTCTACCGCCCCAGTGCGGGGTCGGTGACGTTCGACGGTGAGATCCTCGGACGGATCAAGCGACATCAGATCACCCGGCGGGGAATCGCCCGTACGTTCCAGAACATCCGGCTGTTCGGGGAGATGACGGCGTTGGAGAACGTCATGGTCGGTACGGATGCCCGACACCGGACGTCGGTGCCGGGTGCGCTGTTCCGGTCGCCACGTCATCGCCGCGAGGAGAGGGAGGCGATCGAACGGTCAGCAGCCCTGCTGCATTTCGTCGGCATTGCGCACCGTGGGGAGGAGAAGGCAAAGAACCTCTCCTACGGTGACCAGCGCCGGCTGGAGATCGCCCGTGCGTTGGCCACCGAACCGAAGCTGCTGTGCCTCGACGAGCCCGCGGCCGGGTTCAACCCCAGCGAGAAGTCGGCGCTGATCGACCTGATCCGCAAGATCCGCGACGACGGATACACCGTGCTGCTGATTGAACACGACATGCGGTTGGTCATGGGGGTGACCGATCGCATCGTGGTGTTGGAGTTCGGCCGCAAGATCGCCGACGGCCTGCCGGCCGAGATCCGCGAGGACCCCAAGGTCATCGCCGCTTACCTGGGAGTGCCCGATGACGAGCTCAGCTGAGTCCCGACCGGTGCTGCTGGAGGCCCGCGATGTCGTGGTGCACTACGGCCGTATCAAGGCGCTGCACTCCGTGTCGTTGACTGTGCACGAGGGCGAGCTGGTCACGCTGCTCGGCTCCAACGGCGCGGGCAAGACCACGATGATGCGGGCGATCTCCGGGCTGCTGCCGCTGACATCGGGTTCGGTGTGGTTCGACGGGCAGGACGTGAGCCGCGTCAAGGCGCACCGGCGGGTGACCGACGGCCTGATCCAGGCGCCCGAGGGGCGCGGCGTGTTCCCCGGCATGACGATCCTCGAGAACCTCGAAATGGGTTGCTACGGACGCAAATTCCCGTCCAAGGCGGAGCACGACGAGCGGCTGGAGTGGATACTGCAGACGTTCCCGCGGCTCGCGGAGCGCAAAAGCCAGGTCGGCGGCACGCTGTCCGGTGGCGAGCAGCAGATGCTGGCGATCGGGCGGGCGTTGATGGCCCGGCCCAAGGTGCTGCTGCTCGACGAGCCGTCGATGGGGCTCGCACCGATGGTGATCTCTCAGATCTTCAAGATCATCGCCGAGATCAACTCGACCGGAACCACGGTGCTGCTCGTGGAGCAGAACGCCCAGCAGGCGCTCAGTCGCTCCGATCGGGCCTACATCCTGGAGACCGGTGAGGTCACCCGGTCGGGCAATGCGCGAGAGTTGTTGGCAGACGACAGTATTCGCGCGGCCTACCTCGGCGTCGCCTGAGAGGGTGCCTTGTTTCGGCGAGCGCGCGTGTCTGCACGCAACACGCCGGGCCATTCTGTGAGTTCGCGCGCGCTCGCCGCACTCTGAGCGCGCGCTGATCGACGCGGAAGCGCTTCAGCCGCGAGGTGGCCCCCGCGGTCAGCGTCACCCGGTTGCGCGGCACACCGAGGTGTTCGGCGAGCACCCGGATGACGGCCTGGTTGGCCTTGCCGTCGACAGCACGCTCGCGGACATAGATCGTCAGCATGCCGTCGGGATCCCTCTCGACGGCAGGTCCCTTCGCGCTGCCGGGCTTCACCCGCACCGATATGACATCAGCCACCCGCTCATTGAGTCGCGAGGGCGCGCATATTGCCAGTGTGGCGCGGCGTGTCGCGTGCAGACGCGCGCGCTCGCGAAAACGACTACCGGGCGACGACGACGGACGAGCCGTGGCCGAACAGGCCCTGGTTGGCGGTGATGCCCACAGTGGCGCCCTCGACCTGGCGGCCGGTGGCCTGCCCCTTCAGCTGCCAGGTGAGCTCGCAGACCTGCGCGATGGCCTGCGCGGGAATGGCCTCGCCGAAGCTCGCGAGCCCGCCCGATGCGTTGACCGGGATGCGCCCGCCGATGGTGGTCGCGCCGCTGCGCAGAAGATGTTCGGCCTCACCCTTCTTGCACAGTCCCAGGTGCTCGTACCAGTCGAGTTCCAGCGCGGTCGACAGGTCGTAGACCTCGGCCAGGCTGAGGTCCTCGGGTCCGATCCCCGCCTCGGCGTACGCGGCATCGAGGATCTGATCTTTGAACACTCGCTTGGGGCCGGGCACCACGGCCGTCGAATCGGTTGCGATGTCCGGCAATTCGGGCAGATGCTGGGGGTACTGCGGGGACTGCAGGCTCACCGCACGCACAGACGGGACGCCGGCCGTCGAGCCGAGGTGCTTCTCCGTGAACGCCTTGCTGGCCACGATGATCGCGGCCGCGCCGTCGGAGGTGGCGCAGATGTCGAGCAGCCGCAGGGGGTCGGAGACCACAGGGCTGGCCAGTACGTCCTCGACGGTCGCTTCCTTGCGGTAGCGCGCATTCGGGTTGTTGAGGCCGTGGCGGGCGTTCTTCACCTTGACGTTCGCGAAGTCTTCGAGCGTGGCGCCGTAGAGGTCCATCCGCCTCCGGGCGAGCAGCGCGAAGTACACGGTGTTGGTCGCGCCGATCAGGTGGAAGCGTTGCCAATCCGGATCGTTCTTGCGTTCCCCTCCGACGGGGGCGAAGAAGCCCTTCGGTGTGGTGTCGGCACCGATGACGAGCGCGACGTCGCACAGGCCGGCCAGGATCTGCGCGCGGGCACTCTGCAGCGCCTGCGACCCGCTGGCGCAGGCGGCGTAGCTGGAGGTGACGGGAATGCCGTTCCAGCCCAGCTTCTGAGCGAACGTGGCACCGGCGACGAAGCCGGGGTAGCCGTTGCGGATGGTGTCGGCCCCGGCGACGAGTTGGATCTGGCGCCAGTCCAATCCCGCCTCCGCAAGCGCCGCGCGGGCGGCGACGACGCCGTATTCGGTGAAGTCGCGTCCCCACTTGCCCCAGGGGTGCATCCCTGCGCCGAGGATGTAAACCGGTTCCGGACTCATGCGATCCTCCAGGCGTGCACGATGCGTTCGGTGCCGTCGTCGTCGACGTAGAGCGGCATCGTGGTCAGCTCCATCTCCATGCCGACCTTCAGGTCGGCGGCCAGCGTGCCCTCGACCACCTTGCCCAGCACGATCAATCCTTCGGCGGCCAGCTCCACCGCGGCGACGGCGAACGGTTCGAAGGGGTCCGGCGATGGATAGGGCGGGGGTGGGGCGTAGCGGTTCTCGGTGTAGCTCCACAGCGTGCCGCGCCGTGACAGCGGCACCTGCGCCAGCTCGTCGCCGTCACAGCCGGGGTTCGGACAGTTGTTCTCGCGCGGCGGGAAGACGAAGGTTCCGCACTGATGGCATTTGGCGCCGATGAGGTAGGCCTCGCCAGAACCATCGGTGGCGAACCAGCCCTCGACGGCGGGTTGCGTGGATGCTGACACGGGGTCAGCCTACCCAGTCATGCCGGAAAACTGAAACGTGTTCCAGTCTGCTCTGGCCCCGGCTATGGGGCGCTTGCGGCAAGCACGATGTCGCGCAGCTCGTCGGGGGTGTCCCGCATCAGGTTGTGTTTGCCATCGAGCTCGTGGGTGACCCAGGTCGCGTCCGTACGGACGCGGTCGTAGGAGCGCTGCAGCGGGGATTCGCCGGGCCAGTCCCGCGCGTAGACATAGGTGCGCTGCCGGAAGCGGGCGAGGTCGCCGCGCACCCGGAGCGGCTGCAGCACCGAGGCTAGCGGATGCGAGGTGGCCCGCTGGTCGAAGAACGGCAGCGGCGGTACGCCGAAACCTGTCTCGTCCACCCCGAGGTACCAGCGCCGCTCGTCATCGTTGACCAGATCCCAACAGGATTCGCCGTCGCGAGGCACCACCGCGTCGACGAACACGAGCGAGTCCACCCGTGCAGCGATCCGATCGGCCACGCCGGTGATCACCATCCCGCCGTAACTGTGTCCGAGCAGGACGAGATCCTCTGTGGCACAGGCGTTGTCAATGGCGGCGAGGACGTCGACGATGTGCGTGTCGAGGTTCACCCCACCGTGCAACACATGGGCGCGTTCTGCGACGCCGCTCAGGGTGACGGCGACGACGTGGTGGCCGGCGGTCTGCAACGCCCCGGCTAGATCGTCGAAACACCAGGCGCCGTGGCACATTCCAGGAACGAGAACGTACGTGGTCATGTCTCCACGGTGAACCGCAGACGGCTATACGTCCAATACATATTCATTCTTCTTCCTATAATCGATCGTTATGGAGCTTCGTCAGCTCGAATATCTGGTCGCGGTCGTGGAGGAAGGCAGCTTCACCCGGGCCGCGCAGCGCGAGCGGGTGGCGCAGCCCGCCGTCAGCGCCCAGATCCGTCGCCTGGAACGGATGGTCGGCCAGCAGCTGCTGAACCGGTCGAATCGCGAGGTGCGACTGACCGAGGCCGGCTCGGCGCTGCTGCCGCATGCCAGAGCGGCTCTGGCCGCGGTCCGAGCAGCGCAGCACGCGGTCGACGAGGTCGCCCACATGGTCCGCGGTTCCGTCGCGATCGGCACGGTGACGCTGCATCCGGTCGACATCGCCGCGCTGATGGCCGACTTCCACCGCGACCATCCCCAGGTGGAGCTCACGCTGCTCACCGACAATTCCGACGCCCTGCTCGACAAGCTCGCTGATGGCCGCCTCGATGTCGCGATCGTGTCGATCCCCGCCGACGCCGTCCCTGTGGGCCTCGACTGTGCGGTCATCACCGACGAGATCATCGAGCCGGCAGTCGCTCCGGAGCATCCGCTGCGTCACCGCAAGACCCTGACGCTGCCGGAACTGTGTGGGCAGACGCTGATAGCCCTCCCCGAGGGCACCGGGCTGCGGTCCCGTCTCGACGAGGCCTGCGCTGCACAGGGTTTGCGACCGCGGATCGGCTTCGAGGCGACCAATCCGCTCGAGTTGGCCGACTTGGCGCGCCGAGGATTGGGTGTGGCGATCCTGCCCCGGTCGATGGCGCGCGGTGACGCTGGTCTACACGCTCTTCGGCTGACTCCGACGCTGCGCGGACGGTTGGTGTGGGCGTGGCGCAGGGAGGCGGCCGGTCCGGCGGCACACGCG
Organism: Mycobacterium sp. PSTR-4-N; assembly: GCF_022348085.1. Classification (GTDB taxonomy): domain Bacteria; phylum Actinomycetota; class Actinomycetes; order Mycobacteriales; family Mycobacteriaceae; genus Mycobacterium. Next base: position 64,137 of record NZ_JAKRFN010000003.1, on the reverse strand, counting down.
TTCTGCGCCCTGGCGCTGCGCCGGCTCAGGCCTGCAGGCCGCGGATGACGAGGTCGATGGTCCGCGCGAAAGCCGCAGTCGCATCGGGTGTCTGGACAAGCCCGGCGACTTCCAGCGTGACAGCGCCGTGCTGCGCGTTCCACACGGCCTGGGCGGCTTCCCGCGGGTCGAGGCCCGGCCCCAGTGCAAGCGCCGCAACCAGGTCGACGAGGGTGCCGAACACCTCTCGACCCCGCGCGGTCACCGGCGAGGCGGGGTCGGCGGCCGGTGAGCCTGCCGCGAAGATCAAGGCGTAGCGCGCGGGGTGAGAGATCGCGAACCGGCGGTAGCCCTTTGCGGAACGGCGCAGTCGGTCGGCCGGTGTGCCGGACGTGTCGACCTCGATGGCAGCGGCGAGGCCGTCGAACGCGCGCAGGGCCAGGGCGGCGAGCAACCCGTCCTTGTTGGTGAATCGGTTGTAGACGCCCATCGGCGCCACTCCGGCCTCTTGGGCGACGGATCGCACCGTCACCGCGGCGGCACCGTCGCGGTCCAACACCGTCTCGGCCGCGCTGAGTAGCGCGGCCGAGACCTGCTCGCTGGCGGTGCGACGCCGGGGCACTGTCACGCCGCCTCGGTGACGCCTCGGCGGGCGAGCCAGGCGAGCGTCTCGTCGGCGACGTCACGCCAGCCGTGGTCGATGGTCAGCGAGTGACCGCGCCCCTCGAACGGGTGGAAGTCGGTGACGGCATCGCTGCGGTACAGCCGGTGGGCTGCCTCGGCGGTCGCGCGCGGCACGGTGTGATCGTCTGATCCGGCGGTGATCAACAGCGGTCCGCGCTCCGCATTCGCGGTGTCGACCGCCGCCGGCGAGCGGCGGTGCAGGTTGGCGCCGGCCGCCTCGAACAGCGGCTTGCCCGGGGAGGGGATCGACCACTGCTCCCACAATGCGTCGGATTCTTCCTGGCTCACCGCGTTGCCGAAGCCGTACCGCCACTGCGCCCGCGTCAGGGCCTTGGCGCGCCCGCGATTGAGCGGGTTGCCCAGCACCGGGAACGCCGAGCGCAGCTGTGTGAACGGCAGTCCCGTCACGCCCTTGATCGGGGCGGGGTCGATGGCGATGGCGGCGGCCGCCTTGTTCTCCCCGAGCAGCCGCTGTGCGATCAACCCACCGAACGAGTGCCCGATCACCACGGGCGGAGTGTCGAACTCGTCGAGGATGCGTGCGTAGTGGGCGGTCAGCTCGTCGATACCGAATCCGGCTTGTGCCGCCGGGTTCTGCCGGGTCTCCTCGACCGTCGGCAGCTCGCCGGGCCACGCCGGGGCGATGCCCTGATGACCGTGTTCGGCGACGTAGTCGATCCAGGGTTGCCATGCGGTGTGGGCGACCCACAGGCCGTGGATGAAGACGATGTTCGTCATGGCGGTGCTCCTGCTCGTTATAGAACGATGTTATATAAGAATGGACGCTCGGTGAAACGGTGCCGACCCCGCGTTCATTCCCGCCGGTCGTCGTGTCGGTCGCGGTGCTTAGAGTGAAGGCCGTGAGCCCAGCCAAGACCGCATCGGTGACCGATCAGAAACAGACCCTGATGCTGCTGGACGGCAACTCGCTGGCCTTCCGCGCGTTCTATGCCCTGCCCGCCGAGAACTTCAAGACCCAGGGCGGTCTCACCACCAACGCGGTGTACGGCTTCACCGCCATGCTGATCAACCTGCTGCGTGACGAGCAGCCCAGCCACATCGCCGCCGCGTTCGACGTGTCGCGCCAGACGTTCCGCAAAGAGAAGTACCCGGAGTACAAGGAGGGCCGGTCGGCCACCCCGGACGAGTTCCGCGGCCAGATCGACATCACCAAGGAGGTGCTCGGGGCGCTCGGCATCACGGTGCTCGCCGAGCCGGGATTCGAGGCCGACGACATCATCGCCACGCTGGCCACCCAGGCCGAGAACGAGGGCTACCGGGTCCTCGTCGTCACGGGGGATCGCGATTCACTGCAACTGGTCAGCAACGACGTGACCGTGCTCTACCCGCGCAAGGGCGTCAGCGAGCTGACGCGGTTCACCCCCGATGCCGTGCAGGAGAAGTACGGTCTCACCCCGGCGCAGTACCCCGATTTCGCGGCCCTGCGCGGTGACCCGAGCGACAATCTGCCCGGCATCCCGGGTGTGGGGGAGAAGACCGCGACCAAGTGGATCGCCGAGTACGGCTCGCTGCAGTCGCTGGTGGACAACGTCGACAAGGTCAAGGGCAAGGTCGGGGACGCGCTGCGCGCGCACCTGTCCAGCGTCGTGCTCAACCGTGAACTGACCGATCTGGTGAAAGACGTGCCGTTGGCGCAGACCCCGGACACGCTGCGGATGCAGCCGTGGAACCGGGACCAGATCCACCGCCTGTTCGACGACCTGGAGTTCCGGGTGCTGCGTGACCGGCTGTTCGACACCCTCGCTTCGGCCGACCCGGAAGTCGAGGAGGGTTTCGAGGTGCGCGGCGAGGCCTTGGCGCCCGGCACACTGGCGGGCTGGCTGGCCGAGCGCGCCGACGGCGGGCGCTTTGGTGTCGCGGTGGTCGGCAACCATCTGGCCTTCGCCAGTGATGCGACAGCGCTCGCACTGGTCGCACCGGATGGCGACGGCCGCTACATCGACACCTCGACACTGAGTCCCGAGGACGAGCCCGCGCTGGCCGCGTGGCTCGCCGATCCTGCGCAGCCGAAGGCCCTGCACGAGGCCAAGCTCGCCATCCATGATCTCCAGGGCAGGGGATGGACGCTCGCCGGCGTCACCTCGGACACGGCCCTGGCGGCCTACCTGGTGCGGCCCGGGCAGCGCAGCTTCACACTCGACGATCTCTCCCTGCGGTATCTCAAGCGCGAGTTGCGAGCCGATAATGCCGAGCAGCAACAACTCTCGTTGCTCGACGACAGCGACGGCGTCGACGATCAGGCGGTGCAGACCCTGCTGCTGCGCGCCAGCGCGGTGATGGATCTCGCCGTCGCGCTCGACGAGGAACTGGCCCGCATCGACTCCTCGGAGCTGCTGGGCAACATGGAGCTGCCCGTGCAGCGGGTGCTGGCCGACCTTGAAACTGCAGGTATCGCAGTCGATCTCGAGATGCTCGCCGAGTTGCAGAGCGAGTTCGCCGGACAGATCCGCGACGCGGCCGAGGCGGCGTACGCGGTGATCGGCAAGCAGATCAACCTGGGTTCGCCCAAGCAGCTGCAGGTGGTGCTGTTCGACGAGTTGGAGATGCCGAAGACCAAGCGGACCAAGACCGGCTACACCACTGACGCCGACGCGCTGCAGGGCCTTTTCGACAAGACCGGCCACCCGTTCCTGCAGCATCTGCTGGCACACCGCGACGCCACCCGGCTCAAGGTCACCGTCGACGGGTTGCTGAACTCGGTGGCTGAAGACGGTCGAATTCATACGACGTTCAACCAGACGATCGCGGCCACCGGCCGGTTGTCCTCGACCGAGCCGAATCTGCAGAACATCCCGATCCGCACGGAAGCGGGCCGCCGCATCCGCGACGCGTTCGTGGTTGGTGGTGGCTACAGCGAGCTGATGACAGCCGACTACAGCCAGATCGAGATGCGCATCATGGCGCACCTGTCCCGCGACGAGGGGCTGATCGAGGCGTTCAACACCGGCGAGGATCTGCACTCGTTCGTGGCGTCGCGGGCGTTCGACGTGCCGATCGACGAGGTGACGGCGGAACTGCGGCGCCGGGTGAAGGCGATGTCCTACGGCCTGGCCTATGGGTTGAGCGCATACGGCCTGTCCGCGCAGCTCAAGATCTCCACCGAGGAGGCGAAGGTCCAGATGGACCAGTACTTCGCCCGCTTCGGCGGGATCCGCGACTACCTGCGCGATGTGGTCGACCAGGCGCGTAAGGACGGCTACACCTCGACGGTGTTCGGTCGCAGGCGTTACCTGCCCGAACTCGACAGCAGCAACCGCAACGTCCGTGAAGCTGCTGAGCGCGCAGCGTTGAACGCCCCGATCCAGGGCAGTGCCGCCGACATCATCAAGGTCGCGATGATCAATACCGACCGCGCGATCGCCGATGCCGGTCTGAGCTCACGCATGTTGCTGCAGGTGCACGACGAGCTGCTCTTCGAGGTCGCCGACGGCGAGCGCGAGGCCTTGGAGGCGTTGGTGCGCGAGCACATGGGCACGGCCTATCCGCTCGACGTACCGCTGGAGGTCTCTGTCGGCTATGGCCGCAGCTGGGACGCCGCGGCGCACTGAGCGTCTGCTATATATGCAAGCCTACATAATTGGGCTTGAGCAGGAGGCGCGCACATGGCCGAGCACCCGTTCGACGAGGCTATTGAGCTGCAACCCGGCGACGCCGGCGTCTTTCGCGGAAGGACCACCTCCGACTGGGCGAACATGGTCGGTCCGTTCGGTGGCATGACGGCTGCCCTGCTGTTGCGCGCGGTCGAACTGCAGCCGGAATGCAACGGTGAGCCGCTGGCGCTCACCGTGAATTTCGCGGCGCCCATCGCCGACGGAGAGTTCGACATCACCGCCCGCTGCGTGCGCACCAACCGGAGCAATCAACACTGGTTCGTCGACCTGGCACAGGACGGCACGATCACCACAACGGCGACAGCGGTGTTCGGTCGACGCCGCGATACGTGGTCGGATACCGAAAAACCCATGCCGAGCGTTCCCGCGCCCGAGGATCTGCCAGAACGGGGGCTGCCGCCCATGATCGCTTGGGCCCGCAACTACGACATGCGCTTCATCGACGGCGCAGTCCCGGCCAAGGGGGCGGCGCCCGCCGACTCGTCGACCACCATGCTGTGGGCCCGCGACCGACACGGACGCCCCCTTGATTTCGCCGCGCTCACTGCCGCCAGCGACATCTTTTATCCGCGCGTCTACCTGCGGCTGGGCGCGCCCACGCCGGCAGGCACGATCTCGCTGACCACCTACTTCCACGCCACCGGCACGGAACTCGCCTCCGCGGGAGACGGATTCGTACTCGGCTGCGCATCGGCGAACCGCTTCTCCGGCGGCTATTTCGATCAGTCCGCAGAGATCTGGAGCCGCTCAGGCACCCTTCTGGCCACTACGCATCAGATCGTCTACTTCAAGACGTAGCGACTACGACGGCGGATGTCCGCGCACGATCAGCTCGCGCGGCCCGGTAGGCAGCCGCCAGTGGAACGTGATGGCCGCCAGGCGGAGTAGCGTCGCCACCAGCGTGCCGACGGCGACGCCGATCCACTGCGGGCCGAAGTAGTCGATGACGACGTAGATCACCGAGCCGAGCATCGCGGGAACCGCGTACATGTCGTCGGGACCCATCACGACGGGCACGTCGCGGGCCGTGACATCGCGGATGATCGTGCCGGCCAGTGCCGACACCATGCCCAGCAGCGCCGCGGCGAACCAGCTGGCGCCGTGGTCGACGGCCAGCGCGGCACCCGAGGTGGCGAAGAACCCCATCCCGACGGCGTCGAGCATCGCCACCGGATGATGAAGCCTGATGACCGTTCGCGCGAACAGCGTGGCCAGGGCGGCCGCGGCCAGGCACACGGTGACATCCGGCCAGCGCTGCAGGGACTGCGGGGGATCGATGTCGAGCAGGACGTCACGCAACACTCCGCCGCCGACGCCGGTCAGCACCGCCATCGCCGCGATCCCGAACACGTCGAACCCCTTACGGACCCCGAGGACGGCACCGGATGCCGCGGCGGCCGCGATGCCGAGGTAGTTGAGGATGTGCTGGATCACCAGCCGAGTATGGCGGCCCGCGGGCCGTCAGTACGCCCGGAAGCCGGCCATGTGCTGTAGCGCCGGTGACGTGGCGCGTGCCGCGTACAGCGCGTAGGTCTCCTCGTGCAGCAGCGCGATGACGCGCGGATCGCCGAAGCCCCGGTCGATCCGGTCGCGCACGAACGCCAGCTCGACGACTCGATGGGCGAACTGCCGTATCGAGGTCGCGGCGGGCTTGCCGCCGAAGCGGTGTGCCGTGTCGACGGCGAGCTTGCGCGTCTTCAGCGACCCCAGCCAGGTCGCCTCGTTGGGGCTGATCAAGCCGGCGGCCACCATGCCGGGCAGCGTGCCCGCCACCACGTGTTGCTCACGGCGCCGGCTGCGCACCGCCAGTGTGATCGCCAGCGCGAACACGGGCACCATCCACAGCGCGTAGACCGCGAAGTAGGCGCCCGCCCCCAACAGAGACGACCCGTTCCACATCGCATGCAGCAGGACCGCGCCCGCGTAGCCGAGCAGGAGGGCGCCGGCTCTGCCCGCGGTCGAGCGGCGGTGCAGTGCGTACCACACCCCGATGGCCGTCATCGTGGTGAACAGGGAATGGGCGAAGGGCGACATGATCAGCCGCAGGGCCGCGGTCACCAGCGACTCGGCCACCGACTCGCCGTTGGCGATGTAGAGGATGTCCTCGAGCCACGCGAAACCGGCTCCCACCAGACCCGCATAGACCAGGCAGTCGGTCAGCGAGTTCAGCTCGTTACGCCGGACGCCGGTCATCATCAGCAGCAGGAACACACCCTTGGCGGCTTCCTCGGTCACGGGTGCGCCCACCACCAGGGTCAGCGGACTGACGTCGCTCGAGCCCGCGGGATGAACCCAGGCCTCGAGGAGGATCTGCAGGACCGCGGAGATGACGACCGCCGCCGAAGTGCCCCACAGAAAAGCGAAGACGAGCAGCCGGGGCGGTTCCGGCTCCCACCGGTCCAACCAGAGATAGGACAGCACCACCACGGTCATCGCGATGCTGGAGAGCACGAAACCGATCGAGGTGCCGACCGGGTTGACGGCGGTGAGCAGAATCACGATGAGGCCGGCGACGGTGCCGAGTGCGATCAGCAGACCCAGGGGCGCGCCGACCCGGCGAACGCGTGTCACGCCCAGCACAGTAGCCGCTGCACGGGGCGGGTTTGTCCTGCGTGTACCGCGTCGAGTAGCCTTGACAAGTACCTGTGCGTTCTATTCGCGGGTGCGATCAACAAAACACTTCTTGTCCCTACGATTGAACCTGTCCGGAGCAACCCACCACATGCCAAGTCCCTCCGTCACGTCTCCGCAAGTAGCCCTCAACGACATCGGCTCCGCGGAGGATTTCCTCGCCGCCATCGACAAGACCATCAAATACTTCAACGATGGCGACATCGTCGAAGGGACCATCGTCAAGGTGGACCGCGACGAGGTCCTACTCGACATCGGCTACAAGACCGAAGGTGTCATCCCTTCCCGCGAACTCTCGATCAAGCACGACGTCGACCCCAATGAGGTTGTGTCCGTCGGCGACGAGGTCGAAGCGCTGGTCCTCACCAAGGAGGACAAAGAAGGTCGCCTCATCCTGTCCAAGAAGCGCGCTCAGTACGAGCGGGCCTGGGGCACCATCGAAGAGCTCAAGGAGAAGGACGAGGCCGTCAAGGGCACCGTCATCGAGGTCGTCAAGGGCGGCCTGATCCTCGACATCGGCCTGCGCGGCTTCCTGCCCGCGTCGTTGGTGGAGATGCGTCGCGTCCGCGATCTGCAGCCGTACATCGGCAAGGAGATCGAGGCCAAGATCATCGAGCTCGACAAGAACCGCAACAACGTGGTGCTCAGCCGCCGCGCCTGGCTGGAGCAGACCCAGTCCGAGGTGCGCAGCGAATTCCTCAACCAGCTCACCAAGGGCGCCATCCGCAAGGGTGTCGTGTCCTCCATCGTCAACTTCGGCGCGTTCGTCGATCTCGGCGGTGTCGACGGCCTGGTGCACGTCTCCGAGCTGTCCTGGAAGCACATCGACCACCCGTCCGAGGTCGTCCAGGTCGGCGACGAGGTCACCGTCGAGGTGCTCGACGTCGACATGGATCGCGAGCGGGTGTCGTTGTCGCTCAAGGCGACTCAGGAAGATCCGTGGCGCCACTTCGCCCGCACCCACGCCATCGGCCAGATCGTGCCGGGCAAGGTCACCAAGCTGGTGCCCTTCGGTGCGTTCGTCCGGGTCGAGGAGGGCATCGAGGGTCTGGTGCACATCTCCGAGCTCTCCGAGCGTCACGTCGAAGTGCCGGACCAGGTGGTCCAGGTCGGCGACGACGCCATGGTCAAGGTCATCGACATCGACCTGGAGCGGCGCCGGATCTCGCTGAGCCTCAAGCAGGCCAACGAGGACTACAACAGCGAAGAGTTCGAGGCCTGGAAGTACGGCATGGCCGACAGCTACGACGACCAGGGCAACTACATCTTCCCGGAGGGCTTCGACGCCGAGACCAACGAATGGCTCGAAGGCTTCGACAAGCAGCGGGACGAGTGGGAGGCCCGCTACGCCGAGGCGGAGCGTCGCTACAAGATGCACACCGCGCAGATGGAGAAGTTCGCCGCGGCCGAGGCGGAGGAAGCGGCTCGTCCGACCTCATCGTCGTCGAACAGCCGCTCGGAGGAGTCGACCGGCGGGTCGCTGGCCAGCGATGCCCAGCTCGCCGCGCTGCGCGAAAAGCTCGCGGGTAACGCGTAAGTCAGTTCACGATCGAAGGCCCCGGCTCGGAAAGAGTCGGGGCCTTCGTCGTCTGCACTCATCGGCTGCCTGACAGACTGTCGGGCGTGCTGCGTATCGGATTGACCGGAGGAATCGGGGCGGGCAAGTCGACGGTGTCGGCGACGTTCGACGAGCTCGGCGCCATCGTCGTCGACGGCGACGTCATCGCCCGGGAGGTGGTGGAGCCAGGTACCGAGGGGCTTGCCAAACTGGTCGAGGCGTTCGGGGAGGGCATCCTCGCCGAGGACGGCTCGTTGAACCGACCGGCTCTGGCCGCGATCGCGTTCAGCGACGAGGCCAAGCGCAAGACGCTGAACGGTGTTGTGCATCCGCTTGTGGGACAACGGCGTTCAGAGCTGATAGCGGCCGCATCGGACGACGCGGTGATCATCGAGGACATCCCATTGCTCGTTGAATCGCAGATGGCGCCGTTGTTCCCGCTGGTGATCATCGTCCATGCCGACGAGGAGCTTCGAGTCCAGCGATTGATCGAGCATCGCGGTTTCACCGAAGAGGACGCCCGAGCGCGTATCGCGGCACAGGCCACCGAGGCCGACCGCCGCGCCGTCGCCGATGTCTGGCTCGACAATTCCGGTACCGCCGACGAACTGGTCGGCGCGGCCCGCGCGCTGTGGCACGAACGCATCCACCCGTTCGCGGACAATCTCCGCCGAGGCCGGCCCGCCGCGGCGGAGCCACGACTGGTCGCCTCCGATCCCGAGTGGCCGGCCCAAGCGCGACGGATTCTGGCGAGACTGCGCACCGCGTGCGGTCATCACGCCTCGAGGGTGGACCACATCGGTCCGACGGCAGTGCCCGGTCTGGACGCCGAGGACGTCATCGACGTGCAGGTCACCGTCGCGTCGCTGGACGTCGCCGACGACCTCGCCGACGCGCTGCTGGGCGCCGGCTATGTCCGCACGGCGATCACCGAGGACATCGCCCAGGACACCGCACAGCCCGGCGTCGACGGCCAGTGGGGCAAGCGGCTTTACTGCTCGGCCGACCCCGGCCGCCCGACCAACGTGCACGTGCGGGTCGACGGCTGGCCCGGCCAGCGGTTCGCGCTGCTGTTCGTCGACTGGCTGACGGCCGAGCCCGCAGCGCGCGCCGAGTATCTGGAGCTCACCCGTAGCGCCGCCGCGCAGGGACAAACGACCGCCGGCGACTACGCGAAGCAACCGTGGTTCGCTGAGGCGTACCGCCGCGCATGGGCGTGGGCCGAGGCGTCAGGCTGGCGCCCGTCTCAGTGACCGGACCGTTCCGCATTGGCGTGGATCGCCTCGCGGCAGTACGTCGCGAAACCCGGTAGACCGAACGAATCGTCGTACCGGGCGACATAGCGCGGATCGCTGACGTACATGTCGCCGAGGGTGCGGTGCATCGAGGGCGGGCAGTCGTAGAACCACCTGTTGACGTGCAGCCGGTGCTGCTCGGCCGCATCCATCGCCGTGTCGGAGTCGGCGGGTAGCCCGGCGCGATAGGCGTCGGACAGCGCTTTTTCCACCGCCTCGCCCTCGGCTTTGATTCGGATCCACTCCGCCTTGCCGTACGCCTTCGTCCGTCGCTGCGATTCCTGCCACTGCTCGGATTCGCCGAACTTCTGCTCGGCCTCGGCCTGGTAGTCGTCGAAACCGTCCCCGAACAGTTCGCGCATGTCGTCGTCGGTCATGGGGGTGTCGGCCATGGCTTTCTCCAATGCTTGATCGATGGCCTCGACGAGGTCCTTCATCTCGTCGAGGCGGGACATGACGCGTTCGCGTTGACGGATCAGGTGGCTGACGTGGTCACCGTCGTCCAGGAGCTGCGCGATCTCGTCGAGGGGCAAATCGAGCCGGCGGTACACGATGATCTGGGACAGCCGCGTCAGATCGGTCGGCGTGTACACGCGGTAGCCCGAGGTGTTCCGTCGTCTCGGGGTCAGCAGCCCGATGTCGTCGTAGTGGTGCAGCGTCCGGACGGTGATACCGAATCGCTGCGCGACCTCACCGACGGTGAGTTCTTCCACCCCCATCTCCTGCGTGCCCATCTCCTGCGTCACGTCGACCAGGCTGGCGCCTCACGGTGCGTGAGGGTCAAGTCCTCAGGTGGCCGGCGGTGGTGCGGGTTCGGCGGGGGCCGCGGGGTCGGTCTGAGGCACCGGCTCGCCGGCGACCGGGATGTCCAGCGGGGCGCCGCACTGCAACGTGCCGTAGAGCGGATCGTCTTTGACGCGGAAGAACCGCGGCGCGATGAACTGGTCCGCCTGCGCCACGATCTGGTCGTCGACGAGGATCTCGCAGTGCAGATTCGAGCCGTACGGCCACTGGATCGAGATCTGCATGCCGGCCAGTTTGGGGTCGGTGAGCACGGTGTTCACCTCGAACGTCTGCCCCGGCAGCATGGTCGGTTGCGCACTGTTGACGTTCTGATCGTCCTGCTTGTAGGCGACCACGGCACCGCGGGAGGTGCCGTCGGCGCGTGCACGGTAGAGCACGTTGTGCTGGACCGGCGGCGCGGGCGCCTCGGCGCTCGGGGTGGGGTCGGCTGCGGCGATGGGGCTGCCGGCCGGAACCATCAGCGCGCCCGCCGCGAAGATCGCGGCACCCGCCATCACCCCGGCGCCCCGCGTCCGTCTGCTCGAACTCACGTCGAGAGTCTATGCTCCGCGCCACGTCAGCGTGATGCCGACGGTTGCCAGCCACCGATCGAGGTCGTACTCGTGGCGGGCCAGGGCCTCGACGGTGTGCACCGCGGTGTGGACCGCCCGCTCGGCGTCGTCGGCGCCGAGCAGGCCGTCGCGGACCGCGCAGACCAGCTCGTCGACGTCGGTCACCTCCACCCCGCGGCTCGTGCGCAGCACCAGGTCGAGGTAGTGGTCTTCACCGCTCCAGAGCTGCGGGCCGGGCGTGTAGACGCCGACGTCGAGGTAGAAGTCCTGGTTCCGCTCGTGGCCGGGGTGGAAGTGGAAGACCGTGACCCGCAGATTCAGGGCCGGCAACAGCCACGATTCGAGATAGCCGAACTGGGCCCGCCCGGGGGTGGGCCTGGCCATGTACAGACCCCAGGGGTGTACGGCGAAGACGTCGACATCGCGCACGATGCCCTTGGGGTCTGTGTTGGTGCGGGCGACGAGGTCGAAGGTCTCGCGTTTGGGTGGGTGGATGCCGACAAGGATAGGCGCCCGCCCGGGGAAGAGAAGTTGTCGGTGCCGAGTTCTACCCTGGTGAACATGGCTTTCGCGACTGAACACCCGGTACTCGCTCATTCGGAGTACCGCCCTGTCGATCAGGTGGTGCGTGCGGGCGGCCGTTTCGAGGTGGTCAGCGAGTACGAGCCCGCGGGTGACCAGCCGGCGGCAATCGAGGCGTTGGAGCGGCGCATCCGAGCCGGCGAGCGCGACGTCGTCCTCCTCGGCGCCACCGGTACCGGCAAGTCGGCGACCACCGCATGGCTGATCGAGCGTCTGCAGCGGCCCACCCTGGTGATGGCGCCGAACAAGACGCTGGCCGCCCAGCTCGCAAACGAACTGCGAGAGATGTTGCCGCACAACGCCGTCGAGTACTTCGTCTCGTACTACGACTATTACCAACCCGAGGCGTACATCGCGCAGACCGACACGTACATCGAGAAGGACAGCTCGATCAACGACGACGTCGAGCGGCTGCGGCACTCGGCCACGTCGAGCCTGCTGTCCCGGCGGGACGTCGTGGTGGTGGCGTCGGTGTCCTGTATCTACGGCTTGGGCACGCCGCAGTCGTACATGGACCGCTCGGTCGAGTTGAAGGTCGGCGACGAGGTGCCTCGCGATGCGCTGCTGCGGCTGCTCGTCGACGTCCAGTACACCCGCAACGACATGTCGTTCACCCGCGGGACGTTCCGCGTCCGCGGCGACACCGTCGAGATCATCCCGTCCTACGAGGAACTCGCGGTGCGCATCGAGTTCTTCGGCGACGAGGTCGAGGAGCTCTACTACCTGCACCCGCTGACCGGGGACATCATCCGCAAGGTCGACTCGCTGCGGATCTTCCCGGCCACCCACTACGTCGCGGGGCCCGAGCGGATGGCCCAGGCCATCTCCACCATCGAGGCCGAGCTCGAGGAGCGGCTGGCCGAGCTCGAAGGTCAGGGCAAGCTGCTCGAGGCGCAGCGGCTGCGGATGCGCACCAATTACGACGTCGAGATGATGCGTCAGGTCGGGTTCTGTTCGGGCATCGAGAACTATTCACGCCACATCGACGGGCGGCCCGCAGGTTCGGCTCCGGCGACGCTGCTCGACTACTTCCCGGAGGATTTCCTCCTCGTCATCGACGAGTCCCACGTGACCGTGCCGCAGATCGGCGGCATGTACGAGGGCGACATGTCACGTAAGCGCAACTTGGTGGAGTTCGGCTTCCGGCTGCCGTCCGCGGTCGACAACCGGCCGCTCACCTGGGAGGAATTCGCCGACCGCATCGGTCAGACGGTATACCTGTCCGCGACGCCGGGGCCGTACGAGCTCGCTCAGACCGCCGGCGAGTTCGTCGAGCAGGTCATCCGGCCGACCGGTCTGGTGGACCCACAGGTGATCGTCAAACCGACGAAGGGTCAGATCGACGACTTGATCGGGGAGATCCGCAAGCGCACCGAACGCGACGAGCGGACGCTGGTCACCACGCTGACCAAGAAGATGGCCGAGGATCTGACGGACTACCTGCTGGAGATGGGCATCCGGGTGCGGTACCTGCATTCCGAGGTCGACACGCTGCGCCGGGTCGAGCTGTTACGCCAGCTGCGGCTGGGGGAGTACGACGTGCTCGTCGGCATCAACCTGCTTCGCGAGGGCCTGGACCTGCCCGAGGTGTCGCTGGTGGCGATCCTGGACGCCGACAAAGAGGGGTTCCTGCGCTCACCGCGCAGCCTCATCCAGACGATCGGTCGGGCGGCGCGCAACGTGTCCGGCGAGGTCCACATGTACGCGGACAAGATCACCGACTCGATGAAAGAGGCGATCGACGAGACAGAGCGGCGCCGGGCCAAACAGATCGCCTACAACACCGAGCACGGCATCGATCCGCAACCACTGCGCAAGAAGATCGCCGACATCCTCGATCAGGTGTACCGAGAGGCCGACGACACCGACGCCGCGGTGGAGGTGGGCGGCTCGGGCCGCAACGCCTCCCGCGGCCGGCGCGCGCAAGGCGAGCCCGGCCGGGCGGTGAGCGCCGGTGTCTTCGAGGGCCGCGACACGGCCAACATGCCGCGGGCCGAATTGGCCGATCTGATCAAGGATCTGACCGCACAGATGATGGCCGCGGCGCGCGATCTCCAATTCGAGCTGGCCGCCCGCATCCGCGACGAGATCCAGGACCTCAAGAAGGAACTGCGCGGCATGGACGCCGCCGGGCTGAAATAGCTTGATCTCAAGCGCTGTTGAGGTCTTACGGTCTACGGCGTGACTGACATCGACGACGCTGACAGGGTCGCGGCCGGCCATCAGAACGCGGGTACGTGGCGTGATCTTCTCGGGCCGCGGTATCTGGGCGCCTCGACCGTGCTCGCCGGGGGCGTGGCGTTGTATGCGACCAATGAGTTCCTCACGATCAGCCTGATGCCCAGCGCGGTCGCCGACATCGGCGGTCAACGGCTCTACGCCTGGGTCACCACGGTGTATCTGGTCGGATCGGTGGTGGCTGCGACCACGGTGCACGCGGTCCTGATGCGGTGGGGACCGCGTCGGTCATATCTGTTCGGGCTGAGCATGTTCGGCGTCGGCAGCCTGGCGTGCGCGCTGGCCCCCACGATGGAGCTGCTACTCGTCGGCCGGGCCGTGCAGGGTGCGGCCGGCGGCATGTTGGCCGGGCTCGGATACGCCGTCATCAACACAGCGCTGCCCGCCAGACTGTGGACCAAAGCCTCCGCCCTGGTGTCCGCCATGTGGGGTGTCGGCACCCTGATCGGACCGGCGGCCGGCGGGTTGTTCGCTCAGTTCGGTTCGTGGCGTTGGGCTTTCGGAGTGCTCGTGGTGATGACGACCGCGATGTCGGTGTTGGTGCCGGTGGCGTTGCCCGGTCGCCGGGCCGACGATGCGGCAGCGCCGACGCGAGTCGGGGTTCCGGTCCGGTCGTTGGTACTCCTCGGCGCGGCCGCTCTGCTGGTGTCGTCGGCCGGGGTCCCGCATGACGTGCGAGCCACCGCGGGGCTGGTGGCGGCCGGTCTCGCGCTGATCCCGGTGTTCGTGATCCTCGACCGCCGGGCTCGCGCCGCGGTGTTGCCGCCGAGCGCTTTCATTCCGGGGCCGCTCAAGTGGATCTACCTGACGCTGGGCACGTTGATGGCCGCGACCATGGTGGACATGTACGTGCCGTTGTTCGCGCAGCGGCTCGCGCATCTCGCCCCGCTCGCCGCGGGTTTTCTCGGCGCCGGCCTGGCGGTGGGGTGGACGGCGGGGGAGATCACCAGCGCGTCGGTGAGCAGGCCGGCGGTGATCGTGCGGGTGGTGGCGGTGGCGCCGCTGATGATGGCGGTGGGTCTGACGGTCGGTGCGCTGACGCAGCGGCAGGACGCATCCGCGGCTTTCGTCGCGGCGTGGGCGCTGTCTCTGGTGATCACCGGTTCGGGGATCGGCATGGCGTGGCCGCATCTGTCGGCGTGGGCGATGTGCAAGGTGCGCGACCCCGCCGAAGGGCCCGCGGCCGCGGCGGCCATCAACACCGTGCAGGTGATCTGCGGGGCGTTCGGGGCGGCGCTGGCCGGCGTGGTGGTCAACGTCTCCGACCGAGGCGACGCGACCGCAGCGCACTGGTTGTTCGCGGTGTTCGCGGCGCTGGCAGCGTCGGCGGTCGTCGCGGCGATCCGCAGCGGCCGCCCCGTGCCGGGTCAAGGATCACGGTGAGTTCAAGCCTGGGCTGACGCGGGCGCGGGCAGGCAGAGTGGCGGGCAGTGCGGGTGTGGCTGAGTGGCTAGGCACCGGCCTGCAAAGCCGTTTACACGGGTTCGAATCCCGTCATCCGCTCGCACGAAGTGTCCGGGTACCTTGAGACCTCATGACGTGGCTTCTCCTGCTCTGCGCCATCGTCAGTGAGGTCGCCGCGACGTTGTCGCTGAAAGCGGCCGTCAGCACCCCCGGGCTCTACGTCGTCGTGGTCGGTGGATACCTCGCCTCGTTCGTGTTCCTCGCACTCGTCCTCAAGCGCGGTATGGGACTCGGCGTCGCCTACGGCATCTGGGGTGCGATCGGCGTGGCGCTCACCGCGATCCTGTCGTCGGTCGTCTTCGGTGAGGCGTTCACCGTGGTGATGGGTATCGGCATGGCCTTCATCATCGGCGGTGTGCTGCTGGTGGAGATGGGTTCGCGTCACATCGACGACACTCCGGCCGGTGAACCCTAGTGCAATACGTCCTGCTGACGGCGGCCATCGTTTCCGAGGTCACCGGCACCCTGGCGTTGCGGGTGGCCGCCGGCGGGCGTCGCGCCTTCTACGGCGTCGTGATCGTCGGCTACGTCGTCGCCTTCACCTTGCTCTCCGCGTCGTTGCAGCGCGGAATGCCGCTCGGCATCGCCTACGGCATCTGGGCTGCAGCGGGAGTGGCGCTGACGGCCGCCGCTTCGCGCATCCTTTTCCGAGAACCGCTCACCCGCACGATGCTCGCCGGGATGGCGTTGATCGTGGCTGGCGTGCTGCTCGTCGAGCTCGGCGCCGCCCATTGACTTCGACGTGTGCGTAAGAACGTATCCGCTGAGCGAAAAGTCCGCCGGCGAATAACGGCACGTCGCAACGGTTTATAGCGTCGTCGAAACACAGTTCGGCAACGTAACGATCACCATTGAGTCGCCGAGCTGGCAATGTTTGCTGAAACTGTGCCACCGTGTTCGCGTGAGCACTCGCCAGGCAGCCCGTGCGATCGGAATCGCGGTCACCAGCGCGCTCGCGCTGTGCGCCATCACCGTTCGCGCACCGATCGCTGCGGCGGCCTCCTGCCCGGACGTCGAAGTGGTGTTCGCGCGGGGCACCAGCGACAAGCCGGGCTTCGGGCCGGTGGGCACGCTGTTCGTCAAAGCACTGCAGAAGAAGTTGAGCGCCAAGAAGATCGAGGCCTACGCGGTCGACTACTCCGCCAGCTGGGATTTCTCGAAATCGACCTCCGAGGGCGCTGTCGACGCCAACAAACATGTGCAGTACATCGCCGGCATGTGTCCCACGACCAAGATCGTGCTCGGCGGAATCTCCCAGGGCGCCGGGGTGATCGATCTCATCACCATCGGCAAGAAGAAGCTGTGGTTCTTCACGCCCTCGCCGCTGCCCGACGCGATGGTCGACCACGTCTCGGCGATCGCGGTCTTCGGTAACCCTTCCCGCGACTACGCCAATCTCGGCCCGTTGACCACGCTGAGTCCGCTCTACGGCAACAGGACCATCGACCTGTGTGCGAACAACGATCCCTACTGCTCCAAAGGGTTCGACATGTTCGCTCACTATTCGTACATCTGGAACGGCATGATCGACGAGGCGGCGGCGTTCGCTGCGCGGCGCGTGACCGGAATCGCCAGCTGACATCAATTGCAGTGACCGTCAACATATTTCACTCACGTGCGCCGGTGCGGTCACCGAATGGGCGCTACAGCGTCACTGTTCGGTAACCCGGTCAGCCCATGGGGAGTCGGGGCGCTAGTTTCTTTTCGGCGGGGGGTCGTCGAGAATGCAGGAAGGTCATGCCAGGCAAGATGACCCGAGTCCCGACTAGGGCAGTGCTGGCCGTACTTGCACTGACCCAGCTCGTAGGATCGATCGCCGTCGCGGCCGCACAGCCCAGCCCGGGAGTGCCGTGCCTGGACCTGCTCCAGCAGTTGGCGGCCGAGCCGCCACCGGTGGCGGACGTTCTCGAAACCGCCACCAACGCGCTCACCAATGTGGTCCCCGAAACCGTTGTCCCCGAGGGGGTTTCCGAGGCGCCTGTCGGTGAGGTGCCGCATGGTCTCGCCGCAGCGGCTGCTCCCGGGCCCGCGCCCGCACCCGTCGATCAGATCGTCGAGCAGGCCACCGCCGTCGAGCAGGCCACCGCCGTCGTGCCGGCCGCAGTGCCGCCGGCCCTGCCGCCCGTACCGATTGTCGTCCCCGACGCCCCCGCTGTCGGGCCTCCCGTCGCACCGGTGGTGCAAGCGGCTGCCCCCGTACCCGACGGGCCGGTGGCACCCCCTCCCGCGGCGCCGCCTGCCGTCCCGGCGGAAATGCCTGTGCCGCAGGCTCCATCGCCCGACGTGGCACCGGCGGAGCCTGTCGCCGCGGAGTCGGCGCCCGTGTCGCTTCCCCCGGCGCCGGCACCCGCAGAAGTGCCGCCGGCCGAGGCGACGCCGCTGTCAGCTGCAGCTACGGTGGATGACGTCACGGCGGCGCCCGTCCTGCATGCCGCGGACGTTGCAGCGCCGTTGCCCGGCCCCGCCGTTCCCGTCGTCCCGGTGGCAGTGCCGGCGGCAGCGCCCGTGGTTCCGGTGACCGTGCCGGCGGCCGACACGGCCGCCCCTCTGCCCGTCTTCCCCGGTGGCCTCCCGATCCCGCAGGATCTGGTGTGTGAAGGCACCGCCTGGTGAGCGGTCGTGTCGGACGCGTCACCCCGCCACCCTCAGCGTGACGTTGCCAGCGGGCGGCACGCCGATCCTGGGCAAATGGCGCACGGGTGTCGTGATTCGCACCCATGTTCGCCGGATACCGGGTTACTGTCACGATTGGCCTGGGAATGGCAGAGCAGCAACTCACATCGGGAGGATATGAATGAGCGCCTACCAAACCGTGGTGGTCGGCACGGACGGTTCGGACTCGTCGTTGCGCGCGGTGGATCGTGCCGGCCAGATCGCAGCCGGCGCGGGCGCCAAACTGATCGTCTCGACGGCGTACTTCCCGCAGGGCGAAGATCAGCGCGCGGCGGACCTGCTCAAGGACGAGGGCTACAAGATGTCCGGCAACGCCCCGATCTACGCGATCCTGCGTGAGGCGCGCGACCGGGCGAAAGCTGCTGGCGCACAGGACATCGAAGAGAAGGCCGTCGTCGGTGCCCCGGTCGACGCCCTCGTCGAACTCGTCGAGCAGGTCGGCGCCGACCTGCTGGTGGTCGGCAACGTCGGCCTCAGCACCATCGCCGGCCGACTGCTCGGGTCCGTTCCGGCCAACGTCGCCCGCCGGGCCAAATCCGACGTGTTGATCGTCCACACGTCCTGACGCTCGAGCAAAAAACCCTGGGCCGGAGCACCGGCCCAGGGTTTTTGCGTCGGCGGGTTCAGGTCGCTGACGCCTTGGCGATCGCGGTGATCGCCGCGTCCAGCGTCGCGTTGAACTCATCGTCGCTCTGCTGAGCGGTCAATCCCTCTGTCAAGGCGCGCGAGAAGCTCGCGATCACGCCGTGGTTGGCGGCGAGCTTGTCGCAGGCCTCGTCGCGGTCGTACCCGCCGGACAGCGCGACCACGCGCACCACCTTCGGGTGGTCGACCAGTTCGCGGTACAGGTTGTCGACGCTGGGCAGTGTCAGCTTGAGCATCACGGTCTGTCCCTCGTCGAGCGCGTCCAGGCTCGCCGACAGCGCGGCCTTCAGCTGGTCCTCGGCCTCGGCCTTCTGCGGGCTGTGGATGTCGACCTCGGGCTCGATGATCGGTAGCAGGCCTGCAGCGAGGATCTGCTTGCCGACCTCGAACTGCTGGTCGACGACGGACTGCAGACCGGCGCCGGGCGCCTTGATGACCGAACGCATCTTCGTCCCGAAGACGCCCTTGTCGCGTGCGCGAGCAAGCAGGTCGTCGAGTCCGGGGATGGGCTTCATGACCTGCGCGCCGTCCTGCTCGTCGGCCAGGCCCTTGTCCACCTTCAGGAACGGTACGACGTTCTTGACGTTCCACAGGTAATCGGCCGTCGGTCGGCCGTCGACCTCGCGATCCATCGTGTCCTCGAACAGGATCGCGCCCAGAATCCGATCGCCGGCGAAGCTCGGGCTGGTGATGATGCGGGTCCGCATCTGGTGCACGAGGTCGAACATCTGCGCATCGCCGGAGTAGGCGTCCTCGTCGATGCCGTACAGCTTCAGCGCCTTGGGCGTGCTGCCGCCGCTCTGATCCAGGGCGGCGATGAAGCCGGCGCCACGCTGCACCTTGCTGAACTGTTCGGGGTTGAACTGATCGGTGGTGTTCATGTTCCCTTCCTGATGGCCCTCGACATCGAACGCGGTCACCAACCGCGTTCGCGCCACTCGTCCAGGTGTGGACGTTCGGCTCCGAGGGTGGTGTCGTCGCCGTGTCCTGGATACACGACGGTCGAATCTGCGAAGACGTCGAACACGCGACTGGTCACATCACCCAGCAGCTGTTCGAAGTCCCCTTCCTTCCAGGTCTTGCCGACCCCACCGGGAAACAGGCAGTCCCCGGTGAACAGGTGCACCCGGTCCTCGCCATCCTCTCCGGTGTCGGCGCCGCGCAACGCCAGCGCCACCGATCCGGGCGTGTGGCCCCGCAGGTGAATGACGTCGAGATGCAGGTCTCCGACGTCGATGCGATCGCCGTCGGCGAGCAGGCGTTGGGGGGTGATCGGCAACGGATCGGCGTCGAGCCGGTGCGCGGCGGTGGGCACACCGGTGGCGTCGGCCACGTCCGCGAGCGCCATCCAGTGGTCCTGGTGTTGGTGGGTGGTGACGATCAACGAGAGGGTCGGCGCATGATCGGCGATCAGGTCACGCAGGATCTCGGCGTCGTTGGCGGCGTCGATGAGTAGCGTCTCGCCGGTGTGGGAACAGGTCACCAGGTACGCGTTGTTGTCCATGGGACCCACCGAGGCTTTGACGATGGACGCGCCGGGCAGAGTGCGCCGCGCCGCGGTGTGCGGCTCGACGTGGCCGGTGTAGTTGTCGTCGACGACGGTCATGGTGACCCACGTTACTTCGCTGCGCGGCCCTGGCCGCCACCGCGGGTGAAAGCTGTCGGTGGGTCGACTTAGCATGGGCCTGTACTGCGTCTGCCAGGACGCATCGGGCACATCTCCTTCTCGGAGGGAAAGGACATCGTGGCTGACCGCCTAGTTGTCAAAGGTGCCCGGGAGCACAATCTGCGTGGCGTCGATCTGGACCTGCCGCGCGACGCGATGATCGTGTTCACCGGGCTGTCGGGGTCCGGCAAGTCGTCGCTGGCGTTCGACACGATCTTCGCCGAGGGCCAGCGGCGCTACGTGGAGTCGTTGTCGGCCTACGCCCGGCAGTTCCTGGGCCAGATGGACAAGCCCGATGTCGACTTCATCGAGGGCCTCTCGCCGGCCGTCTCGATCGATCAGAAGTCCACCAACCGCAACCCGCGCTCGACGGTGGGCACCATCACCGAGGTCTACGACTACCTGCGTCTGCTCTACGCGCGCGCCGGCACCCCGCACTGCCCCGTCTGCGGGGAGCGGATCGCGAGGCAGACGCCGCAGCAGATCGTCGACCAGGTCCTCGCGATGGACGAGGGGTTGCGGTTCCAGGTCCTCGCGCCGGTCGTGCGCACCCGTAAGGGCGAGTTCGTGGACCTGTTCGACAAGCTGAACACCCAGGGCTACAGCCGTGTTCGCGTCGACGGCGTGGTGCATCCGCTCACGGATCCGCCGAAGCTCAAGAAGCAGGAGAAGCACGACATCGAGGTGGTCGTCGACCGCCTCACAGTCAAGGCGTCGGCCAAGCAACGGCTCACCGATTCGGTCGAGACCGCGCTCAACCTCGCCGACGGCATCGTGGTGCTCGAGTTCGTCGACCGCGAAGACGACCATCCCCACCGCGAGCAGCGGTTCTCCGAGAAGCTGGCCTGTCCCAACGGTCACGCGCTGGCCGTCGACGATCTCGAACCGCGGTCGTTCTCGTTCAACTCGCCGTACGGCGCCTGCCCCGAGTGCACCGGGCTCGGCATCCGCAAGGAGGTCGACCCCGACCTGGTGGTGCCCGATCCCGATCTGACACTGGCCGAGGGTGCGATCGCGCCGTGGTCGATGGGACACACCGCCGAGTACTTCACCCGCATGCTCGCCGGCCTGGGTGACCAGCTCGGCTTCGACGTGAACACCCCGTGGAAGAAGTTGCCGGCCAAGGCGCGCAAGGCGATTCTCGAGGGCTGCGACGAGCAGGTGCACGTCCGCTACAAGAACCGCTACGGCCGCACCCGGTCCTACTACGCCGACTTCGAAGGCGTGATGGCGTTTCTGCAGCGTCGCATGGAGCAGACCGACTCCGAGCAGATGAAGGAGCGCCTCGAGGGCTTCATGCGTGACGTGCCGTGCCCCGAATGCCACGGCACTCGGCTCAAGCCCGAGATCCTGGCCGTGACGATGACGGCCGGCGAGTATGGCGCCAAGTCGATCGCCGAGGTCTCGGAGCTCTCGATCGCCGACTGCGCGGCGTTCCTCAACGCGCTCACCCTCGGCACCCGCGAGGCGGCGATCGCCGGGCAGGTGCTCAAGGAGATCCAGTCCCGCCTCGGTTTCCTGCTCGACGTCGGCCTGGACTATCTGTCGCTGTCCCGCGCCGCCGGCACACTGTCCGGTGGCGAGGCGCAACGCATCCGGCTGGCCACGCAGATCGGATCGGGTCTGGTGGGCGTGCTCTACGTCCTCGACGAGCCGTCGATCGGTCTG
Source organism: Mycobacterium sp. PSTR-4-N (assembly GCF_022348085.1). Taxonomy (GTDB): domain Bacteria; phylum Actinomycetota; class Actinomycetes; order Mycobacteriales; family Mycobacteriaceae; genus Mycobacterium. The sequence goes on along the minus strand of NZ_JAKRFN010000003.1, from coordinate 42,067 downwards.
CACCAGCGCGACAACCGTCGCCTGATCGACACACTGGTGCGGCTGCGCGACCTGGGTAACACGTTGATCGTCGTCGAGCACGACCTCGACACCATCGCCCACGCGGACTGGGTCGTCGACATCGGACCGGCGGCCGGTGAGCACGGCGGTCAGATCGTGCACAGCGGTACCTATCAGGATCTGCTGAACAACCCGGAGTCGATCACCGGCGCCTACCTGTCGGGCAAAGAGGAGATCGAGGTCCCCGAGATGCGCCGGGTGCCCGACAAGAAGCGGCAGCTGACCGTCGTCGGGGCCCGCGAGCACAACTTGCGTGAGATCGACGTCGCGTTTCCGCTCGGTGTGCTGACGTCGGTGACGGGCGTGTCCGGCTCGGGCAAATCCACCCTCGTCAACGACATCCTGGCGTCGGTGTTGGCCAACAAGCTCAACGGCGCACGCCTGGTGCCCGGGCGGCACACCCGCGTCAACGGCTTGGACCATCTCGACAAACTGGTGCGAGTGGACCAGTCACCGATCGGGCGCACGCCGCGGTCGAACCCGGCCACCTACACCGGTGTGTTCGACAAGATCCGCACGCTGTTCGCCGCGACGACGGAGGCGAAGGTGCGCGGATACCAGCCCGGCCGGTTCTCGTTCAACGTCAAAGGCGGCCGCTGCGAAGCCTGTTCGGGCGACGGCACGATCAAGATCGAGATGAACTTCCTGCCCGACGTGTACGTGCCGTGCGAGGTGTGCCAGGGCGCACGGTACAACCGTGAAACGCTCGAGGTGCACTACAAGGGCAAGACCATCGCCGAGGTGCTCGACATGTCGATCGAGGAGGCGGCGGAGTTCTTCGCGCCGATCAGCTCGATCCACCGCTACCTCAAGACGCTGGTCGACGTCGGCTTGGGCTACGTGCGGCTCGGGCAGCCCGCGCCGACGCTCTCAGGTGGCGAGGCCCAGCGCGTGAAGCTGGCATCGGAGCTGCAGAAGCGCTCCACCGGCCGGACCATCTACATCCTCGACGAGCCCACCACGGGTTTGCACTTCGAGGACATCCGTAAGCTGCTGACCGTCATCAACGGCCTTGTGGACAAGGGCAATACGGTCATCGTCATCGAGCACAACCTCGATGTCATCAAGAACTCGGACTGGATCGTGGACATGGGGCCCGAAGGCGGTTCCGGCGGTGGCACCGTGGTGGCCACGGGCACTCCGGAAGACGTGGCGGTCAACCCGGACAGCTACACCGGTCACTTCCTCGCCGAGACCCTCGGGGTGGCGCGGCCGAAACCCAAAGCACGCTCACGCAGGAAGGTCAGCGCCTGACGGTCGGCTGAATCATCCGGACGTTGCGTCGAAGACGTCTCGCAGGATGCCCCGAAACGCTGCGATGCCAGGGTCATTGGCCGCCCGAGAGTGCCAGAACACCTTGACGTCGTAGGTCGGAAGCTCCAGGGGAACCTCGAACAGCGTGATTCCCGTTGTGCGAGCGTGGTATTCGGCCAAGCGCCGAGGAGTCACCGCGATGCAGTTGCCGTTCTCGACGACGGGAAACAGGGCGCTGTAGTGCGGCACGGTCAGCCGGATGCGGCGGGTAAGGCCGGCATGGGCCAGGGCGTCGTCGACTTCACGGCCGCGCCCGGCGCTGATGTGGACGTGGGCGTGGGGCAGCTCGACGAACCGTGCGAGTGACATCGCAGAGCCGGCGTCGGCGTGATGTGCGGCGATGATGCCGACCATCTCGTCGACGAATGCAGGTTCTGAGTGCCACGCCGCCGGTCTGGTCGTGGGGATGCCCACGTACACGTCGATGTCGCCGCTCGCCAGCGCGTCGGCGACGCTGATGCGGTCCAGGGCCTGCACCCGGACCCGCGACCGGGGTGCGTGCTGTTCGAGTCGTCGGTCGAGCCCGGGCAGCAGCAGGGGGGCGTACAGATCGGCGAATGCGATGACCCACTCGCGGGTCGTCGTGGACAGATCGAACGCGTCGAGGCCCTGCACGATCGCCTCGACGAGGCGAAGGGCCTCGTCGAGGCGAGGCTGCACGGCCAACGCGGCGGGAGTGGGGCTCAGGCCCCGTCCGGCGCGCACCACGAGCGGATCTCTCAGCAGAATCCGCAGACGCGCCAGCGCGTTCGACACCGCGGGTTGGGTCAGGTGTAGACGTGCAGCAGCCCGGGTGACGCTGCGTTCCTCGAGGACGGCGTGCAGGACGACGAGGAGGTTGAGGTCCACCCCAGACAGATTCATCAGATGAATGTCGCACATAAGAACTCATGATTGGTGCTGATGAGTCGCTGTTCCTAGCGTGGAGTCCCAGACCACAGAAGGGCCACGACCATGCGAGTGTTGATCACCGGGGCAAGTGGGGGAGTCGGCTCCACCCTCATCGACCAGCTCCGGCACACCGGTGTCGACGTGCGCGCGACATGTCGCCGCCCGAATCCGCGGCGGTGGCCGTGGCTTGAGACTTTTCCCGGCGATCTCGATCAGCCCCGGACGCTGCGGCCCGCGCTCGAGGGCGTCGACGCTGTCTTTCTCGTCAGCTTCGCCCCGCCGGAGGTGCTGCCCGAGCTCGTCGAACACATGGCGACGGCAGGGGTTCATAAAGTCGTGGTGCTCTCCACCATCGACACCACGCGCACGGAACCGTTCGTGGCGTACAACAAGCAGCGCCACCTCGCCGTGGAGGATGCCGCCATCGACGGCGGCTTCACGACGGTGTGCCTGCGCCCCGGCGCTTTTGCGCGCAACGCAATCCGCTTCTGGGCGAATCACATTCGCGCGCACCGCAGAGTGGGGCTACCGTTTCCCGAATCCCACCAGGCGCCCATCGCCGACCAGGACATCGCCGCGGTCGCCCTGCACGCGCTCACCACCTCGCAGCTCGACGAGCAGAAAGTCGTCCTCACCGGGCCGGAGTCGCTGACCATGCGCGAGCAGGTCGGCCTCATCGGCCGCGCGATCTCCCAGTCGATCGACATCACCGTCCTGCCGGAGCCGCAAGCCCGCGCCCTCTACGGGCGGGTGCTGCCGCCGCGGTACCTCGACCTCCTGATGGCCCAATGGGCGTTCGAAGTCACCGAACCCGCCGTGGTGACGCAGGCCGTCCCCTCGATCACCGGCCGACCGGCCATCACGTTCGGTGAGTGGGCGGTCAGCCACCGCGACGCGTTCGTGAACTGAACCTCAGCGCTTCGACGCCGGGGACGGGAACCGCGGGCTGACCCGCACGCCGCCGAGCCAGGTGGTCAGCTCCTCGGCCCGGGCCTCGAGCGCTGACGCCGCGCGACGCCCGACCTTTTCCAGCAGGACCAGCTCGACGCGGCCGGCGTCGTCCTGCCGCCAAGCGCCGACCACGCGGCCGTCCACCCACGCGGTGGGCCCCGCATTGCCGTTGCGGTCGAACACCTCGGCCCGGTGCGGGCCGAGGTACCAGTCCCGGTCGAACCAGCCCATCGTCGTGGGATCCAGTGACGGCAGCAGGGCGCACCACGGCTCGGCGGCCGGCTCGTCCGCCGAGCTGTCGACGTCGCCCGGCAGCACATACCCGGTGGCGCCGTCCAGCAGTACTTCTTCAGCATCGATGGCGGACAATGTCTTTCGAGCCCACGTCAGGGTCGCCCCGAACGACCACTTGATGTCGGTGAGCGTCGCGGGGCCGAAGGTCGCCAGCCAGCGGCGCACCAACCCGGCGCTCGCGGCGTCGGCGTCCGCGGCGGTCCCGAGATCGGACAGCCACGTCTCGGTGGCCGTCCACCGCGGCCGCGAGGTCAGCCACCCCCCGTCGTTGACCCCGCGCACGATGTCACCGCGCGCGGAGAGCACCGTCAGGACCCGCGGCGCCAGATGCCCTTCCGCGCCGTAGGCCTTCCCCGGTGCGGGGTTGTAGGTTCCGGTGAGTTCGGTCAACGCTTCGCGCAGTTCCCGTGCGCTGCAGGGGCCTTCGTCCCGAAGATGGCGGAGCACTGCGGCGCTCGCGGTGGCCAGCCAGGCCGCGCCGTCGCCGGCGACCCCGGCGCGTTCCACATCGGCGGCCAGTCGCCGCGCCTCGTTGACGGCCACTCGGTCACTGGCCGCCGCCTGCACCGCGGGTAGGTCCGCGGGCCGCACCACCCACAGCGTCCTGCGCATCGCGAGGTGTTTGACCACCGAGCGGTCCCGGTACAGCGCGACGTCGAGGTCGTCGTGCGCGAAATCCGGAAGCCGCGTCCACAGTGACAGATACGGCGTCGCGGGATCGGTGGCGTGCAAGGCGACCAGCCGCTCGGTGACGTCGGACACCGTCGCCGACGCTGCCGCAGGCGGACTCAACAGGTGACGGTGCGCCAGCCGGGCCCGGCGCTGCTCGACGGTGATGGTGCGCACGCCCGACCCTAGCCTTCCGGCCGGAGCCGACGCAGGGATCGACAGCGCTACTCGGTGTCGGTGTCGGTCTGGTCGCCGTGTTCGCCCCGCATCGACCGCCGGATCTGGGCCAACCTCTCGGCGGCCGCGCGCTGCCGCGCGTCGTACTGCTCGGCCGCGGTCCGGCCTTCTGGGGTCTCGGCGGCCAACTCAGCCGATCCCAGCGATGTCGCGTACCGGTTCTCGATCTTCTCCCGAACCGCGTCGAATGTCGGGACCCCGTCCTCGGTGTAACCGCTCTCGGCAGGGATGGCGGCGTCGTCGGACATGTGCCCCACGCTACCGCTGCCCGCTAGCGGGCGGCCGCCTTTTCCGCCATGGCCGCCGGCGGGGGAGGCGCCTGCGGACTGGCGGGCAGCGCCACCGGCGCTACCCCCGGCGTGCCGATCGCACCGGCCATCCACGGCAGCGCGGTCGCGAACGCGGCGGAGGCGAAAGGCCAGTCGTGGTTGCCGGCTTGGTTGACCACGGCGCAGTCGATGCCGGACCGGTTGCCCAGGGCGCAAAGCGTCGAGGCGGCGATCGCCTGATCGTTCGGCTTGCCGGCGCCCGACCCGGGCAGCGGGCCGTTGACGTCGAACCAGCCCTGCACCCCGCGGTAGGGGCCGTGCCGGCTGATGACCGCACTCGGATCGAACGACGCGTAGGCGGCACTGTTGCCACCGAACAGGCGGGCCACAGTCTGGGCCTTGTTCCCCGAATTCGGGGCGAGATCACCGGCGATGTCCTCGAACGCGCTGAACATGTCGGGATGCATCACCGCCAGGTCCACCGCACAGGTGCCACCCATCGACCAGCCGACCACACCCCAGTTCGCCGCGGCCGGGCTGACGCCGAAGTTCGCCTTCATGTAGGGCACCACGTCGCGTGTCAGGTGGTCGGCCGACTGGCCTCGTGCCCCGTTGACGCATTCGGTGTCGTTGTTGAACGCACCACCCGGGTCGACGAACACGACGACGGGCGCCGCACCATGGTGAGCCGCCGCGAAGTCGTCGAGGATCTTGATCGCATTACCTGCGCGCATCCAGTCCGCCGGGGTGTTGAACTCTCCGCCGATCATCATGATCGTCGGTAGTAATGGCGCCGGATCCGTGGCGTACCAGGCGGGCGGCAGGTAGACGAACTCGCCGCGGTGTTTGAAACCCGATGCGGTGTCGGGGATGTCGACGGGCACGACGCTGCCCTTGATCGGAATCGTGTGAGTGCGCTGCATCGCCTTGACCGTCACCGGGTCGGTCTGGTCGGGCAGCGGGCCCGCGGTGAGTTGACTCCACGCGGTCTGCACGGTGGGGAAGTAGCCCGTCCACAGGTTGAGCGCCAGCGCGGCACACAGCGCGCACAGCGGAACTGCGGCCAGGGCCACCGCCCGGCGCCACCACTGTGCGTCGCGCCAGCCCGACACCAGTACGCCGAATGCGATGCCGGACAACGCGATCCACACCCACAACGTCTGCGGTGCCGGGTTCGTGTCATCAGCGACACCGGCTGTCTCGGTGTACCAGTACGCGCCCACGGTCAGCATCACCCCGATGACCGCCGACCACGGGAGCCACACCATCCGCCAGCGCCGGGTGCGCCAGCCGATGGCGGTGACCAGGGCGACGATTGCCAAGACCTGCACGACGGCGGGCAACCACCCGTGCATCAGCGACAGATGGTGGCGAGTGGATTCCCAGAAGGTCAGGGAGAACGGACCGGACGTCGTCACGGCTCCACCTTGACGCCCGAAGCTTGGAGCAGGCTGTGTCCTTGCTGCTAACGCGGTTTGGCGAGCGGGAACGGCAGTGTTTCGCGGATGCTGCGGCCGGTGATCATCATCACGACGCGATCCACGCCCATGCCCAGCCCGCCGGTGGGAGGCATGGCGTACTCCATCGCCTGGAGGAAGTCCTCGTCGAGTTCCATCGCCTCCGGATCACCGCCTGCTGCCAGCAGTGACTGGTCCTGCAAACGGCGGCGCTGCTCCACCGGATCGGTGAGTTCGCTGTAGGCCGTGCCCAGTTCGACGCCCCAGGCCACCAGGTCCCAGCGCTCGGCGACCCCCGCGATGCTGCGATGCGGACGGGTGAGCGGGGACACCGAGGTGGGGAAGTCGGTGTAGAACGTCGGCGCCTCGGTGCGGTCTTCGACGAGGTGCTCGTACATCTCGAGCACGACGGCGCCGGTGTCCCAGTGATTGAGATAGGGGATCGTGGCCTTGTCGCAGAGCCGGCGCAGGGTGCCCAGATCCGTCTCGGGCGTGATGTGTTCACCCAGTGCCCCCGACACGGCGTCGTGCACGGTGGTGACCCGCCACGGCCCGGAGATGTCGACCGGCTCCAGGGTGCCGTCCTCGCGCGGACGCCAGAACACCTGCTCGCCGTTGGCCGCCTGGGCGGCATTCTGGATCAGTTCCCGTGCACCGTCGATCCACACCCGGTAGTCGGCGTGCGCCTGATAGGCCTCCAGCAGCGTGAACTCGGGGTTGTGGCTGAAGTCCACGCCCTCGTTGCGGAACGCGCGGCCGAGTTCGAAGACCCGCTCCACACCGCCGACGCACAATCGCTTGAGATAGAGCTCGGGGGCGATGCGCAGGTACAGGTCGAGGTCGTAGGCATTGATGTGGGTGAGAAACGGTCGAGCGTTCGCGCCGCCGTGGATCTGCTGCAGAATGGGCGTCTCGACTTCGAGAAAGCCCTTGCCCACCAATGTCTCCCGGATCGCGTGCAGAACCGCGCTGCGCGCTCGGATCAGCTCGCGCGCATCCGTGTTGACCGCGAGGTCGACGTAGCGGGCGCGCACCTTGGCTTCCTGATCGGTCATGCCCTTCCACTTGTCGGGCAGCGGGCGCAGGCATTTGCCGATCAGCCGCCAGCGCCCCGTCAGCAGCGACCAGGTGCCGTTTCGGCTGTGCCCCATCGTGCCGCTCACCTCGATGAGGTCTCCGAGGTCGATGGTTCGGGTGAAATCGGCGGTACATCCCGATTCGAGCAGTGAGTTGTCCAGCAGCAGTTGCACATCGCCCGACCAGTCCCGCAATTCGACGAACAGCACGCCGCCGTAGTCGCGAAGCCGCAGCACCCGCCCGGCCACGGTCACCGCTGCGCCCTCGGGGCTTTCGAGGGCCTGGACCACCGTGTGGCTGGGCGGACTGCCCACCGGGTAGGCGTCGACGCCGTCGTCCTGCAGCGCCTTCAGCTTGGCCATGCGGACGCGCACCTGCTCGGGCAGCCGGGGTGCGGTGCCCTCGGCCGGCGCGTCGGCGCGCAGCCCGTCGAGGTCGGGTGCGGTGCCGTCGCTGTGCAACGCACCGGTGGCGATCAGCGCACCGGGCACCGCGGTGTGATGGCCGGTGTGGGGTTGTTCGTGGCGACGCGAGAACGGAAGCACCAGAAAGCCTTCGGCGATGACGGAGGCCACTCCGACGCGAGGAACCAGACGCGCCTCCTCGTAGCACGCGTACCGCGGCACCCACTCCGGCTGGTACTTCATGTTGGACCGGTACAGCGTCTCCAACTGCCACCACCGGGAGAAGAACACCAGGAGGGCCCGCCACATGCGGGCCACCGGCCCTGCGCCGAGTTGGGCGCCCTGCTCGAACGCCGACCGGAACATCGCGAAGTTCAGCGACACCCGGGTCACGCCGATCTCCTCGGCCTGCAGGCACAACTCGCTGACCATCAACTCGATGGTGCCGTTGGGTGATTCCGGGGCGCGGCGCATCAGGTCCAGCGACACCCCGTTGGTGCCCCACGGCACCAGTGAGAGCATCGCGACCACCGCAGTGTCGCCGGCGTCGCCGGACTGTTGAATGGCCTCGACCAGCAGGCAGTCGCCGTCCGCGGGGTCACCGAGCCGGCCCAGCGCCATCGAGAAGCCGCGTTCGTCGTCGGTGTCGCGCCAGGCGTCGGCGCGCTCGATCACCGCCGCCATCTCCTCGGCGGACAGATCCCGATGGCGGCGCATCCGCACCGTGACACCGGCGCGGCGGGCCCGGGTCACGGCCTGCCGCACAGCACGCATGTCGGGCCCGGAGAGGCGGAAGTCGTCGGGGTGCAGGATCGCCTCGTCACCGAGTTGCAGCGCACTCAGCCCGGCCTCGCGGAACGCTTGGGCCGCCGTGGAACTCGCCCCCATCACCCCCGGCGCCCATCCGTAGGTCTCGCACAGCGCAAGCCATGCGGCGATCGCGGCGGGCCAGGCCCGCGGATCGCCGACCGGGTCGCCGCTGGCCAGACACACCCCGACCTCGACGCGATAGGTGATCGCGGCGCGGCCGTTGGGGGCGAAGACGACGGCCTTGTCGCGGCGGGTGGCGAAGTAGCCGAGCGAATCGTTCTTGCCGAACAGTTCCAGCAGGCCGCGGATCGCCGATTCGTCCTCACCGGTCAGCGCGTTGTCGGCGCGTTGCGATTGGAAGAGCACGATCGCGGCGACCATCAGCGCGAGTGCACCGAAGAGTCCGAGCAGCGCATTGACGAACACGTGTGGGTGGCCGGCGAAGGTGTCCGCATCCGCGCCGGCGAACGCGCCCACGCGGTTCAGTGCGTACCAGAACCGGTCGGAGCGGGCCAGCGAGCCCGGGAACAGCTCCAGCAGGCCCCACCCGACCAGGGTGCCCACCGTCATGCCGGCGAGGAGCACGAGTGCCGCCTTGAGCAGCGCGCCGCGGCGCACCCGCGCCCAGAACTGGTGACGCGCCAGCACCAGACACACCACCGCGACGACGTGGAACCCGAGACCGACGATCTCGCCGACCTTCTCGAACCAGCGCTCGCCGCCGTCGATCAACTCGAGGAGGTTCCACCCCGCCGCGGCGACCATGTAGCCGGTCAAAATCCACAGCGCGATGCGTTTGCGGGCGGCCAACGCCGCCGCCAGCAGGACGAGGACGAACGCCCAGGCGAAGCTGGTGTCGGGGAAGTTGAAGATGTAGTCGTCGACGAACTCGCGCGGCATCTTGATCGCCGAGCGGATGAACGGGGAGATGCTCGCCAGCAGCGACAGCGTCGCGATGACGCCGACGATCCAACCGGCTGCAGCAGGCACCCAGCCGAAACTGGTCGCGGGACGTGTCCTGGCGAGGCCAGTGGTGGTCATAGGGCGCGAGGATAGGCCCTCACGCTGCGTCGCGGCTGCAAGTCGGCCGCGCGCCGGGTTCACCAGACGGGGCCGGTGTACTTCTCGCCGGGACCTTTGCCGGGCTCATCCGGTGCGGCGCTACCCTCGCGGAACGCCAGCTGCAGACTCTTAAGGCCGTCACGGACCGGGCCGGCATGCGGACCCAGGTACTCCGCCGAGGCCGACACCAGCCCCGCCAGCGCCGTGATCAGGCGCCGTGCCTCGTCGAGGTCGCGGTGGGGGCTGTCGTCCGGATCGTCGGCGGACAGGCCCAGCTTCTCCGCGGCCGCACTCATGAGCATCACCGCCGCGCGAGTGATCACCTCGACCGCGGGCACGTCGGCCAGTTCGCGTGCGGGCGATTCGGCATGTTCAGAGCTATCGGTCATGCCTGCTAGACTGGCATGCGCGACCGTCCCGGCTGAGGCCAGGGACAGCAAGTGGAGTCCCACTCCCACCGCCTGCCGATGATCGATACAAGGTAGCGCGGTCCGGTCCGGACATCGGTGACGACGTCACCGGTATCCGGCCTGGTCGGCTTTGGGCCCTGCTGTGAGCAGGGCTTATTCGTTCCCATGGGGGACGTGTGCCGCCGGGGCGGGGACTCTGTGATGACAACAGGATCTACCCCGGGAGGCCCCATCAGCACTGAGACCCGCGTCAACGAGCGCATCCGCGTACCTGAAGTCCGTCTGATCGGACCGGGCGGTGAACAGGTAGGCATCGTGCGCATCGAAGATGCACTCCGCGTCGCCGCCGACGCCGATCTCGACCTCGTGGAAGTAGCGCCGGACGCCAAGCCGCCCGTGTGCAAGATCATGGACTACGGGAAGTTCAAGTACGAGACGGCGCAGAAGGCTCGCGAGTCTCGCAAGAACCAGCAGCAGACCGTCGTCAAGGAACAGAAACTCCGTCCCAAGATCGACCCGCATGACTACGAGACCAAGAAGGGTCACGTCATCCGCTTCCTCGAAGCCGGGTCGAAGGTCAAGGTGACGATCATGTTCCGCGGCCGCGAACAGTCGCGGCCCGAACTGGGTTTCCGCCTCCTGCAGCGCCTGGGCGCCGACGTCGCCGATTACGGCTTCGTCGAGACGTCCGCGAAGCAGGATGGCCGCAACATGACGATGGTGCTGGCCCCGCACCGCGGCGCGAAGACTCGTGCCAAGGCGGCGCACGATGCGGACGCGCCGGCGCAACAGCGCGCCACCGCGGCCGCCGACACCCAGACCGACACACAGAAGAACTGAGGAAACATGCCCAAGGCGAAGACCCACAGCGGCGCTTCGAAGCGGTTCCGTAAGACCGGGACCGGCAAGATCGTCCGCCAGAAGGCCAACCGCAGGCACCTGCTCGAGCACAAGCCGTCCACGCGTACCCGCCGGCTCGCCGGCCGCACCGCGGTGGCTGCCAACGACACCAAGCGTGTCGCGAAGATGCTCAACGGCTGACTTTTTCGGGCGCCCACGCCCTTTCCCTTACCCGACCCAGATAGGACACACCCATGGCACGCGTGAAGCGCGCAGTCAACGCGCAGAAGAAGCGGCGCACCGTACTCAAGGCCTCCAAGGGCTACCGCGGTCAGCGGTCCCGCCTGTACCGCAAGGCCAAAGAGCAGCAGCTGCACTCGTTGACTTATGCCTACCGTGACCGGCGTGCTCGCAAGGGCGAATTCCGCAAGCTGTGGATCTCGCGCATCAACGCCGCCGCACGGGCCAACGACATCACCTACAACCGCCTCATCCAGGGCCTCAAGGCCGCAGGCATCGAGGTGGACCGCAAGAACCTGGCAGAGATCGCGGTCAGCGATCCGGCCGCGTTCGCCGCGCTGGCAGAGGCCGCCAAGGCGGCGCTGCCGGAGGATGTCAATGCACCGTCGGGTGAGGCTGCCTGACCCTTACCGAGCGTTCTGCCCGGGTGGTGGCGGCAGTCAAGCTGCACCGCCACACCGGGCGCCGCCGCGCCGCACGCTTTCTCGCCGAGGGACCCAACCTCGTCGAGGCAGCGTTGCGGCGCGGACTCGTTTCCGAGGTGTTCGCCACCGAGGCCGCGGCGGAGCGATTCGCTGACCTGCTGACCGGGACGACAGTCGAGCTGGTCACAGAGAAGGCCGCGAAAGCGTTGTCCGACACCGTGACTCCGGTGGGGCTCGTCGCGGTGTGCGAGCAGCCGACCGTCGACCTGGACGGCGTGCTGGCCGCACGGCCGACGATGCTGGCCGTTCCGGTCGGCATCTCCGAACCCGGCAACGCCGGCACCCTGATCCGGGTGGCCGACGCCATGGGCGCCGACGCCGTCGTGCTCGCCGGCGAGAGCGTCGACCCCTACAACGGCAAATGCCTGCGTGCTTCGGCGGGCAGCATCTTCTCGGTTCCGGTGCTGAGCGAACCCGATGTGCTGCAGCTGCTTTCGCGACTGAAGGTCGCGGGCCTGCAGATCTTGGCCACGGTTCTCGACGGGGATGCGAGCGTCGACGACGTCGACGCGGCGCCGACAGCGTGGCTGTTCGGTCCCGAGGCTCACGGCCTACCCGACGAGGTCGCCGCGCTGGCCACCGCGCGGGTGCGCATTCCCATGGCAGGGGAGGCGGAGAGCCTCAACGTGGCCTCGGCTGCGGCCATCTGCCTCTACGCGTCGGCGCGCAGTCGTCGGGCCGCGCAGAGCTGAACTACTGGGCCTTGAGCATGCGCTCCGACACCGCGAGAAGCAGCCTGCGTGGCGCGACGCGGTACCCGGAGGCAAGGATGGCGTTCTTGAGGCCGGAGACCACGGTGGGCGTCGACTTGTCCAGTGCGGCCAGCGCGGTCTCGACGACCTCGGTCACGCTTTGGCGCCCGTCGGTCATGAACCTCTCGCCGGTGCGGTCGAAGAACTCCGTCTCCGTGGCACCGGGGCACAGCGCGAGAATGCGTACGCCGGTCTTGCGATTCTCCTGCCAGAGCGCTTCGGAGAACGACAGCACGAACGCCTTCGTCGCGCCGTAGACGGCCATGCCGGGGGTCGGTTGGAATGCCGCTGTGGACGCCACGTTGATGACCACGCCGTGGCGTCGCTCGACCATGGCGGGCAGGTAGCGCGCTGTCAGATCGACCAGCGTCCCGCAATTGAGTTGCACGGCACCGGCATTCGCGTCGGGATCCTGGGTGTGGAAGGCGCCGTGCAAGCCGATGCCGGCGTTGTTGACCAGGATGTCCACGGTGCGGCCGAGCTCGCTGATCTCAGCGGCCAGCTGGGCGCCGGACACCGCCACCGCGAGATCGGCCGTGACGACGTCAACGACGATGCCCGGGTGGCGTGCCAGCAGACTCTCCCGCAGTGCTTCGAGCCGGTCGGCGCGGCGGGCCACCAGGATCAGATCGGCGCCGCGCGCCGCGAGCTGGATCGCGAACTCCTCGCCGATCCCACCGCTGGCGCCGGTGATCAACGCCGTGCTGTTGCTGAATTCCACCGTGGCGCTCCTTCGTCCCTCGAAGCGCCCATTGTGTCAGGCCGCCGTGCGGGTTCGCGGACGTCCCGGCCGCAATGCCGCCAGCGCGAACGTGGTGTGTACCAGTGCGCCCGCACGGTCGAGGAGCGTCTTGCCGTGAGGCACGTAGTGCATGGGCATGCCGCGGCGGTCCCGCGGCGGCCCCATGAACGCGGGCGCCTCCACGAGCGGGGAATCCGGGGCGGCCGTGCCGTCGGCGCGCCGGTACGCGGCCACCGCGCGCGGGTGCAACCGGATCTCGTCGGGGACTGCGACGAAGGCGAGTTCGACCAGTTTGCCGAACAGCCGCAGCAACACCTCGTCGCCCGGTGTCCACCGCAGGCCGGCCTTCTCCCGGACCGCCGGGTCGAACAGCCCTGCCGCGATCCAGCGCTGCGCCCCGACCATCGGCTTGAACATCTGGTCCCACAGCGGCGTCGGCATCAGCACGAAGCGGGGTTTGGGGATGCGGATCGAGAAGATGTCGCGGGTGGCCCGGTTGATCTCCAGCTCGTCGCGACAGGTGCGGTCCCAGTACTCGCAGAACTCCTCCCACGTGCCGGGCACCGGCCGCATGCTCATGCCGTACATGCGGTACCACTGCACGTGTTCGTCGAACAGCTGCCGCTTCTCGGCCTCGGTGAGCCCGCCGCAGAAGTACTCGGCGGTCTTGATGATCAGCATGAAGAACGTGGCGTGCGCCCAGTAGAAGGTGTCGGGGTCGAGCGCGTGGTAGCGGCGGCCTTTCGCGTCGACGCCCTTGATCGTGGCGTGGTACCCCTTGATCTGCGCGCCGGTCTGGGCGGCGCGGTCACCGTCGTAGACGACGCCCATGATCGGGTAGACCGAGCGGGCGACCCGTTGCAACGGCTCCCGCAGAAGAATCGAGTGATCCTCGACGCCCGCGCCGAGCGCGGGGTACATGTTCTGGATCGCGCCGATCCAGACGCCGAGCATGCCGGTGCGGACGTCGCCGAAGTATTTCCACGTCAGCGAGTCCGGCCCCAACGGGTCCGATGCCGAAGGACGCTGCGCCGCCGGAGATCCCATCAGCTCACGCTATGGCTGACAACGACCGTTGTCCATGGCTGGGTGGTGGCCGTTATCCAGCCGCCACCGCGCGGCCGCGCATGCGTGACCTGGTCATTCATCACCCACGTCGCGCTGGATTACGCTGACCGCTGTGGAGGACAGTGACGCGTCGGGCCCACTGAGGTGGCTGCGCACGGTCAACCACCACGCCGGGGCCGTCGCATTCCTGCGGCGAGCACGCCGCGCTCTCCCCGGCGATCCCGAGTTCGGCGATCCGCTCTCCACCGCCGGCGTAGGGGGTCCGCGCGCAGCGGCGCGGGCGGCCGACCGGCTCCTCGAACGCGAGGCGCTGACGCGTGAGGTGAGCCTCGGCGCGCTGCAGGTGTGGCAGGCCCTGACCGAGCGCGTGTCCGGCAAGCCCGCCAACGACGAGGTGACGCTCGTGTTCACCGACCTCGTCGGGTTCTCGGCTTGGTCACTGCGCGCCGGCGACGACGCGACGCTACGGCTGCTGCGCCGTGTGGCGCAGGTGGTGGAGCCGCCGCTGCTGGAAGCCGGCGGGCACATCGTCAAACGCATGGGCGACGGATTGATGGCGGTGTTCGCCGACCCGCTCACCGCGCTGGGCGCTGTGCTCGTCGCCCGCGAGGCGATCAGGAACATCGAGCTCGACGGGTACACGCCCCGCATGCGGGTGGGGATCCACACGGGCAGGCCGCAACGGATCGGCTCGGACTGGCTGGGCATCGATGTCAACCTCGCCGCCCGGGTGATGGAACGCGCGACCCGAGGCGAGCTGGTGGTTTCGGCGGCGGCGTTGGAGCGCATCCCGGAAGAGGAGCTCGACCGTCTCGGTGTGATCGCCAAGCGGCTCCGCAAGCCGGTGTTCGCGCCCAAACAGGACGGCGTGCCCGACGACTTCGTGGTGTACCGCCTGAGAACTCGCAGGCAGTTGGCAGGTGACGAGGACCGCGACGGCGCCGCGTCCGACGCATAGTGGATGTGGTGCAGGCCGGATTGCTCGTCGCTGTCCGTAGGGCGCGGTTCACCCTGAGCTACGCCGTGCTGGTGTCTGTCGTCGCCGCCGCGATGGTGCGGATGGACCCGGCCATGCACGACGCGCTGATCCGGCACGCCAGCACGAACCTGCACAACCTCAGCCGCGGCCGGTTCGGCACGCTGATCAGCAGCGCCTTCGTCGTCGACGCCGGCCCGATCTACCTCTGGCTGCCCGGCCTGGTCTGCCTGCTGTTGGTGGCCGAGTTGACACTCGGCGGCGGCCGGACCGCACTCACGTTCGCGACCGGCCACGTCGGGGCGACCCTGCTGGTGGCGGCGGGACTGGTCGCCGCCGTCGAACTCGACTGGCTGCCGGCGTCGATCGCCCGTGCCTCCGACGTCGGCATGAGCTACGGCGCGATGGCGGTGGTCGGCGTGCTCACCGCGGCAGTACCGGATCGATGGCGAGCCGCCTGGATCGGATTCTGGTGTGCGGCGGCGGTTGTCGTGGTGACCGGTGGCGGTGGCTTCACCGACATCGGGCATGCGGTGGCGCTGGCCCTGGGCATGGTCGTCTCGACACGGTTGCGCGCAGCGCCACGCTGGTCGCCGGCCACCGCGGCGCTGCTGTGCGTCGGTGCGGCGTTTGCGTTCCTGATCCTCGCTGACGGTGTCGTCGGCGTCATCGAAGGCGCCGCCGCGGGCACCATGGGAGCACTCATCGCCGCCGGTGTCGAACGCCTGCGGCACGCGCGACGGCGGCCTGCCGACGCGGTCACCCGGTCGGAGTGCCACGACCCCGGCGGCTCGTCGACCACGGCGTGAGGGCAACGAGCCATCGCCTATGATCGCCGGGTGGCTGATCAGCCAGGGAACCTCACCGACGACGCGTTGACCGATGCGGTCGGCGCAGCCGGTCGCGCCTTCGCCGAGGCCGCGACGCTCGACGATCTGGCGCGCGCGAAAACCGAACACCTCGGCGACCGCTCACCGATCGCGCTGGCCCGCCAGGCGCTGGGCAGCCTGCCCAAGACCGAGCGGGCCGACGCAGGCAAGCAGGTCAACGTCGCACGGACCGCTGCGCAGAGCGCCTACGACGAGCGGCTGGCTGCGCTGCGCGCCGAACGCGACGCCGCGGTTCTGGTCGCAGAACGCATCGACGTCACGCTGCCGTCGACGCGGCAGCCGATCGGGGCCCGGCACCCGATCACGCTGCTGGCCGAGCACGTCGCCGACACGTTCGTGGCGATGGGATGGGAGCTGGCCGAGGGCCCCGAGGTGGAAACCGAGCAGTTCAACTTCGACGCATTGAACTTCCCGCCGGATCACCCCGCCCGCAGCGAACAAGACACCTTTCACGTGGCGCCCGACGGCTCCCGGCAGGTGCTGCGCACCCACACCTCCCCGGTGCAGATCCGCGCCCTGCTCGACCGCGAACTGCCGGTGTACATCGTCTCGATCGGACGCACCTTCCGCACTGACGAACTCGACGCCACCCACACGCCGGTCTTCCACCAGGTGGAGGGACTGGCCGTCGACAAAGGACTGACCATGGCGAACCTGCGCGGCACGCTGGACGCGTTCGCGCGCGCCCAGTTCGGGCCGCAGGGGCGGACCCGGCTGCGGCCGCACTTCTTCCCTTTCACCGAGCCGTCGGCCGAGGTCGACGTCTGGTTCCCGAACAAGAAGGGTGGCCCCGGCTGGGTGGAGTGGGGCGGCTGCGGCATGGTCAACCCGAATGTGCTGCGCGCGTGCGGGATCGACCCTGAGGAATACTCGGGCTTCGCGTTCGGCATGGGGTTGGAGCGCACCCTGCAGTTCCGCAACGGCATCCCGGACATGCGCGACATGGTCGAAGGTGACGTGCGCTTCTCGCTGCCGTTCGGGGTGGGCGCCTGATGCGTCTTCCCTACAGCTGGCTGCGCGACGTCGTGGCGGCCGGGGCTCCCGGCTGGGACGTGACCCCCGAGGAGCTCGAGCAGACACTGATCCGGATCGGCCACGAGGTGGAGGAGATCATCCCGGTCGGTCCCGTGCGCGGTCCGTTGACCATCGGCCGCGTCGTCGCGATCGAGGAACTCACCGAGTTCAAGAAGCCCATCAGGGCGGTCAAGGTCGATGTCGGCTCACACAATGTCGAGGGCGAGCCGCGCGACATCGTCTGCGGTGCAACGAATTTCGCCGTCGACGACCTGGTGGTCGTGGCACTGCCCGGCACCGTGCTGCCCGGCGAGTTCACGATCGCCACCCGCAAGACCTACGGCCGCACATCCGACGGCATGATCTGCTCGTCGGCCGAACTCAACCTCGGCGCCGACCACTCCGGGATCCTGGTGCTGCCGCCGGGCACCGCTGCACCGGGCGACTCCGCCTACGAGGTCCTCGGGCTCGACGACGTGGTGTTCAATCTCGCGATCACCCCGGACCGCGGCTACTGCCTGTCGGTGCGCGGCATGGCCCGCGAGATCGCCAACGCCTACGACCTGGACTACGTCGATCCGGCGCTCGGCGTGCCTGCGCTGCCGAACGAGGGTGACGCGCTGCCGGTCGAGATCGATCCCGCCGCCGGCGTGCAACGCTTCGCACTGCGCCCGGTCACCGGTATCGACCCGGCGGCGGTATCCCCCTGGTGGATGCGACGACGCCTGTTACTCAGCGGGATTCGTGCGATCTCACCGGCCGTCGACGTGACCAACTACGTCATGCTCGAACTCGGCCACCCGATGCACGCGCACGACCGCAGCCTGATCCGCGGCGGCTTCCGGGTACGTTTCGCCGAGCCGGGGGAGACCGTGGTCACGCTCGACGACGTCGAGCGTCGGCTCGATCCGGCCGACGTCCTGATCGTCGACGACGCGGCCACTGCTGCGATCGGTGGGGTCATGGGCGCCGGCACCACCGAGGTGCGTGACAGCACCACCGACGTCCTGCTCGAGGCCGCGGTCTGGGATCCCGCCGCGGTATCGCGGACACAGCGCCGGCTGCGACTGCACAGCGAGGCCGGTCGCCGTTACGAGCGCACCGTGGACCCCGCGATCTCGGTCGCGGCACTGGACAGGGGAGCCGCACTGCTGGCCGAGATCGCCGGCGGAGCAGTGCAACCGACGCTCACCGACTGGCGCGGGGAACCGCCCCGGCAGGATTGGTCACCCGCCCCGGTGCGGATGCCCGTCGACCTGCCCGATCGCCTGGCCGGGGTCGAGTACCCGGCTGGAGCCGCGGAGCGGCGGCTGACGCAGATCGGTGCGACGGTCACCGTCGACGGCGGCGAACTCACGGCCGTACCGCCGAGCTGGCGGCCCGACCTGCGCGAGCCCGCCGATCTGGTCGAAGAGGTGATGCGGCTCGAAGGCCTCGACGCCGTCCCGTCGGTGCTGCCCGCCGCACCCGGCGGGCGCGGCCTGACGCCGGTGCAGAAGCGGCGCCGGGCGATCGGAAAGGGGCTCGCCCTCGGCGGATTCGTGGAGATCCTGCCGACGCCTTTCCTGCCCGCCGGAATCTTCGACCAGTGGGGTCTGCTGGCCGACGACCCACGCCGGCACACCACCCGGGTGCTCAACCCGCTGGAGTCCGACCGACCCGCGCTGGCCACCACACTGCTTCCCGGCCTGCTGGAGGCGTTGAGCCGCAACGTCTCCCGCGGAGCAGCCGATGTGGCCCTGTTCGCGCTGGCGCAGGTCGTCGAGCCCACCACCGCGACGCGCGCGGTGGATCGCATCCCCACCGACCGGCGCCCCACCGATGACGAGATCGCGACACTGGACGCGTCGCTGCCGCGCCAGCCGCAGCACGTCGGTGCGGTACTCGCCGGGTTGCGCGAGCCTGCCGGCCCCTGGGGCCCGGGACGCGCGGTCGAGCCGTTCGACGCGTTCGAGGCGGTCCGGATCATCGGGCGGGCTGCCGGCGTGGACTTCACGCTGCGCAGCGCCGAGTACCTGCCGTGGCACCCCGGACGGTGCGCCGCAATCTGTCTGGGAGACACCGTCGTCGGACACGCCGGCCAGTTGCATCCCGCCGTGATCGAGCGCTCCGGTCTGCCGAAGGGCACCTGCGCGCTGGAAGTGGACCTCGACGCGGTGCCGATCACCGAGCTGCTCCCGGCTCCGCGCGTCTCACCGTTCCCCGCAGTGTTCCAGGACGTCGCGCTCGTCGTCGACGAGGAGGTGCCGGCACAGCGGGTCGTCGACGCGGTGCGCGACGGCGCGGGCGAGCTGCTCGAAGACGTCCGACTCTTCGACGTCTACGCCGGACCGCAGGTCGGCGAGGGACGCAAGTCGCTGGCGTTGGCGCTGCGCTTCCGGGCCGCCGACCGCACGTTGACCGAGGACGAGGCGAGTGCGGCGCGCGATGCGGCGGTGGCCGCGGCGGCCGGCGCGGTAGGTGCTCAGCAGCGGCGCTGACCAGCACCAATAATGAATTTGCATGTTGCTGCATAAGCATGCAAGGATCGTGGCATGACGTCCGTCGCCGTGGCCGGAGCCAGTGGATATGCCGGAGGAGAGATCCTGCGGCTGCTGCTCGGGCACCCCGCATACGCGCAGGGCACGCTCACCCTGGGTGCCCTGACCGCGGCAGCGAGTGCCGGAACCACTCTCGCCGAACACCACCCGCATCTTCTGCCGCTGGCCGATCGGGTTCTCGAGCCCACCGAGGTCGAGGTGCTGGCAGGCCATGACGTCGTGTTCCTGGGGTTGCCGCACGGCCACTCCGCCGCGCTGGCCGAGCAGCTGGGTCCCGACACCGTGATCATCGACTGCGGCGCGGACTTCCGGCTCACCGACGCCGCCGCGTGGGAGCGGTTCTACGGCTCCGAGCACGCGGGCAGCTGGCCGTACGGGCTGCCTGAGCTGCCCGGCGCCCGCGACCGGCTGCGCGGCGCCACTCGGATCGCCGTGCCGGGCTGCTACCCGACCGCCGCGCTGCTGGCGCTGTGGCCGGCGGTGGCGGCCGGACTCGTGGAGCCGGCCGTGACCGTCGTCGCGGTCAGCGGCACCTCGGGTGCGGGCCGGACCGCCAAAGTCGACCTGCTGGCCGCCGAGGTGATCGGCTCGGCGCGGGCGTACAACGTGGGCGGCAAGCACCGGCACACTCCCGAGATCGCGCAGGGCCTGGCCGCGGTCGCCGGTGGCGCGGACGTGACCGTGTCGTTCACCCCGGTGTTGATCCCTACGGCCCGCGGCATCCTGGCCACGTGCACCGCCCGCACCCAGGCGTCGCTGTCCGATCTGCGCGCGGTCTACGAAAAAGCCTACGACGCAGAGCCTTTCGTGTACCTGCTGCCCGAGGGCCGGTTGCCGCAGACCGGCGCCGTCGTCGGGGGCAACGCCGCCCAGCTCGGGATCGCCGTCGACACCGACGCGCAGACGTTCATCGCGATCGCCGCGATCGACAACCTCGTCAAGGGCACCGCCGGCGCGGCGGTGCAGTCGATGAACCTGGCGCTGGGCTGGACCGAGATCGATGGACTGACGACCGTGGGGGTGGCTCCGTGACCGATCTGGCCGACAGTGCCCGGCTGCTGCGCACGCAGGGCGTGACCGCGCCCGCCGGTTTCCGGGCGACGGGAATCGCCGCCGGTATCAAGGCTTCCGGTGCGCTCGACCTCGCGCTGGTGTTCAACGAGGGCCCCGATCACACTGCGGCCGGGGTGTTCACCCGCAACAAGATCAAAGCTGCCCCGGTGCTGTGGTCGACGCAGGTGCTCACGACGGGCAGGCTGCGTGCGGTCATTCTCAACTCTGGTGGCGCCAACGCCTGCACCGGGCCGGCCGGCTTCCAGGACACCCACGCCACCGCCGAGGCCGTCGCGGCAGCACTGTCCGACTGGGGCACCGAGACCGGCGCCATCGAGGTCGCGGTGTGTTCGACCGGCCTGATCGGCGACCGCCTGCCCATGGACAAGGTGCGCGCCGGCGTCACCGAGATCGTGCACGAGATGGCCGGCGGCCTCACCGGCGGGGAAGAGGCCGCGCGGGCGATCATGACCACCGACACAGTGCCCAAACAGGTTGCGCTGCATCATCAGGATCGCTGGACCGTCGGCGGCATGGCCAAGGGTGCGGGCATGCTGGCGCCCTCGCTGGCCACGATGCTGTGCGTGCTGACGACTGACGCCGTGGCCGACGCCGCGGCGCTCGACCGCGCGCTGCGTCGCGCGACCGCGGCCACCTTTGACCGCCTCGACGTCGACGGCAGCTGCTCCACCAACGACACCGTGCTGCTGCTGTCCTCGGGGGCCAGCGAGGTCACGCCGAGCCAGGACGATCTCGACGCCGCGGTGCTCGCGGTCTGTGAGGACCTGTGCGCCCAGCTGCAGGCCGACGCCGAAGGCGTGACCAAACGGATTCTCATCACCGTCACCGGCGCGGAAACCGAGGACGACGCGGTGACCGCCGCGCGGGTGATCGCCCGCGACAGCCTGGTCAAGACCGCGCTGTTCGGCTCGGACGCCAACTGGGGCCGGGTGCTCGCCGCGGTGGGCATGGCGCCGGTACCGCTGGATGCCGATCGAATCACCGTGTCGTTCAACGGTTTCCCGGTCTGTGTCGACAGTGTGGGAGCGCCGGGCGCGCGCGAGGTCGATCTGACGGGTGAGGACATCGTGGTCACGGTGGATCTGGGGGTCGGCGCCGCCTCGGCGTCGATCCGCACCACCGACCTGTCTCACGCGTACGTCGAAGAGAATTCGGCCTACAGCTCATGAGCCTGCCGACGCCGCAGAAGGCGCTGGTGCTCGCCGCCGCGCTGCCCTGGCTCAAGGCACTGCACAGCAAGATCGTCGTGGTCAAGTACGGCGGGAACGCGATGACCGACGACACCCTCAAGGTGGCGTTCGCCGAGGACATGGTGTTCCTGCGCAACTGCGGAGTCCACCCGGTGGTCGTCCACGGAGGCGGCCCACAGATCAGCGCGATGCTCAAGAAGCTCGGTATCTCCGGCGAATTCAGGGGTGGCTTCCGCGTCACCACCCCCGAGGTGCTCGACGTCGCCCGCATGGTGCTGTTCGGTCAGGTGGGCCGGGAACTCGTGAACCTGATCAACGCGCACGGGCCCTATGCGGTCGGGATCACCGGCGAGGACGCTCACCTGTTCACCGCGGTGCGCCGCAGTGTGCTGGTCGACGGCGTGGCCACCGACATCGGACTCGTCGGCGACGTCGAGCGGGTCAGCACCGACGCCGTGCGGGATCTGATCGCCGCCGGCCGGATTCCTGTCGTGTCGACGATCGCGCCGGACGTGGAGGGTCGGGTGTACAACATCAACGCCGATACCGCCGCGGCCGCGCTGGCCGAGGCGCTGGGCGCGGAAAAGCTGCTGATGCTCACCGATGTCGAAGGCCTCTACACCAGCTGGCCCGACCGCGGCTCCCTGGTCAGCGAGATCGATTCCGCCGCATTGACGCAACTGCTTCCCACGTTGGAGGAGGGCATGGTGCCCAAGATCGAGGCCTGCCTGCGCGCCATCACCGGCGGCGTGCCCAGCGCGCACGTCATCGACGGCCGGGTCGAACACTGCGTGCTGGCCGAACTGTTCACCGACGAAGGTGCCGGAACCAAGGTGGTCGCGTGATGAGCCAACCTCTGCTCGACCGCTGGTCTGCGGTGATGATGCACAACTACGGCACGCCGCCGCTGGTGCTGGCCAGCGGGCAGGGCGCGGTGGTCACCGATGTCGACGGCAAGCGCTACGTCGACCTGCTGGGCGGTATCGCGGTCAACGTGCTCGGCCATTGCCATCCCGCGGTCATCGATGCGGTGCACCGGCAGATGAGCACGCTGGGCCACACGTCGAATCTCTACGCGACCGAGCCGGGGATCGCCCTGGCCGAGGCGCTGGTCGGGCACCTCGGGGGCCCCGCCCGGGTGTTCTTCGCCAACTCCGGTACCGAGGCCAACGAAGTCGCGTTCAAGATCACGCGGTTGACCGGGCGTACCAAACTCGTTGCCGCCGAGGGTGCTTTCCACGGCAGGACCATGGGGTCGCTGGCTCTGACCGGGCAGCCTGCCAAACAGGCGCCGTTCGAGCCGTTGCCCGGCGAGGTCACCCACGTGCCCTATGGAGACGTCGACGCATTGCACGCGGCCATCGACGACGACACGGCCGCGGTCTTCCTGGAGCCGATCATGGGGGAGGGCGGCGTCGTCGTCCCGCCGGCGGGCTACCTCGTCGCCGCGCGGGAGATCACGGCACGCCACGGCGCTCTGCTCGTCCTCGACGAGGTGCAGACCGGCGTCGGGCGGACCGGCGCCTTCTACGCCCACCAGCACGACGGCATCACCCCCGACATCGTCACGCTGGCCAAGGGCCTCGGCGGCGGCCTGCCGATCGGGGCGTGCCTGGCCATCGGACCGACCGCGGAGCTGATGACCCCCGGCCTGCACGGCAGCACGTTCGGCGGCAACCCGGTGTGCACCGCGGCAGCATTGGCCGTACTGAAGGTGCTCGCCGACGATGGGCTCATCGAGCACGCCGACGTGCTGGGCAAGACGATCAGCCACGGGATCGAGGCGCTCGGGCATCCGCTCGTCGACCACGTCCGCGGGCGCGGCCTGCTGCGCGGCATCGTGTTGACCGCCGACGTCGCCAAGCCGGTCGAGGCGGCCGCGCGTGACGCAGGCTTCCTCGTCAATGCCGCTGCGCCTCAGATCATTCGGTTGGCGCCGCCCCTGGTCCTCACCGAGGAGCAGGCGCAATCGTTCATCACCGCGCTGCCGGGCATCCTCGACACGGTGGCAGGATCATGACCAGGCACTTCCTGCGCGACGACGATCTGACTCCGGAGGAGCAGGCCGAGGTGCTGGCGCTGGCCGCCGAGCTCAAGCGCAAGCCGTTCAGCCGTCGGCCGCTGGAGGGCCCGCGCGGGGTCGCGGTGATCTTCGAGAAGAACTCGACCCGAACGCGATTCTCCTTCGAGATGGGTATCGCCCAGCTCGGTGGGCACGCCGTCGTCGTCGACGGGCGCAGCACCCAGCTGGGCCGGGAGGAGACGCTGGAGGACACCGGCACGGTGCTGTCCCGCTACGTCGACGCGATCGTGTGGCGCACCTTCGCCCAGGAGCGGCTGACCGCGATGGCTTCCGGGTCGTCCGTCCCCATCGTCAATGCGCTCTCCGACGAATTCCACCCGTGCCAGGTGCTCGCCGACCTGCAGACCCTCGCCGAATGGAAGGGCGGTCTGAAAGGCTTGCGGCTCAGCTACTTCGGCGACGGCGCCAACAACATGGCGCACTCGCTGATGCTGGGCGGCGTCACCGCCGGCGTGCACGTGACGATCGCGGCGCCGCGCGGCTTCGCCCCGCACCCGATGTTCGTCGCCGCTGCCGAGACCCGCGCTCGACAGACCGGTGCCACGGTGACGGTGACCGACGATCCGCAGGCCGCGGCCGCCGGTGCCGACGTGCTGGTCACCGACACCTGGATCTCCATGGGCCAGGAGAACGACGGGCTGGACCGCGTCCGGCCGTTCCGTCCGTTCCAGGTCAACGCTGAATTGCTCGACCGCGCGGACTCGGAAGCCGTTGTGCTGCACTGCCTTCCGGCCCACCGCGGACACGAGATCACCGACGAGGTGATCGACGGGTCGCGCAGCGCGGTCTGGGACGAGGCAGAGAACCGGCTGCATGCGCAGAAGGCGCTGCTGGTGTGGCTGCTGGAGCATTCGTGACCGCCTCCACGCGAGCGGGCAGGCAGGCCCGCATCGTCGCGCTGCTGTCCGCTCAGCAGGTCCGCAGCCAAGGGGAGCTGGCGGCGCTGCTGGCCGCCGACGGCATCGACGTGACGCAGGCGACGCTCTCGCGCGATCTCGAGGAGCTCGGCGCGGTCAAGCTGCGCGGCGCCGACGGCGGTGGCGGGGTGTACATCGTGCCCGAGGACGGTAGCCCGGTGCGCGGCGTCACCGGTGGCATCGAACGGGTGTCCCGGCTGCTCGGTGACCTGCTGGTGGCCACCGATGCCAGCGCCAACCTCGCGGTCCTGCGCACACCGCCGGGTGCGGCGCACTATCTGGCCAGTGCGATCGACCGGGCCGCACTGCCCTATGTGGTCGGCACCATCGCCGGCGACGACACGATTTTCGTCATCGCGCGAGAGCCGATGACCGGTGCCGAACTCGGCGAGGCTCTGGAGAGCCTCGCCAAAGCCTGACACGAACAAGGGAGAGAGTCTTATGTCCGAGCGCGTCATCCTGGCGTATTCCGGCGGTCTGGACACCTCGGTGGCCATCAGCTGGATCGGCAAGGAGACCGGCCGCGAAGTGGTCGCGGTGGCCATCGACCTCGGGCAGGGCGGCGAGGACATGGACGTCGTGCGTCAGCGCGCCCTGGACTGCGGTGCGGTCGAGGCCGTCGTGGTCGACGCCCGCGACGAGTTCGCCGAGCAGTACTGCCTGCCGGCCATCCAGTCCAACGCGCTCTACATGGACCGCTACCCGCTGGTCTCGGCGCTGAGCCGGCCGCTGATCGTCAAGCACCTCGTCGAGGCCGCCCGCGAGCACGGCGGCGGCATCGTCGCACACGGCTGCACCGGAAAAGGCAACGACCAGGTCCGCTTCGAGGTCGGTTTCGCCTCGTTGGCGCCCGATCTGCAGGTGCTCGCTCCGGTGCGCGACTATGCGTGGACCCGCGAAAAGGCGATCGCGTTCGCCGAGCAGAACGACATCCCGATCAACGTGACGAAGCGCTCGCCGTTCTCGATCGACCAGAACGTGTGGGGTCGCGCGGTGGAAACCGGCTTCCTGGAACACCTCTGGAACGCACCGACCAAGGACGTCTACGACTACACCGAAGATCCCACGGTCAACTGGAGCAGCCCCGACGAGGTCATCGTCGGCTTCGACAAGGGTGTGCCGGTGAGCATCGACGGCCAGCCGGTGACGGTGCTGCAGGCCATCGAGGCGCTCAACGCCCGCGCCGGGGCACAGGGCGTGGGCCGCCTCGACGTCGTCGAGGACCGGCTCGTCGGGATCAAGAGCCGCGAGATCTACGAGGCGCCCGGCGCGATGGTGCTCATCACGGCCCACACCGAGCTCGAACACGTCACGCTGGAGCGTGAACTGGGCCGCTTCAAGCGCGGGACCGACCGCAAGTGGGGCGAGCTCGTGTACGACGGCCTGTGGTACTCGCCCCTGAAGTCGTCGCTCGAGGCGTTCGTCGCGCACACCCAGCAGCACGTCACCGGTGAGATCCGGATGGTGCTGCACGGCGGACACATCGCGGTCAACGGCCGGCGCAGCGCGGAGTCGCTGTACGACTTCAACCTCGCGACCTACGACGAGGGCGACACGTTCGACCAGTCGTCCGCCAAGGGCTTCGTCCATGTGCACGGGCTGTCGTCGAGCTTGTCGGCGCGGCGGGACCTGGCCGGTAAGTGAGCACCCCCTCATCGCCCAAACCGACAATCGGGCGGGAAAGTGCGAGAGAAACCCACCAATTCGTCGATCTCGACGCGGGACGGGGGCGCTGACATGAGTACGAACGAGGGGTCGCTCTGGGGTGGCCGGTTCGCCGACGGGCCGTCCGATGCGCTTGCCGCCCTGAGCAAGTCGACCCACTTCGACTGGGTGCTGGCGCCCTACGACGTGATTGCATCGAAGGCGCACGCCAGGGTGTTGCATCGCGCGGGGCTGCTGACCGATGAGCAACGCGACGGGCTGCTCGCCGGGCTGGACAGTCTCGGCAACGACGTCGCCGACGGTAGCTTCGGGCCGATCGCGACCGACGAGGATGTCCACGGCGCGCTGGAGCGGGGCCTGATCGACCGCGTGGGAGCCGATCTGGGGGGACGTCTGCGGGCCGGCCGATCGCGCAACGATCAGGTGGCGACGCTGTTCCGGCTGTGGCTGCGCGACGCGATCCGCCGGATCGCCGACGGCGTGTTCGACGTCGTCGCCGCGCTGTCCACGCAGGCCGCCGCGCATCCGACCGCGATCATGCCCGGGAAGACGCACCTGCAGTCCGCGCAGCCGATCCTGCTGGCGCATCATCTGCTCGCGCACGCCCACCCGCTGCTGCGCGACGTGGACCGGCTCCTCGACGCGGACAAGCGCGCCGCGGTGTCGCCGTACGGCTCGGGTGCCCTGGCCGGTTCATCATTGGGCCTGGATCCGGATGCGATCGCAGAGGAGTTGGGTTTCACGGCTGCGGCCGACAACTCCGTCGATGCCACGGCCGCACGGGATTTCGCGGCGGAGGCGGCATTCGTCTTCGGCCTCATCGCGGTCGATCTGTCTCGGCTGGCCGAAGACATCATCCTGTGGAGCACCACCGAGTTCGGGTACGTGCGGCTGCACGATGCCTGGTCGACCGGCAGTTCCATCATGCCGCAGAAGAAGAACCCCGACATCGCCGAACTCGCCCGCGGCAAGGCGGGCCGGTTGATCGGCAACGTGACCGGGTTGCTCGCCACTCTGAAAGCCCAGCCGCTGGCCTACAACCGGGACCTGCAGGAGGACAAGGAGCCCGTGTTCGATTCGGCGGCGCAGCTCGAGATGCTGCTGCCCGCGATGGCCGGGCTCGTGTCGACGCTGGAGTTCGACGTGGAGCGCATGGCCGCCCTCGCCCCGCTGGGCTACACGCTGGCCACCGATGTCGCGGAATGGCTGGTGCGGCGCGGAGTTCCGTTCCGGGTCGCGCACGAGGCGGCGGGCGCGGCGGTGCGCGCTGCGGAAGCTCGCGGTGTGGGACTGGAGGAGCTCGAGGACGCTGAACTCGCCGCGATCCATCCCGAACTCGGGCCGCAGGTCCGTGACGTCCTGACGGTGGAAGGGTCGGTGAATTCGCGTGACGCGCGGGGCGGCACCGCCCCCGTTCAGGTGGCCCGGCAGCTCAGCGCCGTGCGGGCAGCATCCGACGGTTTGCGAATCCGGCTGCGCCGCTAGCATCTGCCAGCATGGACCCCGGCGGGCAACAGGCGGCGAGCCGCCATGCTCGCGTCCGGGGCTGGCTCGCGCAGCGTCCGATCCGGCGATGGTGGCAGGCCGCGCTCGCCGTCGTCCTCGCGGTCGCCGCGCTGTTCGGCGGACTCGACACCGTCGACACAGGGGCGGTGCCCTTCGCCGCAGGCGAGGATTTCTCCGACGGTCAGTACACCGTGAACATCCACGGTGCCACGCTGCTGCCCGAGGTGACCGGCGCTAACCGCACCATCGGCCCCGTCCAGCCCGGCAAGCTGTACCTCGGTGTGACGGTCACGCTGACCAACGACGGCACGATGCCGGGACGACTGCGCAACGAGCTCGATCTGCGTGACGTGCCGGACAAGGAGTTCTTCGGCGCGTGGCGCATCCGCGACGGATCGCAGATCCAGACCCTCGGACCCGGGTTGACAGAGAAGCTCGCCTATCTGTGGTTGGTGCCGCGCGACGCTCTGCAGCCGGGCGACACGGTCAGCGTCCGGGTGTGGAAGAAGCAGTTGAAGCAGCTGATGGTGACCTACGGCGGGGAGGAGTGGCTGGACAGCCTCACCGACTACGGTGTCACCGAGCTGACCGTGAAGGAACCGTCATGAGGCTCCTCTCAGCACTGTCGGCAGTGTGCGTCGTGCTGCTGGTCGCGGCGGCCGCGCTGATCTGGCACCACCTCCCGACGCCCACCGATCTGTACGGACCCTTCGACGTGCACGGCCAAGCCGGTGAACCGGTGCGCGGGCGCGGCGTCACCGCCACCGTCACGTCGATTCGTGTTGCACCGGAGGTCAATTCGGTAGCGGCCGCCGGCCGTTGGGTGGTCGTCGACACGACGCTGCAGGCCCAGGGCAGCACCGACGTACCGCACGCGGATCTGCTCGTCGGCCCGAACACCTACATCCCCACCGATCGGTTCTTGACCAAGACCCTCGGACGCTCCCTGGCACCGGGGATCGAGCAGCGCGGCGCATGGGTCTTCGACGTCGCGTCGGCGCTGATCGACGGCGATGATCTCGGCTCGCTCGTGCTGCGCGTCTGGGTGGGCAGCGATCTACTCGATTCGCGGCTGGTGATCGCCATTCCACCGGAGGCGATCGGCCGCAGCGCCGAGTTGCGACTGGCCCCGCTGGAGGCGAGCGCATGAAACCGGCACAGCTGTGGCAGCGCAACGTCATCGGCGCCGTCGTCGTCGTCTGCGCGCTCGCGGTGTATGTCATCATCGACTTCCGCGCCGACTGGTCGGCCTACCGCCACTCGCTCGAGCCGCGCGTCGCGATCGGAAAGGGCGAGAGCGGCTCGGCCGGCGGGCAGACCTGGCGGCTGACGTCGATCAAGCATCTGAACCGCAGCCCGACGCGGTTCGGGCCGCCGCTGCCCCCCGGCACGGTGCTGACCGTGCTCGACGTCGACAGATCCGGAACCCCCGATCCGGGCTACTGCAGCGCCGTGATCACCGACGGCACCACGCGCTGGACGGCGGAAGGCGTCGGTGGTTACACCCCGATCCCGCCCGAGGGCGTGACCTCGCTCTGCAACCTGCCGGGGCCCGTGCAGTTCGCGTTCCTGCTGCCCGACGACGTGGTACCCACGGCCCTGGACGTGACGAACAACGGTCAGATCACGGTGCGGATGGCGCTGTGACCTGCTGCGGGCGTAGCTGTTCGAGGCAGTACGCCACGGTCGAGGCGATGAGGCACACCCGCAGCGGCTCGATGATCAGGTGCGACAGGAAGATCAGGGTGGGGCGCACGGCATCCCAGTAGTCCTGCGGGTGGGGCCCCAACAGCCAGGCCACCCCGCGGAAGAGATTGCCGGCGCGCACCTCCGGCCGGTAGAAGCTGCCGGCCATGTCCAGCCACGCCAGTCCGAGGTAACCCAGCACGTAGAGCGCCAACGCGAGCACACCGCCGTGCAGGATGAGCCGCGCGGAATCGGTGATCGGCCGGTAGTTGCCGAGCCGGGAGAGCAGCACCTCGCGCGCCTCTGCGCGACGGACATCGGGCAGATTCGACCACCGCTGCCGAATTCGCTTGTGCCTTGCCGCGCGCTCGAAGAGCTGGTCGGCGCGTTCGCCGGCGACGCGGCGCGCGGCGCTGCGCCAATCGGCGGGCATCGACGCGCCGTAGACGATCGCTGCGACGGCCAGCCAGAGCAGCGGGATGGTGGCGCCGCCGAACACGGTGCTCACGGTCCAGGTGAGCCAGTCCCACAGCACTTCCAGTGGACGGAAGTGCGAGAACAGCTCGGCGCGAGTCTCGGTGAACCACACCACGATCCGCCGCTGCGACAGCCAGCCGGTCGGGTTGACGAAGAACGTCACGTCCTGGCTGGCGGCGAAACTGAGGCCGAGGAACACCCACAGCGCGTCGACGTACACCCGCACGGCGATCATCCACCGCGGCATCGCGTCCTTGAATCGGCTCAGGACGTAGCGCAGCACGAGCGCTGCCACGATCAGCACCAGCGTCACCGTGCCCACCGGCAGCGATTCGGGGTGTAACTCGACCGCACCCGCAGTGTTCATGGCCTCGCCGATCCGATACCCGAGGGCGCGTTCCTCGTAGGCGATCCAATCCTCGGCGAACATCTTCCACGCCAGATAGATCGCGAAGAACGGCACGATGACGGTGGCGAACACGTCGACGCGGCGCGCAGCGCGCGGTGGTAGTGCCGCCAGCGCCGGGATACCCGACCGGAGGACGAAGAACATCGCCACGTAGGACCCGAGCCGAGCCAAGCCCGCCAGCGGCATGATCAACGCGGCCCACAGGTCGTTGTCCCACCCGGCCCAGGCGGCCAGCTCGATCGCACCCCGACGTCCGAGCAGCCCGAGGAGATAGCACGCGGCGAGCTGGGGCCAATACCGCCAGCACAGCACGAACGGACGTGCCATCACCGACAGCGCCGCGGTCATCCGGCGCTGTCGGCCAGCTCGAGCCAGGCCTGCTCCAATTCGTCTTTGCGGGAGAGCAGATCGCCGAGCTCGCCGTTGAGCTCGCCTGCCCGCACATGATCCGCGGCGGCGTCGGCCATCGCCTCGTGCACCGCGGCGATCCGGTCGTCGAGCTTGGCCAATTGGTTCTCGATCCGCGTCATCTCCTTGCCCGCGCGGCGATCCTTGGCTGCCGCCGACTCACCGCGCACCGGCTCGGAGCGCGCCGGCGCCGGGGTGGCCGCCGCCGACCGCTCGGCGAGGTACTGCTCGATGCCGCCGGGCAGCAGATCGCAGCGTCCGCCTCCGGTCAGCGCATATGTCACATCGCTGACCCGTTCCAGGAAGTACCGGTCGTGAGTGACCACGATCAGCGTGCCGGGCCAGCCGTCGAGATAGTCCTCGATGACCGTCAGCGTGTCGATGTCGAGATCGTTGGTCGGTTCGTCGAGCAGCAGCACGTTGGGTTCGTCGAGCAGCAGGCGCAGGAACTGCAGGCGGCGCCGCTCACCGCCGGAGAGCTCGCCGAGCCGAGTGGTCAGCTTGTCGCCGGTGAACCCGAAATCCTTGAGCAGCGTGTCTGCGGTGATCTCGCGGCCCCCGGCGAGTTCGCTGACGCGGCGCCGGTTCTCGACCGCGTCGAGCACCCGAGCCGAGCTGTCCAGCTCCTTGAGCGCCTGGCTGAGATAGCCGATGTGTAGCGTCTGGCCTCGCTTGATGGTTCCGCTCGTCGGCGACAGCTCGCCGGCGAGCAGGCGCAGCACCGACGTCTTGCCGGTGCCGTTGACGCCGACCAGCCCGATGCGCGCGCCCGGGCCGATCGACCAGTCGATGCCGTCGAGCAGCGTGCGGGGCGGATCGCCGACCTGGAGGCCGACTCGATGGAGGTCGAACACGTCTTTGCCGAGCCGGGACGTGGCGAAGCGCTGCAGCACCAGCGAGTCGCGGGGAGGTGGTTCATTGGCGATCAGGTCGTTGGCGGCCTGGATACGGAATTTCGGCTTGGACGTCCGCGCGGGTGGCCCGCGGCGCAGCCACGCCAGTTCCTTGCGCATCAGGTTTCGGCGCCGCGCCTCGGTGCCCGCCGCCGTTCGCATGCGCTCGGCGCGCGCCAGGACGAACGCCGCGTAACCGCCCTCATAGGCGTCGACGACGCCGTCGTGCACCTCCCACGTGTTCGTGGCGACCGCGTCGAGGAACCAGCGGTCGTGGCTGACCACCACCAGCGCCCGGGCCGGCCGCGCGGACAGGTGTTCGGCAAGCCATCCGATCACCTCGACGTCGAGGTGGTTGGTGGGTTCGTCGAGCACCAGCACGTCGTGAGCGGCCAACAGGACCTCGGCCAGTGCGACCCGGCGTCGTTCGCCGCCGGACAACTCCGCGGCGGGGGCGTCCAACGACACCCCCGACAGCAGGTGCTCGACGACGGTACGGGTGTTCGGCTCGGCGGCCCAGATGTGGTCGGGTCGGCCCCCGACGATCACCCCGCGCACCGTGTCTTCGGGCGCGAAGTCGTCGGCCTGACGCAGGTAACCGACCGAGAGACCGGAGGTGTGGGTGGCCCGCCCGGAGTCGGGCGCCAGCGTGCCGGTGAGCACCTTGAGCAACGTCGTCTTGCCGTCGCCGTTACGGCCGACCACACCGATCGCGTCGCCCTCTTCGACACCGAGGCTGACGGCGTCGAGCAACGTACGGTGGCCGTAGCCCACGGTCACTTTTTCCAGGTTGATCAGGTTTGCCATCAGGCGCCGATGATAGGCCTGCGCTGTGCCATGATGACGTCTGCGGTGCAGGGATCAGAGGTGTGGGGTCGGCGATAGGGGAGCAGGCGTTGGTGGATCTGTCGGCGATCACCGGACCGGTCGGGCGCTTGGTCGCCACCGCTCAGAACGGTCTGGAGGTGCTGCGCTACGGCGGCCTGGAGACCGGATCGGTGCCCTCGCCGTTCCAGATCGTGGAGAGCGTCCCGATGTACCGGCTGCGCCGCTACTTCCCGCCCGACGCCCGGCCCGGCGCAAAACCCGCGGGACCTCCGGTGCTGATGGTCCACCCGATGATGATGTCGGCCGACATGTGGGACGTCACCCGCCAGGACGGCGCGGTCGGCATCCTGCACCGCGCCGGCGTCGACCCGTGGGTGATCGACTTCGGCTCGCCGGACAAGGTCGAGGGCGGGATGCAGCGCAACCTGGCGGACCACATCGTGGCGCTCAGCGAGGCGATCGACACGGTCAAATCGGTGACCGGCCGCGACGTGCACGTGGCGGGATACTCGCAGGGCGGCATGTTCGCCTATCAGACCGCGGCGTACCGCCGCTCGAAGGATCTGGCGAGCATCATCGCGTTCGGCTCGCCCGTCGACACGCTCGCCGCGCTGCCGATGAACCTGCCGGCGAGCCTCGCGCCCGCGGCCGCCGACTTCATGGCCGACCATGTCTTCAGCCGCATCGACATCCCGGGCTGGATGGCGCGCACCGGGTTCCAGATGCTCGACCCGATCAAGACCGCCCAGTCGCGGCTGGAGTTCCTGTTGCAGCTGCACGACCGGGAGGCCCTCCTGCCGCGCGAGCAGCAGCGCCGGTTCCTGGCCTCCGAGGGCTGGATCGCCTGGTCGGGCCCGGCGATCTCCGAGCTGCTCAAACAGTTCATCGCCCACAACCGGATGATGACCGGTGGCTTCTCCGTGCACGGCGATCTGGTGACGCTCTCCGACATCGACTGCCCGGTGCTGGCGGTGGTCGGCGAGGTCGACGACATCGGTCAACCCGCCTCGGTACGCGGTATCAAGCGGGCCGCACCGCAGGCCGATGTGTACGAGTTCATGATCAGGGCAGGACATTTCGGCCTCGTCGTCGGGTCCAAGGCAGCCGGTCAGACCTGGCCGACGGTGGCGCAGTGGGTGCGCTGGCTCGACGGGGCCGGCGCGATGCCCGACGGTGTCGCACCCATGGCGCTGCAACCCGCGCAATCCGCGGAGAGCGGCGTGTCACTGACGTCGAGACTGGCGCACGGCACCGCCGCCGCCACGGAGATGGCCATCACGCTGGTGAAGTCGGCCGCCGACGCGTTCGTGGCCGCGAACCGCTCGGCGCGCACACTCGCGGTGGAGACCGCCCGCACCCTGCCCCGCCTCGCGCGACTGGGGCAGGTCAACGATCACACCCGAATCTCGTTGGGCCGCATCATGAGTGAGCAGGCCCGGGATGCCCCGCAGGGTGAGGCGCTGCTGTTCGACGGTCGCGTGCACACCTACGAGGCGGTCGATCGCCGCATCAACAACGTCGTGCGCGGTTTGATCGAGGTCGGGGTGCGCCAGGGCGCGCGGGTGGGCGTGCTGATGGACACCCGGCCCAGCGCGCTGGTCGCGATCGCCGCGCTGTCGCGGCTCGGGGCAGTGGCGGTGCTGATGCCCCCCGACGCCGATCTCGCCGCGGCGGCGCGGCTGGGCGCGGTCACCGAGATCATCACGGACCCGGGTCATCTGGATGCCGCGCGCACGCTCGACACCCGGGTGCTGGTGCTCGGCGGTGGCGAATCGCGCGACCTGCATCTTCCCGACGATGCCGGCGTCATCGACATGGAGCAGATCGACCCCGAGCGGGTGGATCTGCCGGGCTGGTACCGCCCGAACCCCGGCTTGGCCCGCGACCTGGCGTTCATCGGGTTCAGCACGATCAGCGGTGAGCTGGTCGCCCGCCAGATCACCAATTACCGGTGGGCGTTGTCGGCATTCGGCACCGCATCGGCGGCGAACCTGAGCCGCAACGACACCGTCTACTGCCTCACTCCGCTTCATCACCAGTCCGGTCTGCTGGTCAGCCTCGGCGGCGCGGTCGTCGCCGGTGCGCGTATCGCGTTGTCGCGGGAACTGCGCCCGGACCGCTTCGTGCAGGAGATCCGGCAGTACGGCGTGACGGTCGTGTCCTACACGTGGGCGATGCTGCGGGAGGTGATCGACGATCCCGCGTTCTCGTTGACCGGCAGTCATCCGGTGCGGGTGTTCATCGGATCCGGTATGCCCAGCGGTCTGTGGAAGCGGGTCGTGGAGGTGTTCGAACCGGCGACAGTCGTCGAGTTCTTCGCGACCACCGACGGGCAGGCCGTGCTGGCCAACGTCGCGGGCGCGAAGGTCGGCAGCAAGGGGCGGCCGCTGCCCGGCGGCGGCGAGATCGCCCTCGCCGCCTACGACCCCGACGACAATCTGATCCTCGAAGACGACCACGGTTTCGTGCGTCGCGCGGACACCAACGAGATCGGCGTCCTGCTTGCCCATCCCCGCGGACCGGTCGACCCGCTGGCCTCGGTCAAGCGAGGGGTGTTCGCCCCGGCGGACACCTGGGTCTCCACCGAGTATCTGTTCCGCCGCGACGAGGACGGCGACTACTGGCTCGTCGACACCCGGGCAGCGGTGATCCACACCGCCCGCGGGCCGGTGTTCGCGGCGACCGTCAACGACGGAGTCGGCCGACTCGGCGCGGTCGACATGGCCGTCACCTACCCGGTGCCCGCCGACGGCCACACCCTCGCGGTGACCGCCCTGGCCCTGCGACCGGGGGGCAGTGTCACCGCCGCAGATCTGTCCGAGGCGCTGGCCGACCTCCCCGTGGGCGCCGCACCCGACATCGTGCACGTCGTCGCCGATATGACACTGACCGCCACCTACCGTCCGCTCGCCGGACCGCTGCAGGCCGAGGGAATTCCGAAAGCGTCCCGTAACGCCTGGTTCCGGGATGCCGATAGCCATCGGTACAAGCGGTTGACTGCGGCTGTTCGCAGCGAGATCGCCGGCCCACAGCAGTGATGCCCGGCGCGTGCCTCACTGTTAGGCTCGCGCTGGCGACTCCGAGGAGGATTCATGTCACCACGCAACTGGCGCCGCGCCGCCGCGACCGGGCTGGCCGGTGCCGCGCTGGTCGGGGGTCTCGCCGCGGGCCTGTCGGCTCCGCTCGCCGTGGCTGACCCGGCCGCAGCGCCGTCGACAGGCGATGCTCCTCCGCCGGTGTCACCGGATCGGATCCTCATGATGATCAACGAGCAGTACAACACCGGTTCGGGCGGCGGTCAGGTCTCGAAGTTGATCGACCAGGTGATGACGCTGCGCATGCAGGGCTTCAAGCCGTCGCGCGCCAACACCGCTGCGCTGGCGGATGCCCTCGACAAGCGTCCGAATCAGGCTCCGCTGGTCGAAGCTCTGCAGGCGACGCTCGCGACGCAGCGCAAGACGAAGATGCAGGCAGCGAATCAGGTGCAGCAGCCCGCGGTGCCGCCGCCGGCGACGCCGGGCATCGTGCAGGCGCCGATGGGTCCGAGCTGGGGCTCGGGCAACCCGATGATCCAGGACCCGAGCGACACGATCTTCCCGATGCCCGGTCGGACGGGATGACCCTCGACCCCGCACTGCTCGAGTTGCTCGTCTGCCCCGAGGATCGGGGCCCGCTGCTGTACGTGGACGGATGTCTCTACAACCCTCGGCTGCAACGCAAGTACCGCGTCGACGATGACATCCCGGTGCTGCTGATCGACGAAGCCGTCTCGGTGGACGACGACGAGCACCGGCGGTTGATGGCCGCGGCGGGCCAGTCTTAACCGAGTCCGGGCAGATCACCGGTCAGGTAGCGCTGCAGGTTCGGTGCGATCGTCTCCGCGACCTGGTCCACGGGTAGCGACTTGAACGGTTCCAGCTCGAGAATGTAACGCGCCATCACCACCCCGACCAGTTGCGATGCCACGAACTGCACGCGCACGCGGCCGGTTCCGGGTGGATCGTCGACGCGGGCACCCACTTCCGCGGTGATGACGTCCTGGAGGAAGCTCCGCACCATCGCGACGTCGCTGCCGGCCAGCAGTGATCGCAGCGTCGCGATGAATCCCTTGCCCATCTCCGAATCCCACAGCGGCAGCAGCAGGGACGGCAGCACGTGGCCGATCCGGTCGACCGGCACCTCACGCAGCGGGCCGATCACCGACATGGGGTCGATGGGGATGTGGATCGCCGCGGCGAAGAGCTGGGTCTTGGTGCCGAAATAGTGATGGACCAGCGCACCGTCCACACTGGCTGCTGCAGCAATGGAACGGATCGATGTGTTGTCGAAGCCGTTGCGAGCGAACAGGTCTCGTGCGGCGGCCAAGATGCGATCGCGGCTGTCCGAGGCGCCGGGGGGCCGTCCCGGACGTTTGCGATCCTGCTCGGTCGTCACGGTCGCTACGGTGTCCTTCGCCTCAATGTCGCCGCGGCCAGGGCGAGCGCTGACACCGCGAAGCCGGCGACGATCGAGAAGTCGCGTACGGCCAGCGATGTCAGCTCGGCGTGGGCGCCGACCTGGCGGAGTGCCTCCAAAGCGTAACTGGCCGGCATCGCGTTGCTCACCCACTGCAGCCAGTCGGGTAACTGCTCGCGCGGCACAACGATGCCGCACAGCAGCAGTTGCGGCGCGATCACCAGCGGCATGAACTGCACCGCCTGGAACTCCGTGCGGGCGAACGCGCTGCACAGCAGGCCGAGCCCGACCCCGAGAACGGCGTTGACGATCGCGATGGAGAACACCCACACCGGGCTCCCTTCGGTGTGCAGGCCGAGCAGCCAGAACGACACCAAGCACGCGAGACTGGCCTGTGCCGCCGCGGCGAGAGAGAACGCGGTGCCGTACCCGGCGAGCAGCTCGAGGCGGCCCAGCGGTGTGGTCAGGATGCGCTCCAGCGTGCCCGACACACGTTCGCGCTGCATGGTGATGGACGTGATCAAGAACATCACGATGAGCGGAAAGACCCCCAGCATCACCAGGCAGGCGTTGTCGAACGGCGACGGCATGCCCGGTCGGGTGGGCACCGCATCGAACATGAAGTACATCAGCGCGATGATCAGGCTGGGGACCAGGAGGATCATCGCGACACTGCGGTGATCGCCGGCCAACTGCCGCAGGATGCGGACCGTGGTCGCGAGGTAGGCGCGCGGCGCGACCGCGGTCAGGCCGGTGCGACTGCGGTGTCGCGCCGGATGACGGACAGGAACGCCTCCTCCAATGACTGACATTGCGTGTCCTCTCGAAGTCGGTTCGGTGTGGTGTGCGCCAGGAGTCGGCCCTCGCGCATCAGGAGCAGGTCGCCGCAGTGGTCGGCCTCGTCCATGACATGGCTGGAGACCAGCAGCGTGGTGCCGCGGCGCGCGAGCTCTGCGAATCGTTCCCACAGATCTGCGCGCAGGACCGGATCGAGGCCCACGGTCGGCTCGTCGAGCACCAGCACCTCGGGGTGACCGACGAGTGCGCAGGCCAGCGACACCCGGGTGCGCTGACCGCCGGAGAGGTTGCCGGCGAGCGCGGTGCGGTGCGTGTCGAGACCCACTGCGGCCAGGGCGCCGTCGACGTCGGCGGCATCGCTGCCGTAGAGCGCTGCGAAGTACCGCACGTTGTCGACGACGCGGAGATCCGGGTAGACCGTCGGCTGCTGCGTGACGTAGCCCACGCGGTGGCGAAGTGCCGCGCTGCCGGCGGGCAGGCCGAGCACTCGCACGGCCCCGCCCGCCACGACCTGGGTGCCGACGATGCTGCGCATCAACGTGCTCTTGCCGCATCCGGATGGCCCCAGCAACCCGGTGATGGTGCCGCGGGCGACGCGCAGGGTGACGTGGTCGACGGCAGTCCGACCGCCGCGGCGGACGTACAGATCGTCGACGTCGATCGCGGGACGCGTCGCCGCCAGTAATTCATCGTGCGATGAACTCATCATGTGATGAATACTGCGCCCGCCGGGGGACCGTGTCAAGAGTGGCAATTACGATGGCCAGCGATGGTGGTGCCGGATTCGTTGCGCGTCGTCCCGGCCGGTTCGGTCGATGTCACCGCGCCGGTCGTGGTCGACGGTCTGTCGTATGTGGAGAAGGACGATCCCGCGCTGCCGATGTACCGGGTGATCGCCAACAACCGCCAACCTGTGGCGCTGCGCGATCTGATGATCGCGCCGGTCCGATCGGGCTACATCGGCGACGGTCGTCAGCCCGATCCCGCACTGGTGCCCGCATCCGGTGCCGAGGCAGTCCCCGGTATCGCGCTCGATCAGGTGTATCTGCCCGTGCGCGATGGAGTGGCGCGCTGCCAGTTCTACCGGCCCGCCGGGTCGATCGACGCGATGCTCCCTACCATCGTCTACTACCACGGTGGGGGATTCACCGTGGGTTCCTCCGAGGACTGCGACTTCCTCGCACGCAAGTTGGCGTTCACTAATCACGCGATGGTGGTGTCGGCCAACTACCGGTCCGCACCCGAATTCATGTTCCCGACCCCGCTCGACGACGCCTTCGATGTCTATCGCTGGGTGACCGAGCACGCCGCCGAGATCGGCGGCGATCCTGAGCACGTGGTCGTCGCGGGCGACTCCGCGGGGTCCAACTTCGCCGCCGCGATCCCGTTGCGCGCCCGCGACGAGGGCGTGCGCGTTCCTGATG
Source organism: Mycobacterium sp. PSTR-4-N (assembly GCF_022348085.1). Lineage (GTDB taxonomy): Bacteria > Actinomycetota > Actinomycetes > Mycobacteriales > Mycobacteriaceae > Mycobacterium. The sequence goes on along the minus strand of NZ_JAKRFN010000003.1, from coordinate 2,802 downwards.
CCGTGGTGATGCTCGGTGCTTTCGCAGACTTTCAGTTCGAACGCTGGCCGTCGTTTCTCGAGCTCGCACCTCGCGGCATCGTCTACGACATGGCGTTCGCCGGTTTCATCAGGGGCGCCTACGTGGGCGCCGAACGCTGGGACCATCCGTGGGTCAGCCCCATCGAGGGTGACCTGTCCCGGTATCCGCTCGCGGTGGTCGTCGCGGGCACCCACGATCCGATCGTCGATTCGGCACGGGCGTTCGTCCAGCGGATCCGCGCGGCCGGGGGCCGTGCCGTCGAGTACTTCCCGGACGGGATGCCGCATGGGTTCTACTTCTTCCCCGGTGTGCACCCCGAAGAGGATGTCGCCTACCGTGTAATCGCCGCAGCCCTGCGTGACGTCTTCGGGCGTTGACGTGACGGCACATCCGCTGGCAGTCGATCCCGTGCGCGCGGCGCGAATGTTGCTCGGTGCCCGGCTGACCGGCCGAGAGGTCGCTGCCACGATCGTCGAAGTCGAGGCGTACGGGGGACCGGTCGACGGACCGTGGCCGGACGCGGCATCGCACTCGTTTCGTGGGCGCGGGGGACGCAACACCGTGATGTACGGCCCGCCGGGCCGGCTCTACACCTACCGCAGTCACGGCATCCACGTCTGCGCGAACGTGGTGTGTGCCACCGACGGTGTCGCGGGCGCGGTGTTGCTGCGAGCAGCCGTCATCACCGACGGCGTCGGCCCGGCGCGGGCGCGACGGGGCGAACTGGTCGGGGAGTCGGCGCTGGCCAGAGGTCCGGGCAATCTGTGTTCGGCGCTGGGCATCGAGATGGGGGACAACGGCCTCGACCTCTTCGATCCGGTTGCGCCGGTCAAGCTTTCACTGGCGCGTCCCGCGCGCGCGACCGCGGGCCCCCGCACCGGGGTCAGCAAGGCTGCTGATCGACCGTGGCGCTTCTGGGTGGCAGATCGCGCGGAAGTATCGCCCTACCGGCGCAGTCCGCGGGCACCCGCTCCCGGCGAGAGTGACTAGTACGGGAAGATCGGTGCGTGGGCAGCAACATCCTCGACGAACTGGACTGGCGTGGGTTGATCGCGCAGTCGACCGACCGGGACGCACTGGGCGAAGCCCTGGCAGGTGGACCCGTCACGGTGTATTCGGGCTTCGACCCGACTGCCCCGAGCCTGCACGCCGGACATCTCATCCCGCTGCTGACCCTGCGACGATTTCAGCAGGCAGGCCACCGCCCGATCGTGCTCGCCGGCGGTGCGACCGGCATGATCGGCGATCCGCGTGAGGTGGGTGAGCGCACGATGCAGACCGCCGACACCGTGGCGGACTGGGCCGTGCGGATCCGCGGTCAGCTGGAGCGATTCGTCGATTTCGACGACTCACCGACGGGCGCGATCGTCGCGGACAATCTGTCGTGGACTCAGGAGATGTCGGCGATCGAGTTCCTCCGAGATGTGGGCAAGCACTTCTCGGTGAACGTCATGCTCGACCGGGACACGGTGCGCCGACGTCTCGAGGGCGACGGCATCTCCTACACGGAGTTCAGCTACATGCTGTTGCAGGCCAACGATTTCGTCGAGTTGCACCAGCGGTACGGATGCACGTTGCAGATCGGTGGCTCCGACCAGTGGGGGAACATCATCGCCGGCGTACGGCTGGTCCGGCAGAAGGCGGGTGCGAGTGTGCACGCGCTGACGACTCCGCTGGTGACCGATTCCGAGGGCCGCAAGTTCGGGAAGTCGACCGGCGGCGGCAGCCTGTGGCTCGACCCGGAGATGACCAGTCCTTATGCCTGGTACCAGTACTTCATCAACACCGCCGATGCGGACGTCATCCGATATCTGCGGTGGTTCACCTTCCTCGACGCGGGCGAGATCGTCGAACTCGAGGAGGCCACTGCCCAACGTCCGCACGAGCGCGCCGCTCAGCGCCGCCTGGCGCGCGAGCTGACGACGCTCATTCATGGACAAGCGGCCACCGATGCGGTGGAGCTGGCCAGCCAGGCGCTGTTCGGCAGGGGAGACCTGACCGATCTCGACGAGCGCACCCTGGCGGCTGCGCTGCGGGAGGCCAGCGCCAACGATGTCGTGGAAGTGCTTCGCACAGGGGAGGATTCGATCGTCGACCTCCTGGTGGCGACCGGTTTGTCGGCCAGCAAGGGGGCAGCTCGGCGGACGATCGCCGAGGGTGGCGTGTCGGTGAACAACGTGAGGATCGCCACAGAGGAGTGGGTGGCGCAGCCGTCGGACTTCTTGCACGGACGGTGGCTCGTGCTGCGCCGCGGCAAGCGCAATGTCGCCGGTGTGGTCAGAGCAGGCTGACGTGTGAGCCGAAAAGTCGAGGTCAGGAACGTTTCGATGGGCCGGGAACAACTGCGCGCGCCTGTGCGTTGTTCCCTCAGCAGTCAACGCACGCCTGCCGTGCGCACGCTGGGATCGGCTCGAAAAACCCGCCCTAGCAGGCCATTTGACTCGGCGTTATCCCTGACGTAACTTATCGGAGTCGCTGCGACACGGGCCCAGCCCGGAGAGCGCGGCCGACTCCCGAGAGGTCACTCACTTAGGTGAGAGTCCTCATCCGCCCGCAGTAGAGATCGCGGCTTCTGGCCGCGGAAACTTCGCGCGGTCGGGTCGGGGCTGTTGTTTGAGAACTCAATAGTGTGTTTGGTGGTTTTTGTTTGTTGTTTTTTTTGTTGTGTCCCGGATTTTCCCGTTTGTGGGGCGCAATGTTTTTTGGATGCCAGTTTTTGGTGTCTTTTGTTTGTGATCGGATTTTTCTGATTCGAATTCTGCCCGGGTTTGGTCCTGGGGG
>NZ_JAKRFN010000039.1 GCF_022348085.1 Mycobacterium sp. PSTR-4-N | reverse complement strand
CCGCGACCTGCCGCGATGCGACCACAACGTGGGCCGCGAAGGGCTGTCTCGTTTCTCTACATGCGAGACCGTTGGGGGTTTGTAGGTATTGATTGGTCTCTCATGGGTACACCGCAGGGGTGACCACCCAAAGAGGTAACCGCCTGCCGGATCGTGACGATGGTGGCGTCATCGTCAAGCCCACGCCGACGGAGTTGATGGAGGACGCCGGGTCTGGTCTGGACTTCGGTACCCGGCCCGACCGGATGCCGGGGTTGCTCACTCCTATTGATCGGTTCTTCATCCGCAGCCACGCCCCGACTCCCCGGATCGACGCGGCTACGTGGCGGTTGCGTATCGACGGTGATGCCGTGCGCCGGCCCGTCGACCTTGACTACGACCAGCTGTGCGGCGGGTTCGAGGTGGTCTCGGTGCAGCGCACCCTGGAGTGCGCGGGGAATCGGCGGGTGCTGCTGGGTGAGGAGTTGGGCACGACGTTTGACGGCACCCAGTGGGGCCGCGGGGCGATCAGCACCGCGGAGTGGACCGGGGTGCGGTTGGGTGACGTGCTTGATCACGCTGGTGTCGACGAGGGCGCGGTGGAGGTGTTGGCCGAGTCGCTCGACGACGTGCGGGCGTCGCGGCCGTTGCCCATGACCAAGGCCTTGGCCGAGGACACCGTGGTGGCGATCGCGATGAACGGTGAACTGCTGCCCCCCGATCACGGCTTTCCCGCCCGGCTGGTGGTGTCGGGGTGGCTGGGCGCGGCCAGCATCAAGTGGCTGGGCCGCCTGGAAGTCTCTACCACCAGATTTCACGTTCCATGGAACACCGAGGACTACGTCCTGATCGGACCGGACTATCCCGCCCACGGCCCGGCCCAGGGCGAGGTCATCACCGCCCTGGGGGTATCGACCTTGATCGAATTGGCGTGGGACGCCCGGCTGCCCAGCGGTCCTCAGATCATTCGGGGACGAGCGTTCGCCGGTGAGCACACCGTCACCGCTGTCGAATACGCCGCCGACGACGGAGCCTGGCAACCCGCGGACATCACCACCGCGGCCGTGCCCGGGTTGTGGGTGCGCTGGCAATTCCGGTGGGACCCAACCCCCGGTGAGCACGTGCTGCGAATCCGCGCGTTCGACGATGCCGGGCGCAGCCAATCCGAGCACACTGCGTTCAATGAGTTGGGATACATGCACGAATCGGTGGTGGCTCACCCCGTCACCGTGTGCGAGCCGTGACTGATGCCCGCTGACGGCGATCTCGACGATTCCCCCGGCGCGGCTGGTCGGGAACCCGACTACCGGTTCACCCTGGCCAACGAACGCACCTTTTTGGCCTGGATCCGCACCTCGTTGGCCCTGATCGCTGGTGGGGTGGCCCTCGTGCAGCTGGTTCCCCGGTTCGGTGTGCACGGGGTCCGGCACCTGCTGAGCATGGTGCTCGTCGTCGGCGGCGCGGCGTTGGCCGTGCTGGCCGTCTGTCGCTGGCAGCACGTGCAGCAGGCAATGCGCCGCGGTGCAGCGTTGCCGCCCAGCCGCCTGCCGACGATCGTGGTAGTGGCGACGGTGCTCATCGCGGTGCTACTCGTCGTCCTGTTGATCACCTCACCCCCGCCCACCGGCTGACCCCACATGACCCAGACCAGCCGCGATCCGGGCCTGCAACCCGAACGCACCCAGTTGTCCTGGGAACGCACCTCGCTGGGGTTCCTCGCCATCGGGGCCCTCGTATTGTTGCGACACGGCGAATTACCGTTCACTGGAAGGCTTCTCGTCGCCACAACCGCCGCAGTGTCGGCGCTGGCGGTCGTGGTCATCAGCCGACGCTTCGTATCCGCCGACGCCGCCTCACCGGCCGCGGTCATCGCGCTGGGCTCCCTCACCGCCGCCCTGGCCCTCGGTGTCGCCATCCTCATCATCACCGCCGAACCCTAAACGATCCGAACCCCACCACCGCGGCAGTTATCCGCGCAGACCCTGTTGCCCAGATTCCACGGCGCGCACGACTCTAGCTCCTGAGACGACATCTGAGGCGTCTCAAATTTCTAGAAACGAGAACAGCTCCTGGCGACACCGTGTCCCCCTGAGCACCCTTGTCACACGCGTAGTGCTGTGTGACACTGTTTATCGGTTGTCATACAAAATTACGTTAAGGAGGGCGATATGGCCGTCTTGAATATCCGAGTCGACGATCAGGTCCGAGATGAACTCAAGGACATGGCTGACGCCGAGGGTGTCACCGTCAGCGAGTACGTCCGCGATCTGCTCACGGCGGCGCTCGTCCCTGGCTATGAGTCCAAGGAGGACCACGGTGACCTGCCGGCGCCGGAGACGATGCGGATTGCCGATCGGCAGGTGCTCTCCCTGCTTCACCGCATCCTCGCGCGCGTGCTGCCCGAGGACAACGACGACGTGGACGGAGACCTCGGTTATCAGCTGGGGCGTGCGCGGGTGATCGAGGCGGGCTACACCGGGGAGTACTGGCGTGAAGTCGCCGGGTTCAGCCCCGAGCTGTCCAAGCGTGATTGTGGCCGTGTCCTGGACATCCTCGACATGTTCCGCATCATCACCTTCAGCATCCGGCGGCTGGAGAAGGACGGGACCGCCGTCGACGAGGACCTCAAGTACGAGCTGGAATTTAAGGGCTTCGACGGCAACGACGGACTGGAAAACCACATGGCCCACTACGTCGAGTTCCTCATGAGCGACGGCCGGTGGGCTGAACTGCACGAACAGTGGAAGAGCAACGACGAGGGGAACTCCCACGCCCTCATGCTTGATACCTACATGCGCATGGTTGCCGAACACCGCCGCATCAAGGCCAGCCGCGACCGCGGATTCCACCGAGAGGACTACCTGCTGTCCCTCGACGAGCTACAGCAGATCGCAGGCGCTCGCCACCCGTCGCGCCGCGGCTAGCTCGAAGAGGCCTGGCTCTCCCGGCCTGGCGCAAAAGACACGAGACGGCTCCCGCCCGGCCCGCAAGCGGGCCGGTTGGGTCTGAAAATCCGGTGCCCCACTCAGGAGCGCGAGGCCGCCAGAAAGCTGTGCAGCAGAGTATTCGGCGTCGAACTACCGTTCTCGGCATGAGAAACCAGATCAGCACTCAGTGGGTGCTCATCGAAGCGGTTCAGGCTGACGACGTCCTTTTCGGCCAGGACTCACAGTCGAGCTGGCCGGTCCTCAGCTCCCAGCCACATCCGGCGCAGCACTGGCGTCGTCTGGTGTCGGGCGAGCCCGGGTCCGGTCGCTGCCTTGATGCCCCGATCGGTACATGGGTCCGTCGAGTGCTGCAGTAGGCCGCCCGCGCGACGGGCTGTAGTCCGCCCCGTGACGGCCCACGTGACGGCCTATGTAACCCGCGTAGGAGTGGCCCCTGGCCGTGTCTGGGCATGAAAAAGCCTCGCGCGTCGAAATCGAGTTTCGACGACTGCGAGGCGAAAGCCAGCGTGTATGCGCGTGGGCCGCTGACGGGGCCGACCGGCGCGGAGGCGGTTACGGCGGCATCGGCAGGTTTCTCCCGGCGGAAAGGACGCTCATTTCAGGTGGCTACCGGAACCACTCGCGAAGCGCGGTCGCGGCCGCGCCCACGATCCCGGCGAACCCACCGAGGATGGCCACGATGCGTTCCGACGGCTCATCGCGCCGGCAGAACACCGCTTGGTAGACCATCACCAGCACAGGCAGAATCCAGACCAGATTCCACGCGCCCGAGACGAGCATATTGACCTCCTTGCGAGGTGTACCAACAGAAAGTGCCCGACCAGGGGCCGGGCACAAAAAAAGCCGGGAAGACCCGGCTTCGACGCGCACTAAGCGCGCCTTTTCATGGGTGAACCCATGAAAAGATCAGTCCAGCAGTGCATTTCGGTGGCTGGATAACCTACGGAACTGGCTGTGTGCGCAGTTGTTCGGGGAGCCCGCTAACTAGGGCGGGAGAGAAGGTTTTCGCGGTAGCGACCGGATGTGGACACAGTCGTGCTACTGCGATTGTGCGGCAAGTCTACCGGTATCAAGGCCAAAGCGGGGGTGACAGAAAAGTCCGGGATGTGCTGACATCAACCGGATTTTGGGCGCACTAACGGCACCTCATTCACTGTACTCGCAGCTAGATGCCCCCGAATGGAAGGAGGCGACCTCGGCGTGTCGCACTAAGCGCATTTGGATCAGGCGCGGGTCCCCGTCTTCATCGAGGACGAGGACGAGGACGATGTGTCACTCGTCGGGGGTGGCGACTCCCGGCTCGAACGCCTTGCCGGAATTGAACTCTTCGAGGCGCTCACACAGATCGGTGATCGCCTTGCGGATGAACTTCTGCTGCTGTCCGATGCCGGTGTACGGCCGTGTTCACGTAATGGTGTTGACCATCCGCTCTTTCAACTCCACGGGCAACGACAGCAGGATGTCGGCGGACTTGCGGCCAGGGTCGTTCAGAACCATCCGGTCATCTTTGCCTGGCGCTTGATGACGCCGTATGCGTTCGAATGATTCCAACGAGTTCCCTCGCATCGCCGTGCTCCGCACACCATTGTCCAACTCCCCTACCCTGGAGGCGTGAGGAGCGACGGCGACGACACCTCGAAGCCGCTGACACGCTGCTTTGGTCAACTACCTGACCTCGTTGTGCCCGATGACTTCGATGTCGACTACGACGATCTGGCGTCAGAGTTCAACGGGGACATCGCCAATGCTGAACGGCGGGCTGCGCGGGACCGCTATGCCCGGCGAGCGGAAGAGGCGTAGATCCCCTGCCAAGCACCTGAGAACTGCACCTTGCCCCGGTGTGTGACGTAATGACGTATAGGTGCAAATTACGTCTATACGTCTATACGTCATTACGTTGCATTTCCCGGCCTTTGAGCTAGCACCGCGCGGACCTGACTCCGACCGTCCACCCAATCGTGTAGGTCGTAGCTGATTGAGTTCAGTAGCGGCAGCAGAACACGGTCGTGTAGGTGTTTCACGTCCACGTAGAGCAGCGAGTCCATGTGTGAAACGCGGTTACGGAGCTTGCGGAGGTCGCGCACCTTGTTACCCGTGCCGTAGCCCCGCGGGTCCTGTTTGACGTTCGGGAATCCCCCGTGCAGGCAGTTGCGCCATAAGTCGCGTCGAGCTTGCAGGTTCACCTGGTTTTGAACCGGATTTCCGTTCGGGTCCACCCAGCTCGCGTCGAACTTCTCCGGTAGAAGACTGGCCCAGGTTCCGAACATCACGTGCGCCACTAGGTCGTCGTGGGTGATCGCGTCCCCGTGCCGGGGATGGCTCGCCGGCCGAGATCGGCGCGATTGGTCTGCTGCCTTGTACAGCTTGTGACGCGTCGTGGTGAACACCGCCGGTCCGGACAGGTACGGAATGTGGGCGATGTAGTTGATCCAGTCAGCGCCATGTCCATGTTGTTGCGACCAGTTGCTTAGCTGCGTGTCGATCGCGTGACGCACTGCGACCTCGGCAATCCCTAGCGGATCTTGCAAGGCCGAAGCGAGCTCGATATTCCACTCGTACAACGCCAGCGCGTCGGCATCCTGACCGCCCGCAACCGCCCGATAGTGCGCCAACCGCGAAGCGTGTAGGCACTTGAAGACCTCGGCCGGGACTACGGGCATAACCGGTCACTGTGCCAGAAACAAGGAAGCCCCCCTCACAAGGAGGGAGGCTTCTTCACGAACAGCTCAGCTCGGAGAACCGGCTGCATCTGCAAGCGAGCATACACCGGACCCGTCACGGCATCAACGGCTTGTGAAGGAGCGGCCCGCCCGCCTCAGTAGCGAGCCCACGGGCTAGGACGCAATGACGTAATTGCGTCAATACGTCATTGCGTCTTGACGTTCTGCGCCAGCCACTGTTCGGCCAGGTCGGTGAGGATTCTGCTCATGCTCGTGTCCTGATCCAGCGCGGCCTGCTTCAACCCACGCACCGTGGCACGAGGCAGATAGACGGTGGCGCGCTGCATGTCGTCGGTGGGGGAGCGGAACGCTTCGGCCGCCCGTTTCGCCGGTTCCGTCTTCACCCGCGCGGCCATCTTCGAAGACAGATCAGACATGGACTAGCGCCTCCATCAATTCGTTCAACACGTCGTCATAGCCGTGCAGCTGGCTTGGAGCCGAACCGAACGCCCGCCGAATCCCCTCACGCCGCACGATCCGCGTCCCGATCACCGGCACCCCCTCGTTCTCAAGCAGGGTTTTCACCTCATCGGCTAAACGGGTGCGCAGGTCCACACCGGTCAAAAGGACAGCAGTCGGTCTGTGTGCGGTGATCTCTAGGGTTGGCCATACGCGGCGCACGTCCAGCGGTGAGGCCCCCGTGGGCACTACGACCAGATCGGCGAGTTCGATCGCTTCCTGGATCACCTGGGCCGTACCAGGGGGAGTGTCGACGATCGTCAGATCCTGACGGCCGTTGACGTCGAGTGGCCGCCGGGCCGGCACCACGGGGAAAGGAAACGGGTCGTCGGCCGCGGCCGCCGCCCACTCCAGCGCCGACCCCTGAGGGTCGGCATCGATAAGCACGACATCAAGGCCACGGCGATGCGCGGCCACTGCGAGATACACCGCCGACGTTGTCTTCGCAACGCCGCCTTTGGTGTGCACCAAAGAGACTGTAGGCATGCCGCAAGTATACGTCACAACGCATTGACGTATATGCGTCATTGCGTTGAGACGTTATTACGTCTCGCCAGTTCAGGGCACACTTCCAGCATTGTGATCTGACCGTAACAACCTGATTTGTCGGAATTCCGGCCGACAAGCCGGCATTAGAGGGCGTGCCACTACCAACCCCAAACGCCACCCCTCCAGCGGTGCCGAGCACTTCGGCGAATCGGACGCTGCACGCCGCGGGTCTATACCTGCTCAGGCGAGACCCGGAACTGCCGCCACGCCAGGCGACGGAAACCAGCTCTCGGGCCGGTACTTCCCCGGTGTACCGGAACCACGACGAGAAAGGTGCGGCCAGTGCCAGGTAAAGCACGCTGTGCCAGTGCCAGCCCAGAAGAAGAGAGCGGGACTACAGCCAGCTCCAGGAGCCATCTCCTGACCACCGAACAGGGAGACGCCCAATGAGCGAATCCATCCTGATCGTCGTGGCTATCATCGTCGTGGCGATCACGGTCCTGGGCCTGGCGATCTGCGTGCTCGCGGGCTACCTGGCCCGCATTCCCGACTGCAAGGTCACCATCGGCGAAGTCGGCCGAGCAATCGGCGCCATCGTCGGGGTCGGCCTCGAAGCGGTGGCCACGATCATCACGTCCGTGCGCCGACCGTGAGAAACCCGGCTCATGGGGGCAGCGGACTTCCTCGGCCTCGATTGTGGCGAAACGGTGGGTGGTGGCCGTCAAGGCCGGTACCGCCGCTGCGCGGTCGACCTACCGGTCGAGCCTGGACAGCCACCACCCACCGCGCAAACGGGCCAGTACGAGGAAGCCGGGAGGGAAAACGCTGGCCAGGCTCCGGGGGTCCGAGCTACTCGGCCTGGGGCACCCCGGCACGGTCCAAGAACTCGTTGAGCGCCGCATCCACGATGTCAGTGACCGCGTACCCGCGGTCCTTCAACACCTCCACGCGCTGCTGCGTGCCCGGACGCACATAGGTGTTCAACGGCACCTTCTGCTGCCGCTTACGCAGCGGCAGCGCGCTACTGCCGGCGTCGGCCGCGCCGCCGTCGAGAGCATCCCCAGCCGAATCGGGCATGCACGCATCCTACATGCATTAATAAAAGTATCTTGCATGCAACTTGCTTGCATATATGCACGCACGTTCTTACAGTGAGGGCATGGAAATCCTCGGCACGGTCCAAGACGACGTGAGTGCGGTCCGGGACTTCGCATCCCAGGTCGGTGCGCTGTGTGCGCAGCTGACAGCCAATCCGTTCAACACCCCCGCCGCAGAGAAGCTCCTCGATCTGCTCCTGGAGGACGCCCCGGTAGTGGATCTCGCCTTCGAACGAGTGTTGCGGTCGGTGATCCACGGACCCGCATCGACTGGCGCCCCGATCCTGGACATGCTCGGCGACCCACTGGGCACCCCGCACGCCGCGCTCGTCGTCGGCGCGGCGGCCTAAAGTCGGCCCTGATGAGCGCACCCTCGCCGCCGCCGAAGCCAGGCTCCGCCGAGCACTGGCAGGCATGGCTGCAGCGGTACGGCGGTGACTACACCGATGACGCCGAGCGCCGCGCCGCATACCAGGACTTCACGACGAACCTCGACACCATCCAAGCCGTCTTCTCCCAGTCCGATGACATGCACGTCGCCGGCTACCTCGAAGCCCACGAACGGGTGGCCAGCGGCGACGCAGACAGCCCCGACGACGCCGAGACATGGGTTTCAGGCGATCTCACCGGCCACGCGCGAGCGGACTGGCTCGAAGGCTTCCGCTCCCACTTCGAGCCGTAGGCCCCGGCCCTGGCGAGGAGGCGGTCGGAATCACCACGCTTTCCGGCCCGCGCCGCACGACCGCGACGCGTGCACTCCTGCACGTCCGAGACCATGCCGCCACCCGTCGATCCCGCAATTCAGCGCACCGTCCAGGCGGTCTACACCACAAATCTCGGGCTACCCGAGGACTGGACCACCGACCAGCGGACCGAGTTCATCCGCGACGAGGTCGACCGAATCACGTGGATGGCCCGTGCCCACGCCGCCACTCTCGGCGACCTGAGCATCCGCGACTGGACTTGCCGACACCACGGCCAGGTGCCAGACCCATTGACGCAGAATGCATTACGCGCCGAGGCCCGCGCCCAAGCCGTGCGCCAGGTCCTCAGCACCGAGCTATACGAATTGATCGTGACCGACTACTGGTGACGAATCGAGCCGCGGCCCCGCACGGACCTCGCTCCGCGCTGTTCCAGAAACAGCCGTGTGCGCCTTGGCGTGTCGCGCGTTTCCAAAACGGTTTCGATGCAAGGGTGTGCAGTATGGCTCGCCCAAGCAAAGGTGACCGTGCAGCCCACATGGTCAAAACCCATCCGGCCGTCACCCAACGCCTCGTCGAGAAAGCCGCCGCCGCTGGCTCATCCTCGGTTACTCAGTACGTCGCGGACGTGCTCGCCCTGTACGCCGAAATGCCTCAGCACGTCCGTGAACTCAACAACCAATCAGCGCTTACGGTTCCGCGCACACTCCCGCCGCTTCGCGGCGACGTCTATGGACGGATCATGGTCCGCCCGCATCGCGAAGTCTCCGAACGCCTCACAGCACAAGCGCCGGGCTACAAAGTGCCGCCGTACATCGCCGACATCCTCTCCGTACACGTCGGACTGCCCGAGCACGCCCGCACGCGCGACGACGCCGAGGAGGTTCTGCCGCTGGCGATGTGATCACCCGCCAAGACCTCAACTTTGCTGGTCGGGTCTTCGCCTACGTGACATCTGAATAGCTGGTGTGCGGATTCTCCCGCTGACATGACGAAGGCCCCGCGTTAGCGAGGCCCTGTCGGGGGTTTTGAACCGAGCTGGAACTCGGTTCTGGGTCCGCACCCATTCCCCGAAGGGATCTGTCTTGGTGGACAGTTCTCACGGTAGCGCACGCCCTGAAGCTGCACCAGATTCGGCGCGCGATCGGTGCGCAAACCGTGACCTCTTGAGCGCCCGCTCACGTCGGGCGAACAGTGCGTGGCCGACGCCGCTTGGCGCGGCTGTAGCTCCTGCTGCTCCCAGTCCTCATGTGGTGCGTGCGCTGGCGCACGAGCGTCGCCGTGACTGGGTGACGCGCGCCGGCTCCTGCGCACCGTCCGCGCCGATGTGGACCAGTCGCGCCGGCTGGCTCGACGGGCTGTCGCGGTGGGTGCACTCTCCGGCGTTCGGACAGCTGTGCGCTGAGGTGCGGGTGTCGATCACCACGGCCACGCTGCTGGCGATCGCGGCGGTGATGGCCGAGCACGCCGATCACAGCACCGGCCGCCACGTCGCGATCACCCGCGCGACAATCGCCGACAAGGTGGGCTGCGACGTGCGCACCGTCACCGCCGCCTGGCGCGTCCTGAGGGCCTCCAGATGGGCCGTGGAAGCGCAGCGGGGCCACGGTTCGACAAACACACCCAGCGTCGGCCGGCGACCCTCGGTGTATCACCTGGTGCCGCGTCGCGAAGCCCGTCCAGTGACCCCACCACTCGTGCATGATTTCCACCTACCGCCGTCAGGCGGTGTTAGTTGTTCTTCTCCCGTAGGGAGTTACTCACCAAGCGAGCGCGCAAGCGCGCCCGCCAACCGATGCTGCGACACGACGCGACAAGCACGGCCGCGGCGCGCGACCGCGCGACCGCTGGCCACCCAGAAACTCGCCGCTGGACTGGTCGCGCTCACCCATGGTCTCAACCGCGCCCACATCGGTGCCATCTGCGATGCACTCACCGGCGTCGGCATCGACCCCGCGGTGTGGTCCGCGCGTGCGGTCAACGACGCCCTCAACGCCGACATGCGCACCCGAGGAACGACGTGGCCCGACCACATCGCCAACCCCGGCGCGTTCCTGGCCAGCCGGTTGCGACGGCTGTCCTGGGCACCCCCCAAGACGACGCCGACAAAGGCCGGCGGCTGCGCCGCCGCCAACATCGACCAGACGCCGCGCCCGGTGGTGCTCACCGACGCAGCGCGGGCCCGGATCACCGCCGCCCGAGAAGAGATCCGCCGGGTGCTCACCGAGCGCGCCCAACGCCCCCGTGAGGACCACACCATCAGCACGCCCATCGCGTCGTCGCGGCGCGGCATCGGGGTGTCGGTCCAGACACGGCACGGCGGCGCGATGAACCGACTCGCAGCAGACCACCGCGCCGTCCGCGGCGAAGCGATGGAGCGCACCGTTGAACGTTCGGGTCGACGACGCGCCTAGTGGTTGCGAATCGGCGCGCTGACGTTGCGGCCAGACGCGACTCTCAGCACCCCCACCAGCGGTCTTTTTCGTCGCTTCTCACCCACGTCTTCCGCACTGCCTCCCGCTTCTCTCCCCACCCTCTCGCTTGTTCCATTTTCGCCCGCTCACCGCATCTCCGCTGCCTCTCACACCCCACCCCGACCCTCAGTACCGCTCTACCATGTTAACGGTATGGCACATTTGCACAAGGTGTGCGAGGCTGGGCGGGGGCGCGCCGTGGGCGCGCTCCCGCGGGGTCGGTGGTGGTCGCGTTTGGGCGGGAGGTGTGCGGTTCGGTGTTGACGATCGCCAAGCTAGGGGCGTGGTCGGTGTCGTACTACGTCGACACCGCGCGTCAGGCATCGGCGGCGGCACTGGAATCGGGGGCTGCCGGTGGGGGTTTGGGCGAGTACTACAGCGAGTCCGAGACGCGGGCGCCGGTGTGGTTTTCCGCCGGCCGGGACGCGGCCGCGGCGAGGGGTTTGACGGGCGCCGGCCGCGACGGCGAGAACGCCGATTTGAGCGCGGTGACGCGGTGGCTGGACGACGGGGAATCGCCGTGCGGCGCGAGTGGTCGGGCGTTCGGACAGCGGGCCTCCGTGCACGGCTATGACTTGACGTTCTGCGCCCCGAAGAGCGTGTCGCTGATGCGCGGTCTGGGCAACGACGTGACCGGCAAAGCGGTCGCAGATGCGCACGCCTTCGCGATCACCGAGGCGATGGAGTATCTGGCCGAGCACGGGGGCTACACCCGTGTGCACAACCCGCGCACGGGTGAGAAGGATCTGGTCCGTCTTCCGGGGATCGTGGCGGCCGGTTTTCAGCACGAAACCTCGCGGGCCGGGGACCCGCATCTGCACACCCACGTGTTGGTCCCGAACCGGCAGGCCCGCGCGGACGGGCGGCTGGTGTCGCTGGACGGCACGAGTCTCTATCACGAAGCGAAGGCCGCCGGGATCGTCTACCAGGCCACGCTGCGGCGGGAGCTGACACGTTCGATCGGCGTGGAGTGGAACGATGTCGATCCGCACACCGGGATGGCCGAAATTGCCGGAGCCGATCGGCGCGATCTGAGGTCGTGGTCGACGCGGTCCACGCAGCTGCGCGAGTGGGCGGCGGGGCATCTGCGCCTCGGCGGCGATGACGAGCTTTCCGCGGGGCAGTTGGCGACCGCGCAGAAGGCCACGCGGCCGCGGAAACCCGAAGGTGTGGCATGGGCGTCGCTGCGTGTCGCATGGGCCGATGACGCGCGGACTTTCGGCATCAACAGACAAGTGCAGCGGGACGCGCGAGACGCGCGTCGGGCTGTCGGTGTGGACTACGCGGAGGTGGTGCGTCGCGCGGTGTCGCACGGCCTGACAAAGGCGGCGTTCACGCGTGCGGATCTCGTCGAGGCGATCGGCGCGCGGATGCCGGTCGACGACGCTGATGGACCGTCGCCGCGGGAGGTGATCGAGCGCCTCGCCGATGGTGTGGCACTGCGCATCGGAGACGAGCGGCAAGCGCATCAACGGGAGGGGTCGATCCGCTACACCGCCGCCGATCTGGTCATCGAAGAACGCGCCGTCATCGACGTGATGGGCCGACGTGACAGCGCCGCGGTTTTGCCGTTCGTGGACACCGCTGGGCTGTCGGCGGATCAGGCCCGCGCCGTCACCGCCATCGCGACCTCAGAACGGCTCGTACAGCCTCTCAGCGCCCCGGCGGGGGCCGGGAAAACCCACTCTCTGCGGGCGCTGCGCGCCGCGGCGCACGACGCCGGGAAACGCGTTCTGGTGGTCGCTCCGACCGGGCGTGCGGTCGACGTCGCGGTGCGCGAGCAGGCCGGCGACCACGGCGCCACCCTGGACGCGTTGTTGGGCCGCCTCGAGCGCGGCACCGAGGTCCTCGACGCCGACACCGTGGTCGTCGTCGACGAGGCCGGCATGGTCGGCACCCAACACCTGCGACGGTTGCTGGAGGTGGCCACGGCCGCCGGAACGAAGGTCGTGTTGGTCGGTGACGAGCACCAGCTCGCACCGGTAGCGCAACGCGGCGGCACCTTCGCCCAACTGGTCACCGATCTGCCCTGGGCGCAACGTCTGTCGCAGGTGTGGCGGATGCACGATCACGACGAGCGCGACGCCTCACTGGCGGTCCGCGACGGTGGGCCGGCGGCGTTGCGCCGCGCGGTGGGCTGGTACCGCCGCCACGAGCGGCTGCACATCGGGGATCAGGTCACCATGGCCGATGACGCCGTGGCGGCCTGGACGGCCGACGTCGCCGCCGGCCGTGACGGTCTGCTCATCGCCGATCGGTGGGAGATGGCCGATGCGATCAACATCCGCATCCACTCCGAGCGGATCGGCGACGACGCGCCCACCGTGGCCGCCGCGCGCGGGCATCGCGTCGCGGTCGGCGACGTGGTGATCACCCGGCAGAACACCACCGACATCCCCACCCGCACCGACCGTGGTGCCGACGCCGATCCGATTCGCAACGGACAACGCTGGGAGGTCCTCGCCGTCGACCCCGCCGTGGGGCGGATCGCGGCGCGGCGTCTCGACGACGGTGCCATCGCCGTCCTATCGGGCGATTACCTGCGCCAGTACACCCATCTGGGGTACGCGGTCACCGTGCACGCCGCCCAGGGCGTCACCGCCGACACCTGCCACACCCTGCTCTCGGCCGAGGCCGCGACCCGCTCCATCGCCTACGTCGGTCTGACCCGCGGCCGGCACACCAACACCGTGCGCCTCTACGACACCCGAGCCGGGGAAGCCGACCACGAACACGCCGACCCCACCGCCGCCGGTGTCCACACCGCGCGCCGAGGCACCCCGGCGCAGGCCGCTACCGCACTGCGCAGCGTCCTGGGCCGCGACGACCGCGCCGCCACCATCACCGCCGCCGCGGCTGAGGAGGACCGGCTTCCCGACCAGGTGGCCGACCTACGCCGCCACCACCGCACCGTGACCGCGCGGCTGCACCGCGAACACCGCGGCGACCGCCACGTCGCCCACGACCAGAGCGCGCAGCGCCGCGCGCACGCCTCGGATCGGGCGCTCGTCGAGGTCCTGGCCGCCACCCACCGCCACGGCGACCCACTCCCCCTGGCCGGGTCACACCCCCATCCCGTCAACGTGGCCACCACAGCTCCGTATGTCGTGGCCGCCCTGTCCGCCGAGCACTACACCCCCGACACCGCCGAAGCGATCAAGGTGGCGGCCACCGTCGCCGGACGCAATCACGCCGTCATCGGCGCCACACCTCACCCCGGCCGTCCTACCCTCAAGCAGCTCGCCGCCTTCCTCTCCGGTGACCATGACACGCACCGCGGGCCGGTTGTCGTCGTCGAGGATGCCGCGGCCGCCGACCCCAAAGCTCTCGCCGCGGTGGCTACCGCCGTCGTTTCACACCATGGCCGGCTCTTGCTCATCGACAGCGGCGAGCCAGGGGCGGCCAGACGGCTCCTCGACAGCCTGGCCCTGCCCTGGAGCGAGAACACCCGAGCCACACCGGATGTCGCCGACCCCGCACTAGCGTCAGTCGCGGACAGTCACCGCGAATCGGCCGCCCGCAGCTGGCGCATCCTCACCACCCCACTCACCCGCGACCGCGGACGCGAGCGGGACCACGGACTGGACATCGATTAGCCCCCGACCACGTCGGACCAGATGTCTCGTCGCCGATGTACAACCTGCTCAGTCTGAAAGTGAACTCGCCCAAAGGGCGATCGGGCGGGATCACCGACACCACCGACTGCGACCGCAACTCGTCACCCCCGGCCGTCTGAAGGTGGTCGTCCGCCAGAGTGATGATCTGGCCGTCGGCGACCACCGGCTCAAAAGTGACAGCAAAGTGATCAACGACGTCTGTGGTGACGGGTGAGCGTCTGGAAACGGGCATCATGGGCCGGTGCGGGAACAGGAGGCGTTGAGCGATGATCACTATCACTGGCTGACCTCGCTGGTGACAGCTCGCCACCTCGAGAAGCCCACCTGCCGCCTGATCGCGGCGACGGCGTTCCTGTTCGGCGTCATTCCCCTGCTTCTGATCACCCACCAACCAGGGCCGTACACGGCGTGGCGTGTCGGGGTTGCGTCGGCAATCACCTTGTGCACCAGCGTCATCGCCGTCATGTGGGCGACGCGATGCTGGCCGACCCGCGGGCAGTCCCGCGCCAGTGCAGTGGTCGCGACGGCGTGCGTGGCCGCTGCGGTGGCGGTGATCCCCGACCCGCTGGTCGCCGCGCTGGGCGCCATGGCCTTCGCCGGGCCGGCCGGGTTCACCGCGCTGTTTCACACCCGTCGACTGCTGGCCGGCACCGGGGCGGTCGCGGCGGCTACCGTGGCCCTGGCTACCTGGCGCCTCGCGACAGCGCAACCCCTTCTCGCGGCTGCGGTCCTACCACTGATCGTGTTGGTCAACATCTTCGCCGGGTTCGCCTGGCTCCTGGTGACACACTTGACCGACGCCAAGGTGTCCTCCGCGCTGACCGACCCGCTGACCGGTGTGTACAACCGGACGGGCTTCGATGAACAGATCACCACCCTGCTCGGTGCCCGCGACCGCAGCGATGACCAGTACCTCGTCATCGCGGCGATCGGCGTGGACACTCACGGGCTGCTGATGAGCCTGGGCCACCACGCCCAGGCCGAACGCGCGGTTATCACCGCAGCCCGTCAACTACGGACCGCCGTGCGCCGCGACACCGTGCTGGCCTACCGCGGCGACGGTGACTTCCTGCTCGCCGAGCTGTTCACCACCGCCGATCCCGCCGTGATGTTGGAGCGCCTGCGCGGCACGCTCACCGATCGCCCCGCCGAACTCTCTGCCAGTATCGGCGCCGTCAGCACCTTGCTGGCGCCGCTGAGCGCACTTCCGCCCAACGACGTCCTCGACGAACTGCTGTATCTCGCCGATCAGGCCCGCCACGGCGCCCACCGGGCCGGCGGCAACACCGTACGCACCACCATCAACCCCGCACTCACCGTCCTTGACGATGAAGACGATGACTCCGGAGCCATCGACGGCTGAGCAAGCGGCGATTCGTTCCTGCGGATGCGGATCAAGAGGGCAGTCGTTGCGTCCTCGGCGACGGAGCAGGTGAGTGAATCGGTTACCGCGCTGTCCGGGGTGAGGCGGCGGAATCGCGCGTTCACAGCGGGTTTCGGGGTACTCACACGTGCACGCACACATGCTGAACGGAGTGTGGGGTCAATGACCGACTTGAGCCGACGCACGCATCCGGCATCACGACGTGTCATCGACCTGGCGACCGGGATTCTCATGGGCCTGCGAGGCTGCTCGGAGCAGGAGGCGTTCAACGATCTCGTTGCCACGATGCACGAGACCGGAAGTGGGCCGGACACTCTGGCTCAAGCACTCATCGACCTCGTCACAGGTTCCCCCGCTACCTCTCCGCACCATGCTGAAGCAATCCGCCAGTGGGGTCGCCTACTGCCTGACCGGGCGACGTACCAGTCCCACTAACGACGAATTGAGTCCCCGATTGCCACATTCTTCGGCGGAGTCCGCGCCTTCACTTCGTGGGGGTCGAGGCGCACCACGCCGAGAAGCAACGGGGCTTGGGCTGTGCGAATGTGTCGACCGAATCGCGCAGACCGCACGATTCCTGATCACAGCCTGGCCGGGCACCCCCGAGAGTCGGAGCATCGACTCCGGCGCCCAGGGGCAACGCGACAGACACGTGACCTCGAAGAAACGACGATCGTGAACCCCCGGACGGGATATCGCCGACGGCGATATCCTGCCTACCGGTATCGGCGACGTCGGGAGGTGTGGCAGCAATGAGTCCGGCACACCGCACGCACCGTGTCAAGGGCACCCGACCCGGTCGCCCCAGAGGCCGGACATCGGAGTCGACGACGCGTCGCGACATCGTGCTCGCCGCGCGCGAGGTGTTCCTCGAAGCCGGCTACGAAGGCGCCACCCTGCAGGAGATCGCCGACCGCAGCGGCGTCAATCGCAGCGTGCTATACCACCACTTCCCCACTCGTCGAGACGTGTACGACGCCGCCGTCGCCGACGCGGGTTGCGTGCTGCACCGCGTGATGGCGCGTGCCGCAGCCGGTCCCACCCTGGTCGAGCAGTTGACAGCCTACATCCGAGCCTCGCAACGGGAGGAGTGCCGCGACCGGCATCTGTTCCGGTTCCTCATCGCGAGCATGGTGCACGCGGCGCGGCGCCCGGAATCGCCCACCGGCGGCGGATTGAACGACGCCGCGCAGATCTTCGTCGAACGGTTGGTGGCAGACGCGGTGCGACGGGGCGAGCTGGATCCGGCCACCGAGGTTCCCGCGACGGCGGCCACCATCGCGTCCGTCCTGTTCGGTGTCGGCATCCACTCGGGGTTCATCGGCAGTGCGGCCGCGATGGGGCATATCCGCGACCAGTTGGTGCGGACACTCACCGACGGGCTGCCCTTCGCCGACATTCCCGCCCCGATCTCGGCGGGGCGGGGCGCGGCGACGCGACGCGATTGGAAGACGCAATGAGTCCACCGATCCTCGACATGCGAAGGTTGAGGGTCGAGGTTTGCTCTGATCGTGTCAAAGGTGCTGTGACCCGTGTTCCTATTACGTGATTCTCACGGCGGGCGGTGAAACCGTTGACCTCTGCTCCCTTTTCTGGTTGATTGCTCCGAGGCGATGTCGGAGAGGGGTTTTCATGCGGCTTCGTTCGACGGTGACGATCATCGACCTCGAGTTGCGGGTGCTGGTCGCATACCGCGCCGCTGACGGCGTGTATGGAGAAGTTCCTCCGATGAGCGTCTTTGACGAGTTGCTCGATCAGCGGTTACATCTCATGGCCTCCGGTGGCGCATCGACGTATGACGGGAGTCGGGCAGCGACTTTGAGTGCCTTCTCGTTGTGAGGGTGCCGCTGGCGATGTTAGTAGTGGGCGGCTTCGGCCCTCCCCAATAACGAACGTTTCGTAACGGGGGCACCCCGCTAACGCCTCTGTCGTCGTCACCTGCCGAAGCGGACACCGAGTCCGATTCGATAGCCGTCCGGCGGACGAAGTAGCTCTCCCCGAACCGCGACGCCCGCTCATTCGATTTCGGAGGTCGGCGGGATGGGCGACGCGTCGTGAAACCTGTTGCCGTGCTCGAAGCGCATCTGTGTGAGAAGCAGTGAGCAGGAACCGATTACGCCCATCGCGTACCGTCTGTGATCGGATCGGTTTTGAATGCGGTGGGCGTCTGCGTTGCGGATTGCCTGGGCGATGCCCTGAGCGAGCAACTGCCAGCCTTGTTTCTCCCCGTCAGCCAGACCCATCCGGAATTCGCCGTTGTTGCCGAAGATGGCGACGGCCAGGTCCTTTCCCACTTCGGTGACCGGGCGGCCCGCCCAGCGCCGGATTCTATCCTCGGTGAAGATGACGGCTTCCCGAGCAGCTTTCCCCCAGGCCTGGCTGCGTACTTCCGGGGCGACGTGTTCCCAGAGTTCGTGGTCGATCCCCGCCTCGTCGGCGACCGGCCCCTCCTCGGCGAGGAGCTCGATCTCGGCCACTGCTGCGTCGAGCAATCCCTGGACCTCGGGGATCGTGGCGCGGAAAAAGCTGGTAAAGGCACTGGAGTCGCCCATGGTGTACATCGACGGTGTCCATTTAGTTTTGATGAATCGCTGTGTGATGTGGTGCTTTTCGCCGAGTGCGCGAGTGAGTGCCGAGCGTGTGCGCGGCTCCCATGAGTTGAATTCGGCTGAACTCGTCGAAAGCGGTAGAGAGGCCGCTTCCTGACGCAGCGCTTTCAGTCGGCTGATGGTCTCGTCGTAGTTCACGGGGTGTTCTCCATGGGGGTGGAACGCGAGGCCTGAGACAGGTAGCGGTAGGCCGTCGCTCGTCCGATACCGAAGGCGGCGGCGAGTTCTCGCACGGGCTCGCCGGTGGCGGCGAGTCGCCGAAGTTGCTCTTGCCGTTCCCGATTGAGTTTCGGTGGCTTAGTGACCGGCAGTTGCCGGCTGCGGCGGGACTCACGCGATGACGCACGGCGTTCCCGTCCGAGTTCGAGTTCTAGTTCGGCGAGTGTGGCCATGATCGCTGCGACGGCACGTCCAGTCGGGGTACTCGTATCCACACCTTCGCGTAAGGCGCGCAACAGGATTCGACGCTCGCTCAGCTCTGCGATGGTGCGGGTGACTTCGGCGACGGAACGGCCGAGTCGGTCGATGGCGGTGACGACCACGGTGTCGCCCTCGCGGGCGAAGTGCAGCAGACCCGCCAGGCCGGGCCGGTCGGTGTTCACGGCACCCGAGAGCTTGTCGGTGAAGACCCGGTCGGATTCGACGCCCTGAGCAGCGAGTGCGGCCAGCTGCACAGCGAGGTCTTGGCCCGCGGTGCTCACGCGGGCGTATCCCAGAAGCGTTGTCACGACTCCTACCGTCTCATTGCCCAGCGACATCGACGATCTGAGACACGCCGTGTGAGACGAGAAATGAGACACCGCGACCTGCCGCGATGCGACCACAACGTGGGCCGCGAAGGGCTGTCTCGTTTCTCTACATGCGAGACCGTTGGGGGTTTGTAGGTATTGATTGGTCTCTCATGGGTACACCGCAGGGGTGACCAC
>NZ_JAKRFN010000038.1 GCF_022348085.1 Mycobacterium sp. PSTR-4-N | reverse complement strand
TTCACCGTCACCGTCGGGGCCCGCAGTTCCTGATCGACACGACGAACACGGGGTGGATACTTTTACCTGGCCAAAAACGGATACCTCGACTTGACCACCAGTGGGTACTTTTTCATGGCCACGGACAACCAGCGTGAAGGCGTATTCACCCCGAATGAATACGACCCCTGCGCCGGTAGGAACGGTAACGAGGTCTGTGCGGCCAGGGGTGTCCGCGGCTTGGGATCGTCATCATCGCTGCTTAACGTCCGAGCTGTGATGGGCATTCACAAGCTCACTGCCGGCACCGGATACCTGTATCTGGTGCGGCAGGTCGCCGCCCATGACCGCACCCACACAGGACCTGATTCCCTCGGGGATTACTACTCCTCGAAGGGGGAGACACCCGGACGGTGGGCAGGACGCGGCCTTGCCGGATTGGCCGCCGGGATGGAGCACCGCGCCTACACAGACCAAGGCGCGCAACTGTGGAACGTCGAGGCCGGGTCCGAGGTCACCGAGGATCAGATGAAGAACCTTTTCGGTCTCGGAGTCCATCCCAACGCGACTCCGCTGGCTCGGCACTTGATGACCCAGGGCGCGACCCGCAACGGTGCGCTGGCCGCGGTCAAACTCGGCCGTCCCTTTCACGTCAACGCCGGGGAAACCGCGCTGCAGCAACGGCTTGCCGTTGCGTTCCGCGACCACAACCTCAGCCAAGGCAAGCACTGGAACGCCCCCATTGATGAGGAACAGCGGGCCGCGATGCGCACCCGCATCGCGGGCGAGATGTTCGAAGAAGAACACGGCCGACCCCCGGCCGACGAACGCGAACTGACCGGATACATTGCCCGCGGCACCCGCCAGCTCACCACCTCAGTGGCGGGCTACGACATGACCTACACGCCAGTGAAAAGCGTCTCCGCGCTCTACGCGCTGGCCCCGCTGCACATCGCCGAGATCATCGAGAAGTGCCACACCCGCGCGGTCGAGGACGCCCAGGACTACCTGCAGGACCACGCGGCCTACACCCGCATCGGCGCCCAAGGTGTCGCCCAGGTTGACACAGACGGATTCATCGCCGCCCACTTCCTGCACCGTGACACCCGCGCCTCCGACCCCGGACTACACACCCACGTCGCGGTGTCGAACAAGGTTCGCGCACAAGGCACCGACGGAATCTGGCGCTGGTATGCGCTTGACGGTCGTCCCCTCTACGCCTGCACCGTCGCCGCCTCCGAGCTGTACAACACCCGCCTTGAGGCCTACCTCGGCGCCGAGCTGGGGATGCGGTTCGCCTCACGTGGACATACCCCCGACGGTAAGCGCGAGGTCCGTGAAGTCGTCGGCGTCAACCCCGAGCTGCTCGAACTATGGTCCTCCCGGCGGGCCGCCATCGACGCCGAATACGCCGTGTTGGCCAAGAAGTTCCAAGCCGAACACGGCCGCGAACCGACCACACCCGAGTCGATCGCACTGTTCCAACAGGCCAACCTTTCCACCCGCGCCGCCAAGCACGAACCCCGTTCCCTGGCCGAACAGCGACAGGAATGGCGAGCCCAAGCGATCGGACTTCTCGGTGACGAGCGGGCACTGAATGCGATGCTCGGGCGCTGCCTCGGCGGCCGCGCCCGCAGCGCTGCGACCATCACCTCCGAGTGGCTCACCACCCAGGCGCAGCGCGTCATCGCCACCGTCTCCCAGTCACGTTCGACCTGGCAACGCACCCACGTTCTGGCCGAAGCACTGCGCGTCACTCGGTCCACCGGGCACGCCAACACCGACGGATTGGCCGAGCAGATCGCCGACATCGCACTGTCGGAACCGTTGAGTATCCGGCACGCCAGCAGCCCCGACACCGACCTCGGTGAACCGGCACTGCTGCGCCGCAAGGACGGCACCAGCGTCTACCGACTGGCGGGCAGCCAGACCTACACCAGCGCCGAAATCCTGGCCGCCGAGAAGCGCATCCTGGCCGCCGCCACCCTCACCGACGGCCGACAAGTCGATCCCATCGAGGTCGAGATGGCGCTGCTGTCAGAGGCCGCGCACCGACGCGAACTCAACGCCGGCCAAGCCGAACTGGTCCGTCAGATGGCCAGCCGCGGTCAGCGAGTCATGCTCGCGCTGGCCCCGGCAGGCTCGGGAAAGACCACCGCGATGTCGGCGTTGGCGCGGGCATGGGAGGGCACCGGTGGCACCGTGATCGGGCTGTCCCCCAGCGCAAGTGCGGCCCAAATCCTGCGCGACGAAATCGACATCGACGTCGCCGACACCGTGGACAAGTTCAACTGGCTGCACAACAACCCGCACGCCGATGCGAGCGACCCTGCCCGCGAATGGTTCGACCGCATCGACCACAACACCCTGCTGATCATCGACGAAGCGGGCAAGGCCGGCACCCTCGCACTGGACTCGGTGATCTCAGCAGCACTGGCCCGCGGCGCCTCGGTGCGTCTGATCGGAGACGACAAACAGTTGGCGTCAATCAGCGCCGGCGGCGTGCTGCGCGACCTCGCCCACAGCAGCGGAGCCATCACTTTGTCGCAGGTGATGCGGTTCGCCTCACCCGCCGAAGCCCAGGCCGGGCTGGCGCTGCGCGAGGGCGACCCTTCGGGCATCGCCTTCTACATCGACCAGCAGCGAGTCCATGTCGGCACCGACGCGATGGCCGTCGACATGGCGTTCGACGCCTGGCGCGAGGACAACGAACAGGGCCAGCACTCCCTGCTGTTGGCGCCCACACACGACCTGGTGACCGAACTCAACGAGCGTGCCCGGCTGCACCGACTGACCTCACTGGGCGATCAGGCACCCACTCTGGAAGCCGAATTGGCCGGTGGCTCACGCGCCAGCGTGGGCGACATCGTGTTCACCAAGAAGAACGCCCGGATGCTCACCGTCGGTCCCAACGACTTCGTCCGCAACGGCTATCGGTGGGAAGTCACCGCCGTCGGACCCGACGGATCACTGACCGTGACCCACCTGGAATCCAAGGCCCACCGCCACCTTCCCGGCGACTACGTGCGAGCCCACGTCACCCTCGGATACGCCGCCACCATCGACAGCGCCCAAGGCGCCACCGCCCGCCACCGCTGCCACACCGTGGGCTCCGACCGGCTCAGCCGCCAGCAGATCTACACCGCACTGACCCGCGGTGTGCGCGAGAACCACATCTACTTCTCCACTGCGGAAAACGACCCGCACCGAATCCTGACCCCGAAGGCGACCCACCCCGACACCGCCGTCGACGTGCTGACGCGAGCCCTGGCCCGCGACGCCGCCCAAGTGTCGGCCACCTCACTGGAGCGCGAAACCGCCGACCCGCGCCGCCGAATGTCGGCCGCTGCGCACATGTACAACCACGCGGTCGGGGCCGCGGCAGAACAACTCCTCACCCCGGCTGAGCACGCCGCGCTCGACCGTCGCGCCGAGGAGATTCTGCCCGGCCTGACCACGGCCACCGCGTGGCCGGTGCTGCGCCAGCACCTGTCGCTGATCGCCGCCAACGGCTACAACCCGCTCAAGCGGCTCACCGCTGTCGTGCGAGCAGGCGACTTCGAAGACGCCGCCGATCCCGCCGCGGTGATCGACTGGCGACTCGATCCGTCGGGCTCTCATTCCGGCGGCACCGGCCCGCTGCCGTGGCTGCCGGCGATCCCCTCACGGCTGCGTGAGGACCCGCACTGGGGTCCGTATCTGAGCCGCCGCGCCGACCTGATCCGCGAACTCGACACCGCCGTGCGGACCGAAGCCGCAGCATGGACAACGGCAACCGCACCACGATGGGCGCGGCCCATCGTCGGCTCCGACGCCACGCTGGCCGCCGACCTGGCCGTCTACCGGGCCGCCACCGACGTCGATGACGCCGACACCCGCATCGCCGGAACCGAGCAGTATCCCGCCCGTCTCCGCGCCGCCCAACACCGCCTGGAGAAGCGGGCCGCCGCCATCGTCGGCGCCCAGATCGGCCACCGCCGCTACAACAACCTGGTCGACTCCATCAACCCGCACATCCGCAAAGACCCGTTCTGGCCACAGTTGGCCACCCACCTCGCCGAGGCATCCCGCACCGGAGTCGACGTCGCACAGCTCGTCCTCACCGCGGCCGACGAACGTCCATTGCCCGACGAACTCCCCGCCGCCGCCCTGTGGTGGCGACTGTGCGGGACGCTGTCGCCGGCCATCGTCGAGACCGCCCACAACGGGCTACGCCCAGACTGGCTGACCGACCTGCACACCGTCTTCGGCAGCGCCCTGGCCGAGACGATCGCCGCCGACCCGGCATTCCCCGCGCTGGTGTCTGCCATTGCCAACGCAGACCCCCAGCGATGGCGACCGCTGGAGCTGCTGCAGGTCGCCGCCGAGCACCTGGCCGACGCTGACGCCTCACTCAAACATCACCTTCGCCCCGACGAGTACGCCCGCCTGCTCACCTACTCCATCGACCTGTTCACCACCGACTCCCCTTACGACCACGAAATCCCAACGCCCGAGCATCCGCCGCTGACCGACGAGGAATACGAAGAACTCCAGCACCTGCACCCCGACCCGAAGCGCCCCCATCCAGTGGCCGATCCACTTGTTCTCACCGACGCGCTGGCCGACTCCGACGTGCTCGCCGCCGCGCTGGGCTTCCACGACGATCTGCCCGCCGACCCCGCCGAGGCCCTGTGGCTGGCCCCGCCCGACGACCAATACGTCGCCGCCGAGGCCAACATCGACTTCGATTCCCTGTCCACCACGCGACCCGCCCCGGCCGCCGCACTGGCCGCCGCCCAGGCCGACGTGCGTGCCCTGCGGGAGCGGTACGAGGCGGCCCTGTCCGACTACGAGAGGCTCGCCACCCAGGTGCAGTCCACCAGCGGAGGCCCCGCCGTCGAGGCCGCCGGCCCCCGGATCGCGGCGATGCGTGCCCGCGCCGACGCCGACCGCCCATACCTGGCCGAGATCGAATCCGTCATCGACCGCTGGCACGACGACGACGAGACCTACAACAACAGCCTGGCGTTGATCGAAGCCGCCCAACAGGACTGCGACACCCTGCGTGCTGACGCCGACAGTGACCCACTCGACGTCGCCTCAGCCGCCCAGCACCTGCACTGGCTCAAAGAGATGGTGCTGCCCAAACAGACACCCGCCGAACGCTGGTACCCGGCACTGCGGGAAGCAACCGAGCGGCGCGAAGCCGCCGCCGGTGGCCCAGAGAACGTCGTCACCCACGCCGACGTGGACGCGCTGCTGGCACAATGCCGCACCGAGGACACCAGACTCCTCAGCGCGCGCCGTGGCGAACTACGCCGCCTGCTCGACCAACTTCTGGCCGCCGAATCGGCCGCGGCACGCGCCTTCGCCGAGGCCCAGATGCGCACCGCCGATCACATCATCGAACAGCTCCCCCAGATCACCACCGAACTGCGAGTGCTCGCCGCCGCCGGCCACAACACCTTCCAGCCCCCGCTGCACCTCGACCCCCAAGTGCTGGCCAAGCTGTCACCCAACCCGGCGTCCACGCTGGCGTCCGTGGCGGCCAACCCCTTCGCTATCACCCCCGTAACCGCCAGCGACCGCGCCGAACTCATCCCGCAGATGGCGGTGCTGGCCAGCGCCGCACGGGCCAGCGATCGCCGCATCATCTGGTCAGCTCCCGCCCACGTCCTCAACGACCCCGACACTGCAGCACTGCACGCCGAGATGGTCGACGCCGCAACACTTCGCCTCGACCCCGCCACCACAGCACCGGGGACCACCGTCGTGGTCGATCACGCCCAGCGGTTGACTCCCGCCCAGATCGCTGACCTCGCCGAGAGCGCGGTGAGTACAGACGCCCGCCTGGTGCTCATCGACACCGACACCCGCCAGTGGACGACCGCACCGTCGGCGCCGCTGCTGCGACTGCTCAACAAAGACCTGCCCTGGTCGCGCACCCTCAGCGTCGACTCCACCATCCGCAACCACAGCGCCCCCTCGCAGTCCCCCGACCTGCAGGCTGCACTCACCCAAGCCAGCGACCTCGACCCCCAGCAGCGCACCCCCGAAATCACCGAGGCCCTGGCCGAATATGACCGCCTCCTCCAGAACCACCGCAGCGCCCACGGTGTCCACGACCGACTGCAGAACATGAGCGGCGACGCCCAGCGTTCCCTCAGCCGCAGCCACGCCGAGTGACCGAAATCTTGAACTCGCGGTGAGCCCGCCTTTCCGTAAAATGTCAGTGTGTTGTGGCAGGTTCTGTTGCTGTGGAACAACACGGCGACAGCTCCCGGTGGAGGTTGTGTTGGGCGCGGCAGCCTAGCCGGTCGTACACCGCGAGGTCCGATGTCCTTGCCGACTTCCCGGATCTAGCAGCGCGTGAGGCTGCGCTCGGAATCCGTCCGGGGCAGCCGTTTCTCCTGATGCCCGATGGTCGACCGGACGTTGAGGTCTTGGAATTCTTCCGGTCGGCCGCGTTCCAATCGTTGGCGCCGGGCTCGCAGGAGTCCTACGCCCCGGACATCCAGCTGTTTCTCTCCTTCCTGTCGGTTCAAGGCATCGACTGGAGGGCTGCCACATTTGAACATCTTGCCGACTATGAGTTCTGGCGACGACGCGACCAACAGAATCCGGGTCGCGTTGGTGCAGCAACATTTTCGCGGGATCTGGCGGCGATCAAGAAGTTCTACGACTGGCAGCAGTGGCGCGGCAACGTGGACGTTTCTCCCCTTGCTCTGCACAAACCCAACTCGACCGGGGATACGGATTCCACGCGGTTGCAACCGACTGGTGTCCGCTCGGTCCAATTGAAGTGGCTGACACCCCGAGCGTACAAACGCTGGCGCGACGTCGGCCTCGGTGGTTACCGCGGCGACGGGCGACGGGATTCGACGTGGCGAGGACGCAATGACGGCCGTAACCTGGCGTTCGCCGAAGCGTTGTGGTCGAGCGGACTGCGCCTGCGCGAAGCCGGAACGCTGGTCCTGGGCGAGATTCCCAGCGCCGACAGCCAAGTGCGTTACGCCAAGGCCCGAGTCGGTCAAGCCGTCGCGAAAGGCCGCGGCCGTGATTTCTGGATCAGCGCTGCAGCACTGAAACACATTGACAACTACGTCATTTCAACCCGGGCGGCAGCGGTTCACCGGGCCCGCTCCGAAGGTCGTTACGACGCGCTGACCGACATCAAGATCGTCGACACGGTGGACCATCACCGCCGTGTCCACTTCACCAACCGCGACGGCAGCAAGGGGACGGTACCGCTGGACAGCCTCGACGCGAACGATCGGCTCAACTTCTACATCACCACTGATCGCGGGCTTGAGCCGTGGATGGTGTGGCTGTCCGAAGCCGGTTTGCCGTTGCCGTACCGCACCTGGGAGGCGATCTTCTCCACGGCCAACGATCGGTGTCAGACCCTTGGGGTAGACATCCATTGTCACCCGCATATGCTGCGCCACTCGTTCGCCCTGAGGATGTTGGTCACGTTGATCTACGCACACGAACGCAAAATGGGCATCACCCCTGCCGAACGACGCGAGTATCGCCACATCTTCGGTGACCCTTGGGTTTTAGTTCAAACATTACTGGGCCACGCAAGCCTGGAAACTACGCGCAACTGCTACCTCGAACCCGTGTCGGGACTGCAGGTAGACCTGTTCCTCAATGACGACATGGCCGAGGAGGCATCGATCGCCGACTTCATCACACAGATCGCGGCGGCGGCCCCCGGAATCGTCGACACCGAGGAGCAGTGAGCGGTGGCCTCGCGTAGGACAGCGGCACTCCCCGCCAGCAAGTACGCCCGGCCCGCCCCAGTAGACGCTGAGCTTCGACAACTCTGCTTCACCGACGAGGCAGGACGCACAAGGACATTCTCATTCAATGACGTCCACGCCCCCGCTGAACTGATCGACGACCTCGTCACCGCACTGGCAAACGGGTCCCAATCCGGTGGCCGTTGGCGCACACTGGCGACCGTCGACGCGGCGGTGAGCGCCGCGCGACAACTGATCACCTACCTGGGTACGGAGTTCCCCGACGTCCACTCGATCCCCGATTTCGGTCCCGAGGTGTGGTGGGCTTGGCGCGCCGAGAAAGAACGTCAGGCCCGCTGGCCGGGGCAAGTGAATCTCATGCGAACCGTGCTGTCGGAGTCTCCGCGACTTCCCGAAACCACACGGAAAGCGATGCGCGCGAAGGCCGTGAAGCCTCGGAAGCGCTTGCCGGAGAATGATTCCTACAGTCGCGACGAGTTCGGACGGATCCGCAGTGCCGCCAAGGGCGAGGTACGCCAAGCGCTCCGCAGAATCCGGACCAACACCGAGAGGCTGCACCAGTACCGCGATGTTGGTGATGTCGGTGACGGAATCACGTTCAAGGTCGGCGGGGCGCGGTGGAACACCGGATCCCTGCTGGAGTATCTGTCGCGAAACGGGATGCTCCCCTCGCAGTACCTCGCCAACCGGGTGGTCCTCAAGGGCTGCTTCGAGCTGGCCGGTGTGTCCAATCCGGCGCAGGCGCTGTTCCCGTCGATACGGGAAATCTATTGCTTGATGGTCCTTCTCGTGTGCGAGCGAGGATTCAACCTCTCCGTCATGGACAACCTCACCGTCACGTCGTTCCGAGCATCCGACGGTGCCGGTGAAGACTCGGTATACACCGTCAACACCGACAAACCGAGAAGAGGAACCAAGCGCTACAGCGCCGAAATCCTCGCCGGCGAGGCCGGAAAGCTCTGGGAAAACGCTCTCAACTTGACCCAGCCATGCCGCACCGCACTTGCACAGCTCGGAACCCCGTCGGACAAGTTGCTCATCGCCCACCGGCACAAGAACCTCACCGACGATGGCCCGTTCCGGCAGGAATGGTTGACCGCGGGCATCGGCGATCACTACATGGCCGATGCCGGCCTGCAGGCAGACGACGGCACACCGTTGCGGGTGAGTCTGCGACGGCTGCGATTATCCGAGCAGGTGTTGAACCAACATGCCCGGCAGAACAGCGAATCCGTCAGCGAAGACACCTACCGCAACCCCGACCCAGCCACCGCACAAGGGGCCGCCGACACCATCATCGACGGACAAGCCGATGCTGTGGCTCACGCCAAAGCCACGGCACGATCCGCTCGCTGAGTGCCGCCGAGGTGATTGCCGCCCGCAGAGATCCGGAAACCGCCGCGACACAGCTGGATATCCCGGTGCCGACACTGAAGCTACTGCTTGGTGGACACCTCGACACCGCCACCACCGCGTGCACCGACTTCTTGAACAGCCCGTTCGCGGCCACCGCGGGCGAACCGTGCCCGGCCTCATTCTTCGCCTGCTTTACCTGCACGAACGCGGTCATCACCCCCGATCATCTGCCGCGCCTGGTCACGCTGCTGGATGCCCTCGACAACGTCGCCACCCTCGTTGACCCAGCCCGATGGGAGACGGACTACCGAGACCACTACGCCCGACTGCAAGCGATTCTCGAACAGAACGCGACCAAGGCCGAGATCGGCGATGCCCGCCGCCACGTCACCGACGCTGACCGGGAAGTCGTCACCGCGCTCATCGGAAGGAATCTCGACGCGTGAGCACCGCAGCAGCCAACTCGTGGTCACCACAGACTGGTCAGCTCGAACTTGACGACGCCGAACCGGTCATCGCCGACACCGAGCGCGTGCCTGAAGCACTGCGAGGAAATCTCTCCACCGTAGGTGCCAACCGATGGGATCTCACACCGTTGGTGCAGAAACAGACCGTGTCGGGCACGTTGAGCATCGCCTTCGACACCTTCCCGCCGCGCTATGTCGCCACGGCCAAGCGCTTGATCTGGGCGAGCATCAACAAGCCGACCCCGGTCGAAGATCTGGAGCGCTCCTCGGCGGCGCGTAGCCAACTCGCGCCGGCAACCGTGTGCACGTTCGCACGATTCCTGCGGCAGTGGATGACGTGGCTGGCAGAGAAGGACATTTACGAGTTCAGCGCGGTCACCGACGACGTCTACGACGAATATGCCGAGCACCTCAAACGACACCGCGGCTCACGAGAGAACGTGGGCAACATACTCTTCGCCGTAACCCGTGCCTGGCTCTACGCTCCCTACTTCCCCGAAGCCGACCGCCTCGCACGCCCACTATGGGAGAACAGCCATATCGGGCGCACCTCGGTGCTCGGCCCTGCCAACTGGTCCAGTGAGAACAAGACCGCCCCCATCCATCCGCAGACGATGGCGGGCCTACTCGTGTGGGCTCTGCGCTTCGTCACCGACTTCAGCGACGACATCCTTACCGCAAAGGCACTGAAAGCGACGCCACGCCATATCCCGCCCAGCCTTCAAGTCCTCGACCCCTATCCACGGTTCCGCGCCTATGTCCAGCAGCGGCGCCAGGGATCAAAGACCTTACCGGGATGGGTGAGCAGCAACAGACCGCACATGCGCTCTCTGGCAAAGGGATTCATCGGCTGGCAGATCGGTCTATCTCCCGAAGAAGCCAAGGTGATCAACACACAATCACTGGTCGGCAGCCTGACGCTGAGCGAGGAAGCGCACCTGCCCATGCCGATCACAGGTTCCATCGATGGAGCAGACTGGACCCCGGCCATCAACTTCTACGAGGTCGAGGAGCTGTGCCGCCACCTGGCGACCGCCGCATTTGTGGTCGTCGCTTACCTAACCGGGATGCGCGGCGAGGAGTGCCGCGCACTGGAGCGCGGCTGCTGTCGAACCCTCACCGATCCCACGTCGGGGCAACTGCACTACCGGATTCACGGAAGAACCTTCAAAGGTGCACTTGATAAGTCGGGCAACGCGATACCCGCCGGCGTCGAACGGGAACAGCCCTGGCTGGCTATCGCGCCGGTGGCGAAAGCCGTCGGGGTGATGGAGGCACTGAACCCATCCTCCCGACTGCTGTTCCCGATCGAGGCCTTCTCACTGTGGCCCTGCACGGTCAACAACGGCAAGGCCGTCCACACCCGCATGGTCGGCGATCGCATCCAGGATCTGATCGGTTGGAGCAATCGCGCCGCCACGAGACTCGGCCGTAGGCACGAAGCGATCCCCGCCGATCCGGAGGAATCTGTGACCGTTACACGGTTCAGGCGAACACTGGCCTGGTTCATCTACCGCAAACCAGGCGGCCGAGTGGCCCTCGGCGTGCAATACGGACACCTGCGCGGCTACACCACCGACGGCTACGGATCACGGGTCGCCAGCGGCCTCAGAGACGTCTTCCCGATGGAGGAAGCCCTCGCCCGAGCCGACTACCTCGAAGACGCACATCAACGCCTCGAAAACGGTGAGCAGATCAGCGGCCCGGCCGCCGATCGATACACCCAGGCCATTCACTTCTTCGGTCGGCAATTCCGTGGCCGCTACATGAGCAACAAGCAGGCGGCCGCCCTCCGCGCCAACCCCCAACTGCGCATCTACGACAATCCCCAACAGTTCGTCACCTGCTGCTATGACCAATCCAAGGCGCTATGTCACCCCGACCGACAGGTCACGGCAAGCCGGCGCCGATCACCTGATGTCTCTCACTGCCAACCCGGATGCGGCAACATCGCCCGAACTGACCAGAACGTCGCCCAGATTGAGGACGCCATCACGCAGCATCGAGCCGAGATCGACTCTCCCACAACGCCGATACCGCTACGCGGCCGGCTCGAACAACGAATCACTACCCTCCAAGCCGTCGTCGACGAGCATCACGACAGCGGCAAGTCGCGATGACCGGTCAGGCCGACGAACATGTACGGCGTGCGATCCGCGACGCGATGGACCGACTCATCCAAGGCAAAGCACTGCACTCCGACGGCAAGCTCACCGTGAAGTCGCTTGCGGAGGAGGCACACGTCAAGCGCTGGCTGCTCACCCACCGGCACACCGATCTGCAGGTCGAGTTCCGCGCCCGCATCGCGAACACCTCGGTGGAATCGCCAGCCATAAAAGCACTGGAGGAGGAAAAGGCTGAAGCGCTGCAAAAGACCAGGCAATTGACCGCGGACGTCACGGCTCTGACGGCGACGATTCGTCAACTCGAACGAATCATTCACGTACTGGCACTCGAGAACCATGAGCTGCGATTGAATCGGACCCAAACTGACAATATCGTTCCGCTGCGGGCAGGAGGGAAGGCACAGCCCGCCGTGAAGTGACCCACTGCAACCCTGACAGGGTTGCGGCGGGATTTGCGTACAGATCACTCAGACTTCAAGGACATGACCACCAGTGCCGAACCTCTTTGACAACCTCAGCGACGACACACGCTTGAAGGACGCTCTGCGCGTCTCGCTCAAGGACTTCGACACGGTCGACGTTGCGACGGGCTACCTCGATTTGCGCGGCTGGTCGAGCATGGCCGACATCGTCGACACAAAGGCTCGAACAGGTGCAGAGCCTGTTGCTCGGGTACTCATTGGGATGGTCGCGCCAGCTGACTCGCAGGAAATCCTCGACGCCCTGCAGCGCGAGGTTCAGCCCCCGGGCTACGGGGCAGGCATACACGACCGGGAGAAGGCACTTGCCCGCCGCGACCAGCTCGTTAAGCATCTGCGGAACCAGCTCATGCGTGGGCTGGCCACCGTCGAAGGCCAGCGGACCCTCCAGACGCTGAAGCGGCAGTTGGAGGACGGCGCAGTGCAGATGAAGGTCTTCACCGAGAAGCCACTGCACGGAAAGACCTACCTGTTTCACGCCCCAGGAAAGAGCCACGGCTCACGATGGGCTTACGTCGGGTCGTCGAACCTCACCCACGCCGGATTGACGACGAATTTAGAGCTGAACATCGACGTCCAAGACTCCGACGCCAACAGCAAGATCGCTGAGTGGTTCGAAGCACGGTGGACCGACCGGTTTTCGTTGCCCATCACCGCTGAGATCATCCAGCTGATCTCAGAATCGTGGGCGGCTGGCCTACAGCCCACCCCGTTTGAGGTCTATCTCAAGGTCTGCCATGCACTGTCCCAAGATGCCCGGGATGGACTCGGCTACGTCTTGCCCACATCAATGCAGAACCTGCTGCTCGACTATCAGGAGAGTGCAGTCCGCACGCTCGCTCGACGCATTGTTCGCCGAGGCGGAACCATGCTGGGCGACGTCGTTGGTCTCGGCAAGACGCTGACGGCCATCGCTACTGCCTTGATGCTGCAGTCTGCCGAGGACTATTCGACGCTGGTGTTGTGTCCGAAGAATCTCGAACTCATGTGGGCCAAGCACCTCGACGAGTATGAGATCAATGGGCGTGTGGTCCCGTACTCGATGGCCGACAAAGTGCTTCCTGAGCTCAAACGATTCAATCTGGTCATCTGCGATGAGTCGCACAACCTGCGCAACAGCAGCACCATCGCCTACGAGGCCATCCATGAGTACATCCGCCGCAACAGCTCCAAGGTGTTGCTCCTAACTGCAACCCCATACAACCTCGCATTCCAAGACGTCGCCAGCCAAATCGCGCTGTACATCGACGATGACGAAGATCTCGGCATCGTCCCCACGGCGGCACTGGCCGCAGAGCCCGGGCTCCGCGACAAAGTCGACGGGAAAATCAACACACTTGCCGCATTCCGACGCTCCGACCACGCAGAGGACTGGCGCCGGCTGATGAGCGACCACCTCGTCAGGCGAACCCGCAGCTTCATCAAGCGAACGGCCAAGACAGAACAGGTCACCCTGCCCGACGGAACCACCGAGCAACGGCCGTACCTCCAGTTTGCGAACGGCGAGAAGTTCCACTTCCCGACTAGGATTGCCCGCCCACTTAGCCACGACTTCGCTGACGACGATCCCGCGAAACTGATGGAAGACAACGACACGCTCAACGCCGTGAGCACTCTGGCGCTGCCGCGCTATCGGCTTGCCGACTATGACAACCCACGAGCACCGCACACCGAGGCAGATACGAAGATCCTCGATGACATTCGCTCGGGGCGTGGAAACGTCAGCGGGTTTGTCCGCACCGGATTGTTCAAGCGACTGTCGTCGTCTGGGCACTCGTTCATCGTGTCGTTGCAGCGCCAGAGGGCCCGTAACGAGCTGTTCCTGCATGCGATCGACAATGAGTTGCCCATCCCTGTCGGGTCGTTCACCGACAAGCAGTTCGCGGTCAGCGACGAGGACGTCGAGGACGACCCGACACCGCACGGTTCGCTCGCTAGCCGTTACGAGGAGCTCCGAAAGAATCTCCCGGCAAAGACGAAATGGGTCAACTCCACGGTATTCAAGACAACTCTCCGCATGGATCTCGAACGCGACAACGAGATGCTCACAACCATGCTCGATCGGTTTGGCAGTTGGGACTCGACCCGTGACTCGAAAATCAACGCGCTGGTCGACCTGCTCCGCAACGACCATCCTGGCGAGAAGGTTCTGGTTTTCACCGAATACGTCGATACCGCTGAGTACGTTGCCCAAGCACTGCAGGAAGCCGGTGTGGAAAAGGTTGCGGTCGTCTCAGGAAACACCGACGACCCCGCCGATATTGCCCGCCGGTTCTCACCGCACTCCAACCGGATCCCAGGGCAGGAAGAACCTCCTGAAGTAGACCCAGCGGACGCGATCGACGTCCTTGTCGCGACCGACGTGCTCTCCGAAGGCCAGAATCTGCAGGACTCCCACATCGTCGTCAACTACGACTTGCCCTGGGCGATCATCCGACTCATCCAACGTGCCGGCCGTGTCGACCGCGTTGGCCAGAAGTCGGACCAAGTCTTCGTCTACCTCATCAGCCACGAGAACGTTGAAGCTCAGATCAACCTCCGACAGCGCATCCGTGCACGACTGGGTGCCGCGGCCGAGGCATTCGGTGCCGACGAACAGTTCTTCGGCGGAGACACCGAAATCAAGATCCTCGACGACTTCTACAAGGGCAAGGTGAGCGACGATGCTGACGAAGCCGACAACGAGGCCGATGCCGTGAGCGAGGCATGGGTCGTCTGGTCCAACGCGCAGACCAAACACCCGCAGATCGCCAAAAAGGTTCTCGGCATGCAAGACATGGTCCACAGTACCCGCGAGCAATACATCGACGAGAACGCCGGCAGCGTAACGTGCTTCGTCAGTACGGAGTCCGGCGTCGACGCGTTTGCGACATCGACTACGAACCCCGACGG
The DNA here is from genome assembly GCF_022348085.1 of Mycobacterium sp. PSTR-4-N. Taxonomy (GTDB): domain Bacteria; phylum Actinomycetota; class Actinomycetes; order Mycobacteriales; family Mycobacteriaceae; genus Mycobacterium. The sequence continues at coordinate 11,139 of NZ_JAKRFN010000038.1, read as the reverse complement.
CTCAACCGCAGAGAGACTACTCACACCGCTGGAAGCCATGCGCACCTTCCGCGCCCAAATCGACACGCCCACAGCGGAACTCCGGCCCGATCACTTCGATCGACAAACAGCCCTCGTCCACGGGCCCCTCACAATTGAGGCGATCGCGGCTGGAAACCTCAAAGGAATCCGAAAGTGGGTGTGGGAACGCCTCGCTGGAACATTGTTCGCCCAGAAGTCAATTGACGCGCTCAACGCGCTGCACGCACAGCCCCTCACCGAGCACGCAACAATGCGGCTTAGTCAGGCCCGTCGAAACCGCTACAGCGTCGATGACATCGCCGACCTACTCAACCAGCTCCATGAAGAAGACCGCCTAGTTATCAAGTCATCGGAGACCGACAACATTAAACTCGTCTGCTCGATCGGAGTACGTGAAGCATGACCGGCACCCCATTGAGCCTCGTTGAGGAGCACCTATACCAAGAACTCTTCTTGCACGAGCTGAACTGGAGTGCACCCGATTCCCCGCCGATCAGCTACACCGCCGAAGATGGGCAAACCTACACCGCCACCAATATCTCGTCCTACAAAGGCCTGCGCGTCTGGGTGTGCAACAACAAACCCGGCTCCAAGATCGAAGCCGAGCTCGACCGCTTGATCGCGAAGACGACCACAGACCGACTGGTCATCTTCCATGACGACGATGAACAGGTCTGGCGGTGGCCGGCTCGCCGCACCAAGGACAACTCGACATCAACCAGGCTGACAAGCCACCGGCACCGCAACGGCCGAGCTAACCCCAACTTCGCTGCCAGACTCGACGTCATCCGCTTGCCAATCGATATTGTGCTCGACGCCAACACTGTACTAACAAAGGTCCGTGAGGCGTTCGACGTCGAAGCACGCAACGAAAGCAAACAAGCTTCAAAACTCATGGCGCGCATGTACTCTGCACTCGAAGCCGCCTATCCGGCCTCTTACGGCCCCGCGAAGCGTGACCACGAGATCTCCATCGTTCTCGCCCGACTTCTATTCTTGATGTTCGGTGATGACACCGAAATGTGGCAGGACCAACAGGGTGAACCGGTGCCCGACGCTTTCCTCGAGTTCATTCACGTACAGACTCCCGCCGACGCATCCACTCTTGGGCAACAACTCACCGAACTGTTTGAGGCCCTCGATACGCCCGGCGGCGCCGCAGCACGCGGGATAAACGCCGCACTTCCTCACATCAACGGCGGCCTGTTCCGGGAGAAGATAACCCTACCCACGCTCAGCAAGGACTTCCGCCAAGCGGTGCTCGATGCCTGTGTGGTCGACTGGTCAACAATCAGCCCAGCGATATTCGGGTCGATGTTCCAATCGGTCCGAGACGCGCAGACTCGGCGCGAACTCGGCGAGCACTACACCTCCGAGGAGAACATCCTCAAGACCCTCAATCCCTTGTTCCTCGACGAGCTCCGTGCTGAGTTCCACCGGGCCCGAACCATGAAAGACGAGAAGGGCGTTCTTACACGGCTTTGGAAACGCCTGGGTGACATTCGGTACATGGATCCGGCTTGCGGCTGCGGAAATTTCATCATCGTCGCCTTCCGTGAACTCCGCGACCTTGAGCTCCGCATCATGGAACGCCTGCAGGAACTGGCCGGCGCATCCCAACTCGCCTTCGACCCAACCCTCGCACTGAAGGTCACACTCGACCACTTCTATGGAATCGAAATCGACGAGTGGCCAGCGCGAATCGCGGAAACAGCGATGTTTCTTGTCGACCGCCAATGTGACCTCAAACTCAAGGAACGATTCGGCGAGGCCCCGCAAAGACTCCCCATCCAGACTCAGGCAACGATCGTCGCGACCAGTGCGCTCTCCACAGACTGGGCGACCATTCTCGCACCAACGAAAGATGTAGTGATCGCGGGCAATCCGCCGTTCCTAGGCATCTCGCTCCGGTCCGATGAACAAACGGCTGAACTGCAGGAAGTATGGGGACCGCGCTACCATGGCACGCTCGACTACGTCACCGGCTGGTACGCGAAAGCTATCGATTACTTCCAAAACGACTCTGGCCGATGGGCATTCGTATCGACGAACTCGATTACTCAAGGCGAAGTAGTGGCTCCGCTCTTCAGCGCCATCTTTGATGGAGGCTGGAAGATCAGCTTCGCTCACCGAACGTTCCGCTGGACATCCGAAGCGGTTGGCGGCGCAGCTGTGCATTGCGTAATCCTCGGATTCCAAAAGGACAGCGGCAGACCGCGCCTGTTCGCGTACGAAACCATCGATGGCAAACCCATCGAAGTCACAGATGTCACAAACATCACGCCATACCTCACAGACGGCCCCACGATCATCGTCAACCCCACGACCCGGCCTCTGAATTTGCAGCTGGGCGAGGTTTCGTACGGTAACAAGCCAACCGACAACGGCTGCCTCATCGTCGAACCAGCGGACTACGACGTCGTCGTCGCCGACCCTATCGCGGCCAAGTATGTCCGAAAATTCGTTGGAGCACGCGAACTGCTGCACAACACTGACAGACACTGCCTCTGGCTGGTCGACGCCCCGCAACACGACATCGTCGACAGCCCCGTCCTCAAAGAAAGAGTAGAGGGAGTGCGCGCGTTTCGATCGGCGAGCAGAGCAGCGTCGACCAGGGAGGCGGCATCGTCGGCACACCTATTCCGACAGATCGCACAGCCGGATATCGCTTACCTGTGCATTCCCCGGCACGTGAGCGAGAACCGGCCGTATTTTCTCAGCGCCCGATACGATGCCGACGTCATCTGCAGCGACGCAAACTTCCTGTCGCCCGATGCTGATGGGTTCGTGTTCGCGATCATCTCATCGACTATGTTCATCACCTGGCAGAAAGCCGTAGGCGGCCGGATCAAGTCTGACCTCCGGTTCAACAAGCTCCTGACGTGGAACACCTTCCCATTGCCACACACCGACAAGCAGGCACGCGCCCGCATCATTGATGCCGGCAAGGGCGTCATCGCCGCTCGCTCGCTTCAACCGGACGTAGCGCTCGCTGATCTCTATACGCCCGAAGCGTTGACGGTCGAACTGATGGCGGCGCATGACGCGCTGGATAACGAGGTCGACCAGCTGTTCTCCGTGAAAGCTGATGATCGCACAGACCTGCGCCGGCAACATATCCTGTTCCAGCGGTATGCCGCCCTCACGGCGCCGCAGCCCACGCAGACGTCAACTGGGCGCCGGCGCCGAGGTTAGTCCCACAACAAACGTGTCCTAGCGACACCCTTCATTGTCGCCTTGCGGCCAGATCACGTAAGCGGCTCGCAATGACCTTGACGCCTCCGAACGCAGCCAGATCATGCTCATCGACCGTGACGACATCCTTGACTTGCACGTCGTCACACCTGGATCGTGAATCGTGCAGCTGGTCGTGAACCGGCTTGGCCAGTTCGACCGCCGATATCCAGAGTGCCTATGGGCAACCTCGTGTGGGCGTGAAGTCTGAGTGCAGGTGCGACGGCCTGACCGACAATGCTGGGTTGGGTTGTCATACTGCGGTGCGACGATGCTGGGATGACGATCGCGATCCCTCAGGGCCGTCCCAACAAGCGGTTCATGCGTTACGTGCGGCCGCCGGTCAGGGAGAAGACCACTCCCTTGTTTCCACTACGGCCCGAGACACGGCCAATGAGGCTCGGCATCGATGTCGAGTCGATCCCGCAGCCTCCTGCGGATGGCTACCTCACTGGCTTCCTCACCCGCGACGAGATCCAAGTCCACCTGCTGATGCCGAACGGAATGGATCAGCCTCCAGATGCATGGTCGACGCTTCTGGATAAGCCGGTGCTACACACTGTTGACTTCACCACGGTCACCGACGCCGGCCGATTCATGGACGCGGCGGAGTTCCACATCACGACGAATACTGAAACGGAGGAAGGCTGGTCGGTTGCGCGGTTCTTCCCGATTTTCCAACAGTTCGACGAGCAGACCGCTCCTGCCGACGCGCCTGTTCTAAGCCTCGATGAACGCCACACCGCCGCTGCCTACGCCGCCGGCGCCGGAGCCGTAGAGATCGACGTGATCGTCACCAATCGGGCAGTCGCCGGGCGCACAGATGTCGGAGACAACGACATCGTCGTCACGGTAACTCCCGCCGACGCGGTTGCCCTCATCGGGCACTATTTGCGAGTCACCTCGAACCCGGTCGTGGCCATAGAGCGCGGTCAACTCCTGGGTGGCGGCGCGTGGGAGACGACCGAGTCGACGGGAACCATCGTGAACTCGTACCTGTGGGGCGTTACCAGCGCGATGACGTTCTTCGACTTCGCCGCGGCACATGCTGCGACCGCGCAAGGTGGTCCCGTGTGCGCCGAGGCCTTCAATTCGATCCTCATCCGGTTGGCCCGCGCAGCACGTGCGCTGGACCACATGCTCGCCGCCTTGTCCAACCCCTTGGACAAACGCAGGAGCGACGTAGTCGAGACAGCCGCTGAGGCGTTCGATCGTGAACTCCTCTACCTTGCAGCGGCATTCGACATCTACGGACGCCTGTACGCATGGCTGCTCGACACGTCGAAGGATCACAAAACCATCCGAAACCAGTCACTGGACTCACGCGACTTCGTTAACAAGCTGGTCCAGAAGCAGTATGACGAAACGTTGCTCGACGATGTGATCCGCTTACAGAAATACGCTTGGGTCTGCAAACACCTGCGCAACCACATCCACGACGGCATCCTCCAGGTCGTGCCGCAGCCCGGACGGCAATACGGGAACGCCACTAATGCCGCGCTGATGCTAGGCGGGATCCCGCATTTCGCACCTGAAGCTGGGAATCTGGACCAGTCCCACTACGACGACCTCGGAGTGTGGATGGCAGACCCCATTTCGCCCTTCGGCCCCCAAGTAATGTCCGCGGATTTGGCCACTGCTGGGTTCACTCTGATGGGAGCAGCTTTGGAGTACGTCGAAGCGTTCACGCGACTGATCCTCTGCAACAAGCCCAACAGCATGATCGCCGCTGAGCAAGCTGCCGCAGCGAAAGAGTCGACCGATGAAACCGTGACCAGCGAGGCGGATCGTGCTCCAGCTCCGAGCCGATTCCTCGGGTGCGTTGAAGTGCCGCTGGGACACGTTGATCCTGAGCCGCCCGAACGAGCGAAGTTTCACCGGGCGATGTTCGGGTGGCACCCAGCGAGCATGGTGTAGCCGTCCAAGGAACAAGCGGCCGGTTCGACGAGTCAGATTGACCGCGACGACGCGTGCCAACCGGCGCGGCGGGTGCCGTCGACCAACATCAGCGTGTCGGTGGGGGCCACTAGGGTTTGTTCCAGCCGTCATCCGTTGACCACCAGGGCAGCGATGGGTCGGCTGTCGGCACTGACGATGGAGTGAGATGGTTTGGACTACTGAAGCGGCGTTCGCCCGCTTCTACGAGGAAGTTAATCTACCTGGAGACCATCGCACAACGGCGAATGCGCGTCGAGAGTGGGTGGTGGACAGGTTGCGCAACAACGGCATCGAGGTACTGGAGGCGATAGCCTTCGGTTCAATCCCGCGGTACACCGCGCTAAAGGAGCATGCGGACGTCGACGTGATGGCGGTGCTCCACTACGGCAAACACATCAAGGACCGCCGACCGTCGCAGGTGCTGCTCGCGGTGAAAAATGCTCTGGGGACCGGGCAGGCAGGGGCAGGACGGCGCAACGGACAAGCCGTCACGGTTAGCTTCCAGTCCTGGCCCAACATCGATGTTGTCCCAGCGTCACGAGTGAACGACAACAATGGGAAGGTCACAGGGTACGAGATTCCCGACATGACACGCGAGATCTGGTTGCCGACCAACCCTCCCCAGCACAGCAGCGACATCGCCGCGGCGGTTACGGCTCGGGGGTCCCGCTTCCGGCGAGTGATCACGATGCTCAAACACTGGAATCGTCGTCAGCCGGTGAAGCTGCAGAGCTATCACCTCGAAGTGATCGCGCTTAAACTATCCACATCGTGGGACGATTACAGTTGGCCTGTCTTCAAGTGGTTCGAGCTTGCGCAGTCGGAGATCCACTGGTGCTGGCACGCAGGTCAAGACGTCTCTGGGTATCTCAACTACGAACAAAGGCAGGCGATCACGGCCCAGCTCGCCAGCGCCACCAACACCGCGCGTAGCGCTTGGCTGAAGGCATGTACGGACAAGCACAGTGAGGCGATTCCACTGTGGCGCAATGTTTTCGGTATGAAATTTCCGACCTACGGATAACAGGGTGCGCAGATGGACACCGAAGAACACGACTATGCGGCCCCTGCCGCCGCCGATATAGCCGCCGCGCAGGACTCCCAGGGGGCGCTGCGACTGTTGATTGCCCAGCGAGCTCTGTATGCGAAGGCGAAGCGCTGGACTTACCTGCGGTGGATCGGGTTTAGCGTGATGGGCATAGTGGCACCGCCGTTGGCAGTTTTCTTTCCCAAAGCCGCGGTTGTGGTGGGAGCGGTCGCTGGCGTATGGATCTTCCTGTCGCGCACCATCTTCAAAGCTTTCGAGGGGAAACTCGCCGCTCAGGGCGCGGCGGTCCAGGAAGATTTCGACAGGCTCGTCTTCGACATGCCGCCGCTGGCTACGAGAGTACCGCGCCCCACCCCTGAGGATGTCGCCGAGCTCGCTGGCTCGGATACAGAGGTGCTGGACCGCGCCAAGCAGGGCGGTCTCTTGGGCTGGTACCCGCTGGATCGCGACGCCGCAGGCACGGTGTGCGTGGCTATAGCGCAGCGGGCAAACGCGGCCTATTCCGAACGGCTGCAGCGCCTCAACGCTCGTTACTGGCTGACAGTGTTGGTCGTCTGGACGGTTGTCATTGTGATGACCAGCATGATTATCGGTACCAGCCTGACGACGTTTCTGCTTGGTGTGGCAGCACCGCTGCTGCCGGCCTGCCTAGACATCGGTGAGCAGTTGCGGTCGTCTACGCAGGCGTGCGCCGACCGGCGCTCGATGGCCGATGACATTGAACACGCCGTACGCGGTACCAGAGACAACCCGCTCAACGACGAGGATCTGCTCGTCTGGCAGGAACGCCTCTACAGTCTGCGACGCTCAGCACCGTTGGTGCCCGACCTCATTTACGCACGGACTCGACGGAAGAACGAGCAGGCGATGAATTCCGCGGCAGCGGAGCTATGGGCGGCTGTCAGGCCAGTACGAGAATAATTTGAGATCGGGCTTGCCCAGTCACGCTCGTTCACCCACCACGTGGTGGAACGTTGTGGGCGACTAACTGGTACGGCAAGACCAAGTTCCGATCGCTGCGTGTGGGAGCTTCGACAGTCCGCTGCGCGTGGAAAACGCGCCGCGGTCTGCAACACGCCGAAACAATGTACGGAACCACCCTGTCTGTCGGCGGTGTTCGTCTTCGGGTGAAAGGCACAGATCACGCCTGCCGACCTACCGAGGTGGGATGTACTCCCATTCCACCCGGCGGGGCCCCAAGTTGATGGCCCGCACCATGCCTTCGCGGGCAAGGCTTCTCAGATGGCGGTAGATGCCGGCTCCCGAGTCCTGGGAGGAGCGTGGGCGGCGCACGACGTGCCAGTTGCCGTGGCACTCCACCACTTCCAGATTGCGGGTGCGGCGTGGGGGCAGACAGACCAGCTCGCAGCCGAGGTCCAAACGCTCGGTGTGCCACGGCAGCATTCTGGCCAGCGTCGCGCTGCTGATCGGACGGTCGGCCTCCCGCAGCAGCTCCAGCAACTGAGCCCGCAGTTGGTAGGTCTCGGCCCGCGTCACGGTGTCTGCGCCCCAACCGTGGCGTCATCGACGTCGAACAGGGGCTGTTGCACCGGTAGTGGCCGGTTCGACCACAGCAGCACCGCAGGCCCGGTCTGCACAGTCAGCGTGGCCTGTGCCCAACCGGGCGGTGCCGTCATCTCGACTTCGGTGTGGTCCACTCTGACCACCGCTGCCGCTTTGATTTTGGCCAACGCCGACAGCAGCACGTCGGGTCCGGGGCGAAAGGCCGCACCAGGGTCGGCACCTTGGGCTCCCAAAAGGTTCGCCCTCAGATCGGCGTAGAAACACACGCCGCGATGGCCGCCGTGAGCTTCGACGACCTTGACCGCAGGCAGGCATTCCAACGTGACCTCCTTGAGGCGCTGCGCCAGCGACTCCATCTGCTCGATGTCAGTGCCTGGTTCAGTGTGCTGCCGGCGACGTCGCGTTCCTCGCCATTGTGGGCGCATCCGTGCAGGCCCGTCGGCGCTTTGGGTCAGCACCACCCACACCCGCCGGGCCGCCTCCAGATCATCGGCGCCGAGGTGGGAACCGCTACCGCGGGCGGTGTCGAACTCTATGCGGCTGAGCGGGGTCAGCGCGCACACACGGTGCAGCTCATGGGGACGGTCGCGCAGCACCCTCCAAAATGTCACGACGTCTTGGCTGGTGTCGTTGATGGTTTCGGCATGGCTGGGCGGTTTGTGCAGCAGCACCTCCAAGCCCCCGGACTGCAACTGCACGTAGTGGGTGTGCTGGGGCAGCATCGCGGCGATGCGGGCGGCGGCCTCCTGAGCGCCCGCTGTCCGCTCGGCCAGTGGGGAGACCACTGCGGTGTCTGCTCTCATTGGGCGACGGCACTATCGGCGGTGGACGCGCAGTTCAGTGCGGACCCGGGTCGGGGCTGGCGCCGCTCGTCGGTGCTCTGCCGCACCGGAATCAGCAGAGCCAGACCACGCCGAATGCTGCCGTCCTTACGCTTGCCGGTGGGGGTGCTCAGCCCCCGAAGCCACCCGCCCGGGCTGGGTTTGTCGTAGTCGATGAGCGCAGCAAGCGCCACCACCAGCGCCATTAATTCGTAGCGGTCGGTCTGCTGCAGGCTATGCCACAGCTCATCGGGGCTCAGATCGTGAACATCGCCCACAACCCCCAAGGCTGTGCGGTACAACCGCTGGCACTCGTTGATCCGCGCATCGCTGAGGGAGTACACCAGCGGCAGTGTCCCCTCCCCCAGCAGATGACGCAGTTGGTCAGCCACTGCGGACCGCTCCAGCAGCAGCCCCGCCCGCACCACCGCCTGGTCAGGCCAGTAGTCGCCGACGTGGCGGTGCGGATCGCTTTCGCGCCAACCGTCGGATTCAAACTCCTCCCGGTGGCGGCGCAGCACGGTCAGCACGGCGCGCGGGTGCACGCCGTAGAAGCTGGCGACATCGGCCAAGTGGTGCGGGCGCGGGCGGCGTTGCGGGGCAACGTCATCGAGTACGTCCACGAGCCGGCTCAACGCGTTGCGCTTGCGTCGCTCGCGTTCCTTCTGGTGGTATTTCGCCTGCAGCAGGCGGTCGGCTTCGGTGCGCAGCGGGCCGCCGCGGCCGGCGCCATAGTCGTTGTCGTCGTCCATCACACCTGCCCTTCTCGCGCGCCGCGATACACCTTCGGATTGATCAGTGCTGACCAGGAAACCGGTTGCAGGCCAACGAAACCGCGTGCGCCATCGCGCCACGGTCGGCGGGCCAACCGAACGGGTGATTCGAACACCCAGTGATATAGCTGCTGGGTCTTGCGGGTGTTGCCCCACGGTGCACAGCACCCACGGGCGCGGTGAACGTCAACGAGCACTGCGGCACCCAGCCAGCCCTGTTGGGCGGTGTGGAAGTCCATGCAGTGCAGGCCCTGTCGCCCGCCCAACTCGACCCCGGCACGATCGAGGCGAGCACCGGCGTAAATCAGGACCGGGCCTCGGTAGGTCGTAGTGTCGGTGCGGTTCTCGACGTTCTTGCCCCCGGCCTCGGTGGGCACCATCAGCATCGACGCCCACGGCCGCCGCAGCGTCAACCCCATCGCATGACCCGGCTGAGCCACCGGGTCCTGGGGGGCTTGCGCGTAATCGCAGAGCACACTGCCGATGCCGCCAGGATCGAGTATCCCGCAGGAGCATCCGGGGCCGTGACCGCCGCAGCGATCACGCAGGGTCAGCAATTCCTCGCTGCGACCGGCCAGACGCACCGCGAAGTGCACGGCGGCCGCCCACCGCTGCCGCTCGGTGCGCTGTTGGCCACGCCCCGTGTCACCGAACGTCTCCTCAGCGTCGAGCGCGTGGGCGATCTGGCGAAACGCCGCCGCGTGGTCTTCCGGCCCGGTCGTGTCGGCCCTAGCGAGGCCGCTCCGTCGGTGAGGGGCCAGGGTCGTCATCGCGGTCCCCCGATCGGCAGGCGGGTCGCGCGCGTCGTCGCCTGATGCGCCGAGACCAGAGCAGCCAATTCGGCGACGTGCCCGCTCGTCGCGGTCAGCAGATGGGCCAGTGTGTCCGCGGTAGTCCCCGTGCCCCGCCGCCGTCGGCGAAACGCCGTCGGACTGGTGGTGCCCGGTGTGACGGCCTCGAAGCCGTCGGCGTGGACGTTGGTGATCTGCCAGCCGTAGTCGTCGGTCAAGGTCATCGCCGCCCAGTACGCCCGCCGCACCTCGGCACAGGGCTGCTCACCCACCACCGACGGCAGATGCCAGGGCTGCCGCGCATCGTCGGGATGCGCTCTGCCAGCAGACATGTGCAGCCGCAGCCTCGCCCCGACCCGACGCACGACGGCGGCGCGGTCGTCGGGCTTCAGGTGGTCCAGCTCGGCCAACAGCCGGCCGACCTGGACCTGCAGGAGGGGTTCCCCGCCGCCGTCCGTGTCGGCGCGCACCGAATGGAGCCGGCCCACGCCGTCGCGGACAGACCATCCTTCTGGGCCGAACTGCTCGACCACCCATCCGTGATTGACCAGCCGCGACATTGCCCAGTAGAGGCGAGCTGCGAGGAGGTTGGCGTCGCCGGTGGCTGCGGCCTGACCGCGGCGTCGCGTCCGAGGCAGCGCAGTGCGGCAGTCGCCGCCGATGAGTTGCGCGGTGTGCGTCGTCACATTGGTCTCCTCTGTCTAGCCTTGCGGTGGCTTCCCGCGGCGCCCGGCAGACGGGGGCGGCTCATCCGAGCTGCCCCGAGCCTCCGAGGCTCGATTGCGTGAGGTGTCACGCCCCGATGGGGGCGCGCTGCCGCCCGACCGTCCCGAGCTCGACGGGGCAGGGCCGGAGCCGGATCCCCCGCCCGACGCCGAGGATGAGGACGGTGGTGGCGGCGTTGACCGGCGTCCGGATGCGCTGTCGTCCCGTTTCCGTTGACTGGCCACCGCTTTGGAGGCCACGAGAGCCCCAGCGACGACCGGGGC
>NZ_JAKRFN010000037.1 GCF_022348085.1 Mycobacterium sp. PSTR-4-N | reverse complement strand
GATCCGAACGCGCCTGCGCCTGCCCCCGCACCCCCGGCCGATCCCAACGCACCGGCGCCGGCGCCGGCCGATCCCAACGCCCCGGCCCCCGCCCCGCCGCCCGCTCCGGAACCGGGTCGGGTGGACAACGCCGCCGGCGGCTTCAGCTACGTCGTACCCGCCGGCTGGAAGGTGGCCGACGCGGCCTCGCTGTCCTACGGGCAGGCTCTGCTGAACAAGCTGCCGCCGGCCGGGTCCCCGCCGGACACCCCGGCCCCGAACGACACCAGCATCCTGCTCGGCCGTCTCGACCTGAAGCTGTTCGCCGGCGCCGAGACCGACAACACCAAGGCCGCACAGCGCCTGGCCTCGGACATGGGCGAGTTCTTCATGCCCTTCCCCGGGACTCGCATCAACCAGCAGACCGTGCCGCTCAACGCGAACGGCATGACCGGTGTCGCGTCGTCCTACGAGGTCAAGTTCACCGACACCAACAAGCCGAACGGGCAGATCTGGGCCGGCGTGGTCGGCGCCCCGACGGCGCCGGGCACCCCGCGCGGTCAGCGCGCCCCCGAACGGTGGTTCGTGGTGTGGCTGGGTACCGCCACCAACCCGATTCCGCAGGCCGAGGCCGTCGCGCTGGCGAACTCGATCCGGCCCTGGACGCCCCCGCCTCCGCCGCCGCCGGCGGATCCGGGCGCCCCGCCGCCGCCTGCCGATCCGAACGCGCCGCCGCCGCGTCCGGCTGTCGGCCAGCCGGTGCCCGTCGACCCGAACACCGCGCCGGGGATGCTGCCGCCCGCCTGATTCACCCCGATCGTGTCCGATCCTGTCGACTGATCGTTACCTGCCGGGGCTATACCGGAGTCAGGCCCGTTTGCGACCGCAACCGGGCCTGGCTGACGAGATGGTCGTGCGGTGAGCATCCGTTCGAAGGTTCTGAGAGAGTTCGTGCGGCCGATGTCCTCAGCCGGTTACATACCTGCCAGAAGGAGGACACATGGGCATCGGAGAACTCATCGGGCTGATCATCTTCGGCGCCGTGATCGGGGCGCTCGCGCGGCTGGTCATTCCCGGTAAACAGGCGATGGGGTGGATCGTCACGATCGTCATCGGCATCGCGGGCGCACTCATCGGCTATTGGCTCTGGGGCATGATCGCGAGGCCCGGCAACGCGAACACCAGCGGTATCGACTGGATTCGTTGGGCCATCAGCATCGCAGCCGCTGTAGTCCTGACACTCGGCTACACCGCGCTGACGCGGTCCAAGCGGTAGGGCTGCGCTGGGGTCGCCCGCCGCGTCTAACTGAGGTGCCAGACCAGCGCCGCGGCGAGCGCACCCAGCCCGTTGAGCGACCAGTGCAGGGCGATCGGCGCGATCAGGCTGCCGCTGCGCCGGCGCAGCCACGTGAACACGAAACCGGCTGCCGCCGTGGCGATGACGGCGCCGACGACGCCGGCGATCATGCCGAACGGTCCGCCGCCCAGGATGCGGGTGAACCCGACGTTGCTGGCGGTCAGCCCCAGCGAGGTGGCGATGTGCCACAGGCCGAACAGCAGGGAGCCTGCGGCGGCGACGCCCCGGAAGCCCCACGCGCGGTCCAGCGCGCCGTGCAGAACGCCTCGGAATGCGAGTTCCTCGGGGATCACGGTCTGCAGCGGAATGATGATCATCGACGCGAGAAGCGCCCCCGACAGCGTCGCGTAGTGGTTGTTGAGGAACATCGGCCGGGTCCAGGGCAGCAGCGCGCCGATGGCGATCACGAGGCCGACCACCGCGACCGCGCCCAGCGCATAGCCGGCGCCCGACCGCCAGTGTTCGCGCCCCAACCCGAGTTCGTGCCAGCCCAGCCCGCGTGAGCGCACCAGCGCGACCAGGCCCACGGCGGCGATCGGTACCACGGCCACGTTGGCCCACGGGGTGGTGAAGTGCGCGATCAGGTTGGTCACCGCGAGCACGACCACGACGACGCCGACGTCGACGTAGGCGCGGGCGTGGTGCAACGCCGCCAGCTGTTCCACCAGAGGGTGGGGCTCAGGAGACGCACTGGCGCCGGTCATCACCGTCATAACCGGCTCAGAATACCGAAGCCGGCGATCACCGCAGGTCAGCTACTCGTTGTCGCCCCCGGTGTCGGTGTCGGCGCCTGCGGTGCCGAACCCGGACTCACGGGCCGCGGGCCACACCCAGTCCTTGACCTCGCCGATGTCGTCGCCGTAGGCGCGGGTGTACTCCCGGGCGGCGATCCGCCTGTCCGCCATCTGCTGGCGCAGCGTCGCGCACCGAGGCCCGAGCGAGGGCACCCGATCGATGACGTCCATCACCAGGTGATAGCGATCCAAGTCGTTGAGCATCACCATGTCGAACGGTGTCGTGGTGGTGCCTTCCTCCTTGTAGCCGCGCACGTGCAGATTCGCGTGGCCCGTCCGCCGATAGGTCAGCCGGTGGATCAGCCACGGGTAGCCGTGATAGGCGAAGATGATCGGCCGGTCGGTGGTGAAGATCATGTCGAAGTCACGCGTGGACAACCCGTGCGGGTGCTCGGTGTCGTCCTGCAACCGCATCAGGTCGACGACGTTGACGAACCGCACCTTCAGCTCCGGCAGGTGTTGACGCAGGATGTCGGCGGCTGCCAGCGCCTCCAGCGTCGGGATGTCGCCTGCGGCCGCCAGCACCACGTCGGGCTCGGTGCCCAGCTCCTCGCTTCCGGCCCACTCCCAGATACCGAGGCCGCGCGTGCAGTGCGCGATCGCCTGCTCCATCGTCAGGTAGGTGGGGGAGGGCTGCTTGCCTGCGACCACGACGTTGACGTACTGACGTGAGCGCAGGCAGTGGTCGTAGGTGGACAGCAGGGTGTTGGCGTCCGGGGGCAGGTAGACGCGCACCACATGGGCGCTCTTGTTGACGACGTGGTCGATGAAGCCGGGGTCCTGGTGGGAGAACCCGTTGTGGTCCTGGCGCCAGACATGGCTGGAAAGAAGGTAGTTCAAGCTCGCGATGGGTCGGCGCCACGGGATCTTGTCGGTGACCTTGAGCCATTTGGCGTGCTGGTTGAGCATCGAGTCGACGATGTGGATGAACGCCTCGTAGCAGTTGAACAGGCCGTGGCGGCCGGTCAGGAGGTAACCCTCGAGCCAGCCCTGGCACTGGTGTTCGGAGAGCATCTCGACGACCCGCCCGACGCGCGCCAGGTGCTCGTCGACCTCGGGGCCGGCCAGCTCGGCGTTCCACTGCTTGTCGGTGGCGTCGTAGACGGCCTGCAGCCGGTTCGACGCGGTCTCGTCGGGGCCGAAGATGCGGAAGTTCTCCGGGTTGAGCCGGATCACCTCGGTGAGCCAGCCGCCCAGAACGCGGGTGGCCTCGGCGACGGTCGCGCCGGGTGCGGGCACGTCGACAGCGAACGATCGGAAGTCGGGCAGTCGCAGATCCTTCAGGAGCAGGCCGCCGTTGGTGTGCGGGTTGGCGCTCATCCGCAGCGGGCCCTCAGGCGCCAGCGCGGCGATGTCGTCGTGCAACCGGCCGTCGTCGTCGAACAGTTCCTCGGCGCGGTAGGAGGCCAGCCAGTCCGCGAGGACGGCGAGGTGTTCGGCGGTGTCGCGCGCGCTGGCCAGCGGAACCTGATGCGCGCGCCAGGAGCCGGTCGTCTTCTTGCCGTCGATCGTCTCGGGTCCCGTCCACCCCTTGGGGGTGCGGAAGACGATCATGGGCCAGGCCGGCCGCGAATCGTCGCCGTCGGCGGCGCGGGCCTTGATGGCGGCGATCTCGTCGAGGACGTCGTCGAGCAGGGTCGCGAAACGACGGTGCGCATCGGCGTGCTCGCCGGCGTTCTCGTCGGTCACCTCGAAGAAGTGCGGCCGATGCCCGTAACCGACCAGGAGGCTGCGCAATTCGTCCTCGGGGATGCGGGCGAGCACGGTCGGGTTGGCGATCTTGTAACCGTTGAGGTGCAGGATCGGCAGCACGACGCCGTCGTGCGCGGGGTTGGCGAGTTTGTTGGAGTGCCAGCTGGTCGCCAGCGGACCGGTCTCGGCCTCGCCGTCGCCGACGACCGCGGCCACCAGCAGATCGGGATTGTCGAACGCCGCCCCGTAGGCATGCGACAGTGCGTAACCCAGCTCGCCGCCCTCGTGGATGGAGCCGGGAGTCTCCGGCGCGACGTGGGACGGGATACCGCCGGGGAAGGAGAACTGCCGGAACAGGCGCCGCATCCCCTCGGCGTCGGCGGTGATGTCCGAGTAGATCTCGCTGTAGGTGCCGTCGAGGTAGGCGTTGGCCACCAGGCCGGGACCGCCGTGACCGGGGCCGGTCAGGTAGATCGTGGACTGTCCCCGCTCGGCGATCACCCGGTTGAGGTGGGCGTAGAGAAAGTTCAACCCGGGAGTGGTGCCCCAGTGTCCGAGCAGGCGCGGCTTGACGTTCTCGCTCGCCAACGGGGTCCGCAACAGCGGGTTGTCCAAGAGGTAGATCTGGCCGACCGACAGATAGTTCGCGGCGCGCCACCAGCGATCCAGCCTCGCCACCGTCTCGTCGCTGATCGGCTGCCGGTCCACGGTCGTCCAGGCTGTCGTCATGATCCCCTTCCAACATCCTCATCTAACTAGGCATCGGCAGACCGTCAACCCCTACCCGATGAGCGGCGGGTTAATCTTTCCGCCGACGGGCACCACAGGAGGGCGGCACCATCGATGGGCGAGGCGGGACTGCTGACGTCCGTGCGCGTGCTCGATCTGGCCGGCGGTGAGGGCGACGGCGTCGGCCGGATTCTCGCCGATCTGGGCGCCGATGTGCTGAAGGTGGAGCCGCCCGGCGGCGCCCCGGCACGGTCGGCGCGGCCGACGATCAACGGCGCGGGAATCGGTTTCGCCATC
This sequence comes from Mycobacterium sp. PSTR-4-N, assembly GCF_022348085.1. Classification (GTDB taxonomy): domain Bacteria; phylum Actinomycetota; class Actinomycetes; order Mycobacteriales; family Mycobacteriaceae; genus Mycobacterium. Next base: position 24,331 of record NZ_JAKRFN010000037.1, on the reverse strand, counting down.
GACAACGCCAACAAACGGTGCACGACGCTCGATCCGGTTGATGGTGATCGGTTGATCGAGCTCGCCGCGAGCGCCGACATCCTGATCGACAGTGGAAACCCCGGCGGCGCAACGCTGTTCGGGACATCAGCGCTCGAGTTGGCCGATCGGTTCGCCCATCTGGTCGTGCTGTCGATCACCGACTTCGGCCTGACCGGGCCGCGGGCGTGCTGGCAGGGCAACGATGCGGTGTTCTACGCGCTCTCCTCGGCACTGTCTCGGACGGGGCCGACCACCGGTACGCCCGTGCTGCCACCCATCGGCATCGGGTCGGCGACGGGCACGGTGCAGGCGGCGTGGGCGGTGCTCGCCGCCTACTACGACCGGACCCGCAGTGGCCGAGGAGATTTCATCGATTTCTCGCGGTTCGAAGCGGTTCTGCAGGCGCTCGATCCGCCGTACGGGTCCGAAGGCCAGGCGGCCGTCGGGCTCAAGCCGCCGACCGCGTTGTGGCGGGGGCGGCCCCGCAACCAGCAGATCTACCCCATCTTCGGATGCCGTGACGGCCATGTCCGCATCTGCCTGCTGTCCCCGCGGCAGTGGCGCGGCATGCGCGCGTGGCTGGGTGAGCCGCCGCGCTTCGCCGGCCCAATGTTCGACACGATCGCCGCCCGGTACGCAGCCTCGGCAGAGCTCAACGAAACGATCGCCGCGCTGTTCTCCCCACAGTCGATGGATGAACTCGTCGCGCAGGGCCGGGACCGCGGTGTGCCCATCGCGGCGGTCCGGACCCCCGCAGAAGCGTTGCAAGCAGACCACTTTCATCTCACCGGCGCGTTGAGCGAGGTGGCGCTGACCCCGGACGCGATGCTGACCATTCCCGTCGGTCCTGTCGTCGTCGACGGTGAGCGCGCCGGATTCCGCGTCCCGGCACCGGATGTCGCGACCGACGAGCCCGCGTGGACGCTGCCCGCCAATTCCGATACGCCGACGACACCAGCGCCGACGTATCCGCTCGAGGGGCTGAGGATCCTGGATCTCGGCGTGATCGTCGCGGGAGGTGAACTGGGCCGGCTGTTCGCCGACCTCGGCGCCGAGGTCATCAAGATCGAGAGCGCCGCCTATCCGGACGGGTTGCGGCAGGCCCCGGCCGGAATGCCGCTGAGCCGGTCGTGGGCGCTGACCCATCGCAACGAGTACAGCCTCGGACTGGATCTGCGGGACCGTCAGGGTGCGGAACTGTTCGCCCGTCTGGTCGCCACCTCCGACGCGGTGTTCGCCAACTTCAAGCCGGGAACCCTTGCCGCACTTGGCTTTCCGTTCGAGCGGTTGCGCGAGCTCAACCCCGACATCGTGCTGGCCGAGAGCAGCGCCTACGGCGATCACGGGCCCTGGAGCGCCCAGATGGGGTACGGACCGCTGGTCCGTGCCTCCACCGGCATCACCCGGTTGTGGACGTCCTCGGACGCTCCGCCCGGCGAGTTCTTCGATGCCACGACGATCTTTCCCGACCACGTGGTGGGCAGGCTGACCGCTGTCGCGGCCCTGGCCGCACTCGTCCGTCGGAACCGCGACGGCCGCGGCGCGCACGTCCACCTGTCGCAGGCCGAGGTGGCCGTCAACCAGCTGGCGGACCGCTACATCACCGAATCAGCCCGTGCCGCAGGCTTTTCCGTCGTCGACGACGACACCGTGCACGCAGTCTGTCCGTGCGCCGGCGACGACGAGTGGTGCGTGATCTCGGTGCCGAGTGGCGGCGCCGAACGGGCGGCGCTGGAATCCGTCGTGGCCGAAAAGTTGCCCGGCGAGCGGGCGGCGCTGATCGCGGCGCTCGCGGCGTGGACGTCCCAGCGTGACAAGCTCGAGGTCGCCGAGCTCTTGCAGCGCCACGGGGTGCCTGCCGCGCCGATGAACCGCGCAGCGGATGTGCCCGACGATCCCCAGGTGCTGCACCGCCAGGTGTTCACCGAGCTGGTTCATCCGCTGCTCGAGCAACCGATTCCCACCGAGACGGCGCCGGCTCCCTATCGCCGCATTCCCCGTGCCCCACTGCGTCCGGCACCGATGCCGGGCGAGCACACCCGTCAGATCTGCACCCGCGTGCTCGGCCTGACCGCTGAGCGCGTCGATGCGTTGTTGGCCGCAGGTGTGCTGTTCGACCATCACCAGGAAGGTTGACCCATGTCCCTCGACCCCAGAACGCCCGTGCTGGTCGGCTACGGCCAGGTCAACCAGCACACCGAGAACGCGAGCGTCGAACCCGTCGACCTGATGGTCGCGGCGGCGCGGGAGGCCGCCGATCCGCGGACACTGGCAGCCGTCGACGCGGTCCGGGTGGTCAACCTGCTCTCGTGGCGCTATCGCGACGCCGGGCTCCTCGTCGCACAACGGATCGGCGCCGAGAAGGCCGCCACCCGCTACACCGGGATCGGCGGCAACGTGCCGCAGACGCTGGTCAACCTCGCCTGCCTGGACATCCAGCAGGGCCGCGCCGACGTGGTGCTGATCGCCGGCGCCGAGACGTGGCGCACCAAGACGAAGATGCGCGCCGCCGGCGCCAAGGCGGACTGGACGAAGCAGGACGACACAGTGCCGCTGGCACCCGGCTCGGACGAGGTCATGCCGATGGCCGGCCCGGGCGATCTGAAGATCCACCTGGACCGTCCGTCCTATGTGTACCCGATGTTCGAGCAGGCGCTCCGCATCGCGGCGGGGGAGTCCGACGACGCGCACCGCAGGCGTATCGGCGCGCTGTGGGCGCAGTTCTCGGCCGTGGCAGCGAAGAATCCGCACGCGTGGAACCGACAGGCCTACACCGCCGAGGAGATCTACGAGCCGTCGGCGCAGAACCGGATGATCAGCTGGCCCTACACCAAGCTGATGAACTCCAACAACATGGTCGACCAGGGCGCGGTGCTGATCGTGGCGTCCGCGGAGAAGGCGCAGTATCTCCAGATCCCGCGTGAGCGTTGGGTTTTCCCGTACGCGGGCACCGACGCTCATGACACCTACGCCATCGGGGAACGCGCAGAGTTCCACACCTCACCGGCGATCAGGATCGCGGGCCGGCGCGCACTCGAACTGGCGGGCACCGGCGTCGAGGAGATGGACCTCATCGACGTGTACTCGTGCTTCCCGTCGGCCGTCCAGGTCGCGGCGACCGAACTCGGCTTGCCGGTCGGCGATCCCAGCAGGCCGTTGACCGTCACCGGCGGGCTGACGTTCGCCGGGGGACCGTGGAACAACTACGTCACGCACTCCATCGCGACGATGGCCGAGCAACTCGCCGCCAACCCCGGGACGCGGGGGTTGATCACCGCCAACGGCGGCTATCTCACCAAGCACAGTTTCGGCGTGTACGGCACCGAGCCCCCGCACCACGAATTCCGTTGGGAGAACGTGCAGGACGCTGTCGATCGGGAGCCGACCCGCACCGAGCTGGTCGATTGGACCGGAATCGGCACGGTGGAGACGTGGACGACGCCGTTCGACCGCGACGGCGTTCCGGAGAAGGCGTTCCTGGCGGTACGCACCCCGAACGAAGACCGGGTGCTGGCGGTCATGCCCGACGCCGAGGCGGCCCGGACCACGGTCACCGACGACATCGCCGGTGCGGCCGTGCGCGTGCACGCCGACGGCACCGCGACACTGGAGTGACTACAGCAGTCCGAGCGCGGCCACCGCGTCGCGTTCAGCCCGCAGCTCGGCGATCGATGCGTCGATTCTGCTGCGCGAGAACGGATTGATGTCCAGCCCCTCGACGATCTCCCAACGCCCGTCGACCGATCGGCACGGGAAGGAACACACCAGCCCCTCGTCGATGCCGTAGGCACCGGGGGACGGCAGGGCCACCGACGTCCAGTCTCCGTCGGGGGTGCCGTGGATCCAGTCGTCGATGTGATCGATGGCGCCGTTGGCCGCCGAGGCCGCTGAGCTGGCGCCGCGCGCTTCGATGATCGCGGTGCCACGCCGGGCCACCGTCGGAATGAAATCGTCGGTGAGCCAACGGGTGTCGGCGGCGTAGTCGGCGCCGGCGCGGCCGCCGACGATCGCGTGGAAGATGTCGGGGTACTGCGTGGGTGAGTGGTTGCCCCAGATCGTCATCCGGCGGATCTCGGTGACGGGCACGCCCGCGTGCCGGGCCATCGCGGCGACGGCGCGGTTGTGGTCGAGGCGGGTCAGCGCGGTGAAACGCTCGGCGGGGATGTCGGGAGCGTGCGCCGCCGCGACGAGCGCGTTGGTGTTGGCGGGGTTGCCGACGACCAGCACGCGGACATCGGCTGCCGCGCCAGCGCCCAACGCCCGGCCCGCGGTCGCGAAGATCGCCGCGTTGGCGCCCAGCAGATCGGCGCGCTCCATGCCCTTGGTGCGCGGCCTCGCGCCGATCAGCAGCGCGACGTTGACCCCGTCGAACGCGCGCACCGGATCGTCGTGGATCTCGGTGGCCGCGAGCAGGGGGAAGGCGCCGTCGTCGAGCTCCATGACCACGCCCTCGGCGGCGCGCACGGCGTCGGGCAGCTCGAGCAGACGCAACACCACGGGAGTGTCGTGGCCGAGCATCGCCCCGGCGGCGATGCGGAACAGCGCGGCGTAGCCGATCTGGCCGGCGGCTCCGGTGACGGTCACGGTGACGGGAGCTGGCATGGCCTTGACCATAGTCAGGACGCAGCGGCGGGTACGTCGGTGTAGGCGGTGGTGAAACCGTCGGCGGAGAACGTGAAGCCTTTGCCCGACAATTCCGAGAGGCAGGACACGCCGGACGCTTCCTGCACATTGCACCGGAATCCGGCCACGGCCAGGATGCGGTTGAACGGCAGCTCCGGCGGATCGTCGACCGCGGATGCGGGCAGCGCGGCGAACCGGGGGTCGGCGGTGCGCTCGACCAGGATCGCGGTCGGGGTGGACGGCTCGCCGTCCGCGTCGGGCACGTCGTCGGGAGCCCCGGTGATGCCGATCGCGCTGGCGGTGCCGCCGGATTTGCCGCACGAGGCCTGCGTGCGCGGTGTGATCTCGCACTGCCAACGTCCGCTGGGCGTGGTGAAGGCGTAGACCGTGCCGCCGGCGGGATCACGGGTGGCGTAGGCGAAGGCGTTGGCCAGGTGGGCATTGCTCGGCCGCGTGGTTTCCGGAGCAGGGGGTGGTGCGGCGGCGGGCGGCGCGACGGTGTCGTCGGTGGTGACGACGGTGGGTCCGGTGCAGGCGGCGACCGACAGCGCCAGGGCTGCCGCCCCGCAGAGTCGCGTGATCACAGACATATCGGTGCACCAGCATGCCACCCCGGTTGTCCCGCGAGCTTGGGGTACCTCCCGCTCGCGAGCGCGCGGGTCTGTACGCCGACACGCGCGCGAGTCCGTGATTTCGCGCGCGCTCGCGCGGTCGCGAGTGCGCGTCAGCTCATCAGCGCGTCACGCACACTGCGGTCCAGCGACACCCGCACCAGCGCCGCCGCCAGCGGTGCGCACGCACCGTCGGCCAGACGCGCCAGTTCGTCGGGGTCGTCGGGCAGGCCGAGCTCCTTCGCCGCGCCGAGAGCGCGCGGGTCGAAGTAGGGCCGCACCCAGGTCCACACGTCCTGGATCTCCCTCAGGAAGATGTCCGCGCCGGTGTCACCGATGCCGGTGAACTCCTCGAGCAGCTTCTTGGCGGCGCTGACGTCGCCGTCTGCGCGGTCAGCCAGCCCGCGCAGATCGCCGTGATAGTCCTCGTTGACCGCGGTCGCGATCTGGGTGAGACGGGTGGCGGAGCTCTCGTCGTAGCGGGCGTACCCGGCGCGGCCGAAGGCGTCGATGACGGTTTTCCGCTCGGCCGCGAGCACGGAGTCGGGCGTGCGGATCTTCTCTTTGAAGAGCTCCCGCGCGGCACGCATCGCGATGTTCGCGTCAATCGGTTTGCTCGCCAGCATGCACAGCACCAGCAGCTCGAACAGCGGCATGGGCTTGTCGGCCGGCGTGATTCCGGCCTGCTCGGCATAGGTGCCGCCGGCCTCCGAGAGAAGGCGGCGCACGGTGTCTTTTTGGCCGTCGTTGTTGCTCACCGCCGTCGGCTACCCGCGGCGCACCGCACGGAACCTTCTATTTGGCGGGCAGGCTGACGGCGTAGTCGACGCCGCGGCGGACCCAACCGCGCAAGGCGGCGTCGCCCGTCACCCCGTCGGCGCTCACCCGTACCCAGCCGCGGGTCGCTCGGCCCGACATGACCATCGGCTCGACGTGCTCGTCGGCGAGCAACGCCTCTGTCTCCTCCGGCGGCACCCGCACCATCAGCCCGCCCTTGCCGCTCACGCAGACCGCCATGTTGCCGCCCACCAGAAAGGCCAAGCCACCGAACATCGGCTTCTCGTCGACGCCACGGTGCGCCGCCACCAGTTCGCGGACCCGCTCGGCGAGATCGGTGTCGTACGCCATGGCGGCAACGCTAATGGCACAACCCGCACCGTGAGACGCAACGAGCGCGCGCATCTGCACGTGACACGCCGGTCACCTGTGCACAGACACGCGCGCTCGCGCAGACTAGGCCGCGACCGTGGCAGCCTCGGCCGCCGGCTCGAGAGCCAGCGCGACGATGTCGGCCACGTCCGTCATCGGGCGGACGTCCAGCGCGTCGAGCACCTCGGCCGGCACGTCGTCCAGATCCGGCTCGTTGCGCTGCGGGATGAACACCGTCGAGAGCCCGGCCCGCTGCGCGGCCAGCAGCTTCTGCTTGACCCCGCCGATCGGCAGCACCCGCCCGTTCAGCGTCACCTCACCGGTCATGCCGACATCGGAGCGCACGTTGCGTCCGGTCGCCATCGACACCAGCGCGGTCACCATCGTGACACCGGCCGACGGGCCGTCCTTGGGCACCGCGCCCGCGGGCACGTGCACGTGGATGCGGCGGTCCAGCGCTGCCGGGTCGACGCCCAACTCGGCGGCGTGGGCACGCACGTAGGACAGCGCGATCTGCGCCGACTCCTTCATCACGTCGCCCAGCTGACCGGTCAGCGCCAGCCCCGGCTCACCCTCGGTGGAGCCGGCCTCGATGTAGAGGACGTCGCCACCGAGACCCGTCACGGCCAATCCCGTCGCGACACCCGGCACCGCGGTACGCTCGGCCGATTCCGGCGTGAAGCGCGGACGGCCAAGGTAAGCAACGAGATCCGGCTCATCGATGATGAGGCTCGTGACCCCACCCGCCGCCAGCTTCGTCGTGGCCTTGCGCATCGCCTTGGCCAGCAACCGCTCGAACTGGCGGACGCCCGGCTCGCGGGTGTAGTCCGCGGCGATCTTGTGCAGTGCCTCGTCGGTGACGGTCACCTCGTCGACAGTCAGCGCGGCACGCTCGGCCTGCCTGGGCAGCAGGTAGTTCCGGGCGATGGCCACCTTGTCGTCGGCGGTGTACCCGTCGATCTGCACCAGCTCCATGCGGTCCAGCAGCGCCTGCGGGATGTTCTCGATGACGTTGGCCGTCGCCAGGAACACCACATCGGAGAGGTCCAGATCCAGATCCAGGTAGTGGTCGCGGAACGTGTGGTTCTGCGCCGGATCGAGCACCTCCAGCAGCGCGGCCGACGGATCGCCGCGGTAATCCGAGCCGACCTTGTCGATTTCGTCCAGCAGCACAACGGGATTCATCGATCCCGCCTCGCCGATGGCACGCACGATGCGGCCGGGCAGCGCGCCCACATAGGTGCGGCGATGTCCGCGGATCTCGGCCTCGTCCCGCACGCCGCCCAACGCGACGCGCACGAACTTGCGGCCCAGCGCCCGCGCGACGGACTCACCCAGTGACGTCTTGCCGACACCGGGAGGGCCGGCCAGCACCATCACCGCGCCGGAGCCGCGGCCGCCGACGACAGCCATGCCGCGCTGGGCGCGACGGGCCCGCACGGCCAGGTACTCCACGATGCGGTCCTTCACGTCGTCCAGACCGTGGTGGTCGGCGTCCAGGATGCCGCGCGCCGCAGCGAGATCGGTCGAATCCTCGGTCGTGACGTTCCACGGCAGGTCCAGCACGGTGTCCAACCACGTCCGGATCCAGCCGCCCTCGGGGCTCTGGTCACTCGAGCGTTCCAGCTTGCCGACCTCGCGCAGCGCGGCCTCGCGCACCTTCTCCGGCAGCTCGGCCGCTTCGACGCGGGCCCGGTAATCGTCGGACCCTTCGGGCTCACCCTCGCCGAGCTCCTTGCGGATCGCGGCCAGTTGCTGGCGCAGCAGGAATTCCTTCTGCTGCTTGTCCATCCCGGCGCGCACGTCTTCGGCGATCTTGTCGTTGACCTCGGTCTCGGCCAGATGATCGCCCGTCCAGCCGATCAGCAACCGCAGCCGGGCGGCCACGTCCTCGGTCTCGAGCAGTTCCCGCTTCTCCGTGTCCGACAGATAGGACGCGTAGCCGGCCGTGTCGGCCAGCGCCGACGGGTCGGTGATCTTGTTGACCACGTCGACGATCTGCCAGGCCTCCCGGCGCTGCAGCATCGCCAGCAGCAGCTTCTTGTATTCGGCAGCCAGCGCGCGGGTCTCGTCGGTGATCTCGGGGTCGGCGACCTCGTCGACCGTGACCCACAGGGCGGTGCCGGGGCCGGTGGCGCCGGTACCGATGTGGGCACGCTTCTCACCGCGCACCACCGCGGCCGCACCGCCGCCGGGCACGCGACCGACCTGCACGATCGACGCCAGCACACCGTAGGTGGGGTAGCGATCGTCGAGCCGCGGCGCGATCAGCAGCTTGCCGGTCTGGCTTGCCTGGGCCGCGTCGACCGCGGCCCGGGCGGCGTCATCGAGCTCGATCGGCACCACCATTCCGGGCAGCACGATCGGCTCGCTGACGAACAAGACCGGGACTTGCAAGGCTTCAGCCATCAATCCTCCAAAGTTGAATCTGATGCGCTCAACCTTGTGGCGAAGGACTTTGTTCCCGTTCCTGCCAGAGCCGGTAGACGTCGAGGGCGTCGGGGTGGGGCTGGTGCCGCATCGGCAGGCGACGGTCCTGCCAGGACTTCGCGAACTCGTCGTAGAACGTGGCCAGCTCGAAGTACTTGCGGTTGTCCTGGTAGTACGGCGCGTACTCGTCGCGCTGGGTGAGGAAGACCACGGCGTCGGGGGAGCAGTAGTACAGCGATCCCAGACACATCGGGCACGGGTGGGCGAGCACGTAGATGGTGGCGCCGGTGAGGTGCTCGGACCCGACGGCCGTGCAGGCGGCGCGGATCGCCAGGATCTCGGCGTGGGCGGTCGGATCGTTGGTCTGAGCCACCAGGTTCGGACTCTCGGCCAGCACCTGCCCGGCGCGGGCGATGACCGTCGCGAAGGGCCGGCCGCCCTCCATCACGTTCTGGCGGGCGAGATCGACGGTGCGCTGCGCGAAATCCATGAATTGACTGATAGCCGGTTCTCCCGCGGAATAGTCCTGAGCCGTGGCGGGTCGTAGCCCTCATGAGCAGAGCAGTCCGATTCGACCATTACGGCGGCATCGAGGTCCTGGATGTCCGTGACGTCCCGCGACCCGTGCCCGGCCCCGGGCACGTGCTGATCGAGGTGCGCGCCGCGGGCATCAACCCGGGTGAGGCCCTGATCCGGGAGGGTTTCCTGCACGACCGGTGGCCCGCGACGTTCCCGTCGGGTCAGGGCAGCGACGTCGCCGGTGTCGTCGCCGAGGTCGCGCCGGATGTCACCGGCGTGTCCGTGGGCGACGAGGTTCTCGGCTTCTCCGACGAACGGTCCAGCCACGCCGAGTACGTCGCGGTTCCGGCCGACCAAGTCACCCCCAGACCTGCGGCACTGTCGTGGGAGCAGGCGGGATCGCTGGCCGTCGCGGGTACGACGGCGTGCGCGGCGGTACGGTCGCTGAAGCTCACCGCAGAGGACACGGTCGCCGTGTCGGCGGCCGCGGGCGGTGTGGGCAGCCTGGCCGTTCAGCTCGCCGTGCGTACCGGTGCGACGGTCCTGGGCATCGCCGGCCCGGCCAACGACGACTGGTTGCGTGACCACGGGGTCGTCCCCGTCAACTACGGTGACGGCCTCGCGCAGCGGTTGCGGGCCGCGGCGCCGGGCGGGCGTGTCGACGCCTTCCTCGACCTGTTCGGCGGCGGGTACGTCGAGCTGGCCGTCACCGAACTCGGGGTGGCCCCCCAGCGCGTGGACACGATCATCGACTTCGCCGCCGTGGAGCGGTTCGGCGTCCTGTCCGTCGGCGGGGCCGAGTCGGGCATCGATGACCTCACCGAGCTGGCCAGCCTCATCGCCCGCGGCGACCTGGACCTCCCCATCGCCGCGGTCTACCCGCTCGACGAGGTGCGCGCCGCCTACACCGATCTGGCCGCCCGCCACAGCCGCGGCAAGGTGGTGCTGCGCCCGTGACCACGGACCCGATCACCGGCCAGGTCGTCGCGATCACCGGCGCCAGCAGCGGCATCGGCGAAGCGACGGCGCGCCTGCTGTCCGCTCGCGGCGCCCGCGTGGTGGTGGCCGCCCGCCGCACCGACCGGTTGGCCGCGCTGGTGCAGGAGCTCCCGAACGACGCGGTCGCCGTCTCTGCCGACGTCACGGCGGCCGCGGATGTGCAACGGGTCGTCGACACCGCCGTCGAGCGTTTCGGCCGTCTCGACGTGCTGGTGAACAACGCCGGCATCGCGACGATCGGCGAGATGGCCGCCGGTGACGTCGCCGGGTGGGACGCGATGATCGACGTCAACGTGCGCGGGGTGCTGTACGGCATCGCCGCCGCGCTGCCCGTGTTCCACCGCCAGGGCCGCGGCCACATCGTCACGACGGTGTCGACCGCAGGTCTGAAGATCGTCCCGACGATGGGCGTGTACGCGGCCACCAAGAACGCGGTACGCACCGTGATGGAAGCGCTGCGCCAGGAATCGACCGACGGCGTCGTGCGGACCACGTCGATATCGCCGGGCTTCGTGAACACCGAGTTGGACGGCTCCGTCACCGATTCCGACCTGGCCGCCCACATCCGCGCGCAGATGGATGAGTTCGGCCTGCCTGCCGATGCGGTCGCACGCGCGGTCGCATTCGCCATCGAGCGGCCGCACGACGTGGAGATCGGCGATCTGACGATCCGGCCCACCCGGCAGGGCTGACACCGGATGGGGGAGAAGGTGATCCCCCGAGCCGACCACCCGCCGGGGCGATGCGGGGTGGCGCTTCCGGCCGCTACAACGTGGTGGTATGCCCCTCTGGCGTTTGCGCGACTTTCACGACGACGACCTCGATCAGGCGATCTCGGTCTGGGACCAGAGCCGAGAACCCGGTGAGGCCCCGCCGGCGTTCCCGGTGTCCGAAGTGGTCGCAGCGGCACGGTCCGGTCAACCGGCGGTGGTGGCCGTGGTCGACGATCAGCTGGTCGGAATGGCGGTGGCCCACGTCGCCGCGGACCGGGCCTGGATCTCGATGGTCGCCCTGTCGAACCGCTGGCGCAACCGCGGGATCGGCAGCGCACTGTTGGCCGAACTGGAGCTGCGGCTGCGCAGCCTCGGCGCCCGCCGCATCAGCGTGTTGCTTCCCGCCGACGCCACAGGCGCTGCCGCGCTGCGCAATTCCGGGTACACCGAACGGGCGGATCTGCGGTACTTCGAAAAGATCGACCACGTCGGCGCGTCGGACACCGGAGTGCTCTCGGCGCTGGGCGGCCAGCTCATCAACCCGGGCCGGTGGCAGGAGATGGCCGGCATGGAGGTCGAGAAGCAGATGATCGAGCGGCGCATCGTCGCGCCTCTCGCGCGCCCCGATCTGGCCGCCCGCTACGGTGTGTCACCACCCAAGGCGGTGATCCTGTTCGGCCCGCCCGGCACCGGCAAGACGAGCTTCGCCAAAGCCGTTGCCGGCCGCCTCGGTTGGCCCTTCGTGGAGATCTTCCCGTCCCGGTTGGCCGCGCCCGGCGTGGCGATGCCCGCGGCTCTACGGGAGGTGTTCGCCGATCTCACCGAACTCGACGCCGCGGTCGTGTTCATCGACGAGGTCGAGGAGATCGCGGGCTCTCGCTCCGGAGTGCCGTCGGACCCGTCGCACGGCGTCACCAACGAGCTGCTCAAGTTGATCCCGACATTTCGGCAACACGAGGAACGGCTGCTGATCTGCGCGACGAATTCGGTCAGCTCGCTGGACTCGGCGTTCCTGCGGCCCGGGCGGTTCGACTACATCATTCCGGTGGGTCCGCCGGACGAGGCGGCGCGCCGGGCGATCTGGACACGGTATCTGGGCGGCAACGCCGCGGCGGTCGAGGTCGACAAGCTCGTCGAGGCGTCCGATATGTTCACACCCGCCGACATCGAGTTCGCCGCGCGCAAAGGTGCGTTGTCCGCGTTCGAGCGGGAGATCGAGTCGCGCCGCGGCGAACCGGCGTGCACCGACGACTACCTCGCGGCGATCGCCGACACGCGCCCGACTCTCACCGACGCGATGCTCGGCGAGTTCACCAGAGACATCGAGCAGCGGACGCGGTTGTAGCGGCCTCAGGCCGCCGCGTCACGCCGCGGCATCCTTACCGCCGCCGACGCACGAGGTGCAGTCTGACGAGCCGAAATCGATGTCGATGTCGACCGAACCGCAGGTGGGGCAAATGAACGGGATCACGGCTGTCTCCAAGGGCCTCGACGTCGGCGCGGCCATCGCGCCCGACGAGCCGCGTGATACCCCCGGGTGGTGTCGGTCCAAACGCGTGCGGATGCCGCGACCCTCGGTGGTCATCGCCTGGTCACTTTTCGGCTGCCCGCACACGGCAGAGAGCCTGCCGCTCGGGGGAAGCGGCAGGCTCTCTGAGTGTGGTGGGTGACTAGGCCGAGGCCTGAGCTCCGAGCACCCGTTGGATGTCCGGCTTCATCTGCAGGAGCTGCTGGCCCCAGTAGCCCCAGCTGTGCGTGCCCTGCGCGGGGAAGTTGAACACCCCGTTGGTGCCACCGGCCGCGATGTACTTGTCGCGGAAGCTGATGTTGGTCCGCAGGGTGAAGCCCTCGAGGAACTGCGCCGCCATCAGGTTCTGGCCCGCCGTGCCCGAGTCGAGGTCCGACGGGGTACCGGTGCCGCAGTAGATCCAGACCCGGGTGTTGTTGGCCACCAACTGATTGATGTTGACCATCGGGTCATTGCGCTTCCACGCCGGATCCGAGGACGGACCCCACATGCTCTCGGCGTTGAAGCCGCCCGCATCGTTCATCGCGAGCCCGATCAGCATCGGCCACCAGCCCTCGGACGGGTTCAGGAAGCCCGACAGCGACGCGGCGTAGATGAACTGCTGGGGATGGTAGATCGCGTAGGTCAGCGACGCGCTACCGGCCATGGACAGACCGACGACCGCGTTGCCGGTCCGCGACACTCCGCGGTTGGCCTCCAGCCAGGCGGGCAGTTCCTGGGTCAGGAACGTCTCCCACTTGTAGGTGTAGTTCTGACCGTTGCCCCGCGAGGGCTGATACCAGTCGCTGTAGAAGCTGGACTGCCCGCCGACCGGCATGATGGTCGACAGACCCGACTGGTAGTACCACTCGAACGCCGGGGTGTTGATGTCCCAGCCGTTGTAGTCGTCCTGGGCGCGCAGACCGTCGAGCAGGTACACGGCGTGCGGGCCGCCACCCTGGAACTGCACCCGGATGTTGCGGTTCATGGCCGCGGAGAACACATCCAGGTATTCGACCGGCAGGCCCGGCCGGGAGAACGCGTTGGCAGTCGCCGATCCCCCGACGAAGCCGATCAGCCCGGGCAGCGTGGTGACAGCCAGGGCGACGGCCGCCATCCGGCGTGCCCACCGACCTCGAAACTTCTCTCTCAACTTCATAACGGCAACCAACCCACCTTTCATCACAAGTCCACATGTCGCGCAAACGTGCCGTCGTGTGCATCCGCCATGGAACACGTTCGATGTTCCCGATCCGCTGTCCGACACAGCGATTCGCGGTCGCGGTTGGCTAACGATTACGACTCGGCGCAGTGATCATCGCCGCGGCCCTGCCACACTCGGACCACAGATGAGTACTCACGACGCAGACACGTTCGACCTGGAGCGCTTCACCGACGCCCAGGCCGGGACCTACGAGACGGCCCTGGCAGAGTTGCGCGCGGGCCGAAAACGCAGCCATTGGATCTGGTTCGTGTTCCCTCAGATGCGCGGCCTCGGGCGCAGCGCCACCGCGTACCGGTTCGGGCTGGCCTCCCTCGAGGAAGCCGTGGCCTATCTCGGCCATCCGGTCCTCGGTCCTCGTCTACAGGAGTGCACTGCTGCGCTCCTGACCCACCGCGACCGCGCGGCGCGCGACATCCTCGGCTATCCCGACGATCTGAAAGTGCGCTCGTCGATGACGCTGTTCGCCCGTGCCGGTGGCGGTTCGGTGTTCACCGACGTGTTGGACGCCTTCTACGGGGGCGAGGAGGACGCGGCGACGCTGGAGCTGTTGCGCTGAGCCGGCACTGAGGCCGATTCAGCGAGGCGCCAGGATGAGCCACCCGTGGGGTGGCACCGCGGTCTCGCTGACCGTCTCCGCCGGTGGTGCCCCGGACCCGGCCACCACTTCGGCCTCGTCGAATCCGAACTCGCGCAACGCTATCGGCAGGGGTTCGGCGGCGACGTTGAGCGCGACGAGCAGCGCGTCGTCTCCGGCCCGGGACGCGTAGACGTAGCCGGTGTTGGTCACCTGCAGCGGTGCCGTACGCGCGGTGTGCAGCCACGGGTGGCGCCGTCGCAGTCCGATGAGGTGCTGGTGGGCACGCAGGACTTGGTGCCCGTGCTCGCCCACCCCGTCGAGCGGAGAACCGAATTCGGGCCGCACCGCGTCGTCACCGCCGAAGCGTTCCTCTTTCACACCGCGATAGGCGACCTCGTCGCCGGCATAGATGCTCGGGGTTCCACCGGTGGTCATCAGGACCACCAGCGCGTGATCGACGTGGTCGGGGTTGTCCAACTGGCTCGCGATGCGGGTCACGTCGTGGTTGCCGATGAACGTCATCGGCACGAAGGTGTCGAGGAACTCGTTGTGCCGCTTGAGCGCCCAGTCGAGTTCGTGCAGATTCGCGTCGTTGAGACTGCTCCAGATCGCCTTCCACAGCTCGTACTGGGTCACCGAGTCGAAGCCGGAGTCGGTCACCCGCGCCACGTAGTCACCGTGGATGACTTCACCGACGAACCACGCCTGGGGGTACCGGTCCCGAACCCGGGGCAGCACCTGCGCCCAGAAGCGGTCGGGCACAGCGTATGCCGCGTCCAGGCGCCACCCGTCGGCGCCGCGACCGAGCCAGTCGCACATCACGTCGACGACGTAGTCGACCACCTCGGGGTTGCGATGGTTCAACGCGATCAGACCACCGTGGCCCTCGAAGGTGGCGAACTCGCCGCCCCGCACGCGGAACCACGACGTGTCACCGCCGGCGAGTGCGTCGCGGTAGCGGGGGAAGTCGGTGCCGACGTGGTTGAACACCCCGTCGAGCAGGATGCGCAGTCCCCGGTCGTGCGCTTCGGCGACCAGGTGGTCGAAGTCACCGTCGTCACCGAGGCGTGCATCGATGCGGTGGTGATCGATGGTGTCGTATCCATGGGTCTGCGACGCGAACACCGGACCGAGCGCTATGCCGGACGCGCCGAGATCGCGGGCGTAGTCGAGCCAGTCCACGATCCGTCGGAGCCGGTGCTCCTCGGGCCCCGGGGGCGGATCGGCCGGGTGCGCACCGACGAAACCGAGGGGATAGAGGTGCCACCAGATGGCGTGGGTGACCCAGTCCGGCTCGCTCATCGGCGAAAGGCCTTCTCGTACAGGGCTTTCATCGTGTCGGCGAGCTCGAGTGCGGGGCCGTCGACGGGCACGCCCGGCGCCACGGCGCTCACCGGCAACGCCGCGACAGGCGGCGACGGCGCATCCCAGGCCTGCAGCCAACCGGTCAATTGCGCCGAGGAGGCCGCGTAGACGATGCGGCCCAGGCCCACCCACGCGTGGGCGGCCGCGCACATCGGACAGTGCTCGCCGCTGGTGTAGACGGTCGCGGCGGCGCGTTCCTGCGGGCTGAGGTGCTCGACGGCCCACAGCGCGATCGCCAGCTCCGGATGACGGGTGGCATCCCCGCCCGCCACGTGATTGTGATCAGAGAATCGCACCTCGCCGTCGGCGTCGACCAGAATCGAGCCGAACGGTTCGTCGCCCGACTCGAGGGCGCGGCGGGCCAGGTCCACGCAGCGGCGCAGGTGATCGACGTCCGCGGCGCTGAGAGACACAGGCGAAGTCTACGCATCCATACGGCAGGCGCACGACGCCCGGATCGGCACGTCGGCGCGGGCGGCCGCGAGTTCGAGCTGCCTGGCGATGATGGCCGCTTCGCCGTCGCGGCCCAGCCGGGTCAGGCACTCGTGGTATCCGTGCAGGCTCCACACATTGCCGGGATGCTGGCAGCACCGCGCCAGCGTCGGGTCCAGCCCTAGGTCGGCGGCGTAGACCCCGGCGGCCTCCTCGACGCGGCCCTGCTCGAGCAGCAGCGCGCCGTAGGCGTGCCGGGTGGGCTGCATCCAGCCCCACGGTTCGTCGTAGGGGAGCGCGTCGTCCAGGGCGATCGCGCGCCGCAGATGGGCGAACGCATCCTCGTATTCTCCCGCGCGATAAGTGATTTCACCGTCGAGCATGGCGGCGGCGACGGCCAGGATGTCGCGGCTGGTGTTGTTGAAGAGATAACGACTCTCGGGGATCCGTGCATGGGCCCGGGCGAAGGCCTCCCGCTCGGCGTGCGCCTCGGCGAGCCGGCCGGTCGCGGCGTAGGCGACGCCGCGGCCGTAGTGGATGGTCGCGGTGGTGGTGCAGTACAGATCGGCATCTTCGGGCAGTGACAGCGCGATCAGGTCGTCCCAGCGCCCGAAGCGGATCAGCACGTGCACCCGCAACGGCACGAACGCCTCCAGCCAGTCCGCCATCGGAGGTGAGGGGATGCGCAGCAACTCGGGGGTCAGCTGGGCCGACAGCTCGTCGGCGGCACACAGCGCCGTGCCGAGGTTGGCCTCGAACATGGCCGAGTAGACCACGAAGTGCAGATTGTGGGCGCGGTAGAGCGAGTAGAAGTTCAGCGGGCCCGACTGTTCGACGAAGCGTCGATCCACCTGTACGGCAGCAAGATTGGCGATCACCGAATCGTGGTAGTTGCCGCACAGTACGTCGATGTGGCTGGGCATGTGCTGCAGGTGACCGGCGTCGGGTACCAAGCCGCGCAGCAGGTCGGCGGCGGGCAGCGCTTTCTGCGGTGTCGCGGACATCTCCATGGCGTGCAGGTAGAGGTGTAGGATGCCGGGGTGTGCGCGTCCGGCCGGGGTGGCGAGCGCCGCGTCGAGAATCTCGAGGGCCTCGAGCACTCGTGAGCCGGGCGCGGGCTCGCCGGTGCGGGTGTCCCACAGTGCCCACGCGGAGATGTTGACCAGCGCGTCGGCGGTCAACGCCACGACGTCGATGTCGTCGGGGTGGCTTCGCGCGAGCGCGGTCATCGCGTCGGCGTAGGCGGCATGCCCGGCGTGCAGCGCATCGGCGTCGTCCGGATCGTCGGTGGGGAACCGCGCCGTCAGCGCGGCGATCAGTCCCCGCTCGACGACTCCGGCGCGCCCGTCGGCGGCCCGCGCGAGCTCGGCGCGCGCTCGGGTGACCGATGCGGTGAGGTCGGCGTGGTCGAACGCCTCCCACGCCTTGTTGTAGTTGGGCCCGATCGCGTAGGCGATACCCCACCGCGCCAGGGCGAAGTCCGGGTCCAGGGCGAGTGCGCGGTCGAAGCAGGCGATCGCCTCGTCATGGTTGAACGCGTAGGCCCACACCATGCCCCGGTCGAACCACACCTGCGCGGCCGCCGATGGCGTGTCGGTCGGCCGGTGGTAGGAGCCGAGGTCGTAGTACGGCTCGATGGGCGGCGCGCTCATAGTCGGCACGATAATTCAGCGACAGCGGTGCCACGAGGTGTACGGCGATCGGGACCGGCGGCTACGGTGGCGCGCATGATCCGTTGCGTACGTCTGTGGACCGGCGCCGACGACGCGTCGCACGTACAGATCGGTCGGCTGGACATGCGGCCGGGCCGCAATGACGACCTCGTGTCGGCGACCGTTGCGGTGACGTCGGTGACGGTGGAGGAGACGGCCTCGGGCGGCACACTGGCCTGGCACACCGCACCGGTTCGTCAGCTCGTCGTCACTTTGGCGGGCACGTTGCTGTTCACCACGCGTGACGGCGAACGCTTCCGGCTCTCACCCGGAGATGTGCTGTTGGCCGAGGACACCACGGGGTCTGGTCACCAGTGGCGCCTCGAAGGCGATGACCCGTGGCGCCGCATGTACGTGGTGCTGGGCGACGACGCATCGGTACCGTTCGTCGCGGACTGAGGTCAGTGCCCGGCGACCACGTCGGACTCGTCCACGACGACGGGCTCCTTTGCCCCCGGCAGCAGCGAGTAGGCCAGGCAGATCACGCCGAAGAACGCATAGCCCAGTGCCACTTGGGGATTCGCCGCCCACTCCACCTGCGGTGCGTGGATGAGGCCGATGAAGGACAGTACGGCCCCGACCGCCGACGCGATCGCTGCGTAGCGGAACTTCTTCTCGAGGATGAACGTGACCATCGTGCCGAGGATCAGCCCGACCAGCACCGCGCCCTCGCCCAACGTGAGCAGCCCGTCATAGACCACGCCGGCATTGCCCAGCGCGTCCATGCCGACCTGCGTCGCCGACGTGCCCGCGGCGTTGAGCGCGTTGTCGATCAGGCCGCTCGCCCACTGGGCCAGGTTGGGCAAGATCGCGGCCACCACCGCGATCGCGTGCAGCCGCGGCACGGCCTGGAACGCTTGCGCGCCGATCAGCAGGCCGATGTAGAGCAGGATCGGCACGATCGCCGGTACGGGGAGCAGTGCATCGAGAACACCGAAGAGGCCGAGGAAGCAGAGAATTCCGATCACGATGCCGCTTGCCAGCGAGTAGCCGGCGCGCCCGCCGGCGTCCTTCCATCCCGGGTGGCCGATGTAGACGGCGGGCGGGAAGGGGGAGCCGAACGCCGATCCGATGACCGCCCCCGCGCCGTCGGCGAGCAGCACGCTGCGCAGGTTGTAGTTGTCGCCGGCCGCCGCGGCGCTCTCCACGTTGCTCATCGCCTCGGTGAAGTTGTAGACACCGAGCGGGATTGCGGTACCCAGCAGGGGCGCCAGGTTCGACAACCCTGCCAGCAGCATGTCGATCCGCAAGTCCGGGACGCCGATGGCGATGTCGGATACGGCCTGCCCCACATCGGGTGCGGACATGTAGCCGCCGACCCAGCCGATCGCCGTGCCGACGAGCAGTGCGGCCAATCCGACGGGGATCCCGAACGGCAGTTTCATGTCGGTGAAGAAGCCGATCAGGATGATCGCCAGCACGGGGAGACCGATCCATGCGGCTTCCCACATCTGCGCGGCGGGCCGCATCGAGATGAAGGTGATCGAGATGCCGGCCAGCGTGCCCAGCATCGCCGCGCGGGGGGTGAGCCGGCGGATATAGGGCCCGACGAACGCGCCGATCATCACGATCACGCCGATCATGAACGCCCAGGCCAACCCCGCCTCCCAGGCCCGCATCGCGTCGTCGGTGTTGAGGTAGACCGGCAGCATCACCACGAACACCACGATGAACATATGCGGCACGCTCGGCCCGTACGGCAGTGCGGTGACGTCGGTTCGGTTCTCGCGCCTGGCCAGTCGGCGCGCCAGGAAGGTGTAGTAGAGATTGCCGAGGATCAGCGCGACGCCGAGCGCAGGCAGCACGGTGCCCAGGACGTCGCCGGCAGGGATCTTGACCACGCCGATCATCAGGCCGGTGAGAGTCAAGACGTTGACCAAGATGTTGAACCCCAGGCCAAAGAACGCGTTCACATCGCCGCGGGTCCACCACGGGACGGGGGCGGACTTCTCGGCGGGGGCGCCCATCGACGGGTCTGTGGTGACGTCGGTGCTCATGGGGGTCTCCTCAGACGGCCGTGGTGGCGAGCTGATGCAGCGCGGGGATGACGGCCGCCGTGTCGGCGACCCAGCCGAAGATGCCGCCCTGCGCGGCGATCATCTGCAGGCCGACGCGATGGAACTCGTCGAAATACGAACCGACACAATCGGATACCACCAGACACTCGTAACCACGGTCGTTGGCCTCGCGCACCGTGGTGTGCACGCACACCTCGGTGGTGACACCGGTGACGAGAAGCTGGGTGATGCCCGCGTCGGTCAGCACGTCGGTGAGGTCGGTGCCGTAGAAAGCTCCCTTGCCCGGCTTGTCGATCACCACTTCGCCGTCGATCGGGGCGAGGTCATCGACGATGTCGTGTCCGTACTCGCCGCGGATCAGGATGCGGCCGAACGCGCCCGGATCACCGATGCGCTGGGTCGGTGCGCCGCGACGGAGCTTGGCCGGCGGGCAATCCGACAGATCCGGTCGGTGGCCTTCTCGGGTGTGAACGACCATCAGACCGGCGGCACGTGCCGCCGCCAGCAGCGCAGCCAGTGGCGGCACGACGCTGGCGAGGCGTGCGACGTCGTTGCCGAGGCTCTCACCGAATCCACCGGGCAGGAGGAAGTCCCGTTGCATGTCGATGACGATCAGCGCGGTCGTGTCGGCGATGAGCGGGAACGGCGACGGCTCCGCCGCGATCGGGATCGGGTTCACAGCAGCTCCTCGGCGGGGACGGGGGTGGGGGAGAGATGACGGACGGGTCGTGATTCGTCGAGAATCTGCGCGGCGAGCTGCAATACGGTGTCATCGGTGAGAGCCGCGCCGAGAAGCATCGCGCTGCAAGGCTTTCCGTCACCGTTGACGCCGATGGGGACGGCCACGCCGCAGAGGTCGAGCAGGTTGCCGAAGTGGGTGTAATGGCCGAGCACGGTGTTGGTGTCGATCGGGGCGGCCTGCACCTCGTCGACGGTGAAGGTGGTGCCGATGGTGGGGAGCACGAAGACGTCCATGCGCTGCCACAATTGGCTCACCTGGGCTTTGAGTTCCTGCAGGCGCTGCAGTGCGGCGAACGCGTCGACGGCCGTGTAGCGGTGACCGCCGGCGAAGATCTCACGCACCACGGGGTGGATCGACTCGGGATGCTCGGCGAGGAAATCGCCGAACTCGACGAGGCGTTCGGCCACCCACGGGCCCTGGTAGAGAAGCGAACCCGCGGCGAGGAACGGTTCGAGGGGAATCTCGACGATGGGGTGGTGGCGAGCGAGCTGGTCACGCAACGCCAGGTGGGCTGCGCGCATCGGGGCGTCGCCGAAGAACTCGAGTTCGTCGACGGGGGGCAACCCGACGCGCAGAGGAGCGCCGGTGAACCGGGGGCCGCGGTCACGCGACCAGGGATCACCGTCGTCGCGGGCGATCATGACGTCGAGCACGCGGTCGGCGTCGTCGATGCTGCCGGCCATGACAGTGAGGCAGTCGAGGGATTTGCACGCGGGTACCAGGCCGACGGTACTGATGAGGCCGCGAGACGGCTTGACGCCGACGACGCCGTTGAGTGCCGCCGGGACGCGACCGGATCCGGCGGTGTCGGTGGCGACGGCGAACGGCACCTGCCCCAGCGCCACGGCGAGAGCGGAGCCGGAACTCGAACCGCCCGAGATGATGTCGTGGCCGTACACGCTGCGGGGGATGGTGTACGGCGTGCGCGTGCCGTTGAGGCCGGTGGCGAATTGGTCGAGGTTCGTCTTGCCCACGTACAGCGCGCCTGCGTCGAGGAGGCGCTGCACCGCGGGTGCGGTCGCGCCTGCCACGTAGGCGAAGTCGGGGCACGACAGCGTGGTCGGCACACCGGCGACGTCGATGCTGTCCTTCACGCCGAAGGGGACGCCGTAGAGCGGCAGGGTGCGTGCGCCGGGCCGGCGTTCGATGGCTTCGGCGGCCGCGATCAGCTCGTGGCGGGGAACGGCGGAGAGCCACGTGCCGTCGTCTCCGCGCGCCTCGATGGCGTCGGCGACGCGGGCTGCGGTCTTCGTGGGCGAGCCCGTTCCGCTCGCATGAGAAGCCAGGATCTCGGCCACGGACGGCCCGATCGACGGGCCTCGCAGTTCCTCCATGTTTGTCGATTGTCGACAGAATCATGGCGAACTCGGGTCGAGAATGTGTCGTTTGTGTAAGCGCTGCGCCGTCGCGTTACGGCTTCGCGTCCTGTCGCGACGCCGCGCCAGGCGCCGATTCGAGACCGAGGTAGTCGAGGTGGCCGTGCTCGCGAAGCGCTGCCACTACGACGGCGGCATCGTTCGACTCGAGTGCCGTCAGGATGGCGCGGTGCCGCTGCACGCCGTCCGCGGCGTCACCGTGGTACGCCTCCGCCCGCAGATTCTTCGCCATCGGCAGTTGCAGTTTGAGCAGGATCGGCGCCAGCGCGATGTCCAACTGGCGGTTGCCGGCCAGGGTCACCACGGCGGCGTGGAACGCCCGATGCGCATCATCGCGAACGAGTGCGTCCTCGGCGCTGACCATTCGCTCCAACGCACCGCGGATCGGCTCGAGCTGACGATCGGGATCGGTGAGGGGGAGGGCGGTTTCGATCGCGTGCCGCTCGAGGACGTAGCGCAGCTCGAACAGCTGCAAGATGTCGCCGGGAGACCATTCGGTCACCCGTGATCCACGTCGGGGCAGATGTTCCACCAGACCTTGCTGGGCAAGCAGTCTCAGTGCCTCGCGCAGCGGCGCCCGACTGATGCCGAGATCGGCGCACAGCTGTTCCTCGACGATTTTCTGGCCCGGCGCGAGTTGACCGGACAGGATCGCATCGCGCAGCCGGTGGCCGGCTACTTCGACCAGCGTCGCAGGCAGCACCGGCCGCGACGGACCTTCGCTCGGCGCTGCCATGGCACACAATGGTAGGAACACTTGCCGATGCGTGCAGCGACAGCCCCGGCCGCGCAGCGAAAGTTGTTGCACGCGTTGCCCTATGGATCATCGTCTTCGGGCAGGAGGTGGCGTTCGGGGTGGTGGTAGCCGTTCGTGCGGCGTTGTCCGGTATCGAGGTCAGGTGGGGGGAGCCACTCGGTCTGGCCGCGGTCGTTGATGCGGGTGGTCCAGCCGGTCTGCTCGACCATGCGGTTGTCCGGACCGCAGGCCAAGGTCAGGTTGGTGATGTCGGTGGCCCCGCAGTCTTTCCAGTCCCGGACGTGATGCACCTGCGCCCAATACCCGGGCACCGAGCATCCGGGGCGGCTGCAGCCGCGGGCGGAGGAATGCAGGACGATCCGTTGCGCCGGGGAGGCGAGCCGCTTGCTGCGGCCGAGGTAGAGCGGCTGGTTGGTGTGGGCGTCGAACACCGCCAAGTAATGGTGAGCGTGGGCGGCCATCCGGATCAGATCGGTCATCGGCAGCAGCGAGCCGCCACCGGTGACCGCCACCCCCGCGCCCTTCTCCAAGTCCTGCAAGGTGGTCGACACGATCACCGTGACCGGTAGCCCGTTGTGCTGCCCCAGCTCTCCCGACGTCAACGCCATCCGCCCGACGGCCAGCCACGCGTCGTGAGTGCGTTGCGCCGGGCTGCGGGTGTCGTCACGGCGCTGCTGCTCTGCGGGTTCGCCGTCGACGCAGGGTGTCTCGTCATCGGGGTTGCACATGCCCGGTGCGGCCAACTTCGCCTGAATGGCCTCGTAGTGCGCGCGGAACTCCGGGGTGATCCAGCCCGTCAGCCGGCTCATGCCGTCGGGCTGCTGCTCACCCAGCCTGATGCCGCGCTTGCGGGCGCGATCGGCGTCGGTGGGTTCGGGGCCGTCCTGGTCGATCATCGCCGCCAACCGATCCGCCGATTTCTTCAGATCCTCGGGCGTGAGCCCCGCCCCGAGCGAGGCCAGCTGGCGGTCGGCGGCGGCGCGGGTGTCGACGTCGACCCACCCGGGCAGGTCCTGGTGGAACTTCGCGATCACCGCGACGTGCTCGGCATCCAACGATCCGGCCGCTTGCGCGGCCGCGGTCGCCTCCCACAGCGGGGCCAAGGGTTCCCCGGTCAAGGCTTGCCGCGGCCCCAACGCCGCGGCGTCAGCCAGGCGCCGTTTCGCCTCACGCTCGGACACCCGCAGCGTCGTGGTGAGTACCTTCTTCCACGACGCTTCCCCGAGGCGGCGCGGCTCCGTCTCGCTGGTCAGCCGGGCCAGGATCTGATGCTCCAACGCCGGCACCGACCGCACCACCGACGTGACCTCCGCCATCAGCGCCACCAGCTCCCGATGCGAGAGCCCGTCGCAGGCGTCGTGCAGGATCGCGAGCCGGGCCCGCATCCCCGCCACTGCCTCCGCGACCACATCCATACATCGAACACTAGTGCGGCTCCTCATGTTTTTGTGGGTAGCTGGGGGTGTAGTCCGCCGCGGCAGAGGTAGATCATTGCGGCCAGTGTTTGGGCGGAGTGGTGGCCGTAGCCGCGGGCGTTGACGAGCCTGGTGGTGGC
>NZ_JAKRFN010000036.1 GCF_022348085.1 Mycobacterium sp. PSTR-4-N | reverse complement strand
CCCCCGCCGCGGAGCCCCCCTCGATGCGGCGGGCCGCCGCGACGGTGCGCGGCGCGACGTCACCGAGCAGGGCCGGCAGTCGTGGCGCGGGCACCGCCAGCACCACCGCATCGGCCGGCCAGCGCGTCCCCTCGTCGTCGAGCACCTCCCAGCCCGGGGTCGCCGGCCGGACACCGCGGACCGCCACCTGCGCCCAGGTGATGCGCGACCGGCGCACCAGTTCGTCGATCAACACGCCGTAGCCGCCGTCGATCGCACCGAACACCGATCCCGGCTGCGGTGGCGGCAGCGCGGCAGTGACGGCCTCGGTCAGGCTGCGTGCACCGCGGTCCAGGGCCGTCGCCACCGTCGGGGCGGCCGTGCGCAACCCGATCGTCGCGGCCGAGCCGGAATAGACCCCGCCGAGCAGCGGGTCGACCGACCGCACCACCACCTGCTCCCCGAAACGGTCGCCGACCAGGTCAGCGACGGTCGGGTCGGCGCCGGGGGTCCAGGACAGCGGACGGCGGGGCTCGTCGAGCATCCACCGGATCGTGGCATCGTCGACCAGCCCGGTCAGCGAGGCCGGTCGTGTCGGGATGCCGTTGACGGTGTGCTGCGGCAGGGGGTGCAGTCGGCCTTCGCTGTAGATCAGCGGACGGACCCCGGTGGTGGTCAGCTGCCTGCCCGACAGGCCCAGCTCCCCCAGCAGTGCGGGGACCTCGGGGCGGCGGGTCACGAAAGCTTCCGCCCCGACGTCGATCAGCTGACCGCCGATGCGTTCGGTGCGCAGCACGCCGCCGAGCCGGTCCGCCGGGTCCAGCACCGTGATCGACGCATCCGGGCCGGCCGCCACACGCAGCCGATAGGCCGCGACCAAGCCCGAAATGCCGCCCCCGACAACGCAATACGCTGTCACAGCTGGTGCACCAGCGCCACGGCCTCGGTGATGACGTCGGGGTCGGTGGCAGGCAACACCCCGTGTCCGAGGTTGAAGACGTGCCCGGCGGCGCCGGCGTCGACCGCGCGACGTCCGTCGTCGATCACCGCACGCACCGCACGCTCCACCACCGGCCTGCCGGCCAGCAGCACCACCGGATCGAGGTTGCCCTGCAGTGCGACACCCCGCTGCACCCGAGCAGCGGCATCGGCGAGCGATGTTCGCCAGTCCACCCCCATGACTGCGGGCACGCCGTGACCGACCACGGCTTCGGACATGGCGCCGAGCAGTTCGGCCGTGCCGACGCCGAAGTGCGTCATCGGCACCCCGTAGCCGGCCAGCGCCGCGAAGACCCGGGCGCTGTGGGGCAGCACGTAACTGCGGTAGTCGACCAGCGACAGGGTGCCCGCCCAGGAGTCGAAGACCTGGATCGCATCCACTCCGGCCTCGATCTGGGTGCGCAGGAACGCGATGGTGACCTCGGTCAGGGACTCCATCAACGCATGCCAGGTATCGGTCTCGCCGAGCATCATCGCCTTGGTGTGCTCGTGATTGCGGCTCGGACCGCCTTCGACCAGATAGGACGCCAGGGTGAACGGGGCTCCGGCGAACCCGATCAGCGGCACCTCGCCCAGTTCGCCGGTCAGCCGACTCACCGCGGACGCCACCGGCGCCACCTGATCGGCGTCGAGAGCGGTGATGGTCCCGACGTCGGCCCGGGTGCGGATCGGGCGCTCGATCACCGGGCCCACGTCGGGCACGATGTCGAGTCCGATACCTGCCGCGCGCAGCGGGACGACGATGTCGGAGAACAGGATTGCCGCGTCGACGTCGTGACGGCGCACCGGCTGCAGGGTGATCTCGGTGATCAGGTCGGCGTCGAAGCAGGCATCCATCATGGTGTTCTTGGCCCGCAGAGCCCGGTATTCGGGCAGCGATCGACCGGCCTGCCGCATCATCCACACCGGCGTGCGGTGAGGTTTGCGGCCGGCGACGGCAGCCAGGTAGGGCGATTCGGGCAGCTCGCGGCGCGTGTTCATCGATGCCCATGCTGCCATGCCCGGTGCGCCCCGAATCGGCGCGCCATGACCACAGACCTGTGAAAATGGACTAGCGTCGATCGGCGTGACCTCCGCCGAACCGGCTCAATTCCGTGAAGCGGTGGCGGCGATGAACGCCACCACCGTGCGGCAGGAGATCGAGCTGGGCCCGATCCGGCCTCCGCAGCGCCTCGCCCCCTTCAGCTACGCCCTGGGCGCCGAGGTCAAGCACGCCGACGCGGCGGTCATCCCGGAGCGCTCCGACGGCGACGCCTTCGGCCGGCTCATCCTGCTGCACGATCCCGAGGGCGCCGACGCATGGGACGGCACGATGCGGCTGGTCGCCTACATCCAGGCCGACCTGGATTCCACCGAGGCCGTCGACCCGCTGCTGCCCGAGGTGGCGTGGAGCTGGCTGGTGGAGGCACTCGCCGAGCGAGCTGATGAGTACACCGCTCTCGGCGGCACCGTCACCGCGACGACATCGGTGCGGTACGGCGACATCTCCGGGCCACCGCGGGCCCACCAATTGGAGCTGCGCGCCTCGTGGACCGCCACCAACCTGGAGCTGGGGCCGCACGTCGAGGCGTTCTGCGAGGTGCTCGAACACGCCGCAGGCCTGCCGCCGGCCGGGGTGACCGACCTGGGTTCGCGCACTCGCGCCTGATTCGATGGCCGAACCCGACACCGGCGACCTCCCGCCGGACACCGAAGCGTCTGCCACACCGCTGCTGAGCCCCCGCGAAGGAGTCCCGGACGTCTCCGCCAGCCGCAGCGAAATCGCCCGCGCCGCAGACCTTCTCGCGTCCGGCTCCGGCGCGTTCGCCGTCGACGCCGAGCGTGCGTCGGGCTTCCGGTACTCCAACCGCGCGTATCTGGTGCAGATCCGACGCGCGGGGGCGGGCACGGTGCTGATCGATCCCGTCAGCCACGGCGGGGACTCGGTCGACGTGCTCGCCCCAGTGGCAGAGGTGCTCTCCGAGGACCAGTGGATCCTGCATGCCGCCGATCAGGATCTGCCCTGCCTGGCCGAGATCGGATTGCAGCCCCCGTCGCTGTACGACACAGAACTCGCCGGGCGGCTGGCCAACCTCGAGCGGGTGAACCTCGCCTCCATGGTGCAGCAACTGCTCGGCCTGGCCCTGACCAAGGGGCACGGCGCCGCGGACTGGTCGAAGCGGCCACTGCCCGACGACTGGTTGAACTACGCCGCCCTCGACGTCGAGGTGTTGATCGAGTTGCGCGATGCGATCGACGAGCAGCTCACCGCGCAGGGCAAAGACGACTGGGCCAGGCAGGAGTTCGAGTATCTGCGGACAGCCGAGAGCGCACCGACCCGACGCGACCGCTGGCGGCGCACGTCCGGAATCCACAAGGTCCGCGATCCGCGGGCGCTGGCCGCGGTGCGCGAACTGTGGCTGACCCGCGACCAGATCGCCCGCCGCCGTGACATCGCCCCGGGCCGCATCTTGCCCGACAGCGCGATCGTCAATGCGGCCACCGCCGACCCCGACACGGTCGAGAAGCTCACTGCGCTCCCGATCTTCGGCGGGGCCCGGCAGCGGCGCAACGCCGGCGTGTGGCTCGATGCGTTGGCACGGGCCCGCAGCGCCGATCCGCCATCGTCGCAGGAGCCCTCCAACGGCCCGCCACCCGCGTCACGATGGGCCCGCCGCAAACCCGAGGCCGCGGCCCGTCTCGAGGCGGCGCGCGCCGCCATGACCGAACTGGCTCAACGGGTTTCCGTGCCACCGGAGAACCTGCTCTCCCCTGACATCGTGCGACGGCTCTGCTGGGACTGGGTCGCCATGGGAGACGCGGACGAGACGGCGGCCGCGGTGGAAACGTTCCTCGAGTCGACGGCCGCCCGACCCTGGCAGCGCGAGCTGACGGTGCCGGTGCTGACCGCGGCGTTGACGAACGCGCCTACCGACTCGCCATGACGCCCTCGACGTGGTCGAGGAAATGCCGCAGCACCGCCTCGGGTGCCTCGATCTGCGGCCAGTGTCCGATGTCGTCGGCGAGCATCACCACGTCGGCGTCGGGGACGACCTCGGCGTAGCGACGGGCCATGTGCGCGCCGGAGTTCGGATCGACGGGTCCGTCGATCAATCGCATCGGCACCGAGGTCTCTCGCATCGCGCGCACCCAGCGGTTGCGGTGTGTGCGGCGGTCGTCGAGGAACCCGCCGACCTTGTGCAGCACCCGCTTGCCGTCGTTGTACTCCAGGATCTGATGGAAGGTCTGCATCATCTCGCGCGTCGGTGTGGTGTTCGGTCCGAACATCTCGTTGATGGTCGGCTCCAGGATGCGGCGCGAGAGCGCACTGCCCTGGAGCGGACTCATCAAGTCGCCGAGCGGCGTTCCCGACATCAGCTTCTGCATCACGCGGGGTGTGTAGGCCTCGGCGAACAGTCCGCCGTTCAGCCAGGTGATCGACTCGATGGTCCAGGCGCCGTCGGCCTGCTCGTCGAACACGTTGCGCGCCAACAACTCCTGGGCCACCGAGTCGCCCAGGTCATGGGCCAAGACGTGAGCCGACCGCACGCCGAGATCGGCCAGCAGCGCCTCGTGCATGTCGGCGTGGTCGTGCACCGAGTAGCGATAGGCCGACGGCTTGGCGGAGAAACCCATGCCCATCATGTCCGGCGCGACGACGCGGAACCGCGCCGTCAGCGCGGGCCAGAGTGCCGCCCAGTCATAGCTGTTGAACGGGTAGCCGTGTACCAGCAGCAGCGTGGGTCCCTGTCCC
Source organism: Mycobacterium sp. PSTR-4-N (assembly GCF_022348085.1). Classification (GTDB taxonomy): domain Bacteria; phylum Actinomycetota; class Actinomycetes; order Mycobacteriales; family Mycobacteriaceae; genus Mycobacterium. The sequence continues at coordinate 35,735 of NZ_JAKRFN010000036.1, read as the reverse complement.
TCGCAGCGGTAGAACACATCGAAGCCGAGGTAGTCGAAGAACTTTCCTCGTGCTCGCCACTGCGCAAGGTCTGCGTTCACCCGTCCAGCGTAACGAGGCCGCTAGCGGGGACTTTCGGCGACACGAAGCGCCGCTGCCTCGATCGTGTCCTCGTCGAGGAGCACATGCAGCGCGGCATCACCGAGTGGAATGAAGCTGTCGTGACTGGCGACCCGGGCCAGCGCCCCGGTGTAGCCGTGGTCGACGAGCGCGGTGACGACGCCCTCGCTCACGCCGCCACTGCGGCGTGTCTCGTCCACCACGAGCACCCGGCCGGTCGCCTCCGCCGCCGCGAGCATGTCGGCCAACGGAAGTGGCGCCAACCACCGCAGATCGACCACGCGCACCGCGATGTCGCGCGCAGCCAACCGGCGGGCCACCCGCAGGCTCATCGGGACCCCGTTGCCGAACGTCAGGATGGTCAGGTCGTCCCCGTCACCGTAGGTGCGGGCCTCGCCGATCGGTGCGACGGCACCGTGGTCGGGCGCCAGCCAGAGGTCGTCGCCGTCCTCGTGCAGATCACGGGTGTGATAGAGGGCGATCGGCTCGAGGAACAGACACACCACGCCTGCGGCCCGCGCGGCGGTGACGCAGGACCGCAGCATCGCTGCCGCGTCGTCGGGCCGCGCCGGAGAGGCGATCACCACGCCGGGCAGGTCCCGGATCGCGGTGATCGAGTCGTCGTTGTGGAAGTGCCCGCCGAAGCCCTTCTGATAGCCGTAGCCGGCGATCCGCACCACCATCGGGTTGCGGTACTGCCGGTCGGAGAAGAACTGCAGCGTCGCGCCCTCGCCCCGGATCTGGTCCGCGGCGTTGTGCAGATACGCCAGGTATTGGATCTCGGGAATGGGCAGCAGGCCCGAAACCCCGGCGCCCAGCGCCAATCCGAGGATCGACTGCTCGTCGAGCAGTGTGTCGAACACCCGCGCCCGACCGGCGGCGGCCTGCAGGCCTCGGGTCACGCCGTAGACACCGCCCTTGCGCCCGACGTCCTCACCGAAAACCACCGCCTCCGGATGATCGACGAGCACGCCCTTGAGCGCGCGGTTGATCGCCTGCGCCACCGTCAGCGGCGTCCCGCCCGGCTCGTGACTCTTCTCCCCGTCGGCCCGCGTCGCCGTCACCGCGTCGTCGAGAGCGGTGCGCAACGGTGCCATCACCGCGGCGGCGCTGTCCAGCTGAGGAAGCTCGGCGACCTCGGCGGCCAGGGAGAGCACCTTCGTGCGCTTGGCCTCATAGGTGTCCAGAACCTGCTGCGGGGTGAGGATTCCCGCATCGATCAACGCGCGGGCCGCACACAGCACGGGGTCGCGCGCATAGTCCGCGGAGATCTCGTCGGGTCGGCGGTAGCCGGGCTCGTAGTCCGACCCCGCATGCCCCATCAAGCGCACCGTGCGCAGATGGAGAAACGCCGGACGCCGTTGTGTCCGCACGTAGTCCGCCGCCTGCGCGGCGACGGTCAGCACCTCCGCCAGATCGGCCCCGTCAGCGCTGAAGTAGCGCAGGTCGGGGCGGTCACGGTAGGTCCGGGCGATCCAACCCTGTGGCGTCTTGACGCTGATACCGATCCCGTTGTCCTCGCACACCAACAGCAGCGGCAGCGGGACGCCCTGATAGGCGGTGTGCATCGCGGCATTGATCGCGCCGACCGCCGTGGAGTGGTTGGCCGAGGCATCCCCGAAGCTGCACACCGCCACGGCGTCGGCGGGCCATCGACTCTCGACCCCCAGCTTCCGGGCGCGGGCCACCGAGAACGCCACACCCAGTGCGCGCGGCAGATGGGAGGCGATGGTGGAGGTCTGCGGGATGACATGGAGGTCGTAGCGGCCGAACACCTTGTGCCGCCCGCCGGAGATCGGCTCCTCGGTCGCGGCGACCAGGCCGAGCAGCACGTCGCGCAGTGGATCGCTGCCGTCGACCTGGCCGGCGCGGGACAGGAAGAAGCCGCCCGACCGGTAGTGCAGCAGCGCAGGATCGCTCGGACGCAACGCCGCGGCGACGCCGGCATTGCTCTCGTGCCCCGCCGACCCGATCGTGTAGAAGCCTCTGCCCTGGGATCGCAACCAGCGGGCAGCGAGGTCGAGGTGCCTGCTGCCGAGCTGCGCGTCGAACACGGCCAGGCATTGTTGCGGTGCAACACCCTGCAGCACACCGGGGTTCGCCGTCTCCGGCGCCGTCAGGGCCGAGACGGCGGTGGTGAAGTGTTCGTCGATGGGTTCAGCCACTGCGACTCCCGGCCCCTCAGCGGAACGCGGCGGTACCCGTGAGGGCCTGCCCGATCATCAGAGTATGCATCTCGCTGGTGCCTTCGTAGGTCAGCACGGACTCCAGATTGTTGGCGTGGCGCATCACCGGGTACTCGCCGGTGATGCCGCTGGCGCCCAGCACGGTACGTGCGGTGCGGGCGATCGCGATGGCTTCCCGCACGTTGTTCAGCTTGCCCAGGCTGACTTCCTCGGGACGCAGCCCGGTGGCGTCCTTGGCGCGTCCGAGATGCAGCGCGAGGAGGAACCCCTTGCCGTATTCGAGTGTCATGTCGGCGAGTTTCTGCTGAGTCAACTGGAATCCGCCGATGGGGCGGTCGAACTGCATCCTGGACTGGGCGTAGGTCAGCGCCGCCTCGAGACAATCCCTGGCCGCGCCGATCGCCCCGAACACGATCCCGAAGCGAGCCTCGTTCAGGCAACTCAGCGGGGCCCGCAGGCTGGTGGCCTCCGGCAGCCGCGCACTGTCGGGCAGTCGCACCCCGTCGAGCACCAGCTCGCTGGTCACCGACGCCCGCAATGACATCTTGGACTTGATGGTGTGCGCGGTGAAACCAGGCGTGTCGGTGGGCACGGCGAATCCCCGCACTCCGTCCTCGGTGCGCGCCCACACGATCGCGACATCGGCCACCGAGCCGTTGGTGATCCACATCTTGGTGCCGTCGAGCACCCAGTCCCCACCCGATCGGACCGCGCGGGTGCGCATTCCGGCGGGGTTGGAGCCGAAGTCGGGTTCGGTCAACCCGAAACAGCCGATGGCACGTCCGGCCGCCATGTCGGGCAACCACTGCTGCTTCTGCTCCTCGCTACCGAACGCGTGCAGCGCGAACATCGCCAGCGAGCCCTGGACGCTGACCAGGGAGCGAATGCCTGAGTCGCCGGCTTCGAGTTCGAGGCACGCGAGTCCGTAGGCCACCGCGGAGGTGCCCGCGCAGCCGTAGCCCTGCAGGTGCATGCCGAGCAGGCCGAGGTCTCCGAGCTCCGCGGCGAGTTCGCGGACCGGAAGCTCTCCCTCCTCGTACCAGGTCGCGATGTCGGGGGCTATCCGGCTCTTCACCAGGGCGCGCACGCTATCGCGGATCTGGCGTTCCTCGTCGCCGAGCAGGCCGTCGATGCGGAGCAGGACGTCGGGTGTCGTGGGACCGGCGTCGGCGGTGGGCGGTCGGGTCATGATGTCTCCTCGGGGTTCGTCTGGGGTGATGTCAGCAGCAGCCGGACGCGTGCGCCCCGACGGGGGCCGGCCTGAGAGGCGCGCGCGGCGCCGCCGCACCGTGCCATGTCACCGAGCGACTTGGCGGCGGTGTCTGCTCACTGCGGGTCGAGATCAGCGGGATGCCGTCGACGAGGACGGTGGCGATGCCGGGCAGGTCGCCGAGCGCGAACGACTCGAGCGCATCGGTGGCCGTCGAACCGGTGATCGGTCCCAGCACGACGAGGTCGGCAGGCATTCCCTCGGCGATGACGCCGGTGTCCAATCCGTGTGCGCGCGCGGTCTGGCCGGTGGCGGCTGCGACGGCCGAGAGCGGGTCGACACCACACACCGAGGCGAGATAGCCGATGTTGCGCAGCATGCCGCGCGGGATCACACCCGTCCCACCCGGCGTGTCGGTGCCGAGTGTGAGACGGTCCAGCCGGCCGAGCCGGGTGAGCTCACCGGTGACCACCGTGGTGGCGCGATAGTTGTTGGAACTGCACACTTCCACGTGCGTGTCGGGAAGGCCGCCGATGATCGCGGTGATGTCGGCGTCCGGAGGTGGGATCGGCCCGCCCGAGATGTGGCCGACCACGTCGGGTCCGACCGCCATCACCACGTCGGCCCCTGCCACCCGGCTCGAACCCGACCGGGAGACGCCGCCCGAGTGCAGTTTGACGGTCATCCCCCGCTCGTGCGCCCATTGCACGTACCGCTGAGCTTCGCCGTCGCCCAGACGATTCCAGTCGTAGAAGATGAACTTCAGTTGGTCGATGCCTTCGCGGGCAGCTCGGTCGAAATGTTCCTCCGTCATGCCGGGCACGAGCAGCACCGTGCCTGCGTTGACCTTGACGCCCGATGGACGCATGCGGCCCGTGGTGTGCTTGGAGGTGATCGCGATGCTCAGCACGAGTTCCGGGGTCAGCGCGTCGAACGCGAGCCCTGGGATGTGGAGCTCACCCGCGGACACCATCGATGTCGTGCCGCCGTGCAGATAGTTGTGGATCCAGCCGACGGCGTCCTGCGCGGGGGTCCACTCCCCGAACGTCGGGTGAACGTGTCCGTCGACCAGGCCGGGCATCACCGTCAGACCGCCGGCACTGAGCACCTGATCGGGCGCAACCGCACTGACCCCGATACCCGCGATGATGCCGTCCTCGATGAGCAGGGTGGTGTCACGTATCGGCGTGACGGTGCGCTCACCATGAACCAAGAGGCCGATGTCCTCCACGAGCAATGTCGTCACCGCATCCTCCTCGATCGCCTTTCGTATACAGTATCCGACTTCGGAGGTCCGGGAAAATCCGGAGCTGTCATCCGAGAACCGTTGCGTCGCAACGCAGGAAGACCGAAGACCACGATGATCACGATCAATGCCCCGACGACGTTCATCGCCAGCCGGACGCCACCCTCGTACCACGGGAACAGCCGCGGATATTCGCTGACCATCAGCAGCACCGGCGGACCGGTCACCGCCCACCACGTGTAGTTGACCGGCCGCAACGCCATGGCCAGAGTGAAGAGCACCACCGCGACCACTGCGATCACCGACAGCGACGGGTGCGACCCCAGCACGACAGCCGCGATGAGAGCGCCCGCGGTGTTCCCCGAGAGCCGTTGCGCCAACCGCATTCCGGTGTCGGCAGCAGCCGGCTGAACCGTGAGAAGGACACTGGTGACCAGCCAGTGTCCACCCACCAGCTCGTCAGGTAGCAGGCCGGCGAGCGACACGGCGATCAGCACGGCGACGGCGACCCGGACCGCATGGGGCAACCGCTCCCGCCACGTCACCCGCGCCGCACCTGTTGGAAGCATCCGATCGCGCCCGCGAACGATCCTCACGAGTTCGGTGCACACGAACCATGCCGCCCAGGCCGCGGCCACGACCGCCGCCCCCGTCAGATACGGCAGCACAGCGTCGACGGTGACGCCCCCGGCGTGGGGTCTGTCCGCGGCGATGAGCACGACCGCCAGCCCTGCGGTCGGGCCGACCCGCGCCAGGAGCGCACCGCCGGTCGCGCACATCACGACGGCGAGTCCGTAAGCGGCCGAGTGGCCCACGGTGGCGACCGCGAACACCGCCCCGACGGTCATCGCGGAAGCGCGGATCACCAATATTTGCAATGCTTCTCGCCAGCTCACCGGCAGAAAGGGAACGGCGGTCAACACCACGCCGAGCGCGACGGCCGAACCGCGTTCCGGGTGTCCTGTCGCGGCGGTCACTGCGAGGACCGCGCCGAGCGCGGCGGCCAGACACACAGCCATCCCCCATCGGCTGGACCCGACCGGCTGGAACATCTCGGCGACGTAGGACCGGCGGGCCCGCGCCGGCGTGGGAGCGTCGTTGTCAGTCTGCACGGTCAGGACAATCCGCCGACTCGGCGGCATCCAGCACGGCCGACACGATGCCCTGGTATCCGGTGCATCGACAGATGTTGCCCGACAACGCCTCACGGACCGCATCGGCTGTCAGCGGCTTCTCCGCATCGGGATCCCGCAGCAGTTCCACCGCGCTCACCAGGAAGCCGGGGGTGCAGAACCCGCACTGCAGACCGCCGCGGGCGCAGAACGCCTCACGTAGCCGCGCGGCTTCCTCGAACTGGTCGAGCCCTTCGACCGTGTCGACCCGTTGGCCGTCCACCTGCACCGCCAACGTCAGGCAGGCGCGGGCCGAGCGACCGTCGATGAACACCGAGCACGCACCGCAGACACCGTGCTCACAACCCAGATGTGTTCCTGTCAAGGACAATTCGTCACGCAGGAAGTCTGCCAAGGTGAGCCGCGAGGGCACCGCACGCCGCACCAGCCTGCCGTTGACCGTCAGCGAGATCGTGACCGGCGACGTCGCGTCATTCTCCGCCATGAGCCTGCACCTTCTCCGCCGCCCGTCGCCCTGCCGTGCCCATCGCCTCGGTGAGCGCAGCCGTGCACAGCCGGCGCGCATAGTCGGCGTCGTCGGAGACGAATTCCGTGTCGGCCGCCCACTGCTGCGCCAGCTGGTGGTACACCGCGTCGGTCGGCCGGTGGCCGACGGCCTCGGGTGCGGTGAACAGCACCGGCCGGTCGGCGACACTGAGCACGCCCGCCCGAAGCGAGTCGATGCGGCCGTCCGCTCCCAGACTCATCACGCATCCGGCGCCGGCCAGACCGTAGTCGCCGTGCTGACGCGCGTATTCGACGAATCCCCAACCCTGAGTGGGCCGATCGGCCGGGATCGAGACCCAGGTGATCATCTCGTCGGGTTCCAACGCGCTCGTGTAGAACGACACGAACATGTTCTCGGCGGGCACCCGGCGGCGTCCCCGCACGGAGTCCACGTGGAAGGTGGCGCCGAGAACCACGGTGGCCAAGGGCATCTCGGCGGCGGGATCGGCGTGGGCCACCGAACCCCCCACGGTGCCACGATTGCGGATGCCGATGTGCCCGATGTAGCGCGCGGCATCGGCCAGCAGCGGAGTTCGCGCCTTGATCAACGGGTCCGTCTCCACGGTTCGGTGGGTGACCAACGCACCCAGGACGAGGTCGTCGGTGTCGTCGAACACCCGACTCAGCTCCGTGAGCCGGCCGATGTCGATCACGGCCGACGGACGAGCCAAGCGCAGGTTCATCAACGTCAGCAGTGACTGGCCCCCCGCGAGCAGCTTCGCCTCGGGATCGGCGGCCATCAACTCCAACGCCTCGGACACCGAATCGGGCCGGTGATAGACGAATTCGGCCGGCTTCACGACGCCGCTCCCGCAAGCGCGCGGCACAGGTCGGCGCTGCTGATCGGCGTCGTCGTGACCCGGTGCTCGCCGCCCACCGCGGCATCGACGGCCGCGGCGACCGCCGCGTACACCGCGATCGTGCCGCTCTCCCCCGCCCCGCGGACGCCGAGAGGGTTGCTCGGTGTCTCCACGTGCAGGTGCCTGACCTGAACCGGAGGTACATCCGTCGTCAACGGCAGATGGTAGGCGGCGAACGTGGTCGACGTCGGCTCACCCGACGGTGCGTACCGCCAGGACTCGAACAGCGTCCCGCCGATGCCCTGCGCGACTCCCCCCAGGATCTGACCCTCGACGATCCGGGGGTTGATCTCGCGGCCGCCTTCGTGGGACACGGCGTAGCGCAACACCTTCACGATTCCGGTACGCCGGTGGACACCGACGATCACCGCATGCACACCCATGGTCCACGTGACCGTGGGCACCCGGTACACCGTGGTGACGTCGAGCGGAACGGCCCCCTCGGCAGCGCCCCCGATCGCTGCCGCGCCGGCGAGTTCATCCCAACCCACCACGTCGGTGCCGGCGACGAATCGGCCTCGCGCGTACTCCGCACGCGGCACACCGAGGACGTCGGCCGCGCGTCGCTGCGACGTCTCAATCAGCTCGCGGCAGGCCTGGTGTACCGCCGATCCGGCCAGGACGGCCGACCGGCTGGCGAAGGTGCCCACACCGTCGTGGAGGCGTTCGGTGTCGCAGCCCACGTATCTCACCTGCGACAGCGGCACCTCCAGAGCGTCCGCGGCCACCTGAGCGAACACCGTCTCGTGGCCTTGGCCGGCCGATGCCGCGCCCGCGGTCACTTCGAAGTCGCCGCTGGGCAGCAACCGGACTCGAGCCGTCTCGTGCGGGCCCCGCCCGGTGGCCTCCAGATAGCAGGACAACCCGAACCCGATGCGGTGGTCGGGATGAGCCGCGGCGCACACGCTCATCTCGGCCTGCGGCAGCGCGTCGAGCACCGATTCCAGGCAGGCCGCGTAATCCCCGCCGTCGTAGGCGATCGGTACGCCGTCGCGGTACGGGATCGGCCGGGGGTAGGGCATGTCGGCGGCGGTCAGCAGGTTGCGCCGGCGGATCTCGGCGATGGAGAGGCCCAGGGCGGCGGCGGCCGCGTCGAGACTGCGCTCGAGGGAGAAGGTCGCCTCGGGCCGCCCCGCGCCGCGGTACTGCGCGACGAGCGTCTTGTTCGTCAGCGCCGCCATCCCGCTGATGTGGGCCGCTGGGATTCGGTAGGGCCCCAGCAGGTGGACGGCCGTATTGGCGACGATGCCGGCCACCCAGAGACTTCCGGCACCGATGTCGACGACGAAGTCGGCCTCCCACGCGAGGATTCGGCCCTCGGCGTCCACGGCCAGGCGCGTCCGGTGAACCTGGTCGCGGGCCTGGGCACTGGCGACCAGGTGCTCCGCGCGGTCCTCGACCCAGATCACCCGCCGACCGGTCCGCTCGGCGAGGACGGCCATCACGATCTCCTCGCCGTACACGTTGGCCTTGGTGCCGAAGCCGCCGCCGACATCGGGCACCGACACGACCACCTGCGTGCGATCCCAACCGGTGACCGCGCAGATCGCGTTGCGCACCATGTGCGGCACCTGCGTGGAGGTGGCCACCTCGACACGGCGCCGCTGTGGGTCGACATACGCCAGCACGCCCCGGCACTCGAGCGGCACCGCCCCGTGCCGCTCCATCCGGTACTCGCCCTCGACGACGCGATGCGCGGTCGCGAACGCGTGCTCCGGATCGCCGAACGAGTACTCCAGGCGAGCCGCCTCGTTACCGCAGAGGTGCTCGAACAGCACAGGACTCGTTGCCTGCAATGCGCTTTCGGCATCGACGACAACGGGCAGCGGGTCGTAGCCCACCTCGACACACTCGGCGGCATCCTCGGCCTGGTAACGGTCGTCGGCGACGACGACCGCGATGGGCTGACCGACATAGTGAACCCGCTGGTCGGCCAGGATCGCCAGGCGCTGTTCGGCGAGTCGCAGCGATGTCGCCGCGGTGAAGTCGGGGTCGGGTGTGGTCAGTGCCGGGATCGCGGCGCCCGCCAGACCGAGATCGGCAGCGAGGAACACGCCGTGCACACCGGGCATCGCGGCCGCGGCGGCGACATCGACGCCGGTGATCCTCGCATGGGCCTGGTTCGATCGGACGAAGACCACGTGCTGGGCACCCGCGGCACGATCGGCGAGGAAACGTCCCTTACCGCCGAGCATGCGGTCGTCTTCGCGACGGCGCACCGAGTCGCCGATGTACCCCGGCTCAGACCGTGCAGAACTCAATGGATTCGCTTCTCCCACTGCCACAGCGCAATCGAGATCACGAACGAGATGGTGATCAGCAGCATGATGGTGGCGACCATCGACGGATAGTCGCCATGGCTGTACGCCTGGAGCACCACCCGACCCAGTCCCCGCTTCGTCGCGAAGAACTCCGAGAGCACGACGCCGACGACAGCAAGACTGACCGCGAGCCGGATACCGGTCAGCAGGGGGCGGCGGATCGCCGGAAAGATGATGTGCACCAGCATCTGCCAGGGATTGGCCTGCACCGAGCGCGCCAGCTTCCAGTACACCCGGGGGATCTCCTGCACCCCGGTGGACACGTTGATGAGCACCGGGAACAGCGCGAACAACACCCCCATCACGACCTTGGAACCCGACAGGCTGAAGATCGGCAACAGCACCGGATACAGCACGATCTTGGGAATGCCGTTGAGCATGATCAACAGCGGTTCGAACGCGGTCCGCAACCGCGCCGACAGCCCCAGCAGCAGGCCCGTTCCGCCGCCGATCGCCGTGCCGATCACGAAGGCCAGCGCCACCGACTGCGCGGTGACCTGCAGATCGAACAGGTACGCCGGATCGGAGAGGTTCGCGGCAGCGACGCGCAGCGTGTGCAGCGGGGACGGGATCACGAACGTCAACCCCGACATGACCTGCCACGCGACCGCGATGAACACCGCGACCAGGCTGGCCCCGACGAACTGATTGGTCAGCAGCGCGCGAAGCGAGAACCCTGGGGTGGCGGGCACTTCCGCGTCAGCTTCGCGAGCGGGCAGGGTGGCCGTCATGCGTTCCTCCCGCGCAGCAGCAGCCGCTCGGCAGCGGCGAGCAGGATCGTCAGGAGACACGACAGCAGCAGGACCATCACGATGTAGGCGTACATCCCGGTGTTGTCGAAGATCTCGTACAGGTAGCGGATCCGGTAACCCAGCCCGGCCTGCGCGGTGGTGAACTCCATCGCGATGGTGCCGATCAACGCGTACACCACGGCCAGCCGGAGCCCGGCGACGATGTAGGGGCCGGCGGCGGGCACGGCGATGGCGAACAGCGTCTGGCGCGGCGACGCCTTGAGCGAGCGAGCCAGCTTCAGATACACCGCCGGCATCTGGTTCAGGCCGACGGCGGTGTTGAGTGCCATGGGGATGGCGGCCATGATCGTGGCCAGGATGACGACAGACATCGCATTGATGCCGACCAGCACGATCATCACCGGGTAGAAGAGCACCAGCGGCACCGCGTAGAACGACACCAGATAGGGCTCGAAGACCCGGCCGAGCAGCGGCACCTTCCAGAACAGGAGTCCGGCGCCGAAACCCAGCAGACACCCGAACACGATCGACACCGCGACCTCGAACCCGGTGCGCTGAGCGTCGACCCAGAATTGCTGTTCGGTCAGCAGCTCGGCCAGCGCGCCGAAAATCACTGACGGGGCGGGCAACACGTGATCGTTCCACCAGCCCGCGCGTGAACCGACCTCAGTTCCGACGACGAACACGAGGACGAGACCGAGCGTCGACAGTGAGCTGAGGGCCCATCGCGGTAAACGTCGGCGACCCGAGGTCGAGGTGGCCGGCGTGCCGTGGGTGGGCATGCTGTCGGTCGGCAGGTCGTCGGTCGCGGTGAACGATGCCGTCACGTGGCCGCCGCCTCTTGTTGCTTGAACCCGCGCATCGACTCGGCCTGCAGGGAGGTCCAGATCCGGTTCTGCAGTTCGTTGAATCGGGGGGTCGACACCATGCCCGCATCCCGCTCTGCGGGCAGGTCGATGTCGACGACGTCGAGAATCGTGCCGGGGCGGTAGGACATCACCCAGACCTGTTGGGAGAGCAGGATCGCCTCGGCGATGTCGTGCGTGACGAACATGATCGTCTGTTTGGTTCGCGCCCAGATCTGACGTACTTCAGCGCCGAGGAACAGCCGGGTCTGCTGGTCCAGCGCGGCGAACGGCTCGTCCATCAGCACGACCTCGGGCTGCACCGCGAGCGTGCGGGCCAGCGCCACCCGCTGCCGCATACCCCCGGACAATGTTGCAGGATAGGACTTCTCGAACCCGCTGAGCCCGACCAGGGCAATCGCCTCGGCCGCTCGCTTGCGCCGAGCGTCCTTGGGCGTGCCGATCATCTCCATCGCGAACCTGACGTTCTCCTCGACGGTGCGCCACGGCAGTGTGGAGTCCTCCTGGAACACCACGCCGATCTTGGGGTCGGGACCGGTGACCTGCCGTCCGCCAACGCTGACCGTTCCTGTGGTCGCCTTCTGCAGGCCGGCCACCACCGCGAGCAACGTGGACTTACCGCATCCGCTCGGTCCGACGATGGAGACGAAGCTCGAGTGGGGCACGCTCTGGTTGATGTCGGTGACGGCGGTGACCCGGCGCGCAGGCGTGTCGAACACCACCGACACACCGTTCATCTCGATGCCTGAAGAATTCATGGCGCTACCTCTGCGATCGGTCGAGGGACGGTCAGAGTTCGGCTCGAGCATCCTCCGGCAGGTACTGCTGGTCGAGCACGGAGGCCCAGTCGACGGGTGCCGTGATCTGCCCGGCCGCGACCATCAGCTCCGAGAGGTTCGTCAGGCCCTCGGGGTCGACCTTCAGCGAGTAGCCCTTCGCGAGGTCGGGGCTGTTCTTGAACGCCGACTTCATGATCTCGGGCGAGACACCCACCAGTGGCGCCAGCTCTCCTGCTGCCTCGTCGGGATTGGCGACCACCCATTCGTTGAGGCGGTTGGCGACCTTGAAGAAGGTCTTGACGTTCTCCGGATTGGCTTGCGCGTACTGCGAGTTCACCGCGACCAGATCGGCGGGTAGGTCACCGAGGACCTCGCGGGAGTTGACCAGGATCTCGGCGTTGTCGGAGGCCTGCTTGTCCGCGATGAACGGCTGCATCGCCCATCCGGCGGTGATCTGATTGGCCTTCGCGGCGGTCCAGTTGTCCCCCATCGCGCCGACGGCCTGCGCCTTCACACCCTGTCCCAGTTTCCGCTCCAAGCCTTTGACCAGCAGCTCGGTCGACGATCCGGCGGAGCTGAAGCCCAGCGTGGCACCTTGGATGCTGCGTCCGGGCGGGCTGATCCACGAGAAATCGTTGACCTGGAACCAGGGCGCGATCACGGTGAGGTTCGAGTTGGGCTGCTGCGCAGCGAGAATCACCGAGGTGTTGCCGGCGATCGCCATGTCCGCGTCGCCGCTGGTGACCACGCGCAGCGTGTTTCCGCCTCCGCCACCGGAATACAGATCGACCTTGAGACCCTCCTCCTCGAACCACTTCTTGTCGATGCCCGCCTGCAGGATGGCCATGAAGGGAAGGCTGTCGACACCGGTCGCAGAGATACTGAGAGTGTCGGTCGCGCTGCCGCCTCCCGAGGGACCCTCGGATTCGTTCGCACATGCGGTGGCGCCGACGAGCAAGGCGGACACGGCGAGGATCGCACCGGTGAGCTTCGAAATCCGTGGCATCAGAAGGGCCTCCGAGAGTCGATGAATATTGGATACACTATACGAAGGCCTGTGCGACCCGACAACACTTAGCGGGATCTTTTTCTCGTCATCGCGCCCGCGAGTTCCAACCCGGCGGCAATGCCGAACATGGCGGCCGCCACGGTCCATCGCGAGGCGTCGGATCGCGAGTCGTTCCACGACTGCTGGTGCGGCACAGTACTTCTGGTCGGTGATTCGGAGCGCACAAGCGTGGCGAGCACCCCGTCGGCAGGGGTGAGCGCACGCTTCAAAGCCGGCGGAGCTCCGGGCACCGGGCTGCCGGGAGCGGGATCGGAACCGGGACGAGTCACGTCAGGCTCGCGGGGTGCCGACGATCTCGGCGAAGGCTCGGATCGTGCCCTCGCGACTCTCGCCGGACGGGACGAACGGGACGATCGACACCTGGTCCACCCCAAGGGTTTCGATCTCCTTGAGCCGCTGCGCGCATTCATCGGGTGTGCCGGCGAGAGCGAACAGGTCGACCAGTTCATCCGGCACCAGATCGGCGTGCGCGGCGTCGGGATTCATGTGCTCGTAGTAGTTGTAGTTCTCCCGTATCCGCTCGATGGCCTTCTCGAGCGCAGGGTCCACCGCCGCGGGCAATGGACGGATCGCCACCCGGGAGACGTGGGCGCGCACCAAGTCTCGCGCTTGCACGCTGTCGGCGCCGATCGCCGTCGGCGTCCAGAGCACGATGTGCAGATCGTCGAGCGACCGCCCGCTCTGTGCGGCTCCCCGCTCGATGGTGCGCAGGGCCGCCTCGATGAAATGGGGCGCGGTACCCACCAATACGATGACACCGTCGGCGATGCGGCCGGACATCTCCAGGATCTTCGGAGCGGACGCCGCGATGTAGATCGGGACGTCGATCGGGCCGGGCAGGTAGTTCAAGTGGTACTCCGCGCCGCTGGAGGGTTCGGCGACGTTCTCACCACGGAACAGAGCGCGCAGATCGACTATCGAGCGCTCCAACTCGGCGAGCTTGAGAGGTTTGAGACCCATCGTGCGCAGCGACGAGTCACCGGTGCCGATACCGAGAGCCACACGTCCCCCGGTGAACTCGGCCAGGGTCGCCCACGTCGACGCGAGCAGGGAGGGATGCCGGGTCACGGCATTGGTCACCCCCGTGCCGAACACGATGCGTTCTGTGCCGACCGCCGCAGCGCCCATCACCGTCGACGATTCTCGCCAGATGTTCTGGGAGTCCCCGAACCACACGTTGTCGTAGCCGAGATCCTCACAGAGGCGGACGTAGGAACACATGACTCCCGTCGGTTCGGTCGGGAACAGTCCCACGCCCTTGCTCAACATCTGGGGGCCTCCTCGGCTCGCTTGTTGGATATCGTATCCAATCGTAGGGTGATGTCCGCCGGTTCGACAACCGCTGGCCGCCGAGAAGGGACACGAGATGCAACTCGTTCATGAATTCGAGGTTCAGGCACCGTTGCAGACCGCTTGGTCGGTGCTGACCGACATTCCCACAGTCATCGGCTGCGTTCCGGGCGCCGGCCTCGACCGTGCCGACGGCGACGACTATCACGCCCACGTCGCCGTGAAGGTGGGACCGGTCGGCGTGACGTTGGCGGGTACGGCACGTCTGATGAGTCGCGATGACATCGGCAAAGAGATGCTCGTCGTCGGGAGCGCGCGAGACCGCAAAGGCAACGGTTCCACCGAGGCCGCCGTACGCATCACCGCACGCGAGGAGGCCGACCGCTGCGTGGTCACGGTGACCACCGATGTCGAACTGAGCGGGCGTATCGCCCAATTCGGCACAGGGGTCATCGAGCAGGTGAGCAATCGGATCATCGGGCAGTTCGTCGGCCGTCTCGACGCCGTCATCGCCGGCGACGGGGCCCCGACGGACACCGCACGCGAGACCGCAGAATCCGTGCGGGTCCGTGAGAGTGCCACTGAGTGGGCCGTCGTGGCGCTGACCGCAGCGGCGGGCGTCGCACTCGGCCTGGCAGTGGGGCGATGGGCCGATCGTGTCAGCCTGTCGCCGCGACGCTGACGACGAGTTCCAGTTCGACGCACGCTCCGCCGGGGAGCGATGCGACACCGATGGCGGTGCGCGCGTGTGCGCCCCAGTGCTCGCCGAACGCGTCGAGAAGTACGCGCGACGCACCGTCGATGACCGCCGGGTGGGCCTCGAATTCGCTTACGGCTCTGACATACCCGCGCAGATGGACCACTGCGGCCACCGCGTCGAGCCCGACCGCGGCATCGACCGCGCCGAGAAGATTCATCGCGGCCGTTGCGGCCTGGTCGCGGGCCTGTTCGACGGTGACATCAGCGCCGACGATGCCGCGCAGAGCCGGGGCTGCGCCACGGCGGGCGGTCGCACCCGAGATCCACAGCTGGTCGCCCCAGCGGCGACTCGGCGAATACGAACCCTTGGGCGGCGGCGCCGGCGGGACGGACAGGCCCAACTCGCGAAGGCGTTCGGCGACGGTCATGCCGATTCTTCGGACTCCACGGCGAACATCCGGTGGATCGGTTCGATGGCATGCGCTCGGTGTTGGTGATTGAGCGCCACCATGCGATCCACATCGCGATCGGCCATGGCCTCGATCATCGCGAGGTGTTCATGGCACACCGTCGGCATGTCCAGCAGCGGCGAGTACAACGGCCGGTAGGCGTCGGCCGTGTTCCACAGCTGAGTGACGATGCGCTTGGTGCGTCCCATCCGGCTCTGATGGAACGTCAAGAAGTGGAACTGCCGGTTGTACATCCCGACGGCGATCAGATCGCCCGCGGTCGCAGCGTCATCCATCGCGGCGTTGCACCTGCGCATCTCGTCGACGATCTCGTCGGTGATGCTGGGCACGGCGTCACGAATGAGCGCCTCCTCCAAGATGGCCCGCAACGTGAAGACCTCGAGCAGATCGTCGAGCCCCAGCTTCGCCACGCGGTATCCGCTGTGCGGAACGTAGGTGATGTACTCCTCCGCCTCGAGTGTCTTCAGCGCCTCTCGAATCGGAATGCGCGACATACCGAACTGCTCAGCCAGAGCCTCTTGGACGATCCAGCTGCCGGGGGCGAGCTTGCCGGTGGTGATGTCGTGGCGCAGCGCCTCGGCGACTGCCTGCTGGGCGGTCTTGGGCCGGACGAAGTCGGGACGCTGACGGTCGGCAGCGTCTTTCGGGTCGCCCTTGGGGGCACCCCGTCCCACACCCTTGGAGCGGGTGGGATTGGCAGCAGCGCGCGGCGGCATCGGCATCTCGCTTTCGACGATATTGGATACACTATGCGATCCCCTGCGTCGAGCGTCAACCATGCTGGTGCGCATCGCGTTCTACGGGCAATCCCTCAACGCAACCGCAGCACCGGGGTGCGTCAGTCGAGGTGCTGGCTGACTTCCTTCTCGGCCACGCCGGCGCCGAGAGCGGCGACCCAGCCGGTGATCTGCCGCGCGAGGTTGCGTTCGGTCAGTCCGACCTGGGCGAGCACCTCGCCGCGGGAGGCGTGCGCGAAGAACTCCTGCGGCAGCGCGGCATCGCGGCACGGCACGTCGATCTCCGCGCGGCGCAACGCCGTCGAGACCGCCGACCCCACGCCGCCGTGCACCCCGTTGTCCTCGAGCGTGACCACGAGCTTGTGCTGCGCGGCAAGCGCGGCGAGCACCTCAGGCACCGGCAGCACCCACCGGGGATCGACGACGGTGACGCCGATGCCCTGATTGCGCAGCCGCTCGGCCACCGCCAACGCCATCGTCGCGAACGGTCCGACGGCGATCACCAGGACGTCATCGGAAAGGCCGTCGGCGGGAACCGCCAGGATGTCCACCCCGTCGCGCCGTTCGAGTGCCGTGATGTCTTGTCCCACATCGCCTTTCGGGAACCGAATGGCGGTGGGGCCGTCGTTGACGTCGAGGGCCTCGGCCAGCTCTTCCCGCAGCCGGGCGCCGTCGCGGGGCGCCGCCACCCGCATGCCGGGGACGACGCCGAGGATCGACAGGTCCCACATGCCGTTGTGGCTGGCCCCGTCGGGACCGGTGACTCCGGCGCGGTCCAACACGATGGTCACCGGCAGCTTGTGCAGCGCGACGTCCATCATCACCTGGTCGAATGCCCGGTTCAGGAACGTGGAGTACACCGCGACAACAGGATGCATGCCGCCCATCGCCAACCCCGCAGCCGAGGTGATCGCGTGCTGCTCGGCGATGCCGACGTCGAAGAACCGGTCGGGATAGCGCAGCCGGAACGCGCTGAGCCCGGTCGGGCCCGGCATCGCGGCGGTGATCGCGACGACGTCGCGCCGCTTGGCGGCCAGCGAGATCAGCGACTCGGAGAACGCCGACGTCCACCCGGGGCCGGGGATCGTGGTCGCCAAGCCGGTCTCGGGGTCGATCACGCCGCATGCGTGCATCTGGTCGTCTTCGTCGTTCTCCGCGGGCGCATACCCCATGCCCTTGCGGGTGACGACGTGCACGACCACCGGCGCGTTGAACGCACGGGCATGCCGCAGCGCGCTTTCCACGGCGTGTTCGTCGTGACCGTCGATGGGGCCGACGTACTTGAGTCCCAAGTCGGTGAACATGACCTGCGGGGACAGCGCGTCCTTGATGCCGGCCTTGATGCTGTGCATGCACTGGTAGCAGAACTCGCCGATCATCGGCACGCCCCGCACGGCCTTGCGGCCCTCTTCGAGCACGCGCTCGTACCCGGGCTGCAGGCGCAGACGTGCCAGATGCTCGGCGAAGCCACCGATGGTCGGGGCGTAACTGCGGCCGTTGTCGTTGACGACGATCACGACCGGGCGCTTGGAGGCCGCGATGTTGTTCATCGCCTCCCAGCACATGCCGCCGGTCAGGGCGCCGTCACCGACGACGGCGACGACGTGGCGGTTGCGGTGCCCGCTGAGCTCGAAGGCCTTGGCCAGGCCGTCGGCGTAGGACAGCGCCGAGCTGGCGTGGCTGGACTCGACCCAGTCGTGCACGCTCTCCTCGCGCGACGGATAGCCCGACAGGCCGTCCTTCTTGCGCAGCGTCTCGAAGTCCTGGCTGCGGCCCGTGAGCATCTTGTGCACGTAGGCCTGATGCCCGGTGTCGAACAGGATCGGGTCGTGCGGCGAGTCGAAGACGCGATGCAGCGCCAATGTCAGCTCGACGACACCGAGGTTGGGTCCCAGGTGACCGCCGGTTGCCGCGACCTTGTGGATCAGGAAGTGGCGGATTTCCCCGGCCAACGCATCCACCTGTGCCTGCGACAGGTGCTGCAGATCAGCGGGACCGCGGATCTGTTCAAGCATTCGGCCAGTCTACGCACCGGTAACCGGATCAGTCGTCTCGAGAGGGCTGCGTCTCGTAGATGTCGGGAACGCCGTCGGCGTCGCGGTCGACCGTCTCCGCGAGATGAATCCGCCGGTAGGCGGCGTTGCGGCTGAGCAGGACCACTGCGGCGAACACGCCGGCGACGACCGAGCCGCACAGCACCCCGATCTTCACGTCGGCACTGGTCATCGATCCGTAATCGAACGCCAGCTCACCGATGAGCAGCGAGACGGTGAAGCCGATACCGGCCAGCAGTGACACACCGAGCACGTCGCGCCACTCGAGGTCGTCGTCCAGACTCGCGTGGGTGAACCTGGCCAGCAAATAGGCCGTCAGCCACACGCCGAGGGGCTTGCCGATCACCAGACCGGCCATCACGCCGAGAGTCACCGGATGCAGCAGTGAATCGCCCAGTCCCGACCAGCCGCCGACGGTGACTCCTGCGGCGAAGAACGCGAAAACCGGCACGGCCACACCGGCCGAGACCGGGCGCAGGACGTGTTCGAAGTGGTCGGCCGACGCGTGCCGGCCCAGCACGGGTACGGCGAACCCGAGCACGACCCCGGCGACCGTGGCGTGCACGCCGCTGGCGTGCACCAGCGCCCACGTGAGCATCGCAAGCGGCACCAAGAGCCACCAGTGCCGCCATCCGCGCTGCACTGCCAGCACGAATAGACCTGCCGGGAGCACCGCCAGACCAAGGGGCCCCAGGGCGAGATGGTCGGTGTAGAACACCGCGATCACGGTGATGGCCAGAAGATCGTCGACGACGGCGAGAGTCAGGAGGAACGTACGCAGCGCCGTCGGCAAGTGGGTCGACAGAACTGCGAGCACGGCGAGGGCGAAGGCGATGTCGGTCGCGATCGGAACCGCCCAGCCGCCGAGATTCTCGGGGCGACCGGCTGCGAGATTGACCGCGACGAAGATGCCCGCCGGTACGAGCATCCCCCCGATGGCCGCGGCGATGGGCAGAGCAGCGCGGGCCGGGTCACGGAGGTCACCGGCGACGAACTCACGCTTGAGCTCGACCCCGACCACGAAGAAGAAGATCGCGAGCAATCCATCGGCGGCCCAGCTGGCCACACTGAGCTGAAGATGCAGTGACTCCGGGCCGATCAGGTGTTCCGACAGCGCGTGATACGACGCGGACCACGGTGAATTCGCCCAGCCGAGCGCCAGTCCTGCGGCGAACAGCAGCAAGACACCACCGACGGTCTCCCGACGCAGGATCTCGGCGAATCGTTGCGCCTCGACCCATGACCCTCGACTGAGCAGCCTCCGCTTGGCGGGCGCCGTGGCGCCGGGTTCGGTCACGACGCGGCCCCCGGCCCGAAACGGCGCGCAACACCGTTGCGCGACAACGGTTTCGACAGAGGAATAAACAGAATCGGCAGAAATGCGATGGCAGACAAGGGGAAAACCTTTCACGGGTCGTCGAACACACCTGCCGACCCGTCTTCCCGGCGCACCTGCGCCCAATCTATACCGGACCGCACCGGCACACCAGCCGAGACGGGACTGCCCCCTCGTCGTATCGTTTCCGACATGCACGCCGAGGACATCGCCGAGGAATTCCCGGTCGTGAGCATGGACTCCAATGCCCTCGACGCGGCCCGCATGCTCGCCGAGCACCGATTGCCCGGCATCGTCGTCACCGATCGTCCGGGGAAGCGCTTCGCCGTGCTGCCCGCCTCCCAGGTGGTGCGGTTCATCATCCCGCGGTACGTGCAGGACGATCCGTCGCTGGCCGGGGTACTGGACGAGACGATGGCCGACAGCGCCGCCGACAAGCTCGCCAGCAAGACGGTGCGGGAGGTGCTGCCGGACCACCTGCTCGACGTCCCGGCGGCACGCGCCGATGACACCATCATCGAGGTGGCCGCCAAGATGGCGCGGTGCAGGAGCCCGCTGGTGGCGGTGATGAAGGACGGCGAGCTCACCGGTGTCATCACCGCGTCACGCCTGTTGGAAGCGGCCCTGAAACATTGACCTCCCGACACAAGGCGTCACGATGACCGTCGTGGCGATCGCGGTCTTCGTCGTCGCCTACGCACTGATCGCCAGCGACCGCATCAACAAGACGCTGGCCGCACTCGGGGGCGCGGCGATCGTCCTCGCCGTCGGCCTGCTCGGCTCCGAGGACGCGTTCTTCTCGCGGGAGACCGGGATCGACTGGGATGTCATCTTCCTGCTGTTCGGGATGATGATCATCGTCAGCGTGCTGCGGCAGACCGGCGTCTTCGAGTATGTCGCGATCTGGGCCGTCAAACGCGCAGGCGGGTCTCCCCTGCGCATCATGATCCTGCTCGTCCTGGTCACCGCCGCGGCGTCGGCGCTGCTCGACAACGTCACCACCGTTCTCCTGATCGCCCCGGTGACGCTGCTGGTGTGTGACCGGCTCGCCATCAACCCGGTGCCTTTCCTGATGGCCGAGGTCTTCGCCTCCAACATCGGCGGCGCCGCCACGCTGGTCGGCGATCCGCCCAACATCATCATCGCGAGCCGCTCGGGGCTCACGTTCAACGACTTCCTCGTGGGCATGCTGCCCATCGTCGTGGTGATCCTCGGGCTGTTCATCGCCATGCTCCCCTGGTTGTTCCGCGGCTCCTTCGAGGTGCGATCCGAGCGGGTCGCCGATGTGATGTCGCTTCAGGAACGCGAGGCGATCCAGGATCCGCGGCTGCTGGTCAAGGCCGGGGTGGTGCTCGTCCTCGTCTTCACGGCGTTCATCGCGCACCCCGTGTTGCACATCGAGCCGTCGATCGTCGCGCTGTTGGGTGCCGGCATTCTGATCGTCATCTCGCGGTTGGACAGGTCCGACTATCTGCACAGCGTGGAGTGGGAGACCCTGCTGTTCTTCGCGGGCCTCTTCGTGATGGTGGGGGCGCTGGTCAAGACCGGTGTCGTCGCCGAGCTCGCCGAGTCTGCCGTCGAGGCGACAGGCGGTGACCCGCTGACAGCGGTCATGCTTGTGCTCGGGGTGTCAGCACCGGTGTCGGGCATCATCGACAACATTCCGTACGTGGCGACCATGACGCCGATCGTCAGCGAGCTGGCCGCCGAACTGTCCGACCCCACCCACTCCGAGGCGCTGTGGTGGGCGCTGGCACTCGGCGCCGACCTCGGCGGCAACATGACGGCGGTCGGAGCGAGCGCCAACGTGGTGATGCTGGGCATCGCGCGGCGCGCCGACCGCCCGATCTCGTTCTGGGAGTTCACCCGCAAAGGCATCGCGGTGACGGTGATGTCGGTCGCCGTGTCCGCCGTCTACCTCTGGGTGCGCTACTTCGTCATCGGGTGAGCACCGCCACGCATTCCACGTGGTGGGTCAACGGGAACGAGTCGAACACCCGAAGATCCTCGACTTGATACCCGTTCTCGCGGTACAAGCCGATGTCGCGCGCGAAAGACGCTGCCTCGCAACCGATGTGCACGACCCGTGGCACCTCGGCGGCCGACAGGGCGGCGATCACGTCGCGGCCCGCCCCGGTGCGCGGCGGGTCGAGCACAGCGACGTCGGCGCGGGTCGTCTGCGCGGCCAGCGCGCGGCGCACCGAATCGGTGACGACGTCGACTGAGCTGAGGTCTTTCAGAGCAGCCCGGGCAGCGCGGGCGGCCCCGCGCGAGGTGTCGACGGTGAGCACCCGTCCGGTGTCTCCCATGGCGGCCGCCAACGCCGCGGCGAACACACCCGCTCCCCCGTAGAGATCCCACGCGGTCATACCCGGCGAGAGCTGCGCCCACTGCGACACCAGGGAGCTGTAGAGCGCGGGGGCGTCCCGATGCGCCTGCCAGAACGCCGTCACCGGCACCCGCCACGTGCGCCCGGAGACCCGCTGCACGCCCTCGTAGTCACCTTCACGCACCTCGGTCTTCCGGCCCCTGGCCGACACCACGACGTGGCGGCGCCCGTCGTCGTCGACGGCCACGTGAACCGCGGCGTCCGGCGGCCACCGCTGCTCCGCCACGCCGGACAGCAGACCCTCGGGCACCTGGGCACAGTCGAGTCGGTGCACCAGATCGGCGCTGTGGTAGCGGTGGAAGCCGGCGCGTCCGTCGGTCGACACGTCGAGACGCACCCGCGTGCGCCAACCGGTGTGGCCGGCCTCACCGACCGCTTCCGCCGTTGCCTCGTCCTCGGCCCGCCAATGGTGATTGCCCAGCCGCGCAAGCTGATTGGCGACCACGGCACCCTTGAGCCGACGCGCCGCCGCGGGCTCGGCGAACGCCAGATCACAGCATCCCGATCCGCCCACACCGGCGATCGGGCACCAGGACTCCACGCGATCCGGCGACGGCTCGATCACTTCGACCGCTTCGGCGTTCCAGTACTTCTCCCGCGTCGAACCGGCACCGACGACGCGGGCCCGTACGGTCTCCCCGGGCAGGGCGTAGCGCACGAACACCACGCGGCCGTCGTGCCGGGCGACGACGCTGCCGCCGTTGGCCGGGCGGCCCGTGGTCAGGACCAGTTCCTCCGGCACCGCACCGGTCAATCGAGGAACCCCTTGCGCGCGTCGCCCGGCGCCGACTGCGGCGCCAATTTCTTCAGCCGCTCCGAGGACGACAGCTGCCACGGCACCGACGTCACCATGACATTGGGCTCGAACAGCAGTCTGCCCTTGAGCCGCAAAGCACTCTGGTTGTGCAGCACCTGCTCCCACCAGTGCCCGACCACGTACTCGGGGATGAACACCGTCACCACCGTGCGGGGCGATTCGCGGCTGACCCGCTTGACGTACTCGAGCACGGGGCGGGTGATCTCGCGATACGGCGAGGCGATGACCTTGAGCGGCACGCTGATGTCGCTGGACTCCCACTTGTGCACCAGCTCGCGGGTCTCCGCGTCGTCGACGCTGACCGTGATCGCCTCCAGAACGTCGGGGCGGGTGGCGCGGGCATAGGCCAGCGCGCGCAGGGTGGGCAGATGCACGTTGGACACCAGCACGACGGCGTGGTTGCGGCTGGGCAACACGATGTCTTCCATCTCGGCCGCGCGAGCCTCGAGTTCGCGGCTCACCGACGCGTAGTGGCGGTGGATGAGCTTCATGATGAAGAACAGCGCACCCATCGCGAGGATCGCGATCCACGCACCCACCAGGAACTTGGTGAGCACGACGATGATCAGCACCGTTCCGGTGCACAGGAAACCGATGGTGTTGATGACCCGCGACCGCATCATCCGCGCCCGCGCCGCATTGTCGGTCTCGGTACGCAGCAGCCGGGTCCAGTGCCGCACCATGCCGATCTGGCTCAGGGTGAACGACACGAACACCCCGACGATGTAGAGCTGGATCAGCGCGGTCACCTGTGCCTGGAACGCGACGATGAACGCGATGGCGCCGAAGGCCAGGAACAGGATGCCGTTGGAGAACGCCAGCCGGTCACCGCGGGTGTGCAGCTGCCGGGGCAGGAAGCGGTCCTGCGCCAAGATGGAGCCCAGCACCGGGAAGCCGTTGAACGCGGTGTTCGCGGCGAGCACCAGGATGAGCGCGGTCACCCCCGCGATGAGGTAGAGCCCGACCGGGAAATCGTGGAACACCGCCGCGGCCAGTTGGGCGATCAGCGTCTTCTGCTGGTAGTCCGGCGGAGCTCCGCCCAGTTGCTCCAGCGGTCTCTCGGCGATCTGCGCGCCCGTGGCGCGCGCCAGCATGATCATGCCCATGAACAGCGTGATGGCGATGCCGCCGAGCAGCAGAAGCGTCGTCGCCGCATTGCGGGACTTCGGTTTCCGGAAGGCCGGCACGCCGTTGCTGATCGCCTCGACACCGGTCAGCGCCGCGCTGCCGGACGAGAACGCACGGGCGATCAGGAACACCAGCGCGAAGCCCAGGACGTCGCCGTGCTCGGAATGCATCTCGAAACCCGCCGACTCGGCGCGCAACTCGTGACCCAGCACGTAGATCTGGAAGAAGCCCCAGCCCAGCATCACGAACATGCCGACCATGAACGCGTAGGTGGGTATCGCGAACGCGGTGCCCGACTCGCGGATGCCGCGCAGGTTCAGAGACGCCAGCACCAGGATCGCGGCGACCGCGAACCACACCTTGTGGTGATCGACGAACGGTATCGCCGACCCGATGTTCGACATCGCCGACGACATCGACACGGCCACGGTCAGCACGTAGTCGACCAGCAGCGCACTGGCGACGGTCAGCCCCGCCGTCGGGCCGAGGTTGGTGGTCACCACCTCGTAGTCGCCGCCGCCGGACGGGTAGGCGTGCACGTTCTGGCGATAACTCGCGATCACGATCAGCATGACCGCGGCGACCACCAGCCCGATCCAGGGTGCCATCGAATACGCCGACAGCCCGGCGACCGACAGCACGAGGAAGATCTCTTCCGGGGCGTAGGCCACCGAGGACAGCGCGTCAGAGGCGAAGACCGGGAGCGCGATCCGTTTCGGCAGCAAGGTATGCGCGAGCTTGTCGCTGCGGAACGGCCGGCCCAGTACCAGCCGTCGGGCGGCCGTCGAAAGCTTGGACACGAGTCCCAAGACTAAAGCCCGTCGGTCGTGGGGCGTCCCAAAGCGGTAGCGTTCCTCAGTGCCCGGGTGGTGACAGCTCTGCCAGACGCCACGTTCGGCCCCGCCGGAAAGGACTCGCAGTGCGTGTAGTGGTGATGGGATGCGGCCGCGTCGGCGCGTCGCTGGCCGACAGTCTGGCCAGGATCGGTCACGACGTCTCCGTCATCGACCGTGATGGCACGGCCTTTCACCGCCTGTCCCCCTCGTTCCCGGGCCAACGCGTGCTCGGCATGGGTTTCGACCGCGACGTGCTGATCCGGGCGGGCATCGAGAACGCGGCGGCGTTCGCGGCGGTGTCCTCGGGTGACAATTCCAACATCATCTCCGCGCGTGTCGCCCGCGAGACGTTCGGCGTTCAGCGGGTGGTGGCGCGCATCTACGACGCCAAGCGCGCCGCGGTCTACGAGCGCCTGGGGATTCCGACGGTCGCGACGGTGCCGTGGACCACCGACCGCCTGCTCAACGTGCTGACCCGCGAGACCGAGACCACGAAATGGCGCGATCCCAGCGGCAACGTCGGCGTCACCGAACTGGCGCTGCACGAGGGCTGGGCGGGGCGTCGTCTCACGGACCTGGAAGCAGCGACGTCGGGCCGAGCCGCGTTCATCATCCGCTTCGGCGCGGGCCTGCTGCCCGATCCCAAGACCGTGATCCAGGCGGGCGACCAGGTGTACCTCGCCGCGATCTCCGGTCACGTCGCCGAAGCGTTGGCGATCGCGGCGCTGCCGCCGAGCGAGGAGGCAGACCAATGAAGACCGCCGGCGACGATCATGAGGAGCGGCGCAGATGAAGACCGCCGGCGACGATTCTGAGGAGCGGCGCAGATGAAAGTAGCGATTGCCGGGGCGGGTGCGGTCGGGCGGTCGATCGCCCGGGAGTTGGTGGAAGCTCACGACGTCACGCTGCTCGAGCGCGATTCCGACCACATCGACGTGGAGGCCATTCCGGCGGCGCACTGGCGCCTCGGCGACGCGTGCGAGCTGAGCCTGCTGGAGTCGGTGAAGCTCGAGGAGTTCGACGTCGTGATCGCGGCGACGGGCGACGACAAGGCCAACGTGGTGTTGAGCCTGTTGTCGAAGACCGAGTTCGCGGTGCCCCGGGTGGTCGCCCGGGTCAACGATCCGCGCAACGAGTGGCTGTTCGACGAGTCCTGGGGTGTCGACGTGGCGGTGTCGACGCCGCGCATGCTGGCCTCGCTGGTGGAGGAGGCCGTCTCGGTCGGTGATCTGGTGCGGCTGATGGAGTTCCGCAAGGGCCAGGCCAATCTGGTGGAGATCACGCTGCCCGACGACACGCCGTGGGGCGGCAAGCCGGTCAAGCGCCTCGAGTTGCCGCGCGACGCCACGCTGGTGACGATCCTGCGCGGGCCGCGGGTGATCGTGCCCGAACGCGACGAGCCCCTCGAAGGCGGCGACGAGCTGCTGTTCGTGGCTGTGGCCGAGGTCGAGGACCAACTGCGCGAGCTGCTGCTGCGCCCTGCGCAGCGCTGAGCGCGATCAGCGCGGCTCGGCCACCGTGTCGTCGCTGTCGTCGCTGTCGGCACCGGCCTGCGCCCGCACTTCCCGTCGGGCTGCGCGGATGGC
The DNA here is from genome assembly GCF_022348085.1 of Mycobacterium sp. PSTR-4-N. Taxonomy (GTDB): domain Bacteria; phylum Actinomycetota; class Actinomycetes; order Mycobacteriales; family Mycobacteriaceae; genus Mycobacterium. The sequence continues at coordinate 9,326 of NZ_JAKRFN010000036.1, read as the reverse complement.
GCCGTAGGTGATCAGCGCGGCCACCGCGGTCAGCGGCCAGCCCATCGCGATGCGGGCCACGCCCAGCCATCCGGTCTGGTCCTCTTCGTAGAGGTGCTGCTGCACCAGGAACCGCGAGGCGAACACCGCGACCCAGACGAGCGTGGCGATGTCGAAGGCGTACACGGCGCGCCGCACGTCACGCCAGCCGCGATCCTGGGCCTGCACCCAGCCCCAGATGTACCCGACGACGGGCCGGCGGATCAGCACGGACACCGCGAACACCACCGCCCAGAGCAGCGATGTCCAGATGCCCAGCAGGAAATAGCCTTTGGAGGCGCCGACGATGTAGGCGATCAGCGCGCTGATGCCGACGCCGAAGAAGCCGGAGATCGCGGGCTGTACGGATTCGCGGCGGAGCAACCGCCAGATGAGTATCAGTGTCGCGACGCCGAGCGCCGCCCCGATCGCGGGCAGCAGACCGAACGCGGTGGACACCGGAACGAAGACCAGGACCGGCAGCGAGGAGTAGATCAGGCCGCTGATGCCGCCCATCTGTTCCAGCACGGCAGCGCCGCGTGCCGGTGTGGTCGCTGGTGTGGCCTCGCTGCCCGGTTCGTCGCCGGGTGCGCTCACTTCTGGATCTCGTAGAGGGGGTTGTAGATCGCCTTGGCGCCGTTGTCGAGCTTGCCGACGCGCCCGTGCACCTTCAGGGTGCGGCCCTGCTCGATACCGGGGATGCGGCGCTGGCCCAGCCAGACGAGCACCACCGAATCGGTTCCGTCGAACAGTTCGGCCTTCACCCCGCCCGCGCATGCCTTGCCGTTGCACTCGACGCTGCGCAGCGTCCCGATCATGGTCACCTCTTGACCGCGCTGGCAGTCGATCGCCTTCTGCGCTCCGGTGCTCTCCACGTCGTCGCTGAGTTCCTCGACGTCGAGCTGCTCGGGGTCTTCGGTCAACCGACGGGTGAGCCGTCGCAGGTAACCCTCGGCCGTGGCCATGGCTTCTCCTGACCTCATAACACGTCTTGCTGTGCGTACTCCAACCGAACGCCACGGTAGACCTGTTGGTTCCCAGATGCGAACGACGCGGCGGGTCGTGCGGAAAGCTGGTTCCACGACCAGGCACGATCGAAACATGACGGTCGATCTGCGCGGTGTCACGACCGTGCTGCTACCCGGCACCGGCTCCGACGACGACTTCGTCGACCGGGCGTTTTCCCCGGCATTACACCAGGTCGGGGCGGTGGTGGTGACCCCGGCCCCGCAGCCGCACCGGCTCATCGACGGATATCTTCGCGCCCTCGATGACGCCGCCCGCGCGGCGGGTGGGCCGATCGCGGTGGGCGGGGTGTCGATCGGCGCCGCCGTCGCAGCGGCGTGGGCACTGTCACATCCGCAGAGCGTGGTCGCAGTGCTGGCCGCACTGCCGGCGTGGACGGGTGAGCCGGACACGGCGCCCGCCGCCCAGGCCGCCCGGGCGTCGGCCGCACTGCTGCGGCGCGACGGCCTCGCGGCGACGACCATGACGATGCAGCAGTCGAGCCCGGCGTGGCTGGCGCAGGAGCTGACCCGGTCGTGGGCCGGCCAGTGGCCGGCCCTGCCGGACGCGATGGACATCGCCTCCCGCTACGTCGCGCCAACCGTCGGCGAGTTCGAGGGGCTCGCCGCGCCTATGGGGGTGGTGTCGGCCACCGACGACGCGGTCCATCCGCTCGAGGTCGGACTCGAATGGGTCGCGGCCGCGCCACGGGCAGCACTGCGCACGGTGACGTTGGCCGACATCGGCCCCGACCCGTCGGTGCTGGGTACGGCGTGTGTGGCTGCGCTGGCGGCGGCGCAGCGCTAGTCAACCGCCGGTGATGGTGCGCAGCTGTTGCATCGCCGATCCCTGGGCGGCACGCCGCGCCGCCGGGTCGGCGGGCGGCTGCGGCGGTTCGGGCTGCTGCTCCTGAGGTGGCGCCGGCGCTTGTTGCTGCTGCGCGGCGGCTGCCTGCTCGGTGGCGGCGCGCAATTGCTCGGCCATCTGCTCGGGCAGAGCCACCGGCAGCGGCGTCCGCACCGGCAACGGCGTGTCACCGCGGCGGACCACCGTGTCGGCGAGTGCCTCGCGCGCCTGTTCGGCCAACGCGCGGATGCTCTCCTCCGGGCCGTTGACCACGCAGCGGATCATCCAGCGGTAGCCGTCGACGCCGATGAAGCGGACGACGGCGGGACCGCCCGAGCCGACCACTTCGCGGCCCCACGGGCCGTCCTCGATGCTCACCTTGGGCACGTCCTTGCGCAGCGACTCGGCCAGCTCGGAGGCCACTTCGCGCCACAGGCCGGTCGATTTCGGCGCGGCGTAGGCGGCGATGGTGAAGCGGCCGTGCGGCGTCACCACCCAGACCGCGCTGGGCACCCCGGCCTCGTTGATCTCGACCTGCACCTGACCCGCCTCGGGCATCGGGACCAGCACCGAGCCAAGGTCCAGCCGTGCGATGGTCGCCTGTTCCGGGTCGTCGAAATCGTCGATGTCGAACGGGCCTTCGAGTTCCTCGTCGGCTTCCACTGCTACCACCTCAGGGTCTGTCGGTTCGTCTCTGGAGGCCATCGTCACAGACTGGCATGCCCGCCGGAAGATCCGTGCCCACCCGAGCCGCGGGTCGTGTCGGCCAGCCCCGCTTCGTCGAAGGAGGTGACTTCCACCAGCTCCGGCAACTCCACCCGCTGGACCAGCAGCTGGGCGATGCGATCACCCCGGTGCACGACGATAGGCGTCTGCGGGTCCAGGTTGATCAACGACACCTTGATCTCACCGCGATACCCGGCGTCGATCGTTCCCGGGCTGTTGACGATCGAAAGGCCAACGCGCGCAGCCAGTCCCGATCGCGGGTGGATCAAGCCGACCATGCCGTGCGGAATCGCGACGGCGATGCCGGTGCCGACCAGCGCTCGCTGACCGGGCCCCAGTTCGACGTCGGCCGCACTGAACAGGTCCACCCCAGCGTCTCCGTCATGGGCCCGTGCGGGCATCGGGAGTTCCGGATCGAGGCGAACGACCGGCAGGGAGGTGGGCACGGCGTCAGAGATTACTCTTGGCCGCGTGTCCGACACGCACACCACCGCCCGCAGCGTTCGCTACCGCGAACGGCTCTGGGTGCCGTGGTGGTGGTGGCTGCCGGGACTGGGATTGGCCGCACTGATCGGCCTCGAGATCAACCAGGGCGTTCCGGCGCTGCCGGTGTGGTTGCCGTATGCGCTGCTGCTCCCTGTCGCCGCCGTTGCCCTGCTGTGGCTGGGCCGGGTGGAGGTGTCGGTGGTCGACCCGGGCACGGGAACCGCCGAGCTGTGGGTGGGACGCGCCCACCTTCCCGCCACGGTGATCACCCGCTCGGCGACCGTGCCCAAATCAGCGAAGTCGGCGGCGCTCGGCCGACAGCTGGACCCGGCCGCCTACGTCGTCCACCGCGCATGGGTGGGACCGCTGGTGCTGCTCGTGCTGGAGGACCCGGAAGACCCGACGCCGTACTGGCTGATCAGTGCCCGGCGTCCCGATCGGGTGCTCGCCGCGCTGAACTCCTGAGGCTCTAGGCCGCGCAGTCCGAGCAGATCATCATGCCGTTCTTCTCACTGGCCAGGCGGCTGCGGTGATGCACCAGGAAGCAGCTCGAACACGTGAATTCGTCGGCTTGTTTCGGTATCACCCGTACCGAGAGTTCCTCGCCGGACAGATCCGCGCCGGGCAGTTCGAACGATTCGGCGGTCTCGGATTCGTCGACGTCGACGACAGCAGACTGAGCTTCGTTGCGGCGTGCCTTCAGTTCCTCGAGGGAATCCTCGGAAACGTCATCGGTCTCTGTGCGCCGTGGGGCGTCGTAATCGGTAGCCATGGCCTGTCCCCTCCGTGAAGCTCGTTGCAGCGTTGGTTTTGTACCAGCGTCGAACGCTTCCACCAAATGATTCGTGCCCGGAATGAGCCCTGATCTAATGTGATTTGCGTCACATCAGGGAGGGTTGTGCTGTCAGTGCCGGTCGGAGGCTCGCTCGAAAGGGCTCTAGAGTCTGTGCCGTGGTCGCGCAAATCACCGAGGGCACCGCGTTCGACAAGCACGGGCGCCCGTTCCGGCGGCGGAACTTCCTGCCGGGAGCCCTGATGTTCGCCGCCCTGGCGGTGGCCGCGATGCTGGTCTGGGTGATCGCGCTGTCCCAACCGCCGGACGTGCAGGAGGTCGCGACGTGCAACCCTCCCCCGGCCCCGGCCGATCCCAACGCGCCGACCCCCACGCTCGGGGAGCAGGTGTCGCGCTCGGCGATGACCGATGTCACCCCCGCCAAGCTCGCCGACACGCGGATCAGGGTGCTCAATGCCAGCGGGCAGGGCGGCCAGGCGGCCGAAGTGGCCGGTGCGCTACGTGACCTGGGGTTCAACGAGCCCGAAGCCGCCAACGATCCCGTCTATGCCAACGGCCGTCTGCAATGCCAGGGACAGATCCGCTTCGGCCCCGCCGGCCGTGCCGCCGCGGCATCGCTCTGGTTGGTGGCGCCGTGCACCGAGTTGTTCCAGGACCAGCGCCAGGACGACACCGTCGACCTCGCGATCGGCACCGATTTCACCGAGCTGGCGCACAGTGACGACATCGACGCGGTGTTGGCCAGCCTGCTGCCCGACGCCACCGCACCGGCCGACTCGTCACTGCTGACCAAGATCCACACGCAGACCTGTTGAGCTCAGCGGTCCGCGTCGAGGTCCACCCCGCAGCGCCGTAGCGCGTCGTCGAGGTCGGCGGCCACCCCAGGTGCGGCCGCCACCATCAGGCCCGCCCCCGCGGCCTCGGGTGCCCGTACCACCGCACCCGCCTCCGCCGCGATCAACCCACCGGCTGCCCAATCCCACACGTGCACGCCGTCTTCGAAGTACGCGTCGAGCCGGCCCGCGGCCACCATGCACAGATCCAGGGCGCAGGACCCGATCCGCCGCAGATCGCGAATCTCGGGCAGCAATCGGGCCACCACAGCGCCCTGGCGCCGGCGGTCGTCGGGCTGATAGGAGAAGCCGGTGCCGACGAGCGCCATCGACAACGACGACGCCGTACTGCACTGCAGCCGGGTCGTCTGCCCGTCGCGAACCACCCAGGCCCCGTGCCCGATCGCGGCGGCGTAGACGGCTCCGTGCGCGACGTCGGCGACCGCGCCGGCGATCGACACGCCGCTGCGTTGCACACCGATCGACACCGCGAACGCCTCGATGCCGTAGACGAAGTTCACCGTGCCGTCGATCGGGTCGAGCACCCACGTGAGCCGCTCGTCCTGCCCGCTGTCGGGTCCGCCTTCTTCCTCGCCGAGGATCGGCTCCCCCGGGCGCAGTTGCGCCAGCCGCTCGCGCAGCAGGCGCTCGGTCTCGGTGTCGACGACGGTGACCGGGTCTGTCGGCGTGCTCTTGGACCGGATCGCGGCATCGGCGTCGGCCTGACTCGCTCGGTCGAACACCTCGGCGCGGCGTCGCCTGACGAAGGCGGCCGCCTCGGCGGCCAACTGCTGGGCGACTGCTGCGACGGCCAGTGGCTCGGTGTCGATCTCGCTCACATCGACCATCGCAGCACACCGACGCCCGCTGGGGCGGCCCGGGATGGCGGACTGCCGCCCCGCGCGAACGGCCAGCCGATAGGGTGGGCACGACCGGGGCCGCCCACCTGCGCAGAGGAGCCTGCATGACTGCCACCGACTCACCTGCCACCGCTTCCCAGAATGGGTCTGCGCGCCGCGGTTTCGGCATCGACGTCGGCGGTAGCGGCGTCAAGGGCGGCATCGTCGACCTCGAGACCGGCACGCTGATCGGCGACCGCTACAAGCTGCTCACCCCTCAGCCGGCCACCCCGGACGCCGTCGCCGCCACGATCGCGGACGTGGTGAAGCACTTCGGCTGGGACGGCCCGCTGGGCGTCACATACCCCGGCGTCGTGTCCGAGGGGATCGTGCGGACGGCGGCCAACGTCGACAAGTCGTGGATCGGTGCCAACGCACGCGAGGTCATCAGCGGGGCGCTGGGCGGCCAGCAGGTGACCGTGCTCAACGACGCCGACGCCGCCGGTCTCGCCGAGGAGAAATTCGGGGCCGGCCGCGGGCACAGCGGCGTCATCGTGCTGCTGACGTTCGGCACCGGTATCGGTTCGGCGGTGATTCACAACGGTGCGCTGCTGCCGAACACCGAGTTCGGGCACATCGAGGTCGAGGGCAAGGAGGCCGAGCACCGCGCCGCCAGCTCGGTCAAGGAGCGCAAGGACTGGAGCTACGAGCGCTGGACCAAGGAGGTCACCAAGGTGCTGGTGGCCATCGAGAACGCGATCTGGCCGGACTTGTTCATCGCAGGCGGCGGCATCAGCCGCAAGGCCGACAAATGGATTCCGCTGCTGGAGAACCGCACCCCGGTCGTCGCAGCAGCGTTGCAGAACAGTGCGGGCATCGTGGGCGCCGCGATGGCCTCCGAGCTCGACGTCACGGCTACTCACAAGTAACCGACGCGCCGCGGCCGTCAAATTTGCCGCTCGGGACGGTGCGCACCCACACTGTCGTTACAATGGTCGACGGCGGCCGCCTACACCGAGAGCGGCGGAGCATCCTCACTAGAGATCGTCGCCGACATTCGAGATAGCCGACACTTTTCGGCGGCGCATGCGTGCGCGCCGAAACCCGCACGATTGGAAGGGTGTACGTGGCAGCGACAAAGGCAAGCCCGGCAACCGATGAGCCGGTGAAGCACACCGCAGCCAAGACTCCCGCGAAGAAGGCGCCCGCGAAGCGAGCGGCCAAGAGCGCTCCCGCGAAGGCCGCCAAGCGCACGGCCAAGTCCGCCGACGCCCCCGCGGGACGCGGCCGCGCCAAGAAGGCGGCCGCGCCGGGAGCCGTCGACACCGAGCTGACCGGTGACGAGCTGGACACCAACGACGAGCTCGAGGCAGAGCCCGGCGAGGACATCGACGTCGAGGACGGTGATCTCGAACTCGACGACATCGAGGTCGACAGCGACGACGACAGCGACAGCGACGGCGACGACGACAGCGACGACGAGGCCGACGAGCCCGCCGCCGACGATGCGACCGAGACCCCGGCAGCGTCGGGCAAGGCCGCCGCAGCCGGCAAGAACGGCGCCGACGACGACATCGCCGAGCCCTCGGAAAAGGACAAGGCCTCGGGCGACTTCGTCTGGGACGAAGAGGAATCCGAGGCGCTGCGCCAGGCCCGCAAGGACGCCGAACTCACCGCCTCGGCCGACTCGGTCCGTGCCTATCTCAAGCAGATCGGCAAGGTCGCGCTGCTCAACGCCGAGGAAGAGGTCGAGCTGGCCAAGCGCATCGAGGCCGGCCTGTACGCCACGCAGCTCATGGCAGAATTCGCCGAGAAGGGCGAGAAGCTGCCTGCCGCCCAGCGCCGCGACATGATGTGGATCTGCCGCGACGGCGACCGCGCGAAGAACCACCTGCTCGAGGCCAACCTGCGTCTGGTGGTGTCACTGGCCAAGCGCTACACCGGTCGCGGCATGGCGTTCCTCGATCTGATCCAGGAGGGAAACCTGGGTCTGATCCGCGCGGTCGAGAAGTTCGACTACACCAAGGGTTACAAGTTCTCCACCTACGCCACCTGGTGGATCCGGCAGGCGATCACCCGTGCGATGGCCGACCAGGCGCGCACCATCCGCATCCCCGTGCACATGGTCGAGGTCATCAACAAGCTCGGCCGCATCCAGCGCGAGCTGCTGCAGGACCTGGGTCGCGAGCCCACGCCCGAGGAACTCGCCAAGGAAATGGACATCACGCCGGAGAAGGTGCTGGAGATCCAGCAGTACGCGCGAGAGCCCATTTCCCTTGATCAGACCATCGGCGACGAGGGCGACAGCCAGCTCGGCGACTTCATCGAGGACAGCGAGGCCGTCGTGGCCGTGGACGCGGTGTCGTTCACGCTGCTGCAGGACCAGCTGCAGTCCGTGCTGGAGACGCTCTCCGAGCGTGAAGCCGGGGTGGTGCGGTTGCGCTTCGGACTCACCGACGGTCAGCCGCGCACGCTGGACGAGATCGGCCAGGTGTACGGGGTCACCCGTGAGCGCATCAGGCAGATCGAGAGCAAGACCATGAGCAAGTTGCGCCACCCCAGCCGCTCGCAGGTTCTGCGCGACTACCTCGACTAGGTCGACCACCAAGCGTCGTCCAAGAATTGTTCAAGGCGGTTCGCCTAGCGTGACCGCCGTGAGACGAACTGTTCCGCCGGTGGCGGTGATCCGGGCAGTCGATCGGATGCGTGCGGCACTGGCGCAGTGGCACCGCGGCACCGCCCCCGGCAACGTGGCCCTGCTCGAGCTGGCCACCGGAGCCTGGACGACCCAGGTGCTCTACGTCGCAGCCAAGCTCGGCATCGCCGACGAGTTGGCCGGCGGTCCACGGCATTCCGCAGACGTGGCAGCCGCAGTGGGAGCCCACGCCGGTGCAGTGCATCGCCTGATGCGAGCCATGACCAGTCGCGGCGCGTTGCGTGAGCGGCGCGACGGTCGCTTTGCGCTGACCTCGGTGGGGCAGGCGCTGCGCGCGGACGTCCCGGGCTCGATGCGCGACATGGTGCTGTTCATCGGACATCCAGCCCGATGGGCGGACTGGGGCAGCTTGGATTATTCGGTGCAGACGGGTGAGCCGGCCGCGGACATGTTGCGCGGGATGCCGTTCTTCGACTACCTCGACACCGACCCGGAGTTCGCGCGGGTGTTCAACAACGCCATGACCGCCGCCAGTGGGCTGTCGAATGACGTTGCGCTGCAAGCCTATGACTTCACCGGGTGTCGACTCGCCGTCGACGTCGGCGGTGGGCACGGCGCGGTGCTGGCCACCATCTTGCAGAAGGTGCCGCAGGCGCGCGGGGTGCTGTTCGACCTGCCTGCGGTCGTCGACGGAGCCGGGCGGGTCTTCGAGGACGCCGGCGTCGCGGCCCGCGCACGCGTCGAGAGCGGTTCGTTTCTCGACGCGGTACCTGCCGGCGCCGACCTGTACGTGATGAAGAACATCATCCACGACTGGGACGACGAGCACGCAGCCACGATCCTACGCAACATCCGCACCGGCATCGACGACGGCGGCAGGCTCGTGCTGCTGGAGATGGTGCTTCCCGAACGCGCCACGTCCTTCATCGGCCACATGCTCGACCTCGAGATGCTGCTGATGGTGCACGGCCGGGAACGCACCCGGGCGGAATACTCGGAGTTGTTGCGTCGAACCGGTTTTCGGCTGACGAAGGTGGTCCCGACGGTCAGCCCGCTGTCGGTGATCGAGGCGGTGCCCGTCTAGTCCGCGCGGTTGCCCGCTCCGCCGGCGCCGCCGTCCCCGC
>NZ_JAKRFN010000035.1 GCF_022348085.1 Mycobacterium sp. PSTR-4-N | reverse complement strand
CCCGGGCGGCCCTGGCGGAGTGGCGGGTCCCGGCGGTGCGGCCGGTGCGATACCCGGCGGTCCCAGTGGAGTTGCCGGCCCCGGTGGCGCGGCGGGCTGCATCCCCGGCGTCGGCTGCGGCGCCGTCCCAGCGGGCTAGGACGTCACGGCTCGCGGACCTCGCTGGGGTTCAGCGGCGGTCCGCTGATCGCGCAGTGCCGGCATTCGTCGATCCGGAACCGATCATCGGCGATCGGAGGACGGGTGCGACGAATGCCGGCCGCCGCGATCACCGCGGCCAGCACCATCAGGCCCGCGGAAATGCTCACGGCGACATGGAATCCCGCGTTGAATGCGACAGCGTCGGCGTAGTCGGCGCCACTGATACCGGCGAGGCCCGGCAGGACCGCGACGGCCAGTAGGCCCCCGACGCGGGCCACCGCATTGTTCACCCCGGACGCTGCTCCCGCCATGGTGGGTGGCGCTGCATCGAGGACCGCCGTGGTCAGCGGTGCCACCACGAGCACCATGCCGGCGCCGAAGGTCAGGGCCGCGGGCAGCACGTCACCCACCCAGGTGGCACCCGGCCCGATGCGTGTCATCAGCAGCAAGCCCGCTGAAGACAGCAACGGGCCCACGGTCATCGGGACACGCGGCCCGATACGAGCCGCCAGCGCCCCCGCCCGTGCGGAGAAGATCAACATCACCACGGTGAACGGCAGCAGCGCGGTCCCTGCCGCGACGGGACTGAATCCGGCGACCGTCTGCAGCTGCAACACCAGGAGCAGGAACGCGGCGCCCAACGCGCCGTAGATCAGCAGTGTGATGACGTTGGTGACTCGGAAAATCCTGTCGGAGTACAGCCGTGGTGGGATCAACGGGTGCGGTGAGCGACGTTCCACGACGACGAAGGCGGCCAGCGCCAGCACTCCGACGCAGATCGTCACCGCCGCCGGGACATCGGCGTCATCATTGCCCACCCGGGTCAAGCCGTAGGTGAGCGTCCCCAGACCCAGTGCCGCAAGCAGGGCGCCGGCGATGTCGAGACCCTCCGGCGCAGCGTCGTCCCTGCTTTCGGGCACATGCAGCAGCGTCACCACGATCACCACCGCTGCCAGGGGAACGTTCAGCCAGAAGACGGCACGCCAACTCCACTCCACGAGGAAGCCGCCGACGAACGGTCCGATCGCGCCCGCGATGCCTCCCAGGCCCGACCAGGCGCCGATCGCGGCCGCCCGGTCGGCGCCCTGGAACGAGGCCGATATCAAGGCCAGGCTTCCGGGAGTCAACAGCGCGCCTCCGATGCCCTGCAATGCCCGCGCGCCGATCAGCCATTCGGTGGTCGGCGCCAGGCCACACGCGACCGATGCGAGCGCGAACCACGTGACACCGACAAGGAACACCCGGCGCCTGCCGAAATGGTCGCCGAACGAACCACCCAGCAAAATCAGCGACGCCAGCGACAGCGTGTAGGCGTTGACGACCCACTGCAGCCCACCGAAACCGGAACCGAGGTCGGCGCCGATGTGTGGGAGAGCGACATTGACCACGGTGCCGTCGATCATCACGATGCCCGAGCCGAGAACCGTGGCCAGTAACACCCAGCGCGCGGAGGGAGGTCCGCTCTGGGGCACGCTCAGGACAGTACGCGGCGCAGCGCTCCCTTCGCGACCTCTTCCGGCCGGTACTGCTCGCTCGCGTAGGCACCGATGGCCACCAGCGCACCGGTGGCGGCTGGAACCACCCACTGCAGGGCCTTGAGCTGCTTCTGCGCGGACGCCACCTCAGGGGGCGTCGACGGCGCCGGGGAGGTCGCATCCGCCGCCGGCACCGCGTCATGCGCGGAGACCTTGGCCCCGAGTGCGCGGCTGTAGGCGGTGACCCCCAGGGCGAGGACCGTCAGCCCCGTCTTCACCGCGGCCATGCTCGGCACACCGCTCTGCGCCTTCATGCGGCCGGTATCGTGCTTGACCAGACCGGCCGATCCGATCAGGTGGGCGCCGATCGCGGCGGCGTTGACCGGGGTCCACCGGTCCCAGCCCTCGTTGGCGACGGCGCCGACGTTGCGGTCGGACCCGGCCGACGATGCGGCCCGGTTCAGCGTGACGGCGTTGGCGAGCGTGCCGCCGAACCAGGCGGCCAGACCGACGTCGTGCAGTTGATGGAACAGCGTTGCGCGAGCCATGGTTTCTCCTTCGACTGTGGGGGACCCTCGCCGTGCTACCCCGCGCCGGCATCGGCAAACGTCGTGCCACACCCGGCCGCAAGGATCCGAAGACGTAAGAATTTGCCTGCCCGCGTTCCGGTTTCGACCGCCGGCCACGGTGTATGCCCGTGCCATGCAGCAGCGGCGACGCATCCTCATCACCGGCGCTTCCGGCAATGTCGGCGCCGGCGTGCTGCGTGAGCTGCGCCGCCATGTTCCGCAGGCCGAACTCGTCGGCGTGTGTCGGCGCCCGCCGACGCGTGGTCAGATCTACGATGGCGTCGACTGGTGTCCCGTCGATCTCTCCGCAGCAGATGCGACCACCCGATTGACGGCGGCGATGCGTGGTGTCGACGCGGTGATCCACCTCGCTCTGGCCGTATACCCGGTCGACGACGAGGACTACTTGTATCGTGTCAATGTCGTTGGCACACAGGCGGTTCTCGCGGCGATGACGCTCACCGGGGTGTCGCATCTGATCTACGCCTCGAGCCTGGGCGTCTACGCCCCCAGCGATTCCACGGCACCGGTCCCCGAGACGTATCCGGCGACGGGCCAATCGACGTCGGTGTACAGCAGACACAAGGTCGCCGTGGAGTCCATGCTCGACCAGTATGAACGCGACCATCCCGACGTCGTCGTGTCGCGCTTCCGGCCCACGGTGGTCGTCGCCCGCCACGCTGCCTTCGAGATCCGGTCGCTGTACGTGGGATCGGTGATCCCGCGGGCGGCTTTCACCGTGGCACAGCGTCGCAGGTTGCCCCTGCTGCCGCTGCCTCGCGGGCTCGCACTGCAGTTCGTCCACGCCGACGACGTCGGCGACGCGGTGGTGCAGCTCCTGCGGCGGCGGATGGGTGGCTCGTTCAACGTGGCCTCCGACGTTCTGTCGGGCTCCGCGCTGGCAGGTTTGGTCGGAGCGCGTCCGGTGCGGGTCAACCCGGCGGCGATGCGGTCGGTCGTCATCGCCCTCCATCGGCTGGGTCTGCTGGCCGTCACCCCCGGCTGGTACGACGTCGCGACCCGCTCTCCGGTGATGGACACCACCAAGGCACGCCAGGAATTGCAGTGGCAGCCAAGGCATTCGTCGACCGACGCGGCCAGGGAGCTCATCGACGGACTCGCTGACGGAGCGACGGGCACGAGTCCCGCTCTGGGCGCGATCGATGACGACGCGCCGAGCCGGGAAGCAGCGCTGTCGTCGACGCATGACGTCACGTTGACGCTCTGGTGGGCGATGGCGGTCGCGGCCGCGGCCCGCGGCCGACGACCCGGCGCGATCCACCGCAGTGTCGTTGCGGCGAACCTGGTGTCGGGCACACCAGCTGCGCTGCAACGCCTTCGACAACGTCGCCGCGATCCGGTGGCGGTGCTCGCCCCCGTCACCGTCGCAGCGGCAGTGCTGGCGACGCGACGCGGAGGGTGGCTCGCCGCTGCAGCCACCACCGTGCTCGGCGGCATGGGATGGGCTGAGCGCAGACGACGGAGAGGCCGAGGATGAGTGCACGAGTCGTGGTGATCACCGGGGCGTCGAGCGGTATCGGACGGGAGACGGCGCTGCGGTATGCCGCTCGCGGGGCCCGCCTGGTGCTAGCGGCTCGTTCCGAACGCGATCTGGACGACGTCGCCGAACAGTGCCGCCGGGCGGGCGCGGACGGTGTGCTCGTCGCGCCCACCGACATCGCCGACGCCGACCAGGTCCAGAAGACCTTCGAGCGCGCGAGCGAAACCTTCGGCGGCGTCGACGTGGCGGCCCAATGCGCCGCGATCACCGCGTTCGGTCGCTTCGAAGACATCCCTGCCGAGGTCTTCGACGCGATCATCGCCACCAACTTGATCGGCGCCGCGAACGTCGCCCGCTGCGCACTGGCTCACTTCCAGCCACGCGGTCGCGGTCAGCTCGTGCTGGTCGGCTCACTTCTCGGCGTGACTGCCGTTCCCTACCAATCCGCCTATGTGGCAAGCAAATTCGCACTCTGCGGACTGGTCCGAGCCCTGCGCCAGGAGAATCGGCACCTTCCCGGGGTTCGGATACACGGCATCTATCCCGGGCCGGTGAACACGCCGGTCTATGCGTCGGCGGCCAATTTCCTGGACCAGCAGAGCCCACGGGTGCCGCCGACCTCCGACGCCCCGGGCACGATCGCAGCCGCCATCGTGCGTGCCGCCGAGAAGACGACGTCCACCGAACGTCAGATCGGCTGGTTCAACCGACCGGCGATCGCGACCTACCGCGTGGTCCCGTTCTTGTTCGACGCCCTGGTCGGACCGGTCGTCCGCCGGATGATGTTCACCTCCGAGGCCTCCCCCAACTCCCAGGCGGCATCCACCGGCAACGTGTTCGAGCCACCGCCGGCCGCACTGCGACGGTGACCGCGACGTCCGGCGGCGCGCGCCACGAAATTCGTGCTTGAACTGCGCTTCGGCAACGGAATTCCTAGGATGCGTGAATGCCATCCGGAACGGCGGTGTCGAGACCAGGCGCCGATCCCCTCGACGACGCGGCCGTTCCCCAGATCGAGCTCGTCGGCGTCCGCAAAGAGTTCGGCGATCCGCGGCACCCCGTGGTGGCCGTCGCGGACGCTGATCTGACCATCGCCGACGGGGAGCTGTTCGCGATTCTCGGACCGTCCGGATCGGGCAAGACCACGCTGTTGCGGATGATCGCAGGCTTCGAGGCCCCGACGGCCGGCACGATCAGACTCGGTGGTCGCGACGTCACCCGGCTGCCTCCGGCGCGCCGCGACACGAACACCGTGTTCCAGCAGTACGCCCTGTTCCCGCACATGACGGTCGCGCAGAACGTCGAGTACGGGCTGCGGGTGCGTGGCGTCGACAAGCAGGAGCGCCGCCGCCGTGCCGGGGAGGCGCTCGAGATGGTCAGGCTCTCGGGGCAGTCCGCACGCAAGCCCGCCGAGCTCTCCGGCGGCCAACAGCAGCGGGTCGCGTTGGCGCGTGCGCTCGTCGGTCGACCCCGCGTGCTGTTGCTCGACGAACCGCTCGGCGCGCTCGACCTGAAGTTGCGCGAACAGATGCAGGTGGAGCTCAAGGCCATTCAGCGCGAGGTCGGCATCACGTTCGTGATCGTCACCCACGATCAGGACGAGGCGCTGACGCTGTGCGACCGGCTCGTGGTCCTAAACGAGGGCCGCATCGAACAGGTCGGCGCGGCCCGGCAGGTGTACGAACATCCTGCGAACCGCTTCGTCGCGGACTTCGTCGGAACGTCGAACGTGCTCGACGCCGACAGCGCGCAGGCGGTGCTGGGCCGGCCGGGCACATTCGCGATCCGCCCGGAACGTATCGCGGTGCTCGATCCGGACGCCGCCGCCCCGGCCGGCCAGCCCAGCGTTGCGGCGCGGATCGCCGAGGTCGTCTACGCCGGCCCGATCACGCGCATCGCGGCCACGGTCACCGACCACGACATCCGGCTCACGGCCACCCTGCTCTCAGCGGAGGCCTCGACCGCCCTGACCCACGGCAGCCTCGTCGTTCTCACCTGGCCCCAGGCCGCCGTCCGCGATCTCACCGACCTGTCGACCCATCCCGAGGAGGAGTCATGAAGAATCCGCTGCGCCGCCTGGGCGTCGTGCTTGCCGTAGGTGGCGTGCTGCTCGCCGGCTGTTCGAGCTCCGGGGATTCCGGCGGCACCGCAGAAGGCCCCCCGTCGATGGAACCCGCGGCATCGGTCGGCGCCGGTGAGGGCCAGCTCAACCTGATCGCCTGGCCCGGATACGCCGAGAACGGCTCGAACGACCCTGCAGTCAACTGGGTCACGCCGTTCGAGCAGCAGACCGGGTGCAAGGTCAACGTGAAGATCGGCAACACCTCCGATGAGATGGTGCAGCTGATGCGCACCGGCCAGTACGACGGGGTGTCAGCGTCGGGCGATGCGACGCTGCGGCTGATCTACGCCGGCGACGTCGCACCGGTGAACACCGACCTGGTGCCGAATTATGCGACCGTGGTGCCGTTCCTCAAGGACAAGCCGTGGAACTCGGTGAACGGCCAGATGTACGGCATCCCGCACGGGTGGGGCGCCAACCTGCTGATGTACAACTCCGACGTCGTCAAGAACAACCCGGACAGCTGGGGCGCGGTCTTCCCCGGCGCACCGGAGCTCAAGGGCAAGGTGACCGCCTACGACTCCCCCATCTACATCGCCGACGCCGCGCTGTACCTGTCCAAGACGAAGCCCGATCTGGGGATCAAGGATCCCTACTCGCTGACCACCGAACAACTCGACGCCGCAGTCGATCTGCTCAAGCAGCAGAAGGAGAACATCGGCGAGTACTGGTCCGACTACACCAAGGAAGTGCAGGCGTTCGAATCCGGCACCACGGTGATCGGCACCAGCTGGCAGGTCATCGCCAACACCATCAAGGCCGACAACAAGGTTCCGGTCGCGACGGTGCTGCCGAAGGAGGGTGCCACCGGCTGGTCGGACACCTGGATGCTGTCGGCGAAAGCCGCGCACCCCAACTGCATGTACAAGTGGATGGATTACATCATCTCGCCGAAGGCCAACGCCGAAGTCGCCGAATACTTCGGTGAGGCACCGGCACAGACCAAATCGTGCGACCTCACCTCCGACAAGGCGCACTGCGCGACCTATCACGCCACCGACGAGCAGTACGCGTCGCAGATCCATTACTGGACCACGCCGCAGACGACGTGCGTGGACGGCAGCGGGGACAACTGCACCAGTTATGACCAGTGGGTGGACAAGTGGCAGGAGATCAAGGGCTGATGCTCGCCGCCCCGCGGCTGCGGCAGCGGGTGACGCTGGCCTTCCTGCTCGTTCCGCCGCTGGCCTGGCTGATCGTCGCCTACCTCGGTTCGCTTGCGGTCCTGCTGGTTTCGGCTTTCTGGAGCCGCAGCAGCTTCACCGGCGCGGTGGTGCGCACGTTCACCACCGACAATCTGGTGAGGGTGGCGACCTCCGAGGTGTTCCGGACGACCACGTTGCGCACAGTCGGGGTAGCGTTGACGGTGACCGTGGTGTGCGCGGCGCTCGCGGTGCCGTTGGCGCTCTACATGGCCAAGGTGGCCTCGCCGGCCAAGCGGGTCGCCCTCGTCGTCGCGGTCACCACCCCGCTGTGGGCCAGCTACCTGGTGAAGGCGTACGCGTGGCGGATGCTGCTGTCCCCCGAGGGGCCGATGGACTGGGCGGTCGGCTACTCACCGGGCTACGGGCTGACGGCCACGGTCATCACGCTGACGTATCTCTGGTTGCCGTACATGGTGATTCCGGTGTTCGCCGCCTTCCAACGCGTCCCGGATTCACTCGTCGACGCCAGCTCCGACCTGGGTGCCTCGGATCTGACCACGCTGCGGCTGGTCGTCGCACCGATGGTGTTCCCCGGCATCGCCGCGGGCTCCATCTTCACGTTCTCGCTGTCGCTCGGCGACTACATCGCGGTCACCATCGTCGGCGGCAAGACACAGCTGCTGGGCAACGTGATCTACGGACAGCTCGTCACGGCCAACAATCAGCCGATGGCCGCGGCGCTGTCGCTGATCCCGATGGCCGCGATCCTGCTGTACCTGTTCGCGATGCGACGCACCGGAGCATTGGAGAACGTGTAGATGCTCTCGTCACGCATGCGGGGCGCCACCCGCTTCTGGACGGTGCTGGTGCTGGTCTTCATCTACGCGCCGCTGGCGCTGGTGGTGGTGAATGCGTTCAACGCGTCGAAGACCTTCGCGTTCCCGCCGAGCGGTTTCACGCTGCAGTGGTGGCGAACCGCGCTGGCCAGTGACGGGATGTGGACGGCGCTGGGCAATTCGGTGGTCGTCGGTCTGGCCGCCACGGCGCTGGCTCTGGTGCTCGGCACGATGGCCGCGTTCGCGGTGCAGCGGTACGAGTTCTTCGGCAAGCAGACGGTGAACCTGCTCATCGTCCTTCCGATCACGTTGCCCGGCATCGTCACCGGTATCGCGTTGAATGCGACGTTCACCTCCGCGCTGGGTATCACGTTGGGCATGGCGACGGTGATCGTCGGACACGCCACGTTCTGCATCGTGATCGTGTTCAACAACACCCAGGCACGGTTGCGCCGGCTCGGGACCAGTCTCGAGGACGCCTCAGCCGACCTGGGGGCGTCGTCGTGGCAGACGTTCCGGTTCGTGACGCTGCCGATGATGCGCGGTGCGCTGGTGGCCGGAGCGATTCTGGCGTTCGCACTGAGCTTCGACGAGATCGTCGTGACGACGTTCACCGCCGGCCCCACGGTGCAGACGCTGCCCATCTGGATCTTCGGAAATCTGTTCCGCCCCAATCAGGCGCCCGTGATCAACGTGGTCGCGGCCGCGCTGACGATCATCGCGATCGTGCCGGTGTGGCTGACCCAGCGCATCGGCGGAGACCCCGCAGGGACGCGCATCTGAGCGGTTAGGGTGGCCCCGTGACCGACCTCTTCGATCTCACGGGCCATGTCAGCGTCGTCACCGGCGGCGGGTCAGGCATCGGGTTGGGCATGGCCGACGGGTTGGCACGCGCCGGCGCGTCGGTCGCCATCATCGGCCGTGGTGTCGCGCGCCTGGAGGCGGCGGCAGAGTCGTTGCGCGTCCACGGCAATCCGGTACTTGCCTTGCCGTGCGATGTCACCGACGAAGCGGCGATCACCGCGGCGATGGCCCGCGTCCGCGACGAATGGGGTTCGCTGGATTCGTGTTTCGCCAACGCCGGGGTGGGCGGCCGGTTCACCCCGACGCTGGAGACTTCGCTGGCGGAGTTCCGGTCGATCACCGCGGTCGATCTCGACGGTGTGTTCGTCACCCTGCGGGAGGCGGCCCGGCAGATGGTCGACGCCGGGCGTGGCGGCAGCCTGGTCGGCGTCTCCAGTCTCGGCGCCTTCCAGGGCATGCCCCGTCAGCCCGCCTACGCCGCGTCGAAGGGCGGGGTGATCTCGCTGATCGACAGCATGGCTGTGGAACTGGCGCGCCACGGTATCCGCGCCAACACCATCGCGCCCGGATGGTTCGACACCGAGATGACGGCGGCCGGCCTCGCCGACGAGCGGTTCCGATCCCGGGTGCTGCCGCGGGTGCCCGTGCGGCGGTGGGGAGCCGGGGACGACGTGGCCGGTGTCGCGGTCTACTTGGCCAGCGGGGCGAGCAGGTACCACACCGGGGACGTGTTGAGGATCGACGGCGGCTATCTGAAGTTCTAGTGTGACGCCATGAGCGAGAAGACCACCTGTGTGGTCGTCGGTGGCGGGCCGGCCGGCATGGTGCTCGGCCTGCTCCTCGCCCGCGCGGGTGTGGCGGTCACGGTGCTCGAGAAGCACGGCGATTTCCTGCGCGACTTTCGCGGCGACACCGTACATCCCAGCACGCTGCGACTGCTCGACGATCTCGGGCTGTTCCCTGCCTTCGACCGGTTGCCGCAGAGCAGGCTGCACCACTTCACCGTCGATGCCGTCCCGGGGCACCCGGTCACCGTCGTGGACTTCGATCGGCTTCGACTCCCCCACCGGTACGTGGCGATGGTGCCCCAGTGGGATCTGTTGAACCTGCTGGCGGAGGCCGGCGAGGCAGAACCGTCCTTCACCCTGCGGCTGGATCACGACGTCACCGGACTGATTCGAGAGTCCGGCCGCGTCGTCGGGGTGCGCTACGAAACCCCAACTGGCGCAGGGGAATTGCGTGCGGATCTGACGGTCGGATGCGACGGCCGCAGCTCAGTGGTCCGACAAGCCGCCGGGCTGGCGGTGCGCGAGTACCCGGTGAGCTTCGACGCCTGGTGGTTTCGGCTGCCCCGGAACTCCGCGACCGCTGACTTCAGCCTGTTCCCCCGCATCGGGCGGGGCAAGGCCATCATCGTGATTCCGCGCGAGGGGTATCTGCAGATCGCCCTGCTGATCCGCAAGGGAGCCGACGCTCAGCTGCGCCGCCGGGGATTGGCCGCTTTCCACGCCGACGTCCTCGAACTCCTGCCCGAGGCCGGGGACTCCGTGTCCGCTATCACCTCGCTCGATGACGTCAAGTGTCTGGACGTGAAGTTGAATCGTCTGCGGCGCTGGCACACTGACGGATTGCTGTGCATCGGCGATGCCGCCCACGCCATGTCCCCGGCCGGCGGGGTCGGCATCAACATGGCCGTTCAGGACGGCGTGGCCAGCGCGCGGCTGCTCGCCGGCCCGCTGCGTCGCGGTGCGGTGACCGAGCGGGACCTGGAGAAAGTGCGACGGCGCCGGATCGTCGCCACCGCGCTGACCCAGGCCCTACAGCGTCAGCTCGACGCGCGGCTGCTGGGTCCGGTCGTGCGGGGCGAAGAGGGCGCGACCGGTCCGCCGGCGGGACTGCTGCGGGCGCTGCAACGGGCGCCCTGGTTGTCGGTGATCCCGGCCTACCTGGTCGGCGTGGGTGTGCGCCCGGAGCGCGCTCCATCGTTCGCGCGCCGACGGGCCGGTCAGCGGTAGTAGACCTCGTCGCCGGTCGGGTAACCGCCGCCGTGTGTGGTGATGTGCACGTGGTCGTAGTGCCCGTAGCCGCCGGCGCGTCCGCCGCCCGGGGTGTAGTAGACGCCGCGCCAGATGCAGTCCTGAAGACCGAACCGCTCGGCGTTCTTGAGGGCGAACGCGACGATCTGGTTGCCCAGCGCGATCCCTTCGGCACTGCTCGCATTCGGGATCATCACGTCGATGGCCAGTCCGTTGGGATGCCATGGCAGCGGGTCTTGTCGAACCCCGCCGATGCTGTGGATCTCGGGGAAGATCGCACTGACTGCGCGGGCGACCAGGATCGTCTTCACCTGCAGGCCCTGCTCGGGGGCCCGTCCGACGGGCAAAATCTGAGGTTGGCGAACGGCCGCGCGGGAGCTGGCCACCCACTGCACCCGGCTGCCGGTCGGCCCGCTGTTCGATGCGAATCCCGTCGGCGGCGCGGCCACCAGCTCCATGCAGCACGGCGGTGCCTCTGCAACAGCCGGCTCGACCGGTGGGGTGATCGGGCGTTGCACGTCGGCACCGGCCACGAGCAATGCTGCCGCGGGAAGGCCGAGGGCAGTCAGCACTCGCGCGCGCGAACGCCGCTGTCGAACCTGGGAGTGCCTGCCCACGCATTGCACACTAAGTGGGGACATCACGAAATCACAGACGCATGGCAAACTTTCAATAACAAAGTGCCACGCTGGCACCATCAGCATCATCGGCCACAGGATTCACCGCGCCGATCAGGCGACCTGGTTGTCGGGTGGTGCGGGTCCGCCGGGTTCTGATGGGTCGGCCGATTCCTGGGTGGGCTTCTCGTCCTCGGGTGGGCGCAGCAGGCGTTCGGGGGTGTGGTGGGTGTTGACTTTCGTCTGGCCGGTGTCGAGCTTCGGCGGTGGGGTCCACTCGACTTCGTGGCGGGTGTTCATGGACGTGCTCCAGCCGCCCTCTTTCACCGAGCGGTTGTCGGGTGGGCAGGCCAGGCCGAGGTCGTCGACGTTGGTCAGTCCGCCGTCGGCCCAATCCTGGGTGACGTGGTGGACCTGGCAGCCGTAGGCCCCTACGGGGCAGCCGGGTTTGGTGCAGCCTCCGTCGCGGGCGATCAGCATGATCCGCTGCGCCGCCGAGGCCGCCCTGCGGGTGCGGAACAGGTCCAGGGCGGCGCCGGTGGCCCGGTCGAAGATTGCGAGGTAGTGGCTGGAGTGCGCCCCCATCCGAATCACGTCTTTGATGGGCAACTTTGTGCCGCCGCCGGTGGTGCCGATCCCGGCCCGGGATTCCAGGTCCTGCAGAGTGGTCCGCACGATCACCGTCACCGGCAACCCATTCAGCTGACCCAACTCACCGCTCATCAACGCGATCCGCCCGACTGCGACCAGCGCGTCGTGCTGGCGTTGGGCCAGGCTGCGGTGATCACTGTCGATCTGCGCCTGGGTGGGCGTCCCCGACGTGCACGGCTCGTCATCGTCGGGGTTACACATCCCCGGGGCGGCGTATTTCGCGAAGATCGCCTCCCATATCGCCGCCGCTTCTGGGGTCAGATCCGCCCGCCACGGCGTCATCCCATCGCGCCCCTGCCGCCCCTTACTCAGGGAACGTTTGCGGGTGCGTTCAGTGTCGTCGGGTTCGGGTCCGTCCTGATCCAATAAAAACAGTTCCAGCTCGGCGGCGTCGTGGGTGGCTTTCGGGCCGGCACCGGCGGCGATACGCACGACATCGGCTTCGAACTGCTCCCGAGTTGTCACGTCGACGAAGCCGGGCAGCTTGTCGACAACCTTGCGGATCACCTCGACATGCTCCGGGGTGATCCGCCCCTCGGCCTGCGCCGTCGCGGTCGCCGGCAGGGCTGGCGGGAGGGGTTCTCCGGTCATCGACTGTCGTGGGGCGAGCAGCGCGGCTTCGGTCAGGCGACGGTGCGCTTCGGAGCCGCTGATCCGGTAGCGGATCGCCAGCACGTCTTTCCAGTTTTTGGCGCCCATCTTCTGTGGGGTGGTCTCGACCTGCAGCCGGGCCAGGGCGCGATGTCCGGCGGCGGGCAGCCGGCAGCTCGCGGTTTGCAGCTCATCGAGCAGCTCCACGACCTCGGCGGCGGTGGACAGGTCGAGATCGGCGGCGAGCACGGCATCCACGGCAGCCCGTAGCCCCGCCACCGCCTCCCGCGCCTCCGACATTCCTCGAACATACATTCGATGTCCGACAAACTCAGTCGGGCTGCCACAGATCTCGGATCACGCGACGCGGCGCACAGTCCGCACTAAGGTGACTCCAGCAGTGCGGTCGGCAGTTTTCTGTGAACACGAGTTGCCGATCGGAAAAATTTCTGAAAAATGCTCAGAGGCTCGGACAAGTCTTGGATTTCGGGCCACCCGACCGAGGGGAACACTGTGAACACCGCACGTTCGGTTCGACATGGACTCGCGCTCGTCTGCATCATCGTGCTGGCCGCCTTCGGCGTGGCCGCATGCGGCAACGACAGCGGATCGGGTGGCGGCTCCGGCGGAGGGGGCGGCGGAGACATCACCGTCGCGCTGACGTCGTTCCCTGATTACGTCGACCCCCAGCTGTCCTACACGGTCGAAGGCTGGGAGATCCTGTGGAACGTCTACACGCCCCTGCTGACCTACAAGCACTCCAAGGGCAAGGACGGCACCGAGATCGTGCCGGGGCTCGCCGAGGCGATGCCGGACATCTCCCCGGACGGCACGACCTACAGGCTGAAGCTTCGCAAGAACATGAAGTACTCCGACGGCACCCCGATCAAAGCCTCCGACTTCACCTATGCCGTCCAGCGCCTGTTCAAGGCGGACTCGGGCGGATCGGTGTTCTATGACGTGATCGTCGGCGCCAAGGAGTACGCCGACGGCAAGGCCGACACGATCACCGGCATCACCACCGACGACAACACCGGCGACATCACCATCAAGCTGACCGGCCCCAACGGCACCTTCGAGAACCTGCTGGCGTTGATGTTCGCCGCCCCGGTGCCGCCCACGACCAAGCTGGACGGCGACACCACCAACACGCCGCCGCCCGCGAGTGGTCCGTTCATGATCAGCAACGTCGATGCGCCGCGGACGCTGACCATGGAGCGCAACCCGCAGTTCACGACCGTCAAGGACGCCGGCGCATCCGAGGTCGCCGACGCCAACGTCGACAAGATCACGGTGGTCGAGAACAAGAACCAGAGCGCGCAGGTCACCGACATCGCGCAGAACAAGGTCGATTTCATGGTCGACCCGGTGCCCTCGGACCGGCTGCAGGAGGTCAAGACCCGCTACGCCGATCGCTTCCGGATGGAGGAATCGATCAACACCTACTACTTCTTCATGAACACCCAGAAAGCCCCGTTCAACGACGTCAAGGTGCGCCAGGCCATCAACTACGCCGTCGACCCGGAGGCGCTGAACCGCATCTTCGGTGGCCGTCTGCACCCGACCCAGCAGGTCCTCCCACCGGGCATGCCGGGCTACCAGGAGTACAAGCTCTACCCCGGTCCCGACATGAACAAGGCCAAGCAGTTGCTCGCCGAGGCCAACCCGGCCGACCGTGACATCACGGTGTGGACCGACGACGAGCCGGACCGCAAGCGCATCGGGGAGTACTACCACGACCTGCTGACCCAGCTCGGCTTCAACGCGACGCTGAAAGTGATTGCCGGAGACGTCTATTGGACCACGATCGGCAACCAGTCCACCCCTGACGTGGACACCGGATTCGCCGACTGGTTCCAGGACTTCCCGCACCCGGACGACTTCTTCCGTCCTCTGCTCAACGGCGCCAGCATCCTGCCGACCAACGGCAACAATCTTTCCCGGGCCAACCTGCCAGAGCTCGACGCGAAGATGAACGAGCTGCTGACCAAGCAGATCACCGACCCCGGCGTCGAACAGCAGTACGCCGATCTCGACAAGGCCTACATGGAGCAGGCGGTGTGGGCGCCCTACGGCAACGAGCAGTTCACCACGTTCCTGTCCGAGCGCATGGACTTCGACAAGTCGTATCAGCATCTGTTGTTCAAGCAGGACTTCACCTCGTTCGCGGTGAAGTAGTCGATGGTCGCCTCTGTCCCTGACGTCGACGCCCCCGACGAGCCGCCGCTGCCCGTCGGGGTGCCCAAAGAGCAGATCCAGGGCCGTAATCCGTGGTACCTGGCGTGGCTTCGACTGCGCCGCAACAAGGTTGCCCTGGCCTGCGGTGTGCTGTTCATCCTGATCGTGCTGTTCTGCCTGGCCGCACCCCTGTGGGCGCACTACGTCGCGCAGACCGGACCGAACGACAACCACATCACCGACACGGTCAGCATCAACGGCGTCGACACGGACGTCGTCGCGCCGGACGGCACCCCGCTCGGGCCGGGTCTGCACGGTCGATACCTGCTCGGCGCCGATCAGAATGGCCGAGATGTCATGGTGCGTCTCATGTACGGCGGGCGGACCTCGATCTACATCGGGCTCGCGGCCGCGGCAGTGACCACGGTGCTCGCGGTCGTCGTCGCGTTGCTCGCCGGGTACTACCGCGGGTGGATCGACGCGGTGCTGTCCCGCATCCTCGACGTGATCTGGGCCTTCCCGGTGTTGCTGCTGGGAATCGCGCTGGGCACGGCGCTGGCCATCGGAGGCCTCAAACTGGGCGTCCTGCAGATCGCGGGCGATTCGATCTGGATCCCCATCCTGATCATCGGCCTGGTGTACGTGCCCTACATGGCCAGGCCGCTGCGCGGGGAGATCCTGGCCCTGCGCGAGAAGGAATTCGTCGAAGCCGCCGTCGCGCAAGGGATGGGTCCGCTGCGGATCATGGTCGGCGAGCTGCTCCCGAACATCATCTCCACGATCATCGTGTTCTTCACACTGAACATCGCCAACAACATGCTGCTGGAGTCGGCGCTGTCGTTCCTCGGCGCCGGGGTTCGGCCACCCAACGCCTCCTGGGGCACGATGATCGCCGACGGCTACCAATTGATCTACACCGCACCGCATCTGACGATCGTGCCGGGTCTGCTGATCGTGATCACGGTCCTGGCGCTCAACGTCTTCGGGGACGGCTTGCGCGACGCGTTGGACCCGAAGGCACGTCTGAGGTTGGAGCACTGATGGCACGGTTCGTCCTGCGCCGGGTGCTCGGCATGGTCGCCGTGCTGTTCGCGATCTCGGTGATCGTCTTCCTGATCTTCAACGTGGTGCCGAACTCGGATCCGGCGGCACGGATCGCCGGCAAGAACGCCGATCCAGAGCTCATCGCCCGGGTCAACGCCGACCTCGGACTCGACCGGCCCCTGCCCGTGCAATACCTGACCATGATGAAACAGATCTTCACCGGTGAACTCACGTCCTATGCGAGCGATCGCAATGTGGGCGAACAGATCTGGCACGGGTTACCGGCGACGTTCTCACTGTGCATCGGCGCGGCAGTGATCTGGATGACGCTGGCGGTGCTGTTCGGTTACCTCAGCGCCGTGCACGCCGGCAAGTTCGGTGACCGCGCGCTGAGCATCCTGTCCCTGGTCGGCATCTCGATGCCGGTGTTCTGGCTGGCGGCCATCCTGCTGTACTTCTTCACCTACAAGGTCCAGTTGTTCCCGACGGGCAGTTACGTTCCGCTGACCGAGGATCCCCTGGACTGGGCTTACCACCTCGTGCTGCCGTGGTTCACCCTGGCGGTGTTGTTCATCGGCTTCTATAGCCGGGTGCTGCGGTCGAACATGCTCGACGCGATGAACGAGGACTACGTGCGCACGGCACGGGCGAAGGGCCTGACCGAACGTCAGGTCCGGATTCGACATGTGCTGCGCAACTCCATGATTCCGATTGTCACACTGTTCGGCCTGGATTTCGGCATGGTCGTCGGTGGAGGGGCGATTCTGACCGAGACGGTGTACAACCTCGACGGTGTGGGTCTGTATGCCGGCGAGGCGATCCGCAGCCTCGATCTACCGCCGCTCATGGCGGTGACGATGTTCGGCGCGTTCTTCATCGTGCTGTTCAACACGATCGTCGACATCGCCTACGCCGTGCTGGATCCGCGAATCCGACTGGGACAGGCGGCACCGGCATGAGCGACGCTTGCGAGCGAATCGACAAACCCATGAGCCAAGAACTGCTGGCGGTTGACGACCTACGGGTCAGCTTCGCCACCGAGGACGGTGTGGTGCAGGCGGTCGACGGGGTGTCCTTCTCCCTGGCCCCCGGTGAGATCCTGGCCATCGTCGGTGAATCGGGCTCGGGCAAGAGCGTGACCGCCCAGACACTGACGGGGCTCACGCGGTCGCCGAACAGCCGGATCACCGGATCGGTCACCTACCGCGGGCGGGAACTCGTCGGCCTCGATGACGACGGCTTGAGGGACATCCGCGGCGAGGAGATCGCCATGGTGTTCCAGGATCCGATGTCGTCGCTCAACCCGGTGTACCGGGTCGGCGATCAGATCGTCGAGATGATTCGTGCACACCGCGACGTGCCGAAGTCCGAGGCCGCCCGTCAGGCCGCCGAACTGCTTGCCGCGGTGGGCATCCCGAATGCCAAGGAGCGTCTGCGCAGCTATCCGCACGAGTTCTCGGGCGGCATGCGACAACGCGTGATGATCGCGATGTCACTGGCTCTGGAGCCCGCCGTGCTG
Organism: Mycobacterium sp. PSTR-4-N; assembly: GCF_022348085.1. Taxonomy (GTDB): domain Bacteria; phylum Actinomycetota; class Actinomycetes; order Mycobacteriales; family Mycobacteriaceae; genus Mycobacterium. The sequence continues at coordinate 24,925 of NZ_JAKRFN010000035.1, read as the reverse complement.
ATCGCCGATGAACCGACCACCGCCCTCGACGTGACGGTGCAGGCGCAGATCCTGCGGCTGCTGGCGCGACTGAACGCCGAACGCGGCCTGGCCGTGGTACTGATCACCCACGATCTCGGCGTGGTGGCCGAGATCGCCGACCGGGTCGCGGTGATGTACGCGGGGCAGATCGTCGAGGACGGCAGCCTGGACGACATCTTCTACTCCCCACAGCATCCCTACACCTGGGGGTTGCTCGGCTCGTTGGCGCGGTTGGACCGACCACGCTCGGAGCGCCTCGAGCAGATCCCCGGCCAGCCACCGTCACTGCTGGCCCCGCCGCCGGGGTGCCGGTTCGCGCCCCGGTGTGCGTTCGAATTCGACCGCTGCGCGCAGCCGCCCGACCTGGCGGCCACGCAGAGCGGGTCGCATCTGGACCGCTGCTGGCTCGACCTCGAGGAGAAGGCCCGGGTGCGCGCATGACCGAACCGCTGCTCGAAGTCACCGATGTGACCAAGCACTACCCCATCCGCTCGGGTCTGGTCATCGAGCGCGAAGTCGGTACGGTGCGCGCCGTCGACGGGGTGAGCCTGACGTTGAACGAAGGCGAAACCCTGGGTCTGGTCGGCGAATCGGGCTGCGGCAAGTCGACGCTGTGCCGGGCGATCCTGCAGCTGATCCCGCCGACCTCGGGGTCGGTCAAGTTCCTCGGGCAGGAACTGGTCGGGTTGTCGCGACGAGAGCTGCGACCGCTGCGCCGACAGATGCAGATGATCTTCCAGGATCCCTACGCGTCACTGAATCCACGCAAGCGCGTCGGGCAGATCGTCGGCGATCCGATGGATCTGCACGGTCTCGCAAGCGGCGCCGAACTGAAGCGGCGGGTGCAGGACCTGCTGGACCGTGTGGGCCTGCGGCCCGAGCACTACAACCGGTTCCCCCACGAGTTCTCGGGCGGTCAACGGCAGCGCATCGGTATCGCCCGCGCGCTGGCGCTGCAACCGAAGCTGATCGTGGCCGACGAACCGGTGTCCGCTCTCGACGTCTCGGTTCAGGCGCAGATCGTGAACCTGCTCAAGGACTTGCAGGCTGAGTTCGGGCTGTCGTATCTGTTCGTCGCCCACGATCTGGGGGTGGTCCGACACGTCTCAGACCGCGTCGCGGTGATGTATCTGGGCAAGGTCATGGAGAACTCGGACACCGACAGCCTCTACGACCGCCCCGTGCATCCCTATTCGAATGCCTTGCTGTCGGCTGTTCCCATCCCCGATCCGCGCCTCAACGCGGCTCGTGAACGCGTGGTTCTCGAGGGTGACGTCCCGAGCCCGAGTGATCCGCCGTCGGGATGCCGGTTCCACACCCGCTGCCCGTGGGCGACGGAGATCTGCTCCGCCGAGGAGCCGGCATTGGTGCCCTACGAGGCCGGTCACGCGGCCGCGTGCCACCATCCGCGCAATGTAGAGAGGATGCCGGTCTGACGCCGGCCTGGTCCTGAATGACAAACGACCCGATCGGCTGTCCCCTCCGCAGCCGATCGAGTCGATCGTGGTCAAGCTAAGCCGACGCGCGGGCCGCAGCCAATCGGGGAAACCCCTATATCTGCGTGCTCAGGGCTGCGCGGGAACCTGTATCGGAATAGGCACCGGCACGAACGGCACGGTGAGGTAGCTCGTCGTCGTCACCGCTTGCGTGGTCGTCGGCGGTCGCGTCGTCGTCGGTGCGGTGGTGGTGGGGACCGTGGTGGTGGGGACGGTCGTGGTCGTGGTCGGCACCGTCGTCGTGGTGGTCGTGGTCGTCGACGGCGTGGTGGTCGTCGTGGTCGTTGTCGTCGTCGTCGTGGTCGTCGTGGTCGTCGTGGTCGTGGTGGTTGTCGTGGTGGTCGTCGTCGGCACCGTGGTACTCGGCGCCGGTGCCGTGGTCGTGACCACCGGGGCCGGCGGCGGCGCCGCGCTGGTGGGCGGCGCGGCAGGTTGCCCCGGCACTGTGATCGTCTGCCCGGCCGGGTTCGTCGGGGTCAGCTCCCTGCTCAACGGCGCGGTCCCGGGCTTCGGCTTGTCGGGGTCCGAACCTTGCACACTGGTCAGGGCGATCGCGACGCCGCCGACGGCCACCAGAGCGATGGCCGCGACCACACCGAGCAGGGACAGCGGCAGCCGCCGCCACCCGGTGGCCTCGGCGGCGACGCGCTGGTCCTGCGCATCATCGAGGCGATACGGGTTCGGCCGTTGGGCCCTCCCGGTGGCACTGTCGTCGTAGTCGTCGACGACGTAGGTGTCCTCGCCGGCATAGGGCACCACGTCGTCGGCGGACGCATCGTCCTGCGACCACGCGAGCGCATACGTGGAGTCGGTCCCAGCGTCGGCCCCGGCGTCGATTCCGACGGGAGGGGCAGCGGCAGGCGCTGCGCGCGTTGCGGTCTCGGCGGCGCCGCCGAAAGCCGCGAACAGTGCCGCACCGGCGGCCGCATCCAGCGCCGGCCGCGGGGACCACAGCACCCGGCCGAAGTGGGCGGAAAAACGCTGGCGCACAGCCGGAATGGCCGACCCGCCTCCGACCAACACGATCGCCGAGACGCTGGATGCGGCGCTGTTGTTGCGCTGCAGCGTGTCTCGCAGCGCCTCGACCGCATCCTCGAGCGGGCGGGCCAGCAGCGACTCGAGATCGGCGCGCGTGACGACGATGGCGCCGCGATAGCCCGGGACGTCGACATCGATGCTGGCCTCGGTCTGCGCCGAGAGCGTTTCCTTCGCGGCGCGGCACTGTTCCCGCAGCCGCGCGAGCGAACCGACCGCGGCGGTGGCGCCGGTGTCCTCGCCGCTGTGAGGCACCCGCTCGAGGACGTGGGTGAGCAGCGCCTGGTCGATCTGGTCCCCGGCGAACTCGGCGAACCGTTCGGTGCGACCGATCAGCTCCAACGAGCCGGCCGCGGCGAGGCTGATACTGGTCCCGCTGCCGCCGATGTCGACGACAGCAAGCACGCCGCGGCGTTCCAGGCCGGGGTCGGCCACCATCGCCGTCAGCGCAGCCACCGCGTCCGGGACCAGCCGCGGCGGCGGGCCGCCGGGTGCCAGCGGCCCGCTGGCGGTCAGCGCGGCGCGCAGTGCGTCGACCTGCGCCGGCCCCCAATACGCCGGCACCGCGATCGCCACGTCGGTCGGGGAGGCGGAGCCGGCCAGCGCGGCGATGGCTTCCAGTGCCTCGACGACGAGCTGATCGGCCAAGTAGCGCGTTCCGTCGTCGCCGACCAGCGGAACCGGGTCACCGACGCGCTCGACGAAGCCGCTCAGCGTCACCCCGTCGCCACGCCCCGGGGGCAGGCCCACATCCGGCGCGGTGTGGCCGTACACCGTCAGCGCGGAGCGGCGCAGCACCGGCGGCCGCCCCACCCCGGCCGCCACCAGATTGGTGGCACCGACGGACAACCCCAACGCATCGCTCATGACGGGCCACACCTTAATCGTCGGTGCCGCTGCGGCCCATCAGACACTCTGCCGCGCCGAACTGTGCTGCAATGACGCCATGGGTGACATCGACGAGATCAAGACGGTCAAATACCGCTACCTGCGCACGCTCGACACCAAGCACTGGGACGAGTTCGCCGACACCCTCACCGAGGACGTGATCGGTCACTACGGCGAGTCGGTCGGCGAGGAACACCACTTCGCCAACCGCGACGAGCTGGTCGAGTTCATGCGGAACTCGCTGGGCCCGGACATCATCACCGAGCACCGCGTCACCCATCCCGAGATCACCATCGACGGTGACGAGGCGACCGCCACCTGGTATCTGCAGGACCGGGTCATCGCGCCCGCGTTCAACTTCATGCTGATCGGCGCGGGTTTCTACCACGACCGCTATCGCCGCACCGACTCCGGCTGGAAGATCAGCGAGACCGGGTACGACCGCACCTACGACGCCTCGATGTCGGTGGAAACGCTGGGATTCAAGGTCAAGGCCGGGCGAGCCGTCAAACAGTAGACGCGGCAGAGGTGACGGCGATCATGGCGCCGGGACGCAGCCACCGCATGATCTTGACCAGCGTCGCATCGTCGATCGCCACACAGCCGGCCGTCGCTCCGCCGTCGGTGCTGTGTACGAAGAACGCCCCGCCTTTACCGGGGATCCGCTCCTTGTTGACGCCCATCACGATGGCGTGGGCGTACTGCGGAATGGCGAGGTTCTCGGTGCCCGAGCTCGGCGCGGTGTCGAAGCGGCAGTTCTGCTTGTCGCACACCTGCATGGTGTTGTAGGTGGGGCTCTTCATGTCCCCGTCCCACCAGTGGTTGGGCCCGACCCTGATGTAGCGCAGGCCGCCACCGGGGTCGGGTTGGGTGCCGAACGAGAAGTCGAGGGTGTAGATCCCCTCGGGGGTCATCATCGATCCGTCGAAGTGGTTGGGCGACATACCTTTCGCGCCGATCTTGGCGGGAACGCCGACACCTCCGGCGACTGGTTGCCACCCGGTGGCGGTGCGCTGCCAGACGTCGAGGGTGGCGTCGGAGCCACCGGTGCCGGTCACCGCGAGCACCTGGGTGGCCCGCCCCACCGACGCGGAGAACCACGGATTCAGCGCGGCGCGAGCGGTGGCGGGTGCCGTGCCGGCGAGGAGGGTCGCCGCGCACAGCATGGTGAGCAGTCGGCGCATGGGCTTCGATCGTGGCCGCCCGACGCTGCATTCGCGGTCAAGATTCGGACACGATCGGGTCGCAGTACGCGAGGTTTGCGGTTGGGGTCTCTCGGCTACGTTGGCGTGATGGATCTTCTGCCCGCGCGTCTGCGGCGTCCGCGACACCGAGGAATCAGCCAGATCGGCAAGGGGCTGGGCACTCTCGACCGCGAGGTGTTCGAGGCGATCGCGGAGTCGCCCAGCCCCCTCATCGATGCGGTCATGCCGCGGCTGACCAGGGCGGCCGACCATTCCAAGCTGTGGTTCGCGATCGCTGCCGGCCTGGCCGCATTCGGCAATCCCTCGGTCAAACGCGGTGCGATGCGCGGTGTGCTGACCCTGGGGGTGACGAGCCTGGTCACGAATCAAGGTGCCAAGCGGGTGTGGCGACGGGACCGGCCGAACCGGTTGTCGGTGCCGCTGGCCCGTCAGATGCGGCGGGCGCCGACGTCGAACTCCCTTCCGTCGGGGCATTCGGCCAGCGCCGCGGCGTTCGCGGTGGGAGTCGGTCTGGAGAACGCGCCGGTGGGCCTGGGGCTGGCACTGCTCGCCGGGATGGTCGGTATGTCGCGGATCGCGGTCGGTGCGCACTACCCCGGTGACGTGCTGGCGGGACTGGGTCTCGGCGCGGGGATCGCCGTGCTGGGGGCCCGCGTGGTGCCGCCGATCGTGGAGGAGCGGCTGCCCGGGGCGGCGCCTCTGACGGTCGACGCCCCGGTCCGGCCGCGCGGCGCGGGGGTGACCGTGGTGGTGAACCCGGCGTCGGGCAGCGGTACGGGGGCCCGGGTGCTCGACGAGGTGCGCGAGGCGCTGCCGGAGGCGGAGATCGTCGAACTGGGTGAAGACGACGATGTGCCCGCGGTGTTCCGGTCGGCCGCGCAGCGTGCGGAGGTACTCGCCGTCGGCGGTGGGGACGGCACGGTGGCGGTGGCGGCGAGCATCGCGCTGGAGGAGGGAGTACCGCTGGCGGTACTCCCGGCGGGCACGTTCAACCACTTCGCCAAAGACATCGGCTGCGACACCACGGCCAAGACTGTGTCTGCCATCCAGGACGGGCGCGTGTCCTGCGTGGACGTGGTGTGCCTCAACGAGAAGCAGATGGTGGTGAACACCGCGAGCATCGGGGCCTACCCGCAGTTCGTCCGCACACGTGAGAAGTTGGAGCACAAGATCGGCAAACCGCTGGCCGGTATCTACGCCATGTTCCACACACTGCGCCGCGACCAGCCCGTGCGCATCCGGTACGACAACCAGACGTTGCAGACGTCGCTGTTCTTCCTCGGCAATTCGATCTACCTGCCGTCCGGTTTCGCGCCGGCGCGGCGGACACGGATGGACGACGGGCTCATCGACATCCGCATCCTGGAGACGGGCCGGCCGCTCGCGAAGTGGCGAATCCTCGTCGCGCTGTTGTTCGGACGCCTGACGCGCAGCCCGCTCTACCGCGAACTCCGGGTGCCCGAGTTCGCTTTCGAGTCCGTCGACGGACCGACGGTGCTCGCGCTCGACGGGGAGGTCGGCACCGAGGTGACCAAGGCCAGCTTCAGCGTGCGGTACCGCTCACTTCCGGTATTTCGACCGGCTCCCTGACAGGGCGCACCGGCCCCGCCACCAGTAGGCAGAACACCACATAGGCGTAGCCGAGCGCCCACCCGGCGATCACGTCGGACGGATGGTGCACGTTGAGGACTACGCGGCCCACCCCGATCGAGACGACCACCGCGACCCCGACCGCGATCAACCACGGCCGTCGAGCGGCGGGCACGAGCGGTAGCGACACCGTGAGCAGCGCGATCACTGCGACCATGACACCCAACGCGTGCCCGGACGGGAACGACGACGATGCGGCGTGCACCAGCGCGGTGGATGGTCGTGGCCGGTCGACCAGCCTCTTGGCGACCTCGATGACCAGGCCGGACAGCTCGACGCTGACGATCAGGAACACGGCGACCGTCAGCCGTCGACGCGCGAAGGCGATGGCGATCACCACCAGGGTCACCAGACGGAAGGCCGTCGGACCGAGCAGTGTGCAATACACGTCCCAGAACGTGACCCAGCCGGGGTGCCGTTCGCCGATCCGCAAGGTGGCGTCCAGTGCGGCGTCGTCGACGCGCGTCAGCGGTGCCCAGCCGAGGCGGTATCCGAGCAGCATCGCGACGAAGACACCGAGCGCGACCACGGCCGATCCGGCCAGCAGCCCTCTGCGCACGTCCATCCGACCACAAGTACCACGCGTCGCCGGATATCCACTGAGCTACCGTGCGTGCATGGCCGTGTTCCTGCGCAAGTTGCTTCGCATCGGCAAGCTTCCGCGGGAGCTGCGCACCGAGGTCGAGGCCGAGGGGATCGTGTTCATCGCCGAGTACGTGGCGGTGACGCGGCGGTTCCGGGGTGCCGTGCCCGGCCTGCGTTCGGCGGGCAGCATCGCCAGCTACGTCGGGTCGTTGGTGTTGACCGAGCAGAGGGCGCTGGCAACTCTGTCGTCGGTCCCCAAGCTGGCCGGACGCACGATGGATCTGCGCTGGGACGCGCCGCAGACCGGCGCGGTCACCGCGACCTTCGACGAACACGGATTGACCCTCGATGTCGACGTGGCCGCGGTCGATGCGCGTTGCTCGGGTGAGCTGTCGCTGCACTACAAGGAAGACCTGCCCGCCGACGTGCTGGCGCGGTTGCCCCGCCGGTCACTGGCCTACGACGTGCCGCCGGAGTTCGTGTTCCGGGCGGTCGGCGTGCCGTACGACCCGTAGCCCTCAGCCGTCGATGTGCATCGGCGGGTCGTTGAACGCCGGGTCTCCACCGGGGCGACCGGGGCCCATGACCGCGCACTGCTTCACCGGGACCAGATGCGTGCCGAAGCCGCTGGGCACCACCGAGGCGATCCCGACGCATCGCTGCCAGCTACCGTCCGGCTGGAGGGGTTCGTCGCACTTGCTGATGTATCCGCCGCCGTAGATGCAGCCGGCACTGGCCGGCGCAGACGTCGCCACTCCCAGACACGACAACGACGCGCTCAGAAGTCCGGTCGTCACCGCAACGATCGTCGCTCTCATGGACGTCTCCCCTCACCGCCTCCCGACGCTACCGCGTGGCCATCTCGTTCTCGGGGTTTTGTCGTTACCGTTGGCGCGGACGGCGCGTGGGAGCGGATCTCGAGAGGATGCAGTTGTGAGTGAAGGCCGGCGGGACAACGTTCTGCTCGTGCACTGGCATGATCTGGGCCGGTATCTCGGCAGTTACGGGCACTCGGATGTGTCCAGCCCGTGCCTCGACGCGCTGGCCCGCGACGGGATCCTGTTCACCGACGCCTACGCCACCGCCCCGCTGTGCTCACCCTCGCGGGGTTCGCTGTTCACCGGCAGGTATCCGCAGAGCAACGGTTTGGTCGGGCTGGCCCACCACGGCTGGGAGTACCGGCCGGGGGTGCGCACCCTGCCGCAGATTCTGTCCGAAAGTGGTTACTGCAGCGCGCTTTTCGGTATGCAGCATGAGACATCGTTCCCGTCGCGGCTCGGATTCGACGAGTTCGACGTGTCGAACTCGTACTGCGAGTACGTCGTGGAGAAGGCGATCGAATGGCTGGCCGATCCGCCGGACGAGCCGTTCCTGCTCACCACGGGGTTCTTCGAGACCCACCGGCCCTACCCCCACGATCGCTATGACCCCGCCGATCCGAGTTCGGTGACGGTTCCGGAGTACCTGCCCGACACCGCAGCGGTGCGTCAGGATCTGGCGGATTTCTACGGTTCCATCGCGGTCGCCGATGCAGCTGTCGGCCGACTCCTGGACGCCCTCACCGCAACCGGTCTCGACCGGACCACGTGGGTGGTGTTCGTCACCGATCACGGACCGGCTCTGCCCCGCGCGAAGTCCACCCTGTACGGCGCCGGGACCGGCATCGCGCTGATCATGCGTCCGCCCCGGGACGCGAACCTGCCGCCGCGAGTCTATGACGAGTTGTTCAGCGGGGTCGACCTGCTGCCCACGGTGCTGGAGCTCCTCGATGTCGGTATCCCACCCGAGGTCGAAGGATGTTCGCACGCACCACATCTGGTGACGAACAGACAGCACCCCCATCCCGTGCGCACCGCGGTCTACACGACGAAGACGTACCACGACTCCTTCGATCCGATCCGCGCCGTCCGGACCAAGCGCTTCAGCTATATCGAAAACTACGCATCGCGAGCACTTTTGGACCTGCCATGGGACATCGCCGACAGTGCACCGGGTCGGGCCGTCCAACCGCTGATCGATTCACCACGGCCGCAGCGCGAGCTGTACGACCTCGCAGCCGATCCAGGAGAATCCCACAATCTGCTCGTCGCACATCCGACGGACGAGGCGGAGGCCGTCGGCACCGAGCTGGCACTGCTGCTCAACGACTGGCGCCAGAGCGTCGGCGACGTCATCCCCTCCGACTTCGCGGGTACGCGCATCGCCGCGCGCTACACGGAGACCTATCTGCTGGTACAGGATGTTCAATTGCCAAGCCGCGCAGCGGTTGCCGCCGAGCGCGGCATTGCAGAGGACGAGCAGACAGGACAAGACTTAAGCTCACCGTGATCCTTTGCGCAGGTGGTTTCACCTGCGACGATGACGGCTAAGCTCACGGCCATGTCCGCCCCGACCGCCTACCTGGTGCTGGCCTCCCAGCGCAGTGGCAGCACCTTGCTCGTCGAATCGCTGCGTGCGACCGGCGTCGCCGGCGAGCCGGGTGAGTTCTTCCAGTACCTGCCGACCACCAGCCAATCGCCGCAGCCGCGGCAATGGTTCGAGGGCGTGACAGACGAGTCGATCCTGCGCCTGCTCGACCCGCTCGACGAAGGCAAGCCCGATCTGGCACCGCCAGAAATCTGGCGCGACTACATCCGCACGGTCGGGCGCACGCCGAACGGCATCTGGGGTGGCAAGCTCATGTGGAATCAGACGCCGCTGCTGTTGCACCGCGCCGAGGGTCTGCCCGATCGGTCGGGCACCGGGCTGCTCGCGGCGCTGCGCGACGTGATCGGCACCGATCCCGTCCTCATTCACGTCTACCGGCCGGACGTCGTGTCACAGGCGGTGTCCTTCTGGCGAGCGGTGCAGACCAGGGTGTGGCGGGGCCAGCCCGACCCGGTGCGCGACGCGCGCGCCGAATACCACGCCGGCGCGATCGCGCATGTGGTGACGATGCTGCGCGCCCAGGAGGAGGGCTGGCGATCCTGGTTCGCCGAGGAGGGCATCGCGCCGATGGACGTGTCCTATCCGGTGCTGTGGCGCAACCTCACCCAGGTGGTGGCCGCAGTACTGGAGGCGGTCGGACAGGACCCGCGCCTGGCACCGCCACCGGTGTTGGAGCGCCAAGCCGATCAGCGCTCCGACGAGTGGGTGGACCGCTACCGCGCCGACGCGGAGAAGAACGGTCTGCCGACATGAGCACCGCCGACACCTACGACACCGTGCACGTCGATGAGCTGAGGCTGCTGGAAGCCGAGGCTGTGCACATCATCCGCGAGGTGGTGGCCGAGCTCGAGCGTCCGGTCCTCCTGTTCTCCGCGGGCAAGGACTCGATAGTGCTGTTGCGGTTGGCGGAGAAGGCTTTTCGACCTGGTTCGCTGCCGTTTCCGGTGATGCACGTCGACACGGGGCACAATTTCGACGAGGTCATCGAGTTCCGGGATCGGCGCGTCACGGGCCAGGGTCACAAGCTGATCGTGGCCTCGGTCCAGGAATCGATCGACGCGGGTCGAGTACCCGATCCGGGTCCTGGCGCCTCACGGAACCGCCAGCAGACCCGCACACTGCTCGATGCATTGGAGGCGGGTGGCTTCGACGCAGCGTTCGGTGGAGCGCGGCGCGACGAGGAACGTGCCCGCGCCAAGGAGCGCATTCTGAGTTTCCGCGACGAGTTCGGGCAATGGGATCCCCGAGCACAACGACCGGAACCGTGGTCGCTCTACAACGGCAGGATCCGCCGGGGCGAGCAGGTGCGTGTGTTCCCGCTGAGCAACTGGACGGAACTCGACATCTGGCGCTACATCGCGCTGGAGGATCTCGAGCTCCCGTCGATCTACTTCGCGCACGAACGCGAGGTGTTCGAACGCGACGGAATCCTGCTGGCGGTCTCTGACTACGCCCGTCCCGCCGACGGTGAGACCGCCGCGCTCGAGTGGGTGCGCTACCGCACGGTAGGCGACCTGACGATCACCGGTGCCGTCCGATCCCATGCGACCACGATCGACGGGGTGATCGGCGAAATCTCCGCAGCCACTGTCTCCGAGCGGGGCGAGACCCGGGCGGACGACAGGACGTCGGCCGCGGCGATGGAAGACCGCAAGCGCGAGGGGTATTTCTGATGGGCAAGACTCGGCAGCTGCTGCGGATCACCACCGCGGGATCGGTCGACGACGGCAAGAGCACCCTGATCGGCAGGCTCCTGCACGACACGGACAGCCTGCCGCTGGATCATCTCGAGGCGGTCACCGACGAGGAGGGTGTGGCCGACCTGGCGGCGCTGTCCGACGGGCTGCGCGCCGAGCGCGAGCAGGGCATCACGATCGACGTCGCCTACCGGTTCTTCTCGACCGATACCCGCAGCTACATCCTCGCCGACACCCCCGGCCACGAGCGCTACACCCGCAACATGTTCACCGGGGCCTCCAACGCCCATGTCGCGGTGTTGCTGGTCGACGCCAGGGCCGGGGTGCTGCGGCAGACCAATCGGCACGCACGCATCGCAAACCTGTTGGGCATCAGACACTTCGTGGCCGCAGTGAACAAGATCGATCTCGTGGATTTCGACCGGGAACGCTTCGGAGAGGTCGACCGCCAGCTGCGTACGGTGACGGCGCGACTGGGCGGCGCTGATCTGACCGTGATCCCGATCGCCGCCAAGCACGGCGACAACGTCGTGCACCACTCGGACCGCACCGGCTGGTACGAGGGGCCCACGCTGCTCGAGTACCTCGAATCGGTGGAACTGTCGGCGCCGCAACCGGAATCGCGCAAGCTGCGGCTACCTGTGCAATGGGTGTCGCGGCCCACGGCCGAGCAACGCCGCCGCTACACTGGCCGGCTCTCGGGCGGCACCCTCCAGGTGGGTGACTCGATCGTCAGCCTGCCGGCCGGCACGCGGTCCACCGTGACCGTGGTCGACACCCTCGACGATGATCGTCCTGTTGCGGTTGCGCCGCTCTCGGTGTCGATCGAGCTGGCCGATGACATCGACGTCGGTCGCGGCGATGTCTTCGTCAGCGGCGACGACGACGCGGTGGTGCCCGTCCTGGCCCGAGAACTCGACGCCACGATCTGCTGGTTCCGCGACGCCCCGATGCGGGCCGGTGACCGTTTTGCGTTGAAGCAGGGCACCCGCACCGTCCGCGCCACGGTGCAGGCTCTGCATTCACGGCTCGACCCCGAGACCCTGGACGATCTCGACAACCCGGTGGAGTTGGCGCTCAACGACATCGGGGCGGTCACCCTGCGCACCAGCTCCGTGGTGGTCGCCGACAGCTACACCGACAACCGGGACAGCGGCGCGTTCATCCTGATCGACGAGACCACCAACGACACGGTGGGCGCAGGCACCGTCACCGAGCCGCGCGAAGTGAAGCCGGGCGAGCAGACGCGTAACGACATCCGTTGGCATCCCTCATCGTTGGAGAGGGAGTACCGCCGGGCGGCCACCGGGCAACGCGGTGCGACGATCTGGTTCACCGGGCTCCCCGCCTCGGGCAAGTCGACCATCGCGGTCGCCGTCGAACGAGCGCTCGTCGATGCCGGGCAGGTCGCCTACCTGCTCGACGGCGACAACATCCGCCATGGACTCTCGGACGACCTGGGTTTCTCGGCGGGTGACCGGGCCGAGAACATCCGCCGCGTGGGTCATCTCACCCGACTGTTCGCCGACGCCGGCGTGGTCGCGCTGGCATCGCTGGTCTCCCCGTTGAAGTCCGATCGGGAGATCGCACGAGCGCTCAACGACGCGGCGAAGCTGCCGTTCATCGAGGTCTACGTCGCGACTCCGCGGGAGGAGTGCGAGAAGCGGGACCCCAAGGGGTTGTACGCGAGGGCCCGCGCCGGCGAACTGAAGGGTCTGACCGGCGTGGATGCCCCGTACGAGCCGCCCGAGGACGCCGACCTGGTGCTGGACACGACCGGCGCGGATATCGACGCCCTGGTCGCGCAGGTCATCGCCCTGCTGGATCAGCGCCGCTGACCCACCTGCGCCACCACGAAGATCCGCCGGAACGGGAAAAACGTGGTGCCGTCAGCCCGCTGCGGATAGGCCTCGGCGAGCACCGGCGCCAATTCGGAGCGGAACTGCTCCCACTGCCCGCCGCTCAGCGCGCTGCGCACCGGCCGCAGCGCGGTGCCGTGAATCCATTCCAGCACCGGATGCTCACCGGTCAGCTCGTGGACGTAGGTGGTCTCCCAGGCATCCGTCGTGGTGGCGCCTGCATCGCGCAGCAGAGCAGCATAAGTCTGCGGTGACTCGACCACCTCAGCACTCCGAAACGGAAAGTCACGCAACAGTTCTGCCCACTGCGGCTGGGCGGCGAGGTCACGGACCGCGCGATGCGACGGCGCGTCGAAGTTGCCGGGCACCTGAAACGCGAGCCACGCGCCGCGCGGCAGGTGAGCGGCCCACCGCACGATCAACTCGGGGTGTTCGGGCACCCACTGCAGCGTCGCGTTGCTGATGAGGACGTCGGTGTCAGGGGCCGGCGCCCAATCCCGCACGTCACCGACCTCGGCGGCCACCCCTCGCTCGCGTGCTGCGGCGACCATCTCCGGCGACGAGTCCCACGCTTCGATCGTCGCGCCGGGCCAGCGAGTGGTCAGTGTCTGCGTCAGATTCCCCGGACCGCAGCCCAGGTCGACCACTCGCCGCGGCGCCGTCGCGGCCACGCGCGAGGTCAGATCGTAGAACGGCCGGCCCCGGTGGTCGGCGTAGGCCAGATAGACCTCGGGATTCCACATGTGGCCAGTCTGGCAGGCGCGGGCGGCTAGATTGGCAACCGTGGAATCCGTCGTCGCGACCGAGGAGCCCGACGAGTTACCGCTACCGGTGCCCGATGTGCCTGGCTCCGACGCCACGGCGCGCGGCCTGCCCCGCCGAATGGACCTCACGCTGCGGCAGCGGCTGATCGTCGATTCCTCCGCGGTCGCCGACCTCGCCCTGCGGACCTCGATCGCGTCGCTGCTCAGTGTGACCATGACGCCGTCGGTTGTCGGCGCGCTACGGGGGGCACGCTCGGCGGCCGAACAGGAACAGCTGGAGTTCTACGCCGAGCTCGCCGCGATGCAGGACCCGACCGTCGCGTTCCCGGCCCCGGAGTCACCGCCGCGGGTGTCGTCCCGGCCGGCCAATCCGGTGGCGGAATGGGTGGCCCACGGCAACGTCCGCAACATCCGATTCGCCAGCAGCTTCACCGCCGTCAACCCCGCGCTGCGCGAGCAGTGTGCCGGTTTCACCCGCAACAACGTCGTCCATGCACAGCACTGGCGCCACGACGACGGCCCCCGCCCGACTCTCTGTCTGATCCACGGGTTCATGGGGTCGGCCTACCTGTTCAATGGGCTCTTCTTCGCACTTCCGTGGTTCTACCGTTCCGGCTACGACGTCATGCTGTACACACTGCCGTTCCACGGCCGCCGCGCCGAGCAGTACTCACCGTTCAGCGGACACGGCTACTTCGCACACGGGTTCTCCGGCTTCTGCGAGGCGATGGCCCAGGCGGTCCACGACTTCCGGTCGATACTGGACTATCTCGAGTACACCGGTGTCGATCGCATCGCGTTGACGGGCATGTCGCTCGGTGGGTACACCTCGGCGCTGATCGCCAGCGTCGATGACCGCATCCAGGCCGTGATCCCCAACGTTCCCGTGGTGACGCCCGATCGCACGGTCGACGAGTGGTTCCCGGCGAACAAGGTGGTCGCACTGCGGAATTGGCTCTCCGGCGCGGACAGCGGGTTGATCGACGCGGCGACCATGTACTCCTCGCCACTGAACTACCGCCCCCTCCCGGCCAAGGAACGACGACTGATCATCGCCGGCCTCGGCGACCGGCTCGCACCTCCGGAGCAGGCCGAGATGCTGTGGAACCACTGGGACCGCTGCGATTTCCACTGGTTCCCCGGCAACCACGTGTTGCACGTCAGCCAGCCGGACTACCTGCGGCGCATGACGCGCTTCCTCGGCCCGGTCATGTTCGACTGACCAGACCTCAGACCAGCGGCCGTCCCGTTCGGATGCGCCAGTCGACATCGGCGAGCAACAGGTTGAACGGGAATTCCCGCACGACGCGGGGCGAGCAGATGTTGGCCACCCGCAGTACCCGGATGATTCGGTCGAACCGCTTCTGCTGCTTGGCATCCCAGCTCAACTGCATCTCGTCGCGGAATCGTTGCGGCAGGAAGCCGGTGGTGATCAGCAACGCCGCCTGCTCGGCCAGGCGCTGCAGCGGCCCGGGCAGCCGGACCCCGCGCACCCGGGACACCGCGATCGGGTAAAGGTACTCGCGAACGGTGTCGTCGATGTGCACCTTGTCCAGCGACTCCTGCCAGTACCGATCGAAGGCCGCCGGATCGGCCGGCCACATGTCCTCGGGCACCTGCAGCATCGTGCCGAGTTTGCGGCCCTGCTCGAAGAGTCTCGCCTCGGTCTCGGCGTCCATGTCGCCGACGAAGAGGCGGTACACGTCGACCACACCCTTGTACAGGCAGGCCCCCACCCACAGCTGGAGGTCCTTGTCGAAGGCGTTGTAGGCGACCGGGCTGTCCTCGAGCGAATAGACCTGCGCGTGAGCACGGTTCACCGCACGCCGGAACGCATCCTTCTGCGCCTCGGTGCCATTGGTGGAGACCGCCAGATACGTGAACGTGGTCCTGGCTCGCTTGAACGGGTGCAGGTCGACCCGACCACTCTCGACGCGGCTCTCCAGGACGCCGTAGCCGACGCCCGGCCGGGCCAATTGCATGATCACGTTCGCGGGGCCGGCCAGCAACCCCAGCCCCAGCATCCCCTCGTCGGGCTTCGTGCTTCCCGCCGCACTACCCGACGACGACGCTGCCGGTGAGTCCTGTACCGCCATGGACCGCTCCTCTCGCGCCGCCGCCCAAAGTTGCGAACGTGCGTTTCCTGATTGTGTTGCCGAGCCGAGCGGGTGTCAAGATGGGGTATGGCTCAGGTCCGTCCGTATCGCGGCGTCGACGCGTCGCAACGGATGGCCCAGCGACGCCGCCGTCTCCTCGAAGCGGGTCTCGACCTGCTCGGCGGCACACCTGTGCCGGCCGAGCTCACGGTGCGTGCCCTGTGCGCCCGCTCCGGGCTCGCGGCCCGGTACTTCTACGAGAGCTTCGCCGACAAGGACGCCTTCGTCGCCGCACTGTTCGACCAGGTCGTCGCCGACATCGCCAGCACCACCGAGGCAGCGATGGCGGCCGCGGTGCCCACAGAACAGACCCACGCCGCGATGGCGAACATCGTCCGGGTGGTGTCCGAGGATGCCCGGGTGGGGCGCCTGCTGTTCAGCGTCCACCTGACCAATCCCGTGGTGGTACGCAAGCGAGCGGAGTCCGGCGCACTGTTCGCCCTGCTCTCCGGCAGGCATGCGCGGGCCGCGTTACAGCTGGATGACAACGAAAGAATCGCCACGGCAGCGCATTTCGTGGTCGGCGGGGTGGCACAGACATTGAGCGCATGGCTGTTCGGAGAGTTGCGGATCACTCCCGCCGAACTGGCGGCGCAGCTCGGCGCGTTGATCGATCAGCTCGGCGACCCGCGTCTGTATCGCTCGGACGGCTGATCTTCCGGCTAGCGGTAATCATGCTGGCGGGCAGCTTCCATGACAGAAGCCGTCTCATCGGTGACAGTAGGTGTCGCACGCTCACCGACGCAGGAGGACACCATCATGAGCACCCTTCCAGGAGTGGCACCGTTCACCACATCGCTGCACGACGGGGAGATCGTCGAGGAGAACGACTTCGGCTCCATGCGGCGGGTCACCGCAGACAACCTCCCTGTGCTCGAGAATCTCTCGATCAAGCGGGTGGTGCTCGCGCCGGGTGCGATGCGCACTCCGCACTGGCACGCCAACGCGAACGAACTCACCTACTGCGTCGCGGGCACAGCGCTGGTCTCCGTTCTCGACGACCACAGCCGGTTCGCCAACTTCATCGTCACCGCCGGCCAGATGTTCCACATCGACTCCGGCGCACTGCATCACATCGAGAACATCGGCGAGGAGACCGCGGAGTTCATCATCGCGTTCCGGAGTGAGCGCCCCGAGGACTTCGGCCTCGGAGCGACCTTCGGGGCGTTCACCGATGCCGTGCTGGGCAACACGTACGACCTGCCCGCCGCGGACTTCTCGGCACTCCGGCGCAGCACCGTCGACCACAAGCTCGCCGGCCGCACCGGCGACCCGGAGATCCCCGCCTCGGCGTACTTCAGTGATCCACACAAGTTCGACGTCGAGGCGCAGGCTCCCGGGCTGAACTACGCCAGCGGCAACGCACGCTTTGCTCGCGATCAATTCTGGCCGGCTCTGAAGGACATCTCGATGTACAGCCTGCGCGTCACCGAAGACGGTATGCGCGAACCACACTGGCACCCGGTGACCGCCGAGATGGGGTACGTGCGGCACGGCAAGGCCCGGATGACGATGATGACCCCCGATGGCCGCCTCAACACGTGGACGATGTCCGCCGGCGACATGTACTTCATCCCGCGCGCCTACCCGCACCATATCGAGAACATCGGCACCGACCCGTGGCACTTCCTGATCTTCTTCGACCAGCCCTTC
This sequence comes from Mycobacterium sp. PSTR-4-N, assembly GCF_022348085.1. Classification (GTDB taxonomy): domain Bacteria; phylum Actinomycetota; class Actinomycetes; order Mycobacteriales; family Mycobacteriaceae; genus Mycobacterium. Next base: position 7,489 of record NZ_JAKRFN010000035.1, on the reverse strand, counting down.
CCCGCCGACATCGGCTACAAAGCCTCCGCGAGCGCCTACAGCCGCGAGGTGCTGGCCGCGACGTTCCAGACCCACGTCGACGACCTCCCAAAGTTCCCCTTCACCCCGGCCGATCCGCTGATCGTCAGCCGCGTGAATCCCGTCGACGCCTGAGAGCTCATCACGCCGGTCTGATCACAGGGTTGCGCACGTGTTCGAAGACCACCTCGCTGCGGACGCCGGCCACCTCACGGCGTCCGGTCAGCGAGTCGAGCACGAAGTCGCGCAACGCTTCGGTCGACGCCACGGCGACGTGGACGATGAGATCCTCGGCGCCGGTGGTGACGAACACCTGCAGTGTCTCGGGCAACTGCCGGACGAAATCACGGAAGCCCTGCACGACCTGGCGGGACTGCGGGCGCAACCGCACGGTGATCATCGCCTGTACCGGCCGGCCCAGCGCAGCCAGGTCGACGGTGTAGTGCACGCCACTGAGGACGCCGCGCTCGCGCAGCGCGCGCACCCGCTCGAGCGTGGTCGACGGGGACAGCCCGATCTGGGCCGCCAAGTCCCGATTGCTGCGCCGACCATCTGCCTGCAGCGCGGCCACGATCGCCGAATCCCATTCGTCCACGACCGGATTATCGCACCATAATTCGCACGACGTTCGGGCAAAGCACCGTTAGACGCCCACGATCATTAACTTCGAGGGCTATGACCGAACTTATGGAATCCGGCATCGCACCGGCACGAACCCGTCACGAGACCAAGATCGCCGTCGTTCTACTCGACACCTTGCCGACATGGCAGAAGCTCAACGTCACCGCGTTCCTGGCCAGTGGCATCGCGGCGACCGCCGGCGAATCGATCGGGTTGACCTATCGCGACGCAGACGGCACCCCCTATTCCCCCATGTTCGGTCAGCCCGTGTTGGTGTTCGCGGCGACACAGGCACGGTTGAACCGCGCATTCGACAGGGCGATCGCGCGGGGCGTCACGCCGGCCATCTTCTCGGACGTGTTGTTCTCCACCGGAGACGACGAGACGAACAGGGCGCAGGTGTCGGCGAGGACCAGAGACCAGCTCGACCTGGTCGGTATCGCGGTGAGGGCCGAGCGCAAGGTGGTCGACAAGATCGTCGACGGGCTCTCACTGCACCGCTGAAACCCGTAGGCTCGATCCGTGCCCGAAACCAAGATCACGGTCGTCTACGACAACCCGACAGATCCGACGGAGTTCGAATCCGCCTATCCGGAACAGCAATTGGAGGCCGCCAAACGCATTCCGGGGTGGGTCCGGATGGAGACCTCGCGCGTCTGGCCGAAGGAGGACGGCAGCCCGACACCCGCCTACCGGATGATCGATCTGTACTACCCCGACTACGACGCCGCGAGCGCTGCAGTCACGACGCCTGAGGCAGCCGCGTTCTTCGAGGCCATGGCGCGGGTGTCCACCGGCGGTGTGCGAGTCCTGTTCTCCGACATCGAGATCGCGCAGCACTAGGGGCGGGCACCGTGGCGCCGATCAAGGTTCTGGCGCACTTCGTCCCGGGTGAGCGGGTAGCGGCTTTCGTTGCTCCGCACAGCGATTGGCTCGACGTCACGTTCTGCGCGGAGGACGACGACGAGACGTTCTATCGCCTGCTTCCCGAGGCCGAGGTGCTCTGGCATGTGTTGCGGCCGCTGTCGGCACGCGATATCGCGCTGGGCGACAGGTTGCGCCTGGTCCACAAACTGGGAGCAGGGGTGAACACGATCGCCGTCGACGCCGCCACCGAACGCGGCATCGCCGTGGCCAACATGCCGGGTGCGAATGCACCCTCGGTCGCCGAGGGCACCCTGTTGCTGATGCTCGCCGCGCTGCGCAGGCTGCCCGAGCTCGACGCCGCCACCCGTGCCGGCAGGGGCTGGCCGCCGGACCCCGGCCTCGGCGACACCGTGCGCGACATCGGCGGCTGCACCGTCGGGCTGGTCGGCTACGGCAACGTGGCCACCAGCGTCGAGCGCATCGTCTCGGCGATGGGCGCCCGGGTCGTGCACACCAGTACGCGCGACGACGGGACGCCCGGCTGGCGCACATTGACCGACCTGCTGGCCGAAAGCGACATCGTGTCGTTGCACCTGCCACTGACCGATGCCACGCGCGGCCTGCTCGGCCGCGAAGCGCTGGCGGCGACGAAGCCGGGCGCGGTGCTGGTCAACACGTCTCGGGGGCCGATCGTCGACGAGTCCGCACTGGCCGACGTGTTGCGATCGGGACACCTGGCGGCTGCCGGTCTCGACGTCTTCGGAGTCGAACCGGTGCCGCCGGACAATCCGCTGCTGACGCTGCGCAATGTCGTACTCACCCCGCACGTCACCTGGTACACCGCGGACACCATGCGCCGCTACCTCGAGGTGGCTCTCGACAACTGCGAACGGCTCCGTGACGGGAGGGACCTAGCCAACCTGGTGAACCAGGTCCCGGGGTAACCTCGACCCAACCAACCGGTTAGCCAGCCCAACGGAGGGTTCTCCCCATGCCCATCGCCATTCTTGAAGAACACAACGACCTGGCCGATTCGGTGCGGTCCTTCGTCGCGCGCGTCGCGCCGTCGGAGGCATTGCACGAAGCGCTGGAAACCCCGATCGCGAACCCGCCGTCCTTCTGGCGTGCCGCCGCGGAGCAGGGCCTGCAGGGCGTCCACCTCTCCGAAGACGTCGGCGGACAGGGCTTCGGCATCCTCGAACTGGCGATCGTCGCGGCCGAGTTCGGCTACGGCGCCGTTCCCGGCCCGTTCGTGCCGTCGGCCATCGCGAGCGCACTCATCGCCGCGCACGACCCCAAGGCCGAGGTGCTCGGCGGCCTCGCCGCCGGCGAGGTGATCGCCGCCTACGCCATCGACTCGGGGCTGACCGCCACCCGGCAGGGCAGCGGCCTGGTGGTCCGCGGCGAGGTGCGTGCAGTGCCCGCCGCCGCGCAGGCGTCGGTGCTCGTGCTGCCGGTGGCGATCGAGTCCGGCGAAGAGTGGGTCGTGCTCGACGCCGCCTCCCTCGAGATCGAACCGGTGCCCTCCGTCGACCCCCTTCGTCCCATCGCCCACGTCCGCGCCAACGCCGTCGAGGTCAGCGACGACCGGGTGCTCAGCACTGTGAGCCGGGATCTCGCGCGCGCCATCATCACCACGGTGCTGTCCGCCGAGTGCATCGGGGTCGCCCGTTGGGCCACCGACACCGCGTCGGCGTACGCCAAGATCCGCGAGCAGTTCGGCCGGCCGATCGGTCAGTTCCAGGCGATCAAGCACAAGTGCGCCGGGATGATCGCAGAGACCGAGCGGGCCACCAGCGCGGTGTGGGACGCCGCTCGCGCGATCGACGAAGAGCGCCACGGCGATGCAGAGACGGTCAGTTCCTTCCAGTTCGCTGCTGCCGTGGCCGCCACACTCGCACCCGTCGCGGCGCAACACTGCGCACAGGACTGCATCCAGGTGCACGGCGGGATCGGCTTCACCTGGGAGCACGACACCAACGTCTACTACCGGCGGGCCATCGTGCTGGCAGCCGCGTTCGGTCGACACGCCGACTACCCGCAGCAGGTCGTCGACACCGCGACGACGACGGGGATGCGCTCGATCGACATCGACCTGGATCCGGACACCCAGAAGCTGCGCGAAGAAATACGCGCCGAAGTGGCTGCACTGAAGGCGATTCCGAGCGGAACGGAGCGCAACACCGCGATCGCCGAGGGCGGCTGGGTCCAGCCGCATCTTCCCAAGCCGTGGGGCCGGGCGTCCAACCCGATCGAGCAGATCATCATCGCCCAGGAGTTCTCCACCGGTCGGGTCAAGCGACCGCAGATGGGGATCGCGGCCTGGATCATCCCGTCGATCGTCGCGTACGGCACGGAGGCCCAGCAGCAACGCTTCCTCCCGCCCACGTTCCGCGGCGAGATGATCTGGTGTCAGCTGTTTTCCGAGCCGGGCGCCGGTTCGGACCTGGCGAGCCTCACCACCAAGGCCACCAAGGTGGACGGCGGCTGGCGCATCACCGGTCAGAAGATCTGGACCACCGGGGCGCAGTTCTCCGCGTGGGGTGCACTGCTGGCGCGCACCGATCCGAGCGCTCCGAAACACCAAGGCATCACGTACTTCCTGCTCGACATGAAATCCGAAGGCGTGGAGGTCAAGCCGCTGCGAGAGCTGACGGGCAACGCGATGTTCAACACGGTGTTCATCGACGATGTGTTCGTGCCCGACGACATGGTGCTCGGCGAGGTCGACCGCGGCTGGGAGGTCAGCCGCAACACGCTGACCAACGAGCGCGTCTCGATCGGCAGCAGCGAACCCCCGTTCCTCGCCAGTCTCGACCAGTTCGTCGAGTTCGTCCGTGACGGCCATTTCGACCAGATCGAGCAGAACGAGGCGGGCCGCCTGATCGCCGAGGGCCACGCGGCCAAGCTGCTCAACATGCGCTCGACGCTGCTGACGCTGGCGGGCGGCGATCCGATGCCGGCCGCTGCGATCTCGAAGCTGCTGTCGATGAAGACCGGCCAGGGGTACGCCGAGTTCGGGGTGTCCTCGTTCGGCACCGACGCCGCGATCGGCGACAAGGGCCAGCTGTCGGGCAAGTGGGCCGAATACCTGCTGGCCGGACGCGCGACGACGATCTACGGCGGTACTTCCGAGGTGCAGCTCAACATCATCGCCGAGCGCCTGCTCGGGCTGCCCCGCGATCCGTAGGCCCGGCGTTTTCCGGCTGCCCGGCCGGGAACCCCACCGACATGAGCAACGACCGGGACTTCGCCGAGAAACGGCTCGACAAGCCGGGCACGGCGCGCGCGGCGGTCACCTACACCGCCGTCGTCGTCGCCGTGGCCGCGCTGGCGTTCGCGTTCTACGCCTTCGGCGCACGCGACTCCGTGTACGCCGCATCGCTGGTGCCGCTGTTCCTGTTCCTCGGCGGAGTGGGCGCGTTCGTCCGCACCTACCGGGAGTGGAAGGCCGAGCGCGGATGGGCGGCCTGGCAGGCGGCCGGCTGGTTCCTGATGCTGGTGATGCTCTTCACGCTCGCGGTGCCCGGCTCGGCGATCATGACCGGAGCCGTGGAGTAACCGGTCAGGGCAGGATGGCGTCGACGTAGCCGCCGTCGACCCGCAGCGCACCGCCGGTGGTCGCCGACGCCAGCGGCGAGGCGAGATAGACCACCATGTTGGCGATCTCCTCGGGTTCGATGAGCCGCTGGATCAGTGATTGCGGGCGGTGCAGCCGCATGAATTCCCGCTGCGCCTCGTCCCACGGCAGGGACTTGTCGACGAGTTGGTAGACGAAGTCCTCGACCCCGGCGGTGTGCGTCGGCCCGGCGATCACCGAATTGACCGTCACCCCGGTACCGGCCGCGTCCTTGGCGAATCCGCGCGAGAGCGCCAGCAGTGCCGTCTTGGACACGCCGTAGTGGATCATCTCGGCCGGCGTGACGATCGCCGAGTCGCTGGCGATCTGCAGCACCCGGCCCCAGCCGCGGTCCACCATGCCGGGCAGGTAGAGCCGGATCAGCCGCGCGGCGGCCAGCACATTGACCTCGAAGTAGGTCCGCCATTGCTCGTCGGTGATCTCCCGCGCCGGGACCGCTCCGAAGATCCCGAGGTTGTTGACCAGGATGTCGACACCGGGCACCTCGTCGACCAGGGCCTGGACACCGTCGGCGTCGGCGACATCAGCCGCGACACCGACGACGTCACCGACGATGCCGGCAACCGCCGCGTCGACGCGGTCCCTGCTTCTGCCGTTGACCACCACACGTGCGCCCGCAGCCGCGAGCCCCCCGGCGATGGCCAACCCGATGCCCTGAGTCGAGCCGGTGACGAGTGCGGTCTTACCAGTCAGGTCGATGTTCACGCAGGGGTACTACCACCGCGGAGCGCCCACTATTCCGCCGATCAGCCCGTCCTAATCGATGTCCATCTCCCGCAGCTCACGCTTGAGGATCTTGCCCGTCGGGTTGCGCGGCAGTTCGTCCAGGAAGATGACCTCGCGCGGCACCTTGTACCGGGCCAGGTTCTCCTTCACATAGGCCTTGATCGCGTCCTCGTCGATCGAGGCACCTTCGGCCTTGACGACGAAACACCGCAGCCGATGGCCCCACTCCTTGTCCTCCACCCCGAGCGCGGTGGCCTCGACCACCTCGGGATGACCACTGACGAGATCCTCGACCTCGGCGGGGAACACGTTCTCCCCGCCCGAGACGATCATCTCGTCGTCTCGGCCGCTGACGTAGAGCAAGCCGTCCTCGTCGAAGTAGCCGACGTCGCCCGAGGACAACAGCCCGTCGATGATCTGCTTGCCGCCGCCGCCGGTGTACCCCTCGAACGGGAAGAAGCTGCCCACGAAGATTCGGCCGACCTCGCCCTGCGGCAGCTCGTTGCCGTTGTCATCGAAGATCTTGACCTTCATACCCTTGACGACGGGGCCGACCGTCGACGGATTCTTCGAAAGATGTTGCGGCCCAGCGATGGTCGCAAACGACACCTCGGTCGATCCGTACAGGTTGTAGATGACCGGGCCCAGCGCCTTCAGCGCGCGGGTGGCGAGTTCGGCGCCGAGCTGCGAGCCGGACACGAACACGATGCGCAGCGACGACAGATCGGGTTTCGGGGAGGTCTTGTCGAGCTCGTCGAGCATGCGGGACAGCATCACCGGCACCACGACGACAGCGGTGGCCTTGTGCTTCTCGATGTCGGCGAGCACGGTCGCCGGCTTGAAGCGCCTGCGCAGCACCAGAGTGGTGCCGAGCATCATCGCGACCGTCGCGTGCAGGAAGCCCAGCGCGTGGAACATCGGGGCGGGCAGCGACGTGACCTCCCCGCCCTTGAACGGAACCGAGGACAGGACGCCGCCGATGGGTGCCAACGACGGCGGAGCACTGCGGTTGGCGCCCTTCGGCGTTCCGGTGGTGCCGCTGGTCAGGATGATGATCGACGAGTGCTTGGTGACCTTCGGCGGTGGTGTCGATCCGGTGCGGGCGATCAATTCCTCGAGCGTTTCGTCGGTGCTGCCCGACGGCTCGTCCTTGTCCGGGTTCACACCGAGCGCGCGCAGCTTCCCGAGCGCGGGTTCGGCCTGTGAGACCGCGGCGGTGTACTCGTCGTCGTAGATGACCAGCTTGGCGCCCTCACGCTCAGACACCTCTTTGATCTGCGGCCCGGAGAATTCGCTGTTGAGCAGGATGATGCGCGCACCGGTCTTCGCCACACCGAACCATGAGACGAGGAACCAGCGGTGATTACGGGCCAGGATCGCCACACCGTCTCCGCCCTTGACCCCCTTGGCGAGCAGTCCGTTGGCGACCGCGTTGGCCGCGTCGTCGAGCTCTTTGAACGTCATCTCACCGAAGTCGTCGATCACCGCGACGGCGTGCGGCGTGCGTCGGGCATTGAGCGCAGGGATCATCCCGATCTCACCCCAGCGGCGGATGTCGGCCAGGAATGCGGCGATGTCCTGTGGCGGGTTGGGGTTTTGCGCACCCCCCCCCCACAT
>NZ_JAKRFN010000034.1 GCF_022348085.1 Mycobacterium sp. PSTR-4-N | reverse complement strand
GACACCTCCGGGGCGTGTCAGGAGGTCCGCGCGCGTCAACATACGGACCCCAAAGAGATCGGTTACAGATCCCTTCCTGACACCTCCGGAGGCATTTGAGAAGGACTAACTCGATCTATATCAGCGGTTCTCCAGTGCGCGGGAGACCGCGGCGGCAGTGTGCCGGTGGCCCCGCAGCTCGTGCGCCACGACCGAGACGACCGGAGCGAGGGTGACGACGAGCAGGCAGTTGGCCATCGACACCCCGGCCGCCGCCAACACCACCGCCGCCGCCAGTACGGCTGCGGTCACCAGCATCACCGCGACGTGGAACAGCGCGAGGGTGCGCGTCAACACCGCTCCCAGCACGTAGATCATCAGCAGGTACACCCCGACCGGCACGACGACGGTCAGCACCGTGGCCACCGATCCGAGCTCCGTGTGGTGCTCGACGTAGTACGCCGCCACGTGCAGACCGGCGCCGGTGGCCACGATGGCTCCGAACACGATGATGTGCAGGTAGCCGAACCAGAACGAGCGCTCGCGGCGCACGTGCAGGATCTCGGCCTGCGGCAGCGCGAAGTAGGTCCACCACATGCCGAACGTCAATCCGATGCCGGCCACCGCGACGAACGCCGCATCGAACGTCCAGCCCTGTGCCTCCACCACGGCGGTCAGCGAGGCGACCGTGCCGACCACACCCTCGCCGAGCGCGATGATCGTGAACAACCCGTACCGCTCCACGATGTGGTGGGCGTGCCACGGCGTGCCACCGCGAGTCGACTCCGCCAGCACCGGGCCCATCAGCTCGACCAGCACCAGCGCGATGACGATCACGGCGGTGACGGCGAGCGATGTGTGGACGAAGATCGCGACGATCCAGCCCACCTGCGCGAGCGTGATCCACAGCGCATACGTCAGGCACGCGCCGCGGTGGGCGGGGTCCTGGCGCGCCGCGCGCAGCCACTGCGTCACCATCGCCACGCGCATCACGACGTAGCCCGCGACGACCACGGCGTTGTCCACGTGACCGCCGTGCTCGATCGAGCTGTACAACGCCGGAATCCCGAGCGCCAGCACGATCACCCCCACCATCTGCAGCATGGTGGTCAGGCGGTACACCCAGTCATCGGTGTCGAACGCCGAGGCGAACCAGCTGAAGTTGATCCACGCCCAACTCACCGCGAACGTCGCGAAGAAGAACGCTGCGAGCCCGGCGAGGACGTGGCCTGCGGCCAGCAGATGGGCGAGCTGCGAGGCCGCGATCCCGAACGCGACGACGAAGGTCAGGTCGAAGAGCAGCTCGAGCGGCGTCGCGGCGCGATGGGACTCGTGCGGATCGCGACCGATCATCTTCCGGGCGCGATGCGCCGCGGAGCTCGGCGCGTGCGGCTGTTCGGTCACCGGCTACCCCCTTCCGGGCTGGGTGTGGACCGTACCGGAGATACTGTGCCTCCATGGATTCCGACGCGGTGGCCGTGGTCCTGGCCGCGGGCAGCGGCTCCCGCGTGGGTGCCGACGGCAACAAGGCCTACCTGAGGCTGGACGGCCGCAGCATGCTGGTGTGGTCGCTGGACACGCTGGCCCGCATGCCCGAGGTGGCGCGCACCGTGCTGGTGTTCCGGCAGGGCGAATCGGACCTGGCGCGCAGCACCGTGGCCCGCGAATTGCCCGGCGCTGCTGTCGAGTTCGTGGAGGGCGGACCGACCCGGCACCAATCCGAGCTGAATGTGCTGCGCCACCTGGCCGGTGACATCGAATCCGGTGCCGTCGACGTGGTGCTGATCCACGATGCCGCCCGCCCGCTGGCCGACGCGGGCATGTTCGCCACGGCGATCACTCTGGCCCGCGGCGTCGGCGGAGCGCTGCCCACCGTCGCGGTCACCGGTCTGGCCCGCGTGCGAGACGGCGTGGTGCGACCGCTGACCGAGGCGGTGGTGCGGGTGCAGACCCCTCAGGCGTTTCGCGCGCGCGAGGTGCTCGCCGCCTATCGGTGCGCCGAGCGCGACGGCTTCGAAGGCACCGACACCTCGTCCTGCGTGGAGCGCTACACCGACGTCGCGGTGCACACCTTCCCCGGCAGCGCGGCGAACCTGAAGGTGACCTATCCGGGCGACGTCGCGGTGGCCCATCACCTGCTCACCGCGCAGAACCGGACTGCCGGCTCGCCATGACGGCCGCGAGATAGTCGGCGTCGCGAGGCAGCTCGACACCGAACGCGTGAGGGTCGCCGGTGACGAGGTGGAGCGTGGCGTGGGCGGACAGCACAGCGTCGAGGTCGTCGAACCGGTCGGCCGCGACGCCGGACACGGCGCGTCGCAACACGTCGGCGGCGAACCCGCGCGGGTACTGCACCACCTCCAGTTCCGCGCGATCCAGTGTCGCCACGATGACGCCGTCGTCGTCGACGGCCTTGATGCTGTCGGTGACGGGCCGAGCGGGCGCCACCCACTGCGCGCCGTCATGCAGCGCCGCCACCAGCCGGTGCACCACCTCGGGGTCCACCAGCGGCCAGCCGACATCGTGGACCAGAACGTCCCCGGCGGCAGCAGCCTGCTCCAGCGCCGCCGCAACACAGCCCGCGGCGTCCCCGGGCGCCGCCGCTGCAACCACTGATACCTGCGAAAACCCTTGCGCATCAAGCAGTTCGCCGACCGGCTCCGCCAGCGCGGGCGCGGCAGCGACCACGACGGTGGCGACCTCGGCCAGCGCTCGCACCACCCGGATCAGTGCGGACTCGCCCGCGATCGGCGTCAGCACGGTATCGGCCCGATCGGCCACAGACGCCGGCACGGGAACGATCGCGGTCAGGTCCACGCGGCCGAGGCTATACCGAATGACCCGAAAACGCTCCGCCGCCAGCACCACGCGGACAGGGTGAGGTGAGCGCACCGCGACGAGGAGGCCGCATGTGGGATTTCGCTACCGACCCCGATTATCAGGAGCTGCTGGATTGGGCGGACGCCTTCGTCCGCGACGAGGTCGAGCCCCTCGATCTGGTGTGGCCGCACCTGCAGTACACCCCGCTGACTGCGGCGCGCCGCACCGTCGTCGACGACCTCAAACGCCGGGTGCGCGCGAAAGGGCTGTGGGCGACGCATCTGAGTCCGGACCTCGGCGGGCAGGGCTACGGCCAACTGAAGTTGGCGCTGCTCAACGAGATCCTCGGGCGCTCGGCCTGGGCACCGGTCATCTTCGGGTGCCAAGCCCCCGACACCGGTAACGCGGAGATCCTCGCGCACTACGGCACGCCCGAACAGAAGGAGCGCTACCTGCGGCCACTGCTCGACGGCGAACTGTTCTCGAGCTACTCGATGACCGAACCGCAGGGCGGCGCGGACCCGACGCAGTTCACCACCCGCGCGGTTCGCGACGGGGACCACTGGGTGATCAACGGCTGGAAGTACTTCTCCTCCAACGCCGCCACCGCGTCGTTCCTGATCGTGATGGTGGTGACGAACCCGGATGTGAGTCCATACCAGGGCATGTCGATGTTCTTGATCCCAACCGACACCCCCGGAGTGGACATCGTCCGCACCGTCGGCCTGCACGGTGAACCCGACGGTGAGGGCAGCCATGCGCTGATCCATTACCGCGATGTGCGCGTGCCGGATTCAGCGCTGCTCGGCGGCGAAGGACAGGCCTTCGTGATCGCCCAGACCCGGCTGGGCGGCGGCCGCATCCACCACGCCATGCGGACCATCGGGCTGGCCCGCAAGGCCATCGACATGATGTGCGAGCGCGCCCTGAGCCGCCGGACCGCGGGTGGTCTGCTGGCCGACAAACAGACCGTGCAGGCCTACATCGCCGACAGCTACGCACAATTGCTGCAGTTCCGCCTGCTGGTCCTCTACACGGCATGGCAGATCGACAAGTACAACGACTACAAGGTCGTACGCAAGGACATCGCGGCGGTGAAGGTCGTGATGCCGACGGTGCTGCACGACATCGCCTGGCGTGCGATGCAGGTGCACGGCGCACTCGGGGTCAGCAACGAGATGCCGCTGCTGTCCATGGTGACCGGCGCCGCGGTACTGGGACTGGCCGACGGTCCGACCGAGGTGCACAAGACCACGGTGGCCAAACAGGTGTTGCGGGCCTACTCCGCCAGCGACGACGTGTGGCCGTCAGAGTGGTTGCCGCGCAAGCGTGACGCGGCGCGGGCGCGATTGGCCGAACACCTCGAACGCGACATCGGCAACCAGTGAACGATCACGCCACGAGTTCGACGACGGTGGCGTTGGCGGTGCCCCCGCCCTCACACATCGTCTGCAAACCGTAGCGAATGTCGTTGTCGCGCATGTGGTGGATCATCCGCGTCATCAACACCGCGCCCGACGCGCCCAGCGGGTGACCCAGCGCGATGGCACCACCGAGCGGGTTGAGCCTGGCCTCGTCGGCGCCGGTGTCGGCCAGCCACGCCAGGGGCACCGGCGCGAACGCCTCGTTGACCTCGAACACCCCGACGTCGCCAAGGTCGAGGCCGGCCTTGTGGAGGACCTTCTCCGTCGCCGGGATCGGCGCGGTCAACATCAGCGTCGGATCCGCCCCGGTCACCGCGCCGGCGCGATAGCGCACCAACGGCGTCACACCCAGATTCACCGCGTACTCCGCGGTCGTCACCAACAGGGCGGCCGCCCCGTCGGAGATCTGCGAGGAGTTGCCGGCGTGGATCACCCGGTCGTCGGTGAATGCCGGCTTCAGCGCCGCCAGTTTTTCCACGGTGGTGCCGCGCCGGATACCCTCGTCGGCGGTGACGACGTCGGTGCCGGTGAAGACCGGCACGATCTGGTCAGCGAAGGCACCGTTGTCCTGGGCGGTGGCGGCCAGGTCGTGCGAGCGCGCGGAGTATTCGTCGAGTCGTGCGCGCGACAGGTTCCACCGGCGGGCGATCATCTCCGCCGAGAGGCCCTGGTTGAACGAGAAGTCGTCATATCGGGCAAGCACTTTGGGCCCATAGGGCATGCCGCTGGCGCGCGCTGCACCCAGCGGAACCCGGCTCATCACCTCGACTCCCCCGGCGACCACCAGATCCTGCTGGCCTGACATCACGGCCTGCACCGCGAAATCCAGCGCCTGTTGGCTGGATCCGCAGGCCCGGTTCACCGTCGTGCCGGGTATCCGCTCGGGCCAGCCCGCCGCCAGCACCGCGAACCGCCCGATGTTGCTCGACTGGTCACCGACCTGCGACACGCAACCCCAGATGACGTCGTCGACGAGCTCGACATCGACCGCCGTCCGTTCGAGCAGTTCGTTGAGCACGAGCGCCGACAGATCTGCCGCGTGTTGCTCGGACAATCCGCCGTTGCGCTTACCGACAGGTGTGCGCACCGCTCCGACGATGACGGTCTCGCGCATGGACTCCGCTCCCCTCTGGGCGAGGACACCGCCCGTGCGAGTTCGGCTCGAAATTACACGGCGGTCAGGCCGGTTCGTAGCGCAACATCGTGATGTCGTGCTCGGGGTAGTCACAGAACACCGGACGGACCCGCATGCCAATGGTGATGTCGGCCGGCTCGACGTGGACCAGCTCGGTCGAGAACCGCGGTCCCTCATCCCATTCCACGATCGCCAGCAGCTGGGGAACTGCGCCGGCGAAATGCGGTCCCACGGGTCGGCGCGCGACCGTGTAGGTGTACAGCGTTCCCATTCCCGAGATCTGGCGCCATTCCAGATCGTCGGCGAGCGTGCGCGGGGCCCGCACACGCGGGTAGAACACATACGACTGAGCCGACGGCGAGTACTGGATCACCACCCGGCGTTCGGCCAGCGCGTCCCAGAAGGGTGCCGTGGTGGGCGTCTTCACCGGCATCGGCCGCTCGAGGTTCATCTAGTCTCCCTCCAGTACGAGGGTGGTCTGCTCGGAGAGGATCCCGCCGTTGCCGGACACGAACGCCCGGTGGCAGTCCGCCACCTGCGCCGCCCCGGCACGACCCATGATCTGCCGGGCGGCATCGCACACGTGGTGCATCCCGCCTGCGTTGCCCGCCTGGCCGAACCCGAGTTGGCCGCCGGCGGTGTTGACCGGAAAGTCGCCACGGAAGGTCAGGTCGTGCTCGGTGACGAACTGCATGCCGGCGCCCTTGGCGCAGAAGCCCGCGTCCTCGAGGCTCAGCAGCACCGTGATCGTGTAGCAGTCGTAGATCGAGACCATGTCCATCTGCGCGCGGCTCAGACCCGACATCGCGAACGCGGTCTCTGCGGCGCGGATCATCGGTGTGTGCAACAGGTCGTCGGCATAGGTGGGTGTCTTGTGCGGGACCTGCTCGCCGAACCCTTTGACCCACACGGGCCTCCGGGTCGCACGGGCGGCCACCTCGGCGCCGGTCACCACCACGGCGGCCCCGCCGACGCAGGGCATCACGATCTCGAGCATGTGCAGCGGATCCGCGATCACCGGGCTGGCGAGCACATCCTCGATCGACAGCGGAACGTCCCGCCAGATCGCTCCGACGGTGTGGTTGGCATTCACCCGCTGGTCGACCACGATCTTGGCCACGGCGCGTTCGTCGTAACCGTAGATCGACGCATAGCGCTGAGCGACCTGACCGTATGGCCCGTTCTGTCCGACGTTGCCGTACGGGATCTCGAACTCGGCTTGCGGGGAACCGTACTGATTGCTCGACGCACCGAAGAACACCGCATCGGTCAGCGGCCGCGGCCGCCGCAGCGAAGTCGGCGTCAGATATCGCGCCGGGATCGCACAGACGACGACGTCACAGATGCCGAGCTCGATCGCCGCGGCCGCGCGCCACACCATCGCCACCGCGCTGGCCCCGCCGAGATCGACGAGCTCGGCGAAATTCGCACGCACGCCCAGGTATTCGGCGATCGTCGACGGTACGAAGATCTCCGACTCGGCGAGATTGGTGGTGACGATGCCATCGACGTCCTCACCGGACAAGCCCGCGTCGGCCAGCGCCGCCGCGGCCAATTCCGCCCACTGCTCGATCATGAAGGGAGCCACGCCCGCCGACTTCAGCCGCTCGGGTGGCAGCTCGACGTAACCGACGATGGCCGCCTCGCCACGTAGACCCATGTGCGCTCCTGTCGATCAGGGTCGGGGTAGCCCGAGAATGAACTGGGCGATGATGTTGAGCTGGATCTCTTTGGTGCCCCCACCGATCAACTCGGCAGGCAGGTGGAAGTACTGCTCGATCAACGGCACACCGTCGGCTTCGCCGCTCTCCAGCAACCCTGCGGGAGCCGATAATTCGAGGGTCGCAGCGAAGGTTCGGCGCAACATGACGTTCATCGCGACCTTGGCGATGCTCGATGCCGGACCGGGTTCCTGCCCGTCGAGCAGCCGCATCAACTCGCGCACGGCCAGCACCTTGATCGCGATCGCGAACGCGTCGGCGTCGCCGAGCGCGGTCAGCACCTGGACGTGCTCCGGCCCGCCGCGGCCGGCCAGGTCACGCAGGATGGCGGCCCGGTCGTCCTTGATGTAGGCGCTGATCGCCACCCTCTCCTGGGCCATGGTCGCGATGGCGAGACGCCAGCCGTCTGTGGGGCCGCCCAGCAGCCGGTCGTCGGGCACGAACACATCGGTGAGGAAGACCTCGTTGAAATGTGCCTCACCGGTCGCCTGGCGGATCGGTTGCAGATCGATGCCCTCGGAACGCATGTCGACGATGAAGTAGCCGATGCCCCGATGCTTGGCGGCGTCGGGGTCGGTGCGCGCCAGCAGCGCCCCGTAGTCGGCGGTGTGCGCCGAGGACGTCCAGATCTTGTGTCCGGTGATGCGCCAACCGCCGTCGACCTTGGTGGCGCGCGTCGTGAGCGCCGCCAGATCAGAACCCGCACCGGGTTCGCTGAACAACTGGCACCAGCCCAGTTCGCCCCGCAGCGTCGGCGGGATCAGTTCCTGCGCCACATGCTCGGGCGCCGCGCTGATGAGCGAGGGCACGATCCACTCGGCGATGCCCAGTGAAGGACGCACCAGCGTGGGCCGCTTCGCGAACTCCTCGTCGAGGATCAGCTGTTGCCGGGTGGTGGCATCGACACCCCATGGCCGGGGCCAGTGCGCGGCGATCAGTCCCGCATCGGCGAGCAGGTTTCGCTGCGGCCCTGTGGCGAGATTCGGGTAGTCGCCCTGCCGTCCGGGCTGATCGTTGCGCAAGGCGGCGGCCTCGTCGAGCACCCCGGCCGCGAAAGCGCGGAAGTCGGCGTCGAGGTCACCGAGTCCTACCGAGATGTCCCGGTTCTCGGTGCGTGTCAGGGCGCCGAGCTGATACGCATGACGGCTGATCGGGCCGACCGAGGCGGCCAGGCTGGTGGCTTTGCGCCAGTACAGGTGCAGGTCGTGTTCCCAGGTGTAGCCGATCGCGCCGAACATCGTGAGCGCGTCGAGCACCAGGCCCGGGGCGGGCCCGATCGACATCAGAGCGGCCGCCGCACACGCGATCCTGTTCTGCGTCAACGACTCTGATGCCGAGCGGGCGGCATCCCAGGCGGCCGCGGTCGCGAGTTCGCTGTGGACCAGCAGCATGGCCGCCTGGTGCTGCAGCGCCTGGAACGCACCGATCGGCTTGCCGAACTGTTCGCGGGTGCGCAGATGCTCGGTCACCGCGGTCACGCACCACCCGATGAGCCCGGACGCGGCCGCCGCGGTCAACGCGAGCGACAGGCATTGCGCTCTGAGGTCGTCGATTCCCGTGAGACGGCTACGCGCCGGGCAGGCGTAGCGGTCGAGCCGAAGCACGCCCACGTCGACGGTCTTGTCGGTGCCGTCGAGCGGCGTGACGTCGGCGCCCGCGGCCGTCGGATCGACGAGCAGCCACAGCGTGCGGCCCGCCGAATGCGCGGTCACGAGGACGACCTGCGCCGAGCAGATACCCGGGACGGCCGTCGTCGTGCCGCTCAGCGACCAGCCGTCGTCGGTGGCCGTCGCCCGCAGCACGTCGCGGTCGACGACTACTGCCGCGGAAGTTCCCTGCGCGAGCCGGCTGATGAGCTCGCGTGCGGCCGGCTCGTCGTCGGCGAGCGTGGCGATCGCGCCCGCGACGACCGTGGCAAGAACCGGGCCAGGGAGCATCGCGGTGGCGGCGGCCTCGACGACACAGGCGGCGTCGGTCACCGAGCCCCCTCCGCCACCGAGCTGCTCGGGCAGATGTACGGCGTGGAATCCGTTGGCGGTGAATCGATCCCACCATTCTGGCAGGCTGCCGGCGGTGAGCGAGCCGAAGGCGGCGCGCGTCTTGTCGATCGGCGCATGCCGCGCCGCGAAGTCGGTGACTGCAGCGGCGAGCTGCGCCTGTTCCGGGGTCAGGCCGATCGACGGTGCCGGTGTCACTGCCCTCACCCCTCGTCGACGTCACGTTTCACGAGACGCAACGTCTCGTCTTGTGGGACACTACGGGCACGACCCCAGCCTGTAAAGACGACGGGAGGTCGGACAGGAGGACGGCCATGGCCACGACGACGGCGAACGCACCACGGCGACGCAGCGAGAAGTCACGCCAGGCGATCGTCACGGCAACGCGGGAACTCCTGCTGCTGCGCGGCTTCGACAGACTGACCATCGAGGCGGTGGCGGCCCGCGCCGGCGTCGGCAAGCAGACCATCTATCGCTGGTGGCCGAGCCGGCACGCCCTGGCCGCCGATGTGATCCTCGCCGACGCCGACCGCATCCTGCGCCCGGTACCCGCCACCGCAGACGTCGTGGCGGACGTCTGCGTGTGGGCCGTCGAACTCGCCGCGGCACTGACCACGGCTCGGGGGAACGCGATGTTGCGTTTCCTCACCGTCGCCGGCATCGAACATCCCGAGACCGCGCAGCGGCTGCGGGCGGGGTTCACCATCCCCTTGCATGACGCCGTCCGTGATCGTCTCTGCGGCGCCGGCTTCGGCGAGTCATCGGTCGCCGATGCCACCGACGCCATCGTCGGCGGCATCGTCCACGCCGTGCTCACACAAGGACGGGCATTCCCTACCGACCGCGCGGAGTCGCTCACGCGAATGGTGCTCGCCGGGCTCACCGCACGCTGATCTCCCACGCCGGCGGGCGCCAGCGACGATGATGAACCCATGACCGAGCTCAGCCGCGAGCGGACGGTCGCCGCGCCCGCAGCCCAGGTGTGGGAGCTGCTGGCCGATTTCGGCGGCCTGGCCCGGTGGGCCTCCGGCGTCGACCACTGCTGCATGCTGCGCGACACGGACGGACCGCCACGGGTGGGTTCACAGCGTCGCGTGCAGATCGGTCGCAACGCCGTACTCGAGACGATCAACGAATTCGCGCCGCCTCTCGCGCTGGGGTACACGATCGATGGCGTCCCCCGGCGCTTCTCGGCGGCCCACAGATGGGTGCTGCACCCACGCGACGACACAACCGTGGTCACGGTGACCTGCTCGGTCTCCACCACCACCCCGCTGATTCGCCCCGTCGCCGAACGCGCGCTGGCCCGTCACCTGGCTCAGCGTTGCGAAGCGCTGCTGCAGTCCTTGGCCCGCACAACCGAGAGGATCCCGTCATGACACCAGGGCGCCCGGACATCGTGATCGTCATGACCGACGAGGAGCGGGCGGCGCCACCCTACGAACCAGCCGAACTGGGCGCCTGGCGCCGCGAGATGCTGCCCGGTCGCGCCTGGTTCGATGCCCACGGCGTGCAGTTCCTCCGCCACTACACGGGTTCACTCGCGTGCGTGCCGAGCCGGCCGACGATCTTCACCGGGCAGTATCCCGATCTGCACGGCGTCACCCAGACCGACGGGATCGGCAAGGCGCACGATGACTCCCGCCTGCGGTGGCTTCGTCCCGGTGAGGTCCCGACGCTCGGCAACTGGTTTCGCGCAGCCGGTTATGACACCCACTACGACGGCAAGTGGCACATCTCGCACGCCGATCTCGTCGACCCCGAAACAGGTGGCGCGCTGGCCACCAACGACTCCCACGGCGTGGTCGACCCGCACGCCGTTGCGCGGTACCTGGAGGCTGATCCCCTTGCCCCGTATGGCTTCTCCGGGTGGGTGGGCCCAGAGCCCCACGGTGCCAAGCTGTCCGACGCCGGCATTCGCCGCGACCCGCTGATCGCCGATCGCGTGGTGGCATGGCTGGAGGACCGCTATGCACGGCGACGACGCGGCGACGCGGCCGCCCTGCGCCCGTTCCTGCTCGTCGCGAGCTTCGTCAACCCGCATGACATCGTGCTGTTCCCCGCGTGGTCGCGGCGCAGTCCGCTACGTGCGTCCCCCCTCGATCCCCCACCCGTACCGCCTGCACCCTCTGCCGACGAGGACCTGTCCGCAAAACCCGCGGCCCAGATCGCTTTTCGGGAGGCCTACTACTCCGGCTACGGCCCCAGCAGGGTGATCGAGCGCACCTACGAACGCAACGCGCAGAGCTACCGCGATCTGTACTACCGTCTGCACGCCGAGGTCGACGACCCGATCGACCGGGTCCGCCGCGCGGTCACCGACGGTGGCTCCGACGACGCGGTACTGGTACGCACCGCCGACCACGGTGATCTGCTGGGTGCGCACGGTGGGCTGCACCAGAAGTGGTTCAACCTGTACGACGAGGCCACGCGCGTCCCGCTGGTCATCGCCCGCGTCGGGCGCCGGTCGACGACAGCTCGTACCGTGAGCGCGCCCACGTCCCACGTCGACCTGGTGCCCACTCTGCTCGCCGCCGCCGGCGTGGACGTGCCGGACACTGCCCGGGCACTCGCCGAGTCGTTCACCGAAGTGCACCCGTTGCCCGGCCGGGACTTGATGCCGGTCGTCGACGGCGCCGACGCCGACAGCGACCGCGCGGTGTACCTCATGACACGCGACAACGTCCTGGAAGGCGACACCGGAGCGTCGGGCGTGGCCCGCATGCTGAGGCTGACGTCTGCCGTGCCCCGACCGCTGCGCATCCGGATCCCGGCCCACACCGCCGCCAACTTCGAAGGCCTGGTGCTGCGCGTCGACGAGGACATCGCGCCGAACGGGGCAGGCCACCTGTGGAAATTGGTCCGCTCCTTCGACGATCCCGCCACGTGGACAGAGCCGGGAGTGCGGCAGCTGGCGACGACCGGCATCGGCGGGCCCATGTACCGATCGGACCCGCTCGACGACCAATGGGAGCTCTACGATCTGGACGCCGATCCCACCGAGGTGCACAACCGGTGGACCGACGACGGCCTGCTCGAGCTGCGTACCTACCTCAGGACCCAGCTCAAAACCGTTCGCGCCGAGGCAGTCCCGGAAAGAAACCAACCGTGGCCGTATGCCCGGCGTCGGCCGCCGGAACGTCGGCGTCCGGGTCGTCTACTCCGTCGGCGCTGAACCGTCCGGCCGCTCCGACTCCGGCACGAACAGACCGTCGCGCAGCAGTGTGTCGACAGCCCGTTGCCACCGTTCGAGCTGTACCGGTTGCGTCAGCGGCGCGGGAAGATGCCGATCGATGTGCGAGCGGAGGCTGATGGCACCCAGGGCCAGCACGATGCCGTTGATCGCCGCCCAGGTCACGTCGACGTCCGGGCGCACCTCGCCGCGGTCCATGCGCTGCTGCCACCGCGCCACACCCACGCCGATCAGAGCGTCGAAGAGCCGGACTCCGACGGGGCTGCCGTCGACCAGCGCCCGGCTCAGATAACCGGCCACGTCTGGATAGTCGGCCATGATCGCGGTGACGCGTCCGCCGATTTCCGCGACTGAATCGACAGGGGGTTCCGGCAGCGGTCGCGCCATCGACGACACCACGAGTTCGAGGACGAACTCGTCGACAGCAGCGATCAGACCTGCCTTGGTGGCGAAGTGATGCTGCACCAGACCGAGTGACACACCGGCGGCGGCGGCCACCCCCCGCATCGTGGTCGCGCCGGTCCCGCTCTGGGCGAAACTACGCAGCGCGGCCTGCCGAATTCGCTCGATGTTGCGGGGCTCGTCGGATCTTCCGCCGCGCGAGTCAGAGGCCACGACGTAACCGTAGACAACTGCGCCCACGGGCGGGTGCCACCATACAAATGTATCGTCATTGCCATACATGCGTATCGTCGTCAGCAACGGGGAATACGTGAGGGCGAGAAAAGGGGTGTGGCCATGAATCCGTTGTCGATCGAGGAAGTGCCGTGGACCGCGCCGTGCACGCGCGATCCCGACCGGTGGACCACCGCCACCGACGAGGGCGCCAAAGAGTTGTGCCGGTCGTGCCCGCGCAGGTGGCAGTGCGCTCGTGAGGCGTGCCTCACGCCGGGAGCCGTCGGTTTGTGGGCGGGCATCGTGTTGCCCGAAGGCGGCCGCAACCGGCAGTTCGCGCTCAAGCAGCTGCGTTCACTCGCCGAGCGCAACGGACACCCCGTCCGTAAACGCTGAACCCGATCACCTCAGGTCGGAGGACTCCAGGGAGGGGGAATCGACCGGCTCGTCAGGTTCTGCGGTGGCCCCGATGAAGTCGTCGATCAGTTCGATGACGGCGTCGGGCTCCTCGACGTGCGGGAAGTGCCCGACCCCGTGGAGCACCTCGAGCCGGCAGGCCGGCCGGAGCTCTGCCAGCGCATGCCCGTGCTCGACGGGGATGATCCGGTCGTCGTCGCCCCAGATCACCAGAGTCGGCAGCTCTGAGGTGAGGTACAGCCTGTTCAACGCGCTGACCGCCTGGCCGCGATAGTCGACCACCGACCGCAGAGTGCGCAGGAATGCCTGCCGGGTCTGCGCCTCCGACAGCGATGCGTACGCGCTCCACATCTCGGCGCCGCGTGGCGAGCGAATGCTGTGCGCCGAGAACCAGCCCCGGATGGCGTTGCCCACCCGCACCACCGGCGGAGGCGCGATGACCGGCAGGAGTAGCTCCGCCCCCGGCGCGGACAACAGCCGCAGTGTCCATCCAACGTCCTGACCCAATCCGCCGCTGCTGATCAGAATCAACCGGCGGCAGTACTCGCGATGCTGGTAGGCGAACTGCATAGCGACCCCGCCGCCCAGCGACTGACCGACGACGGTGGCGTGAGAGACGCCGAGCTCGTCGAGAAAATCGCGCAGACCCACAGCGAAGGCACCCAGCGAGTAGTCGCTGCGGGGTTTCGCGGACTGGCCGTGGCCCAGCAGGTCGGGGGCGATGACGCGGTATCGCTTGGCCAACCGCGGGATGACGGACCGCCAGGTGTCCGAGCTGCCCGCCATTCCGTGGATGAGGAGCAGCACCTCCTCACCGCTGCCCTCGTCCCGGTAGGCGAGCCGATCGCCGTGCAGATCCATGAACTTCACGTCGCTCATGAGAAGAAAGTTCCCCTGTCCGCGGGCATCATGCGACCCGTCGTCGCAGAACACACTCTCATGGCGCAGGGGTGACCACAGTCACGCTAAGTCAGGTTTTCCCACATTGACGAGCGGGTAACTTTCCGTCGACACGCTGGGATGCCGGCAGCCGGAGGAGGAAGTCATGGCCACGAGGCCCGAAAACGTCAGTAAAGACGACCCTTTCAACGAGGCCGTGGCCACCACCGGGCTGTTCCTGCTGATCTCGGCGATCATCGCGCTCGCGTTCGCTCTCGGCAGCTGGAGTCTGTCGGAGCCGTTGTTCGCTTTGCTGTCCGGAGCCGTCGCGTTGCTCAGTTTCGCAGCCAGCATGTTCTGCTTCACGTCCCAGGCGAGTGAGCCTGCGCCGGTCGAGGTCTCTGCCTGATTCGGCCGGCTGAGTCCCTGGTGTGCGTACAGCGCTGAGTTCGGGGTGATTCGACGCTCTGGACGCACACCAGCACCAGAGTTGGTGCGCGAGGGGGGACTTGAACCCCCACGTCCTAAGGACACTGGAACCTAAATCCAGCGCGTCTGCCATTCCGCCACTCGCGCATGAGCCTGACGATCGTAACGCGGTACCGTTGAGCGGTGTCCACTACGCGGCGTAGGAGGCCGGCGCTCATCCTGCTGACGATCGCTGCTGCCTCGGGCTGCCTCGCGTTGGCGTGGTGGCAGTGGACACGCTTCGAATCGACCTCCGGCGACTTCCAGAACCTGGGGTACGCGCTGCAGTGGCCGGCGTTCGCCGGCTTCTGCATCTACGCCTACTACAAGTTCGTCCGCTACGAGGACGCGCCGCCCGCCCCGCAGAACACGCAGACGCCCACTGAGATCCCGGCGGGCCTACTCCCCGAGCGACCGAAGGCAGCGCCGATCGAAGCCGATGTGACGCTGCGCGAATACAACGCATATCTCGCAGAACTCGCCAGAAGCAATGGCGACGACAAGACGACAGGAACCGGTACGTGACCGCACCCGAATCCCCCTCGCCGCTCGCATCCGTCGAGACCGTCCGCAAAGCCCTGACGGGCTACCGGGTCATGGCGTGGGCGACCGGTGTCTGGCTGATCGCCCTGTGCTACGAGATGGTGATGAAGTACGGCTTCGGCGACGACTCGCTGGGCTGGATCGCCGTCGTGCACGGCTGGGTGTACTTCGTGTACCTGCTCTTCACGGCCAACCTGGCGGTGAAGGTCCGCTGGCCAATCGCCAAGACCGTCGGCATCCTGCTGGCGGGCACGATTCCACTGGTCGGCATCATCGTCGAGCACTTCCAGACGCAGAACATCAGGGCCCAATTCGGGCTCTGACTCAGACCAGCGCGCGCAGCGACGGCAACAACGCGGCCAGCGCGCGCCCTCGGTGCGACGCCGCGTCCTTCTCCTGCGGAGTCAACTGGGCAGCTGTGCGCTCCGAACCGGCCGGCAGGAAGACCGGGTCGTACCCGAAACCCCCGGCGCCGCGCGGTTCGGGCGCCACGGTGCCACGCCACTCGCCGCGCACCACCACGGCGTCGGCGTCGCCGGGACCGTGGACCAACGCACAGGCCGAGACGAACGCCGCCCCGCGGCGCTCGTCGGGGACGTCGGCCAGCTGACCGAGCAGCAGCGCGGTGTTGGCGGCGTCGTCGCCGTGCCGGCCTGACCACCGCGCGCTGAGCACGCCGGGCATGCCGTTGAGCGCGTCGACTTCGATACCGGAGTCGTCGGCCACTGCAGGCAGGCCCGTCGCGGCGTGAGCGTCCCGCGCCTTGGCCAGCGCGTTGTCCTCGAAGGTCGCGCCGGTCTCGGGGGCCTCGTCGAACGCAGGAACGTCGGCCAACGACAGCAGTGACAGACCCCTCACCCCCGCGGCATCGAGCACCCGCTGGAGTTCGGTCAGCTTCTTGGGGTTGCGAGTGGCAACCAGCAGCCGGGTCAGCTTCCGAACGCCTTCTTCGCGGGCTCGCCCGTTTCCGGCAGCGTTCCCGGATACGGCAACTCCAGCGCCTCACGCTGGATCACGAACAGTTGGTCGCAGGCCGCCATCGCCGCGTCGAGCATCTTGTCCAGAGTCGAGCGGGGGAACGTAGCGCCCTCCCCGGTGCCCTGGATCTCCACCAACGTGCCGGTGTCGGTCGCGACGACGTTCATGTCCACCTCGGCGCGGGAATCCTCGGTGTAGGGCAGGTCGACCCGGATGCGGCCGTCGACGACGCCGACGCTCACCGCGGCGATCGCACACGACAGTGGCCGCGGGTCCTTCAGCTTGCCGGCAGCGGCCAGGTAGGTCACCGCATCCGCCAGGGCGACGTAGGCGCCGGTGATGGCCGCGGTGCGGGTGCCGCCGTCGGCCTGCAGCACGTCACAGTCGATCGCGATCGTGTTCTCCCCCAGCGCGGCCAGGTCGATGCAGGCGCGCAGCGAGCGCCCGACCAGCCGGCTGATCTCCTGGGTGCGGCCACCGACGCGGCCCTTCACCGACTCCCGGTCGGACCGGTCGTGCGTGGCCGCGGGCAACATCGCGTACTCCGCAGTCAGCCAACCCTGACCGGAACCCTTGCGCCAGCGCGGAACACCCTCGGTGACACTCGCAGTGCACATCACCCGCGTCTGTCCGAACTCGACCAGCACCGATCCCGCCGGATGCGTGGTGAAACCGCGGGTCAAAGTGACCGGGCGGAGCTCGTCGTCGAGCCGGCCGTCTTCTCGTCTGGACACGGGCCAACCCTAGCGGGTCGTCATGACAGCGCCGAGATCGACGTACAGGCGGGCACGTCTCGCACTTTCCCACCCGAACGTCGGTTTGGGCGGAAGAAAATCAGGCGCGGGTGATGTCGAACGCCTCGTTGGCGACGACCGCGTGCACCGGCCCGTCGAACTCGGCCTTGGCCTCGCTGATGACGTCTTCGCGCGACGTCCACGGCGGGATATGGGTCAGCAACAGTTCGCCGACGCCCGCGTTGGCCGCGGCGCGACCCGCTTCGGTGCCCGACAGGTGCAACCGCGGGGGACGGCTCGGATCGTGCGTCCAGGACGCCTCACACAGGAACACATCCGCGTCGCGCGCCAGGTCGATGAGCGCGTCGCAGTAGCCGGTGTCCCCGCTGTACACCAGCGTGGCGCCGGACGGATCGGTGATGCGCATGCCGTAGGACTCCGTGGGATGACACACCAGGCGGGGCACGATCGTCAGCGACCCGATCTCGACGGCCTGGTTGTCCACGAAATGCCGGATGTCGAAGATGTCGCTGAAGTCGTCGATCTCCCCACCCTCGGGCGACGACGCCGCTCCCAGCCGCGCCCAGGTGTTGGCTGGCCCGTACACGACCCCCCGCTCTGTGGCCGGGCTCGGGTGATACCGCCGCCACACGAACAGCCCGGGCAGATCCAGGCAGTGATCGGCATGCAGATGCGAGAGCAGGACGTGCACCGAATTCGGGTCGGCGTAGCGCTGCAGCGCACCGAGGACCCCTCCGCCGAAGTCGAGAACCAGCGGCGGTGTGTCGGGTGCGGTCACTAGATAACCGGACGCGGGCGAATCGGGACCGACCACACTGCCGGAACACCCCAGTACGGTGACTCGCACGCCCACTAGCTTGCCATGCCCGCCAGCGCCACGCGGAAAACATCGCCGCTTTGCGCGACCGAGATCATGTCCTGCTTCGGGCGTGACCGTGCACATGGCGCACACCGTCGAGGGTGGGCCCCAAGAAGCGCGCCGCCAACCGCGTGAACGCCTCCGGATCGCCCGTCGCCTCGAACACCCGGCGCGGCGCGGGACCCCCGTCAACGGGGTGCGGGCGCAGCAGATCGCGCTCGGTGAGCACCCGCAGCAGGTCCTTTGCTGTCTCTTCGGCGCTCGACACCAGTGTCACGTCCTGGCCCATCGCCAGCTGGATCAGGCCCGACAGCATCGGATAGTGGGTACAGCCCAGCACCAGCGTGTCGACCTGTGCCTGCTGCAGCGGTTCCAGGTATCCCTCGGCCAGGCCGAGCACTTGCCGACCGCTGGTGACGCCACGCTCCACGAAGTCGACGAAGCGCGGGCACGCCACCGAGAACACCTCGAGATCGCGGGCGGCGGCGAAGGCGTCCTGGTAGGCGCCGGACGCGATGGTCGCCGCGGTGCCGATGACCCCCACCCGGCCGGTGCGCGTGGTGCTGACCGCGCGCCGGACTGCCGGCAGGATCACCTCGACGACCGGGATCGGCGCATACCGCTCCCGCGCGTCTCGCAGGCACGCCGACGACGCGGTGTTGCACGCGATCACCAGCGCCTTGATGCCCCGCTCGGCGAGGTTGTCGCCGATCGCCAGAGCATGCTCACGAATTTGCGGCACCGTGAGCGGACCGTAGGGACCGTTGGCCGTGTCACCGACGTACAGGATCTCCTCGTCGGGCAGCTGATCGATGATCGCGCGGGCCACGGTCAGACCGCCGACCCCGGAATCGAAGATGCCGATCGGCAACTCCGCGCTCATCGGGAGAGGTAGGGCGGAGCGGGGGCGCCCTTGCCGACCGCGCGCGTGCGCCGTTCCGGGCCGGACAACAGGTACGCAGCGAGCACCCCGGCGAGCGCACCGCTGAGATGGCCCTGCCAGGAGACGCCGAGCGTGCCGGGCAGGACGCCGAGCAGCACACTGCCGTAGAAGAAGAGCACGACGATCCCGACGACGATCTGCCACACCTTGCGGGTGAAGAAGCCGAACACGATCAGGAAGGTGAGCCAGCCGAAGATCAGGCCGGACGCCCCGATGTGGTTGGTCTCGCAGCGCACCCCGACGTAGGGGCACTGGGCGCCGACGTTGCCGATCAGCCAGGTACCGAGCCCGCCGACCAACCAGATGATCGCGGTGGCGAACACGAAGCGAGACAGCCCGGCCAACGTCATCAAGAACCCGAGCACCAACGCCGGAACGGTGTTGGCCATCAGGTGTTCCCAATTGGAATGCAGCAGTGGGGCGAACAGGATGCCCGCCAGCCCGTCTGTCTCCAGTGGTCGAATCCCGTTGCTGTCCAACCGATGCCCGCTCACTGCATCGAAAGCCTCGATGACCCAGAGCAATACGACGAACGACACGATGGTGACCCCGCCGACGAGCCAGGCGGGGCGCTCCCGCCCCGCGGTCGGGCCGGGACCTCCACCGGTGCCCGTCACGCCCATAGTTGCCCTTCCAGCGCATCTTCTGCGTCGTCCAGGCTACCGGCGTACGCACCGGTCGACAGATATTTCCACCCGGCATCGCACACGGTGAACGCGATGTCCGCGCGCTCCCCCGCCTTGAGGGCCTTGCTCGCCATACCCAGCGCCGCGTGCAGGATCGCACCGGTGGAGATACCCGCGAAGATGCCCTCCACCTGGATCAGCTCACGGGTACGGCGCACCGCGTCGTAGGAGCCGACCGCGAAGCGGGTGGTCAGCACGTCGGGATCGTAGAGCTCCGGGATGAAGCCCTCGTCGATGTTGCGCAGCGCGTACACACCCTCCCCGTACCGCGGTTCGGCCGCGACGATCTGGACTCCCGGCACGTTCTCGCGGAGGAAGCGGCCCGTACCCATCAGCGTGCCGGTGGTACCGAGGCCCGCCACGAAGTGGGTGATCTCGGGCAGGTCGGCCAGCAGTTCGGGCCCGGTGCCCTCGTAGTGCGCGGCGGCGTTGGCCGGGTTGCCGTACTGGTAGAGCATGACCCAGGAAGGATTCTGCGCGGCAAGCTCTTTGGCGTGCGCGACGGCGGTGTTGGAACCGCCCTCGGCCGGAGAGTAGATGATGCGCGCGCCGTAGAGTTCGAGCAGCTGGCGGCGCTCGATCGAGGTGTTCTCCGGCATCACGCAGATCATGTTGTAGCCCTTGAGCAGGGCCGCCATCGCCAGCGAGATGCCCGTGTTGCCGCTCGTCGGTTCGAGGATCGTCGCGCCGGGGTGCAGGCGGCCGTCACGCTCTGCCTCTTCGATCATGCGCAGCGCCGGGCGGTCCTTGATAGAGCCCGTCGGATTGCGGTCTTCGAGCTTGGCCCACAGCCGGACGTGCGGATCGCCATCCCAGGCCGGCGAGAGCCGCGGCAACCCGACCAGCGGCGTGCCGCCGAGCGCTTGGAGCAGGGAGTCGTACCTCATCAGCCTCCCGCCACGGCAGGCAGGATCGTCACCGAATCCCCGTCGGAGATCGCCGTGTCCAGGCCGCCGGAGAACCGCACGTCCTCGTCGTTGACGTAGATGTTGACGAACTTGTGCAGCTTGCCGTTGTCGACGAGGCGCTCGGTGATCCCCGAGTAGTTGGCTTCCAGGTCGTCGATCACCGCCTGCAGGGTGGCACCGGACGCCGACACCCGCTTCTCGCCGCCGGTGTGGGTGCGCAGGATCGTCGGGATGGACACGGTGACGGACATGGCGAGACTCCTCGGTTGGGGGATCGGGTCTGGGCTGGCTACTGGTACTGCTCGACTACGGTGACGGGTTCTTCGGTGACCACACCGTCCACGATGCGGTAGCTGCGCAGCTCGTGCTCGTCGGGGTCACGCGTGGACACCAGTACGTAGTGGGCGTCGGGCTCGGAGGCGTAGGAGATGTCGGTGCGGCTCGGGTAGGCCTCGGTGGCGGTGTGCGAGTGGTAGATGACGATGGGTGCCTCGTCGGCGTCGTCCATGGCTCGCCAGACCTTGAGCTGTTCGCCGGAGTCGAACCGGTAGAACGTCGGCGAGCGCTCGGCATTGACCATCGCGATGAACCGCTCGGGCCGATCGGAACCCTCGGGTCCGGCGATCACCCCGCACGCCTCGTCCGGGTGGTCGGCGCGCGCATGGTCGACCATCGCCGCCACCAGGTCAGCACGAATCGTCAGCACCCGCTCTCCTTCATTCGAACGCTCCGGGCAACAGCCCGCGGTAGGTCGGTATTCCGGCGACCTCACCGGCGGCCAGCACTCCGGCCAGCACCGCGCTGGCCAGCACATCGGCCGCGGCGGCGCCCACCGCCGTCATCAGTGGCACCTCCGGGGACATCGATGCCGGGATCGTCGGGTCGGGTTCGACGTCGACGGCGCCGGTGGCCAGCGCGAACACCGTGTCGCCGTCCAGCGGAGTGTGGCACGGCCGGATCGTGCGGGCCAGGCCGTCCTGCGCGGCGACGGCGACGCGGCGGCAGGCCGCCTTGCTCAGCGCGGCATCGGTGGCCACCACGGCGATCGTGGTGTTGAGCGGACTCAGCTCGCCGTGCCGGTCGGCGTAGGCGGCAATCTGGTCGGCGGGCGGCGCCACCAGGCCGAACTCCTCGATGTGGCCGGCCTGCCACGGCAGTCCGGTGTCCGGGTCGACGACGTCGCCGGCGGAGTTGACGACGACCAGCGCGCCGACGGTGACGCCGATGTCGAGGGTCACCGACGCGGTTCCGACCCCACCCTTGAGCACCCCCGCTCGCGCGCCGACGCCCGCGCCGACGGTGCCGATCGCGACCTCGGACGTCGCCTCGGCCGCCGCGCGGTAACCGAACTCCGCGGTCGGCCGGCACTGCCAGCCGCCCACCGGCAGATCGAAGATCACCGCGGCGGGCACGATCGGCACCACCCCGCCGCCGCCGGCACCTGTCAAGGCCACGCCGCGCTGCCGCTCCTCCAGCCACGTCATGACACCGTCCGCGGCGGCCAGCCCGAACGCGCTGCCGCCGGTCAGGACCACCGCATCCACGTGCCGCACCGAATTGCTCGGGTCCAGCAGGTCGGTCTCACGGGTGCCCGGCGCGCCACCTCGGCCGTCGACCGCGCCAGTCGTGCCGGGCGGCGTCAGCACGACGGTGGTGCCGGTCGCCCACCCGGAACCGAGTTCCGCGTCGGGGTCGATCGCGTGGTGGTGTCCAACGCGGATGCCGGCGACGTCGGTGATCGTGCCCGGCATCAGCGACCCGTGCCCATCAGGCTCACCACCAGGTAGTCCTGCAGCACGGTCAGCCACTGGTACACATCGAGGTGCCCGGCCATCGGATGGTCGCCGGGAAGCCGGTCGGGCCCTTCGGGGCCGATCTCGAGCATCGTGCCCAGCGCCAGGCGTACGTCGTTGACCGCCGACGCCCATGCCTGGGCATCGTCTTCGGACAGCTCGAACTTTCCACCACCGGGGGGCATCGTGGCGAGCAGACGTTCCGCGGCCGCACGCTTGGCGTCGATGATCTCGGGCTCGTGCAGGCTGCGCAGTGCGCTGTTCAGACTCTCGGCCGGACCCGAACCGGCGGGATGCTCGGTCGCCGGCTTGTAGAAGTCCGGCAGCAAACGCTTCATCGTATCGTCCTGCGGCGCAGTCGAATTGCCTGTCCTGATGCCGGTGATCTCGGCGAGTTCGTCGACCGGTGCCGAGGCGGCCCGCTCGTCGAGCATGTCGCGAAGCGACGTCACCAAACTGGACAGCAGGTCGGCCTCGTGGGCGGCCAGCGCCGACCGGAACCTCGGGCCGTCACCGCCGTCGACCCTCTTCCATTTACGCACAGCCGGGTCAGCGGTCCTGCTGCAGCGTCGCCCACAACCCGGCGGCGTGGAGCTTGGACACGTCGACCTCCATGGATTCCCGGGTGCCGGCGGAGACCACGGCCTTGCCCTCGTTGTGCACCTGCAGCATCAGTTTGGTGGCCTGCGGCTCGCTGTAGCCGAACAGCTTCTGGAACACGTAGGTCACGTACGTCATCAGGTTCACCGGGTCGTCCCACACGATCGTGACCCACGGGGTGTCCGCCGCCGCGTCGGAGCTCACCTCACGCTCTTCGCGGGTATCCGGTCGTGCCTTCGCCGGCGTCACCATGCCGGCAAGAATACCGGGACCGCGCCCCTGCCCCGAACCGATACGGTTGGGCGGTGACCTCGTCGCCGGAGAACCCGTCTGCGCGCCCCTCACCGGCCCTGCTGACCGACAAGTACGAGCTGACCATGCTCGCGGCCGCACTCAAGGACGGCACCGCCCACCGCCGCACCTCGTTCGAGGTGTTCGCCCGGCGGTTGCCCGACGGCCGGCGCTTCGGCGTCACCGGCGGGACGGGCCGTTTCCTGGAAGCGTTGCCGCAGTTCAGGTTCGGCGAGGCTGAACTGGCCGCACTCGAAGAGTTCTGCGACGCCGACACGCTCGCCTATCTCGCCGACTACCGCTTCAGCGGGGACGTCGACGGCTACCCGGAGGGCGAGCTGTACTTCCCGGGCTCCCCGGTGCTCTCCGTGCACGGCACGTTCGCCGAGTGTGTGCTGCTCGAGACGCTGGTGTTGTCGATCTTCAACCACGACACCGCGATCGCCTCCGCGGCGGCGCGCATGGTCAGTGCCGCGCAGGGCCGCCCGCTGATCGAGATGGGGTCGCGCCGCACACACGAGGCCGCGGCGGTCGCCGCGTCGCGGGCCGCCTACCTGGCCGGGTTCACCGGATCGTCGAACCTGGAGGCCGAGCGCACCCACGGCGTACCCGCGCTCGGCACCAGCGCCCACGCGTTCACCCTGCTGCACTCGGCGGCCGGCCAATCCGCGTCCGACGGGGAGAAGGCGGCGTTCCGCGCGCAGGTCGACGCACTGGGGGTCGGGACCACGCTGCTGGTCGACACCTACGACATCACCGCCGGCGTCGCCAACGCGATCGAGGCCGCCGGCCCCGAACTGGGTGCCGTGCGGATCGACTCGGGCGACCTGGGCGTGCTGGCCCGCCAGGTGCGGGCCCAGCTCGACGGGCTCGGCGCCACCGGCACCAAGATCGTCGTCTCCGGCGACCTGGACGAGTTCGCGATCGCCGCGTTGCGGGCCGAACCGGTCGACCTGTACGGGGTGGGCACGTCGGTGGTGACCGGGTCGGGTGCGCCGACCGCCAGCATGGTCTACAAGCTCGTCGAGGTCGACGGTCTGCCGGTGGCCAAGCGCAGCAGCCACAAGGAGTCCCACGGCGGCCGCAAACGGGCCGTGCGGCTGGCCAAGGAGTCCGGCACGATCGTCGAGGAAATCGTCCACCCCCACCAGGAGGAGCCCGACGTGCCGTCCGATCTGGTGGCCCGCCCGGTGACGACGCCGATGGTGCGCGACGGACGCACCGTCGCCGATCTGTCGCTCGCGGCTGCCAGAGAGCGCGTGGCGCAGGGCCTGCTGAGCCTGCCGTGGGACGGGTTGAAGCTGTCGAAGGGCGAACCAGCGATCCCGACCCGGATGATCGCCCCGCGCGGACGGTAGGACGGTGAGCACCCGGCCCGGCGAGGTCGCCGAACTTCTCGCCGCCGCCGTCTCCACCCTCGGCGGCGCACATCGCGAGGGACAGGTCGCGATGGCCGAGGCCGTTGCCCAGTCGTTCACCACCGGGGAACACCTGGCCGTGCAGGCCGGCACGGGAACCGGCAAGTCACTGGCTTATCTGGTGCCCGCGATCGCGCACGCACTGGCCGACGAGCGGCCCGTGGTCGTGTCCACCGCGACCATCGCGCTGCAACGCCAGCTCGTGGACCGCGATCTGCCCCGCCTCGCCGATTCGCTGACGCCTCATCTCCCCCGGCGCCCGGAGTTCGCGCTCCTCAAGGGCCGCGGAAACTACCTGTGCCTGAACAAGATTCACAACGGATCCGGAACCGAGGTAGGTGATGATCAGCCTCAAGACCAGCTGTTCAACCCTGCGGCGTCCACCGCACTCGGCCGCGACGTCGCCCGGCTCACCGAGTGGTCGTCGGAGACGCAGACCGGCGACCGCGACGACGTGGTGCCCGGGGTGCCCGACCGCGCCTGGGCGCAGGTCAGCGTCTCCGCGCGCGAGTGCATCGGGGTGTCGCGATGCCCCTTCGGCACCGACTGCTTCGCCGAACGGGCGCGTGACCGGGCCGCCGACGCCGACGTCGTGGTGACCAATCACGCGCTGCTGGCCATCGACGCGATCGGGGACGCCAACGTGCTTCCCGAGCACGACCTCCTCGTGATCGACGAGGCCCACGAACTGGTGGACCGTGTGACGGGGGTGGCGACGGCCGAGCTGTCGGCGACATCGCTGGGGGTGGCGCAGCGCCGGGCTGCGCGGGTGGTCGATGCCGAGCTCGCCGAACGCTTCGAGGCGGCCGCCGCCACGCTGTCGTCGGCGCTGTTCGACACCCGGCCGGGCCGCATCGACGTTCTCGACGAGGAGCTCGGCAGCTATCTGAGCGTGCTGCGCGACAGTGCGAGCCGGGCCCGCACCGCGGTCGAGACGGCGCCCAACGATCCGAAAACCACCACCGCACGCGCCGAAGCCGCGACCGCGCTCGGCGATGTCGCCGACACGGCTGC
Source organism: Mycobacterium sp. PSTR-4-N (assembly GCF_022348085.1). GTDB lineage: Bacteria > Actinomycetota > Actinomycetes > Mycobacteriales > Mycobacteriaceae > Mycobacterium. The sequence continues at coordinate 23,495 of NZ_JAKRFN010000034.1, read as the reverse complement.
CCGGATCCTCGCCTCGTTCGTGCCCGCGATCCCGGATCGCACCGACGTCGTCTGGGTCGAACACATCGAGGACGCCCGCTCGGGCAATCGCACACTGCTGCGCGTCGCCCCACTGTCGGTCGCCGGGTTGCTGCGTGCGCGCCTGTTCGGGCCCACGACCGCGGTGCTCACCTCGGCGACGTTGACGGTGGGCGGAGACTTCGACGCGATGGCCGCGGCGTGGGGGCTCGCCGACACGCCGGACGCCGAGGTCCGCTGGCGCGGACTCGACGTCGGCTCGCCGTTCGATCACGCACGGTCGGCGATCCTCTACGTCGCCGCGCATCTGCCGCCGCCCGGGCGCGACGGCGTCGGCTCGGCAGAACAGCTCGATGAGATCGCCGGCCTGATCGAGGCGGCCGGCGGTCGCACCCTGGGTCTGTTCTCGTCGATGCGCGCTGCGAGAGCCACGGCCGAGATCATGCGCGGCCGCCTTGTGACCCCGGTGCTGTGTCAGGGCGAGGACAGCACCGCCGCGCTCGTCGCGCGCTTCGCCGCCGACGAGCAGACCTCGTTGTTCGGCACCCTCTCGCTGTGGCAGGGCGTCGATGTCCCCGGCCCGTCGCTGTCCCTGGTGCTGATCGACCGGATCCCCTTCCCCCGACCCGACGATCCGCTGCTGACGGCTCGCCAGCGTGCCGTCGCCGCGCGAGGCGGCAACGGCTTCATGGCGGTCGCCGCCAGCCACGCGGCGCTGCTGCTGGCCCAGGGCGCCGGCAGGCTGCTGCGCCGCGTCGACGACCGCGGGGCGATCGCCGTCCTCGACTCCCGGATGGCGACCGCCCGCTACAGCGGCTATCTGAGATCGTCGCTGCCGCCGTACTGGGCGACCACCGACGGTGACGCGGTGCGCGCGGCGCTGCGGCGGCTGCACGGAGGCGACTGACCCGAGGTTGATCGACTACCCGGCAGCGGACGAGCCGGGTCACTATTCTCGACCTCGCAGGTGGCCGGCGTCTTCGCGGCGGGCCGCGGTACGACCCGAAAGGCGGCAGCATGGGTCCGTCGACGACACCGCGTTCGATCCTGGGCGTCGTGACGGCGGTCAGTGCCGTGCTGTGTGTCGCCGCCTGCGCGACGAGCGTGCAGGGCAACGCCGTATCGGTGTTCAGCGATCCGTTCTCGGTCGCCGGGATGCCCGCCACCGACGGACCGACGGGCCTGCGCCCCAACGCCGAAGGACCGAGCCGCAGCGTCGACGGCACCGACGGCGGCGAGATCGACAATCTGGCCGCGAGCGCGGTCAGCGACGTCGAACAGTACTGGGAGAGCGCCTATCCCGAAACCTTCGACGGTGGCTTCCGCCCCGTCAAAGAGCTCATCTCCTGGGATGCCGGCGACTTCGGCGGGACGTTCTGCGGTGAGGACACCTTCGGTCTGGTCAACGCCGCCTACTGCTATCCCGACAGGACGATCGGTTGGGACCGCGGCGACTTGCTGCCCACCCTGCGCCGCGCCCACGGCGACATCGGCGTGGCCATGGTCCTGGCACACGAGTACGGCCACGCGGTCAGCCGCGCGGCCAAACTCACCACCAGCAGCACCCCGACGCTGGTCGCCGAGCAGCAGGCCGACTGCCTGGCCGGCGCCTACATGCGCTGGGTCGCCGAAGACCAGTCTCCGCGCTTCTCCCTGAGCACCGGCGACGGGCTGAACAACGTCCTGGCCGGCGTCATCGCGTTCCGCGACCCGCTGCTGCGTGAGGGAGATCCAGAGGTCGGCATCGACGAACACGGATCGGCGTTCGAACGCATCTCGGCATTCCAGTTCGGCTTCACCGACGGCCCGTCGGCGTGCGCGGGGATCGACATGCGCGAAATCGGCCAGCGCCGCGGCGACCTTCCGGTCCTGCTGCCCGAGGAGGGGTCCGGCGAGTTGGCGATCGACGAGAGTTCGGTGCGCTCGATCGTCGACGCGATGGGAATCCTGTTCTCTCCCAAGGTGCCTCCCGTGCTGAGTTTCGACTCCACGGCAGCGGGCACCTGCGCCGACGCACGCCCCAGCCCACCTGCGTCGTACTGCCCGGCCACCAACACCATCGTCGTCGACCTGCCCGCGTTGGCGGCACTCGGCGCCCAGGACGCCGAAGGTGGGCTGGCCGCAGGCGACAACGTCGCGTATTCGGTGCTGGTCTCGCGCTACATGCAGGCGATCCAGCACGAGCACGGCGGCGTGGCACTCGATGACGCCGAAGCCGCGCTGCGCACCGCATGCCTCACCGGGGTCGCGACGGTCAAGATGTCCAAACAGGTCACCACGCCCGACGGCTCGACGATCGCACTGACCGCCGGCGACATCGACGAGGCGGTGTCGGGCCTGCTCACCAACGGGTTGGCCGCCAGCGACGTCAACGGCGAATCCGTCCCCTCGGGATTCTCTCGGATCGACGCGTTCCGCGTGGGTGTGCTCGGTGATGCCGAGCGGTGCTTCGCGCGCTTCCGCTGATCTCCCCCAGCGATACCCCCCGAAGATCAGCCCGCCAGCGTCACCAGACCCAGCTCGTTGTCACCCGCCAGCAGCCGATGGTGGGGCAGCACGCGCACGGTGTAGCCGACCGGACCGGTCACCGGCAGCGGCGTGCTGGCGGTGAAGATTTCCTCGCCACCGTCGGACACCCCCGAGTGCGTCATCGGGACCGTCACCGGATCGATCAGTGCGTCACCGGCATCCACGCGCCCGAGCACCGCCTGCACCGTCACCTCGTCGGGTCGCAACCCCTCCAGGCACACCCGCGCGGTCAGCGTCAGCTCCGAACCCAGCAGCGGCGTGTCGGGCAGCCCGTAACTGTCCACCTCGACGATGCGAACCTCCGGCCACGCCTTGTGGACTTTCTCCCGATACAGCGCGAGTTCCCGCGCCGCGCCGAACGGCCCGTCGGTGGTGTCCCCCGGCTCGATCGACTGCCGCAGGGCGCGGGCCGCAGGCAGGTAGTAGCGCTCGGTGTAATCCCGCACCATCCGCGATGCGAGCACCTTCGGCCCGAGCACCTGCAGGGTGTGGCGCACCATCTCGACCCAGCGGGTCGGCACCCCCCGCTCGTCGCGGTCGTAGAACTTCGGCGCCACCGCGCGCTCGAGCAGGTCGTACAGCGCGGCCGCTTCCAGGTCGTCGCGTCGGTTCTCGTCGGCCAGTCCGTCGGCTGTCGGTATCTCCCAACCGTTTTCACCGTCGTACCATTCGTCCCACCACCCGTCGCGAATCGACAGGTTCAGTCCGCCGTTGAGCGCACTCTTCATTCCCGACGTGCCGCAGGCCTCCAGGGGGCGCAGCGGATTGTTCAGCCAGACGTCGCAACCGTGATACAGCGTGCGGGCCATCGACATGTCGTAGTCGGGCAGGAACGCGATGCGATGCCGGACGTCGGCCTGATCGGCGAACCGGACCACCTGCTGGATCAACGCCTTGCCACCCTCGTCGGCCGGGTGCGACTTACCGGCCACGATCAGCTGCACGGGACGCTCGGGGTCGAGCAGGAGCCGCCGCAGCCGCTCGGGGTCACGCAGCATCAGAGTCAGGCGCTTGTAGGTCGGCACCCGGCGCGCGAATCCGATCGTCAACACGTTCGGATCGAAAGCTGTTGCGATCCAACCCAGTTCGGCCTCGGCCGCACCACGCTCCAACCACGAGCGGCGCACCCGGTCCCGGACGTCGTGCACCAGCGCTTCACGCAGCTGCGAACGGATCCACCACAGGTGACCGGGGTCGACTTCGTGCAGCCGCTCCCACGTCTCGGGTTCCTGCAGCGAGCTCAGATCCTGGCTGCCGAGCAGTTCCCGGCCGAGCTCCAGCCACTGCGGCGCCGCCCACGTCGGGGCGTGCACGCCGTTGGTGATGGAGCCGATCGGCACCTCGGCCGGATCGAATCCCGGCCACAGGTTGCTGAACATGTCGCGGCTCACACGGCCGTGCAGCAGCGACACCCCGTTGGCACGCTGCGCCAGCCGCAACCCCATGTGGGCCATGTTGAACTTCGTCGGATCGTCCTCGGCGCCGAACGCCAGGATGCGTTCGACCGGGACTCCCGGCAGCAACCGTGAACTGGCTCCTCCGGGGTCGGGACCGAAGTACCGCTGCACCATCTCCACCGGGAACCGGTCGATACCGGCGGGCACCGGCGTGTGGGTGGTGAACACCGTCGACGAGCGCACGACGGTCAGCGCGGTGTCGAAGTCGAGCCCCGCCTCGATCAGCTCCCGGATGCGTTCGGCGCCGAGGAAGCCGGCGTGCCCCTCGTTCATGTGGAAGACCTCCGGCGCGGCCAGCCCCTCGATCTGCGTGAACGCCCGGATCGCGCGCACGCCGCCGATACCGGCGAGCAGTTCCTGCCGGATGCGGTGCTCCTGGTCGCCGCCGTAGAGCCGATCGGTCACCGAGCGCAGCTGGTGGTCGTTCTCGGGGATGTCGGAGTCGAGCAGCAGCAGCGGTATGCGGCCGACCTGGGCGATCCAGATCCGCGCGAACAGCTGGGCGGAATCGGGCAGCGCCAGACTGACCAGCACCGTCTCGCCCGAGGTGTCGGTGAGCAGACGCAACGGCAGGCCCTGGGGGTCGAGCAGCGGGTAGCTCTCGTGTTGCCAGCCGTCGGCCGTCAGCGACTGCCGGAAATAGCCGGACCGGTAGTAGAGCCCGACCGCGATCAGCGGCAGGCCGAGGTCCGACGCCGACTTCAGGTGGTCGCCGGCCAGGATGCCCAGACCCCCGGAGTAGTTCGGCAGCACCTCGGCCACCCCGAACTCCATCGAGAAGTACGCGATGCCGTTGGGCAGCACGGCGCCCTCTCCGGAATCCCGGCCGCCGGCCTGGGCAAGCTGCTGGTACCACAGCGGACGGCTCAGGTAGTCGTCCAGATCGGCGGCGAGGGCACCCAGCCGCTGGACGAAATGCTCGTCCTCGGCCAGCGCCTCGAGCCGGTCGGGGCTGACGTGACCGAGCATCGCCACCGGGTCCCCACCGACGAGTTTCCACAGCTCCGGATCGATCGTCTGGAACAGATCCTGGGTCGGTTTGTCCCATGACCACCGCAGATTGATCGAGAGCCTTTCGAGGGCTTCCAGCGGATGCGGGAGGTGGGCGCGGACGGTGAACCGACGAAGAGCTTTCACGCGTGCTGACCTTACTGCCGCAGCCCCCGCCCATGGGTGACGTGCTGCACTTCGACACTCCCGCGGGGTTGGAGCTGACACTACGGTGGGTATAGGCGCGCTGAAGGCGCTCGACGAGCTGTGAACCAGACCATCCAACGACGGCGCGCGGCAGGGTCCACAACTGCAGGGCGCGCTGGACATGCAACGCGTGAGGGAGTGTGTGAGTGACCGCCGGTCGTATCGAGATCGATGACGTCGCACCTGTGGTGTCTGGCGGGCGATTCCCCGCCAAGGCGGTGGTCGGCGAGGTGGTTCCGGTGACCGCGACGGTGTGGCGCGAAGGCCACGACGCGGTCGCCGCCACCCTGGTCGTCCGCTACCACGGCACCACCTACCCCGCCCTGGCCGACGAGCCGCCGGGCCGGACGAAGACCACCGAGGCGGTCCCGATCGACGAGGTTGTCACGCCGTCGTCGGCGCGCATCCGACCCGCCGCATTGCCGATGTCCGCAGGCCGCACGCCCGACGTGTTCCACGGCCAGTTCACCCCGGACGCCGTCGGTCTCTGGACATTCCGCGTCGACGGCTGGGGCGACCCCATCGCGACCTGGCGTCAGCACGTGATCGCCAAGCTCGACGCCGGGCAGAGCGAGGGCGAACTGTCCAACGACCTGCTCGTCGGCGCCAAGCTCCTCGAGCGCGCGTCCACCGGCGTGCCCCGCCAGATGCGCTATCCGCTGATGGAGGCCGCAGAACGGCTGCGCACGCCGGGTGATCCGTTCTATCGGGCCGGCGCTGCGCTGTCCCCCGAGGTGACCGAGCTGGTCGAGCAGTACCCGCTGCGGGAACTCATCACCCGCGGCGAGGCGTACGGCATCTGGGTGGATCGGCCGCTGGCGCGGTTCAGCTCCTGGTACGAGTTCTTCCCGCGCTCCACGGGCGGCTGGGACGACTCCGGCAATCCGGTGCACGGCACGTTCGCGACGGCGACCAAGGCGCTGCCGCGGGTCGCGCGCATGGGCTTCGACATCGTGTACCTGCCGCCCATCCACCCGATCGGCAAGGTGCACCGCAAAGGCCGCAACAACAGCGTCACCGCCGGCCCCACCGACGTCGGTTCGCCGTGGGCCATCGGCAGCGACGAGGGCGGCCATGACGCCGTCCACCCCGATCTGGGCACGATCGACGACTTCGACGACTTCGTCGCGGCGGCGCGCGCCGAAGGGCTCGAGGTCGCTCTCGACCTGGCGCTGCAGTGCGCACCCGACCATCCGTGGGCCAAAGAGCACCCGGAGTGGTTCACCGTGCTGCCCGACGGCACGATCGCATACGCCGAGAACCCGCCGAAGAAGTACCAGGACATCTACCCGCTGAACTTCGACAACGACCCGGCCGGCCTCTACGACGAGGTCCTGCGCGTCGTCAAGTTCTGGGTGTCCCACGGCGTCAAAGTGTTCCGCGTCGACAACCCGCACACCAAGCCGCCGAACTTCTGGGCCTGGCTGATCGGCGAGGTCAAGAACACCGACCCCGATGTGCTGTTCCTCGCGGAGGCGTTCACCCGTCCGGCGCGGTTGTTCGGGCTGGCCAAACTGGGCTACACGCAGTCCTACACGTACTTCACCTGGCGCACCGCGAAGTGGGAGTTGATCGAGTTCGGGCAATCCATCGCCGAACACGCCGACTACGCCCGGCAGAGCCTCTGGACGAACACCCCGGACATCCTGCACGCCAGCCTGCAGCACGGCGGGCCCGGCATGTTCGCTATCCGGGCCGCGCTCGCTGCGACGATGAGCCCGACGTGGGGTGTGTACTCGGGCTACGAGCTGTTCGAACACCGCGCCGTGCGTGAGGGCAGCGAGGAATACCTCGATTCGGAGAAGTACGAGCTGCGGCCGCGCGACTTCGACGCCGCCCTCGCCGACGGCGAATCACTGGAACCGTTCCTGACCCGCCTCAACGAGATCCGCCGGCTGCATCCGGCCCTGCACCAGCTGCGGACGATCCGTTTCCACCACGTCGACAACGACGCCCTGCTGGCATACAGCAAGTTCGATCCCGTCACGGGCGACCAGGTGCTCGTCGTCGTGACGCTCAACCCCTTCGGCGCCGAAGAGGGCACGGTGTGGTTGGACATGGGCGCATTGGGAATGGATCAGCAGGAGCGCTTCTGGGTGCGCGACGAGATCACCGGGGAGGAATACCAGTGGGGCCAGGGCAACTACGTGCGACTCGAGCCCGCCCGGGCGGTGGCACACGTGCTCAACATGCCCCAGATCCCGGCCGACCAGCGATTGAACCTACTACGTAGGGAGTGACGAGATGCCCAAAGCGTCGAAGACGACCAAAGAGATCGACAGCCCGAATCTGCGGCCGCACACCGCCGATCTGAACCGACTGCTCGCCGGCGAACACCACGACCCCCACTCGGTCCTGGGCGCCCACGAGTACGACGACCACACCGTCATCCGGGCTTATCGCCCGCATGCCGTGACCGTCGCCGCCCTCATCGGCGGCGTGCGCTATCCGCTGCAGCACATCGAAGCCGGGCTGTTCGCGGTCGCGGTGCCGTTCACCGATCTGATCGACTACCGGCTCGAGGTGGACTACTCGGGCGAGGAGTCCGGGTTCGTGCACACCGTGGCCGATCCGTACCGTTTCCTGCCGACGCTGGGCGAGGTCGACCTCCATCTGTTCGCCGAGGGCCGCCACGAGCGGCTCTGGGAGATCCTCGGTGCGCATCCCCGCGCTTTCGAGACCCCCGACGGCGTGGTCAGCGGCGTGTCGTTCGCCGTGTGGGCGCCGAATGCCAAGGGCGTCAGCGTGATCGGCGACTTCAACCACTGGGGCAACGAGGCGCAGATGCGGGTGCTCGGCTCCACGGGCGTGTGGGAGTTGTTCTGGCCGGCCTTCCCCGAGAACGGCCTGTACAAGTTCCGGGTGCACGGCGCCGACGGCGCGGTCACCGAGCGCGCCGACCCGATGGCGTTCGCCACCGAGGTCCCACCGCAGACGGCGTCGAAGGTGTTCGCGAGCGACTACACCTGGGCCGACGACCAGTGGATGGCCGACCGGGCGCTGCGCAACCCGGTGTTCGAACCGATGAGCACCTATGAGGTACACCTGGGCTCCTGGCGGCCGGGGCTGAGCTATCTCGAACTCGCAGAACAGCTCACCGCCTACGTGGTCGAGCACGGCTTCACCCACGTCGAGATGCTGCCCGTCGCCGAGCATCCCTTCGGCGGATCGTGGGGCTATCAGGTGACCTCGTACTACGCCCCGTCATCGCGATTCGGTACGCCCGACGAGTTCCGCCACCTGGTGGACACGCTGCACCGCGCCGGTATCGGCGTGATCGTGGACTGGGTCCCCGCCCACTTCCCCAAGGACGCGTGGGCGCTCGGCCGGTTCGACGGCACAGCGCTCTACGAACACGGCGATCCCCGTCGCGGCGAGCAATTGGACTGGGGCACCTACGTATTCGACTTCGGTCGAGCGGAGGTGCGGAACTTCCTGGTGGCCAACGCGCTGTACTGGCTGCAGGAGTACCACGTCGACGGGCTACGGGTGGACGCCGTCGCCTCGATGCTCTACCTCGATTACTCCCGGCCCGAGGGTGGCTGGACGCCGAACGTCTACGGCGGCCGGGAGAACCTGGAGGCCGTGCAGTTCCTGCAGGAGATGAACGCCACGGTCCACAAGATCAACCCGGGCATCGTGACGATCGCCGAGGAATCCACGTCATGGCCGGGTGTCACTCGGCCGACGAACCTCGGCGGACTCGGCTTCTCGATGAAATGGAACATGGGCTGGATGAACGACACGCTGGAGTTCATCAAGCGTGATCCGATCCACCGCAGCTTCCACCACGGCGAGATCACGTTCTCGATGATCTACGCGTTCAGCGAGAACTTCGTGCTGCCGATCAGCCATGACGAGGTGGTGCACGGCAAGGGCACGCTGTGGGGCCGGATGCCCGGCAATGACCACATGAAGGCGGCCGGGATCCGCGGGCTGCTGGCCTACCAGTGGGCGCATCCCGGGAAACAGCTGTTGTTCATGGGACAGGAGTTCGGTCAGCGGGCCGAATGGTCCGAGGAGCGTGGCGTCGACTGGTGGCAGCTCGACGAGCAGGGCTTCTCCGACGGCATCCTGCGGATGATGACCGACGCGAACGGCATCTACCGCAGTCGCCGCGCGCTGTGGTCGCGCGACACCAGGCCCGAGGGATACTCCTGGATCGATGCCAACGATTCGGCGAACAACGTGCTGAGCTTCCTGCGCTTCGGCGACGACGGCTCGATGATGGCCTGCGTGTTCAACTTCTCGGGCTCCGAGCACAGCAGCTATCGGCTGGGCCTGCCGCATGCCGGGCGCTGGCGCGAGGTGCTCAACACCGACAGCGACAACTACCACGGGTCCGGCATCGGCAACTACGGTGCGGTCGAGGCGACCGACGAGCCGTGGCACGGACGCCCCGCATCGGCGGTCATGGTGCTGCCGCCACTGGCGGCGCTGTGGTTCGAGCCGGAACAACCCGCCTGATTGTCGGCCGTATTCTTCCGGCGAGCAGACGCAACCTCGAGTGTTTCGAGCCCTGATTCACTCGAGGGTGCGTCTGCTCGCGGGACAAAAAGTCAGTAGAGGGCGTTGGCCAGGTTGCGTCGGCCGGCGACGACCTCGGGGTCGGCGGGATCGAACAGGTCGAACAGTTCGATGACCCGGGTGCGCGCCCGGCTGCGCTCGTCGCCCGCCGTCCGCTTGATCAACCCGATGAGCCGATCGAAGGCCGCGGTCACGTCCTGATTGAGGATCTCCACGTCGGCGGCGGCCAGTGCTGCGTCGACGTCGGTCGGGTCAGCATCGGCGCGCGCCACGGCATCCTGCGGATGTGTCGTGGCCCGCTGCAGAAAATCGATCTGCCGCACCGCGCCTTTGGCCTCCGCATGCTGCGGATCGGACTCCAGAATCGCTTGGTAGGCGCTGCGGGCCGCATCGAAATCGCCTTGGTCGAGCAGTGCGCGCGCGTTGTCGAGCACCGGATCGGCCTGCTCGCCGTCGTCGGAACCGGGGCCGCCGCTGAGCTTTCCGGCCGTGGCGTCGAGCAGCGAATCGACCCAGCGCCGAAGTTGGTCGGGCGGCTGCATGCCCTGAAAGCTCGACAGTGGCTGGCCGGCGGCCAGTGCGACCACGGTCGGAACGGCCTCGACGCCGAACATCTGCGCCACCCGGGGCGTCGTGTCCACGTTCACGGTGGCCAGCGACCACTTCCCACGGTCGGCTCCGGCCAGCTCGCCCAGGATGCCGGCCAGCTGGACGCTGGAGTCACTGCGCGGGGACCAGAGCAGTACGACGACGGGCACTTCGTTGGATCGCACGAGCACTTCGGCCTCGAAGTTGACCTCGGTCACCTCCACCCCGCCAGGCGCGCCTCCCGACGGCGCGGAGCGGGCGTCGGCACCGGTGGCCGGGCGCTGCTTGAGTGCTGACAGATCGACGGCGCCCGCCAGGGCAGGCGAGATGCGGGGTCCAGGACGTGTCACAGAGCCAAGTCTGTCACGACTCTCCTCAGGTGGTTTCCGGCGCCGTCCGTCCTGCCTGTCCGCCGCCCACGGCGACGGATCGTGACCCGGCCACATGGCCCATCCGACCGGTCCGATCAGCCCATATGAGGAAAATCACACTGCCCAATGGCACGATGCTGCCCAGCAACGCCAGCAACCAGGTGCCGGGGCGCCACCTGAGCGCCAGACCGGTGAGCACCGCCGCTGCGACGAAGGCGATGAACACGCCGCCGTGGATCGGACCGAAGATCTTCACACCGACCTCGGTACGCGGTGTGCCCAGGTACTTGAAGTACATGCCGGCCAGCAGGCCGATCCAGGACAGTGCCTCCGCGAAGGCGATGAGCCGGAACCACGCCGCGGCACTGCGGACGTCGAATGCGCGAGTCATGGCGCCATTGTGCCGCAGGGCCGCCCCAGCTACTACAGAGTGTCGTTGTGGGCGCCGTCGTCGTCAGGGCCGGCGCAGGATCAGCGCGTCACCCTGTCCGCCCGCACCGCACAGGGCGGCCACCGCGTAACCGCTGCCGCGGCGAGCCAGCTCCAACGCCGCGTGCAGCGTGATCCGCGCACCGGACATACCGATCGGGTGACCGATGGCGATGGCACCGCCGCTGCGGTTGACCTTGTCCGGGTCGACGCCCAGTTCCTTGGTCGAGGCCAGTGCGACCGCGGCGAACGCCTCGTTGATCTCGATGACGTCGAGCTGGTCGAGCGAGATGCCCTCCTTGGCGATCGCCTTCTTGATGGCGTTGGCCGGCTGGCTCTGCAGCGTCGAATCCGGGCCCGCGACCACACCGTGGGCGCCGATCTCGCACAGCCAGGTCAGACCCATGTCCTGCGCCTTCGCCTTGCTCATCACCACCACGGCACATGCGCCGTCGGAAATCTGGGAGGCCGAACCCGCGGTGATGGTGCCGTCCTTGCGGAACGCCGGGCGCAGACCCGCCAGGGACTCGACGGTGGTGTCGGCGCGGACTCCCTCGTCTTCGGTGAACTCGATCGGGTCGCCCTTGCGCTGAGGGATCGCGACGGGAACGACCTCGTCGGTGAAGACGCCGTCCTTCCAGGCCCGGGCTGCTTTCTGATGGGAGTTCGCGGCGAATTCGTCCTGTTCGGCGCGGGTAAACTTGTCGACGTCGTTGCGTTGCTCGGTCAGGGCGCCCATCGGCTGGTCGGTGAACACGTCGTGCAGCCCGTCGTAGGCCATGTGGTCGAGCGCGGTCACGTCGCCGTACTTGTAGCCCGACCGGCTGTGCATCAGCAGGTGTGGCGCCTGTGTCATGGACTCCTGGCCGCCGGCCACCACGACGTCGAATTCGCCGGCCCGGATGAGCTGATCAGCGAGCGCGATCGCGTCGATGCCCGACAGGCACATCTTGTTGATGGTCAGCGCCGCGACGTCCCAGCCGATGCCGGCGGCGACGGCGGCCTGACGCGCCGGCATCTGACCCGCGCCGGCGGTGAGCACCTGACCCATGATCACGTACTCGACAGCCGAGGCGGGCACGCCGGCCTTCTCGAGAGCACCGCGGATCGCGACGGCGCCGAGATCACTGCCGGAGAAGTCCTTCAGCGAACCCATCAACTTGCCCACCGGGGTACGCGCCCCAGCAACGATCACCGACGTCGTCATGACTACCTCCACCTGAGTTTCGAGCGGCTGCCAAGAGGCTATCCGCAGTGACCGATCTATTCGAAACCGATCTTGTTAGGTAACTTCGCTGTTATGACCGCCGAGCAGACTGACGCCCGTCCTGTACTGGCCACCGCGCTGGTCACCGCCATCGACCACGTCGGTGTCGCCGTGCCCGATCTGGACGCGGCGATCAGGTGGTACCACGACCATCTCGGCATGATCGTGCTGCACGAAGAGGTCAACGAGGAGCAGGGCATTCGCGAGGCGATGCTGGCTGTGCGGGGTGCGCCGGTCGGAAGCACCCAGATCCAGCTGATGGCGCCGATCGACGACGAGTCGACGATCGCGAAGTTCCTCGACAAGCGCGGGCCCGGCCTGCAGCAGTTCGCGTACCGGGTCAGCGATCTCGATGCGCTCAGCGATCGACTGCGCGAGCAGGGCGTCCGGTTGATCTACGACGCGCCGCGACGCGGTACCGCGAATTCGCGGATCAACTTCATCCACCCCAAGGACGGCGGCGGCGTTCTGATCGAGCTCGTCGAACCGGCCACCGGTTCGCACTGACACACCCGCTGATCAGGACCAGCGTCGCGTGGGCCCTCGGGTCGCGCGATGCGTCCAGCACGGTGTGTGCCAGTGCCGGCGCTCATCGACACTCGCCTCCCCCGCATCCGCCCGCCACACCACCACATGGGCGGTGGCCGGTCGGATCTCGTGATCGCAGCCCGGGCAGCGGTACACCTTGACCGCCCTCGCTGCTGGCACCGACCGCACCTCGTAGTCGTAGCCGTCGGGGCCCGTCTCGATCCGGCGCGCAGCGGGTAAAGGTGTGTGGCGCCGTGGTTTTCGCGCCGGGCGCCGGCCCATCAGAACAGCCGGAACTCGTCGTTGTCCATCCCGCGCATCTTGTCGTAATCCAGCGTGAGACAGCGGATTCCGCGATCGGTCGCGAGAGTACGGGCCTGCGGTTTGATCTGCTGAGCGGCGAACACCCCGGCCACAGGCGCCAGCAGCGAGTCCCTGTTCATCAGCTCGAGGTATCGGGTGAGCTGCTCGACACCGTCGATCTCACCGCGGCGCTTGATCTCCACGGCCACCGAGCGGCCCTGCTCGTCGCGGCACAGCAGGTCGACCGGTCCGATCGGGGTCATGTACTCCCGTCGCACCAGCGTGTATCCGGCGCCGAGCAGCTCCACGTGCTCGGCCAGCAGAGCCTGCAGGTGCGCCTCGACGCCGTCTTTCACCAGTCCCGGATCGACGCCGAGCTCGTGGCTGGAGTCGTGTTCGATCGCCTCCACGGTGATGCGCAGCTGCTCCCCCGCCTTGTTCTCGACCACCCACACCGGCGTCTCGCCGTCGGACTGCTCGGAGACCCAGCACGGCGGCGACATCCAGTTCAGCGGCTTGTAGGCACGGTCATCGGCGTGCACGCTCACCGAACCATCGGACTTGAACAACAGCAGTCGTTTCGCCGACGGGAGATGAGCGGTGAGGCGGCCGACGTAGTCGACGGTGCAGTGGGCGATCACGAGACGCACCGAACCACCATAGATGGCCGCGTCACTCACTAGGCTGACGCAACATATGAACGCCACGACGAGCGTGCCTCACCGGTTGGGCAAGGTGCTGGAACGGGTGACCCGGCAGAGCGGTCGGTTGGGCGACACCCCCGACTACGGCTCCTGGTTGCTGGGTAAACCCGACGAGAACCAGGCGCGGCGTCGCATCCGCATCCAGATCATCCTGACGTTCTTCCTGCTGTTCACCAACATCCTGGGCATCGGGGTGTCGCTGCTTCTCAACACCGTCGCCATCCCGGTGCCGAGCGTGTTCACCGATGCACCCGCATGGTTGACGTTCGGTGTAGTGCCCGCGTACCTCTTCGTGGCGCTGATCCTCGGCACGGTGTGGATCACGGCCCGAACCGTGAATTCGCTGCGGTGGGCGCTCGAGGAGCGCACACCCACCCGGGAGGATCAGCGCAACGTGTTCCGCGCGCCGGCCCGCGTCGCGAAGAGCGCGCTCATCCTGTGGGGAGTCGGCACCGCATTGCTGACGCTTCTGTACGGCCTGCAGGATTCCGCGTTCATCCCGCGGTTCCTGTTCGCGGTGGGTTTCCCGGGGATCGTCGTGGCGACAGCGTGCTACATGATCACCGAGTTCGCGCTGCGGCCCGTCGCCGCCCAGGCGCTCGAGGCGGGCCGCCCGCCGCGCCGGCTGACGCACGGCGTGATGGGGCGGACGATGACGGTTTGGCTGCTGAGCTCCGGAGTCCCCGTGCTGGGCATCCTGCTGCTCGCGATCTTCGCGCTGTCGCTGAGCAACCTCTCCAGCACCCAGTTCGCGGTGGCGGTGATGATCATCGCGCTGGTCGCGTTGATCTTCGGGCTCATCCTGATGTGGCTGCTCTCCTGGTTGATCGCCACCCCGGTGCGGGTGGTGCGGTCAGCGCTCAAGCAGGTCGAGGACGGGGATCTGGACTGCAACCTCGTGGTGTTCGACGGCACCGAACTCGGTGAGCTGCAGCGCGGTTTCAACGCCATGGTGCACGGTCTGCGCGAGCGGGAGCGGGTGCGCGACCTGTTCGGGCGCCACGTGGGCCGGGAGGTCGCACTGGCCGCCGAGAAGCAGCAGATCGAGCTGGGCGGCGAGGAGCGCTATGCCGCCGTCATCTTCATCGACATCATCGGGTCGACGAAGCTGGTCACCAGCCGGCCTGCCGTGGAGGTGGTCGAGCTGCTCAACCGGTTCTTCGACGTCGTGGTCGACGAGGTCGACAAGCACCACGGGCTGGTGAACAAGTTCGAGGGCGACGCCGTGCTCGCGGTGTTCGGCGCACCGGTGCCGCTGGAGAATCCCGAAGCCGAGGCGCTGGCCGCGGCGCGCGCGATGGCGCGCCGGCTGCGCGCCGAAGTGCCGGAATGCGACGCCGGCATCGGGGTCGCGGCCGGTCAGGTCGTGGCCGGCAACGTGGGCGCCAAGGAGCGGTTCGAATACACGGTGATCGGCGAGCCGGTCAACGAGGCGGCGCGGCTGTGCGAGCTGGCCAAGAAGGTCGACGGTCATCTCGTCGCGTCGTCGGACGCGGTGACGAAGGCGACCGAGGACGAACGTGAGCGCTGGACTCTCGGCGAGACGGTGACCCTGCGGGGACACTCCGAGCCCACCCGCCTGGCCACGCCGGTCGGTGAGCCCTGATCGGTTCGCATGTCTCGATGCGACATCCACCGGTGTCGGGATCGGTGATGGACAGCGAGCAGGCGGACCCCCACGATGGTGGGCGCGACCCGAGGGAGGCGTTGAGATGACGTTGGATGTGGCCGAACTGGCTGAGCTCTCCGCCGCGGTCAGCGACCTGTTGGCCGACAAATGCACCGAGGCCGACGTGCGCCGCGTCATGGACTCCGAGGACGGGTTCGATCGCGCGCTGTGGGCGCGGCTGGCCGACCAGGGTGTGCTCGGCATGCTGGTCGGAACCGAGGTCGGCGGACTCGGCTTCGGCACGGCCGAACTCGAAGCAGTTGCTGAACAGACCGGCGCGGTCCTGCTGCCCGCCCCGTTCATCTCCAGCGCCGTCCTGACCGTGGCGCTCGTCAACGCCGCGGGCACCGACGAGGACAAAGCCCGGCTGCTGCCGTCGCTGGCCGACGGTACGACGATCGGCACGGTGGCGGTGACCGGCCCGGCCGGGTCGTGGGAGCCGGGCGGCGTCGACGTGCGGGCGGCCTCCGACGGCACCCTCACCGGCTCCGCGCACTACGTCACCTGGGGACATGTCGCCGACGTGGTGCTGGTCGTCGCACGGACCGACGACGGGATCGGGGTGTTCGAGGTCGAACCCGCCGCACCGGGGTTCGAGCGCCGCGCCGCAACGGTTTTCGATCAGACCGTTCGGCTGTCGACGATCACGTTGGCAGGCACGCCGGCCAGAAGGCTGGGCGCCGCCGGGTGGGAGGCGGTGAGCGACGCGCTGGACCACGCGATCATCGCATCGGCGGGTGAGCAGGTCGGTGGCGCACGGCACATCTTCGAGATGACGGTCGACTACCTGAAGACCCGCATCCAGTTCGGGCGGCAGATCGGCAGCTTCCAGGCGCTCAAGCACATGGCCGCGGATCTGCTCCTGGACCTGGAGAACGCCACCTCCGCCGCCCGCCACGCCGCCGCCGAGCACGCCGATGGCAGCGAGAATGCCTCCGGTGCAATCGCGTTGGCAGGATTCGCGTGCGCCGAGGCCTATCAGACCATCGCGCTGCAGGCCATCCAGATGCACGGCGGGATCGCCTTCACGTGGGAGCACCCCGCGCACCTCTACCTGCGGCGCGCCCGCACCGGTCTGCACCTGTTCGGCGGCACCCGCCTGCATCGCGAACGCTACCTCGTCTCGAAAGGCGCCTGAGATGACCGACGAGACGTCACCCGACGCTGACGAGCTCCGCGTCGAGGTTCGAGAGTGGTTGCGCGACAACTGGTCCCCGTTGCCCGCAAGCAGCGACCCGTGGGTGAGTTCGCCGGAACGCATCGCGTGGATGGAGAAGGTGCTCGACGCCGGCTACGCGGTGCCGACATATCCGATCGAGTGGTTCGGCCGTGGCTATCCCAACAGGCTGGCCGCCGTGATCGCCCAGGAGTTCGCCGCCGTCAAGGCGCCGGGCTCTCGGCAGGACAGGTACAACATCGCGGCCAACACCGTGCTGGCGCTGGGCACCCCGCGTCTGCGTGAGGAGCTGTTGCGGGACTTCCTCGTCGAGCGCGCCCGCACGTGCCTGCTCTACAGCGAACCCGGCGCCGGTTCCGACCTCGCCGCGGTGCGTACGACGGCGGTCCGCGAAGGCGACCAGTGGATCGTCAACGGTCAGAAGGTGTGGACCTCGGGCGCCCAGACCGCCGAGTACGCGCTGCTGTTGGCCCGCACCGATTGGGAGGTACCCAAGCACAAGGGACTCAGCCTGTTCATCCTGCCCATGAAGCAGGCCGGGATCGACGTGCGCCCACTGGTGCAGATCACGGGCGAGACGCACTTCAACGAGGTGTTCATCACCGATGCGCGCGTGTCCGACGACTACCTGCTCGGCGGGCAGGGCAACGGGTGGCGCGCACTGCAGACCGCACTGGCCTATGAGCGTTCGATCATGGGAGACGGCAACCGTGGATCGCGGAACCGCACGGCGGACAGCCTGATCGAGTTGGCAAGAGAGAACGGCGTTCTCGGCGATCAGGCGCTGCGTCATGAGTTGGCATCGGCGTTGGCCATGCGGGAACTCAACCGGCTCAACAATGAGCGCGCCAAAGCAGCGGCGACCCAGGGCACGTCCAGCTCCATCATGTCCCTGGGCAAGCTCGCGATGTCGCGGATCCTGCACACGGAGGCAGCACTCAAGACCCAGATCATCGGGGCTCAGGCCCTGCTGGCAGGCGCAGAGCACCCCGTGGCCGACGACGTGAACTTCCTGACGCTCAACGCGTTCTTCACCTCGATCGGTGGCGGCACCGACCAGATCCAGCGCAACATCATCGGTGAACGGGTGCTGGGATTGCCGAAGGAGCCCGACCCCGACCGCGACATACCGTTCCGGCAGGCTCGCCGAAGCTGACCGACATGCGCACCGCTGCCTACGATCCGCCGCTGGCGGGACTGCGGATCGTGGACGCCTCCAGCGGCCCGATGACCGCGATCGGGCGCCTCTACGCCGACCTGGGGGCCGAGGTCATCGTCCTGCAGATGCCGGGCGTCACCGTCGACGAGCCCGTCGGTCCCCACGTCGCGTCGGTACCGGTGCAGACCGCGATCGATCGCCACGGACTGCCCACCGTGCACATCGATGGGTCGGAAGCGTTGCGCCGCAAGCAGTTCGACGACCTCGTCGCCGACGCCGACATCTTCATCGAGAGCACCCGTCCGGGGTCGGACGCGGAGGCGGCCCTCTCGATACACGCGGTGCGAGCCCGGCACCCGGCGTTGGTGATCCTGTCGCTCAGCGATTTCGGCCGCGACAACGACTGGGCGCACTGGCGGGCCACCACACCGGTGTTCCACGCACTCAGCAGCGAGCTGTCCCGCTCCGGCATTCCCGGCCGCGCCCCGCTGATCCCGCCTGTCGAGCTGCCCTATCAGGTGGCCGCCGCCCAAGCCGCGGCGATCACACTCGCCGTGTTCCTCGATCGATTACGCACCGGCGACGGCGATCTCATCGACTTCGCGGTGCTCGACGGCGCGATGCAGACGCTGGACCCCCCGTTCGGGACGGCCGGCAGCGCATCGGCCGGTGTCGCGCTGAGCGCCCAGCAGCGCGACTGGAACGCCGAGCGGCAGCGCTATCCGATCTTCGCCTGCAGGGACGGCCACGTCCGCATCTGCATCCTGTCGAAACGCCAGTGGCGCGGCATGTTCGCGTTGATGGGCAGCCCGCAGGAGTTCGCCGACCCGTCCTACGACAAGCTCGGCAAACGCTTCCACTCACCCCAGCTGCAGGAGGCGATCGAACGGTTCTGCGCTGACAAGACCCGCGCCGAACTCGAGGAGCGCGGGCAGGCACATGGCGTGCCGACCGCCGCGGTCCTCACGTTGCCCGAGGCACTGGCCGCCGACCATTTCACCGCCCGCGGCTTCTTCCGCGATGTCGAACTGGCGCCGGGTGTGGTGGCGCCGATCCCGGCCGGCGTCTGCGAGATCGACGGTCACCGCGCGACCGCAACAGAACAGCGTCGGCAGGAGCGCATCGCGTCCGCACCGATCCTCGGCGCGCGGCAGCGCCCGGGCCGAGGCCTGCCGCTCGAGGGTCTGCGTGTCCTGGACCTCGGCGTGATCGTGGTCGGCGCGGACACGGGGCGCTTCTTCGGCGACCTCGGCGCCGACGTCGTGAAGATCGAACACTCGGCGCACCCCGACGGCTTGCGCCTGGGCAAACCGACTTCGATGACCCAGCCGTACGCGGCCGGACACCGCAACAAGCGCTCGATCGGGATCGATCTGCGCTGTGACGAGGGCCGAGCGCTGGCGCACCGGCTGGTGCAGTGCAGCGATGTCGTGCTGACCAACTTCAAACCCGGAGTGGCCGCGGCGCTGGGCATGGACCACGCGACACTGCGTGAGATCAACCCCGAGATCGTGGTCGTCGACAGCTCGGCGTTCGGCCCGACCGGACCGTGGGCCGCGCGGCTCGGCTACGGGCCGCTGGTCCGGGCCGCGGTCGGGTTCACCGATCTGTGGGTGTACCCCGGTGAACCCGACACGTTCTGTGACACCGTCACCGTCTACCCCGACCATGTCGCGGCCCGCATCGGGACCGTGGCAGCACTGGCCCTGCTGATCCGCCGGGAGCGCACCGGACACGGTGGCGCCGCGAGCATTTCGCAGGCCGAGGTGATGCTCACCCATCTCGCTGCCGACATCGCCGCCGACGCCCTGCGACGCTCCGGACACGTCGACACCGGCCCGACACCACCCGACGAGCTGTCGGGTGTGTACGCGGCCGCAGGCGACGACGAGTGGGTGGTGGTGACGCCACGTACCGACGACGACGTGGCCGCACTGGCCTCGGCCGTCGGCGCCCCCGGCGCCACGGGGCGACGGCTCGACGACGCGTTGCGGACGTGGACGGACCGCAGATCGAAGACGGACGCGATGGCGGAGCTCCAGGGCGCGGGCGTCCCTGCCGGCGCGGTGCTGCGCGCCGACGAAGTGCCCGGCTTCGGGTATTACCGGCAGCGGCGGATGTTCCGCGAGGAGCTGCACCCGTTCGGGCCTGCACCGTTCGTGCTCGAGAACGTCCAGATCCACAGCGCCCATGTGGCAGATCCGCCGTTGGGGCAGGCACCGCTTCTCGGTGAGCACACCGCTGAGATCGCCACTGAACTCCTCGGCCTCGATCCGGCGCAGATTGCCGCCTTGCACGACCGGGGCGTGCTGGAGACTCCCCACATGGACACCGCTGCCCCACGGTGACGGGGTGGCCGCGGCGATCTCGTAGCATGCCCGTAGGTCTTTCGACGGGCAGGGAATGGACATCGACTTCACCAGGCTCAGGTACTTCGTCGCCGTCGCCGACGAACTGCATTTCGCGCGGGCCGCCGACACGTTGATGATCACCCCTCCTCCGCTGAGCAAGCAGATCAAGTTGCTCGAAAAAGAGCTCGGGGGTGAGCTTTTCGAGCGCGGCTATCACGACGTACGCCTGAGCCCCCTGGGGCAGCGGCTCATCGGGCCTGCGCGGGAGATCTTGCGTCAGGTCGAAGACTTCAAGGCAGCGGCCGTGCAAGGGGTGCGCGGGCCGGCTCCGCTCCGGGTCAGCGCCACGGCGTACGCGCCGTCGGATCTGCTCAGTCAGCTGGAAGCGGTGATCGCCGGCTGCCCGAGCCCGGTCGAGTTCAGCATGCCCGGCTCCGCTGCGGAGGTGACCGCGACGCTGATCGCGGGGCGCGCGGAGCTCGGCGTGATCCATCTGCCCGCCACCGACAAACGCCTGCGTCCCGGGTCGTCGCCAGCTATCGGGGCGGGATCGCCGTGCGCTTCGACGACCCGTTGGCAGACAGAGATGTCGTGGCAATCGAGGAGCTGCGTGACCGCGACGTCGCCATCGACTTCGCGCGGCCGAACCCCGTGGTGCTGGCCGGGCTGACCCGACGCCTCAACCGCCGCGGCGTCCATCGGATCGTGCGCACCACGAACCGCCGTGGCGGCGAAGTCGAGATGGCCACCCAGGTCTTCAACCGGCACCTGGTCGCGGTGGTGAGCTATGCCCCCGACTCCTTCATCGGCAAGATCTTCTCGCCGCCCGAGTTCGCGCTGATCCCCATCGACGAGAACAGTTGGGCGCCCGCGGAGATCGCGTTGGCATGGGTGCCCGAGCGGCTGGGGGAACGGCTGGGTGATGTGGAGCGGATGGTCGAGCGAATCGCCGACCGGATGGGCCCGGTGCGCCGCCACGCCTGAACTGCGATGTCGCTTTTCCGCTAGTTCTCTCGTGGGCCGCGTGTCATTGTCGAGGTATGCACTCCGACTTCGACCGCTGTTACCGCGCCGTCCAGGCCAAGGACGCGCGGTTCGACGGCTGGTTCGTCACCGCGGTGCTCACCACGAAGATCTATTGCCGGCCGAGTTGCCCCGCTCGACCGCCGTTCGCCCGTAACGTTCAGTTCTTTCCCACCGCCGCGGCGGCGCAGCGAGCGGGTTTCCGTGCGTGCAAGCGATGCAGGCCCGACGCCTCACCGGGATCACCGGAATGGAACGTCCGCGGGGACATCGTGGCGCGGGCGATGCGCCTGATCGCCGACGGCACGGTCGATCGCGACGGCGTCGGCGGACTGGCAGCGCGGCTGGGCTACACAGTGCGGCAGCTGGAACGCCTGATGCAGGCCGAGGTCGGGGCAACGCCGCTGGCTCTCGCCAGAGCACAGCGCACTCAGATGGCGCGGGTGCTCATCGAGACCACCGACATGCCGTTCAGCGACGCCGCGTTCGCCGCCGGGTTCGCCAGCATCCGACAGTTCAACGACACGGTCCGTGAGGTCTGTGATCTGACACCGACCATGCTGCGCCGGCGCGCTCGCGATCGGTTCGGCGACGATGCGGGCGGCCGCGGCGTGCTGTCGCTGAGATTGCCGGTGCGGACACCATTCGCCTACGAAGGGGTCTTCGGTCACCTCGCTGCGACCGCGATACCGGGCGTCGAGGAGACACGCGACGAGACGTACCGGCGCACCCTGCGACTGCCCCATGGCAGCGGCATCGCCGAGCTCACCCCACATCCCGATCACGTCCGGTGTCTGCTGCGGCTCGCGGACTTCCGCGATCTGCCGGCCGCGATCGCACGCTGTCGCCGCCTGCTGGATCTCGACGCCGATCCCGAGGCCGTCGTCGACGCGCTCAGTCACGACGAGCGGATGGCCGCGGTGGTCGCGAAGGCACCGGGACAACGCATTCCGCGAAGTGTCGACGAGCACGAACTGGCGTTGCGCGTGGTGTTGGGGCAGCAGGTCTCGACAGCGGCCGCGCGAACCCATGCGGCTCGATTGGTTGCGGCCTACGGACATTCGGTCAGCGACCCCGGCGGGAGTCTGACCCATACGTTTCCGTCGACCGAGGACCTCAGCGACATCGACATGCGCCATCTGGCGGTGCCGAAAGCGCGTCAGCGCACCGTGACGGCGTTGATCGACGCTCTGGGAAGTGGTGCGCTGGTGCTGGACGCGGGAACCCCGTGGGATCGCGGTCGGGAGCAGATGTTGGCGCTGCCCGGCATCGGGCCGTGGACGGCCGAGATGATCGCCATGCGCGGCCTCGGCGATCCTGATGCGTTTCCGGCAACGGATCTCGGCGTCCTGGTCGCTGCCCGTCGTCTCGGGTTGGCCGAGGATGCGAAGACTCTCACCGCATCCAGTGAGCGCTGGCGACCGTGGCGTTCCTATGTGACACAACATCTTTGGACAACGCTCGAGCACTCGGTCAATCAATGGCCGCCGAAGGAGAAATGATGGAGAGCATGAAGTACCGCACTGTGGAGAGCCCCATCGGCGTGCTCACACTCGCCGGCGTGGGACAGCGATTGCGGCATGTGCGGATGGTCGAGCAGACCTATGAACCGAACCGGGACGGTTGGGAACGAAGCGATGACGCGTTCGCCGACGTCGTCCAGCAACTCGACGAGTACTTCGGCGGTGAGCGGCAGGACTTCGATGTGGAGCTGGACCTGGTCGGCACCGCGTTCCAGCGCACGGTATGGGCTGCGCTGCAGACGATCCCGTACGGAGAGACGCGGTCATACGGCGAGATCGCCGCACAGATAGGAGCACCCGGAGCGTCTCGGGCCGTCGGACTGGCGAACGGACACAACCCGATCAGCATCATCGTTCCGTGCCATCGGGTCATCGGCGCCAACGGCAGCCTCACCGGGTACGGCGGTGGACTCGACCGAAAAAAGTTGCTGCTCGGTATGGAGAAGAGGTACGCGCCGGCCGGCGCCACCCTTTTCGATTGAAGCCCATTGAAGTCATGGAGCACAAATGCCTGTGCCCCCCAACAGAATTGGGGGGCACAGGTCTTAAATGTGTGTTCGGCGGTGTCCTACTTTTCCACCCGTGTGGGTAGTATCATCGGCGCTGGTAGGCTTAGCTTCCGGGTTCGGGATGGGTCCGGGCGTTTCCCTGCCGCTATGGCCGCCGTAACTCTAT
>NZ_JAKRFN010000033.1 GCF_022348085.1 Mycobacterium sp. PSTR-4-N | reverse complement strand
CCCGCCGCATCGAGGTGGCCTCGGCGGCGGTGGTCGCGCTCGCGCTGCCGGGCGGCACGCCGCTGCCGGAGCAGTCCGGTGTGCTGGTCGCGGGTCGCAGCCGTCTGCACACCAAGGCGGTGACGCTGTCCTCGCGCAAGTGGGGCCGGCGCGGCAGCGTCGAGATGGTGCGGCTGTCCTACGGCCGGTTCGGTGACGATCTGGCCCGGCGGGCCGGCGACGAGGAGTTGCTCACGTGGGCCGAGCAGGACCTGGCGACCCTGTTCGGCATCACCGTGACCCCGGAGGACAGCAAGGTGGTGCGGTGGCTCGACGCGATGCCGCAGTACGGACCGCGGCACGCCGACCTGGTCGCCGAGTTGCGTGCCGGGTTGCCTCCGGGGCTCGTTCTGGCCGGTGCCTATCTCGACGGAATCGGGGTGCCGGCCTGCGTGGCAGCGGCGACCAGGGCGGTGGCTGCCATCGCAGCACGATAGACACCCCGTGGCACCATAGGTGACATGGCCAAGCTCGACTTCGACGCGATCAACTCCACCGTCCGCTACCTGATGTTTTCTGTGTACGCCGTCACGCCCGGGGTGCTGGCCGACGGTGACGACGCGCGGGCGGCCGTCGTGGACGAGACCGAGGCGTTCCTCAAGCAGCAGCAGGACAACGGCGTCGTCGTCCGGGGCATCTACGACGTCGCCGGCATGCGGGCCGACGCCGACTTCATGATCTGGACGCACGCCGACAACGTGGAGGCATTGCAGGCCACCTACTCCGACTTCCGTCGCACCACCACGCTGGGCCGAGCCTCGACGCCTGTGTGGAGCAATGTCGCGCTGCACCGGCCTGCGGAGTTCAACAAAAGCCACATTCCGGCGTTCATGGCCGGAGAAGAACCGGGCGCCTACATCTGCGTCTATCCGTTCGTCCGGTCTCTGGAGTGGTACCTGCTGCCCGACGAGGAGCGCCGGCGGATGCTCGCCGAGCACGGCATGGCCGCCCGCGGCTACAAGGACGTGCGGGCCAACACGGTGCCGGCCTTCGCGTTGGGTGACTACGAGTGGCTGTTGGCTTTCGAGGCCCCGGAGCTGCACCGCATCGTCGACCTGATGCGTGACCTGCGGGCCACCGACGCCCGGCGCCACGTCCGGGAGGAGACCCCGTTCTACACCGGGCCCCGTGTGTCGGTCGAGCGCCTTGTCACTTCTTTGCCATGATTGTTGCTGGCGATGAGAAATTCGCACGAAGCCACAGGAATTCTGCAAATTATTGACAGTAGCGTCGATCGACGTCGAAGGGCCATAAGACCTTTATTTGTCGGGAAAGTGCCGTGTCAGCAAACGACTGTTGACCCGTACATCTTGTTTTGCCACAGGCCGTCGATTGCTAGTGTCCCTGCATGCCGAAAACCAGGGGGGTGGCGGCGGGCGCTCTGATCGCCGGCGCCGCCTACGGCGCATGGTTGTGGTTTGGGTGGGGCGGCCCGACGCTCATCCGCGTCGTCGACGACGTTGGTCTCGCGGTGTTCGCTGCGATCGCCGCAGGCTGCGCCGCATGGGCCGCGATCTCCCTGCGTGGTTCTGACCGCGCGGCGTGGGCCTCCATGGCGGCCGGTCTGACCGGGTGGGCCGCCGGTGAGGTGGTGTGGTCGTACCTCGACCTCGTCGTCGGTACCGATTCCTCGCCGTCCTGGGCCGATGCGGGTTATCTGTCGTTCCTGGCCGGTGCCGGGTTGTGTCTGATCGCGATGCTGACCGCGGCCCCACCCAGCACCCAGCTGCGGGTGGCGATCGACGGGGTCATCGTCGCTGCCGCGATCTTCGGCGCCGTCTGGGTGATCTGGCTGGGGACGGTCTACGCCGCGCAGCGCAATGATGTCCTGGCCGTCGCCGTGGCCCTGTCCTATCCGGTGACCGACATCGCACTGGTGACCATCGCAGGAGTGATGCTGCTGCGGACACCCGCGGTGCGGCGCGGACAGATGGCCCTGCTGACCGCAGGCCTGGTCGGTATCTCGTTCTCCGATGTGGCGTTCGCCTATCTGACTGCGACGGACTCCTACAGCGGCCAGCGCCATCTGTCGTGTGGCTGGGCGACGGGCTTCCTGCTGATCGCCGCCGCAGCGCTACGCGCCCGGCAGGTCGGCTCCGAGGGGTCGAGCGCACAGCCGCCGGCGGTGTCGGGCTGGCTGCCGTACGTACCGGTGCTGCTGTCGGCGGTGCTGTGCACCCCGGTGCTGATCGCCGGGTTGGGACCGGTGTTCGTGGCCGTCGCCGTGATCGTGATCGCGGTGACCGTCCGGCAGTTCGTCATCCTCGGGGAGAACCGAAGGCTGCGCGCCGACCTCGCCGACAGGCGCGACGCCGGCCCACCACCGATTCTGGGTGAGCTGCAGCGTGCGATCGACCACGGCGAGCTCCGTGTCGTGTACCAGCCGCAGTACGACCTGTTCACCGGAGAGATCATCGGCGCCGAGGCGCTCGTCCGCTGGCCGCATCCGCGCCGAGGGCTGCTCAACCCCGACCAGTTCCTGCCGCTGGTGAATCAATGCGATCTGATGATCTCGCTGACCACGGCGGTGCTGGAGCTGGCCCTCGGAGACGCGGCGATGTGGCACCGCAGGGGCTTCCGAATCCCCGTCGCGGTGAACGTGTTCGCACCCGTCATCAGCGATCCCGCGCTGAGTGCGGGCATCGCCGACGCGCTGCGCCGACACCGGCTCTCACCGGATGCGCTCACCGTGGAGATCACCGAGGACAGGTTGCTGGCCGACATGCCGGGCACACGGTCGGCTCTCAATCGACTGCGCGCCAGCGGCGTTCAGGTCGCGCTCGACGATTTCGGCAGCGGATACTCGGCGCTGTGGTACCTGCGTGACTTCCCCGTCGACCAGGTCAAGCTGGACCGAGAGTTCATCGCACCGATCCTGACGCACGGGCCGTCGGCGACCATCGTGCGCGCCGTGATAGAGATGACGCATGCGCTCGGCCACACCCCGGTGGCCGAGGGAGTGGAAAGCGCCGAGATCGCCGACCGGTTGCGGCAGTACGGTTGCCGGGTGGCGCAGGGGTTCTACTTCAGCCGGCCGATGCCGGCCGACGAGATGCTGGCGTTGCTCGAGGCGCAGCGCCGCGAACCGACGCTGACGCCAGAACCTCACTGAGCGGTGGGCACCAGCCGCAGCGAGATCGAGTTGATGCAGTACCGCTGATCGGTCGGGGTCGGGTACCCCTCGCCCTCGAACACGTGCCCGAGATGGCTGTGGCAGTTGGCGCACAGCACCTCGACGCGGTGCATGCCCAGCGAATCGTCGGACCGCAGGATCACCGCGTCGGAATCGGCGGGATCGAAGAACGACGGCCAGCCGCAATGGGATTCGAACTTCTCGGTGCTGCGGAACAGTTCGGCGCCGCAGGCCCGGCACTGGTAGACCCCTTCGGTCTTCGTGTCGGTGTACTCGCCGGTGAACGGACGCTCGGTGCCGGCACGGCGCAGCACGGCGAACTCGTCGGCGCTCAGCCTCTCGCGCCACTGGTCGTCGGTCAGCTGCAGCTTGGGACCTGTCATGACGCCAGGCTACTCGGCGGCACGGCTGACGGGTCGGCTGTCGCCGGCCATCCAGGGCGGGTCGATCCCGTCGGCCAGCCGGCCCTCGCGGCGGGCGTCGAGGTAGCGGAACAGCAGCACGCAGAACACCACGATCACCATCAGCGACCAGCCGTAGGTGATCTTGAGGTACTCCAGGGCGCGTCCGGTCGACGGGAGCTGCCACAGCAGCCAGCGGTCCATGGTCAAGAACCCGTACGTGGCCAGCCAGGCGACCCAGTTGCGCAGCACCGAGTTCGGCAGCACGACCGTCATCAAGAACGGGAACAGCGCGATCGAGTAGTAGCCCTGACCGAGCGAGAGCACCAGCCACGAGGTGACCAGCAGGACGCCCGAGGACGTCAGCATCCAGAAGAACTGGTCCCGGGTGCGGTAGTACCGGTACAGCAGCCACAGCGCCGCCGCGCCGAGTGCGGCGAACACGATGCGCAGCGCCAAGATCAGCCACGTCGGCAGACCGAAGTAGAGACCGTTACCCAAAATGGAGCTGTTGAAATAGTCGCGGGTGGAGAAGATGTAGGGCACCGTGCGGGTGATGAAGCTCATCGGGTCCGAGATCAGCGGCCAGGCAGCGAGATTGAACACCACCGGCACAGCGATCGCGGTCACCAGGACCCGCCACTGCCGGTTGAGCACCGGCAGCAGCAGCAACGGGGCGAGCAGGGGTTTGACCACCAGCGTGAGCCCGATGCTCACCCCGGCCCACCACTCGTGGCTGCGGTTGCCGTCCAGCAGCCAGCGGAAGAACAGCACCTCGAGCAGCAGCATGACGCCGTTGATGTTCCCGAACACCAGGGTGTTGGTCACGGACTCGGTGCAGAACATCGCCAGCAGCAGCGCGGGTGCGGCTACAGAGCTCAACGTGAAGCCGAACAGGCGCAGCAGGAAATAGCCGGCCAGGATGATGGCCACGGTGTTGAAGAAGATGAACCAGTTGCGCGAGGCCACCTCGGGCAGATAGCCGAAGGGCGCCATGATCAGCGTGCCGCCGGGCGGGTACAGGTAGTGCGGATCGACGTAGTCGAAGTGCTCGTTGTAGATGTCCCAGCCGAACTTGAAGTTGATGACGGCGCGGTAGACCGGGGCGAAATCGTCGGTGATGTAGCGGTTGAACACCAGCACGTAGCTGCGATGGATGACCGACAGGATCGCCAGCGGCCACAGGACCGAACGCACGACGGCGGCGGTGGTGGGCGGGGAGGTGCGGGGCCTGAACGCTTTCATCACAAGATCACGCACGTCAGGCACCGTACCGTAGCGGCAGGTAGCCGAGTCGTCAGGCCGGGCAGTACGTGTCGGTGGCGGGTAGCGCGCCGCTGTCGAGATAACCGAGCACCGGGGGCAGCGCACACGCCGAATAGATCGTCGCGCCGTGGCCGACGCCCTGCCACATGACCCGCTTGTTCGTCGACCCGGCGTTGATCGCGGTCGCCGCGACGGCGGCGACGCCCTCGTTGCCGACGATGGGGTCGTTCTGCACTCCCAGCAGCAGCGTCGGCGTGGTCAGACCCTGCGGTTCCTTGGGCGCGGTGCCACTGGGCCAGTTCAGGCACTTGACCATGTCCAGCGCGCCGACGGTGCCGAACTGCGGGTAGCGCTTGCCCCATTCGACGACGAGTTCGCGGACCCGGTCGGGGGTGGGACGGTTCAACGCGTCGCTGCAGGAGTTGACGAACTGTCCGTCGGTCTGGCGCAGCGTCTCGGCGGTGTTGATCAGGTTGTTGATCCGGTTGGTGTCGCCGGCGTTGGCGTCGGCGATCGCCTGCGCGAGGTCCCGGCCCGCGTCCACGCGATTGCCCTGCGGGAAGGCCAACGCGGTGGAGATCGCGGCGGCGACCGCGGCCACCGACGCCCCTCCCGGCCCGTTCCCGGCACGCGCCGCGTCCAACAGGGTGTCGACGGCGCTCTTGGGATCGGGCAGCGGGCAGTCACTGGCCGCACACTGGGCGGCCCACGCGTCCAGCGCGGCCTGCTCGCCCTTGACGCGCTGTTCGGTCGCGGCTTCGGCGCCGATGCCCAGCGGCAGGGGCGAATCCAGGATCAGGCGGGCGACCTTGTTGGGATGCGAACCGGCGTAGGCGAGTGCGACCTGCGCGCCGTTGCCGACGCCGAGAAGGGCGAGCGCGGGCACGTCCCACGTGGTGCGCAGGCGCTCGAGGTCCTCGGCGGCGTGGGCGTTGTCGTAGGCCGAATCGCCGGGGGCGATCGTGTCGGTGCAGCTGGTGGTCGCGGTCATCGTGATCGCGCCGAGGTTGGCGACCGGGTCATCGCCCGACTGGAACTGGGCCTGCTCGAACATCTCCTGGCGGTCGAACACGTCCCGGCAGTCCAGGGCGCCCGACATGCCGATGCCGCGCCGGTCGACCGCGACGACGGGGTGTTTGGCCAGCACGTCGGTGCCCGCGCCTGCCAGCCACGCCGGCAGTTGCACCGAGGACGGCAGATCGGAGCCGGTCGTCATCACCAGCGGACCCGCATCGGCGGGCGTCTGCGCCGAACGGGCGCGCACCACGCCGATGCTGACCGAACCGGTGGCCCCGGCGATCGGGTCGAGGTCGGCGTCGTAGCTCGCGCAGTCCAGCGTCACACCGGCCGGCGGTGCGACCGCGGCGGCGCTGAACACCCGCGACGTGCAGTCCCGCCACGACAGCTCGTTCTTGGGCACCTCGATGGCGGGCGGCCCGGACGGCTTCTCGCTGGTCGTGACGGCCCCCTGCGGGCGGGCACCGGAATCGGTGGCGTACCGCGGGTTGGCGGCCAGCCCGGGGGAGCACGCGGTGAGCAACGACACCGTCACCGCAAGAACTGCCGGCACCGATCGACGCATGCCGACCACAGTACTGATGGCGCTCACCGGTCCCGGGTTGCGCGGGCGTACCGCAGGAACAGGTACCCGTCGTCGTCGCCGAGCACCTGCTGCAGGCGCAACCGGGTCCGGTCGTCGTCCTCTCCGGTGACGATGCGCCCCGCCGCGCCACCGACGAGCACGGGTGCGACGGTCAGACACAACTCGTCGAGCAGGTCGTCGGAGATCAGCCGGCCGAGGATCCCGGGTCCGCCTTCGGCGAGCACCCGGCCCAGTCCGCGGTCGGCCAGCACGCTCACCGCCCGCGCCAGCTCCAGAGATTCCGGATCCGGGCCGGACACGTCGATCACCTCGGCCTTGTCACCGAGCGCGCGCCGCGTCTGGGGTGCGGCGGCTGCGCTGGTGAACACGATGGGCGGCACCTCGGTGTGACCGAACACGGCCGCGTCGGGGTCGACCGAGCCGGATCGGGTGAGCATGGCGATCGGCGGGACGGCGGCCTGCCCGCGGGCTTCCCGGGCGGCGCGCTGCTCGGTGGTGGGTGAGGCCCCGGAATAGTCCTCGGCACGCACCGTCGCCGCGCCGACGAGGATCACGTCGGCCAGCTCGCGCAGCACCGAGAACAGGGCCTTGTCACCGTCGCCGCCGAGGCCCCCGGACTTTCCTGCGGTGGTGGCTCCGCCGTCGGCGGAGGCGATCATGTTGGCTCGCACCCAGCGTTCGGCGGGGTAGGCGTACCGGTCGCTCAGCTGCGCACGGTCGATCGTCTCGGCCGTGCCGAGCACCGTGAACTGCGTCCCGTCCGCGTGGTCGCCCATACGCAGAATCTCAACACGCCGATAGGGTGCCTGCATGCACGGGTCCAGCATCAGGTCCAACCTCGAATCCGGTGAGGTCGCGCACCTGACCGATCGGCGTCCCAGCGTCACTCCGGAGAGGTTGGTCGCTCAGCTGGTCCCGCCGCCCACGTTCGCCGATGTCAGCTTCGACACGTATCGGCCCGATCCGAGCGAGCCGACGCAGGCGGCCGCGGTGCAGACCTGCCGTCAGTTCTGCGAGCAGGCGGTGCAGCGGCGTGCGGGCAAGAAGAAGCTGTTCGGCAAGCGGGAGGTGCTCCCCGGCGTGGGCGTGTATCTCGACGGCGGCTTCGGCGTCGGCAAGACCCACCTGCTGGCGTCGTCGTACTACGCGGTCGAGGGCCAGAAGGCGTTCGCGACGTTCGGCGAGTTGACCCAGCTGGCAGGGGTTTTCGGGTTCGTCGAATGCATCGATCTGCTCGCCGACTACACCCTGCTGTGCATCGACGAGTTCGAGCTCGATGATCCGGGCAACACCACGCTGATCTCTCGGCTGCTCTCCGCGCTGGTCGAGAAAGGGGTGTCGGTGGCGGCGACATCGAACACGCTGCCCGAGCAGCTCGGCGAGGGACGGTTCGCCGCGCAGGACTTCCTGCGCGAAATCAACACGCTCGCAGCGATGTTCACGACGGTGCGGATCGAGGGCCCGGACTACCGGCACCGCGATCTGCCGCCTGCACCCGAGCCGCCCGGCGACGCGGAGGTGGCCGAGCGCGCCGCGGCGGTGCCGGGTGCGACGCTCGACGACTTCGATGCGCTGTGCGCGCATCTGGCGACCATGCATCCCTCGCGCTACCTGACGCTGATCGAGGGCGTGACCGAGGTGTTCCTGACGGGCGTGCATCCGTTGGACGACCAGAACGTGGCGCTGCGGTTGGTGTCGCTGACCGACCGCCTGTACGACGCCGGGGTTCCGGTGGTCGCATCCGGGGCCAAGCTCGACACCGTGTTCAGCGAGGAGATGCTGGCCGGCGGTTTCCGCAAGAAGTACCTGCGCGCGACGTCGCGGCTGCTCGCGCTGACCGCGGCGGGTCAGACGGGGCGCACCATCACGTAGTCCTCTTCGAGGTGTCCGCCCACCCGGAACGTCTTCGTGCCGGTGACCTCGAAGCCGTGCTTGCGGTAAAAGCGTTGTGCGCGAACATTCTTCTGATTGACACCGAGCCACACCGAGGCCGCGGACACGGTGGCGGCGTGCTGCAGCGCGGCCGACATCAGCGCCGCCGACGCGCCGGCGCCATGCGCGTCGGGCAGCACGTACATCTTCGACAGTTCCACCGTGGGGCGGGCGGTCACCGCGGCGGCCACATCGGGATCCTCGGGCAACCCGGCGATCAGCATCGCGTAGCCGATCATCTGGTCGCCCTCGAGCGCGGTGAACACCGCGCGGTCAGGGTCGCGCAGGTAGCCGGCGAATCGGTCGGCGGTCAGGTTCTCGGCGACGAAGGCGGCCACGTCATCCGGTGTGCACGACGGGGGACAAGCGAGCGGAAAGGTGCGCGCTGCGACGTCGGCGAGTTCGTCGACCCGGGCGGCGTCGGCGGGCGTTATCCGCAGGCTCAGCTGACGTTCCACTGAGCCAGGCGGACGCCGGTGATCCTGTCGATCAGCACGACGTTGGACACCAGGTCGCGGTAGCAGTCCCACCACACGCCGCCGGTGAAGGTGCGACCGACCTGAGCGTCCTGCATGCCGTACTGCAGCGCGTCGGGGGCGTCGCTGTTGCGGGGCTCATACGCGTCACCGGTCGGGGTCACGCCGCGGAATCCGTAGGTGATGGCCATCGCGTAGGGCGTGGGCAGCTTGACCGGGGTGATCGTGACGTCGGCCCGGTACACCTGGTAGCGCGGGGCGCGCGGCGGATAGCCGAATCCGGGCGGCACCGGAGAGGGGTTGACCCCGAGGACCGCGACGTCGGCGACGAGGCCCTTGAACTCGACGCGCAGCGTCTCGCCCAGCCGTCCGATCGGGATCACGGCGGCACTCGCGGGTGGCGCGAGGACGCCGCCCAGCATGGCCATGGTGGCGGCGAGCACGATGACGAGCCAGCGTCGCATGTCCGGTCCCCTCGTAGACGTCCTGGCATGATCGCACACCGGCCGAGGCCGTCGGCCGGATACGCCGCTCACTGCTGGGTGAACGCCTCCAGCGCCGCGCGCAGGTCGCCCTCGAACCGCCCGATGTCGACGCCGAGACGGTGCAGCACGCCGTCGTCGTCCTCCTCGTCGTAGAGCGCGAGCAGGAGGTGTTCGGTCCCGATGTAGTTGTGGCCGAGACGCAGTGCCTGCCGGAACGTGAGCTCGAGTGCCTTCCTGGCGCGGGCGTCGAACGGGATCAGCGCCGGTACCGCGTCGACGGGTGCGGGCAGGGTGATCGCCGTGGCGGCCGTCTTGCCGTCGACCCCCTGGTCGGCGAGGAGGCGGGCAGCGAGCCCGGTCGGGTCGGCGAAGAGTCCGAGGACGAGGTGTGCGGGATTGATCTCGGCATTGCGGGCGGAGTGCGCACGGTTCTGCGCTTCCACGATCACGGCGCGGGCGCGCGGGGTGAAGCGCTGGAAGCCGGCGTTCGGGTCCATCGCCGCGGCGTCGGTCGGGGTCTTGGGCACGAACCGCTTCTGGGCCGCCTGCTTGGTGACGCCCATGCATTTGCCGATGTCGGTCCAGGAGGCACCCGACCGGCGCGCCTGGTCCACGAAGTGACCGATCAGATGGTCGGCGACCTCGCCGAGCGCCTCGGCGGCAAGCACCGCGTCGGTCAGCTGATCGAGCGGCTGATCGTGGACACGAGTGATCGCGTCGATGAGGTCGTCGAGGCGGACGGGGTGGGTGATGCGGGCGTCGGGCGCGTCGGACATGCGTCAACCGTAGGTTGACGAACGGGATGCGTCAACCCTGGGTTGACCGTGGGTATCCGCGCCGGACTGTGCGGTCGAGGATGCCGAGCGTGCCCCGCAGCGCCAGTTCCGACACCACGGGGAAGATCCCGGCCTCGCGCCACTGCTGATCGATCCCCGACCAGTCGTAGAACGAGGTGACCAGCGTGTCCGTCCCGCTCGGCTCCAACCGATAGCCGTAGACGTGGCCGATCTGGGGGCGGATCTGACCGAGGATGGTCCAGGCGATGAGCCTGTCCTGCTCGTACTCGGTGATCTCCACGGTGACGTCGTAGCGGCCCATGGGGAAGTCGTTGAGCGCCTCCCGGTCCATGTGAACGACGAAGGAGTCACCGACGGCCCGCACGGGTTCGCCGTCCGCGTCCTGCAGCATTCCGGTGGCGTCGATGGCCACGTGGCCTTGAGGGTCACACAGCACGGCGAAAACGGCGTCGGGAGCTGCGGCGATGGTGCGGGTCACTTCGATGCGATCGGTCATGGGTCGATCGTGGCATGCAGTGGTGTGAATCACTGAGAAGTTTCGTTTCAGCGGAAGTCCGGGAAACCGAACGGATGCGCCCTGATGAGAAGACCAAGACCCAGCACCCGCGGATGCTGCGCCGTGCGCTGGACTTCATCCACGAGAACGCGCAGTACGACATCACCATCCGCGACATCTCGGCGGCAGCCGATGTGACTCCGCGAGCGATCCAGTACGCGTTCCGCGAGCATGTGGGCGTCACGCCGCTGGAGTACCTGCGCAGGATTCGTCTGGAACGGGCGCACCTGGAGCTCAAATCCGCCGATCCGGCGCGCGACACCGTCACCTCGATCGCCGGCCGGTGCGGCTTCACCCATCCCGGCCGATTCAGCAGCGCCTACAAAGAGATCTTCGGCACCGAGCCGAGTCGGACGCTGCGCAGCTCCGCTAGTTGATCGGTGTGAAACCTTCACGGTTGTAGATGCCGGCCTGCCACCCCTGGTCGCCCATGCACACCAGTGGGCGCCCATCGGGTGCTTGAGCGGCCGATTGCGGGTTGGGGCACGGCGCGCCGATGTCCTGCACACCCTTGAGGTCATAGGTGATCTGCCAGAAACCGGTGTAGACCGGCGGCCATTGATTCGGTATCCACCGGCACTGCAGCGCTTCGCCGCCGGGGCCGCGCCCGAAGGTGAACCGTTCCATGTTCGTGCACGGCGCGGTCAGGTGGGCGTCGTAGAGCATGCCTGGAACGTCGTTGGCGTAATGGCCCGGTTCATCGAAGTAGATGGGGCCGGGTTCGGCTGCGGCCACAGGAGCCATGCCCACCGCGGCCAGGCTGATCAGCGTCGACGCCGCCATCTCGCGAATCATGTCCCACCCTCTGGTCGCCGGTTCGTTGCTGGAGCGCCAACCTTAGCCGGTGGCGCCGCGACGACGCGGGGTTTCGCACTGCCCCGACATGATCTCGGCCCGCCACCTGAGGGGGGTTGGTGGCGGGCCGAGCGTATCGGGGATGTCTTGTCGCAACGTGTTGGTCTCGACGGTAAGAGCCGAACCTGAGAGCGACCTAATAGCAAGGTAGATCTCTGCTACAAAATCGATAACGATCAGGGTGTCAGGAGCCGAGACGGCTCAGTTCCGCATGGGCGTTGCGTTCGACGAACAGCGGGATGAAATCCCGGATGGGGCGGCCCGTGAACCGCGCGTACTCCTGGTGCACCACTGCGGCCACGCGGTCGGGTGCCACGGAGGCGTGGGCATCGGCCAGGCGCTGAGCCAGCTGGTCGATGATCTGCTGCTCACTCAACTCGATCACGAGCCCAGCTTCGTCGGGCGGATAGTCGTCGTCAATCAGCCAGTGCCACTCTCCGGTGGCTGTGCAGGGACAACGGCGCGAACATGTGGTGAACATCAAAGAGCTACTTCATCTTCAGCACCCAGGCGGGCACCCAGTGGGTCACGGCCTGTTTGTCTCCGCCGAAGCTCACGTCGTAGGACACCAGCCCCCACCAGCCGCCCTGTTCGCCGAGACCCCAGCAGGACAGCCGGCCTTCGACGATGGTGTCCATCTGTAATCCGTGCGGGTGGTAGCGGCCGGCGCTGTGGGGTTCGCGGGGGAACATCGCGACGAGGTCGACCAGAACGGCGATCGGCGGGTGCACCCTGCGGAACACCGTCCGCAGGGGCTGCCCGCCGTGGCCGATCTGTTGGAGACCCACAGTTCGATCATATGTTCGAACAGTGGGTTGGAAGAAGGGGCGCTCAGCCCTCGTTGTTGGACTTCGTGATGCCCGGCGTGAAGTTGGGACCGCACGGCATCTTGATGCCGTGCTGGCTGCACAGGGCGACGCCGCCTTGGACGCCGTCGTAGCTGCTGGCTTTGGGATACGTGCCCTGCTGGTCGACGCCGCTGGAGGCTTGGGAGATGGCTGCACCGCTCAGCGAGGCGGTGAGCATGGCGGCTCCGGTGAGCAGTCCGGCGGTTGCGGTGATGAGGCGGTTGGACATGTCGATCTCCTGGGGTGGTGTCAGCCGGGAGACGGAGACCCGGCAGGTGTGGCGTCGATGATGAGGAGCCAACTTGCGGAGAACCACCCGCATCTGCTGTTGATCGACTGACCGCCGGAACGGGCTTTGGCAAGTTCACAGCGGGGTGTCAGAAATGGCCGGCACAGTGCCGAGCCGGCGTGAAGCCGACGACGAAATGTGGTGCGCGATACTGGGATTGAACCAGTCTCACCAGGACTCCGCTATATTGTTGCTGAGCAGCGTCAAAAGGTCTCTGACCTGCCGACACGCGAAACAGTAGCATTCACCCGAGATGACCACAAGTGCCCACAAATACCCTCTAATGTGGTGCATATGTGGTGCAAAAGGCGGCAACAGTGACCAAACCACGGCGCAGCTTCGGCCGATTGCGGCAGTTCCGCTCCGGCCGCTGGAAGGCTTCCTACACAGGCCCTGACGGAATGCTGTACGAGGCTCCGACGACGTTCGCGCTGAAGCAGGACGGCGAAGCATGGCTCACCGATCGGCGCCGCGAGATCGACCGGGAACTCTGGTCTCCGTCGAGCGGACAGGATGAACGCCCCACCGCCGTGTTCGCCGACTACGCCGCGGAGTGGGTCCGGCGCCGCACCGTCAAGGGGCGGCCGCTGAAGGATCGCACCAGAGAGCACTACGGGAAGCTGCTGCGCGATCACATCTTGCCGACGTTCGGGAAGGGCACCGTCCGGTCGATCACCCCGGACGCAGTACGGAAGTGGTACGCGACGTGCGCGGTCGGCTCGCCGGTGATCCGCGCGCATTCCTACTCCCTGCTCTCGACGATCATGGCCACCGCGGCATCGGAGGGAATGGCCGACCAGAACCCCTGCACGATCTCTGGCGCCGGGAACACGGAACGGCGTGTGAAGATCAAACCGGCAACGCTGGCCGAGCTCGAGACGATCGCGAACGCGATGCCCGAGCGGCTGCGCCTGATGGTGGTACTGGCGGCCTGGTGTGCGATGCGCTTTGGCGAGTTGTCGGAGCTGAGACGCAGGGACATCGACGGCAACGTGATCCGGGTCCGGCGCGCCGTCGTCCGCGTCGCCGGCGAAATGGTGGTCACCACGCCGAAGTCCGCGGCCGGATCCCGCGACGTCGCGATCCCGCCCCATCTGCTGCCCCTGGTCGAGCAGCACCTCACGCAACACACCGGCGCCGGCCGCGACGCGCTGCTCTTCCCCGCGGTGAACGGTGGCCACATGCAGCCCTCGTCGCTGTACCGGTACTTCTATCCGGCGCGAGAGGCGGCCCGGCGCCCGGACCTTCGGTTCCACGACCTTCGGCACACCGGGGCCACGCTGGCGGCCCAGACCGGCGCAACGCTCGCCGAACTCATGGGTCGGCTCGGCCACAGCACCGTCAGCGCCGCCCTGCGGTACCAGCACGTCGCCGCCGACCGTGATGCGCAGATCGCCGCGGCGTTGTCCCGGATGGCCAGCGAAGAACACGCCGCCGGCACGGGGCTCTGATGAAGGACGCCCGGGATATGTCCGCCGAAGAGTTCGACCGCGCGCGGAGCGAAGAGTTCGACTACGTCCGCAGACAGATCGCGGCAATCAGAAAGCAGCCCGCGACGAAGAGAGCCAAGCTGACCGTGCACGAGATTTTCTGCAGGGGCCGGTGCAACGCGCCGGTAGTGCAGGTGCTCGAGGTCCGCCTATCTGACGGATCGCCGGCGAAAGCCGTCTGCTATCGCAGGATGAAACCGAGCAATCAGGAACTGCCACACGACGCAGGTCCGCAACACCTTGCCCGTGCTATGCGCGATCGGAAACGTTCGCTGCAGCTTGTATGATTGGGAATTCACCCTCATTAGAGACGACGCGGACCCAGGCGCGGAAAACCGTGCAATCGGCGGGCACCGACAGATGTTATTCGCTGCCTGCGAGTGCAGCGGTGAGCGGACTTTCACCGTCGCCGGCATCCTTAATCGCGAGGGCCGACGAAGCACCGTCGACCCATTGAACCGGACTTAAAGGCCCACAAGCGGACTCAAGTGTTATCGTGAAGACGGTCTATGCGGCAGTGACCGCGGACGCTCGCACATCTTGACGGGCCAGCGAGCCAGTTCCCGAAGGGGACGGCTCCCACATGCCCGACACATCGACGACAGCAGCACCTCGCCGCAAATCGACGCACTCTAACCGCTCTCAGCGGCGAAACCCCGCACCGGCATACTTCGGAATCCCCGACGCCGCAGCCTATCTCGGCGTCGAACATAAGACGGTGCGCCGCCTAATAACCAGCGGTGAACTACCGGCCTACCGGCTCGGTAAGCGACTCATCAAGATCAAGGTCGCTGACCTCGACGCCCTCCTCACCCCCATGCGGGGAGGCGCCGCATCATGATCCGGGAACGAAGAAACCGCCCCGCGGGCAACGAGGCGGCTCCCAACAAGCTCACGGCGACGAGCTGCCCACAGTCTACCGTCCGCTGCACCCAGTGTCGCCGACCGCTGCGCGCCCACCTGTCAGTCGTGCGCACCTGTGGCCCGGTCTGTCTACGACGCCTGCAGACGGGGGTGAGCGCGTGACGACCGAGCACCTCACAGCCCCGCTGTGCACACGGGCCGCGACATCACACGACATCCCCCGCCAGCTCGAACGCCGCAGATCCGCAGCCCAACGACTGGCCCCCCTCGAATGCGGATGCGCCGACCCCTGGCTCTGCGACTGCGACGACCTGCCCACGCTCACCGACGCCACACTCGACGGGTACCGCGAAGCTGCCCTGCACATCCTCCAGAGCGGCCAAACCCCGCTCCTGTCAATGGAAGTCCGCCGCGGTCTGTGGCGACGCGGGGGAGAAGACCGAGCACTCGCCGAGAAGCTTCACAGCCTCACCGTTGGAGGAGTCGCATGACCGACAACCTCTCCGCGCGCGGCAGGGCGATCGCCGAGAGCGGCAAGTACCAGACCACGATCCTCGACGAGGTCGAGCGGTTCACCGGCCCATTCCTGGCATTCCCGACGCCGCACCACCTGACGGTCATCGTCCTGTGGATCACCCACACCTGGACCACCACCGCGTTCTACGTGACACCGCGCCTGGTCATCGACTCCGCGGAGCCGGGCAGCGGCAAGACCCGGGTGTTGGAAATCCTCGCCCTGCTGTGCCGGTCAGCCAAACTCACGTTATCGACCACGACAGCGGCGCTGTATCGGCGGATCTCAGACGCCGGCCCCGAGTCGCTGACGGTGCTGCAGGACGAAGCCGACGCACTCTTCGGCAAGACCACCAACCCACAGGCCGAAGATCTACGCGCGTTGTACAACGCCGGCTACAAACGCGGCGCGACAGTCGACCGGTGCGAGACCGACGGCAAGGGTGGCATCAAGGTCCGGGAGTTCCCGGTGTACGCGGCCGTCGCGCTGGCCGGCCTGGCGGGGAAGATGCCGGCGACGATCACCGACCGCGCTGTGGTCCTGCACATGCGCCGCCGCGCGCCGGACGAAACAGTCAGAGAATTCCGGGAACGGGACGCAGCCCTGTCAGCGACCCCGATTCGCGATCGCCTCGAGGCATGGGCAGCCGAGAACCTCGCAGCACTCGAGCAGTGCCGGCCCCCGATGCCGGCGGGCGTGCGTGAC
Organism: Mycobacterium sp. PSTR-4-N; assembly: GCF_022348085.1. GTDB lineage: Bacteria > Actinomycetota > Actinomycetes > Mycobacteriales > Mycobacteriaceae > Mycobacterium. The sequence goes on along the minus strand of NZ_JAKRFN010000033.1, from coordinate 33,183 downwards.
CGCAAGGCAGAGGTCTGGGAGGCGCTGCTGGCTATCGCGGACGTGGCTGGCGGGCAATGGCCAACCCGCGCTCGAGAGGCATGCACCCACTTCGTCCTGCAGACCGATCCGGACGCCTTATCGTTCGGGCTCCGGCTGCTGCGCGATGTCCGCGACGCCTTCGCCGACAACGACCGCATGTTCTCCGAAGACCTGGTCAAGAAACTCATCGAGGACGACGAATCGGAGTGGTCCAACCTGTGGGGCAAGCCGATCGACAAGAACCGGCTAGCAAAGGAACTGAAGCGGTACGGAGTGCGGTCATCCACCCTCCGCATCGGGGAGGGTCGCGCGAAGGGATATCTCGTCGCGGGAGAGGACGGACTAGCCCAAGCGTGGCACCGCTACCTGCCCCCCACAGGTACGCGTGACAGCCGTGCCAGTGGTGACATTGCAGGTCAGCCCGTCACGCCTTGTCACGGCACGCGTGACAGCCGTGACACAGGCGTGACACCGAAAATGGCATCTGATCAGCACTTATTCTCCGAGGTCACGGCTGTCACGCGTGTCACGCCACACCCCGGGGCGCCTGAAGGCCCGCCGGCGGACCGCCAGTCATTCACCCCGCCGGACGGCCCCGGCCGGTGTCCGGAATGCGGCTGGCACATCGCATCGCAAGGGCACACCCCCACCTGCCCAGCAAACACCGAAGGGGCGGCATGACCACCTGGATCAGACTGTCCGACCACCTCGGGGCCATACCCCACCTCGAAGACGCCAAGTGCAAGGGCCGCGGCGACCAGTTCGACCTCCCCGAACCCTTCGCGCCCGGAGATCCCGCCACGGAGAGCCGGCTGGCCGACGCCGTAGCGGTGTGCCACCAATGTCCGGCACTCATCACCTGCAACCGGTGGGTGGACAGCCTCACACCGAAGCAGCGGCCAGCCGGCGTCGTCGCCGGCCGCGTCTTCGTCCGCCCAATCCGCAGCACCTCAACCCTCGAACGGAACACACCATGAGACTCCGCCGCCGCCTGTTCCAACCGCAGGTGCACACAACCGCTGAAGTACGGCGGCCCATCACCGTGACCCTGGCCGGATTGGAATTCGACCTCACCACACACGACGCCCTGCGACTCGTCGCCGAACTCACCTACGCCATCAACGAAGTCACCGAAGGAGAACCATCATGACCGCCACCCGACCCAGCCCGTGCGGCCTCAACGGATGCACCAACCCCTCCGACCCCGACAGCGCCATCGGCAGGTGCGGGGACTGCACCTTGTCCTGGTCCGTCACGTTCATGCGCATCCAACAGGCTCAACAGCAGCGCGCCGCGGCCGCTACCGAGCGGGCCGCCGTCGACGCCGTCCTCTTGCTGCAATCCTGGTACCGCGAAGACACCGCCGCCGGCCAGATCATCGCCGAGAACTGCGACGTCTGGTCCGTTCTCGTCCAAACCTTCGGATTCCTGTTCGCCACCCTGCGCCACTTCGACGTCGACATCGACGAACGCCTCGACATCTGGCTCCAAGAGACCCGCGCACAGATCGGTGAAAAAGCATGACCGACAACACCATCGGGCCGCACCGCCCAGACGACCACCGCGGCTGGCTCGTCTTCGAACACCTACCCGACGAGCTGCAGCGCGCCGAAGACGCCACGCAGGCCGCCGACTTCGCGGCCGCCAGCAGCTTCTCGATGAAGTGGTCGCGGACCGTCGACCCCGACACCGGACGGGTCGTGCGCTACTTCACCCGTCCCGCAACAGCCGCCGAGCGTACCTTGCTCGCCCACTTGGGCTACACGTTGCCTGAGGCGCTGGACTGCAGCGTCTCCTACGTCACTGAGACCCTGCGCCGCAGACGGTGGCCAGCACTGGAATCACAAACACCACAAGGAGGAAACACACCATGACCGCACCCAACACCCCGGCAGCCAACGACGACACTTCGCCGGACACGACAGACGCCCAGCCAGCGACCGAGTCACCCGCAGAAGAGCAACAGGCACCCGGCCCTGCGGGCGGCGATGAGCCCGAGACGGAACCCGCGCCGAACAGCGAAGCGGCCCGGTACCGGGTGCAGCGCAACGAAGCCCGCACCGAACGCGACGCCCTAGCCGAACGCGTCGCCGGCTACCAGCGCCGCGAATGTGAGCGCATCATCGCCGACGTTCTGGAAGTGCCCGGCGACCTGTGGGACATCGCCCGCGCCGATGTCGCGTCGTTCATCAACGAGGACGGCACCGTCGACGAAGACGAACTACGCGCCTCAGCCGAAGCCCTGATCAACTCGCGGCCCGGCCTCGCCAAATCCGCCCCGAGACCGGCGCCGCAATGGGGCCAGCACAGCGGACCCGCCGCGGGCCAAGCAGCATGGGCATCCGTTCTCAACGCCTCACGCTAGAATCGTGCTCGACGTTGGACAGACGGCAGGACCGGGCCAACGTCGAGCACGACAGCGTCGAACGGGACACCGAGCCCGATCCGCAGTCGCCGGCCAGGTGCCAACCCGCCTCCATGGTGAGCGCGAGAAACCCCCGTAACTTTTTGCGCTGCAAGCGCATTCACTCAACGGAGCAATTCTCATGGCATCAACCACATCCACCTTCGGCCCCATCCTCCGCCCCGAGCAGGTTGGCGACCTCGTCATCCAGCCCCTGATCCAACAGTCGATCGCCGGCCAGGTACTCACCTCCGTCATGACGGCCAGTCACGACTACCGGGTGCCGGTCGTCGCGGCCGACCCCTCGGCCTCGTGGGTCGCCGAAGGCGCCGAAATTCCCGTCACTGACGGCGACGTCGACGAAGTCCTCGTCACCCCGTCCAAGCTTGCCGGCTTGACCGTCGTCAGTCGCGAACTGGCCAACGACAGCAGCCCGGCCGCCGCCGACGTGATCGGGCAGGGCCTGACCCGCGATCTGATCAGGAAGACCGACCAGGCGCTGTTCACCGCCACCACCACCAACGGGCCCGGCGGAATCCCGGGTGTCAGCGGTGTGTCCACCGTCAGCGCCGGCGCCTCCTACGCCAACGTCGACGCCTTCTCGGATGCTCTCTACACCGCCGAGCAGTTCAACGCGACGATCACCGCGTGGGTCACCAACCCGGCCACCGCCAAGACGCTGGCCAAGGTGAAGGAGGGCAGCGGCTCGAATAAGCCACTGTTGCAGCCTGATCCGACGCAGCCCGGCCGACGGCAGATTCTCGGTGTACCGCTGCTCACCAGCCCGTACGTGACGACCACCGGCAGCGTGGTGTGGGGTATCTCCGCGCAGTACTCCTACCTCGTCGTCCGGGAACAGGCCGAAGTCGAATCGGACCGCAGCGTCTTCTTCACGTCCGACAGGGTGGCGGTGCGCGCCATCCTCCGACTCGGCTTCGCCTTCCCGCACCCGGCCAGCCTCGTCAAGATCGCGACGTCGTGATGACCACGCGCAGCATCGGCCGCAGAGCCACACCACCGAGCAACGGTGGGCGGGTCTCGGTAGAGATCGCCGAGCCCTTCGCGGTGTTCCACGACGGGGAGCAACGCACCGGCACCGTAGACAACGTGCCGGTCGCCGTCGCGCGTTACTGGCTGCGCCGCGGCTGGGCCAGCTACGCCTTCGGCGACGCCCTCGCCGAGAACGGCGCCTAAACCGTGGCGGCGGCCGGCGTCAATCCCGTTGGACACACGGGGCAAGGACTCTCCACGACCGGCGCCTCCTATGCCGAGAGCGAGCACCTGCGCCGCGCCGCCACCCGCACACCAACGCGGGACCGAACGACACTCCCGCCCGACCACCCCCACCGGTTCGGCTGGCGCTTCTGGATCATGCTTCCCGAGCACGCCCGACTACTGACCCCCCACGGCCACCCCGGCGGAGCGATGAGCACCCACTCACTGGCGGAAGCGACATGCACGCACGGCAACACACCCCCAGCGCAGGACTGCCCCTGCGGCATCTACTACATGCCCAATCTCTCCATGTTCCGCGCGTTCTGCGGAAGCATCCTCAACCGCACCGAACCCGCCCGCCTCGACCCCGATCGCTGGCTCGACCTCGGTCTCTCGATTCCGTTTCTGGCTGCCCTGCAAGGAACGTTCGACGACGAGCCACCCGGACCGCTCGAAGTGTCCTACGCGCTCACGTTCGGAGCCGCCGTCGGCGACGTCGCACTCGGATACCACCACCACTACGAACCCGGCACCCTCCGAGCGCACCGCTACCGCACGCTCGCCATCGTCGTCCCCCTCGCAAATGCCGAACTTCATAGCCGACTCAAGGCGCAATACCGCTGCCCGGTCCTCGCCGACGTCAACACCTGCGACGCCATCGAGCACGCCATCACCGCAGACCCCACGGTGAGAGCCGACCTAGACGCTCTCGCCGACGAGACCGCGTCACCGCCGGACGCGCTCGCGACACGATGGAACGCCCGCCTTGTCGAGAAAGCATTGACGCCGCTCAACGTCCCACCAGCACTACTGCCCGAACACGTCCGCGGAATGCTCCACACACGTTTCGCGGCCCAACACGCCGACTGGCGCCCACCCGCGGAGCTCTGCTGATGCCGCGCGCACCACGCCGCTGTCCGGGCGACGACTACGACTGCCCGAACATCATCACATCGGGCCGCTACTGTCCCGAGCACACGATCGCCTGGCGCGGCGAACGCACAGCCAGCTCCCGCGCCACGACCACCCCGGCCTGGCGGCGACTACGACAGTTCGTCCTCGAGCGCGACGGCTTCACCTGCCAACTCCAACTCGCCGGCATCTGCACCGGACACGCCACCGTCGTCGACAAGATCATCCCCGCAGCCCGCCGGCCTGACCTCGCGCTCGATCCCGCGAACGCACGCGCATCATGTCAGCCTTGTAACGCCGCGAAGGCACGCACCACCGACCGGTCCGCTCATGGCTGACCCTCAGAAGGGGATGGGTGGGAGTCCCCGCCCGGGGCTCCGTGCAACGCCGCAACGCTCGGCGAAATTCTGTCTGTACGGGTCTGGGAACTTTCGGCCAGTGCTGGCGAATATCGAAAGATAATGCAAGACAGACGATTTCGATTCAACGGAGGCTTGCAGCATGCGGAATTGCGGGTGGTTACTGACGGGTAGCGTTCGGCGGTGCGCGTCGTGACGGTCGCCTCGGCCGGTGGCGATGCAGTCGTGACGGTTCTCCCACCGCTTCCGGCAACGTGCATTGCGGATCGTGAGAGGTATTGGGTGTCGCTGGCGGCGCTGGGCCCGGTGCTCCTGGTCCGCGATGACGACGTCTTCGGCATGGGCTACCCCGCCGGCGACTCGTATTACTTGACCCAGCGGACCGACATACTCGCCGCACTGAAAAACGCCGGTGCCCTCACTCGCCGGGATGGCGCCTACGTCACGATGCCTGCCCCGCTCCGAAAGATCACGGGTAACGCGATGAGCCCGGGTGTGGTCAAGGCACTGCAACCCGAACTCCGCCGACGAGCCGCCCTCTTGATCGGCGCCGCCCGCAGGACCGCCTGGACGAGTCAAGCTTTCATCGACCTCACCGACACCTTCGCCTGCGAGGTGTTCCTGGCGCTCATCGGCATTCCCTTGGGAGGTGCACCCGTCGAACTTGAGCACGTAATCTCTGAGCGGCGCACCGCGTTCTCAGCAGCACTGCTCGACGTCGTCACGGTCACCGAAGCCGTCGCCGTGTACGTCGGACTGCTCTCTGACGGCAGGCCCATCCACTCAATCGCGGCCTCGCTTCGCAACGCGCTGATCGAGCTCGACCGCAACCCGCGGCGCGCCGCGGACCTCGAGCAGTTCGCCGACGACGTCTTCCGGCATCACACGCCACTGCCGGTGATGGTCCGGCACACCACACAGCCTCTCGCCGTGGCCGGACTCGTGATCCCACCAGACTCGCGCGTCGTGCTCTGCATCGAAGGTGCATCGGCCGGACGCACCGAAGCTCACGGCCACCTGGCGTTCGGTACGGCCGCCGGCGGATGCGTCGGACACCACCTCTCGAAACTCGCACTCGTCGAGTTCGTCCGCGCGTGGCTGGTTCAGGGTTGACCCTGAAAAGGTCCGGACCCTTTTTACTGCCGCTAGTAAGACCAGCGTGATTCAGTCGACGAGCCCGTAGTCGCGCCGCTCGGCGTAGTCGCGGTGCTCGGGGTCGCAGGAGTCGCGGAGTATCGCGTGAACGGTGGGCTGAGCGCACTCGCCGCAGCGGAGAGTGCCCGTCATGCGCCAACCCCGCTCGGGATAGTCGCGGTCGCCGCCGTCAAGCGTCGTCGCGGGATCGTCCCAACGGAAGGTGTGCTTCGCAGAGACGGTGCGAAGTTGGCCGCATCGGCAGCACAGCGCGCGGTTCTCGCGCCGGTATCGCGGGTTGTACGCGGCGATGCGCTGGGCATGAGGCTTCTCGGCTTTCCGGCCGCTGCTCACGGTTCGGCATGGCTGGCCAGTCTCTGCGGCACAGAAGGGGCATCGCACAGCCAGCGCGGGGTGCTCGTCGGCGGTCACTGGTCTGTCCCGTCGATGTGCGCCAGACGCATACCCTCCGGACCGTGGAGTGTGGCGTCGTGCCGGAGATCATCTCGGTAGTCGGACAGGGCGACGACGGAGCCACCTACACCGCTGTCGGGCATGCGCTCAGGTGTCCTCGATGAGGACAACTCGCGGCTTTCGGAGATGAGCGACAGCACGGTGAGGATGCGTCCCAGCTCGCTCTCGTCCCACGTTTCTGGGGGCGCCTGGCGGAGGTGATGTCGGATGCGAGCGCGAAGGGCGTGAGTACTACCGCTGAGCATCGACGGCTGCTGTCCGGGCGAGGTGCGGGGTGACGGTGCGGACCCAGCCGCGGACGGCATCTTGACACGGTTCGCCGGCTGCTACGCCGCATAGGGGACAGGTGACGGCCAGAGTTTCCGGCGATGATCCGGGGGTGGTATCCCCGCGCGGTGCTTGGCGGGATGTGGTGCGGTTACGCATTCGCTGCAGACTCCTTACGGATACTGTGCGGAGTCCTGACCTGCAGCTACGTAGTGGTGCATATGTGGTGCAAATCGTATCTGACTTGACCATAACTGCACGTAGAACGTGGTGCGCGATACTGGGATTGAACCAGTGACCTCTTCCGTGTCAGGGAAGCGCTCTCCCGCTGAGCTAATCGCGCCGGGAACACCTTGGAGGTGGAGACGGGAATCGAACCCGTGTGCACGGCTTTGCAGGCCGTTGCCTCACCACTCGGCCACTCCACCGCTGGGCTTTGATGCCAGTGCACCTTCGAGCGGATGACGGGATTCGAACCCGCGACCCTCACCTTGGCAAGGTGATGCGCTACCAACTGCGCTACATCCGCGCGCTACGGCCGACTTCGTCGCCCGTTGCGATGCACGACGATAGTCCACGCAGTTGGGCGTACACAAATCCCCTCCCGTTCCACGAGCTTCCGGGCTCAGAACAGCGTGTATGCCTGGCGGGACAACGTGAATCCGTGCCCGTCGGAGTTCGAGCACCGCATGCCGGACGGTTCGCTCCGGCAACTCATCCCGCCGCCGGCCTGGAACTGGCCGTAGGGGAGGGCGGCGCCACCGCCGAACGTGGTGTCGCCCGCGCAGACGAAGGACGCCGATCCGGTCGCGCGCATCGAGATGCCCTGGCCGTAGCCGGTCATGTCGGGGCAGTCGGCGGGCCGCGACGGAGGCGACCAGTCCCGCGTCTGGATGTCGCAGCGCAGCAGATCGTCGACGATCATGCAGGCGATGTTGCCGCTGGGGGAGGTGAACGACACGTCGTCGGCTGCGGCGGCCGGCGCCAGGGCCACAGCTGTCGTGCTGACGGCGGCGGTCGTCAGCAGAACCCGTCCCCACGACGTCATGCGGCGACACTACCTGTGAACTACCTGGCAGAAGGCCCGAATTCCGGAAGGGGAGGGTGTGCGTGTAATCTTCTGCCTCGTCCGACTCCGTCGGAAAACTCCCGGTCTCGTAGCTCAGTGGGAGAGCGTCCGCCTCACACGCGGAAGGTCGCTGGTTCGAACCCAGCCGGGACCACCACCCTTATTGCGTTCGGGCCGATGCCCCGTGCGTCGGGTTTGCGTGACACCTCCTCGGGTAGCGCCCTCATGTCATCCGTTGACAGAAGGGTGGCTCGACATCCGATACGAGGAGCATTCATGCACCACAAAGCACTGTTCGCCGCCTGCGCCGCAGCGGCACTCCCGCTGGCCGGCGCGTCCCCTGCCGCGGCCCAGCCCCCGCCGCCGCCGGTTCCCACGGTCATCCCGGTGCTGCCGCTCAACGGCACCGCTGCCACCGGTACCGTCACCCTGACCCCGAACGCCGATGGCAGCCTTCGGATGCAGGTCAACGTGTCCGGGCTCATTCCGAATCAGCCGCACGCCCAACACATCCACGGTGACGCAAGCGGGCGCGATTTCGTGTGCCCCGGCCCGGCGGCCGATGTCGCCCCTGACACGAACGGCGACGGCTTGCTGTCGGCGGTCGAGGCAAAGCCGGCCTACGGTCCCATCTTCATCGCGCTGACGACCTCCGGCGCCACCGACGCGGGCAGTGGTCTCGCACTCGATCGCTTCCCGGTGGCCGACCAGTCGGGCCGAGTGGTCTACGACCGCACCCTGTCGGCACAGGAACTGCCCGAGGGCACGATCGCGCATCTGGCGGATCTGACGTTCGTCGAACATGGCATCGACGTCGACGGCAACGGCAAGTACAACCTGGACACCCGTATCGGTGAGTCACCCTTCGCTCAGGCACAGGGCGTGCAGGGAGTGCCCGCCGAAGCCACGTATCCGGCGGGCTGCGGCGCTACCGCGGGGGCGACGAACCCCGCGCCGGCCTCGCGCTGACCGGACCGCGGCCGGTCGCCGCTACTGCTCGAGCGCGCTGCCTTTCATCCACTCGGACCACGGCAGCGTCCAGTCGCCGTTCTGCTCGAGCTTCAGCGGCGGCCCGCCGGTGTGGCGCACCTCGACCACGTCACCGGGCCGGGAGAACTCGTAGAACCACTGCGCGTTGTCGCTGTTGAGGTTCAGGCAGCCGTGACTGGTGTCGGTGTTGCCCTGCGCCCACACCGTCGAATTCAGCTGGTGCAGATAGATCCCGTCGGAGCTGATCTTCGTCGCCCACGGGATCGTCTCGCGGTAGCCCAGCCGGCTGTTGACCGGCAGCCCGAACGTCGAGGAGTCCATGATCACCGGGTTGGCCTTGTCGATCACCGTGTAGACCCCCGGCGGCGTCCAGAACGACAGCGTGTTGCCGCCGATGGTCTCGGTGCCGCCCATCCCCATCGATGTCGGCATGGTGCGCACCAGCTTGCCGTTGTCGTACACGCTGACCTGTTTGGTGGTGTCGTCGGCGATCGAGACGTGCGCATCGCCGATCACGAACCCGACCTTCTGATCCTCGGCGCCGTAGAGGTCGTCGCCCAGTTCGTCGCCGTAGATGTTCGCCTCGACGCTGACCTTCGTGCCGGGCGCGTAGTACCGCTGGGGGCGCCAGTGCGCGGTCTGGTCGTCCACCCAGTACCAGCTGCCCTGCACGGGCGGATCGGTACGCACGCGCAGTTGCCGCTCGGCGGCCGCCTTGTCGACACTCTCGTCGAAGTGGGCCACGATCACCATCCCGACCCCGTAGGTGCCGCCGTCCTGGATCGGCGCGTAGCCCACGGTGTTCAGGTACACCGAGGTCTGCTCACTCGGTTCCACCGTGGTGAAGCTGGACGTCTGCCGCGTCGGCATGCCGCCGGGCCCGTGCCCGCTGATGGTCATCGTGTACGTGCGGCCGTAGCCGAGCTGCACCGTCGGCTTCCACGCCTTCGCATCCGGGGTCAGCACTCCCGGAATCTCGCGATCCGCGTCGTTGACCATCGTGACGTTCTCGAGCGTTCCGCTGACCGCCGCCACGAGCACCCGGGCATCCGGCTTGACGTCCTCCGCGCCGGCGCCCGGCGTCACGATCAGCCGCGCCGGCTCGGTCGGCGACGGGGGAGCGGGCGGTGCGAACGCCGACGAGCGGCCGGCGGCCAATGCCTGGCACCCGTCACTGCAGCGCTGCGAGCTCGACGAGACGACGCCGAAGGCCGCGACGACCGCGAGGAGGGTCGCCAAGCAGGCGATGCGGGCACGACGATCAGACCTCAAGCGTTCTCCAGTGTGTATATCGGCGAATGGCCAGGCGATCCCACGTCGGATCGATGGCCCGATCCTACTGGGCCAGCGGCGCTTTGCGCGCAGCGCGCCCCGATCGTTACCCCCTGTGCCGCGCTCTGTGATCTCCGGTCTCGGAACCGGGTGTTTGGCTGCCGATCAGGGCGGGCACCTCTGCCTCGCGCGGTAGGCTGCGGCTGATCGCAGCAGCGCGGAAAGGTGACGACAATGGCACTCGATGACGACGACATCACGACTGAGTCCGGTGGCGAGGGTCCGGCCGACGGTGGCTCGAACCCCGGTGGTCACGACGGCGGCGCCGATGGCACCGCGGGCGGTGAGGGTCCGGCCGACGGTGGCTCGAACCCCGGTGGTCACGACGGCGGCGCCGATGGCACCGCGGGCGGCGAAGGCCCGGCCGACGGCGGCTCGAACCCCGGCGGTCACGACGGCGGCGCGGACGGCACCGCCTAGGACGTTTGCGTGCTGACTCGCTGCGTAGCAGTCGACACCGACGTCTTCGCGGCGCAGTACTGGGGGCGACGGCCCCTGCTGAGTCGGTCCGACGCGCTACCCCGTGACTTCACCGACCTGCTGTCTCCGGCGGCGGTCGACGAGCTCATCACCAGTCGCGGGGTACGCGCGCCGTTCCTCCGGATGGCCAAGGAAGGCTCCCTGCTCGCGCGGGAGTGCTACGTCGATGCGGCCGGTTTCGGCGCCGAGATGCCCGACCAGGTCGACTCAGCCCGGGTACTCGGGCAGCTCGCGGCCGGTGCCACCCTGGTGCTCCAGGGACTGCACCGCCTGTGGCCGCCGCTGATCGACTTCGTCCGCGACGCCGTGGACGATCTCGGCCACGCCGTGCAGGCCAACGCGTACATCACCCCGCCCGGCAACCGCGGCTTCGACGCTCACTACGACGTGCACGACGTGTTCGTGCTTCAGGTCAGCGGGGCCAAACGCTGGATCGTCCACGAGCCGGTCCACGCAGATCCGCTGCCGAGCCAACCGTGGACCGATCACCGCGAGGCCATCGCCGCCCGCGTGAAGGACGCCCCGGTGATCGACACGACGCTGACCCCCGGAGATGCGTTGTACCTCCCGCGCGGCTGGCTGCACTCCGCGGTGTCCGAGGACGCCACATCGATCCACTTGACGATCGGGGTGTCGGCGACCACGGGCGTCGACGTGCTCAGAGCCCTGGTCGACACCCTGGCCGACACCGCCGAGTTCCGTGCTTCGCTGCCGATGGGCGTGCACACTGCCGACCCCGACGAGACGGCCGCGCTGGCGGCCAAGGTGCTGGCCGCGCTCACGGCCACAGTCGGGGATCGCGCCGAGGAACTCAGCGACGGAGTCGCCACTCGGTTGACCCGTCGGCACGCCGACCGCACCCGACCGGTGGCGGTCCCTCCGCTGGCCACACTGGAAGCGACGCAGGCCGCGGACACCACACCGGTGCGATGGCGCCGCGGATTGTGGGCCACACTCGCCGAGGTCGACGGGCGGGTGCGGTTGCGGTTGCCTGACCGGACGATGTCTTTCCCCGCGTTCTGCCGGCCGGCGCTCGAGGCGGCCATGTCCGGGACAGTGCTCGACGCGAGCACACTGCCCGGACTCGACGCCCACGACGGAACGGTGCTGGTGCGCAGGTTGCTGCGCGAGGCCGTCGTCGTTGTCGCCTGACCCGATGACCCCGGCCAAACGGGTGCCGTGCAGCGACCAGTCCCTGGTGCGCGGTGACCCCATGTACGCAACGGCGAGCGCGGGCCACGCCTGGGCGCTGTTGGAGCTCAGCGGTGGGTGGGGTCCGTCGGCGTTCCTGAACTCGCCGTCGATCATCGACCCCGCACTCGGCCGCGCCGTGGCCCGTCGCTTCGAGGCGGCCGGGATGCGAGTCGCCGCGATCCGCAAGCCGGGCCGACGTGTCTCACCGCCGCGGTGGCGCTGGTATCTGGCCTTTTCCGACGAAGGTGCCGAAAAGCTGTACCAAGGTGAGGTCACCGACCCCAGCGGTTATCTCGATCTCGCGCTCGACGGTGCTGACGGCACGCGGTGCGCCGAGCCCGTCGTCGTGGTGTGCGCGCACGGCCGCCACGACCAGTGCTGCGCCGTGCGCGGCCGCAGTGCAGTCGCGGCGATCGCCGCCCGCTACCCGGAGATCACCTGGGAGTGTTCGCATCTCGGCGGCGACCGGTTCGCGGCAACGATGTTGGTGCTACCCGAAGGGCTGTGCTACGGCCGTATCGATCAGACCGACGCGGCCGGTCTCATCGACAGGTACTACGCCGGCACCCTGGATCACAGGTTCTTGCGCGGCCGCACCTCGCTACCGCACGCCGTGCAGGCCGCACAGCATTTCGCTCGGGCCGCCTTCGGTGACGAGCGCATCCGGGCGCTGTCGCCGGTGTCGGTCGACCATCGAGACGCCTCGATCCGGGTGGTACTCGACGGGGGCACGAAACCCATCGAGGTCATGCTGGTCGAAGAACTCTCAGAACCACTGATCTCGATGTGCCGGTCCACGGTGGCCGGTCGGGTTCGCACGTTCGCCCTTCAATCGATCAGCTCCCCGTGACCGTCATCCGTATCGCGTGAACCCGTATACACTGATCATGACGCGCCCCATCGTTTTGGTTCAGACTCAGCAGCCCGTGAGACGCAGCGCTTCAGCACCAGCGATCGGGAGTTGTCATGTCGTCCATTCCAGCCATGCCGGATCCGGCGCAGTCGCCGTCTCCGTGCATCGTCACCGATTCCTGGCACGATTCGGTCGTCGTGATCCGCTGCGTCGGTGACCTCGACATGCTGACCGTCGGCACGCTCGAACGTCAGATCGACACCGCCTTGAAGAAGAAGCCGTCGGCGATGATCATCGACCTCGCTGCGCTGGACTTCCTCGCCTCGGTCGGCATGGGACTGCTGGTCGACGCGCACGACAGATGCGGCGACACAACACAATTCATGGTCGTTGCCGACGGGCCTGCCACGAGCAGGCCGATGCGGCTGATCGGGCTGAGCGAGCTTTTCACGTTGCACGCCACCCTCGAGGACGCTGTCGACGCGGTCAGGCGCTGACAGGGCTTCCGCGAAAGCGGTTGACCGGCAACCTATTCGAGACGGAAATCGGTGACCTGCTGCCGCGTTCGCGGCAGCAGGTCACCGCTGTCAGCTGGCCTTCTCGCGGATGCTCGACAATGCGCGCGAGAGCAGTCGCGACACGTGCATCTGGGAGACGCCGATCTCGTCGGCGATCTGCGATTGCGTCTTGTTGTCGAAGAACCGCATCTTCAGCACGAGGCGGTCGCGCTCCGGCAGGCCGGCGATGAGCGGGCGCACCGTGTTGATGTCGACCACCTTCTGCAGGTTGGGGTCCGGGCCGCCAAGGGTTTCCATCATCGTCAACCCGTCGCCGTCGGAGGTGATCTCCTGCTCGGTGGAGCGGGTCGAATACGCGTCGGCGGCGATCAGCCCCTCGATGACCTGTTCACGGTCGAGGCCCAGATGCTCGGCCAACTCGCTGGGTGACGGCGCGCGATTGAGGTCGTGGGTCAATTCCGCCCGCGCGTTCTTGAGGCGGATGTTGAGTTCCTTGAGTCGACGCGGAACCTTCAGCGCCCACCCGTGGTCGCGGAAGTAGCGGCGTACTTCGCCCATCATCGTCGGCACGGCGAAGGCGAGGAAATCGTCAGCCGTGTCGATATCGAATCGGTTCACCGCATTGAGCAAGCCGACCCGGGCCACCTGGACCAGATCGTCGTGCGTTTCGCCACGCCCGCGGAATCGGCGGGCGATGTGGTCGGCCAGTGGTAGGCAACGCTCGATGATCGCTTCTCGGTGGCGTTGGTACACAGCGGAGCCCTCGTCGAGGAGGGCCAATTCTCGGAACATGTCCGCGACGTCGGCATAACCGCCGGATTCGGTCGTCTTGCGGCTGGGGGCAACAGTCTTTTCGAGAGTAGGCATGAGGAATCACGCCTTTCCTTCATGACGGGACGCGTCCGGTGTCCGGGAACAACTCGCTGGCTTCTTCAGGGGAGCTGAGAACCCAGGACACCGGCGTCAGGTCTTGCGGACCGCCGGTAAGCGATTGGCACAGGACCAACGAGGTCACGCCGGATTCTCGACATGCGCTTACTGCGGTAGGTACGTCACCGCGGCGCCAGTTTGCTTCCGGCTGTACTACTGATTGCGGTGACATCACACGTTTAGCACGTACGTACGACAATACGGCGCGAGTGCAGAACTGCAAGCCAATTCGTCTGAGAATGTCCGTTAGAAAAGCTCAAGGGCAGCTCACGAGGTTGTGACGCCGGTGTCAGGACTCGCCGACACCCGCATCGATCACCCGCTGCGCGATGTCGACGAGCTTGGTGTTGCCCTCCTGGGACAGTCGGCGCAGCAACTCGAAGGCCCGGACGGCGTCGATGGCGAAGCGTTCCATCAGGATGCCCTTCGCTTGGCCGATGAGGTCGCGGGTGGCCAGGGCGTTGCGGAACTGTTGCTGACGGCGCAACAGGTTCCACGTGACGGTGGTATGAGCGGCGAAAATCAACGCTTGCTCGAGCGATTCGTCGTCGAAGACGCCGGGGGAGGGCGCGTAGAGATTGAGCGCGGCCAGCCGATTGCCGTCGTTGTGCAGCCGGATCGACAGAATGGAGCGCACCGGCGAGAGTTCGCACGCGCTGCGTTGATAGCGAGGCCAGCGGGTCTCTGCGGCCAAGTCGTCGACGTGGATGGTGTCGCTGGTCCACGCCGCCGAGAGGCAGGGACCCTCGCCGTGCTCGTTCTGGATCTCGTCCAGCAACGTGGCGTCATCACTGGTCGCCCCGAGGGTGCTGACGTGTCGATCGTCGTCGACCAGGGACAATCCGGCCGCGTGGGCTCCGGGCACGGCAGTCACGGTGGCCACGTTGACCTCGCGCAACACGGCGTCGATCTCTCCACCGCCGCTGCGCTGGACATCATCGAGTTGGTTCAGGAACTCATAGATCCGCTGCCGGTCCGGCGAGAGCTTGGCGTTCGAGCCGTCGGATGAAACCACTGAGCTCCTCCGCTCCGGGGACAAGATCTCTTCAGGCGTACCCGATCAGTGGCGACCCATCGCTGCGGGACGGAGAGCACTTCGTTTTCCGGCTCCGCGGGCCGTTGTACGAAGGGGTTCAGCCCACCGCGTCGTGGGGCGCGATGCTGAACCTGAGCCCGTCGTCGGTCTCCTCGGGTTCTACGGGCGTCTCCCGCCCGCAGACCGGGCAGGTCGCCGCCTGGGCGGAGGGTTGATCCTCGGGCACGTACCGGCCCGTTCCTTCGCATGCGCTCACCGCGTGCGAGTACCCGCTCATCGGTCAGGCATGTGTGCCGGATGCGGCCCTGGCAGCGATGGCGGCCGCCCCGACGGGCCTGCCGAACAGATAGCCCTGACCGATGTCGCACGCGTGTTCGCGCAGCCACTCCGCGGTCTGCTCGTCCTCGATGCCCTCGGCGACCACGGTGATGCCGAGGTCGTGCGTCAGGTCGATCACCGCGCGGACGACGGCGGCCGCCCGGGCGTCGGTGGTCACCGGCGCGACGAAGTGACGATCGAGCTTCACCTCGTCGATCGGGAGGTCACGCAGGTACGACAGCGACGAGTAACCGCTGCCGAAGTCGTCGATCGCCACGCGGATGCCGTGGGCGCGCAGGCGCCGCAGCACCGCGGTCACCGTTTTCATGTCGCTGAGCACGACGTCTTCGGTGATCTCGACGGTCAGCAGGTCGGCGGGCAGTCCGCGGCCGTCCAGCGCTTCGCAGAAGAGTTCGGGAAGGTCTGTCTCGCGCAGACAGGGGGCGAACAGGTTGACCGCGATCGGCATGCGCAGCCCGTTGGCGTGCCAGCGCGCCGCGTCGTCGAGGGCGAGGTCCACCACGATGCGGGTCACGCGCTGGATCAGTCCGCGCTCCCGGACGAGGGCGATGAACGCGTCCGGTAACAGCATGCCCAACCGGGGATGCGGCCACCGCAGCAGCGCCTCCACCCCGACCATCTCGCCCGTCGGCAGGGCGAATTTGGGCTGGTAGACGACCCCGAGCCCGTTGTGGTCGATAGCGTTGCGCAGTTCGCCGAGCAATTGGAGTTCCGCGGCGCCGCCCGTGCCCTGGCGGCGCTCGGCCAGCTGTTCGACCAAGTCACCGTCAGCGGCCAGCATGTCGGCAGTGAAGGTGTGCACCTCACGCGAACGCGCCCGCTTGGCCGCGTGCATGGCGATGACCGCGCGCCTCTGTACGGTGTCGGCCACCAGGTCGGGCTCTGTCATCGAGGCGACCGTGACCCCGATGCTGGGCCGCAGCAGGATGTCCTGGCCGTCCACGGTGAACGGGACGTCGAATGCGGCGCTGACCTTCTGGGCCACCTCGGCGGACGCGTCGTACGGACCTTCGAGCAGGATTGCGAACTCGTCGCCGGCGATGCGGGCCACGGTGTCGCCCGGGCGCACGGCGGCGGTGAGTCGCCGGCCCACGTCCACCAGCAACCTGTCGGCGGTGTCGTGGCCGAGGTTCTCGTTGATCAAGCGGAAGTCGTCGAGATCGAGGGCCAGCACGGCGACCGAGCGGTCGATACGCGCCCGCAGCAGCATCGCGTGGGCCAGCCGTTCGCCGAACATCGTCGGGTTGGCCAGGCCGGTCAGCGGGTCCTGGAGCGCGTGGTCCACCGCGGCCGTTATCAGCCGGCGGTTCTCCCAGGCGGCGATGGACTGGCGCACGCACACCGCCGCCACGATGGCCGGCACCAGAAAGCGCTCGAGACCCGACATGATGAGCATCGGCCCGATGGTTCCGGCCAACAGCAGCGGGATGAAGGGCAGCCAGACAGCCGCCTTCGACGGCGACGGTAGGCCCGGTGCCCGGGCGGACGGCGCGGCACGGCTGATCACCGCCGCCGCCGCGAACAGAGCCGCGGCCCATGCCCACGCGGCATCGATCAGGTCACCGGATCGGTAGGTGTCCTGGGCCACCATGCCGGCGTAGGCGCTGTCGGCGACCGCCATCACGGTGATGGCTGCGGCGAGCAGGCTGATCGCGACGCGTTGGCCCCCGGTCGTGCGCATCAGGGTCACCACCGCGATGGTCAGCATCACGATGTCGGCGGCGGGGTAGAGGAACGCCACGATGATGGCGGCCCGGTCGTCCCGGTAGGCGCTGTAGACGTCGTCGAGCACGAGAATCCACGCCAACAGGAACAGGCACAGCGTCACCGTGATGCTGTCGAGCACGATGCGCAGTCGCGATTGCCGCAGCGGTTCGGCCACGAACTGCGTCATCGCGACAGTGGCCAGCGCGGCGAAGACCACGTAGAAGCCGTCGGCGAGCGAGGGTACGGGCACCTCCTGGCGCAGGATGACCTCGTAGACGAACCAGGTCGCGTCGCCCAGCGTCCACGCCGCCAGGGCTGCGGTCATCAGGCTCCAGGCCCGGCGGAGGCGCCCCGACGCCGAGTGGGCGGCCAGACCTGCGCAGGCGGCCGCATACATCAACAGCGCCAGGTTGATCAGGTCGTCCGCGATCCGCGCACCCGGCAGGTCGGCTCCCACGACGAGGAGCGCCGTGAGGATGAGGACCCCCACCAGCGGCGCGATGACCAGCGCGATTACCCGCCGGGAGTACCGGCCCATGTCCACAACGCTCCCATACTGCCTACTATCGCGTGCTCGACGGGCTTTGTCAGCAAATGTCGACGTGCCGAGCGCGGTAATTGACGCTAGCGCATACTCCCTTACCGGCCGGCCGGGGCCGGAGGTGTGCGATGCGGGGCGGGGTGTAGCCCGACCTCCTGCGCTTTCACGGCGAAGAAGACCTCCCGTCCGGGTTCCAGACCGAGATCCATCACGGCGGCCGGCGTGACGTCGGCGGCCAGCCCGGGGCTGCCGTCGGGCAGGTCGGCTCCCCGGATGCGCACTGCGTGACCACGCAACACCACGTCGACGATGGTGGTCGGGATGACGTTGCGTGGGCTGGCCTGTGGCGATTCGGTGTGCACGGCGACCGCGGCCGGCGAGAACAGGGCGACCGCAGCCGAACCGGGTTCCACCTCGCCTACGCCTGCGAGCTCGAGACCCCACGGCGTACGCAGCGCTCCAGCGCCGGCGACCCCGGACACCAGATTCATGCCCGCGATGCCTGCGGCGAAATCGCTGCGAGGAGCGGTCAACACAGATCGGACGGGACCCTGTTCGACGACGTGGCCGCCGTCGATGACCACCGCCGTGTCCGCGAGCGCCAACGCGTCGAGGATGTCGTGGGTGACGATGAGCGCGGTGCGGGCGTGCAGGCGTAGTTGAGCGCGGACCGTGCGTCGCAGCGCCGCCGCGGCCCCGACATCGAGGGCCGCGAACGGCTCGTCGAGCAATAAAACCCGGGGTTCGGCGGCCAGGGCGCGGGCCAGCGCGATGCGCTGAGCCTGCCCGCCCGACAGCTGCGCGGGACGGCGCTCGGCCAGCGGTTCTGCGTCGACGGCGGCGAGCCAGTGGCGTGCTCGTTCGCGCGCGGCCCGGCGGGACAGGCCGCGACAGCGCGGCGCGTAGGCGACGTTGGCGGCGGCGTCCAGATGGGGGAACAGCAGAGGTCGCTGGGCCAACAGCGCGACCCCGCGCCGATGTGCGGGCACGAAGGCGTCGGCCTGCACGTCGGTGACGACGTCGTCGCCGATCCGGACGTGACCACTGTCCGGCCGCACGAGGCCGGCGATCGCGTGCAGGAGGGTGGATTTCCCCGCCCCGTTCGGACCGAGCACGGCCACCACCTCGCCGTCGGCGACCGAGACGTTCAGGTCTATCCCGCGCTGTGCGAGCACGATGCGGGCCTGCACCCCGCTCACGGCAGGGACCCTGCCGTCGGGCGACCGGCGGTGACCACGACGATCCCCGCCGCGACGGCGATGAGCAGCAGCGAGAGTGCCACCGCGGCATCGGCATCGGTTTCGCGCTGCAGGTAGATCTCCAGCGGCAGGGTCCGGGTGACTCCCTGCAGAGACCCCGCGAACGTCAGCGTCGCGCCGAACTCGCCCAGCGACCGCGCGAACGCGAGCACCGCCCCCGAGATCAGACCGGGCCACACCAACGGCCCCGTGACGGTGCGTAACACCCGGGTGGGGCCGGCACCCAGAGTCGCTGCCACCTGTTCGTAACCCTGTCCTGCAGTGCGAAGCGCGCCCTCGAGACTGAGGACCAGGAACGGCAGCGAGACGAAGGTCTGTGCCAGGACCACCGCGGTGGTGGAGAACGCCACCTGCACCCCGAGCAGTTCCAGGTGATGACCCAGCAGACCCTGTCTGCCGAAGGTGTAGAGCAGCGCGAGTCCGCCGACCACCGGTGGCAGCACCAGCGGCAGCAGGATCAAAGCGCGCACCACCGATCGGCCGGGCAGGCGGCTGCGCGCCAGCGTGAGAGCCATCGGCGCGCCCAGGAGTACACACAGTGCCGTGCTGGCCGCGGCAGTCTGGATGCTCAACAGCAATGCTGCGCGGGCGGAGTCCGAGGTGATCAGGGGGATGAAGTGCGCCCAGTCGACCCGTGTGACGATCGCCAGCAGCGGGACGACCAAGAACGCGGCGCCCACCGAAGCCGGGAGGTAGATCCAGCCGGGGAGATCCACGGGCACCGCGCCCCCGACCCGTGCTCGCGCGGTCACGGTGCTGCGAAGCCGGCGGCCGTCAGTGTCTCGCGGCCACGTGGACCGGTGACCAGATCGACGAATTGTCGTGCCGCGCCGGCGTTTTCCGCGGTGGTCAGAACGGCGATCGGGTAGGTGTTGACGGCGCGGGCGGAGTCGGGGATGGCGATCGCGTCGACTCCGGCGCCGGCCGACCGCGCGTCGGTGGTGTACACCAAACCCGCGTCGGCCTGCCCTGAGGTGACCTTGCCGAGGACGTCGGTGACCGACGATTCCTCACTCACCGGCGTCAGCGACACGCCGGTGATCTGCTCGAGCCGCTGCGTGGCCGCGCCGCAGGGGACCTGCGGCGCGCACACCACCACCTGCGTTCCCGGCCGGGCCAGATCAGCGAACGAGCCGATCCGGGAGGGATTTCCGGGCGGGGTCACGATGATCAACTGATTGGTCGCGAAGTCCACCGGCTCGCCCGACACCAACCCCGCGGACACCGCCTTGGTCATGTTGGCGGTGTCGGCGGAGGCGAACACCTCGGCTCTGGCTCCCTGTGTCAGCTGGGTCACCAGAGCAGACGAGCCGGCGAAGTTGAACGTCACGGTGGTGCCGGGATGGTCCTTCTCGAATTCTGTGCCCAGTTCGGTGAACACCGCCGTCAAGGAGGCGGCGGCGAACACGGTGATGCCCGCGCCCTCCGGTGGCGACGAGCAACCGGAACCAGCGACCACCGTCGCGAGCACCGCGGCCGTCAACACTTTTCTCATCGATCGCCCGCCGTCTCGACGATCACCGTGGTGGCCTTCACCGCGGCGACCGCGACCACGCCCGGCTCCAGGCCCAGCTGGGTGACCGATTCGGTGCTCATCAAAGACACCACCGTGAACGGTCCGCACTGCAGCTGGACCTCGCTCATCACCCGGTCGGAGGTCACCTTGGTCACCAGTCCGACGAAGCGGTTACGCGCCGAGCTGGCGACACCGACGGGATCAGGAGGCGGTGCGGCGTGGCGGACGGCGAAGGCGGCCAGGTCTGCACCGGCGATGACCTTGCGCCCGACCTCGTCGGTGGTTGCCGCCAGCGCACCGCTGTCGACCCATCGCCGTACCGTGTCGTCGCTGACGCCGAGGAGGGTCGCGGCCTCCTTGATCCGGATCGCCAGCATCGGCTCGCCCCTTCGCAGATGCGGACAGATTTGGTGTATTGAACCATATCTGCGGATCAAATGCGGCCGCTGGGGCCGCGCGAGCTAATCGTCGTCGAGCACGGAGAACGGCTCGGTCGGGACCTCCACCACCGCCAACTGCGCCGCAGACTCCGACGGCACGACCTTGCCGGCCAAGGCCTGCAACGCCCGTTCCGTGCCGACGTCGTGGCCGGCCCGCTCGGACAGCAGCCAGCGCACTTCGAGCAGATCGCAGTACGCCTGGATCGGGGTGCCGGTGCGGCCGACGGCGGCGTGCGCGCGGTGCATCGTCGGCGTGGCCACCTCCATGACCCAGAGTTGACCCGCGGTGCGCTCGTCGACGTCGTGGCCGGCTTCCTGGCACAGCTGCCCCTGATAAGCGTGCAGATCACCGAGCAGGATGCGGGCCTGTCCCTCGCCGACATCCAGGCCGGTGAGGCGCTGCAGCTGCGTGGCGTGGTAGCGACGGTCGCCGACGGCGACGTGTAGGCGCAGTTCGTCGGCGCCGGAGGTGACCGGCTGCAGCGACACCTCATCGACGGCGAAGCCGAGCTCGTTGAGCTTGCGGATCGTGCCTTCCACCCGGTAGCGGTCGGCGAAGCCGAATGTCGGTGCGGCATGGAGCAATTCCCACAGCTGCTCGTACCGCTCGCGGATCGCCAGCGCCTCGGCGATGAAGCCCGGCTCCAGTTCCGGTCGACCCAGCCACGCGGCGACGTCGAGCAAACCCGCGGCGACGTTCTCGACAGTGATGTCGATGTCCTGCGCGCGTTGGCCGTTCGACAGAGTCGGATGGATCTCGCTGGTCTCGGCGTCGACCAGGAAGGCTTGCAGCACTTGCCCGTCACGGGAGAACAGCGTGTTCGCCAGTGAGCAGTCACCCCAGAACACGCCGTGGCGGTGCAGTTCCACCAGGAGCGTGGCCATCGCGTCGAACAGCCGGGCCCGGTGTTTGGGGGCGTCAGGCGGTAGCCGCATGAACATGCGGCGGTACTGCCACGATCCGGTGAGGTAGCGGGTCAGCAGGATCGCGGTGTCGAAATCGGGCTGGAACACCAGCCCGGCGGGGCGAACGGCGTTGAGCCCCATGTCTTCCAGTTCCCGCAACGCGTCGTACTCGCGCCCCGCGATCCGTGGGGGCAGCTCCTTGAGCGCCCACAGCTCACCGTCGCACTCGACGAAGCGAACCAGGTGCCGGCTGGGTCCGACCGGCAGTTCGCGCAGCGGGATCTGCGGCGCGGCCCAGTCGGCCAATGGCCGCTCCCACGGCAGCGCCAGTAGCTCCGCGCGAGCGGCGCGCAGCCGCAGCTCAGGAGCGGCCATGAGCGGGTGGACTCGTCGGCTCAGCCGGCGGACGCCGCGTGCCGACCACTGGATTGGCTTGACCGCGTGAGGTTCTCACCACTCTGCGGATCGAACAGATGTAACCGCTCGGCGTCCAGCCACAGCGTTGCCTTGTCCCCGGTGCGGACCCGACTCAGCGGATCGAGTTCCACACACAGTTGGGTACGCAACTGCTCGGTGTCCAGGTCCTTGGCCAACTCCGACAGCTGGTCCTTGATCTCCGGGGTCGCATCGAACGGCACGAAGGCGTATTGCTCGTTGCCCAGCCATTCGACCATGTCCACGGTGACGTCGAATGTGACCCCGCGGGAGCGCTTGTCGTCGTCGACGAACTCGGCGTCTTCGAATGCGCCGGGGCGGATTCCGGCGATGTAGAGCGTGCCGTCGGAGACCGCGCCGCGCCACTGCTCACGCAGCGGGATCGTCACGAACGGCAACTCGAGCTGATCGCCTCGAACCCGCGCGGGCACGAAGTTCATCGGCGGGGAACCGATGAAGCCGGCGACGAAGAGATTCACCGGCTGGTCGTAGAGCTCCCGTGGGCTGGCGACCTGCTGCAGTACACCCTTCTTCAGCACCGCCACCCGGTCACCGAGAGTCATGGCCTCGGTCTGGTCGTGCGTCACATAGACCGTCGTGACGCCGAGTTTGCGCTGCAGCCGCAGGATCTCGGAACGCATCTGACCGCGCAACTTCGCATCGAGGTTCGACAGCGGTTCGTCGAACAGGAACGCGTCGGCTTCCCGCACGATCGCCCGGCCCATCGCGACGCGCTGCCGCTGACCACCGGACAGGTTGGCCGGCTTGCGCTCCAGGTGTTCACCCAGTTCCAGCGTGTTGGCGGCCTCGTTGACCCGCTTGCGGATCTCGTCGTCGGAGAGTTTGCCGGACAACCGCAGGGGGAAGGCGATGTTCTCGAATACCGTCAGGTGCGGGTAGAGCGCGTAGTTCTGGAACACCATCGACAGGTTGCGATCCCGTGGCGCCTTGTCGTTGACCCGCGTGTCGCCGATCATCATGTCGCCCGACGAGATGTCCTCGAGGCCGACGATCATCCGCAGCAGGGTGGACTTGCCGCACCCCGAGGGGCCCACCAGGATCATGAACTCGCCGTCGGCGATGTCGAGGCTGACGTCGTTGACGGCCGGATATCCGTCGCCGTACTTCTTGACGATGTTGCGCATCGTGATTGCTGCCATGGGGTTATCCCTTCACTGCTCCGGAGGTCAGGCCGGCGACGATGCGCCGCTGGAAGATGAGAACGAGGATGACGACGGGGATCGTCACGATCACCGACGCGGCCATGATGTAGGGGACCGGCGATTCGAAGTACGAGGCACCCTGGAAGAACGCCAGCGCCGCGGGCACCGTGCGTGCGCTGTCGGTCGACGTCAGCGAGATCGCGAACAGGAAGTCGTTCCAGCAGAAGAAGAACGTCAGGATCGCGGTGGTGAACACCCCCGGCGCGGCCAGCGGCACGATCACCTTCCGAAACGCCTGCCATTGCGTGGCACCGTCGACCTGCGCGGCATGCTCCATCTCCCAAGGGATCTGGCGGAAGAACGCCGACATCGTCCAGATGGACAGCGGCAGCGCGAACGTCAGGTAGGGGATGATCAGGCCCAGCCAGGTGTCGTAGATGCCCAGCCCGCGCCACATGTCGAACAGCGGCCCCACCAAGGCGGCCTGCGGGAACATCGCGATGCCCAGCGCAAGGGACAGCAGCAACTTCTTACCCGGGAACTCCAGGCGCGCAATGGCATACGCGGCGAACATGGCGATGATCACCGAGATGATCGTCGCGACGACCGCGATGCCGATCGAGTTGATCAGCGCCCGCGTGAACAACTGGTTGCTGAAGATCTGCGCGAAATTGTCCAGCGTGAACGAACTGGGCAGGAACGTCGGATCGCCCGAGACAATGTCGGACGGCGGTTTGAACGCCAGGCTGATCATCCACAGCATCGGCACGAAGCTGTAGATCACGATGACGATCCCGGCGATCGTCCACCACTTGGTGCTCTTGGTCACTGGTCACCCCTGACTTGCGACAGGTCGGTTTTGAAGACCTTGATGAAGATCCACGCGATCGCCACCACCGACAGGAACAACAGCACCGACACCGCCGACCCCATACCGAGGTTCACCAGCGTCACGTTCTGCCGGTAGGCCAGGAACGAGATCGTCTCGGTGTTGTTGGCGCCCGCCGTCATCACGTAGGGGTTGTCGAAGATGCGCCACGCGTCGAGGGTGCGGAACAGCAGCGCGACCATGATCGCGGCCTTCATGTTGGGAAGCGTCACCTTCCACAGTCGTTGCCAGGCAGTCGCACCGTCGACCTTGGCGGCTTCCTGCATGTCCTCGGGCACCTGCACCAGCCCGGCGAGCAGCAGCAGCGAGATGAACGGGGTCGTCTTCCAGATCTCCGACAGGCAGATGACGAAAATAGCCGACCAGCGATCGCCGAACCAGTCGAAATCGGTGAGGTTCAGCCATTGGTTGACGAAGCCCGAGTCGATGGCGAACGCGTAGCGCCAGATGAACGCCGACACCACGGTGACGATGCCGTAGGGGATGAGGATCGCCGTGCGCAGCGGTCCACGCCCGCGCTCGATGCGCAGCATCACGAAAGCCAACCAGAAGCCGAGCACCAATTCGACCGCCACGGTGACGACGGTGATCGCCAGCGTGGTGACGAAGTCGTTCCACCACACCGGATCGGTGAGGATGACGCCGTAGTTGCTCAGTCCGACGAAGCTCCGCCCCTGCGGATCGGTGAGCCGGAAGTTGTACAGCGACAAGACGAGTGCGTACCCGAGGGGGTAGGCGGTGACGAGGAGCATCACGATGTAGGAGGGCAGCGTGAGGTACAGGCCGAGCCGGCGTTCACCCTTGGCGCGCTCGCTGACCGACGGTTGGCCCGGCTCTTTCTGCAGCGGCGGATCCTGGAGCGTCGTCACAGCAGGCGCCTGCCCGCCAGCACATCAGCCATGAATTCATCTGTCCTTTCCGGAGTGTCGCCGTTGACTGACGACGGCGGATGCCATGTCTGTTGGATCGCGCCCGAGATGTCTGTGTAGAAGGGAGTCGGCGGTCGGGGACCGCCGTCGCCGATCGATTCGCGGATCAGATCGGCGTTCGCGTATTCCTCGCGGATCTTCGGGTCGTCGTACGACGCGGCGTAGGGCGAGGGTTCGCTCTCGTCGAGCATGTACTTGGTGGCCTTCGGTTCGGCGTTGATGCACTCGACCAGGGCCACCGCTTGGTCGGGATGCTTGGTGTAGGCGCCGATGCCGAGGTTGGCACCACCCAGCGGCGGGGCGCTGGGTCTGTCGGCCGACACCCGGGGGTAGCGGGCCCAGCCGATGTCGTCGACGACCGACTGGGCGAGCGTGCCGTCTTCGGCCGCGCTACGCGCCGCGGCGAGGACGTAGGGCCAGTTCACCATGAACATTCCCTCGTCCGATTGGAAGTTGGCGCGGGCCTGTTCTTCGGAGGCGTTGGACAGATCCGTCGGTGCGGCGGGGGAGCGCCCGAGGGAGCCGACGATCTCGGCGGCCTTTTCGCCTGCCGGGCTGGCCAGCGAGGGCTTGGCGTTGCGGCCGGCCTCGACGTCCTGCAGCAGCGCACCTCCGCCCGAGAGCACCAGCGCATTGATCCACACGGTATAACCCTCGTAGCGCTGCGCCTGGACGGCGACCTTCTTCTGTTGTCCGACAGCCGCTTTGATCATCTCGTCCCACGTGAAGTTGGGACTCGTCGGGTCGACACCGGCCGCGGCGGCCGCCGACTTGCGATACCACAGCAGCTGGGCGTTCGACTTGTACGGTGCGCCGTAGAGCTTGTCGTCCCACATCCCGGTCTTCGTCGGGGCGGGCAGCATGCCGGCGGTCAGCCGCTGGGCCTCCTGCTCGGTGTAGGGCCGCAAGAAGCCGGCGTTCGCGAACTCGGCGGTGAACACCACATCCATGCTGACCAAATCGATGGAGGCGTCTCCGGCGGCCAGGCGGCGCACCATCTGCTCACGCTGCGCGGTGGCCGTCGAGGGCAGCGATTCGATCTGCACCCGGTAGGCGCCGCCCGAGGAGGCCTCGCATTCCTGAGCGCGCGCGGCGGAGCCGCCGTTGTCCGGAAGGATGTACCACGTGAGCGTCGGAGGCCCGCCGTCACTGCCGCATCCGGACAACAACGTGGCGGCGAGCAGAGGTGCGCTTGCCAGCGCGATTGCCCGACGTCGTCGCCCGCGGGCGAACTGAATTCGTTTCATCTCGTCCTCGTCCTATGACGTCGCGGTTCCCGAGATCCTGCGCACGAGGGCCACGACCAGCACATTCGGTACAGCGACGAGTGTGTCATAGTTCACAGGAACTCCGGTGGTGTGGGGCCGTATCGGCGCGGCACCGGCCGGCGGCCACCCCGAAAGTGCCTCAGCTGTCGCGACATCGTCGGTGTTCACTACCGTGGACGCACGTTCGTCGAATGTGCGTAAAGGAGTGCCGTGGCCCGCGCCGAGTCCTCGTGGTGGCAGACCGCCGTCGTGTACCAGGTCTACATTCGCAGCTTCGCCGACGGCAACGGCGATGGCGTCGGCGACGTCGCAGGGTTGCGGAGCCGTTTGCCCTATCTCGCGCAGCTGGGTGTCGACGCGATCTGGATCAACCCCTGGTACCCGTCACCGATGGCCGACGCGGGCTACGACGTGGCCGACTACCGCGAAATCGAACCGGCCTACGGCACCCTGGCTGATGCACAGGCATTGATCGCCGAGGCTCACGATCAGGGCATCCGCGTGCTGCTCGACATCGTCCCCAACCACACGTCCGACCAGCACGCATGGTTCCAGGCCGCTGTCTCCGACGAACCGGGCGCGAGGCAGCGCTACCACTTCCGGCCAGGCCGCGGACCCGACGGTGCGCAGCCCCCCAACAACTGGCAGAGCGTGTTCGGGGGACCTGCGTGGACGCGACTCGCCGACGGGCAGTGGTATCTCCATCTGTTCGCTCCCGAGCAGCCGGATCTCAACTGGGACAACGCCGAGGTGCGGGCCGAGTTCGAGGACATCCTGGCGTTCTGGTTCGACCGTGGCGTGGACGGCTTCCGCATCGACGTGGCGCACGGGCTGATCAAGGCCGACGGTCTGCCCGACACCGCCGACCCCGACGATGCGGCGCAGAGCCTGGTGCAGTCGCGCGCCGGCCATCCCGCGTGGGATCAGGACGGCGTGCACGAGATCTACCGCGGGTGGCGGGCAGTCGCGCAGCGCTACACGCCGGAGCGGATCTTCATCGCCGAGGCGTGGGTGCCGAGCAACGAACGGTTGGCCCGCTACCTGCGACCAGACGAACTGCACACCGCTTTCCAGTTCGATTTCCTGCGCGCCCCCTGGCGTGCCGAGGTGTTGCGCACTGTCGTCGACGACGCGATCAGTGCCGCCGCCACGGTCGGCGCGCCCCCGACGTGGGTGCTGTCCAATCACGACGTCACCCGCACCGTCACCCGGTTCTCCCGCTCCCAACCAGGGCACTTGATCGAGACCGATTGGGAGCGGGGCCGCTGGGCTGATGAGGACCCCGACCACGTGATCGGTCGGCGGCGCGCACGTGCCGCAGCGCTTGTCCAGCTTGCCCTGCCCGGGACCGCGTATGTCTACCAGGGGGAGGAGCTGGCGCTCGAGGAGGTGGAGGATCTGCCCGACGAGGTACGTCAGGATCCGACGTGGGTGCAATCCGAATTCACCGACGTTGGTCGCGACGGCTGTCGAATTCCTCTGCCCTGGAACGCGACTGATGTGCCCTACGGCTTCGCCGCAGACCCTGCCGCCGTCACGTGGTTGCCCCAGCCCGGGCACTGGGCGGAGCGCAGCGTGGAGGCGCAGGACGGCGACGCCGATTCCACCTTGAACCTGTATCGGCGCGCGATTGGTCTGCGCGCGCAGTTGTGGTGCGATGCCGGCGATCTCACGTGGCTGGCCACGCCCACCGGCACTATCGCGTTCGAACGCGGTGCCGCGCAGTGCTGGGTCAACACCGGCGATACCGAGGTGCCGCTGCCCGGATCGGCGACGGTGATGCTTGCTTCGGCGCCCGACGTGCAGACGGTTCTGCCGCCGGATACCGCGGTCTGGCTGCGCGCCCGTTGACCGCGGCTCACCCCAGCGGGTCGTCGCCGGGATGAGCGCGCTGCTGATCGAGTTTGGAGATGAACACCGCGGCCTGCGTGCGCCGCTCCATCCCGAGTTTGGCCAGCAGCCGTGACACATAGTTCTTGATCGTCTTCTCGGCCAAGAACATTCGCGCAGCGATCTGCCGATTGGTCAACCCCTCGCCGAGGAGATCGAGTAGGACCCGCTCTTGATCGGTGAGGCTTGACAGGGGATCGTGTCCGCGCCCTTCGCCGCGAACCGTCGCCATCAGTGCCGCCGCGGCGCGGTTGTCCAACAGCGAGCGTCCCGCTCCCACGTCCTTGATGGCGCGCGCGAGCTCCATGCCCTTGATGTCCTTGACCACGTACCCGCTGGCGCCGGCGAGGATCGCGTCGAGCATGGCCTCATCGGAGGTATACGAGGTCAGCATCAGGCAGCGCAGATCCGGCATGCGAGACAACAGGTCCCGGCACAGCTCGATCCCGTTGCCGTCGGGCAACCGGACGTCGAGGACAGCGACATCGGGCTGCATCGCCGGAATCCGCGCCAACGCCTCGGACACCGAGCCGGCCTCACCGATCACGTCGAGATCGCCGTCCGCGCTGAGCAGTTCGATCAGGCCGCGGCGGACCACCTCGTGGTCGTCGACGAGGAACACTTTCACCTTGGTCGCGACGTCGTCGTCGTCGTCGTTCAGCGGTCGGCCCTCCATGGTCACAGTGCGGTCTGCGGACCGCAGATCAGGATCGAACAGTCGGTGTCCCGTAAAGCGGCGTTACCGGGCGCCCCCACGAGTTCTGTCAGGCCTCCCCGGCGGGTTCGGCTGGTCACCATCAGCGCGACATCGTCGGCGTTGGCCGCCAGGTAGCCGAGGGCATCCGAGTCGCCACCCACCGAGATGTCGAGTTGCGGGTACCTGCGCCGTGATTCGGCGAGGCGACGCTCCCACTGCGCTGCAACGTCGGCGGTGTTCGGCGATGAGGCCAGTATCCGCACCGCCGCGTTGCGACGCTGTGCCTCCACCAAACCCCTGTCGAGCACGGCGCCCGCCGCTGCGCGGTCGGCGAGCTCGACGACGACGGATCGTTGCTGCTGCCCATGCGCGCGGTGAGAACGCACGATCGCGACCGGACACTGTGCGGCCGCGGACAGTGCCGCCGCGGTCGAGCCGATGCGACCCTGGGTCGCATGTCGCACTCCGCGGGCCCCCACACACAGCAGTATCGCTGATCGCGACGCCCGCAACAGGGTCTCGACCGGGCGTCCGTGCACGATGCTGACATCGACCTGAACTGGTCGTCCGGTCGATTCGACCGCGTTCACAACGTCTTTCACGGCCGTCTGAGCGCACGCCATTCGCTGCGCTCGACCTCGCTGATCGTCGGGGTCGGCGTCGATGACGTAGATGAGGCGCAGTGGAACGTCGCGGTGTTCGGCTTCGTCGATGGCCCACAGAGCGGCCTCCAGCGCGGCGGCGGATCCGTCGATACCCACCACGACCGATGGTGTGGATTCGGAGTTCACGTCGGCTCCGGGCAGATGTGCAGCACGTCGTGAACATCTCGTCGGGGGGTGGGCGGCGGCGGTGACTCGAGAGCAGGTGCTCTTCCGACGCGGATCAACGCCTGCGGGATCGCGCGATTGCCGATCAGTGACGCCACGACGTCTCGCCCGCCGGTGAGTTCGGTCACGTGCGTCACGACGCATGTCGCCAGACCCGAGATCGTCGCGTCGAGCAGGACAGCGGAAAGCATTTCACCGCAACGCAATACGCTCTCCGCGGAGTCGTCGACGGAGGACACGACGAGTATGCGTGCGTGGTCCTCGTCGACGTCTTTGCGGCGTTCCGGACGACTGGTGACGGGGAAGTTGCGTCCGACCGCGACACGGTCACTCTCCGGCGCCGAAATGAGAGCGGTGGCCGGGATGCCGACATCGGATGCGAAAAGATCTGTCCACCAATCCAACTCCGCATGATATTCGGCGTCGTACAACCGCAGAACGTCGGTGACCTGGGAGAGCTCGGCCACCGTCGCGCGGTGCTCGTCAGCGAGGGCGCAGAGCCGAACTGCGCCGGCATGCTCCGAGGCGATCGATGCGTCGACCAGGTCGCCGGCCCCGTCGGGAGGTGCGAGGAACGCCAAGCGATCGGTGCGACGCGCCATGATCGCGTCGGCACGGTGGCGCTGCTGTGGGCTCACGCCCGGCGCAGGGGTGAGCTCGATGCTGGCGACGTGGAGGGAATTCTCCGGATCGGGGAAGCGGGTGACCACGCCGTGCCATCCCGCCGCCGCGACGGCGACTCGGAAATGGTCCAACACGGCGCCGCAACTGAGTAACGCCTGGCGTCCACTGCTGTCGGCACTCTCGGCGCGTCGGGACGGATCGAGGTACAGGTCGACGGTGTTTCCGGTCAGCGTCCAGCGCCAGGGCTGCGTGTTGTGGAGTGATGGTGCGCGGCAAGCCACCTGCAACACATCGACGATCAGCTCGCATCCGATTTGCGGCGTGGTCATCGCACCTCCACTTCGTCTGCTGCCAGACTGCGCGGTGCTCGAGCGCTGGGACAGGGCCAATGGTCCCTTGCGGGTGTGACGTGCGCCAGGAAGCCGCAGCAACGCGGGCGCAAACGCGTGCCTGGCATGACCGACCGCGCCAATCCGGAAGTGCAAACCTTTTCGGTGCCGTCGCGGCGAGCCATCGCCGAAGCGGATATCGCATGCGATGAGGCGCTCGCGCAACGGTGGCAGACGGGTTTGCGGAGGAGGGTCGGCGTGGTGGCGCACGAAGCGCTGGCTCATGCAGCCCGTGGTGGACGAAAACTCACAGCGCCTTCAGAGGTTGGCGTTTCCGGCAGTGCCGGCATGGCATAACCGCAGCTCAGTCGGATGTGTCCGCAACGGGATTGCTTCTCCTTGGCAACGGTTGCATAACGCAGCTTTTGTCGCGTCGGCGTTTCTCCAAATTGTCGGTTCAGTAAGCCCAGTAACTGATCGGAATTGCAGCACGACGCAGAAGGACTGGGAGCGCATGTCACGGACCAAGAAGGGCATCGTCGTTGTCATGATGGGCAGCGCGGGGATGTTCTTGAGCGCGCCGCTGTTGACGCCGCTTGCCGCCGCGGACCCCGGCCGGGGTGGCGTGCAGTGCCTGGGCATCCTCCAGCAAATCGCGAGTCGCCCCGCTGACATCCCGCAGGCTCTGCACGATGCCGCGTCGTCGTTCACAGCCGGGCCGGGTCAGCCCACTCCTCCCGTTGTGGTTCCGCCGGCCAGTTCCGCATCGGCTGGACTGCCGCCGACACCGCCGCGTCCGCCGGCTTCGGTATCCGCGTCGTCGTCGGGTGCCACGCCGCCCGCGCCGGGGACTCCCGGAGTGCCGGTGACCGTGACGGGCACAGGAGCAACACCTCCTGTTCCGCCGGCACCTCCGGGCGCTGCGGTCACTCCTGCTGCGGGCGTGACGCCGCCCGCACCGCCGGCGCCGGGCGGACCCGTCGCGACTCCTGTTGTCAACGCGGGCCCGCCGCTGCCAGGGGTCCCCGGGGCGCCGATTGTCGGTGACGCCGGGGCTGTGCTGCCGCCGGTTCCGGGTGTGCCGGGTGCGCCGGTGGGTGGTCCGGTGGGCGCGGGTGCGCCGCCGGCTCCGGGTGCGCCGGGCGCGCCGGTCATTGGTGACGCAGGTGGGGTGGCGCCGGCCGGTGTACCGGGTGTCGGTGCGCCGGTTGAGGGTGCCGGTGGTGCGGTGGCGCCAGCCGGGGGCGCTGCCCCGGGCGCGCCAATCGCCGCTGCCGGAGGCGATTTCGCGCCCCCGGCGCCCGGCGTTCCGGGAGCTCCGGTTGTGGGTGAGTCGGGTGCGGTGGCGCCGCCGGCGCCGGGTGCGCCGGGCGCCCCGCTGGGTGCTCCGGTGGGCGCTGGTGCTCCTCCTGCTCCGGGTGTGCCGGGTGCTCCGGTGGTGGGTGAGTCGGGTGTTGTGGCGCCGCCGGCGCCGGGTGTGCCTGCGGTTCCGGTGGGGTCCTCGGTTGAGGGTGTGACGCCTCCTGCTCCGGGTGTGCCGGGTGCTCCGGTGGTGGGTGAGTCGGGTGTTGTGGCGCCGCCCGCGCCGGGTGTGCCGGGTGCCCCGCTGGGTGCTCCGGTGGGCGCTGGTGCTCCTCCTGCTCCGGGTGTGCCGGGTGCTCCGGTGGTGGGTGAGTCGGGTGTTTTGGCGCCGCCGGCGCCGGGTGTGCCTGCGGTTCCGGTGGGGTCCTCGGTTGAGGGTGCGGCACCTCCTGCTCCGGGTGTCCCCGCGACCCCGGTCGCCAGTTCGGTAGAGACCTTCTCTCCGCCCGCACCTCCGACGCCAGCGACGCCGTCGGTCAGTTCCATCGAGACCTTTTCGCCGCCGGCTCCTCCCGCGCCTGCAGTGCCGGCGGGTTCGTCGGTGGAGGTTGCGACGCCTCCTGCGCCGGGTGTGCCTGCGGTGCCGGCGGGTTCGTCGGTGGAGGTTGCGACGCCTCCTGCGCCGGGTGTGCCTGCGGTGCCGGCGGGTTCGTCGGTGGAGGTTGCGACGCCTCCTGCGCCGGGTGTGCCTGCAGTGCCGGCGGGTTCGTCGGTGGAAGTTGCGACGCCTCCTGCGCCGGGTGTGCCTGCAGTGCCGGCGGGTTCGTCGGTGGAAGTTGCGACGCCTCCTGCGCCGGGTGTGCCTGCGGTGCCGGCGGGTTCGTCGGTGGAGGTCGCGACGTCTCCTGCGCCGGGTGTGCCTGCAGTGCCG